>CBDFKB010000001.1:0-8321 GCA_965248715.1 Rhizobiaceae bacterium
GATCCGGTTAGCCAGACCATTCAGGTGGTGGGAAAATTTGTTGATGATCCGGGTCGTATCCGGGTCGGCATGGGGGGCGACGCCTTATTTGACATTCCTGGTCAATAGGCCGAGTGCAATTGTGTGGAATTAATTAATGGCCAAAACGGCGAGATCAGCCAGTGCACGGATTAATCCGACATCGGCAAGCGGCGGGAAAAAGCCGGCCCGCGGTGTAAACAGTGCGAAGCCGGCGGTTGTATCCGGGGCAGTCAGCAAATCTACGGCCGTCGTTAATGCAACGCCCACCCCAGGCGCAGCGCAAGCCGTCGCCAATGCGGTGCCTGCCGATGGCGTTACCCTGCCTGCCGATGGCGTTACCCTGCCTGCAGCAAATCCGGCGCTTGCCACTGCCACTAGCGCCCTTGAGACACTGCTAAAGATCGAGCGGGAAATTCGATTAGTGCGCGGCGGCACCGAACTGACCTATATGATGGTCAATGAGGGCCGGGCGCTAATTCGCTTTCGCCAAGCGTTTTTTCTGCAGCGATCCGGTAGTTCACGCTACGCGCTCAAGCGGATTTCCAGCATATCCACGGTCGACCGCAATACCAGTTTTGCGTCCATTCTCGAAAACGCGGTTCGCACCGACATCAAGACCAAAGGCGCCAAGTCCGCCAGCTCGTTTTCGCTGACCTATCATATGAACGACCGGCAAAAGGCCGAAAACACCTATCCGTTCGCCTATCTGTTCAGGGTTCCGATGGCGACTGGCGGCGGGCATGTGTACGGGCAGTTGGTTTTTGCACGTGAAAACGATTGGCCGGAAAATGATTGCGCGTTCGCCGAGCGCCTGGCCGAGACCTATTCCCATGCCTATGTCGCGCATGCAGGGTCGGGGCTGATCAATCTAAAAACAATCCGCAAGCCGTTGGTGTTTGCAGCAATATTGGTATTACTCGCGGGATTAGGCATCATTCAGGTGCCGATGAACGCGCTTGCGCCGGCCGAAATCACCGCGTCGAACCCGACCGTGGTCACCGCGCCGATTGATGGGGTTTTACGCTCTATCGCGGTCAGCCCGTATCAAACCGTCGGCCAGGGTGAAAGGCTCGTGACCTTCGATGATACGGATGCCCGCAACAGGTTCGAGATTGCCGGGCGGGAAGTAGAAGTTGCCCAGGCCCGTTATCAAGAGGCTTTGCGTTCATCGTTTAACGATGCGGAGCGCAAACGGGAGTTGGCGACCGTGCGCTCGGAACTCAAGCTAAAAGCCGCAGAATATGATTTCGCCAGCGATTTGCTGAAAAAGACCATCGTTAACGCGGTGACTTCTGGCATTGCTGTTTTCGCCGACAAGGATGAATGGATTGGCCGGCCGGTCCACGTCGGCGAACGCATCATGCGGATTGCTGATCCATCGCAAGTCAACGTCACCATTCAATTGCCGGTCAGCGATGCAATCGTTCTGCATGAAGGTGCGGAAGTAAAACTGTTTCTTGATTCCGATCCGCTGAAACCGATTCACGCCAAGCTGACGGTGACCAGCTATCAAGCCACGCCCGACCAAGAAAACGTCTTGAGCTATAAGGTCTATGCCGATTTGAACGCGCTGAACGGGGGCAAGGTGCTGCCGCGTATCGGGCTTCGTGGTACTGCGCAAATATTCGGGGATGACGTATCGCTCGCGTTCTTCTTGTTCCGCCGGCCGATTTCGACATTGCGGCAATGGCTTGGGCTGTAAATCCAAAACGCTTAGCGCGCGATAAGCGGAAGGCGAAACAATGAGCCTGTCGATGGCCGAATTGGGCGCGCCACCAACAGATCGGTCATTGCCGGCATTGCGCGAGGATTTGCAGATCGCAGATGGCGCGGCGCGATTTGACGGTGAACCGACCTGGCTGATCCACGATCCGGCGCAAAACCGCTATTTCGATATTGACCGTCCGACCTTGGAAGCGCTGTCGCATTGGGGTGTGGGCAGTTCGCAGAAACTAATCGAAACGCTGAAGCGCGAGGTCAATGCTGACATCACGCCTGCCGACATCGATGCGCTGATTAACTTCTTGCATGGCAATTTCCTCACCATTGACCCGGCCAATGAGGGTGGGTTTGCGAGCCTTTTTGCTTCGGAACAAAAGAAGCGTAGCCATTGGTTGATGAAAATCATCCGCACCTACATGTTTTTTCGTATCCCTTTGTTCAGGCCAAACCGGTTTTTGGCAACGACCTATCCCTCGATCCGCTTTTTGTTTACTACGCAAGCGGTAATCGTATTCGCGGTACTGGCAATAATCGGCCTGTTTCTGGTATCGCGGCAATGGGAACAATTTGCTGGCGCGTTCCAATTTCTTTTGAGCATCAAGGGCGCAATCATTTACGGCGCCAGCCTGGTTTTCATCAAATCGCTTCATGAGTTGGGTCACGCCTATATGGCCCACAAATTTGGCCTCAAGGTGCCAGCGATTGGCGCTGCATTCATTTTGCTGATCCCGATCTTGTACACCGATACCAGTGATGCCTGGCGGCTTAAGTCGCGCCGGCAGCGGCTGTTGATCGACAGTGCCGGAATTTTGGTTGAGTTGGCGCTGGCGTCGATTGCAACCTTTGTGTGGGTGTTTTTACCGGACGGCGGATTGAGAACCTCGGTGTTTGCAATCGCCACCACAAGCTGGCTGACCAGCTTGCTGGTCAACCTCAACCCGTTCATGCGTTTCGATGGATATTATATCCTCAGCGATTTTATGAAATTCGAAAACATGCAGTCGCGATCATTTGCTCTGCTGAAATGGCGATTGCGCGAATTCTTGTTTCGCTTGCGGGAGCCTGCACCTGATGATTTGCCTGCATTGCGGCGCCGAATGGCGACTACGTACGCGTTTTTGACCGGGCTTTATCGTCTGATATTGTATTTCGGGATCGCGTATGTCGCCTATTCGTTCTTTTTCAAGGCTCTTGGTTTACTGATGTTCGCGGCGGTCTTTTCGATGATGATGGTCAAACCGCTGGTGGCCGAAATTCGCGTATGGTGGGAAAAGCGCATGAGCATATTTCGTTCGTTTCGCACGTATATCACCGTTGGGATCGTCGCCTTCTTGGTTGCGCTGGCGGTGCTGCCTTTATCGGCGACCGTTGTCGTCCCGGCGATATTGAAATCTCGCCATGAAGCCAGCCTGCATGCTCCGGTGCCGGCGCAGGTCGCCTCGGTCAATGTCGTGCCAGGCGAAATGGTGGCCACTGGTATGCAATTGTTCCAGTTGCGCTCTGACCAATTGGAACAGGAATTGCTGCTGATCAATGAGCGAATAGAAGCGCTGAACTATCGGCTCCAACGTTCCGGCGCCGACAAGACCGACCGCGCCGCATCGATGATCTTAAAAAATGAGCTGTCCAGCGCCCGCGAACGCAGGGCCGGGATGGAGCGCCAATCGGCAAAGCTTTCGCTCGCGGCGCCGATATCGGGGCAAGTCGCCGACATGGATCGGGAGATTCAACCGGGTATGTGGGTCAATCCAGATATGTTGCTGGCCAGGGTGCGCGGGCACGATGGCGACATTGTAAAAGGATATGTGGGTGAAGCCGAGCTCGGCCGACTTGTTGTTGGCGCGCCGGCTCGCTTTATCCCCAACGATCCGCAACTGCCCTCACTCGATACGGAAGTTACCGAAATCGCCCCGACCGCAGTCGAATGGCTGGAAGAACCATATTTGGCAACCAAGTTCGACGGTCCGATTGCGGTTTTGGAGGCCGGGCCAGACAAGCTGGTTCCAAGCTCCGCGCACTATTCGGTCTATTTTAAGCTGGTTGAGGGGCAGTCGATTGACCATGAAAAGGTCATTTCCGGTAT
Organism: Rhizobiaceae bacterium; assembly: GCA_965248715.1. Classification (GTDB taxonomy): domain Bacteria; phylum Pseudomonadota; class Alphaproteobacteria; order Rhizobiales; family Rhizobiaceae; genus CBDFKB01. The sequence goes on from CBDFKB010000001.1 coordinate 3,827, forward strand.
TGCGGTGGTCAAAGGGGCGCGTGAAAGTTTCTTCGAACGGGCCCGCGAGCATATACTCAAAGTGGTGATCCGCGAACTGGGCCTCTAGAGCGTGTCACCAAGCGTTAGATTCGCTTCGTCGCGCTATCTGGTTGTTTATACGTGTCATTTTTCCCAATACCGGCGCCCACTTTTGGGTTACAAGCGCTAGAGTCTACGGTATTTCTGGGTAATTGTGCTTTTCTTAGCGGTAGCAGGTATCAGTAAAAGCAGGTTCCGGCGCCGCGAAGCAGTGATATTTTGACGAACAGAACATCTCGTCTATTTTCGCATAAGTCATGATGCCGGCCAGGATTTGCCCGTTCGATCTACGCCCGCATTTGACGACAATTTCCGTCATCAATCCTCGGTTGGTTGACATTTCCACCACTTCGCCGACCTGGATAAATCCAGGATAATAGATCAGTGGTGTCGTAAATAAGAGCCAGGGAAGAAGATATTTCGACATAGGTTTGTGCCAGACCGGGACATGTTTGAGTTTTGCCGAATAGTGATGCAATCGCCGCGCCACATCAAGCGCTTGTCACGAAGCGTTGGAATAGCTTCGTCGCGCCATCCATTTGTTTACGCGTGTCATTTTTCCCAAAACCGGTACCCACTTTTGGGTGACACGCCCTAGCCGGGCCACCGTAAAGTATCGCCATTACAAGCGGTCCGCAAAGCCCGCGCCAGCCGATCTGTGGTCTGGCATAAATCTTGATTGTCGTCTGCCACGAGGTTCTCGGTGTCCCGCATTGACGCGATTTAATGCGGCATGGGCACCAACGCGGTGAGGCAAACATGGCATCTACAAGCAATATTGCGACAGTAATTCTTGCCGGCCTGCTGCTTGGCCCGGTCGCAAGTCTGACTTTGCTGCCTGATCACGGTGGCAAAAATTCCAGCGATGGGAAACCGCTACTGCGTTCAACAAAACTCGGCAATGGTGCGCTTAGCACTACTGAGCAGAGCGAATATTCCGCCTGGCGGATCACCGACCCGGCCCCTCCCGGGCTTGTAATCGTGATCGAACAATCCTTACCGGAATTGCTGCGCCAATTCGCCAAACGCTTGGATTTGACCGCATCGGTATCGCACCAAGTGTCAGGCTTGGTGCGCGAAACGCGGCTGCCGGCTGATTTGGTCGGCTTCATGACAAAGCTCACAAGCTTGTATGACATCAACTGGTTCGTGCACGACACCATGCTTCATGTTGGCGTCAGCAATGACATTGTCGTCGACGCGATACCGTTGCAAGCAGTGCGATTTAGCCGGCTGGTCGAAATCATTGGTGCGCGAAACCTGATCGGCGAAGGTTTTGAAGTCATGTTTGACGCCGATGCCAATGCGGCGCGGGTAACCGGGACACCGCAATATATTTCCGAAATTGCCGGATTGGTGTCCGATCTTTCCAAGACAGCCAACTTGAACCAAGGGACAAAATAATGATCGATGCAGGAAAAGCGCTGGTGACTGTGTTCGCGTTTGCCGCTGGAATATTTCCGTCTATCATCGCGGCACCGGTCGCCAAATATTTCTTCGAGCAAGGTTTCATGCCCATGCAACTGGTCAATGACGCGCCGGTGGTCCCGACGACTTCGATTCAACCAGAACTGCGCGAACCCTATGCCTGGGCATTGCGCTCGAAACTGAACGATGTTGGATTGAGCTATTTTGTGCAGGTTGCCTATGATGAGGATGGCGCATTGGCGCTCGAGGGCGAATTGCCAGATGACGCCAAAGGTCAGTGGCGGGAAATAAAAAATTGGCTAGCGACCCGCAGACAGTTTCCGCCAATTGCAGAGCGGGTCAATTTTTCCGCCGATGTGGAGCCGTTACCGTCGCTAACCGCGGTTTGGATCGACAAAAAACCGATCGTGGTTTTTGGCGATGGCACCGTACTTGGCATGGGCATGGAGACTGTTACCGGTTGGCAAATATCTGCTATTTCCACTGCCGAGGTGGTGTTGGTGCGCGGAGTGGCAACCCTTACCATTCCCTATTGAGGGTTCATTCCACTTGGGGCCGGCAAATTGCGCCCGGCATGGCTGGCGGCGCACGCGCTTGCGCCATTGCTTGCGATGTTCTAATTCCACCCGATAAAGGTCTGATATCCATAAAACTCGATGTTGACCCATTTGGCGTGGAGACTTCTTGCACATCCTCCTTATCAATCTTGATGGGTCGAAAGACCGGCTGGAATTTCAACAACAGCAATTGGCGGACCTTGGTCTAACATTTGAACGGATCACGGCGGTAGCGCCAGCCGATCTGGATTTTAACGCGCTTGCGCCTTTGTTGGACCGCTGGGAGCGGCCGCTTAAGGATACTGAAATCGCCTGTATGTTGAGCCATCGCAGGTGCTGGGAGCGGGTCGCTGGGTATGGTCAACCGGTGCTGGTGCTGGAAGACGATGTGTTGATTTCCCGTTTCCTGCCCGAGGTGCTGGCGGCGCTAGAAGAATTTGATGGCGCCGATCATTTAACGCTGGAGGCGCGCGGGCGCAGAAAACTGCTCGACCGCGAACCGATAGCCTTGGCTGGCCGTTTTTATCTGGTCCGGCTATATCTTGATCGTTCCGGTGCTGCCGGTTATGTGCTGTGGCCAGGTGGCGCCAGGAAACTTATCACGGCGGCCAACCACGCCATTGGCCTTGCTGACGCTTTGATCTGCCAAACCGCGACGCTTAATTCTTGGCAAGTGGAGCCGGCACCGCTCATTCAATCCGACTGCGCGGCACTTTACGGGGTAAGCGATCCGCTTTGTTCCGGCTCGATGATTGCGAAGGGTAATAAGGTGGGTTATGCGGGGCAAACGAAGGCCACATGGCTTGGGTTTAAGTGGCGGCGCGTGGTCAGCCAGATCAAAATGGGGTGTCGGCAATTGAAAGCCATGGGCGTTGCCAAGATGAGACAAGTTGAGGTCGATTTGACTTAGAGCCCTTTTAATGAATTCGGAGCCATTGTGATGGAGCGATTTTGCGTCAAGATCAAGTAGCGACGCGCATGGCCATACCGCGCGGTACGCTCATGCGGCGATGCGCAGATATTGGCGCAAAAGCGCCCATCCTTTCAGGTTCTGATTGGCGGGCATCCGCCGCCGAACCGGGTTTGCCCGATGCACCGCATCGCGCTGCACACGTTTCAGCTGCGGCCTACCTCGCAAATCAAGAAACACAATTGACTTCGAATTCATTAAAAGAGCTCTAGCGCATGTGGACCTCCTACCTGATCAATCTCGATAACAATACGACTAGGCTTTCCTGCGCCAAGCAAGAATTTGCTACGGCCGGGGTCGAATGCGAACGGGTGCCCGGTATCCTCGGCACGGCACTGAGTAAAGACGAAATCGCCCGGGTCTATGACCACGCCAGCAATCGGCGGTGCGCCCGGGTGCCTTTGGTGCCAGCGGAAATAGGTTGTTATCTAAGCCACTTGGAGTGCTGGCGGCGCATCGCCGAAGGCGATCAAGCCGGTGGCTTCATCTTTGAGGATGATTTTTCCGCGAAGCCGGAACTGGCCGCGATCATGGCAAAAATCGAAGCTCTAGATTGCCGCTTTGCCGGCAAACCGTTTGATTGCGTCAAACTGTTTCAGCTTTCTGAACCCATCTATATCCGCAAGCAACCTTTGACCGACAACGCTTGGATCGGTTTGCCGAAACGGGTTCCCACCTGCTTGACCGCCTATGGATTGACCCGCGACGCGGCAGTCCGTTTGCGAGACAATTCCCTGCCGTTTTTTCGGCCGGTGGACGAGGACTTTAAATTCTGGTGGGAGAAAGGAATTACCGTGTTGACGGTAACCCCGTCGCCGGTCGAACTTGGCAACCAGGATGCGGAAACCGGTACCATCGGTGATGCCAGGCGCGAAGCTGCCGGCGGCAATTCGTTTAGCCGATTATGGCGCAACCTTACCTATCAGGCCCGCTATAGCTGGGGCGTGTTCAGCAATAATATTGGACGGTGATGTTTTACCTGGTGATCCATATTCCGTGTGGGCGTACTTCATGAAGATTGTTCATTTTCACATGGGCAAGGAAGGGGGTGCGGAGAAATTCTTCGTGCATCTGGCTCACGCATTTGCCGAACGTGGCGCTGAACAAAAGGCGTTTATCCGCCCGAACCGTACCTGGCGCGACGCGGTTGCCAGGGTGGCGGAAATTCATGAAGGAAATTTTCGCCGGGTTTCTGTTGAGCGGTTCATTTTGATGAGCCGGGTAAACCACTTGGTCAATCAGTTCAAACCAGACGCGTTGATGGCGTGGATGCCGCGCGGATCACGTATGGTGCCGGACTATCGCGACGCGGTACGGGTTGCGCGGCTTGGCGACTATCCCGAAAAATTGGATGCGTTCACCAATATTGACATATTGGTTGGCAACACGCCGGGGATTGTCGAATGTTGCCATAATCTCGGTTGGAATGGTCGGCTCGAAGTGGTGTCGAATTTCACCACGGTCAGTGATGCGCCAGCAA
>CBDFKB010000002.1:0-31864 GCA_965248715.1 Rhizobiaceae bacterium
CCGATCTCGATTTCAACGCGCTTGCGCCTTTGTTGGACCGCTGGGAGCGGCCGCTTAAGGATACTGAAATCGCCTGTATGTTGAGCCATCGCAGGTGCTGGGAGCGGGTCGCTGGGTATGGTCAACCGGTGCTGGTGCTGGAAGACGATGTGTTGATTTCCCGTTTCCTGCCCGAGGTGCTGGCGGCGCTAGAAGAATTTGATGGCGCCGATCATTTAACGCTGGAGGCGCGCGGGCGCAGAAAACTGCTCGACCGCAAACCGATAGCCTTGGCTGGCCGTTTTCATCTGGTCCGGCTATATCTTGATCGTTCCGGTGCTGCCGGTTATGTGCTGTGGCCAGATGGGGCCAGGAAACTTATCACGGCGGCCAACCACGCCATTGGCCTTGCTGACGCTTTGATCTGCCAAACCGCGACGCTTAATTCTTGGCAAGTGGAGCCGGCACCGCTCATTCAATCCGACTGCGCGGCACTTTACGGGGTAAGCGATCCGCTTTGTTCCGGCTCGATGATCGCGAAGGGTAATAAGGTGGGTTATGCGGGGCAAACGAAGGCCATATGGCTTGGGTTTAAGTGGCGGCGCGTGGTCAGCCAGATCAAAATGGGGTGTCGGCAATTGAAAGCCATGGGCGTTGCCAAGATGAGACAAGTTGAGGTCGATTTGACTTAGAGCCCTTTTAATGAATTCGGAGCCATTGTGATGGAGCGATTTTGCGTCAAGATCAAGTAGCGACGCGCATGGCCATACCGCGCGGTACGCTCATGCGGCGATGCGCAGATATTGGCGCAAAAGCGCCCATCCTTTCAGGTTCTGATTGGCGGGCATCCGCCGCCGAACCGGGTTTGCCCGATGCACCGCATCGCGCTGCACACGTTTCAGCTGCGGCCTACCTCGCAAATCAAGAAACACAATTGACTTCGAATTCATTAAAAGAGCTCTAGCGCATGTGGACCTCCTACCTGATCAATCTCGATAACAATACGACTAGGCTTTCCTGCGCCAAGCAAGAATTTGCTACGGCCGGGGTCGAATGCGAACGGGTGCCCGGTATCCTCGGCACGGCACTGAGTAAAGACGAAATCGCCCGGGTCTATGACCACGCCAGCAATCGGCGGCGCGCCCGGGTGCCTTTGGTGCCAGCGGAAATAGGTTGTTATCTAAGCCACTTGGAGTGCTGGCGGCGCATCGCCGAAGGCGATCAAGCCGGTGGCTTCATCTTTGAGGATGATTTTTCCGCGAAGCCGGAACTGGCCGCGATCATGGCAAAAATCGAAGCTCTAGATTGCCGCTTTGCCGGCAAACCGTTTGATTGCGTCAAACTGTTTCAGCTTTCTGAACCCATCTATATCCGCAAGCAACCTTTGACCGACAGCGCTTGGATCGGTTTGCCGAAACGGGTTCCCACCTGCTTGACCGCCTATGGGTTGACCCGCGACGCGGCAGTCCGTTTGCGAGACAGTTCCCTGCCGTTTTTTCGGCCGGTGGACGAGGACTTTAAATTCTGGTGGGAGAAAGGAATTACCGTGTTGACGGTAACCCCGTCGCCGGTCGAACTTGGCAACCAGGATGCGGAAACCGGTACCATCGGTGATGCCAGGCGCGAAGCTGCCGGCGGCAATTCGTTTAGCCGATTATGGCGCAACCTTACCTATCAGGCCCGCTATAGCTGGGGCGTGTTCAGCAATAATATTGGACGGTGATGTTTTACCTGGTGATCCATATTCCGTGTGGGCGTACTTCATGAAGATTGTTCATTTTCACATGGGCAAGGAAGGGGGTGCGGAGAAATTCTTCGTGCATCTGGCTCACGCATTTGCCGAACGTGGCGCTGAACAAAAGGCGTTTATCCGCCCGAACCGTACCTGGCGCGACGCGGTTGCCAGGGTGGCGGAAATTCATGAAGGAAATTTTCGCCGGGTTTCTGTTGAGCGGTTCTTTTTGATGAGCCGGGTAAACCACTTGATCAATCAGTTCAAACCAGACGCGTTGATGGCGTGGATGCCGCGCGGATCACGTATGGTGCCGGACTATCGCGACGCGGTACGGGTTGCGCGGCTTGGCGACTATCCCGAAAAATTGGATGCGTTCACCAATATCGACATATTGGTTGGCAACACGCCGGGGATTGTCGAGTGTTGCCATAATCTCGGTTGGAATGGCCGGCTCGAAGTGGTGTCGAATTTCACCACCGTCAGCGATGCGCCAGCAATCGCAAAGGCTGAACTCAACACTCCTGAAGAAGCTTTTGTGGTTGTTGGGGCCGGTCGATTTGTCGGCCGAAAAGGGTTCGACACTCTGATCCGCGCGGTCGCCAGATTGGACGGGGTCTATTTGTGGCTGGTAGGCGATGGCCAGGAGCGCGAAAACCTGGAACGGTTGGCGCGGCGCGAAGGTATAATCGAGCGATTGCGGTTTGTCGGCTGGCAAAAAGACACGGTGCCCTTTCTCAGGGCCGCCGATCTGTGCTGCATGCCATCGAAACACGAACCGCTCGGCAATGTGGCGCTGGAGGCATGGGGCGTGGGGGTTCCAGTGGTATCGACCCGCAGCGAAGGGCCTAGCTGGTACATGACCGACCGCAAGGATGGGCTGATGGCCGATATTGGTGATGATGAGGGCATCGCTTCGGCTATTGCCGAAATCCGCAGCGACAAGGAGCTGGCCAAGCGGTTGGTCGAGAATGGCCGCGCCAGCCTTGACCACCGGTTTTCCAAGCGGGCGATTGTCGATGCCTATTGGCGGTTATTTTCGGGCTGGTAATACCAAGAGAATTTACTATTGACCGATTTAACCGCCGCGATTTTGTTTGCTGATAAGCACACTTTTCGCGATTTGTGAATCGCGAAAAGTGTTCTATCTATTTGTTTTGTCGCACAATTTTTCTGAAAACCGGTCACCACTTTTCAGATTGTGTTCTAGCGCTTGTCACGAAGCGTTGGAATAGCTTCGTCGCGCTATCTTTTTGTTTTGTCGCGTATTCTTATCCGAAAACCGCTACACACTTTTCGGGAATACGCTCTTGCCGGATGAACCGGTTTGCATCCATCAAATAGGCCAATAGTAAATTCCCTTGGTATAAATATCGCTAATCGATCGATGCCGGTTTGGCGCCGGCGCGTACCGATAAGACAAATGCGACCACGAAGATCGAAGACAGGATTAAGATGATGGTCGGTGCCGGCGCGCTGTCGAGAAAGAAGCTTAGATAGACCCCGGCAAATCCGCTCACCATCGTTATCGCGGGTGCGATTAGCAGCATGTGCTGGAATCGCTTAGTGAGCAGGAAGGCGATGGCACCGGGTGCAATCAGCAATCCGATTGCCATGATGATGCCGACCGCCTTGAGGGTTGCGACGATGGTCAACGACAGCAATGCGAGGATGCCATAATGCAACAATCCCACCGGCAGGCCGGTTGCCTTGGCGTGGGCCGGGTCGAAGGCATGCACCAATAGATCGCGGCGCTTAAGCCAAATCGCCACCGACACGAAGGCAGAAATCGCTGCGCTGGCGATCAGATCGGCCTGCGAAATCCCCAACATATTGCCAAACAGAATGTGGTCGAGATGCACATTGGTCTCGATCTTTGTATAAAGCACGATGCCGATGCCGAACATGCCGGAAAACACGATACCCATTGCGGTATCCTGTTTTATCCGGCTGTTTTCCTTTAAGAATCCGGTTGCCAGGGCGCAAATCATGCCGGCGCTAAAGGCACCAATCACCAGCGGAATATTGAGGATATAGGCGACTACAATGCCAGGCAGGACCGCGTGCGAGATTGCATCGCCCATCAGTGACCAGCCTTTCAGTACCAAGAAACAAGACAGCAGCGCGGTCGGCACGGCGATGATCACCGAGATTAACATGGCATCAACCATGAAGGTAAACCGAAATGGCAGCAGCAGTTCCTCGATCATTATCGACTACTCCAACGCAATAGCAGCGCGGCGGCGGGCGGCGAGATAGCCATGTTTGGGCGCAAAAACGAAGGCGGTGAGGAACACCAGGGTCTGGGCGGTGATGATAATTCCGCCGGTGGCGCCGTCGAGGAAATAGCTCAAATAGGCGCCGACGAAACTGGTCACGGTGCCCACCGCAACACTTAATATCAATAAGCGCGGGAACCGGTCGGTCAAAAGATAGGCGGTAGCGCCCGGCGTTACCACCATGGCAATCACCAAGAACGCGCCGACGGTCTGTAGTGCCGCCACACAGGACGCCGACAATAAAGTGAAAAACATGATTTTCAAAAGATCCGGATTTAGGCCGATCGAGCGGGCGTGGTTCTCGTCGAAAAACACCACCATCAAATCTTTCCATTTGAGCAACAATACACCCAGCGTGACAAAGCCGATGATCGCCAGTTGCAACGTGTCGCTGGGGGTGATCGCCAAAATGTTGCCAAGCGTGATGGTTTGTACGTCGACCGAGGTCGGCGAAATTGAAATCATGAATAGGCCAAGGCCGAAGAACGAGGTGAATATCAGCCCGATAATCGCATCTTCCTTAAGGCCGGTGCGTTGGTTGAGAAACAACATTGCTGCTGCCGCCAGGCCGCCGGACAAAAATGCTCCGAGCGCGAACGGCAGGCCAAGCATATAGGCACCGGCAACACCGGGCACGATCGAGTGGCTGAGCGCATCGCCGATCAACGACCAGCCCTTGAGCATCAAATAGGAGGAAAGAAACCCACATACGCCGCCAACCAGGGCGCTGACCCACATGGCGTTGGTCATATAGCCATAATCGAACGGCTCCAGCAGTGTGGCGATCATTTGCCGTCTTCCGGCTTGTCATCATACAGCACGAACGGGCGCTCATCATCGGTGATGATGGTAACCTGGCGGCTGTCGTCATCGTCGTGCAATTCGGCGCCGCCGAGCACATAGTGGCGCAGCACGCCGCCGAATGCGTGCTCAAGGTTTTTCTGGGTAAACACCGCATTGGTCAAGCCATGCGCTAGCACGGTTTCCTTGATTAAGATCGTGCGGTCGCAAAATTCCGGCACCGAGCCGAGATTGTGGGTCGAAACCAGCATGACCCGGCCCTCGGCGCGTAATTGGCCAAGCAGAGCGATGATCGCTTCCTCGGTTTTGACGTCGACACCGGTGAACGGCTCGTCGAGCAGGATCACCTTGGCGTCCTGGGCAAGGGCGCGGGCGAGAAATACCCGCTTCTTCTGGCCGCCGGAAAGCTCGCCGATCTGGCGGTCGCGGTATTCTTCCATCCCGACCCGCAGCAGCGCCTCGGCCACCGCCTCACGGTCGGTGTGGCGCGGCACGCGCATGAAATTCATGTGGCCATAACGACCCATCATCACCACGTCTTCGACCAGAACCGGGAAGCTCCAGTCGACTTCTTCCGCCTGGGGTACATAGGCGATGATGTTACGTTTCAGCGCTTGCTTGGCCGGTAGGTTGAGGACCGAGATGCTGCCTGTCGCCAGGGGCACAAAGCCCATGATTGCCTTAAACAAGGTCGATTTGCCGGAACCATTGACACCGACCAGCGCTGAAATTGTCGACTTCGGGATCGCAAACGATGCATCGCGCAGCGCGGTGTGGCCATTGCGGTAGGTGACCGTGATGGCGTCTGCGATAATGCCAACCTCGTCCGGCCCAATACCTGTCAACGCCATTGTGGCGTTAGGACTGGGTGTCTGGATCGGCGGTTCGGTGTCCACGATCGGTCTCACTTTGTCAGGCCATCGACAATGGTCTTGGATGTCACTCGCAGCATGTCGAGATAGGTTGGCACCGGTCCGTCGGCGGCGGTCAGGCTATCAACATACAATATGCCGCCAAACTCGGCGCCGGTCTCGCGCGCAACCTGTTTGGCAGGGTTGCTTGAGACCGTACTTTCGCAGAACACTGCCCTAATGTCATGGGCGCGCACCCCGTCGATTACCTTGCGTACCTGTTGCGGGGTGCCGGTCTGATCGGCATTGATCGGCCAAAGATAAAGTTCCCGCATAGCGTAGTCGCGCACCAAATAGCTAAACGCGCCCTCGCAGGTCGCCAGCCAGCGTTGGCCTTGCGGGATCGCCTTAATCGCCGCGCGCAACGGGGCGATGGTAGCAGTGATTTGCGCCTTATAGGCCTTGGCGTTGGCTTGGTATATGGCGGCGTTGTCAGGATCGTGCAGTGCCAACGCATCGCGGATGTTATCTACATAGATCAGGGCATTGTCGAGCGACATCCAGGCGTGCGGGTTCGGCTTGCCTAAATAGTTACCCTCGGAAATGCCGATCGGTTCGATGCCCTTTGTGAGGGTCACGCTCGGCACCTCGCGAAGGTTGGCGAAAAACTGTGCAAACCATAATTCCAGGCCCATGCCGTTCCAAAATATCAACTCGGCATCCTGCGCCCGCAGGATGTCGCGAGGGGTCGGCTGGTAGCCATGGATCTCGGCGCCCGGTTTGGTGATTGATTGCACGATCGCAGCATCGCCGGCAACATTTTGGGCCATATCGGCGATCACCGTAAACGTGGTTACAGCCTTGAATTTTTGCGCTGCGGCAGCCAGTGGTTGTAATGAAAAAACCGCACCAAGCAGGGTCGCCAGCCCATATAGGAAATTCGATCGGTTCATTAATGGAACTCCGGGCTGGGCTTGATATTTGCAATTAAATATGAGAATGATTTGCAATAGCTAACGCAATTAAGAATGATTTGCAATAGTTCAATGCATTCGTATGAAGCAGTGTGCATGGGAAGCACACAGATAGGTTGGCGGTATGGTCGACGGTAGTTTCAGGGCCGGCGAATTGAAGCGGGCACTACGCAGGGAAGGGATCAGGATCACCCGCCAGCGCCTGGCTTTGCTAAAGGTGTTAGGCGCGGCCAAGGATCACCCGGACGCCAATGAAATTTATCGCCGGACTGCAGCACTTGACGCGACGGTGTCGCTATCGACGGTATATCGCACCTTGACCGTGCTCGAACAATTAGGCGTAATCCACCGCTTGTTGTTTGATGGTGCACCGGCTCGCTTTGAGGCCTCAGGTGCTCCGCATCACGATCATATGATTGATGTCGATACCGGCAATGTGGTTGAATTTCGTTCCGAAAAGATCGAACGCCTACAGGCGAAGATTGCCGCCAAACTCGGTTATGAACTGGTGCATCACAAATTGGAACTCTATGGCCGTAAGTGCGCCAAGAAGAAAAAGCACAAAGGGTAGCGGCCAGGCCGCCGCCCTTGCCCACTCTTGGCGCCCAATTGGCAAACTTTGATCCACAAGGTTTCCAGCAATTGCCGCGAAATTTGTGTTACTTAGAGCACAATCTGAAAAGTGGTGGCCGGTTTTCAGAAAAATTGTGCGCCAAAACAAATAGATAGAGCACTGTTTGCGATTCACAAATCGCGAAAAGTGCTCCAGCGATTGCAATCAGTCATTTTGCGCTCGATAATACCTATCGCCACAAGCACAACAAGGTATTGGCATGAACCATCTCGCCCCCACCTATATATTCAAAGCTTCCGACAAGCCGTCGCTGGAGCTGCATAAGGTTCCACTGATCGTTGCCAGCGACGATACGGTAAAGGATTATGGCTGCCTGGTTGACGATCCGGATAATTTCGAGATCGAGATCGTGCGCTGGCCGGCTCAGGGTTGGCGCCCGGTCGACGACGGTACTGGCGATGAAGCCGGCTTCGTCGAAGGCATATTCCACGGTGAGTGGCGCGGCGACATTTTGTATGGCACCAATGAAGCGGTCAACGGCAATTATGTTCTTGGATGGTCGACCGACCCGCAACGGGCGGCGGCAGAAACCGCCACTTGTGCGCGTGACCAGGTCTTGCTTTGGCACATGAATTATCACCCCGACGGCGGCCAGATGTTTTTTCCACTCGACAAGACCCCGTTTGTGGTGCCGGTGGCGTTGCCCGGCGACGATCTTAGGCCGGAAAATGTTGTCGCCTTTTGGTGTGATGGCTCCAGGGGTTTGTATATTCATCCCAACATTTGGCATGAGGGGATTTTCCCGGTTCATGACCGGCAACGTTTTTTGGACCGCCAGGGCCGGGTTCATGCGCGGGTCAGCAGCGATATCGGCCAGGAATTTGGCGTCTATTTGTCGGTGCCGCTACGGTGTTAAGGGATTATACCACCAACCCTTCAATCGCAGCGGTTAGTGCGTTTACGCCTTCTTCTATGCTGCGGTCATTAATGATCGTTGTGTATTTGATATCGCCGGGTATGACATATTTGCCGCGTTTGAGCCGGACAATGATGTCGTCGGCGTTTTCGCGGCTGCGTTCCGCCAGCCGTTTCGCCAAGAACGGCGCCGGCGCGGTGACCAAAATGACCCTGACATTGGCAAACCTGGTGCGCGCGTCGCCAATGATGCTGCGTGAGGCGTTGAACACAACCGTGTGGCCGGCGCTAATGTCATCGAACACGGCGGACGAGATCGAATAGCCTAAGCCGTGCGCGCGCCAGGACAGGGCGCATTTGCCAGGGCGCGATAACGCGGCAAATTCGCTTTCGCTGATTTCCACATTGTCTTCGAAACGCGGATCGGCAGCGCGGGTGATCGCCCGGCGGGGAAAGCGGATGGTTTGGCGATCGAAAATGCGTGCAGCAGCGCCACGCATCAGCGTGTCCTTACCGGCGCCGGACGGACCGACCACCAATATTGCAGTGCCGGGTCCAACCTTGATTTCAGCACCCCTGGTCACAATCGTTCAGGCGACCCGCTCGCCACCGCGCCACACGGTGCTAACCACCGGCATATCGCCAAGGTCGCGCACCCGCACCAGATCGGCGCGGCGGCCAACTTCGATGCGGCCGCGGTCGTCAAGGCCAACCGTTTTGGCGGGGTTGTCGGTCACTAGCGCGATCGCCGCCGGCAAATCCATGCCGTCGATCTCGCTCGCCAGCACGAAAGGCGCCTGAATCAGGCTGATCGGCACATAGTCCGACGACAAAACGTCGAGGGTGGCGGCGGCGGCAAGATCGCGGGCGGAAAGGTTGCCGGAATGGGAACTGCCGCGCACCACGTTGGGCGCCCCCATCAATACGCTCATGCCGTTTTCGTGGCTGGATTTGGCCGCTTCCACTGTGGTCGGAAATTCGGCTAGCCGCACCCCCTTGGCCACCGCATCCTCCACATGTTCGAGCGTCGCGTCGTCATGGCTAGCCAAGGTGATATTCATTTCACGGCAAAGGTTGGCGATCGTATCGCGATTGGTGCTCGAGTTTTGCTCAGATTCGTTAATCCGGTGATCAACAAAATTATTGAATTCCTCGTCGCTCATGCCACCTTTGGTTTTGTAAAATAAAATATACTGGTCCATGATCTGGAACTGACGCTGGCCTGGGGAATGATCCATCATTGAGGCAAGTCGTACCGGTTCACCGGCGGTAAAACTGGCAAATTCGCTCAAGAGGTTGGAACTGGAAACCTCACAGCGCAGATGGGCGAAATGTTCGGCACGCAGGCGTTGTTCCGATTGTGCCCGTGTCACCGCTTGCGCCAGCTCGATCGCTTCGCCGACCTTAAGATCATTTCCTAAAACCGTGCCGAGGCGAAAACAGTCGAATACCGTGGTGATGCCGGAGCTGGCGATCTGGGCATCATAGGCCTGAATTGCCGAGATTTGGTCCCAACGCACCCCCGGGCGCGGTACATAGTGAGATTCCAGATGATCGGTGTGCAGTTCCACCAGCCCCGGGATCAGGCAGTCGCCGCCAAGATCATCGCCGACAGCGCTCGACCGATCGTCGATTTCAGCGATCTTGCCGTCGCGGACCACTACAGTGCCGTGGATTTCCCGGTCGGGCAGGATAATGCGCGCATTGCTGAGCACGGTCTCGGTCATTATCGCCTCATTGATTCGAAGTGGACCCCTTTATCGGACGAAGTCCGGTCAACTTAAAGACATGTTGCACGATAAACGGTGCACCATCTTTTTCTTCCGCAAAAATCACAATCTGGTCGACCGTTAACGGCTGGCCAATGTGGTCGGCAAAATGGTGCCGTGCATGTTTTTCCAGCTTCGGCCGGTCGTCGGTCGGTATCGGCCCGCTTAATGTCATGTGGAAACGGAACTGGTCCAGCACATATGGATAGCCCCATCGGTTGAGCAATGTTTGTTGGCGCGGGGTCAGTTTGGCCGGTTGCCGCTTTTCAGTTTCCGCCGCGTTAAGCGGTGCGCGAAACGGTTCGAAGGCGTGAACTAATGCCGTCTCCAATGCCGCGATACCGGGTTCGGTGCGCTCGGGAACTAGTGCCAGAAACGGTCCAATCCAGCACAGTGCCAAGGCGGCAATCGGTGCGGAGGGAGTTTCGGCCGCAATCGCCGCCGCAGCGTCGCGCAATTGGCCTTCATCAGTTCCCGGCTTTAAGCGAAACGGTGCTTTCAGGGTAGCGTGAAAGCCGTATTTTGCTGCCACCGCCGTGCAATCGCCAAGCCATGGATGATGGCTTGCCAAATGCTCGGGTGGCGGCACGGATTGATCCCTGCACGGGTCACGGCCAAGCCATTCAGTCGCTTTCGCGGTCAATGGATGATCAGGTCCGGGGGTAAAATAGATCGCGTAGCGCATGGGACGGGTTTACCAAAATCGCCCGAACATAACAGCGCCCGTTCAAGGCGGCAGGGGCTATCATAACAGAGGAACTCAATATCGAGTGCCTCTGGTATCATTCGTCTTCAGCAATGTCCTCGGCCCACAATTCAGGTTTTTCGGTGATAAAGCGCTGCATGAGCTCGATGCACTTTGCATCATCTGCCAGGATCACCTCGACGCCGCGCTCGGCTAGAAATTCTTCATTGCCGCCGAAATTGACATTCTCGCCGACCACCACCCGGCGAATGCCGAACTGCACGATGGTGCCGGAACACATCATACAGGGCGACAGGGAAGTATAAAGCGTCATGCCGCGATAATTTTTTTGCCTGCCGGCCTTGCGCAGGCAATCCATTTCACCATGGGCAATCGGATCACCGCCTTGGACCCGCTGGTTGCGACCCTTGGCGATCATCTCGTCGCCCTTGGCGAGAACCGAACCGATTGGGCAGCCGCCCTCCTCGAAGCCAGCTTTCGCCTCGTCATAGGCAATTCGCAGAAATTTCCGATCGGTATCGGTCAGCATCTCGACTTCCTTTGCATTACACCCGCTCGCCGCGACGGAACGGCACCAGCAGCGCCTTGGGATAACGGGTCCTACGCGCGATCACAATCATAGCCACGATCGACATGACGTAAGGCATCATCAAAAAGAATTGGTAGGGAATGAACGCGCCGGCCGACTGCTGGACACGCACTTGTAGCGCCTCCAGGCCCGCGAAGATTAACGCGCCGATCAGCGCTTTGCCCGGTTGCCAAGATGCGAAAATGACTAGCGCCACACAAATCCATCCACGGCCATTGATCATGCCAAAATAAAACGCATCGAACCACGACATGGTGATGAAGGCACCGCCAACCGCCATCAACGCGCTGCCGACCATCACCGCGCCGGTGCGTACTGCCAGCACGTTGATGCCCTGGGCTTCGACTGCAACCGGGTTTTCGCCTGACATGCGCACCGCCAGACCGACCGGGGTGCGGTACAGCACATACCAAACTATCGGCACGCAAATTAGCGCCAGATAGGTCAGCGCAGACTGGGTAAACAGCGCCTCGCCTATGATCGGTAATTCGGACAGGAACGGGATCGGCAGTTCGTCGAACGGTATGATCTTTGGCGGCGTGGTCGCCGATGGTAGCAACATGCGGTAGACGAAATAACTCAGCGACGAGGCAAATAGCGTGATGCCGATGCCGGTAACGTGCTGCGACAGGCCGAGATGAACGGTAAAAATCGCGTGCAACAGGCCAAACATGGCACCGACAAAAGCGGCAAATATCACTCCGTCCCACAACCCGCCACCTTGATAGACCCACATCCAGCCGGCCATGGCGCCGACCGTCATGATGCCCTCAATGCCGAGATTGAGTACGCCAGCGCGCTCGCAAATTAATTCCCCCAAAGTGCCGAAGATCAGCGGGCTGACAATGCGGATGGTGGCGGCCCAAAATCCGGCGGTGAGCAGGATTTCAAACAGGTCGCTCACGACCGCCACCTGATGCGGTATTGGCTCAGCATCACGCTGCACAATACCGCCAGCACCGACACGCCCACCAACACGTCGGCAACATAAGTCGGGATATTGATGCCACGGCTCATGGCGTCAGCGCCAACATAAACCGCGGACAAAAAGATCGCCGAAGGAATGACCGCAAGCGGGTTGAGTTGCGCCAACATGGCGACCGCGATGCCGGTATAGCCAAATCCCGGCGACAGATCGAGGGTCAAATAACCCTTCAAGCCGGCGGTCTCGCTGACCCCAGCCATGCCGGCAAGGCCGCCGGAGATCAACGCGGTTATGATCACGGTGCGATTGACATTGATACCGGCGAATTCGGCCGCTTTGGCATTGTAGCCGACCGCGCGGATTTCATAGCCAAGCACGCTAAAGCGCATCAGCGCCCATAATAGTACCGCCATGATCAGCGCGACGATTAAGCCAAGATGCAGCCGTCCCTTGGCCAAAAGGGCCGGTAAAACCCCATTGTCGATGATCGAGGCGGCTTGCGGCCAACCGAGCGACATCGGGTCCTTCCACGGCCCTTCGATCAAATAACTGACTGTCAGCAGCACGATGAAATTGAGCAACAAGGTGGTGACCACCTCATCGACTTTTAGATGGGTTTTCAACAATACCGGCACGATCAATAGCGCGCCACCAGCGATAGCTCCGGCGACCAGCAGGAACGGGATCATCAGCACCGGCGGCAGATCGATGATGCCGGTACCGAAGAAGGTCGCGGCCAGCGCGCCGGCATAAAGTTGGCCCTCGGCGCCGATATTGTAGAACTTGGCGCGAAAGGCGATTGCCACCGCCAGACCGGTAAATATCAGCGGGATCGAGCGGGTCAGGGTCTCGTTGATGGCAAAATTGGAGCCGAATGCACCCTTGATCAGCAATCCATAAGCTTGCGGGATCGATTGCCCGGTCCAGGCGATCAATACCGAGCAAAGCGCAAATGACGCAAGGATCGCCCATACCGGAGCCAATCCGGCGCGTAGCATGGAGACCGATTGTCGTGGCTCGATGATCATCATGCGACCTTCGCTTCTGCTTCATGGCCGGCCATCATCAAGCCGATTTCGGTAACCGAGCGCTTGGAGGTAGCTAATGCCGGGCTCAGTTGACCATGGAACATGACCGCGATGCGGTCAGAAAGTGCCATCAATTCATCAAGGTCTTCGGAGATCAGCATGATTGCTGCGCCGTTGCGGCGTGCATCCAGCAAACGGCCCTGCACATAGGCGATCGCGCCCTCATCCAGGCCGCGCACCGGCTGGTTGGCGAGGATGAAATTCGGATTGGCAGATAGCGCCCGCGCGAGAATCAACTTTTGCAGATTGCCGCCGGACAATAATTTGGTCTCGGCCTGCGGCCCTTCACACCGAACGTCGAATTCCTCGATCAGCTTTTCGGCGCGCGCGGTCGCCGCCGATCGGTCAATGATCAATCCGTAGTGAGAAATCTCCGCGCAACGCAGATCCTCGGAGATCAGGTTCTCCCAAATATCCATGTCACCAACCATGCCCCGGGCGTGGCGATCTTCGGGAATTCGGCCGACCCCGCTTGCGACAATCGCCCTCGGGTTGCCGGCGGCAAGCGGTGCGTCGTTCAGTGTGATCTGGCCGCTAAAGTCTCTCCTTAGGCCACACAAAATATCGGCAAGCGTCGACTGGCCATTGCCGGCAACCCCGGCAATACCGACAATTTCATGGGCGTTGATGGTTAGTTCGACTTGTTTAAGTGCGGTGGCACCACTGCCGGCGGTCGATAGCCCGGCGATCTCCAGGGCCGGGTCGCCGGCCGTAATCGCGGTCAGTTTCGGCCGCACCACGATCTGACCGACCATCAGTTCAGCCAATTGCTCGCGGCTGGCGTCTGCGGTTTCGCGGGTGCCGACGATCTCGCCACGGCGCAACACCGCGATGCGGTCGCTGACCGCAAGGATCTCATGCAGTTTGTGGGAGATGAAGATGACCGCGAGACCTCTTTCGGTAACCGAGCGCAAAGTCAAAAACAATTGTTCGGATTCTTGCGGGGTCAGCACCGCGGTCGGTTCGTCGAGGATCAAAATGCGGGCTTCGCGGTATAGCGCCTTGAGGATTTCTACCCGCTGGCGTTCGCCGACCGAAAGCTCAGAGATCATCGCATCCGGGTCGACGTTCAGGCCATAATCAGCCATCAATTGCGCCAGTTTTTGCCGCGCCGCACCTTTGTCTTGGCGCCACGACCACAGGCTTTGGGTGCCCAAGATGATGTTCTCCAGGACACTCAGATTGTCGGCGAGGGTAAAGTGCTGATGCACCATGCCAACCCCGGCCTCGATCGCGGCCTGGGTCGAGCCGGGGGTCAACGGATTGCCATCGACCAACACCGCACCCTCGTCAGCCCGGTAATGGCCAAACAAGATGTTCATCAAGGTGGTCTTGCCGGCACCGTTTTCGCCGAGCAGGGCGAGAATTTCGCCCCGCCGCAGGGTCAACGACACTTGATTGTTGGCAATCAGGGTTCCAAAGCGCTTGGTGACGCCTTTAAACTCCAACACCGTGGGCGCGGACATTTCTAGCCACTGCTCAGAACGAGGATTTCGGCTCGTTGTCGTTGATCTCGACGGTCAAATCGCCGGATAGGATCTTGGCTTTAACATCCTCGACCAAAGCTTTAGCTGCTGCTGGAATGCGGTCTTCGAATTCATAATAAGGGGCGAGACTTGCTCCGCCCTTTTGCATCATGGTCCATTCCTTGTAATTTTCGGCTGCGAATGTTCCGGCTTTGGTTTGCTCGATGGCATGGGCGATTGCTGCTTCCATGTGCCATAGCGCCGAGGTGACCACCACGCCGGTGCCGTTTTCTTCCTGGTTCATGTCATTGACGTTACCGAACGCTAGCACACCCTTGTCACGACAGGCATCAACCACCCCAGCGCGTTCGGCGTACATGATGTCGGCGCCGGCTTCGATCTGGGCGAAGGCGGCTTCCTTGGCCTTGGGCGGATCATACCAGGAGCCGATGAAGGTCACCTTGTATTGAATATCAGGATTGACCGATTTGGCGCCATTGATGAAGGCGTGGAACAGCCGATTGACCTCGCCAATCGGATAGCCGCCGACCATGCCGAGCTTGTTGGTTTTGGTCATCGAGCCGGCGATGATACCCATCAAATAGCAAGGCTCATGAATGTAATTGTCAAACACCGAGAAATTGCTGCCATGGGGCTCGAACGGATCGCCCATCAAAAATGCAATATCGGGATACTCGTCGGCGACCTTGCGTGCTTCCTTGGAAATGCCAAACGCTTCGCCGACGATCAGCTTGACGCCGCTTTCGCAATATTCGCGCAACACGCGGATATAGTCAGTGTTAGCGACCTTTTCGGAGAACACATATTCGATATCGCCGCTGGCCTTGGCCGCTTCCAGGCCCTGGTGCAACCGGGCGTCCCATTTTTGTTGGATCGGTTGGGTGTAGATGCCGGCGACCTTGATCGTGTCTGCGAATGCCGGGGTTATCCCAATAGTGGTCGATGCGGCGGTGGCGGCCGTGAGTATGCCAAAGGTTCTGCGATTGATCAGTGCGGTCATAATTCCCTCCCATTTCTCTCCACAATTTTCAGGCTAGAACCTTAGAAGGTGTGGCCGGGGCGTCAATCGTATTTTTTAACCTTTTGGTCAAAAATCTCGAAATTGCTGGTTTCCTTGTGAATTATTGACCAAGCTGGAGATCGGTCCACAGGCAATGCAGCGATCCACCGGCCGGATCGAATGGCGCTCCAGGAGCAATGTTGGAAACCGGTCGGCTGGCCGAAAGCCAACAGGTCCGCCACAAGCTCGGCGCGGCCGCAGTAAAACAGGTCAACGAATATGCCAATGCGGAAATGGCCGGCACTGGGCGCCGTATTGCGCCGGGGCATATTTGATCGATTTTCCCAACACGAACTGCCGCCAGATATTACGCCTATTTGCGGCACCCAATTGTATGCCCTAAATAATTTGTTTCCGGCCTTCCCCTTCCCGCGCCTTTCCCCTAGAACGCCGCTTCAGCCAAGCTATTGAACCTTCCGCGATTCCGGGCTCCGCCGCCTAGGGATTGCGCGCGAACTGGAACCCGCATTTGCCCAAACGAACCGACATTGCCTCGATCCTGATCATAGGCGCCGGGCCGATTGTCATTGGCCAGGCCTGCGAATTCGACTATTCCGGCACCCAGGCCTGCAAAGCGCTTAAGGCCGACGGATATCGGATCATTTTGGTCAATTCCAATCCGGCGACGGTTATGACCGATCCAGACCTGGCCGACGCAACTTATATTGAACCGATTACGCCGCAAGTGGTTGCCCGCATCATCGAAATCGAACGCCCGGACGCATTATTGCCGACCATGGGCGGGCAGACCGCGCTCAATTGTGCCCTGTCACTGCGCAAGATGGGGGTTCTGGAACAGTTCGGGGTCGAGATGATTGGCGCCGACGCGGCAGCAATCGACAAGGCGGAAGACCGCAATCTATTTCGCAAGGCGATGCAGCACATTGACCTGGCGACGCCGCGCTCGGCCTTTGTCAACACATCGGAGCTTAAACACCGCTTTGCCGAGGAATATGACGCCAAGCTAGGTGAAATCAGGCAGAACGGCGGCGGCAATGAAAGCATCGCCACGTTCGACAAGCACTGGAATAGCCAAGAATTGATGCGACGCGAGGAGCATCACCTGATCGCCAAATTGCAGGCGCTAAAGGCCAGCCAAATTACCGGCCTGCCGGCGATTGTGCGACCATCTTTTACCCTTGGTGGTCAGGGTGGCGGCATCGCTTATACCTTGGATGAACTCTACGAACTGGTGCTCAACGGGGTCGATACCTCGCCAACCAACGAAGTGTTGGTAGAACAAAGTGTGCTCGGCTGGAAAGAGTACGAAATGGAGGTGGTGCGCGACCGCGACGACAATTGCATCATCATCTGCTCGATCGAGAACATTGATCCAATGGGGGTGCATACAGGCGATTCGATCACAGTGGCACCGGCGCTGACCTTGACCGACAAAGAATACCAGGTCATGCGCAACGCCTCGATTGCTGTGTTGCGCGAGATCGGGGTTGAAACCGGCGGCTCTAATGTACAATTCGCAGTCAATCCGAAAGACGGCCGTATGGTGGTGATCGAGATGAACCCCAGGGTGTCGCGTTCTTCGGCGCTGGCCTCCAAGGCGACCGGGTTTCCAATCGCCAAAGTGGCAGCCAAACTTGCGGTTGGTTACACCCTCGACGAACTGGAAAACGAAATCACCGGTGGCGCAACCCCGGCTTCGTTCGAGCCGTCGATCGACTATGTGGTCACCAAAATTCCGCGCTTCGCCTTTGAGAAATTCCCCGGCGCTGAGCCGGTACTGACCACCTCGATGAAGTCGGTAGGCGAGGTGATGGCGATTGGCCGCACCTTTGCCGAATCCATGCAGAAAGCGTTGCGAGGTCTGGAAACCGGGCTTGATGGTTTTGACGAGATCGAGATCGATGGTCTTGGCGAGGGCGACGACAAGAACGCGATTAGGGCCGCGCTGTCGCGGCCTACTCCGGACCGAATCTTGAAACTGGCGCAGGCTTTGCGATCCGGCGCGCCGGTGACCGAAGTAGCCACGATTTCCGGCTACGATCCCTGGTTCGTGAACCAGATCGCTGAAATTCTCGTGATGGAAGCACGGGTCATCGCGCACGGCATACCACAAGATGTGGAAAATTTGCGCGCCCTTAAAGCAATGGGTTTTTCCGATGCACGCCTGGCCAAATTGGCTTCGAGCGATATCGAGGCTGTTATCGCGCTTCGCCGGCGGTTGGATGTGCGCCCGGTCTATAAGCGCATCGATACTTGCGCGGCCGAGTTTTCCGCGCCCACCGCATATATGTATTCGACCTATGAGCCAGCCTTTGCCGGCACGCCTGCCAATGAAGCAATGCCGGAGGATCGGCGCAAAGTCATTATCCTTGGTGGCGGGCCAAACCGGATCGGCCAGGGTATCGAATTCGACTATTGCTGTTGCCACGCCGCCTATGCGCTCGGCGATATCGGCATCCAGTCGATCATGGTCAATTGCAACCCGGAAACCGTTTCGACCGACTATGATACTTCCGACCGGTTGTATTTTGAGCCGCTGACCGCCGAAGACGTGCTGGAAATCGTACGCACCGAGCAATTGGCTGGCCAATTGCTCGGCGTGATCGTCCAGTTCGGCGGCCAGACCCCGCTGAAACTGGCCGGCGCGCTGAAACAGGCCGGCGTGCCGATCCTCGGCACATCACCCGACGCGATCGACCTTGCCGAAGATCGGGACCGGTTCCAGCGCTTGTTGAACGAACTCGATCTGTTGCAACCTCGCAATGGCATTGCCCGCTCGGCCGCTGACGCTTCGCGGATCATCGACGAAATCGGCTACCCGGCGGTCATTCGACCGTCTTATGTGCTGGGCGGGCGGGCGATGGAAATTGTCCGCAATCGGGCCCAGTTCGACCGTTATATCAAAGAGGCGGTTGTGGTATCTGGGGAAAGTCCGGTGCTGATCGACAGTTATCTTTCCGACGCGATAGAAATCGATGTCGATTGTTTGTGTGATGGCGCCAAAGTGCTGGTTTGTGCGGTGATGGAGCATATCGAGGAAGCGGGCATCCATTCCGGCGATTCCGCCTGCACCCTACCCGAACACAGTCTCGATGCCGACATCGTTGCTGAACTAAAACGGCAGAGTAGCAAACTGGCTCTAGCCCTTAATGTGGTTGGGTTGATGAACGTGCAATTCGCGGTCAAGGACCGGGTGATCTATATCCTTGAAGTCAATCCGCGGGCATCGCGCACGGTGCCCTTTGTTGCTAAGACGATCGGACTGTCGATTGCCAAAATCGCAACGCGGGTCATGACCGGCGAACCCCTTGGCGTAGCGACAGACGCTTATCGCGGTGCCGACGATCGCGCGATTGGCCACGTTGCGATTAAAGAAGCGGTGTTCCCGTTTTCCAGGTTCCCAGGTGTCGATACTTTGCTTGGCCCGGAGATGCGCTCGACCGGAGAGGTCATGGGGCTCGATACCGATTTCGCCATGGCCTTTGCCAAGGCCCAATTGGCTGCCAACAATGCGCTGCCCGATGTTGGCACCGTGTTCATATCCGTCAAAGACGCGGACAAGGATCGTATTATTAATGCCATCCAACATTTACAGAGTGCCGGACTTACCATTACTGCCACCGGCGGCACCCAGCGCCATCTCGCCGCACACGGGATCGAATGTGAGCGCATCAACAAGGTACTGGAAGGGCGGCCGAACATTGTCGACGCGATTAGCAATGGACAGGTGCAACTGGTGATCAATACCACCGAAGGCGCCAAGGCGCTGACCGATTCGCGGTCGCTGCGGCAGGCGGCGTTGATGAACAGGGTTCCGTATTTCACCACCATCGCCGGGGCACAGGCGGCCTGCCAGGCGATCCTGGCACTAAAAACCAGGCCCCTTGAAGTTCGTCCGCTGCAGTCTTATTTTCCTGCCGCTTGATCAGCAAACGCCGGTCGGTACACAATCGACGGGTTGCGTCCGGTTTCAATACGGGTAACGGTGGCATTTTGAATTCGCAACCTGCGTCGCTGGCGGGTATTCACCAGGTCGAATTAGCGCTGGTAACGCAGCCATTTGCTGCGTGCGCAGTTGGATAGTGAATAACCGGCGAAGCACTAAAGCGGAATGGGAAGGAATGAAATGGACAAGATTCCGATGACTGCCGGCGGGTATGCCGCACTCGAGATTGAACTGAAACGTCGCCAGTCGGAAGATCGCCACGCGATTATCCAGGCGATCTCAGAAGCGCGCGCCCATGGTGATCTGTCGGAAAACGCGGAATATCATGCCGCCAAGGAACAGCAGAGCCTTAATGAAGGTCGAGTGGCCCTGTTGGAAGATTTGTTGACCCGAGCTGACGTGATCGACGTATCGAAACTCTCCGGCGGCACTGTCAAGTTCGGTGCCACCGTATGCGTAGTTGACGAAGAAAGCGAAGAGCAAAACACTTACCAGATCGTTGGCGATCAGGAAGCTGATGTCAAATCCGGGAAAGTATCGATCTCCTCGCCGATGGCCCGCGCGCTGATTGGCAAGGAAGAAGGCGATACGGTGGAAGTGGTAGCGCCGGGCGGATCGAAATCCTACGAAATTTTGTCGGTTGTGTTCGCCTGACCTTTCGCGCCAGGAAGTGATTGGTCGATGCCGAAAAGCGGTGAAATAGAGGTCGTTGCACCTAACTTTAATCGCCGTCTTTCCGGGGTGACGGCGACAATTGTGCGGCTGTTGCCGTTACAGATGAGTTCGATCGGCATCGTCACCATCGGACCGACCATGCCCTCGTGGTTACCATCCATCTCGTGGTGGCAATTGCTGACGTTGGGGTGCTCGCCGCCGGCGGCGAAACCGTTTCGGATCTGGCATGCAAGACGCAATATCGAGATGTTGTTCGGATTGTTCTTGAAATATTTGATGATGCAGCGCCTGGGGTTGGTTTTTACCTCCGCCTCGCAGCGCCACCATAGCGCATATTCCAAATGGCTGATCCGCCGCCAGGATCATGTCATCGCCACCTCAAAGCGCACAAAATCCTATTTGACCGTGCCGGCCACCGTGATCCGTCATGGCATCGACGGCGCATCCTTTTGTCCACCCGAAGACCGGGAAAAGGCTTTTTGCGAAACCGGCTTGCCAGGCAAATATGCGGTGGGCTGTTTCGGGCGCATCCGCCGGCAAAAAGGCACCGATTTATTCATAGCGGCGATGATTGAACTGCTGCCGGATCACCCTGACTGGTCAGCGGTCATTCTCGGCCGGGCGACCGAGCAGCATTTGCGCTTTCTCGCCGAACAAAAGCAGCGGATCGCTGATGCTGGTCTTAGCGACCGGATCGTGTTCGCGGGCGAAGTTCCAGTCGAAGAGGTCGCGCAATGGTACCAACGGCTTTCCTTGTTCATCGCGCCGCAACGTTGGGAAGGGTTCGGGTTGACCCCGCTGGAGGCGATGGCCTGCGCCATGCCGGTGGTGGCGAGCGATGTCGGTGCTTTTGCTGAACTGGTGGTCGAAGGTAAGACCGGTTTTGTTGTCGCGGCCGACGACGCAGAGGCGATTGCGGCGGCTGCCGGTCCGCTGATGGGGGACGCCAAATTGCGCGAAACCATGGCGCGCGAGGCACGGCGCCATGTACTGGCCCATTTCACCCTTGAGGGTGAAGCAGCGGCGATCAACCAAGTCTACCATAATCTTTGGCAAGGGGCGGGCGAACCGTCATGAGCGAAAGCTAACTACCGGTTGCGCCGATCGGCCAGACCGGGCTCGGATCGCCGCCTTGTGTTTGGGTTTGAATTGACGCAATACCGCGTGGATGACGCGGCCCGATTTTACGGCGATTCGGGCTACCGGTTTGTACCCATCAAGATAGGAAAGTAACAAGAAAAAATGCAGTCAAGGCATGTAAAGCTCATCATCATTGGCTCCGGTCCGGCCGGCTATACTGCGGCTATCTACGCGGCCAGAGCGCTGCTTGAGCCGGTTCTGCTCACCGGGATCGAACAGGGCGGCCAATTGACCATCACCACCGAGGTGGAAAATTATCCCGGCTACGCTGATCCGGTACAAGGTCCGTGGATAATGGAGCAGATGCTGGCACAGGCGACCAATGTGGGCGCTGAAATAGTCAACGATCACGTAAGTGAAGTCGAAACCACCACACGGCCGTTCCGCGTCATCTGCGATTCTGGAAATTCGTTTACCTGCGATGCGCTGGTGATCGCGACCGGAGCCAAGGCAAAATGGCTGGGGCTTGAGAGCGAACAGAAATTCATGGGCTTTGGGGTTTCGGCCTGCGCCACCTGCGACGGCTTCTTTTACCGTGGCAAGCATGTGCTGGTGGTTGGCGGTGGTAATACCGCCGCCGAAGAGGCGCTTTATCTCGCCAATCTGGCGTCGAAGGTAACCCTGATCCACCGCCGTGACCAATTGCGCGCCGACAAGGTTTTGCAAAAGCGGGTTTTCGACACACCAAACATTGAAATTTTGTGGAACACGGAAATCGTCGAATTTGCCGGCGAAACCGGTCTGATGCCGTCATTGACCGGGGTTAGTTTGCGCGACAAGGTAAGTGGTGCAACCACGGCGATGGCGGTTGATGGGGTATTCATTGCCATTGGCCACACCCCGTCGGTAGAGCTGTTCGAAGGCAAATTGAAGCAAAAACCGAACGGTTATTTGTGGACCGCGCCGGACTCGACCGTGACCGACGTGCAGGGCATTTTTGCCGCCGGTGACGTTACCGACGATATTTACCGCCAAGCCGTGACCGCAGCCGGGCTTGGCTGCATGGCAGCGTTGGAAGCGGAAAAGTTTCTGGCTCACTCAGCCCTGGTCGGCGCGGCAGCGGCCTAGTGGTTCGGCTCCAACATTTGCGTTCCGTTGCAACAATGTGATTTGCAAATCTTGGAATCAAAAGAACCACTAGCAAGATATCGAATCTAGAGCGTGTTATCTCTTTGTTTATGCGTGTCATTTTTCGCAAAACCGGTACCCACTTTTGGGTGACACGCTCCAGTGGGGCAATATTAACAACGGTTGGTATTAAACCGTGAAGGTGCGCAATCGATGGATTGGGACAAGCTTAGAATATTTCACGCGGTCGCCGACGCCGGCAGCTTCACCCATGCCGCTGAAGCCCTGCATTTAAGCCAGTCGGCGATTTCGCGTCAGGTCAGCGGACTGGAGCAGGATCTCAAGGTTCCGTTATTTCATCGCCATGCCCGAGGTCTGATCATGACCGAGCAAGGGGAAACCTTGTACCGCACCGTGCATGACGTTTTGCTTGAACTGGATTCGGTGCAAAACCGGTTGTCGGATTCCACCAAACGGCCAGTCGGTAAGCTGCGCGTCACCACAACCGTTGGCCTGGGAACCGGTTGGCTGACCAAGCGTATCCACGAATTTATGGAATATTACCCCGATGTGCGGCTGGAATTGATATTGCAAAATGAGGAACTCGATCTCGGTATGCGCGAAGCCGATTGCGCGATCCGGCTGCGCTTGCCGCGCCAACCCGATCTGATCCAGCGCAAACTGTTTACCGTTCACTTCCACATTTACGCCTCGCCCTCCTATGTGCAGCGTTATGGCCAGCCGCAAAACCTACTTGAGTTGGACGACCACCGCATTATTACTTTCGGTGCCGGCGCGCCGGTCCATCTGACCGAAATCAACTGGCTTGAAACCGCCGGGCGCAAACCAGGAAGTCGGCGCGAGCCGGCACTTTCAGTCAATAATCTGATCGGTATGGTCCAGATCGTTGAGGCTGGTGGCGGCATCGCCGTGTTGCCAGATTATATCGTCGAACAGGCGACCGGCCTGATGCAATTGATGCAAAGCGCGGAAGTGCCGAGCTTCGATACCTATTTTTGCTATCCGGAGGAATTGCGGCAATCGGCGCGCATGAAGGCGTTTCGCGATTTTCTGATCTCCAAATCGCGCAGTTGGCGGTTTTAGGTTCGATTTTGCTTCATCAAAGTTCCGCTCTATGCTGGCGAGGTGGGAGCGGTTGCCGAACAATCCATTGGTGAACATGGAAACAAATTTGCCCAGCCAAGCATCGAACCTGTCGCGCAACGAGGAACTGGTACTGTCGGCGCTGCACCGGGTGGAGCATCACGCCAGCGCTTATGCGATCCTCGACATGTTGCGCACGGAAGGCTTCAAGGCACCACCGCAAGTGTACCGGGCATTGGCCAAATTGTGTGAGCGCGGCATGGTGCATCGGCTCGAATCACTCAATGCCTATGTCGCCTGCGCCCGGCCTGATCAGCACCGAACCGCGGTTATCGCATTTGCGATCTGTGACGATTGCGGCCATGTGGACGAATTTGACGCCAAGACAGTCGAAGACCGGTTGGAGCGCTGGACTGCCGAGAACCGGTTTCATGCTTTGGGCACGACCATCGAAATCCATGGCAAATGCGCCAACTGCCATGGTTTGTAACAAGCCATGTATACTCGCCGTTCAAGCGGTATGGGGCGAGAAGGTCATACCAAAGCAACTGGATATTGGCCGTTTTGCCCCGTCTGTCGAGCTCTGCGCTCAGTGCATAGCTGGGTTGCACAAAGGCGGATTGTTATCTTGCTACCGAATGCCAATATCTTGGTAAGCAACAGATGATCATCCGCGTTATTCCTCCCAATGCGTGTGATTTTGTTAGCTGTTCCCCTCAAGGGAGCTTGTTTTGAGTAGCTCCCTTATTGATATCCGGGCCCCATCGGGGTCCGGATTTTTTTTGCCGCGCGCACCCTATTTGCCGGCAACACCCGCTTTTGTTGAAATCACATAAAAAGCTTGCGGTTATTCATGCCAGCGTACAGATGGGCGACCTGCTCGCCATAGCCATTGTACATCAAGGTTGGCACTTTCTCACCGGTGTGCAGGATACGTTCTTTGGCCTGGCTCCAGCGCAGGTGCGGCACGTCAGGGTTCACATTTGCCCAAAACCCGTATTCCTTCGGCGCCAATTCCTCCCAAAAGCTGACCGGGCGGGTGTCGGTGAACTCAAACCGTACGATGGATTTGATCGACTTGAAGCCGTATTTCCACGGTAGCGCCAACCGCAATGGCGCGCCGAACTGCTGGGCCAGCGTCTTGCCATAGGCACCGGTCACCAGAAATGCCAATTCATTGCTGGCTTCCTCGATTGTCACACTTTCTATATAGGGCCACGGATACCAGGTTTGGCGCTGGCCCGATGCCATGTCAGGATTGTGAAAGGTCTCCATGCGCACGAATTTTGCTCCTGAAAGCGGACGAGCAAGCGCTAATAGGTCTCGCATCGCAAACCCGGTCCACGGTACGGTCATCGACCATGCTTCGACACAGCGGTGGCGGTAGAGCCGTTCCTCGAAGGCGACCTTGGTAAACAAATCGTCGATGGCGATGCGGAACGGCTTTTCGACTAATCCGTCGATGGTCACTTCCCATGGCCGGGTGATCAGTTTCTGCGCCTTGGGAGCGATTTTTTTGTGGGAACCGAACTCAGAAAAATTATTGTAGGCGGCGTTGATCTCCTCGGGAGTTATCGGTCGGTCCAACCGATAGGTTTCATTGCGCGGCGTTGGGAACAAATGGCCGCTGGTACCGGGGTTGGGTGGAGCAAAGACCGGTGATCTTGCTGCGGCGAATTGTTTTGATGATCCAGCCCGGTTGCCCAGATACCAGGCACCGGCACCGCCTGCGATCGTTAGCCCGGCGCCGGCCAGCAATGCGCGCCGGTTCCAAAATACAGCCTCCGGCGTTGCCGTGCTTTCTTTGGGTTCCCAACTACGTTTTGGACCAGATGCCATAGGCAGATTGCCTTACCATCGTCATTGAGCAATTGTCCACAGGCCCCAGGGGCGGCAAATCAGGGTTCGGCTATGCCGGTAAACTTTTGGTCATCAGCACTAGTGGTTCGATTCCAACATTTGCGTCCCGTTGCAACACTTAGGTTTGCAAATCTTGGCAACAAAAGAACCACTAGCAAGATATTGAATCTAGTGGAATTTTTAAATTTGACATTTGACATTTGACATTTGACAAACGACGATGCGGCAAATGGGCACCAAATGTCAAATTCATTCCACTAGACGGGTGCCGCGATATGCGCAACTTTGAGCGATGGTGGGGCGGATCATTAAAGCGCGTCTACCAGCCGAATTGGAAGGTTGCGCCAATGTTGCCATGGCCATTTTGAGCGACACGGCCGTTGGTGCCCTTGCCGAATTGGAACAGGCCATAGCTGTTGTGGTTGCCGTTTTGTTGCAGCGTGCCGTTGTGGTCGTCACCTTCCTGGTGCACTACACCAAAATTGCCGCCACCGTTTTGGGCAATGCCGGCCACGTTGTTGAAGCCGTGCTGATTAATCGCGCCATTGCCTTTGACCGCTTTGATCAGCGAATAGATCGCTAACCCGGCGCGCATGGCTTGCGCTTCGTCCTGGTTCTTGGGAGCGATGGTGAATGAAATCGATCCGCCGGCAATTGCGGGAGCTGAGAAACTGGCAGTAGCGATGGCGGCTGCGGCGATGATCTGGGTGATGCGAGCACGCAATTTGCGGGTCAATATTGCCTCCTGTCGGTTTGTGGTATTGCTGCAACCGGTTTTGCCGGCCGATAATCACAACCTATACAACGCGCCTGAACCGATCTGGAACCGGTGGTTCAGCAACTGTTCACATGTTATTTTTCTCGGTAATAAATTGAAATCGTTAGGTAAATTATGCATCGATGATGCAATATTGAATTTCTCCACCCATTTGCGCCAAATCGGCCCGAGTTCCTTCGGCATAATTGCCCGAGCAGTTTCATGCACCCACTATGCTGCTTGACTTCCAACTCGGCCGAACAATATACAATCCACAGTTAGGAGTTCTCGAATATGCCCGTCGAGCGATCTTCGCCGCTGCTGACCATTGAGGAAGCTGCGCGTTATTTAAACGTCAGCAAGACATCATTGCGCCGGTGGACGAATACGGGCAAGCTGACCTGCCACCGGGTCGGCATGCGCCAAGAACGCCGCTTTGCGGTTGCCGACCTTGATCGGTTCCTAAATAACCCGCTGATTGGTGACGTGATGACCAGGGCCGAAACGCTCGGTAACGGCAACCGGCACATCTGCCTGCATTATAACGACAGCGATGAACAATGGCGCTTGTTTCGCCCTTATGTGATCCATCATCTGGAGCGCAAAGCCCCGGTGCTGTTCTTCTACGATGAAACGCCGCTTGAGCAGGTTGAGGAATGGATCAGGGCGGAAGGATATAACCCGCGCGAACTTGCCGACCAGCAGATGTTGGTCTTGGTGCCATCCATGGAAGCGTATTTGCCTGACGGGTACTTTTCGACCGAGAGCATGATCGAATTCCTTGGCCAATTGATGGCTAATTTTGCTACGATTGGACATAGCAAGGTTTTGATGTCTGGCGAAATGACCTGGAGCTTGGCTGATCCGCCGGGGGTGGAAGAATTGATGGGTTATGAAAACCAGCTCAATTCGTTGATAGCCAACTATCGCGACCTGACCATCATCTGCCAATATTCGCTCAACCGGTTTGATTCAGCGACCACCCTGCAGGCGATCTGCCAGCATACCGTTGTGCAACACCGGTTGGGCGCGTCAGCCGGGTTTTATTCCCCATCCTAGATTCAATATCTTGCTAGTTAGCGACCTTCGGGCGTGTGCCCTCGTCGTCGAGCCGGTCTTGCGAGGCGCAGACCGTTTCCTTGCCGTCGCGCTGTACCAGCAGGAATGCACAGCGGGTGACGCTGGACAGATATAGCGGCAATTTGACGTGTGGATCTGTGGTGCGGTGGCGCTCGATCATGGTGGTGGCGCTACCGGTGCCAAAGGCTACCTTCACCCCGCCGAGCGCGGCGTGATAATCGTCATTGCCAAATTCCGCGTGGGCAAACACGCTGAGCGCGGTGCTGCCGGAAGAGGGGAATTGATATTCGAACGAGGCTGTAGCGACATCACCGCGGGCGTGCCGGCGATAGCCGAGCGCACCGCGCAGGTCCGGGGTGAAATAATAGGCGAGATTAACATCGCCAACCAATTCGGTGAACACGTTTTGCCCGAATTGGCCAGCAAGCAACCCTTCCACGGTCCAATTGCCGCGATATAATTCGGTTTCCAGGCCAATTCTACCCACATGTTCGGGGCTGATATAGTTCCACTCGCCGTAAATTCCCACAAGCGCCCGGTCGGGATCGCGCCAAAAGAAATGTGCCGCTCCGGCATAGGTGCTGCGGCCATCCCACGAGCCGGCCGCGAGGTCGATCTGCATGCCGTAGGAATGCAGATTAAATAGCGGCAAGGTGACCGAGGCCACACCGGCAAACTCGCTATTGTCGGCCATGGTGCCGCCAAGCGCGCTGAGTTTGAAATTAATACCGTCGACCGCCGGTTGTTGCGCAAATGGCACCGAATCCAACATATCGGCAGCCAGCGCCACCGTGCTGCCACAAGCCAGCAACAACGCCGCGCCCATGGTTCGTATCCGTTTTCCGGTTGAATGCATCAATTTACTACCCATTCCGACCCGGATTTCTGCACCGGCACAAGTTGGGTTTCTAACCCATTGTTGCGCGCGAACCAATAGCCACCCGGTCAACTATGACGCTTTGGTAGCGGAAAACCACAATTTGTTGCAGGTTGGGTCGATCCCGCAACACTGATCAAGACTAGGGCCTGTTGAAATTGATGTTTGTGGTGCCGGTTTGATCAAATTGGTCCAGTTTCGTGGTGCGAGGAAGAAGGACATGTTGGGCATATTCGACGACGAGCGGCGCGCCGTCGGCAAATCGCCTGAATCGGCAATAATTGCGGTTGCCCAGCAATCGTTCGTTCCGGCGGTTTTGGGTTTATCCGATTTGCCCGCAAAACCGTTGAATGCGGGTGCAGGCCTCTTCCAGCGCCTCGTTGGAGGTGGCATAGGAAATACGAAAATTGGGGCCAAGGCCAAAGGCCGAACCGTGCACCACCGCGACCCCTTGGGCTTCCAGCAGTTCGGTGACGAAATCCTCGTCGGTTTGCATCACCTTGCCGGAAGGCCCCTTTTTGCCGATCAGGCCAGCACAGGACGGATAGACATAAAACGCGCCCTCGGGCCGTGGGCAATCCAGCCCGGTTGCCTGGTTTAACATCGAAACCACCAAATCGCGGCGCACCTCGAACGCTTTGCGGCGCTCGTCGATGAAATCCTGCGGGCCGTTTAGTGCCTCCACAGCGGCCCATTGGGTGATCGAGCAGGTGCCTGAAGTCTGCTGGCCCTGCACCTTGCTCATGGCCTTGATCAGTTCCGCCGACCCACCGGCATAACCAAGCCGCCAGCCGGTCATCGCATAGGCTTTCGACACCCCGTTCATGGTTAAGGTGCGCTCATATAGCGCCGGCTCGACTTCGGCCGGGGTGACAAAGGTAAAATCGCCATAGCAAAGGTGCTCATACATGTCGTCGGTCAACACCCAGACCTGGGGATGGCGCAGCAAAACATCGGTCAGCGCTTTTAATTCGTCGCGAGAGTAGGCGGCGCCAGACGGGTTAGACGGCGAATTGAAGATGAACCATTTGGTCGCCGGGGTGATCGCCGCTTCCAGGCTCTGAGGGGTCAGTTTGAAGCCGGTGTCGATGGAAGCCTCGACAAATTTCGGCTCGCCACCGTTCAGCAGCACCATGTCGGGGTAGCTGACCCAATAGGGTGCCGGGATCAACACCTCGTCGCCTGGGTTCAAGGTGGCGGCAAAGGCGTTGTACAAAATCTGCTTGCCGCCGGTGCCGGCGATGATTTGGTCCACGGTGTAATCAAGATGGTTTTCGCGTTTGAACTTGGCCGAAATCGCCTGGCGCAGTTCGGGGATGCCGGGCACCGGGGTGTATTTGGTCTCGCCACGGCGGATTGCCTCGATCGCCGCCTGCTTGATGTTGTCCGGGGTATCGAAATCCGGCTCGCCGGCGCCAAGGCCGATAACGTCGCGGCCGGCGGCTTTCAGTTCGCGCGCCTTTTGGCTGACCGCAATGGTGGCAGAGGGTTTTACGCGGGCGAGACTGTCGGCGATGAAGGCCATGACATGGGTTCCAAAATCAAGTTGAGAGCTACCCGCAATCGATATGCCGGTCGGTTTGCGATTGCAAGGCGAAGAAGCGCTGCATTAGCGCGGCTCCGCTGTTTGTTGGGTTGGGTTCCCGGGACAAACCCGCGGATGATGGAGAATAAAGGGCACTGCGCCACGCTCCCCCTTTGCGAGGGAGATGTTGCGCCGGCGACAGCGGGGAGTGATAGGCAGCAGATAAAATTGCCGCTTCGCGATTTATTGCGCTGGATTCTTGGCACGGTGGCCAAGGATGACGGAGGATGCTGGGTCCTTGGCACGGTGGCCAAGGATGACGGAGGATGCTGGATCCTTGGCACGGTGGCCAAGGACGACGGAGGATGCTGGATCCTTGGCACGGTGGCCAAGGATGACGGAGGATGCTGGATCCTTGGCACGGTGGCCAAGGATGACGGAGGATGCTGGATCCTTGGCACGGTGGCCAAGGATGACGGAGGATGCTGGATCCTTGGCACGATGGCCAAGGAGGACCTAAGGATGATGGAGAATAAAGGGCGCTGCGCCACACTCGATCATCCTTGGTCACCGAACCAAGGATCCAGGGCTGAATCACGTTTGCATTCTGGGCCCTCGGGACAAAGCCGCGGATGACCGAAGCGGGCGTGTGCCCGAGGACAGCTAAGCGTTGCCGCGTTCTCCATTCTTCCACCCTTGCGCGTTACTTGCCGCTCGGTCATGGTTACTTGGTTGGAGCGGGGTGAAAAACCATCGCGGCCGAGCAAATTCGCTGCAACGGGTTCAATGTGGCAAGTAAGACTTAGAGCACAATCTGAAAAGTGGTGGCCGGTTTTCAGAAAAATTGTGCGACAAAACAAATAGATAGAGCACTATTTGCGATTCGCAAATCGCGAAAAGTGCTTGTCTTATGATTTTCCGTGTTGTTCGGGCATACTTGGTTCCCGCCGCGGGGAGGCCCACCTCCCTTGCGGCGGCGAGGGATGGATCGTGAAAGTGCTGGCCGTTTTACGGGCCGAGCTAGAGTATGATCACCCTCGTCTTTTCCAATGGCCTGAATGGATACCAGGGCATGAAGGCCCGCATGACAAGCAAAGGCGCGGAAAAGATGACACAATCTACCATCGGCGTGGACATTTCGAAAGAGACTTTGGACGTTCATCGCCATCCCGAAGGCAAGCATCGCCAGTTCACCAACAATCCACAAGGTTTTTCGATGCCTGGTCAAATGGCTGGGCAAGGAGCCTGTCTCCCGAATTGTTTTCGAGGCAACCGGTCCTTATCACCGCGCCTTTGAGCGTGCGTTGAGCCGGGCTGACCTGCCTCTGGCCAAGATCAATCCTCTCCATGCCAAGCGGTTTGGCCAGGCGCTTGGTCAACTGGCCAAGACGGATAAGATGGATGCCGCCCTGTTGGCACGCTTCGGCGTTGCCATCGAACCCCGGACACGCCCGGCTGTGCCGCAGATCCTGTGTAATCTCAAGGATATGCATGTCGCCCGCATAGCTCTCATCAAGGACCGGACCGCCGCCAAGAACCGTCAGAAAAACCTTTGCGTGACGATCCTCAAACGTCAAGTCGAACAGCGCTTGAAGCAGATCGAAGAACACTTGGCCCAGATCGAGAAGGCAATCATGGACATCATCAAAAACGACCCCACACTAGCCGCAAGGTTCACTATCTTGACAAGCATTCCCGGTGTCGCTGAGCGTTCCGCGATGGCGTTGCTCATCGACATGCCCGAGCTCGGCACCTTGAACAGCCAGACTGCGGCCGGTCTGTCCGGCACGGCCCCAATGCTACGACAGTCCGGAAAACGAAAAGGACAGGCCTTCGTTCAAGGTGGTCGTTCGCACGTGCGCCAGGCGCTCTATATGCCGGCGCTCGTGGCAACCCGGTTCAATCCAGATATGAAGGCCAAATATGATCAGCTCAAAGCAGCAGGAAAAACCGTCAAAAGTCGCCATAACCGCTGTCATGCGAAAACTCATCGTACTCGCAAACGCCCTCCTAAGGGATCAACGAATGTGGAGCAAAAACATCGCTTGATTAATACGGATACTCTAGTGCCGGCAAATGGAAGCAAAATGAAGGCACCAATCAACAACCGTGATGATCTGCAAAAATGGCTCGACGGCCTGG
>CBDFKB010000003.1:0-54825 GCA_965248715.1 Rhizobiaceae bacterium
GCTCGGCTTTTCCAAAAATCAGATCGGTCAAGCCAACGTCTATTGCTGCGGGGCGATGACACTGGAAGGTGCACCGCACCTGAAAAAGCAACATCTCGCGGTGTTCGACTGTGCTTCGCCATGCGGCAAGATCGGGGTCAGAGCACTGTCGGCCAACAGCCACATCCACATGATGGCGGCGGCACAACCGTTCATCTCCGGTGCGATTTCCAAAACCATCAATATGCCAAACGACGCTACGGTCGAAGACTGCGTACAGGCCTATGAATTGTCATGGAAATTGGCACTGAAAGCCAACGCGCTCTACCGCGACGGCTCGAAATTGTCCCAGCCGCTCAACGCATCTTTGATCGTGGATGATGATGACGAAGACGCCCTCGACGAACTGCTGGACGCGCCGATGGCGGCACGGGTGCCGGCAATAACCGAACGCATTGTCGAGCGGGTGGTTGAAATCGTCGCCCGCGAACGCGAAAAATTACCTGACCGGCGCAAGGGCTATACGCAGAAATCAAATGTCGGTGGCCACAAGGTTTACCTTCGTACTGGCGAATATGATGACGGCCGACTGGGTGAAATCTTCATCGATATGCACAAGGAAGGTGCCGCCTTTAGGGCGATGATGAACAATTTCGCAATCTCGGTATCGCTCGGCCTGCAATATGGCGTGCCGCTGGAGGAATATGTCGAGGCATTCACCTTCACCCGTTTTGAACCGGCCGGCATTGTCCAGGGCAATGACGCGATCAAGAACGCTACTTCGGTGCTCGACTACATTTTCCGTGAATTGGCGATTTCCTATCTTGGCCGCCATGACCTTTCCCATGTGGATTTGTCCGACTTTTCCAATACCGCGCTTGGCCGCGGCGTGCGCGAGGGCCGTGCCGAGCCGGTTTCCAAGGGCCTGACCAGGGGTCACAATCTCAAAGTAGTTTCCGCTGGCGATGAAAATCGACCGCCGGCGGGCGAACCGGCGGGCAGCGCTTCCTCCCCTGCCCCCGGTTCTGGGGCGCCGGTGACTGTCATGTCCGCTACCGCAGCTACCGGTGGCATTGCCGCCCTTGCCCCGGCGGCGATTGCTGCCAATTTCAACGAACAACCGACCGCGTTCAAACGCGATCTTACGCCGCAAATAGCACCTTCCGCTGTGCCAGCGTCGGCAGCCGAGGTCAACAAAGCCACGCCAAAAACCGAAATCGACAGCGCCCAACAGGCAGCACTTGCCCGTATGAAGGGTTATGTAGGTGAAGCTTGCGGTGAATGCGGTAATTTCACCATGGTGCGTAATGGCACCTGCCTAAAATGCGATACCTGCGGCGGCACTAGCGGCTGTAGCTGAGCAAATCTTGTTGTACCAAAGGAAATTTGATATCGCCGAGCAATTCTCAACCTGTTCGTAGAAAATTTATTGCACCCTCGACGAACACCTTGTCGCCGACCGATTTCATGTGATCGCGCCCGGGGATTGGCAAATGGCGGCCTTGTTGCATTAGATCAGCTAGCGCGGCGCCATCTCCAGCGATGTCGTCCGCGGTGCCAACCGCAACCAGCACCGGCACCGCGATCGCGCGGAAATCAGCATCGCAGAAGCGGTGACGGGCACCGGCCAGACATGCCGCAAGCGCCTTGCGGTCGTTGCCGGTCTGATCGGCAAAGGCGCGAAACGCCTTAGCCCGTGGGTCGATAATCGCGTCAGCTTTGTCCGCCAATAAACCAGCAACCACCGCCGACCAGTCGCCAGCACCATGGATCATGGCAATGCCATTGCCGCCAATAACCAGTCGGCGGGTCCGCGCCGGCGTTTGCATGGTGATCAGCGAACATATCCGCGCGCCCATCGAATAACCGATCAGATCACAGCGTTCGATCTCCAGATGATCGAGAAGGCCGACCGCATCGCCGGCAAGGGTGGCCAGCGAATAATCTTCGCGCTGATAGAATTTCTCGCTTCCGCCATGTCCACGATTGTCATGGGCGATTACCCGAAACCCTTGCGCCAACAGCCGTTTGACCCAACCGGTGTTGACCCAGTTTACTTCCTTGGTGGAGCCAAAACCATGCACCAGCAGCACCGGTGGACCGCAACCCTGATCTAAATAGTCGATGCGCGCGCTGGCAAGTTCGGCAACCGGCATAATTTTGTTTCCACATTGGTTGAGCGCTATGCTGTATTGCGGCCAGGCCAGCGACACAAGCGCGATAAACCACCTATTTGCCGATATGGCCGCACTGATCGGCAGGTGATACAGAGCAAGTAACGTCTATGATCAGGAAAACCCGATGTCGGCAAAGAAAATCTTGATCGTCGCCCACGCGCCATCGGCCAATACCCGGGCGTTGCTTGACGCGGTAATCGAAGGTGCTAACCACCCGGAAATCGGCGGCGTTACGATAGAAGCGCTAAGCCCCTTCGACACCACACCCGAACATGTTAAGAGCGCCGATGCGATCATTCTCGGCACAACCGAAAATCTCGGTTACATGAGCGGTGCGCTGAAGGATTTCTTCGACCGGATCTACTATCCCTGTGTGGAGGAAACCCAGGGCCTCGCCTACGCCTTGTACATCCGCGCCGGCCATGACGGTACCGGCACCAGGCGTGGCGTGGAAACGATTGCAACCGGGCTGCGCTGGCGCGCGGTGCATGATCCGGTGATCTGCCGTGGCGAATTTTCAGACGCATTCGCACCACGTTGCAAGAAGCTTGGTCAGTTGATGGCGGCCGGCCTCGAAGCCGGAATATTCTAGAGCGTTTTCCCGAAAAGTGGGTACCGGTTTTGGGAAAAATGGCACGCATAAACAAAGAGCGTATTCCCGAAAAGTGTGTAGCGGTTTTCGGATAAGAATACGCGCCAAAACAAACAGATAGCGCGACGAAGCGTATCCAACGCTTCGCGACAAGCGCTAAACAAATTTCCTTTGCCGCACCTGGATGCAAATGCAGCACGGGCGAGGTCTACAATAGTGGAGCTGGTATGCCACCAAGAGCCCCGTAGCTGGCGCTGGAAACAGCCTCCAGACGGTGTTATTGGCCCCGATTGTCGATACTTCAGTACCACATACGACCTAGCCTTCAATTGGTAATATAAACTTACCATATTGTCCAATGGATGTCACTTGGTGTCACTTATAGGTGCGCTTGGCGCTACCTACATTGGCGCGCGCGGGAGGATGGGGTACGGCGTTATCTTTGCAGCTGTTTATTAGGCGATGACGGTTGCATAGTTTGGGCGGAACGCTGCCGGGTGTTTTTTTAAAATTCGGGAGAAGCGATTGGCACAAGCAAGCATGGCCAGTTGGATAACAAAGCTCGTTTAAGGCATCGGTTCTGTTGCCTACAGCATCAAGGACAACGGTTTTTCAAGCAGTTTGATTTCAGTTGGTTAGCTGTCGCAAAACCATCTGAGCACCTCTAAGAACCCTTCTTTTGGGTCCTGGGAGCAATTTTTCGTTTTTGCGTTCCTCAAATATTTCAACATATTATCCGGTACTCGAAACTTCAAAATCACATCCAGCCCAACAAAATCGAGGGTTTTTAGAGGCACTCATCTATTTCGCGACGGTTCCATATATTCAGTTATGCGACTTTAATTTTGTAACAGCAAAGCTAAAATGTCACCCGTTAGCAAAGCAGAAGTGTCACTCTTGGCGGCAATAATATGCTGTTGGGAGTTTGTACATGGGATGGTTGATGATGAGCGAACGAGAGTTGAACCGTGTTGAGGTTCTGGCACAAATTGATGATGGCGCGTTAACGATTGATGCAGCATCTGGAATATTGAACTTAAGTCGCCGACAGCTGTTCAGGCTGTTGAAGAAGTATCGCCTCAACGGTGCTGGTTCGACCCGCCATCAGGCTCGCGGTCGTTCTCCAAATAACCAGATACACAGCGCTAAACGTGATTATGTATTGAGCCTGGTCCGGGAAAGTTATGATGATTTTGGGCCAACGCTTGTTGGCGAGATGCTGGCTGAACATCATTCAATTACAGTTTCGCGCGAGACCTTGCGCAAGTGGATGATTTCGGATGGGATCTGGCTGTCACGCAAGCATCGCCGAACCTTTCACCAGCCTCGATTGCGCCGTGAGTGTTTTGGTGAACTGATCCAGATCGACGGGTCAGACCATTACTGGTTTGA
This sequence comes from Rhizobiaceae bacterium, assembly GCA_965248715.1. GTDB lineage: Bacteria > Pseudomonadota > Alphaproteobacteria > Rhizobiales > Rhizobiaceae > CBDFKB01. The sequence goes on from CBDFKB010000003.1 coordinate 4,141, forward strand.
GGATCGAGCACCACCCTGCACGCTTTTGGTGTTCATTGATGATGCGACCGGCACATTGATGCAATTACGGTTTGTGGTTTCAGAAAGCACGTTCAGCTATTTCGATGCGCTTGAGCGGTATTTGCTTGCCCATGGCCGCCCGGTTGCCTTCTACAGCGACAAACACTCGGTGTTTCGCAATCCCAAGCCGAGCCCGAATGATGAGGGTATGACCCAGTTTGGCCGGGCTCTGGCGCAATTGAACATCGAGATCTTGTGTGCAAACTCCTCGCAGGCCAAGGGTCGCGTGGAACGGGCCAATCGCACTTTGCAGGATCGTCTGGTCAAGGCGCTGAGGCTTGCAGGCATATCGGATATGGAAGCGGCCAATGCATTCCTCCCTACCTTTGTGGAACATTTCAACGCAAAGTTTGCCAGGGGCCCTGCTCGCACTGACAATCTGCACCGGTCTTTGAATGTGGAAGTCGATCGACTGCGCGATATCCTGTGTTACCGCGATCAACGCTATGTGGGGCGTCAGCTGACCTTTTCATACGAGCGCAAGAAGATCATGCTGGAAGTCAATGATGTCAGCCGTGGACTGGTCGGCAAATATGTCGACACATACGCTTTCGCCGATGGGCGGTTGCAGGTGCGCTCCAAGGGAATGGTGCTGCCGTTCTCGGTCTTTGACAAAAACCAGCGTGTCACCCATGCGGCAATAACCGAGAACAAGCGGCTGGGCGAGGTGCTAGCCTTCATAAAAGACCAGCAAGGCAAGAACCTGCCACCGCCAACGGTGCGCCCATCCAGTGCCAAGAACAATTACCAGAAACGCCCGCGTCGCTCAAAAACACACACTGAGCCAGCCGCTCGCGCGGTTTGATTGGGCTGCGATAATTGAGGTCTTCGCCAACAAACCCGCGCTCAAACCGAACCAGGGTGACATTTCTGAATTGCTAAACAAGTGACAATTCTAAATGGTTGCAACAAATTTTTCTAAAAGGCTGATAGTCTCAGATTTCCTATCCATGTGCGGCTAGGGTTCCGTTGCGTTTGCAAGCTGGACCAAGCGCCGTTATGAGCCGTGTACGGCAGACACCCGAGGACGAAAAACCCAGAGGGAGTGGAAAGGGCGTGTAGAAACACGTCTAATTCCAACCCTTGAGGTTTTACATGACTACCTTCGGATTTGCTCTCGTGCTCGCCGCCGCCTTTTGCCACGCAACATGGAATTTCTTCGTCAAACGCATCAATGGCGGGCCAGAACTTGTCTGGCTTTTCTCTGTTATTTCGGTGCTAATTTACTTTCCGATTGCCGCTTACATCGTCATTACCGAGAAACCCGTTTTTGGGTTTTGGGAAATCCTATTCATAGTTGGGAGTGCCACCCTGCATCTTGGCTATTTCCTGCTTTTGCAGACTGGATATCAGAAGGGCGATTTATCGCTGGTCTATCCGACAGCTCGTGCCACTGGGCCTTTTTTGTCGACCAGCTTCGCCGTTTTGTTTCTCGGTGAGAATATGACCACGCAGATTGCCATTGGGGCGGTCGCAGTTATTATCGGCGTGGTTTTTCTGACAGGCGGATTCAAAAATGGCACGAAAAACCTAACTGCTTCGATTGGTTTTGGTATCGGGGCTGGCATCCTGATTGGTAGTTACACCGTTTGGGACGCATACGCTGTTTCTGTTTTGCTGATTTCTCCACTGCTCTTGGATTATGTCTCAAGTATTGAGCGCGCCATTTTGCTTGCACCCATCGCGGCAAAGCGCAAAGAGCTTGTGAAAGGCTATTGGCAAGAACATCGGTTGGGCGTGATGGCAGTCGCGATTTTTAATCCGCTAGCCTATATCCTTGTTCTTTATGCACTGACTTTCACGCCAGTGGTCTATGTTGCTCCAACCCGCGAAATCAGCGTCTTGCTCACAGTGCTATTGGGGAGCCTGTTACTCGGCGAGGGTGATTTGGTGCGGCGAATGAAATGGGCAACGTTGATTTTGCTAGGTGTTGGCTTGTTGGCAACGGCTTAAGAAACGCAAAACCATGGCTTTTGCAACATCACATAGCGGCTGCGGCAGCGTTGTTGGTCGTGGTTGACCGGACCGGGCCGGAGTGCGGATTTCGTCTTGCTGCCAAATTCCAAGTTTTAATGCCATCATCACGGCGTGATCATAATAAGACATGCGAACCTCCTAGGTTTCGCAGGCACTAAAACAAAAGTCCCCTGACACACCGCTGTCAGGGGTGTGTGCTAAGGTGTCAGTAGTCTTGTAAGAAGATCGCGAATGAAACGCTCCAATCGTCTATTTGAAATTATTCAGATCCTCCGCGCCACCGGCGGCCCGGTTACGGCGGACCATCTGGCGCAGACACTGGAGGTCTCGGTTCGCACGATCTACCGCGACATTGCTGCGCTTCAAGCAATGCGCACTCCAATCGAGGGTGAGTCTGGCGTCGGCTTTATGATGCGCAGGGGCTACGACCTGCCGCCGCTCAATTTTGATCAAGAGGAAATTGAAGCGTTGCGCGTCGGTTTGTCGATGCTCGCGCGAACCGGCGACAGCGCGCTGCAGAATGCCGCCCGGCGAGTTACCGACAAAATCGATGATCTGCAAGAATCTACCGACTGGTTGCAGGTCGCACCCTGGGGCGCGCCCTTAGACGATCCTGATCTCGGTTGCGTTTCGATGAGCATGCTGCGGACAGCAATTCGCAGCGAGGCGAAATTGAAGTTAACCTACCGAAGTAGCGAGGATCACGAAACGACCCGGGTGGTGCGTCCGATAGCGCTGATTTACCATTTGGAGTGTGTGATGCTGGCCGGTTGGTGCGAGTTGCGCGACAGTTTCCGCCACTTTCGCACCGATCGAATTTATTCATGCATGGTGTTGGAGGAGTCGTTTGCCGGACAGAGCGATGCTCTACGAATGCTGTGGTTAGAGAAAAATAACTACGAAGCTCCCTCGACGGCTACGTGAAACAACCACCTAATTATAGGCACCAATCACTCCCGAAATCCGATTCTGGTTCCAACCTGAGCGAAACGGCGCGCTTGCAACGGATTGGCCTTGACCAACGCTGCGTGACACGCGCTAGGTGCCAATAGCATGACATCGCCGAGTAAAACGGCCAGGCAATTTTACCCCTGACCCTGTTGGATCACCCTTGTGGCAGGTCGCCACCACCCCGCGCGATCCGCCTCGTCAGGAGATAAATCCCTGTATGCAAGTGGATCAATTTCCGGTTCCTTTGGTATCATTGGCTTGCAAGCAAGTTCACGGTGGATTTTCAAGCGGTGGTCGGTCATATAAAAATCATAAATCTGAATGTTTTTGTGCCACGAGCATGTGAAATCGCGCCGGATCTAAAGCATCTGGCCTAATCGATGATAGGACGTCAGAAAACTGAATAACCCTGATAAAACCGAACCGGCCATCGTCACCGCAGCCATCGTCGCGATTGGAGACGAATTACTGTCGGGACGCACCAAGGATCAAAACATCGCCTATCTGGCCGATTTTTTGACGGTGTCAGGCATTGAGCTGCGCCAAGCGCGCATCGTCGCCGATAATCAAAGTGCCATCGTAGAGGCAATCAATGATTTGCGCGGGGGTTACGATTACGTCTTTACCTGCGGCGGCATCGGCCCGACCCATGATGATATCACCGCTGATGCGATCGCGGCCGCATTCGACGTGCCAATCGATCACGATCCGCGCGCGATGGAGTTGTTGGAAAGCCATTACCGGGCACGCGATATGGTTTTTACCGATGCACGAAAACGCATGGCGCGGATTCCCAAAGGCGCCGAGCTGATTGCCAATCCAGTATCGGTCGCTCCGGGTTTTCGGCTGGAAAATGTTTATGTCCTGGCCGGCGTGCCTTCGATTTTCCGGGCGATGTTGGGCGAAATCTCCCCCACACTTGCCACCGGCGTACCGGTTTTGTCGATCACAATCGATTGCCCCCATGGCGAAGGCACGATCGGTGGTGCGCTTGCCGCGATCCAAGAAAATCACAGCGAAACCGTGATTGGCTCCTATCCACGCTTCGACGGCAAACATTATTCAACCAGGCTTGTGGTGCGCTCACGCGACCAAGCCGCGCTGGAAAAAGCCGCCGATGCGGTGGGTTCGATGCTCGCAAACCTTGCTTGAAGGGATCTGTACTCTATATTTATACGCAATGGTGATTTTACAGTCTTTGGCGGCCGTAGTATGATTGGCTGGACTGTCACCACACAAAGCCGGAGCGTGATGGATGATTTTGCCAACCAAGATTGCGCAAGAATTATGCCGGTGGATGCTGCTTGCCTGCACGATGATGTATTTTGGCCAGCCGGCGCTTGCTTCCAGCAATGAGGCCAAGCGGGTACAGCAAACCATCGAGAGCGCGGAACCGCAACCATTGGGTGGGCCATGGATTGCCGGCTCGTATTCCTATTCTGATGAAATGGGTGGTTTTCGAATTCTCGATGTTAGTGGCGCCGGCACGGTGAACGATCCGGTAGTGCTGGTACAGGAATTCCTCGAAGCGCGACCGGTCACCCTGGTGATCCGCGCGATTTCGATAATCGAACCTTTTGGCATGGCCAATTTGTATGCAAACGGCTTCCTGCATATGCGGCTTGTCACACTAAACCAAAGCGGCATCGGCTGGACAGCGTTCGATCTTGAACTGCAAGAAGAACTGAGCGAACCGTCAACCTATGGTGACGGTCTATCGTTCGATCAGCGCAAAACAGCCTCGACCTATGTCGCATCCGACCGGTTTGCACGTTTCGACCAGGATTTCGAACCCTTCGACCGGCTATCCTTCGCGCAAGGCCAAGTCGACCCGTTTGGCCGGGCGACATTTGGCTTCCTGATTACCGATTTTACCCCACGCGATCGTTTTTTCTTGGTGCAAGATCCAAAAGTGCCGGCGTTTTAAATACATCTAAACTGTCGTACTTGTGATCGGGTGCACGTTTAACCAAGGCTGCGGATTAGAGCTAGCGCTTGTCACCAAGCGTAGGATTTGCTTCGTCGCGCTATCTCTTCGTTTATGCATGTCATTTTTCCCAAAACCGGCACCCACTTTTGGGTGACACGGCCTAGCGGCCTTTTGATAAAATGGAAATCAGGCTCTAATTCCAACGGTCCCCACCTATCGCGCAAGAGCGCTAATCGGTCAGAATTAGACGGTCGCCGCGTATTTCAAACCCGTTCAGTGTATCGAGAAAGTTCATCCCGAGCAGATTGCCATCGAGCGCCCTGTCCTGCGCAACAAGCACGCCAACCGGTTTGCGAACAATGTCGCCGATTTTCAGCTGGTCAAGGCGGGCTGGCGCGGCAAAGGCGTTTCCGTTTGCAGTCGACACACGGGTGGTAAATCGCAAAGCCTCCACATCAATCCCGGCACGTTCAGCGCTTTGCCGGGTCAATACTACCATGCTGGCTCCGGTATCGATTAGGAACCCGGCATTAGCGCCATTGGCCTGGCCGTGCACCATAAAATGCCCGTTTAAATTCTTGTATAAGACGATCCGGGTCCGGCCATCAGCACCTATATCCGAAATCGGGCTGCCAGGTACAATGCCGCCGCTCATGCGGGCGGCGAAATCCTGTAATTCGAAGCGGTACAGATATCCAGCCATCAACATCAAGATGACCACCAGCCAGATCATTCCATTGCGTGCCATTTCGGTCAGCCGTTCGCCGGAATTTAGGATCGACACCGCGATCAGCGCTGTCCAAATGCTCAAATAGGCGATCGACGCAAACTTGCCGCTTGCCATACCCCCGACCATTTGGTCGTCATCATTGATGATCAGCAAAATACAGACGATGCCGATTATTCCGATCAGGATCCAGAAAAGCCGTCCCATGGGCTCTAAAATGTCTGCGGTGTGTGATTGCGGCGCATGCGGCTGCGTTTGGTCACACGGCGCGGCCGCCGCTCGACGGTTTCTAACCGTGCAGGTAATTGGTCGAGCACAGCCTGTTTCTCAATCTCGCCCAAATTCATCCAGCTTGCTATTTCGTCACGGGTGCGCCCGCATCCGTAGCAATAGCCAGAATTAAGATCGATTGAGCACACCAATATGCAGGGCGATTGGGTCATGCAACGGAAACCTGTGTGCAACGGAAACGTTGATTGGAACGCTTTGGAGAACCGTAAATACATGTATGGGAATTGGCAGGGGGAAACTCAATGACGATCCGCGTCATTTCTGCCCAGCGGCTGCGGCAAGTGCCGCGCCGCGCGCCTGGTCAATGGATCTGCCGAGGCCGGAATTGGCTCGTTTTGGCACCGATGCGGTTCCCGGCACCGGCAGCATTGCTTCCAACACCCGGTTTCTAGGAAAACTCACAGTGACCACGGTACCTTGGCGCAATTTGGAGGACAAATCGAACCGGCCGCCGTGCATTTTGACCAGTTCCTGGACAATCGGCAGGCCCAATCCGGTGCCTTGTTCTGCGCTTTTGATTGCGATCGCGCCTTGCCCGAACGAAGACAGCACCACCGGAATTTCCTCTTCGGAAATGCCAGGCCCGTTATCCTTGACTTGCAGGTACTGGCCACCCGAACGGGTCCATCCGACCTTGAACCATATCGAACCGTTGTTCGGGGTGAATTTCACCGCATTCGACAACAAATTGATCATGACCTGGCGCACCGCGCGTTCGTCGGCCCAAATCTGCGGCAAGTTATCCTCGTATTGAGTAATCAACCGGATATCCTTGGCGCGGATTTTTAGTTGCAACATCCCGCTTGCCTGTTCGGCCACATGAACCAACTTGACCGCTTCCTCAGCAAATTCGTAGCGCCCAGCCTCGACCCTCGACAGGTCGAGGATTTCGTTGATGACGTTCAGCAAATGGGCGCCTGAGGCATGAATGTCGCTGACATATTCCTTATATAGTTTGTTACCAATCGGCCCCATGGCCTCGGTTTTGATCACCTCGGAAAAACCCAAAATCGCGTTGAGTGGCGTTCTCAGTTCATGGCTCATGGTTGCCAAAAATCGCGATTTCGCCAGGTTGGCGTCTTCGGCGCGGCGCCGCGCTTCCTCGGAAAACGCCTTGGCGGTTTCCAGCTCGGAGATGAAATTGTCCTTCTCGGCCTGGTACTCAAGCATCGAGACCATCGACAAATTTAGTCGCTGGGCGATGTAGAAAAAGAATGCCAGGGCACCGATTAAGATCACGCCCATTGCGATCGGCGCCGGTTCCGCCATCAAGAACAATCGCCCGCAATGCCACAAAACCGCCGGCAAGGTCACGATCAAACTTCCGGCTCGCATGTTGTAACTCAGCATGCTGGTGATCGCGATCAGCACCAACAGCGCCGCAAACTGCATGATCGGGTAGGTATTGTCGCCGCCGCAATCGTTGCAGCGATATATCGCGAACAGCAGCCAACTGCCGGCGATCATCAATTGCGCGAGCACAAATATCCTGCGCCAGCCGGATACTTCGAACTCGTCGTCCTGTCGTTCACGCAGATATCGGTGGCAAAAAACCAGCAACAGCGCATAGGCGCCAACGGTCATAGTAAACCAAACCACCGCCGGATAGGTGCCGATCCAATTTGCCGCCACAACCGCAATCATTAATACGAAAATTGGCAATGCATAGGCGGCATTGAGGTGATTTATGGCGAAATTTTCGGTCAACTCGCGTTCAAAAGCAATCTTTCCGCTTTTTCCTGACGCCAATTGCCGGCGCAGATCTTCGACCGTGCGCATGGCATCGCTCCGCTTCCTGCGGACAGGACGTTCGACGATATTTTTGTCAGCCGTCATAGACGCTTTTTCGGGCATGGCGCGACGATGCAATGGAAACACAATAGAAAGTTGATAGAATGTGACATGAATTCGTTAACATGCTGTTAGGCATTTTTGATTCGGAAACCCGATGGCACGCATTTCTTACCGGCGCCGGCGCCGGTTTGGTCGGTTGGCGGACCTGACCATTGCCTTGGCGATGTTGGGGGTCCTGGCGGTTGTTGCGGTATGGATCACAGGCATGAACGCCGCCGAAGTTTCCGGCGAGGCCCATATTGTCGACGGCGACACGGTGGTGATCGATGGGATCCGGATCCGTCTCGAGGGCATTGATGCGCCGGAATTCGATCAGATCTGCCACAATTCACAGGAACTGGAATATCCTTGTGGGCGCAGCGCCCTGGCGCATCTCAAATCCTTGTCGAAGGGCCGGCCTATGCGTTGCGAAGGCTGGCAACACGACCGTTATGACCGGCTGCTGGCGATCTGCAAATCCGGCGGCAGCGATCTTAACGCAGCCATGGTGCGCAGCGGTTGGGCGTTATCGTTTGGCCAGTACGGCCCCCATGAAAATCGTGCCAGACGGGAGGGTATCGGTGTGTGGCAAGGCACATTTGAGCGTCCATCCAGTTGGCGCCATATACAGGGCAAGGCGCACGAAATCGGACATGGCGGTATTGGCATGCTGGTTTCGACCTTGCGCAGCTTGATCCGGCTGTGAGCAAAGGAATAATCAAACAGATCGCTGGAGAATTGACATGAAACTTTACGATGCCGGTCGGGCGCCAAATCCAAGGCGGGTGAAAATATTCCTGGCCGAGAAGGGTATCGCAATTGAGACCGTGCAATTCGACATCAATAAGCTGGAACAATATTCCGCAGAAATTACCAAAATCAACCCGATGAACCGGTTGCCAATATTGGAACTGGACAATGGGGCGCATATTTCCGAATCGGTGGCCATTTGCCGCTATTTCGAGGAAATCCAACCCGACCCACCATTGATGGGCATTGGCGCCGAAGATAAAGCAATCGTTGAAATGTGGAGCAGGCGCACCGAACTTAATTTCCTCATGCCAGTGGCATTCGCGTTCCGCCATCTGCACCCGGCGATGCGCGAAATGGAAAAGCCCCAGATCGCCGAATGGGGCGAAGCCAACAAATCAAGGGCGGCGGACTTTTTACCGGTCCTCAACCAACAATTGGCGCAAGTACCGTTTGTCGCCGGCGAACGCTTTACCATCGCCGATATCACCGCGTTTATCACCTGCCAGTTCATGAAGCCGGCCCGCATCACGATGCCGGAAGAGCTGGCCAATGTGGCACGCTGGTTTGCTGAAATCGGTGGGCGACCAAGCATGGCATATTGAACCATGGCGGCCGACGTTACCCAGCAAACCGATGCGCTGGCGGCCGAGATCAGCCAATGTCGGATCTGCGTCGAACAGCCAATGAAAAATCCATTGCCCCATCCACCACGCCCGGTTGCGGTGCTGTCTTCGACCGCGCGAATTTGCATCTGCGGTCAAGCACCTGGCGTTAGGGTGCATAGGTGCGGGCGCCCATTTGCCGATCCATCCGGCGATCGGCTGCGGCAGTGGTTGGCGATCGACGAGCAAGCGTTTTACGATGCCAGCAAATTGGCAATCGTGCCCATGGGTTTTTGTTTTCCGGGCCATGACGCCAAGGGTGGCGACCTGCCGCCACGGCGAGAGTGTCGTGCAAATTGGCACGACCAAGTATTCGCATCGATGCCCCAGCTCGAACTGCTGATCGCAATCGGCCAGTATGCACAGCACTATTGGCTGGCCGGCCAGCGCCGAAAAAATTTGACCGAAACAGTATCTGCATGGTGTGAGATTGCTAATATGCCAAACGTACCGATGATCTTCCCCCTGCCCCATCCTTCGTGGCGCAATAATGCTTGGATCAAGAAAAATCCATGGTTTAACCGTGAGCTTGTGCCAGAACTACAACGCCAAGTGGGCCGGTTGATTTAGGGCTTGTTGAGCTTTGTGGTTGTAGTGCCGTCAATAGCTGAACCAGCCGTTCAGCTTGGGTTCAGGCGACGGCTGGCATGTTGGTGAAAATTCGCCAATCTGGAGCACAGCAATGAGCCTATTTCGCAAACTAACCGCAGCCACCGCAACCGCTACCATCGCGCTTGGTGCAATCATTCCAGCCGTAACCGCTGAAGCTGGTTCACGCCACGGCTCCAGCATCACTATTAACCATGGTGGCGGGCACATGAGATCCGGCCATCGTCGCGGCCACCGTAGCCATCGCCAAAAACGCCGCGGGCATCACGGCGGCCACGACGCCGGCGCATTGATTGCGGCTGGAATTTTCGGCCTCGCAGTGGGCGCCATCATCGCCGACAATTCGCGGCGCCGGCATGTCACCACCCACAATTATGTTCAGCCACGCTATTCGAGCCGGACCCCTCAAGTTTATCGCCAGCCATTGCCTGAAATCAACCCGGGGTATGACGGCTACCAGGGTTCTACGATTTCCGATCAACCGCAGGTTCTGACCTACCAGAATTCGGTTTCACCGGAACCGTGGACCCGTGAATGGTATGCCTATTGCAATTCCAAATACCGTTCGTTTAATTCACAGACCGGCACGTTTCTTGGTTATGACGGGCGCAATCATTTCTGCCAATAATCATCCCGCCCGGCCGGTGTTTGACCTCAACCCAATTGGCCATTGACAACAAAATGTGATCCCGCGTTGTTCAAAGTGTGCATTTTAACACTTGCAGGCGCGGGATTCGCTACCATTTGAAACACATTGAACCCAACACCATGGTTCATCAATGGCTAAAGAAAGGACCACAAATTGACTTTCCCTCGTGATCACACGGAGGATGCATACAATGTAGAAGACCATTCGCCGATCAGCATTGTCGCCGTTTCCCTGGCAATGATTGGTGTCGCCCTGGTAGCGATCACCTCCATGCTCTGACCAGCGAACCTATTCGACCTCCCAAAAAGTAGCAGGGTCCAGTACCCTGCTCTTTTTGTTTTGGGCTAGCCTTTGTCACCAAGCGTTGTATTCGCTTCGTCGCGCTATCGCTTTGTTTATGCGTGGCACCCAAAACCGGTGCCCACTTTTGGGTGACACGGCCTAGCATGGCACCCCTTCCGCCGCCTTCTTTAGAGCAATCGACAACGCTTCCTCGAATAGATCGAGATGATGATCAAGGCCAACACTAACCCTGATACAACGCGATAATGGCGCCACCCCCGGCATGCGTACAAATACGTTTTGGCTGAGGATATGACCCAGCACCGCCTTGGCAAAATCCGCATCGCGGCCGCAATCGACGGCAACGAAATTTGTCGCCGACGGCAATGCGGCCAGACCGTTGGCCTGGGCGATCGCGGCGATACGATTGCGGGCGCGCGCCACCTTCTCGACGGTTTCGCGCAAATATTCCTGATCGCCAAGCGCCGCTAACGCCCCCTTTTGCGCTGGCCGGTTGATGCTGAAATGGTCGCGGATTTTGTCGAACGCCTCGATCAATGAGGGTTCGGCCAAACAATAGCCAACCCTGGCGCCGGCCATGCCATAAGCCTTGGAGAAAGTCCGGAACCGCAATAGATTTGGCCGCGAAACATCGATCGGCGGCGCCGTGCCGTCGGGCGCAAATTCAACATAGGCCTCGTCCAATACTAAAGTGGTTTGTTGCGGCACCGCTTCAATCATTTCGGAGATGGTTTCAGCCGGCCACCAGGTGCCCATCGGATTGTCAGGATTGGCTATGTAGACCAGTTTGGCCCCGACCTCGGCTGACTTATTCACCAGATGTTCTGGCATCTCATGGTCGTTGACATAAGGCACCGTGACCAGCTCGCCACCATAGCCAGCGACATGAAACTCAAAAGTCGGATAGCCGCCATACGAACTGACCACCCGGTCGCCGGGTTCCAGAAACATCCGGCAGACCAAACCAAGCATGCTGTCGATGCCAGCACCAACCGACACATTTTCCATCGCAACGCCGTGAAAATTGGCGATTGCCGCCCTAAGGTCCCAATTGGTCGGGTCGCCATATTTCCACGAATAGGGCACTTCCTCTTGCATTGCGCTGATCGCCTTCGGCGACGGCCCGAACACGTTCTCATTGGCGCCGATGCGGGCGGCGAATTCCATGTGATTGGCCCGCTCAAGGGTCTCAGGCCCAACAAACGGTACTGTTGCCGGTAGTTGGTTGATCAGATTTCTAAGCCGTTCGTTCATCGACTTCATCCCGCTACGGTTAACGCTCATATTCCAGCAAGTAGCTTATCTACAATGACCGGCAGACCCGGTCCATACGCGATTGCCGCTTAGCTACGTTGGCAAAACGGAACAAAACGGGAATTTTTATCGTTTACCACGCCCCCGACACTCGATTTGCGCCGGGCCGCGTGGCATTGTGACATTTGATTCGGCACATGCGGGAAACCAGCTTGGCAATAACTGACAACAGGGATTTGTTTGGCGACGAGATGGCGGTCAAAAAACAGGCGCTGGCCGGTAAGCGCGATCGTCGACAAACAAAGTCGACCCGAGCAGACCGTGACACAGGATCGTATTCTGCCAGTGACATCGAGGTGTTGGAAGGCCTGGAACCGGTCCGACGGCGGCCGGGCATGTATATTGGCGGCACCGATGCCAAGGCCATGCATCACCTGTTCGCCGAAGTAATTGACAATTCGATGGACGAAGCGGTGGCCGGCCATGCGAGTTGGATCGAGGTAGAACTACAAGCCGACGGCACCTTGTCGGTTGCCGACAATGGCCGCGGAATTCCAGTTGAGGCGCATCCCAAATTCAAGAACAAATCGGCACTCGAAGTAATTATGACTACCCTGCATGCGGGCGGCAAATTCGATTCCGGCGCTTACGAAACCTCCGGCGGCCTGAATGGCGTCGGCGTGTCGGTGGTCAACGGCCTGTCTGAATTTCTCGAGGTCGAAGTCGCCCGCAGCCGCAAATTGTATCGCCAAACTTATGCCCGCGGCGTGCCACAGGAAAAGCTCGCCAGCCTAGGCGAAGTTCACAACCGTCGCGGCACCCGGGTGCGGTTTCGCCCTGATCAGCAAATTTTCGGCACCGGTTGCCGGTTCGAACCGGCGACCTTGTTTTCAATGGCCCGTTCGAAGGCCTATCTGTTTGCCGGGGTGGAAATCCGCTGGTTGTGCGCCGAAAACCTGATCGACGAAAAATCCGATCTGCCAGCCAAGGCAATGTTTCATTTTCCCGGCGGTCTTCGGGACTATCTTGAAGCTTCGCTCGGCACTCAATACCGGGTAATCGATCAGCCATTTGCCGGACGCACCGAAAAGGCTTCAGGCCACGGCGCGGTTGAATGGGCGGTCACCTGGTTTGCCGATGACGGTTTCGTGCGCTCCTACTGCAACACGGTGCCGACCCCGGACGGTGGCACCCATGAGGCTGGCCTGCGTTTGGCGCTGGCCCGTGGATTGAAAACCCACGGCGAACTAGCCGGCAACAAGAAAATTAGCCAGATCACCACCGATGATGTAATGACCTCGGCGGCGGCGATGATGTCGGTATTTGTCCGTGAACCGGAATTTGTTGGCCAGACCAAAGACCGGCTCGCCACCGTGGAGGCGCAGCGGATCGTCGAAAACGCCATTCGCGACAGTTTCGACCATTGGCTTGCCGCTTCGCCACAGCAGGCAAACCGATTGCTGGAATGGGTGGCCGAGCGCGCCGAAGAGCGGCTTAGAAGGCGCCGGGAAAAAGAAATCAGCCGCAAAAGTGCAACCCGCAAATTGCGCCTGCCCGGCAAGTTGGCCGATTGTGCGAAAAGTGCTGCCGGCGGCACCGAACTGTTTATCGTCGAGGGCGACAGTGCTGGCGGCTCGGCCAAACAAGCCCGCGACCGGGCCAGCCAAGCGGTGTTGCCGTTGCGCGGCAAAATACTCAACGTGGCCAATGCCGGCCGCGACAAGATGGCGTCTAACCAGCAGATAGCCGACCTGATCCAAGCGCTTGGTTGCGGTACCCGCAGCAAATATCGCGATGATGATTTACGCTATGACCGGATCATCATCATGACCGATGCTGATGTCGACGGCGCCCATATCGCCGCACTGCTGATCACCTTTTTCTACCAGGAAATGGCGGAATTGATCCGAAATGGACGCCTGTTTCTGGCGGTGCCGCCGCTCTACAAATTGGCCCAAGGTGGCAAGACAATTTATGCCCGCGATGATGCCCACAAGGACCAATTGCTGGAAAGCGAATTTGGCGGCAAGCGCAAGGTTGAGATCAGCCGCTTTAAGGGTCTCGGCGAAATGATGCCAGCGCAGCTAAAAGAAACCACCATGGATCGCCGCAAACGCACTTTGTTGCAAGTTGGCATCAAAGACGACAGCGAAGCCGGCACCAAAGCGACGGTGGAACAATTGATGGGCAACAAACCCGAAGCGCGCTTTGCCTTCATCCAGGCCAACGCCGAATTCGTCGACGCGCTGGACATTTAACGTGTATCACCAAGTGATATTTTTGTTACTGCGGCAAAGCTTTCGATGAATTTCCGATTGATTTTGTACAACTTGCCATCAAAGGGTCTTATCTGCGTGACAAAGTCAGAAAGAGCATGCGGTTATTTGCGTTTTTGGGCTTTGCCGGTTGACTCAACCGGGCCAAAGGCGTAACGCGCACATCGGATGCGGTTCGCTAATATTAACAACGGGCGGACATGGGCGAAAAATCCAATCCAGATTTTGCCTGGGGCCGGCATAATCTCGAAATGACCAGAATATATGACATTTGAAAACCTCGGACTTAGCCAGAAAGTCTTGGACGCTGTAAAAGCGTCTGGATACACGGAACCGACTCCCATTCAGGAGCAGGCAATTCCCCACGTCATTGAAAGACGCGACGTGCTTGGCATCGCCCAGACCGGAACCGGCAAGACCGCATCCTTTACCTTGCCCATGCTTTCCTTATTGGAGCGCGGGCGGGCGCGCGCGCGCATGCCGCGCACCCTGATCTTGGAGCCAACCCGTGAATTAGCGGCGCAGGTCGAGGAAAATTTCCTCCGCTACGGGCAAAACCACAAACTGACCGTAGCTTTGCTGATCGGTGGTGTTTCATTCGTTGACCAGTTCCGCAAACTCGATCGCGGCGCCGACGTCCTGATCGCAACTCCAGGTCGCCTGCTCGATCATTTTGAGCGTGGCAAATTGCTGCTGACTGGGGTCGAAATTCTGGTTATCGACGAGGCCGACCGCATGCTTGATATGGGCTTCATCCCGGATATCGAGCGCATTGCCAAATTGATCCCGTTTACCCGGCAGACCTTGTTTTTCTCTGCCACCATGCCACCGGAAATCTCCCGACTGGTCAATAATTTCTTGCAGAACCCGGTTGAAATTTCTGTCGCACGTCGTTCTTCCGCGTCTGAAACCATCGTTCAACACGCGATTACTTGTGGCAGCGAGCCCAAGCAAAAACGCGCCGTGTTGCGCAAAGTTATTGATGATGCGGATAGCCTAACCAACGCAATTATTTTTTGCAATCGCAAGCGCGATGTGGCGACCGTTGCCCGCTCGTTGGAACGGCACAAATACTCTGTTGGCGCGCTGCATGGTGACATGGATCAGCATGCCCGCACGGCCATGCTGAAGAGTTTCCGCGACGATAAAATAAAATTGCTGGTTGCAAGCGACGTTGCCGCGCGTGGTCTCGACATCCCCGATGTCAGCCATATTTTTAATTTCGATGTGCCAGTTCACGCCGAGGATTACGTTCACCGTATTGGTCGTACCGGCCGAGCCGGGCGCACCGGAAACGCGGTGATGCTGGTAACCGGCAGCGACAAAAAGGGCTATGACGCGATCGAAGAATTGCTGGGCACCACAATCGATTGGCATGGCGCGCCGGTTGAATGGGATGAACGTGCGGGCAGACGCGGTCGCAAGCCTTCCGGCAAACCTGCGCGAGAAGACAATTCCACAAAGCCAGACAAGGCGCGACTAGCGGCCAAAGCGCAAATACCGGCCAAAGCGCCTCGTGTGCAGCAGGCGGCAAAACCCAAACCGGCGCAAACCGCGAATACTACCGCTCCAGCCACTGAAATTGCAGCAAATTCGAAGCCAAAACCAACACCTATACCGCGCACCGAGGCCAAATCTGATCGCAATGCCCCTCGCAAGCACAAGTGCTTCCGCGAGGAAGAGCATGTGCCGGAGTTTTTGTTGCGCCCGGTTAGATAACAACGATGTGATAATTGCCAATTTCAGGCGAGCCAGTAATTGAAATCGGTGAGGCCCGACCCTTTTATCGCTTGGTGCAATTTTCGTAAAACCTCAATCACCCAAAGCTAGAGCCCTTTTCGTTCCAATTGGAGCAGTTTGATGGCTGAGATTGTTTGTATCAACGAGGAAAATACCGCAGAACGATATTATTATCGTGCGAGGAACTTGACGAATTTGATGCAAAGAAGATCACCAAGCATGAACCGCTTAACCTATTGAAAAAACAAGCAAATAAATCATATGAACTTGATCTTTTGCGCCCTGGACGCCGTCATGAGAAAGCTTATGGTGCTTGCACCACTTCGCCTCTCACTCCTTGCCAGAACACAAAATTCCTGGGTTCAAACGATTCAATTTGAGCGAAAAGAGCTCTAGTTCAGGCGCTGCAAATTACTGGGGCAGTCCTGGTGGACCTAGAGCGTGTCACCCAAAAGTGGGTACCGGTTTTGGGAAAAATGACGCGCATAAACAAAGAGATAGCGCGAAGAAGCAAATCCTACGCTTCGTGACAAGCGCTGATATTAGCCCCTTTGAAAGCGGAAAAACCGTTTGAAGTTTTAGGCCGCGCCCGGACCTTCGCGTTGCCGCACCATTTCCGGGGTCATTTCAGCCGGGGCCAGCTCGACCGATTCGCCGCATCCGCAGGCCGAAGTCTGGTTTGGATTATGAAACACGAAACCGGTCCGAAGCTTGGTGATTTCAAAATCCATCTCGGTGCCAAGCAGAAACAAGGTCGCTTCCGGCGCCACGAATACCGCACCCTTTGGAGTATCAACCAGGTCGTCCTTGCCGTTCGCCTGATCGACCAGGTCAACAGTGTATTCCATGCCGGCGCAGCCGCCCTTTTTGATGCCAACGCGCAAGCCGGCGGCGTTGGCATGATTGGCGAGAATGTCGCCAATTCGATCGGCTGCGGCATCGGTGACAGTGATAACTTCAAATGCCATGGTTTTGTTCCGTTTCGTTACCCCTGCGGGGGCTTGTTCAACAGATATCGGGGCAGCAGCGATAAACTAAAACCACCCCAGCGCGATCTCTGCTTCCTCCGACATACGGTCCGGGCTCCACGGGGGATCGAATACCAGATCTACATTAACGTCCATCACCCCTTGCACCGTGGCAACGGCATTTTGCACCCAGATCGGCATTTCGCCAGCGACCGGGCAACCGGGCGCGGTCAAAGTCATATCAACATGCACCAGCCGGTCGTCGTTGATATCAACCTTGTAGATCAAGCCAAGTTCGTAAATATCGACCGGAATTTCCGGATCGTACACGGTTTTCAAAGCGGCAACGATATCAAGCGTCAACCGCTCCAGTTCCGACGCCGCGATGGCCGAGGCTTCAGGGGTGCTGAAATCAACCGCGTTGGGCACCTCAGCGGCAGCGCAAGTGTCGATCACATCATGGCCGGAACGGTTCATAGAAACCTCGTTCATGAAAAAAACTCCCTGGCATTGTCCAACGCATCGCCCAGCACGTCAATCTCCGCCTTGGTATTGTAGAGCCCCATGCTGGCACGGCAGGTCGAAGTCACGCCAAAGCGCTGCAATAGCGGTTGTGCGCAATGGGTGCCGGCGCGAACCGCAACCCCCGCCCGGTCGATGATCATCGACACGTCGTGGGCATGAATACCTTCAAGCTCAAAAGAGATGATCGACCCCTTGCCGGGGGCGGTGCCGAAAATCTTTAAAGCGTTGATGCGGCCAAGCCGCTCATGGGCATATTCGCAAAGCGCATTTTCGTGGGCGAGAATATTGTCCCGCCCGAGCGCCATCATGAATTCGAGCGCCGCGCCAAGGCCGATCGCTTGCACGATCGGCGGCGTTCCTGCTTCGAAACGGTGCGGCGGCTCGGCATAGGTGATATTGTCCTCGAACACATCAAGGATCATCTCGCCGCCGCCTTGAAACGGCACCATGCCGGCCAGCGCATCGCTGCTGCCGTAAAGCACGCCGATGCCGGACGGCCCGTATACCTTGTGGCCGGTAAAGACATAGAAATCAGCGCCGAGTTCCTGCACATCGACCGGCAAATGCACCGCGCCCTGGCTGCCGTCGACCACCACTGTTATTCCCCGCTCGTGGGCAATATCCACCACCTGCTTGACCGGCACCACGGTGCCGAGCACGTTGGACATGTGGGTGATCGCTACCAATTTGGTGCGCTCGGTAATGGCGTCAGCAAATGCGTCGAGATCAAAACTGCCATCCTCGCCAACCGGCACCCAATTAAGCCGCACCCCTTGGCGCTCGCGCAAAAAGTGCCACGGCACGATATTGGAATGGTGCTCCATGATCGTCAGCACGATTTCATCACCTTCGCCAAGACGCGGCATGGCGTGACCGTAGGCAACCAAATTGAGCGCTTCGGTCGCCGATTTGGTGAAAACGATCTGCTCGCTCGTCGGTGCATTTAGGAATTTGGCCACGGTTTGGCGTGCATTTTCATAAGCCTCGGTCGCCGCGTTCGACAAAAAATGCAGGCCACGATGCACATTGGCATATTCATGTTCATAGGCGTGGGTGACCGCGTCAATCACCGCTCTTGGCTTTTGCGCCGAAGCGCCATTGTCGAGGTAGACCAGCGGTTTGCCATAGATCTCGCGGCTTAGGATCGGGAATTCGGCCCGAACCGCCGCCACATCATAGGGCGCAACCACCTGCTTAACCGGCGCGTTCATGGTTTTGCCGTTTCCATCCATTGGCTAAGCCGCGCCATCAGCGGGTCGCTTAGCAAAGGATCGTCCAGTTTTTCAAAAATCTCTGCGACAAACGCCCTGACCAAAATATTTACCGCCTCGTCGCGCGGTATGCCGCGCGCCATCAAATAAAACAGGCTGTCATCGTCGATCTGGCCGGATGTGGCGCCATGGCCGCACTGCACATCATCGGCAAAGATTTCCAATTCCGGCTTGGCCGAGAATTGTGCGTCATCGCTCAGCAGCAATGCATTGGTCATCAGTTTGGCATCGGTCTTTTGCGCCCCGGGGGCGACTTTGATCAATCCCTGGAATACCGAATGGCCGCTACCGTCGGCGACCGAGCGGAAGATCTCGCTCGATGTGGTGTTTTCTACCAAATGGTCGACCCACAGCTTGATATCGGTCACCTCGCGGGCCCGTACCAGGCTGATACCCAAAATGTCGGCATGGGCGCCTTCGCCGACGAATTGAGCGTCCAGTTCAACCCGGTTGGTGCGCCCGCCTGCGGCGAGCACCATGCAGGTCAGCCGCGCATTTGCGCCAAGCGTAAACCGATAGCGCGAAAGCGTGGTCGCCGCCTGGCCATGGTCGGCACCTATGACAACCGTCAGGTTGGCATCGCGGCCGATATCCACATCGGTCATCGAGGTAAGGAAATGGGCCGCCGCATCGCAATTTTCGTTGATGGTCAAAACCGCGTTCACACCATCATCGATATGGATTCGGCTGCGCACATGGGACTGGGTTAATCCACCTTTCAGCCTATGTTCGATCGCAATCGGTTGCTCAGTGTCGGCGCCAACTACGATCGAGACCCCTTCGCCGGCCAAGGCGCGATTGATCGAGGCAAGCACGTCGGCATGCGGGAAATCGAGCGCGCCGGCAACCCCGTGTTCAACTTTAGCGCTGTCGGCACCAGTTACCCGCCATGAACCGCCGAGGCTTCGCGGGACTTCGCTCAGCCGCGCGCGCAAATCGGTATAGTGCCAGTCCTCGACCTTGCGGGTCGGCAGGCCGGTTTCGCGGAACCATTCAAACGCTTGCGTGCGCTGCTCGGCACTAATGGTAGCCGGCAGGTCGTCTACCACCCGGTCGAATAATTCGATCAGCGCTTGCTCGGCGCTATTTGGTTGGAAAACCCGCTTCAACATTTCCCTCTTCCTGTCGTCCGGCCCACTCACGCCGCCGAGGCGACAATGTCGCTATAGCCGCCGGCTTCCAGTTCGTGCGCCAATTCCTTGCCGCCGGTTTTCACGATCCTGCCCTTCGACAGCACATGTACAGCGTCTGGCACAATATGGTCGAGCAGGCGCTGATAATGGGTAATCACCACGATCGCCCGGTCCGGCGAACGAAGCGCGTTAACCCCATCGGAAACGATTTTAAGCGCGTCGATATCGAGGCCGGAATCGGTCTCGTCCAACACGCATAGTTTCGGCTCCAATAACGCCATCTGTAGAATTTCCGCGCGTTTCTTCTCGCCACCGGAAAAGCCGACATTTAGTGCTCGTTTGAGCATATCCATGGAAATATCAAGCCGTCCCGCCGCGTCTTTCACCAGGCGCATGAATTCCGGCGTGGTCATTTCAATTTTGCCATGGGCGCGACGCTGTGCATTCATCGCCGCTTTGAGAAAATTCATGGTGGCGACGCCTGGAATTTCCATTGGATATTGGAAGGCGAGAAACACGCCGGAATTGGCCCGCTCGGCTGGATCCATTTCGGTTAGATCTTGACCATCGAACAGGATCTCGCCCTCGGTAATCTGGTAGTTTTCCTTGCCAGCGAGAATATAGGCGAGCGTCGACTTGCCGGAACCGTTCGGCCCCATGATCGCCGCCACTTCGCCGGCGCCGATCGTCAAATTGAGCCCGCGTAAAATTTCGGTATCGTCTTCGGCAATCTTCGCGTGCAGGTTCTTGATTTCAAGCATCTGTTTTTGTTCACTCATCTGTTTTTGTATTGCGGTCCGCACGATACATCGCCGGTCGCTAGCCAACGCTGCCCTCGAGCGAAATGCCGATTAGTTTTTGTGCCTCGACCGCGAATTCCATCGGCAATTGCTGGATCACGTCGCGCACGAAGCCGTTGACGATCAATGCCACCGCTTCTTCCTCGGGAATGCCGCGCTGCAGGCAATAAAACAATTGATCGTCGGAAATCTTCGACGTAGTCGCCTCATGTTCGAATACCGCGGTCGGCGTTTTCGCTTCGATATAGGGCACGGTGTGGGCGCCGCATTCATTGCCGATCAGCAGCGAATCACACTGGGTAAAATTGCGCGCGCCGGTTGCTTTGCGGGCGGCCGAAACCTGGCCGCGATAGGTGTTTTGCGAGCGGCCGGCGGATATCCCCTTGGAGATGATCCGGCTCGATGTGCCTTTGCCAAGATGCAACATCTTGGTGCCGCTATCGACCTGTTGGGCGCCGTTTGACACTGCGATCGAATAAAATTCGCCAACCGAATTATCGCCACGTAAAATGCAGGACGGATATTTCCAGGTGATCGCCGATCCGGTCTCTACCTGGGTCCAGGAAATTTTTGCATTGCGCCCGCGACAGTCACCGCGCTTGGTGACGAAATTGTAGATGCCGCCCTTGCCGTCAGCATCGCCCGGATACCAGTTCTGCACCGTTGAATATTTGATCTCGGCGTCATCCATTGCCACCAATTCGACCACCGCCGCGTGCAATTGGTTTTCGTCACGCTGCGGCGCGGTGCAGCCTTCCAGATAGGAAACATACGAACCCTTCTCGGCGATGATCAGGGTGCGCTCGAACTGGCCGGTATTCATCTCGTTGATGCGGAAATAGGTCGACAATTCCATCGGGCAACGCACCCCTTCGGGCAGGTACACAAACGAGCCGTCAGTAAAAACCGCCGAATTGAGCGTGGCATAATAATTGTCGGTAACCGGCACCACGGTTGCCAGATATTTCTGTACCAGTTCCGGATGGTCGCGAATTGCCTCGGAAATTGGGCAAAAGATCACCCCGGACTTGGCCAGTTCTTTCTTAAAGGTGGTAACCACCGAGACCGAATCGAACACCGCGTCGACGGCAATTTTCGACTGCTGGACGCCGGCGAGGATTTCTTGTTCGCGCAGCGGGATGCCGAGTTTCTCATAGGTCGCCAGCAGTTCCGGGTCGACCTCATCAAGCGTGCGCGGTCCTTCGGTGATCGATTTCGGCGCCGAATAATAATAGATGTCGTTGAAATCGATCTTGGGATAATTGACCCGCGCCCAACCCGGCTCATCCATGGTCAGCCAGCGGCGATAGGCTGCAAGCCGCCACTCAAGCATCCAGCGCGGCTCTTCTTTCTTGGCCGAAATGAAAGCGATGACTTCTTCGCTCAACCCCTTGGGTGCTTTTTCAGATTCAATCTCGGTCGAAAAGCCGTATTTGTATTTGTCGACTTCGATCTCGCGAACGCGATCAATGGTCTCCTGCACTGCAGGCATGTCACCGCTCCTTCCGGGTTCAAGGCCCGGCGGTTGGGGTTATGTTTACGCTGCCCGCGCGGGGCTGCCTGGCAATTTCATCACAATCTTGCGCCAGGCTCGCAAAAACCTGTCGATATCCGTTTTCGTGGTCGCCCACCCGCTTGAAACACGGATGGCGCCTTCGGCCAGTTTCGCTTCAACCCCCATAGCATTAAGAACATGGGAAGCGGCAACCCGGCCCGAAGAACATGCCGCCCCCGATGAGACGGCGATACCGGCCAAATCAAGCGCAATCAGCGCGGTTTCCGCTTTAATATTGCCCATCGCAAAACAGGTCGTATTGGGCAATCGGTCTGCCTGCTCACCAAATATGACTAATTCACTCATATTTCCAGCGGAATCTACGGTTTCCGCATCAATTTCGCGAAGGCCGTTTTCAAGGATTTGCCGTAATTTGCTCCCATCGGCCTGTTCGGCTTCGCCGCAAGCGGGTTTGGCTGCGGCGGCAAAGCCGGCAATGCCGGCGATATTCTCGGTGCCGGCTCTCAGTCGCATCTCCTGGCTACCGCCGCGTAGCAGCGCTGCTGGCGCATTGTTCTTTTGGCTGAGGATCATAGCCCCAATGCCCAGTGGTCCAGCGATCTTGTGACCGGAGACCAGCAATATGTCGGCACCGAGCGCTGTCATGTCCAAGGGCACCTTGCCGAATGCCTGCACCGCGTCGACCACCATAATGCCGCCAGCCTGGTGTATGATCCGCGCTGCATCACCGATCGGCTGCACAACGCCGGTTTCATTGTTTGCGGCCATGACGGCGACGACCAGGGGCCCTTCACTCGCATCGCGTCCGGCGACTAGATTTTCAAGCTCGGCCAAATCGATCACCCCGTTCCAATCGACCGAAATGCGGGAGATATCTTGCACGGCAAAGCCGCCGCCCGCTAGTACACAGGGGTGCTCGACCGCGCTGGTGATAAGTTTCGCCGCCCGCACTGACTTGCCGCCAATTACCCGCTCGCAGGCAAGCGCCAGACCAGCCGCCTCGGTAGCGCCGCTGGTAAACACCACCTGGCCACCTACTGGCATACCTGTAAGTTCCGCGATCGTGCGGCGCGCATCTTCAATCATTGCCCGCAACCGCCGGCCTTCGGTGTGCACCGACGAGGGATTGCCAGCGAGCGCCATTGCGGCAATCATCGCGTCGCGGGCCACCGGCCTGAGCGGTGCGCTGGCATTGTAATCGAGATACACACGTATGGCGTTTTTCATGGCAATCTCGGGTAAAGCCGACCACAGGGTTTAACGATGGCTAAACGCCTTGATGGCCGCCACAAACCCGGGTCAATTGGGTAGCAAGCAAGGTCAAAGCGGTTCGGGCCTGTGATTCCAGTTTTGAATCGTTCTAAATTGAAGGTTAAGACCTACGCTAAGACCGGTCAAGGCAACCAAGGGCCAGCGGGCATTTAGCAGGCATTGGTGCTAATTATACGGGAACACGCAAATGGCCAAACCGGCGGCGGCAGGCATTGATTTGGAACCACTTTCACGGCGCCTGCAAGCGCTGCCACCGGGTGCGCTTGATGGCGAACTGATACGGGCTCAAACAGCGGCGAAGCGCGAACCGGGCAACCCGACACATGATTTTGCCGCTGGCATAATTTTGACCAGGCTCGGCGACCATGTAAGTGCGATCGAGACCTTGAAACGCGCGCTCAAACGGGCCGCAGATTCTAAGGTGATCCTCGGTGCCCTGTCATTCCTATTGGCGGCCAAGGCCAAGGATCATCGCGCCGCACTGAAATATCTCAGACGCAAACACCAGCTGAACCGCCTGGACGGCCAGACCCTGTTGCTGATGGCCAACAGCCATCTGGAACTTGGCGAAGCGCGCGAGGCAATGAAAATACTCGACCGGGCCGAACCGCTGATTGCCGACAAGGTTCGCATCCATGCGCTACGCTCGCGGTGCATGTTCCGCATCGGCGACAGTGCCGGCGCCCGGCATTATTACCGCATGATCCTCAAATCGGACCCGAAAGCGGTGGCATCGGTGGTCGACCGGGTTGCCTTGCTGCCGGACAATACTGAGCAAGATCTCATCGAACTATACGAGATATTAGGCAAGTTGGCCGACCATTCGCCGCAATCTTTCCGCAACGGCCAGCATCATACATTGTCATTGTTCGCGCTTGGCACGGTTTGTGAGCGGCTTGGCAAGTATGACGAAGCGTTCCACCGCTTTGCGGAAATGAATCGGATCCAGCCCAAGGAGCGTGAACCGGACAGCTTTGCTGGCGAATTCGAAATCCTGCACCAAGTGTTTAACAAGGCACGCTTTGACGCTTCGAGCGGCGGAGGCAAGCGGGATCCAGCGCCGGTGTTTGTGGTCGGCATGCCCCGTTCCGGCACCACGCTGATCGAAAGCATATTGGCCGGACACCGGAAAATCCACGACTGCGGCGAATTGGAGTTTTTCACCCGGCAATTGCATTTTATCGGCATTACCGCGCCGCGCGATACACCAATAGCCGATGCTATTACTCAGGTGAAAACCAGCCTCGATAGCGCCCCGATCAACGGTTTTCGTGATCTTGGCCACGAATATACCAGGCAAAATGGGCTGCAGAAGTTTCGCGGGCTGCTAACAGTCGACAAGATGCCGCAAAACTTCATGGCGCTCGGCCTGATCGCGCTGACATTTCCCGATGCCAAGATCATTCACTCCATGCGCGACCCGATGGATTGCTGTGCGTCGGCCTACAAGAACCCGTTGATGGGCTATCACACCGCCTACGCAAATGATCTCGATTCACTTGGCCGCTATTATCTCGCATATGCCCGGTTGATGCGCCATTGGAAAACGGTGCTACCACTGGCGATCCACGATGTCCGATACGAAGATGTGGTGAGCGACACGGAAACCACTGCCCGCGCGATGATCGCATTTCTCGGCCTTGATTGGGACCCGGCATGCCTGTCGAAGCGCCAACAAAAACGAGACGTAAACACCGCGTCGGCCTGGCAGGTGCGCCAGCAGATTTACAAATCCTCGCTCGGCACTTGGCGCCAATATGAAAGCCATTTACAACCGCTGGCTTCACTATTGGCGCACGAGACCGCAGCGTACACCAACAGCGGCTAACATGGCTGAGTAAGCACCGCATCGTTCGACATTCGTTGCAAATCCATGTGGAGATATTATCTGCCAGATATATCACTTGAAATTGCCATGCGCGATTGTCTAAAAAGGGCGCTCGCGGAACGGACGTAAAACCTAATCCGGACCGATGCCCTTTTGGCCGAATTTCAGCGAACATCGATGCCGCCGACCAAGCCGCCGGTGCCCGATATCGGCGCCACCACCGATTGCCTAGAGCGTGTCACCCAAAAGTGGGTGCCGGTTTTGGGTGACACGCATAAACAAAGAGATAGCGCGATGAAGCTATTCCAACACTTCGTGACAAGCGCTAGGAGTAGGAATGCCTGAGGTCATATACAACGGACCCGCTGGCCGGCTGGAAGGCCGTTATCAGCCGGCAAAAGACAAAGCCGCGCCAATCGCCATGGTTCTCCACCCGCACCCGCATCCGAAATTCGGCGGCACCATGAACAACCAGATCGTCTATGATTTGTTCTACATGTTCGTCGCCCGTGGCTTTACCACCCTGCGTTTTAATTTCCGCGGAGTTGGACGCAGCCAGGGCGAGTTCGACTACGGTCAGGGCGAATTGTCCGATGCTGCTAGCTCGCTCGACTGGATTCAAAGCCTGCATCCCGATTCACAAGGATGCTGGATCGCCGGTTATTCGTTTGGTGCCTGGATTGGCATGCAATTGTTGATGCGTCGCCCGGAGATCGAAGGTTTCATGTCGATCGCGCCGCAACCGAACCTATATGATTTTTCGTTCCTGGCGCCCTGCCCGTCTTCCGGGCTGATCATCCATGGCGACAAGGATACCCTGGCGCCGGCGCGTGACGTGCAAGGCCTGGTCGACAAACTGCGCCAGCAGCGCGGCATCATGGTCACCCAAAAGCAGATTGAAGGGGCAAACCATTTCTTCTCCGACCAGCACGACCAATTGATCGGCGAATGCTCCAACTATCTCGACAAGCGGCTCAACTTGATTGAAGGTGGCCGCCACGAGACCATGCTGCTGCGGTAAATACGGCATTGGACTTGCCCGGAATTTGTGGGAAGACTTCATTCTATCCCGGCTCATGTGGCATCGCTAGAGCGTATTCCCGAAAAGTGTGCAGCGGTTTTCGGATAAGAATACGCGACAAAACAAACCGATAGCGCGACGAAGCAAATCCTACGCTTGGTGACAAGCGCTAGTCAGCGAACAAAATCGCGGCGGTCAAATCGGTCAATATTAAATTCCCTTGGTATTAGGGGCATGGCTGCCGGTTCCATTACAAAAGCTGCATGAGGGTAAATTTATGAATTATCAAACACTTCGCTACGATATTTCCGAAGGCATAACCACCATCACCCTTGATCGGAAAGACAATCCCGCTAACGCGCTAAACGGGGTTATGGCCGAAGAGTTGTTTGATGTCAGCGTCCGGTGTGGTGCGCCAGAGGTGCGGGCGGTGATTATTACAGCTGTCGGTAAGATGTTTTGCGGTGGTGGGGATCTGGCGGAGATGGACGCGGTGCCTGACAAACACGCACATCTGATCCGAATGGCCACATTGTTGCACGCGGGACTTTCGCGATTTGCCCATATCGACGCGCCGGTCATTATCGCCTTGAACGGGACGGCAGGTGGCGGTGGATTTTCGCTGGCATTGTCAGGTGACTATGTGATCGCGTCAGATAAGGCCAAATTCGTTTCGGCCTATACCGCATCGGGGCTCACACCGGACGGGTCTTCCACTTACTATTTGGCTAAACATGTCGGACTGCTGCGGGCAAAAGAACTGATGCTGACAAACCGAGTGCTAACGGCGGTCGAGGCTCAAGAGTGGGGCATCGTCAACAAAGTAGTCGCACCCGAGGCGGTGATGAGTGAAGCCCGTTCTATGGCAAAGCAAATAGCATCCGGTCCGACGAAAGCTTTTGGTGGCACCAAGCGATTGTTGGACACGGCGTTTTCTGATGGCATGGAAACCCAACTCGATCGCGAGACACGGTCGATCGCTGACATGATGCGGACCGAAGACGGTCCCGCAGGCATCGCCTCGTTCCTGGCCAAGGAGACACCCATATTCAAGGGGAAATAGGCAGCGAAATGCGAAACCGCAATATTTGAAAAACACGCCTGTATGATGGGACAAAGCTAGCCCCGCTACCCCAAAGAGTTCCCCATTTTTTGCCCCCCTGGGTGACCGCAGATGCATGGCTCCTGATCGCTTCGATAAGGCGCCCGGAAAGATAGATCGCAAGACATCAAAAATTTGGCAAATAATACCAACGGTGGCAAATATTACGTCAGATTCTAGGCCCTAAGACAGTTCGGCTACCTTGCTGGGCAAGAAGTGGAGGCCCTTGGTATTATTGATCTGAGGGGCACTTGGCTCATTATCTGAGAACAGATAAAAATGCTCTTTCGGGACACCATTGTAACGTCTCAAATGTCTCTTCGATTGGTTCCAGAAGTTCTCAATCCCGTTGATGTGATTATGCTTATCTGCAAATAGTTCCGAATGGTTGATGCGATAGTGATGGAACTCTGAAACATCCAGGGCATCATAAGCCTTAAAGCTGTCTGTGTAGACGATGGAATGCGGCTTTATCTTCTCCCTTATAATAGGGAAAAGCGTTGCAGAGGCGGCGTTTGGGATGATCTTGGCATGGACATAGCCATTCCTCTTCAAAAGCCCGAAGACAGGAACCTTGCCGCCAGCACCACGGCCTCTTTTGCCTTTGCGCCTGCCGCCAAAATAACTCTCATCCAACTCAATCTCGCCGCTCATCATGGCCGGTTCTTCGCTGACGATTTCTGCGTGGATGGTCTCGCGAAGCTTGTGAAAAAAGAGGATTGCTGTGTTGCGATTCACGCCTGATAATTCAGCCGCAGAACGCGCTGTAGCACCCGCACAGAAATACTTGATAAGCTCAATTTGAATACTTCGCGAGAGCCTGCTACGTCGTCTTACTTCCTGCCGTCCAGAACCACTGTGCCGTTGCCTTCGAAAACTTGGAACACGGTCGAGCCCACGTCTTGTCTTGTTGGCTTGGCGTCTCACAGCCTTGTCTCAAACGGTGGAACTCGCAGCGGATGGTCGGCAAGACATCACCACCGGTGGTCGGATTTACGTACCGGATAGCTGCATGCCCCTGTCCAACAGTTGCCCGGTGGCCTTCGTCTTCAAGGAGAAGTTGCTGGTTAAGAGCGCGGTCGGTGAATTCCCATCTATAGGCGCCGATAGTTGATGCCACCGTATCTTGCAAAGCCGACAGCGGGCGAAGTCCCGGGTGGCACCAAAGTCGTTCGCTACGGGAGAAATTTGGCGTTGCATAATCGCTCAAATGGTCAGAGCCGAATTCAAAAAATCCCACGTCCATTTGTTGCCCGAAGGGGATGTCCAGGCCATCGATCCAAGCCATCGGCGTGTCGCTAACGTTGTGATGGCCGTGAAAACACCAGCCCGGGGTTAAAAGGAGATCACCACGCGACATTCGCACTGGGTCGCCATTGACCACGGTCCAAACCCCTTCGCCCTCGACCACAAATCGAAACGCATTTTGAGAATGCCTGTGCTCAGGAGCGGTTTCGCGCGGGCCCAGGTACTGAATTGCAGCCCAAAGCGTGGGCGATATATAAGCTTTTCCACCCAATCCGGGATTTGCCAAGCCAATAGCGCGCCGTTCGCCGCCGCGACCGACTGGCACAAGCTTACCTGCGGTTTCGGCAAGCGGTAACAGCGTGCTCCACTTCCAGACATGCGGCACAGCCGCAGGCTTTGGATGCAACGGCATCAGGTCACCTGTTTGGGTCCACAGCGGGTTGAGATGGTTGTCGACAAACCCTTGGTACAACGCACGCAATTCGGGGCTATCATCGGGTTGCATGACATGGCGCGCAGAGGTTTTAATAATGTCGTCGTTCATGACAAAACACCTTTCATTGGGAAGCGTCGGATTGGTTTGGCGGTAAAGCATTCTTAAATGTTGGCAAGGCATCGAGCGCGTCGAAGGTCTCGATTTAGCCTATTGGCTCGCAGTGGCTATTCCCCTTGATTATTACCGATAATTTTTTCGATCAATGAAATGACAATTCGAATGCGTCGCAAATCTCGTTGATCTGAATGGGACAGCAGCCATAGCTCGCGAGATGGTAAATCTATCCCGCTATCATTTGAAATACGTTGCAGGCCTTTGATACGATCAGCAACAATGTTCGGTAGCAGCGATTTTCCGTGCCCTGCAATAACCGCCTCGGTTACCGTCTCACCATCATGAACTTTTAGGCCCGACACATCACAAGGGCTAATTCGAACAACACGATTTATCCATTGAGCCTGGGTTATATGCGCCATAGAATCATCGTAGTTGACCCAAGGTAAATTTGCCGCTTCGCTTGTTGAATAGCTGCTGGACCCATACAACGAATAATCAAGCTGGCCAATTCGCCTGGCGTTTATCTTAATTCCACCAGTCACAGGACGGGCAAGTCGTATTGCAAGGTCAGCTTCACGGCGCGTCAGGCTCAAATCGCGACTATCTGGAATGAGTTCAACTTCCAGGCCGGGATATGGTTTGAGTAGATCGCCAATCCTTGGTGCAAAGACGCGATTGATCAAAATAGGAACCGATGTCAAACGAACCATTCCTGCATATGATTGTTGATCGGACCCTAGCGTTTCTCCGATTAGCTCAACTTGATGTTCTATTGCCTCTGCTCTGTCGGCAATCGCCTCACCGATCGGTGTAAGGCGTAACCCACCGTCAGTTTGGCGAATAAATAGCGGGGTTGTTGTCGCTGACTGAATAGTTGCAAGGCGTCGGGATACGGTTGTGGCATCGACATTCATTAAGCGGGCTGCCCGGCCAATGGTTTGCCCGCGTTGTAAGGCTAGGACGTAGCGTAGATCATTCCAGTTCAGCATCTGCATTTCTGCAGTTTAACACTGCAAATTATAGCCTTCAAGTTGCGTATTTATTTTTGCTACAATGACCGCATGTTGCCAATTGTGGAGGTAAATTATGAAGTTCGTGGTCTTGTTTGAAGACAATGCGGGAACCGGTGATGCAGTTCGTTCCAAACACATGCCTGATCATTTGTCGTTTCTGAAGAAGCATTCAACAAAGATCGAAGCAGCAGGACCACTTCGGGAACAAGATGGTGCCGGCGCTGGTGGACTTTGGATAGTTGAGGCTGAAACCGCATCAAAGGTGCAGGAATTGATTGAGGACGACCCGTTTTGGCCAACCGGTTTGAGAAAGTCGGTACGTATCGTTCAATGGATTCAGGTTTTTGCAAATGGCCAGATCGCGTCACAATTTGAAAGGGATTCGTAATGACAGCTCCCCAAACTCTTCTTCAAATGTCAGGTGCCAATCTTCAACCCGCCGCTTTGCGCACGGCCAGCCTGATATTAATCGATTTTCAGAATGAATACCTCAGTGGTTCCCTTGAATTGACTGGTGCGATTGAGGCAATTGCTAAAGCGCGACAACTCATCTCAGCGGCCAGAGAAGCAGGCACCCACGTCGTTCACGTTGCCCACAAGGGTGGGGCTGGTGGTTTGTTTGATCGCAGCGCTGATCGTGGGCAGATCATTTTGGATGTAAAACCGGAAGCTGATGAACAAATAATTGAAAAGAGTTTGCCAAATTCTTTTGCGGAAACACCGCTGCATTCAGTCTTGCAAGGTGCAGGTCGCAAAGAAATTATCATTTGCGGTTTCATGACCCATATGTGTGTAAGTTCGACGGCACGAGCGGCATTGGATTTGGGTTATAGAGTAACAATTGATGCGGAAAGTTGTGCAACGCGGGATCTGCCCAGCGGACATGGCGGCATCATTAGCGCTACAAACCTTCATAACGCATCGCTTGCGGCGCTGTCAGATCGTTTCGCTGTCATTGCCAGAAATTTCTATTCGCAATGAAATCTGAAATAGCATTTTTCTTTCGTTCATCCGACTTCACAAAGCAGATTAGTACCTGCCAAAAACCCTCGATTTTGTTGGGCTGGGTATGATTTTGAAGTTTCGAGTACCGGATAATATATTGAAATATTTGAGGACGCAAAAACGAAAAATTGCTCCCAGGACCCAAA
The DNA here is from genome assembly GCA_965248715.1 of Rhizobiaceae bacterium. Lineage (GTDB taxonomy): Bacteria > Pseudomonadota > Alphaproteobacteria > Rhizobiales > Rhizobiaceae > CBDFKB01. Next base: position 35,557 of record CBDFKB010000003.1, read on the forward strand.
AGAAGGGTTTTTTGCAGGTGCTCAAGTGTGAAGTCTTACACCAATGGAACTCGATGTTAGAGCGTGTGCGATGTTGGCAAATCGGTTCGTCCGACTGGGCGTGAAGTGTAGCGTGATGTTCGCTGATTGGGTTTACCCCAATACGACATTGGATAATTTGGGCACCCTGCCATGTCCCAATAAGGTGACAGGGGGGGTGATCCGTCGATCATGTAACTGGGATGGGTTTGCCACCTATCCCGAATTGTTACGCACCTTGCTGGTGCTGGCAAATGCCTTGGCCAGCCTCTGGTCGCGGCCATACATATCGGAATAATAATGCACATTGCCATCGGTGTCGGGCCAGGCGGTAAAGTAGGCAACATAGACCGGGATCTGTTCCGGCATCGCCTCTTTCGCATTTTTGCCCCTGGCGATCTTGCGGTCGATATGGTCTTTGGTGGTGCCTAGTACTGCCGCCGCCATCTGGCGCGGATGCTGAAGACGCACACAGCCATGGCTTAACGCACGGGCCGCGCGCGAGAACAAATTGCGCGACGGTGTGTCGTGCATATAGATAGCGTGCTTGTTGGGAAATAATATCTTCAATTCACCCAACGCGTTGCGCGGTCCCGGCGGCTGGCGCACATCGTAAGGTGGATTTACGCCAACCTGGTACCAATCAACATTTGACGAGGCCACGCGGCGCCCGCGACTATCGGTGACTTCATAACCGCGCGCGTCCAGATAAGAGGGGTTGGAAATCAGCTTTGGCAGCATCTCGTTGACAATGATCGAACGCGGCACGCCCCAATAAGGATTATAAACCACGGTCTCAATGGTATCGTGGAAGAACGAGGTTTGGTTAGAGCGCTTGCCGACGATGGCACGCATCGACAGCGCTTCCTTGCCGTTGGCATAATAAGTAGCGCGATAGGCTGGTTGGTTGATGAATACGAAACGCTCGCCGAATTGCTGCGGATGCCAACGCAGTCGCTCCATGGCATAAATCACCCGTTCGATCTTATCGACCAACGGTGTGCCGACAAGTTTTGCGATCGTGCGTCGGCCAACAATGCCATCGGCGCCAAGGCCGTTTTCCTTTTGGAACCCGCGCACCAATTCAACCAACGCCTGGTCAAATTCCGGCGAGCCTTCATAGCCGGCAAGGGTCAGCGAATGCAAGACCAGCAAATCGTTCGAGCCGCGCTTGCGGATTGCAGCAACGATATTCGGCAATTCTTCGTGACTGGCATCGGGCTTTACAAACGTGCCGGGCGCAATCACGATCTGCTCTTCTTCGCTGGCGCGCAACTCAGCAAGTTCGCGCCGCAGGGTGCGGAATTCATGGTTGAACGGGTGCGCTGACAAAAGGTACGTCGAAGGATTGAGCGCACTGGCCAACCAGGCAATCATCGCCTCGAAATCCACCTTCTCACGGGCAAAATCATGGTAGCCGCTCAACCGGTTGGGATCGATAATTCCTTGCCGCGCATCAAGCCGATAACGTGCCGCGCGCAGTGTCAACGTAAGTTCAAAACCAATCGCAGCTTCAAGATCATCATCCAGCCCGCTTGAAATATCGAAGCTGCGGCCGGTTACCAGATAATTTCTGACATCGAGGCCAAAACTCTCCGCATCATCAAGCAGCGCCAACACCGCGCGGGCCTTTCGATTTGGTCCGGTGTCTCCGACCCAGATAAATTCGGGATTGTCGAGATAATGCTTTTCCGCCGCCTTGGCGATAACGGCACGCGCACCAGGTGTAAAACCATCGAGCAGCGCCACCGCTTTCAGGAAAGCCGAGACCGGCGCATCATTTCTGCCGTCTTCGGTAACCGCCGGTGGGTTTTCGTATGCTGCCGGCGAAGCGGTGCTCACCTGATCGTTCAGTACATTGTCATCCTGGTTTTCAGGCGCCGCATTCGATGCCTCCAGCGCCTCGCGGCCCATCGCCGTCAATTTTCCGAAACGCGTGGCAACCATCTTGTCCGGCCGATATCTAAATATCTTGGGGGCCGACACGGTCACCTTTTGGACAGGCGGATCGGGCAAACGGCGCTCAACCTTGGGTTTCTTGAACAGGAATTCAAACAGGGTTTGCGCAGTAGCGGGCCCCGTATGCAAAGCCAAGGCCGAGGCCATGAAAGCAAACAAGACAATCGGGTTCAGTATACGCATTTTGGTTCACCGGCTGGTTCAAACTAGGGACGGCAGCGTTGCAAGCCGACATATAGTACCAAATTTGGCAAAAACAGGGAAGCGGGCAGACACAATCGTGAAGACAAACTATTAACGAGATAAATCGGCTTATCAACGAGATGAACCGGTGCGGGAAGACAAAACGAAACCGAGACTGCACCCTAGTGGAATGAATTTGACATTTGGTGCCCATTTGCAGCTTCGTCGTTTGTCAAATGTCAAATGTCAAATTTAAAAATTCCACTAGATTCAATATCGCTCTCGTGTTTCTTTTGATTGCAATATTTGCAAATCAAAATGCTGCAATGGCGCGCAAATGTTGCAATCGAACCACCAGCGAACGAGGAACCGCGCCCATGACCCCCGATCTCACCTATTTGGCCCTAACCGCAATGCTGACCGGAGCATTGTGGATCCCATATGTTGTCAGCCAGGTGATGACCAATGGCTTTCTCACCAGAGAAAATTATTCAACCCTGCGCAATCCAAGGTGCCATTTGTGCGGGATAACGGCGGTTGCGCAACCGCGCGCACTTCAATGCGGTGGAATCGTTGAAGCCAGTTTGCGTGCTGGTAATAATTGCGCATCTTAGCGGCCAAGCAAATTGAGGTGGTCCCGGATTGTTGGACAGGTTAGCAGCTTTGTCAGCGGTGCCATTTTGCCCCTCATGTCATGCTGCCAGTTTCTCGTCTTGTTTCAGCATTCAACGCACGTAGATTACGTCAAGGGCGTTGCACCGTTGAATGTCGAGTGTGGACGTTCTTCGTTGTAGAAGTCAAGCCAATTTTTAATATGCGCGTTTGCGCCCAAAGCCTCGGTCATTTCGTGAGGTAAACGCATTATTTCAATGACCGGTCCACAGCCTTTCAATGAAGATGTTGTCCGAGACAATGCGTGCCACGTCAATCCATGGCGTATTTGAGGTCTTTGTCATCCAGCAACACGCCTTTGAAAGGCGGAACTTCGTAAACTGACTGCCCTGATCCGTGTTGAATATCGTCCGGTTTGCCGTATCGCGAAACTGGCTTCTTCCAGAGCCTCTACACAGAAACTGGCATCCATCGTATTTGACAGATCGCGCCAGCTCAGCACTTTTCTCGTTGCCCAGTCCATGATTGCCACCAGGTACAGAAACCCCCGCCTCATCGGAATATATGTGATGTCGCTGCACCAGACCTGATTGGGCCTGTCAATCACCATACGCCGCAGCAGATATGGATAAATCCGATGCTCCGGGTGCGGTTTGGACGTGTTGGGAGCCTGATAGATCGCACACAACCCCATCAACCGCATCAATCTGCGAACACGGTGACGGCCAATCTTCACGCCGCTCCGGCGCAAGTGATGCCGTATCTGGCGACTGCAAAGAAGGGGTATTTCATGAAAAGCTCATCGATCTGACCGCATCAGCGCCAATGTCGCTCTGCGCTGTTCTCCCTTTTGATTGCAATATTTGCAAATCAAAATGCTGCAATGGCGCGCAAATGTTGCAATCGAACCACCAGCGAACGAGTCGCCTTGCGAACCGCGCCCATGACCCCCGATCTCACCTATTTGGCCCTAATCCCGCAATGCTGACCGGAGCATTGTGGATCCCATATGTTGTCAGCCAGGTGATGACCAATGGCTTTCTCACCAGAGAAAATTATACCAACCCCGCGCCTCGCAAGGTGCCATTGTGGGGAGACCGCGCCAACCGCGCGCACATCAATGCGGTGGAATCGTTGGCGCCATTTGCGGTGCTGGTAATAATTGCCCATCTCAGCGGCCAAGCACCTTAACAGGCTGTCCGATTTTCTAGGACCAGCTCAAACCGCCATGTGGGCGATGCTGTTTTTCTGGGCACGTTTGGCCCACGCGGTCATATTCTATTTGGCAATTCCCTTTGCCCGTACGCTGATTTTTACCTTCGGCTTTGTGTGCCTGCTTGGGGTTTTCTACGAGGTGATATTTTAGAGGGCGTCGACCAGTTAGGGGCAATTATTGTTATGACGCCGCTGGTATAGTTATTGTATTCCATGGGTTCCAAAGCAGTGCTCGACGCGCCGATCATCTTATCCTTGCCAAGGCAGGGATAAGGTTGCGTAAATGTCGGTAGTGCCGACTGGTTGATTTGACACGCTACGCGCCGTGGCCCATTGCTGCGTGGATCCAACATGGACCATGCCAATGAGCTTTCACCATAGCCAATTGTTTCCCCTTCAAGCCGACCAAACCAATTACCGCCAACTTTCCGACGGCTTGGTATCGAGCGGCAATTATGCTGGTCAAACGATCTTGAATGTTGAGCCCGAGGCATTGCGGCTGCTTTCAGAGACCGCATTTAGCGACATTAATCATTTACTGCGACCGGGCCATTTGAAACAGCTTGCCTCGATCCTCGACGACCCGGAAGCGACCGACAATGACCGTTTCGTAGCCTATGATTTGCTGAAAAATGCCAACATTGCCGCCGGTGGTGTGCTGCCTATGTGCCAGGACACCGGGACCGCGATCATTGTCGGCAAAAAGGGCCGACTTGTGTGGACCGACGGCACCGACGATGCGGCACTATCCCGGGGCATTTACGACGCTTACTACAAGAAAAACCTACGATATTCGCAGCTCGCAGCGCTTTCGATGTTTGAGGAAAAAAACACCGCCGACAACCTGCCGGCGCAAATAGAGCTCTATGCCGATGGCGAAGACGCTTACAAATTCCTGTTTATCGCCAAAGGTGGCGGGTCGGCCAACAAGACCTTTTTATACCAGGGGACACCATCGCTTTTGACCCGCGAACGCATGCTAAATTTCTTGCAGGAAAAAATCCTTACCCTTGGCACCGCCGCCTGTCCGCCTTACCACCTTGCGGTTGTGATTGGCGGCACGTCTGCGGAAATGACCCTGAAAACCGCCAAAATGGCATCAACCCGCTATCTAGACAGCCTACCTGAAACTGGATCGGAAACCGGCCATGCGTTCCGAGACAAGGAATTGGAAGTTGCGATCCACAAGATGACCCAATCGATGGGGATTGGTGCCCAGTTTGGCGGCAAATTTTTCTGCCACGATGTGCGGGTGATCCGATTGCCGCGGCACGGCGCATCGTTACCAATCGGCCTTGCGGTATCGTGTTCGGCTGACCGCCAGGCATTGGGTAAAATCACCAAAGATGGCGTTTTCATCGAACAATTGGAAACCAACCCGTCAAAATATATGCCGGAAATCGACGAGGCCAGCCTTTCAGCCAGCATGGTGAAGATCGATCTTAACCAGCCGATGCAAACGATCCTCAAGCAGTTGACCCAACATCGGGTGAAAACCAGGCTGTCGCTAACCGGCACCATTATCGTTGCCCGCGATCTGGCCCATGCGAAAATCCGTGCCCGCCTTGAAGCAGGTGAGCCAATGCCCGACTACATGAAAAATCATCCGGTCTATTACGCTGGGCCGGCAAAAACCCCGAAGGGTTATGCATCAGGTTCATTTGGCCCGACCACGGCGGGGCGCATGGATTCCTACGTCGATCAGTTTCAGTCGTTCGGCGGTTCGATGGTCATGCTCGCCAAAGGCAATCGTTCGCGCCAGGTACGTGATGCCTGCAAACGCCATGGCGGGTTTTATCTAGGCTCCATTGGCGGTCCGGCAGCGCGCCTGGCGCAAGATTGCATCAAAAAGGTCGAGGTTAAGGAATACCCTGAACTCGGCATGGAAGCGGTATGGCAAATCGAGGTCGAAGATTTTCCGGCCTTTGTTGTTATCGACGATAAGGGCAACGATTTTTTCAAAGAACTTAATCTGGGGTGATGCGGCTATTATAAGTCGGTCGTGCTGGGGCCTGTTGGCATTCATGGGTTTGGCACCGAGCTTTGCGCATAATCGGATAAGCCATTTTTCATCTATCAATTGGGCCAGCATTAAGTTCCCTTCGTATAACACGCGACCGAATACCGCCTTGCTCAATTAATACTGAGCAAAATATACAAACAAACCGTAATATTATAGTAATTTTTAATTGCATTGTTTCAATACGAAAATTGATATTTTGTTTTAATTCTACATTTAATTCTGAATGTAGTTATATAAAAACTGTTTACATTTATCACTTTTGGAATCTTTTCTCAAAAGAATTCGCTATTAACCAATAATTAGGCAAAAAAAGTGAATGATATTCGTAGTACAGTAGATGCTTCCATCGTTAATATTGGAATTCATCATGCGTTATACGTTAGTATCAGCTATCAAAACTATTCAAGCCGTCTGTGCGGACCAAGTTATTGGTCGAATCTAGCCATACTATTTTAATTGTTTGTTTGTTTTCATAATCTATCTTTGATGATCGCGTCGATACGCAATTTGCGATGGGCGACGGACACCTAATAGCTGCGGGGCGAAATAACTCCAATGCCTACGACACGGTTTGCCATTCCAAAACTGACGCTATTGGTGCCAGTCATTCTTGTGCTGTGCGTTGGCGCCATGCTATCTGTAACAGCTTATTACGAACTCATGGAATTGGAAAACACGCAGAAACTCGAAGAATTCAAGCGATTTGCTGACGATCAGGCTGGCGCGATCCATGCGGAAATCGCCGCTACTCTTGCCTCAATCCACTCAATACGGGGTCTTTTCGCAGCATCCCCGTCCGTGACGCGAGACGGTTTCAGCGCATTTGTGTATTCTCTAGAAATTGACGATGTGGTCCAGGCCCTTGAATGGATACCACGGGTCCCAGCAGCTAAACGTGCGGAATTTGAACGCAACGCCCGCCTATCGGGTTTATCGCAGTTCCGGTTCACAGAACGTCAATCTTCGGGGGTAATGGCCGTCGCAGGCCAACGCGAGGAGTATTTTCCGGTTTATTTTGTCGAACCCATAACAGGCAACGAAGCCGCTATCGGGTTCGATCTAGGTTCGAACCCTACGCGGATGGCAGCGATTGCCCTCTCGCGAGACTCAGGCAAACTGGTGGCATCTTCGCGCATTACCCTGGTTCAGCAAAGCGCCAACCAGTACGGGTTCTTGGTGTTCATGCCGTTATATTCCGGCCCCGCGAAAACGGTGGCGGCCAGGCGCGAAAACCTCTTAGGATTTGGTTTAGGGGTTTATCGGATCAGCGATTTAATCCAGGCGGCCTTGCGCAAACAAGATGGCACAAAAGCTGAAACTGACATTTGGGCATTTGACCTTTCCTCAGACCCAAACCAACAGTTGATCCATCCCCGTGACGCCGAGGCGAAAGCTAGTATTGCGCTTGATCACCCACTTAGATTTGAACGCAAATTCGATGTCGCCGATCGCACATGGTCGGTACTCATTACACCGGCGGCAGGATCGGTATTCTTGCGATCATCCTATCAACCGGGTTTGGTCCTTTCCTTGGGATTGCTGTTTACCATTCTCGCGGCTTCATATCTAAATTCGCTCAGTCGGCGCTCAGCCATTACCGAGGAATTGGTTGAAAACCGAACTGCCGAACTCAAAAACGTCAACCTCTCTTTGCAACAAACCCAGGAACAGCTGCGCCAAATGGCGCTCTGCGATCCGCTGACCGGCCTTGCCAATCGCTCGCTTTTCCAAGAGCAGGTCGAACATAATCTGCAAGTTGTCCAGCGCCTTAATCTCAATCTAATAGTTTTGATGATCGACCTCGACGGCTTCAAGGCGGTTAACGACAAGCTGGGACATCGCGCCGGAGACGCCGTGTTGTGCGAGATCGCTAACCGGCTCAAGGCATCGACGCGCAAAGCCGATTTGGTCGCGCGCATCGGTGGCGACGAATTTGTGATCATCATGGAGACCGGGGCGACAATAAGCGGTGCTAGCATTCTGGCAAAGTCGATTGGCGCCGCAATCGAAAAGCCGATTTGTGTTCAAGATGCCGAGGTGAAGGTTGGCGCAAGCATCGGTATCGCTGCATATCCCGATAATGCCGATGATTTCACATCATTGATCCACCATGCGGATATTGCGATGTATCAGGCGAAAAAATCCGGCCAGCTTTTTGTTATCTTCCAGAACCAACAAACCGCGCTCAGCGCCTGACTAGGCCGTGTCACCCAAAAGTGGGCGCCGGTTTTGGGAAAATGACACGCATAAACAAAAGACAGCGCGACGAAGCTATTCCAACGCTTGGTGACGAGCGCTAGCGCACTTTTCACGATTTGTGAATCGCAAACAGTGCTCTACCTATTTGTTTTGTTGCACAATTTTTCTGAAAACCGGCCACCACTTTTCAGATTGTGCACTAGTGCGGCGCGTGGCTTATACCAACGGTGGCTAAATTTGACCTATAGGAGTGATGTTGATTTGGCACTTGCGTGCAAATAATTTTTCCTTAAGATCGGCTCGTTCTCAGGGCAGGGTGAAATTCCCTACCGGCGGTATGCAAGAATAATTGCGAGCCCGCGAGCGCCTTCTGATCGAAGGGTCGAGCAGATCAGGTGAGATGCCTGAGCCGACGGTTACAGTCCGGATGAAAGAGAACGTGCAGCCACTTCGCGATGTGTGGAATGGCGTGCCCGTGATCACCTTGGGTGACGTGTCACTTTGAAAGGAGATCGCTATCACTCACACCCGATATGCATTCGTTAAAGCCAATTGGCATTCAGAAATCGTCGAGGGTTCTTTGGCCGGGTTTTGCGAGATAATACCGGCCGAAAGCGTCGATGTTTTTGACGTGCCCGGCGCGTTCGAGCTGCCATTGATGGCGCGTGATCTTGCCCGCTCGGGCAAGTATGGCGCCGTGATCGCTGCTGCTTTCGTGGTCGATGGCGGCATCTATCACCATCAATTCGTGGCGCAGGCGGTGGTCGACGGACTGATGGCGGCAGGATTAGAAACTGGCGTACCGATATTGTCAGTGTCACTAACCCCCCACCAATACCAGGAAACCGACCATCATCGGGCAGCCTTTAAAGTGCATTTCGTCGCCAAGGGACGCGAAGCTGCCGATGCCGCTTTGATGATTGCCAAGTCCCGCCGTGGGTTAGCCGCTTGAGGCACACCAGCCTGTCCCCGACTTGGTTGGGGACAGGCAACGATGTTGACAATCGGGCAGTCAAGAATAAATTGATTGTTTGCCCAAGCCCGGCGCCATTGACCCCCCGCTCCTTCCCTCATAGTTTCCAGCTATGAGCGAGATTGCGTTTCCCCCAAGCCCTGTCGGGGCGTCCGTCGATCCGATAATCGACCCGTTTGGCCGCTCGGTAACCTATCTGCGGGTATCGGTCACCGACCGCTGCGATTTTCGCTGTGTCTACTGCATGGCCGAGGACATGACCTTCCTGCCAAAGAAGGATTTGCTGACCCTGGAAGAGCTTGACCGATTGTGTTCGGTATTTATCGCCAAGGGAGTAAAAAAGCTGCGGCTAACCGGCGGCGAACCCCTGGTGCGCAAGGGCGTGATGGGATTGATCCGCACGCTCGGTCGCCATCTTGAGACCGGTGCCATGGAAGAATTGACCCTGACTACCAACGGGTCGCAACTGCCGCGCTTCGCCGGCGAACTATACGCCGCCGGCGTGCGCCGGATCAACGTGTCGATCGACACGTTTGACAGCGAAAAATTTCACACAATCACCCGTTGGGGCCGTCTTGAGCGCGTTATGGAGGGGCTGGAAGCCGCGCGCCGCGCCGGATTGGCGATCAAGATTAACGCCGTTGCGCTAAAGGGCGTCAATGAAGAAGAAATTTCCGAAATGGTGCGTCGGGTGCACGGCGAAGGCATGGATTTGACCCTGATCGAAACCATGCCGCTGGGTGAAATTGGCGAAGACCGCGCCGACCAATATCTGCCGCTCAGTCAAGTGCGCGAGCGCCTCGAACGCGAGTTCACACTCAGCGACATCGCTTATAAGACCGGCGGGCCGGCACACTATGTCAACGTTGCCGAAACCGGCGGCCGGCTCGGATTTATCACGCCGATGACCCACAATTTCTGCGAAAGCTGCAATCGGGTGCGGCTAACCTGTACCGGCACGCTTTATATGTGCCTCGGTCAAAACGACGCCGCCGATCTACGCGCGCCGTTGCGCGCCTCGGAAGGCAATGAATTGCTGGCGGCCGCAATTGACGAAGCGATCACCCGCAAACCGAAGGGCCATGACTTTGCCGTCGAACGCGCCGGCGCCCCTGCGGTTGCCCGTTTCATGAGCACCACCGGAGGTTAGCGTCATTATGCCAAAGGGGAGGCGTGACCGCCTCCCCTATTCGCGCAAATTTTCGCTATCAATCTTCTACCACATGGCAACCGGATTGATGATCATCTGCACCGTGCCCTTAATACGTGCTTGTCCGAGCACAAACATGAACTCGCTAACGTTTTCCTCGGCAAGGCGCCCGGTATTCATGGTCTCAAGAATGTAGATGCCATTGTTTTTCAGCAGTTCCACGTGCCCGTAAAACACCTTTTCGCCTTTTACCGGCGGCACTACATCCAGACCCCAGGTATCTGCGCCGACCGCCATCGGATTAAGAGAGGCCACATAGGCGGCAGCAGCATTGTCTAGACCGGGCTCCATGGAGACCCAAGTTTTTGGATCACTTGCCAGTTTACCATCTGTCCAGCCGGTGTGGAACAACACCACATCCCCGGTATTGACCGTGATATTTTGCGCGGCCATGGCTGCTTTCACATCTTCAGTGGTAATGACCTGCCCGCCATCCATCACCTCAACACCATTGTGCTTGGCCATGTTGATCAGAACTCCGCGCCCAACCAAAGGCGGGATCTTGTCGGTGCTAAGTTTTTTTAGACCGGTAATATGAACAAAATCGGCGGCATGATTGCAATTATAATACATGCCCTCTTCGCCAAGATGGCCAAGCCCATCGATTTGCGGCCCAGTTCCGAACCATAATTGGGCAAGATCATCATTGTAGGAAGCTTCCCAGCCAAAATCCTGTGTCGTGTTGCGTCCACTGTGCTGGCCCGGCGACACAATTTGCAGGTTCATCGAACGGGGTGGGAAGGCCGGCATTTTGGGATCAACGACGATGCCCAACGGATGGGTCACGCCTTTCTTGATCAGTTTTGCGGCAGCAAGCGTGCGCTCGGCATTAACATAGTTTGCGGCACCGATTTCGTCATCCGCGCCCCATTTCGATGGCGTACAATCTTGTGCAAATGCGTTTCCCGCCATCGCCACACCGCCCGCAAGCAGCCCAGCTCCAGCAATTTTCCAAAGTAATTTCACGGCTTAATTCTCCTCCCATGTGTTACAAAGCCAGTTATACCAGCGGCAGAAAACAATGATCCGTTGTTGGCGTCGAATCGGTTCATCGGCTATGGCGCAACGCCCAATGGCCAAGCTACGGGCAAACGCCGCGACGCCGCCAGCGGGCCGGTTCAGCCGATCCACAAAACCGGTTTTATTCTGCACGCATGCAACGTTACGCCTAACCAAAAGCACCCAACACTCCGGCGCAAAGCGTGCTTTGCCTAGAAGCGAAAATAATTCCGTGCAAACAGGTCAATATTTTCCAGCGCTGGTGTCATGTTCACAAATTTACTGGGATATGTACAGCCAAATTAACAGGAATATATTTGGCCGAATCACAAATCTTCATCATTGCGACTATGCGCATGGAGATAGGGTTGCCGACAATCACCTGGTTTCACCAAATACACTTGGTAGGAGATCGCTTGCAAAAAAAAATCGGTCCGGCTGGCGGTTCGAGACCGGAGATATTTGTCAGCCAAATAACGATGCCCACTACAACATGCTAGAATCGCTGGTGAAGCTTGCGGATAACCCGCAGTTTGCCTGATATTACGATCAATAACCCTGAGTGCCCTGGAAATTATCGGCGGGATGTCGCGAAGCGACCATAATATCCTAGAAGGGAAAACAATTTCGGTACAAAAATCAGAGTAATTTTTCCGCATTATTGTTTTTATTCATATAGTTATATCGATTATATCTAGTAAAATTTCATCAAGGCGCGGGCATTTTCAATGCACCAGTGAAACCAGTTGGTCAACAATGGCGGCTCCGTAGCAGGGGACCGCAATGCAACGCACCGTTAATCTAGACCTTCCTTATATCCTGTCCAACCAGGCGCAAAAGCACGTAACCCACAACGAAGCAATCAGCGGCTTGGACGCATTGGTGCAAACCGGCGTCGAGGATACTCAATTGACCGCGCCGCCGCCCGCGCCGTCGAACGGCGAGCGCTATATCGTTGCCGCCGGCGGGTCCGGCGACTGGGCCGGGCATGACAATGAAATCGCTGCCTGGCAGGATGGCGCCTGGGCGTTTTACGCGCCACAAGATGGATGGCTGGTCTTTGATCGGACAACCAGGCTCTATACTACATTCATCGACGGGCAATGGTCGCAGCTACCATTGCCCGATGAACCGGCCAACCTCAGCATGCTCGGCATCAATACTACCAGCGACACTACCAATCGGCTGGCGGTGAAATCGGACGCGGTGTTGTTTAGCCACGACGATGTGACGCCCGGCACCGGCAGCATGCGCCAGGCCATTAACAAGGAAACCGCACCAGATACCGCATCGATCGTTTTCCAGACAGGCTATTCAGGCCGTGCCGAGACCGGACTTGCCGGCGATGACAACTGGCGGCTGAAGGTCAGCATAGACGGTGCGGTGTGGAATGAAGCGGTTGTCGCAAACGCTACCAATGGCAGCATTCAGTTTCCAAACGGAGAAATCGATTACGTGACCGGTGCGCCGGTCCCCAATTTTCTGTTTATCCCGAACGCGGGCGACAATCTTTCGTCGGTATGGCGCATGGATCTGGCCCGCGGCCCTATGCCCCGCACCGCGACCATTTCCAGCATTTCATCTGACACCATCACTTTATCGGCCGCCATCGCCGATCAGTTCTTCAGCAATTATATGGATGGTGTGTGCTACATAGCGATTGAAAATACTTCCAAAGCCCCAAGGCAAACTGCGTGGATGAAGGCAACGCCGACGCCAAATCAATTGCAGGTCACCGATCCGGCCAACCTCTCCGGCTGGATTAATGGCGAAACCATCCAGCTTGGCCAGACCGTCGGAGTATTTGTCGATCAGTTTGCCAAAATCGACCTATCGCCAATGTTGCAATCGCAATACGGCAGTGTATTTCCTCAGTCTGCAGTCTGGTTCATAAAGGCGCAAATTGTCGGTGCCGGCGGCAATCAATCCTGGATGAATTTTACCCCAAATGGAGCCGGCGGATCAAAAATCGGCTTTCCCAGTTTCGAGACCGGCAGTATCGGATCCACCCAATTTCAAGTGCCGACCGTCGATCTATCGCCGATTTCGAATAGCAATTTACTTTATGTGCAAGAGTCCGGCGTGGCCGGCGGAATTGGCATCGCCATTGGAACACTCGGCGGGGTCTGGCGGTAGCCAGATGTGACCGCTCAATAGCTGCCCGGAAGGTAGCACTATTGCAAGCACAATCAAGCGCATAGGTCTGGCCGGGTCCATTGTTTGGTCTGCGGAAAATCGGTGTCCTGCAACCCGTATTTTACCCCAAACCGTTCAAACAATGGACTTTTTCAACCGCCATCCTATTTTCCCGGACAGTAGTGAGCATTGGTATAATACGGCCAGGCAATTTTGCACTGCGACTTATTCGAGGCCCGCTTTTGGTGCTACCACAAGCCCGGCGCGCATGGCCGAAACCCGCAGAAACATCGGTCACAGGAGGCAATATTCGGACGCTTGGGATTGCTTGGTTTATCGAATACTACTGCGGTCAGTCCTTAAGAATGAATGTCACCTTCAAGACCACGCGGAATTCCGCGATCTGGCCATCCTTGACCACCATGCTTTGGTCCTTGATCCACGCGCCCTCGACATTTTTTAGGGTTTCGGCGGCGCGCTCAACCCCTTTTCGCGCGGCATGCTCGAAACTCTTGCTGGAACTGGCAATGATTTCGGTAACTCGGGCAACAGACATGGCAAAACTCCTTGTTGTATCAATCAATTCAGGGGACGGTTCAATTGTGGTCAGAATGTGAATATGGGGGTGAATATCATTACTTCCCTCATTTTCCTAACTTTCCTAACTTTCCTCACTTCCCAGGCTTGCCGGTCTTGCCGGGCCGGCGTTTGCGCCTTTTCTCGTCTACGGGATCTTCGTGGGAGCCGAGGCCAATTTTATGACGGCGGATCGGTCTGGGGTCAGAATTTTCTCCACTCGCGGCAAGTTTGCTCCGCTCTTCGCCTGCGTGGGCGCGGACTGACTGGCCGGCGGGCTCTTCAGCCGCTATCTGGGCTGAAGTACTGCTTTTTGCTTCCGTCCCATCGGTCGCCAGCCCTTCGCGCATGTCTTCACCGTAACTTTGCCGTGGTCGCTGCCAGCCATCGGGCTTTGCTGGCCTTTCGGTGCGCCCGACCGTCATTTCGTCAAGCGCGTTTTTGCGAAACAGGGATGAATCTGGTTGATTTTTTACGGGTTCATCCGAACCCGAATTGGTTCGCCCGCTAACGCTTTGACCGCTCGAAATTGCCTGCCCAGGCACGGCGGCAGGGGCTTGCTTGCGGTCAAATTTCCCCCGCGCATTGTCTTTGCGTGCGGTTTGCGTGTTCTGAACTCCGGCATCACGGGCTAATGGGTCATCGGCAACCGCCAGTTCGACCTCTTGCAGCCGTTTGATTTCGTCGCGCAGGCGGGCCGCGGTTTCAAAGTCGAGATCGGCGGCGGCATCGCGCATCCGGGTTTCCAAAACGCCAATGTGCACCTTGAGATTGTGGCCAACCAGATGGCCTGGCCCGTCTTCGGCAAGCCCTGCGTCAACCCGCACATGGTCACCCTCGTAAACGCTGCCGAGAATGTCGGAGATGTTCTTCTTCACCGATTCCGGGGTAATGCCGTTGGCCTGGTTCCAGGCGACCTGTTTTTCGCGGCGCCGGTCGGTCTCGCCGATAGCACGCTCCATCGAACCGGTTATTTTGTCAGCGTAAAGGATCACCCGGCCATCCACATTACGCGCTGCCCGACCGATGGTCTGGATCAGCGAGGTTTCCGAGCGCAGGAACCCCTCCTTGTCGGCATCGAGGATCGCCACCAGCGCGCATTCGGGAATGTCGAGCCCTTCGCGCAACAAATTGATGCCGATCAGGACATCAAATGCACCAAGGCGCAAATCACGGATAATCTCGATGCGCTCCAACGTATCGATGTCGGAGTGCAGATAACGCACTTTGACGCCGTGCTCGTGCAGATATTCGGTCAAATCCTCGGCCATCCGTTTGGTCAAGGTGGTGACCAAGGTGCGGTAGCCGGCGGCGGCCACTTGTTTGACTTCGCCCAGTAGGTCGTCGACCTGTGTCTGTGCCGGGCGCAATACAATCTCCGGGTCGATCAGGCCGGTAGGCCGGATCACCTGTTCGGCAAACACACCACCTGCCTGTTCCAACTCCCAACCACCAGGGGTCGCCGAAACCGCCATCGTTTGCGGGCGCATTGCATCCCATTCCTCGAACCGAAGCGGCCGGTTGTCCATGCATGACGGCAACCGGAAGCCATATTCGGCCAGCGTCGCCTTGCGGCGGAAATCGCCGCGATACATGCCGCCAAGTTGGGGCACGGTGACGTGGCTTTCGTCGACGAAGATCAGCGCATTATCGGGAATATATTCAAACAAAGTCGGCGGCGGCTCGCCCGGTTTGCGTCCGGTCAGATAGCGCGAATAATTCTCGATACCGGCGCATGAACCGGTCGCCTCGATCATTTTAAGATCGAACCGTGTACGCTGTTCAAGCCGCTGCGCCTCCAACAATCGGCCAGCATTGTTCAATTCTTCAAGCCGCTGCCGCAATTCCTCGCGGATCAATTTGGAAGCTTGATTGAGCGTCGGGCGCGGCGTCACATAGTGGGAGTTGGCGTAAATCTTAACCCGTTCCATCTCCCCGGTCTTGGTGCCGGTCAGGGGATCGAATTCGGTGATGGTCTCGATTTCATCGCCGAACATGGAAATCCGCCAGGCCGCGTCTTCCAGGTGGGCCGGGAAAATCTCGATGGTGTCGCCGCGCACCCGAAACGAGCCGCGCACGAAATTTGCATCGGCGCGTTTGTATTGCTGCGCCACCAGATCGGCCAGCAATTGCCGTTGGTCGAGTGTATCACCGACTTTCATCTGAAAGGTCATGGCAGTGTAGGTTTCCACGGAACCGATGCCGTAGATGCATGAAACCGAGGCAACGATGATTACGTCGTCGCGCTCCAGCAACGCCCGGGTTGCAGAATGGCGCATGCGGTCGATTTGCTCGTTTACCGAGGATTCCTTTTCGATATATGTATCGGTGCGTGGCACATAGGCTTCGGGCTGGTAGTAATCATAATAGGAAACGAAATATTCGACCGCATTATTGGGGAAGAAGGATTTGAACTCGCCATAGAGTTGGGCCGCCAGGGTCTTGTTTGGCGCCAAAATCAGCGCCGGGCGCTGGGTCGCCTCGATTACCTTGGCCATGGTGAAGGTCTTGCCGGATCCGGTAACCCCTAACAGAACCTGGGTCTGCTCATGGTCGCGAATGCCAGCAACCAGGTCGACGATCGCGGTAGGCTGGTCCCCCTTCGGTTCGAATTCGCTGACGGTTTTCAGTTCGATGCCACCTTCGGATTTCTCTGGCCTTTCCGGGCGGTGTGGAACCCATATTTCCCCCTTTAATTCCTCGCGACCATGCTCGATCAACTGCGCCAAGGCCTCGACCGTGGCAGTAACGCCGCCGGTGCCGCCTATCCCCGGCGGCAAGCTGAATGGAACTGGCCCCGACTTGAGCGAGCGCGTGCGGCCAGTTTTCTTGTCCTTGGACTTGGCATCAGCCAGCAGTTTTTCCGCATCTTCAAGGCTGATGTCCAGCCCAGCGACCGGATTCAGGCCGGCCGCGGCGCGTTCACGCGGATCGTTAGTGCCGCCGATAGTGGTGCCGCCGCCGGTACGTTTGGAGCCAATTTCGGGTGAAGCGGCCTTGCGCGCTGCGCGTTGCGCCTTGACCCGGTGTTTGCCGGCTTCGGATCGAATTTTGCTGGTCTCAGCAGCACGGGCCCGGCGTGCTTCCTCGGCTTCGATTTCGTCGAACCAGTCGCCGATATTGCCGCTAAACGGCGCGCCCTTCAGGTTCGGCTGCGGTGCCTCGTTGAAACCGTCGACGTTTCCATCTGCTTGAGCCCGGTCTTTTCGCGGGTCTCCGGTCTTTTTTGTTCTTGTTTTGGCCATCAACGCAATATGGCGGGAGTCGAACCCGATGAAAAGGGGTAGGCCCAATTCGAAGCGTTCGCACTTTCCTGCTTTTCTTTTTTCTGATTTTCCGTCATTGTCTGTGTCGGTTCGGGCAATTTGCGAGCCACGGTGACTGGAACCGGCGCAGGGATGCGCAAAAAATACATCCCGGTCCGTTGGCGGGGCACCCGCTGAACGTGAATGGCTGGAGCCGCGGACGACAACGACAAATGAACCTTTCCCGACATATCGAAGACTGCCTGAAACCGCGCGCTTATATGCGCACTATTGCCACGTGAAAGGACCCATGAAATGCGCCAGACCGGCACAGTCAAATTCTTCAATCAATCCAAGGGGTTTGGATTCATATCCCCAGAGGACGAATCCAAAGATGTATTCGTCCATATTTCAGCCGTCCAACAATCGGGCCTCACCGGGCTTGAGGACGGCCAAAAGGTTACCTTCGAGACCGAGCCCGACAAACACGGCAAGGGTCCCAAAGCGGTCAATTTGGAAGTCGAGGGCTAATCTTTGGCTCTGACTTAGAGCCCTTTTTGCGAAACGTTGGAGCGTTTGTGTGACAAGCGCTAGCGTATTCCCGAAAAGTGGGCACCGGTTTTCGGACAAGAATACGCGACAAAACAAACAGATAGCGCAGATCGTGAAGGCGGTATGTATATGCGCCTTGCCTATTTGTGTTGGCTCATTATATAATTTCTACATTATTATATAACTGGGTTTCTGGCCATGGGCATGTCGATCAAAAACGCTGAGGTGGAACGCTTGGCGCGCAAACTCGCCAAGGCGCGCAAGATTTCGCTTACCGAGGCGATCCGCCAGGCTTTGACCCACGAGGTCGAGCGCGAGACCGGAACCAAGAAAAAGTGGGACGAGGCCAAATACCAACGCCTTAAAAAAATCGCCGAGGAGGCGGCCAGTTTACCGATCATAGATGAGCGCAGCGAGGACGAAATCCTTGGCTATGACCAGTTCGGCATTCCTACCCAATGATCATCGACAGCTCGGCGATGGTTGCGATACTCACCGGCGAAGCTGAGAAAGAACGCTTTATCCGCGTCATAAACTCAGCCGACAAACCGCTGATACCGGCACCCAATTTTTTGGAAACTTCGATGGTTATGACCAGCCGCGGATCACACGGCTTGTCGAAGCTGGACGAGTTTGTGGCCACCGGCAGGTTCACGATCCTGCCGTTTAGCCAAGCGCATGCTCTGGCGGCACGCGATGCTTTTTGGCGCTATGGCAAGGGCCGGCACGCCGCCGGGTTGAATTTCGGCGACTGCATCGCCTATGGCGTGGCGAAAGTGGAAGACATGCCGCTGTTGTTCAAGGGCGGCGATTTTTATCTGACCGATGTGGAGGTGGCTGAATGAGGGGTGGTAGGCTATTTTTTCTTTGGTTTGTTTATTTGACGCTCCAGCCAATCGAGGAACGATGTAAGCCAGGATAGCTCCTGCCCGGCGACTGAAGCTAAACCACGCAGTTCCAATTGGTTTTCCATAAAAAAGAGCTGAGCAGTTTCAAATGTCACAGTGATAATTGAAATGTTTCTGGACTTGTTACTGCTAAGCCTCCGACCGCTCCGATTGCACCACTCGCAACGTTTTTAGCCACAAATTTTGCGACATTAATGGAAAAATTGCTGATGCCGGTTCGCGCAACTTCAGAGGATCGCTCCGGCTTAGGTCCCTGGCCAATTTCAGCGTTGATGGTTGAAGTTCTTCAGCAGTTTCAGGCGTTGCCAAACGGAGAATTGCCCACTGCATCAATTATTGGATTGGCGGCATCTTGATAGCGCTGGTCATCGCCGGGAACTGAGTGATAGTCGCGCCAGCGCTGGACGAGTACCTGGCACGCTCGGTGGAGAGTATTGCCGGTGCGTGCAGCGCAATTATCG
>CBDFKB010000004.1:0-132916 GCA_965248715.1 Rhizobiaceae bacterium
ACTCTGCAACCTGCATCAATGATGGCTTCGTAGGTTTCGAAGACGCTGTTTGAAAGCCAGTTTTCACCCATGTACTGCCAGATGTTCTCAACCGGGTTCAGTTCCAGCGATCGCGATGGCAGCAAAATGATAGTGAGATTATCTGGCACGATGAGCTTGCCTGTCGTGTGCCAGCCAGCCCGGTCCATAAGAACAACGCCGTGAGCGTTTGCGGCGACGGTTTTGCTGATCTCATTGAGGTGCAATTGCATGGCTTCGGTATGGGCCCACGGCAGCATCAGCGCAGCCCCGGTGCCACGCTTTGGGCAGATGGCGCCAAACAGATAGGCGTTTTGATAGCGCTGATCAGCCGGCAAGCGAGGGCGGGTGCCTTTCTTTGCCCAGATACGGCACCGCCCATTTTTCTGGCCGATCCTTGCTTCATCCTGCTTTGGGTGTTGCGGACGGTCGGAGATGCGCGAAAAACCCAGTTTCCTCAGCAGATAGGCAACCGCCCGTTCCTTGTAAGCAACACCAAAACGTTCCTCGATAAGCTCTTGAAGATCGCGGCAGCGCCAACGAACCAGACCGGTGGTAGCCGTGTCAGGGCCAGCCGCGACGATGGCCTCAAGCTCATTCATTTGCTCTTCAGTCAATCGCCGCCTGGCACCCGGCGCTTTACGGTCCACAAGACCGTCCGGGCCAGCGGCATTGAAACGGTGAACCCAGTCATACGGGACCTGATGATCCGTGCCGCCTCTGACCGGTTCATACCGTCATAAACGGCTGCAATCGACAATAAGCGACGGCTTTGTTTGGCATCCCTACACCGCTTGGCAAGCAAGCGAAGATACCGCGCATCAAAATCAACTCGAAGTTCAACAACTGCAGGCATGGCAAATCTCCTTTGCCATCTCGAATCAGAAAGAAACTGATTTGCATACCCATACTGAGCCAAACTCAAATGCGATTGGTATGACAGCACGATCCAACACAAATCAGGCGACAGTTATGATAAATTTATCGAACACTCCCTGCAATTTCTCGCAAACCCCTGGAATCTATGGGCTTGCGGCCACTATCACATGAAAAGACTGGTGCTCAGACTGGCCTTTTCCGAACCCATAGCCTACTGCCGAAATGAGGGTTATCGAACACCAAAAACCTCCTTACCTTTCAAGGTGTTAGAGAGTGTTCGTGCCGGAAAGTCCGATTTGGTGCCGCTTGCGTGACTCGAACACGCGACCTCCGCATTACGAATGCGATGCTCTACCAACTGAGCTAAAGCGGCACGGCCACGCCGGCGCGGCAAGTTAGGTTCTATGCGCTTGCCGGCTGGTTTGTCCAGAGTGCTTTTCGACCCGAAATGTCTCTCTGCTCGCCGGTTACAGTGTCGATCCACGGGCAAACAACATAATTCCCACCGCCCCAACCATCTTGGTAGCTCGGCTCAATCCTCATCCGGCAAAGCGCTGTAGCTATAGTGATAGACATCGCCAAAACCGAGCCGGTGATAAAGCGACACGGCGGGCCGGTTTTCGGTTTCCACTTGTAGCCAGGCATGGGTGGCACCGTGGTGGCGGGCCCATTTGAGCGCATTGAGTACGATCGCGCGGCCATGCCCCCTGCCGCGCTCGGCCGCTGCGGTCACCACATCAAAAATTCCGGCCAGATCACGGTCGACCACACAGCGCGCCGCCGCCTTTGGCGTGCCATCGCCGTCGCTGTGCAAAAACAGTCCGGTCAGTGGATCGGTGTTGGCGATGGTTTCACAATAGCCGGGCTTTGCATCGGCCGGCTTTTGCGTCAGCGCCAGCATGGCGTCAACCCACAGGCCGGTGTCGCGCAACGGCACCTGATCCAGCACATTATCGAAATCCAGCTGCTCAAGCGCCAGCAACATGACTACGCTGCGATCCTCACTGCGCCACCCTGTGCGGGCAAGCAAACCGACCAGTTCCACCGGCGCCAGCGGTGACAGGCGAAACACCGCCCGGCGCCCGAAGCCGCTGAAATGATGGTGGGCGCGCTCCACCCGGGTTTCCAACTCATAATGGTCCGACGGGTCGAGGGGGTTGACCGAGTTCAGTCGCCGCGCCGGTAACGCAGCCGTCAGCCGCACCGCCCAGGTGCCGTCATACCAGGTCGAGCCACACGGGAAGGCGCGAAAACTGACCGCTTCCAGCCGTCGCACCTGAGACAGCCTCGGCAAATCGGCGATCATGCCCGGTTCAGTCATGGCTCAGCCACCGCGAGACCGCCACAGCGAATGCTATTAGCTGCGGTAGTCGCCATTGATCGAGATATAGTCATGGGTAAGATCACAAGTCCAAACCGTCGCCCGTCCGCTACCAACCCCAAGGGCGATGCGGATCGCGATTTCTGGTTTTTTCATGACCGCCGAAGCGGCCTCCTCGCTATAATTAGGGTCGCGCTCGCCGTTTGCCGCCACCTGGACATCACCAAAATGGATCGCCAATTGGTCGCGGTCGGCCGCCTCGCCTGCCTTGCCCACCGCCATGACAATGCGGCCCCAATTGGCATCCTCGCCGGCGATCGCGGTCTTTACCAAAGGCGAATTGGCCACTGCAAACGCCACCCGGCGCGCCGATGGGTCGCTTTCAGCCTGTTCAACGGTGATCTCCACATGCTTACTCGCACCTTCGCCGTCGCGCACCACAAGCATGGCCAAATCATGCATGACGGCGCCAATCGCTTCGCTTAGCGCTTGGTAGCCGACACTGGCCTTGTTATTGATCAGCGGCGTAGCGGCCGCGCCGGTGGCGAACGCCAGCACCGTATCGGAAGTCGAGGTATCGCTGTCGACGGTAATCGCATTAAATGTGGTTGCTGTGTGTCGATCAACTATCTTCTGCAGGCACTTGGGAGATACCGCCGCATCGGTTGCGACAAACGAAAGCATGGTCGCCATATCGGGTGCGATCATGCCTGACCCTTTGGCGATGCCGTTGACGGTTACCTCAGTATTGGCAATGTGGAAACTGCGCGCGGCCAGCTTGGGATAAGTGTCGGTGGTCATGATCGCGCGCGCGGCATCAAGCCAATTGCCGGGGGTCGCGACTTGCAGCGCCTTTTTGACTGCATCGTCGAACCCGCTGACATCAAGTGGCTCACCGATCACCCCGGTGGAGGCGAGAAAAACCTCCGAGGGGGAACACCCAAGCGCGCCGGCAGCTATCTGTGCGGTTGCCGTTGCCGCATCAATACCGCGCACGCCGGTAAAAGCATTGGCATTGCCAGAATTAACCACCAGGCATCTGGCGGTGCCGCTGGCCAGATGGGCGCGACACCAATCGACCGGTGCAGACGGGCATTTCGAGCGGGTAAACACCCCCGCGACGCTGGCTGGCCGCGCAAAAGCGGCAACCAACAAATCAGCGCGTCCGCGAAATTTGATCCCGGCTTCGACCGTACCAAGCCTGACGCCGGCAAGCGGCGTAAGCTCAGCAATGGTTTCTGGTGCTAGCGGTGAGATCATCGGATTTGTTTTTCGACCACAGACCGCTCAGCGTGCGACCAGCGGGTCTGCCTTCAATGTTTCATCGAGTATTTCAAGCTCTGCCGCGGCTCGCTTTTCAGAAAGAAGCACCACATAGCGCTCCTGTAGTAATAAATTCAATATACCGCCGCGCGCGCGCTCAAACTCCGGCGGATCGATTTGACGTTCACCGGTTTTCAAGATGACATGCCAACCGAAATCGGTCTTAACCGGCACCTTGGTATATGCACCGGTTTCGAGCGCAAACGCAGCCGCTTCAAACGTCGGCAACATCTGTCCGGCACCAAAATAGCCAAGCGACCCGCCGCTCGCACCGCTTGGTCCGGTTGACTTTTGCTTTGCCAATTCGGCGAAATCAGCCCCGGCGTCCAACTCCTCGATCACTAATCTGGCTTTTTCCTCGGTTGCTAGCAAAATGTGGCTTGCCTCTACCTCGCCGATCATCGCGGCAATTTCTTGGTCATAACGGGCCTTGACTTGATCGTCGGTGATCTTTTCCACGATTGTTGAGCGGAAGAATGAATTGTGCAGCGCGCGCGAGCGTAGGAACTGCATGCGTGCGGCGAATTCCTCGCCCTCGGCCAGGCCGGCCTGCTCACCAAGCGCTCCCAGTACCTTGATATCGACCAGGGCATTGAAGATTGCAGCCTCACGTTTTTCCGGCTCAATTTGACTGAACTGCGGCTCCAGGTCGCGGCGGGCAAAATCCAGTTCATCGCGAGTGATTTCGACACCGCCTAATATGGCGATCACTTCTGCGGCGGCGATATTCGGCGGGCCGATGGCACCAAGTGCTAAAAAAGCTCCCAGAGCGGCTTTCGGCCACACCGGATCAATTTTGCTTGGGTTTGGCGTGCGCAGTGCGGCCGCAAATCGGCTTAGAGGCTGTATCAGGACTGACGCAAATGCCCAACCCGGGCATGAAGATTGATTGCTTGGAAACTGCTGCACGTGGATCATCCTAGTGAACGGTTGAATTTTCCGGCGTACACCATGGCAACCATGTTGCTGCGCCACGTTGACATCGCTCAAACCCCCTCTTATCTGTCCATCGACCGATCGTCCACAATTGCCGGGAAACTTTGCCGTAATCTTGGATCGGACATGCTGTAATTTGGAAGTTTGATTCAGGCAGCGCTTTGCCGAACACGCACCGTATTCGCTCAGGATCGGTCTTGCGGCGCGGCGGATCGTTTGGACCGACCTTGCAACCGCGATGAAGAGGCCGTTGATGGTCGCATTTGCCAACGTATTCCGAAGTATGTTCGGCTCCTCCAATGACCGGCGCATCAAGGCGCTGGCACCGCGGGTCGATGCAATCAACGTGCTGGAAAGCGAGCTGGAAGGCTTGAGCGACGGCGCGTTGCGCGAACGCACTGGCGCGTTGCGCGCTGAGGTCGCTGCCGGCAAACCCCTAGATGAACTACTGGTACCCGCGTTCGCCACGGTTCGTGAAGCGGCCAAGCGGACCCTTGGCCAGCGGCATTTCGACGTACAACTGGTTGGCGGCATGGTGCTGCATGAGGGCTCGATCTCCGAGATGCGAACCGGGGAAGGCAAAACCTTGGTCTCGACCTTGCCAGCCTACCTCAACGCTCTTAACGGGCGCGGTGTTCACATTGTGACGGTCAACGATTATCTGGCCGAACGCGATGCCGAATGGATGGGCGCGATATACAATTTTCTCGGCATGGATGTGGGCGTGATTGTCCATGGCAAGGGCGACCAGGAACGACGCGACGCCTATAGAGCCGACATCACTTACGGCACCAATAATGAGTTCGGCTTCGACTATTTGCGCGACAATATGAAGTATGAGCTCGAGGCGATGGTGCAGCGCAAGCACCATTATGCCATCGTAGATGAAGTAGACTCGATCCTGGTTGACGAGGCACGCACGCCTTTGATCATTTCCGGGCCCCTCGACGACCGGTCAGATCTTTACACCACCATCGACAAATTCATCCCCTTAATCGACGAGAGCGATTATGAACTGGACGAGAAACAGCGTTCGGTGACCTTTACCGAGGATGGCAACGAGAAGCTTGAGGAAAAACTGAGTGAAGCCGGCCTGTTGAAGGGTGAATCGCTTTACGATGTGGAAAATGTCGCCATCGTCCACCACATCAACAACGCGCTCAAAGCGCACAAAATGTTTAAGCGCGACAAGGACTATATTGTCCGCAATGATGAAGTGGTAATCATCGACGAATTTACCGGTCGTATGATGCCAGGCCGCCGGTTTTCCGAGGGCATGCATCAGGCGCTTGAAGCCAAAGAAGGCGCCGCCATACAGCCGGAAAACCAAACCCTGGCGTCGATCACCTTCCAAAATTACTTCCGTATGTATGAAAAGCTCGCCGGCATGACAGGCACGGCCGCAACCGAGGCCGAGGAGTTCATGGACATTTACGGCCTCGACGTGGTCGAAGTGCCAACCAATATGCCGGTTACACGGATCGATGATGATGATGAAGTTTACCGCACCGCGCAGGAAAAATACCGGGCGATCATTTCTTTGATCACCGAATGCCGCGATCGCAAACAACCGGTGCTGGTCGGCACCACTTCAATCGAAAAATCGGAACATTTGGCAGACCTGTTAAAAAAGGCCGGGATCAAGGAGTTTCAAGTACTCAACGCCCGCTATCACGAGCAGGAAGCGGCAATCATCACCCAGGCTGGGGTGCCAGGTGCTATCACCATTGCCACCAACATGGCCGGGCGCGGCACTGACATTCAGTTGGGCGGCAATGCCGACATGCGGGTGCAAGGCGAACTCAGCGATAGCGAAGGCGATGAAATGGCTGCCAAGGAAGCAGCCATTCGCGTCGAGGTGGAAACTCTGAAGGCTAATGCGATTGCCGCCGGTGGCCTGTATGTCATCGGCACCGAGCGCCACGAAAGCCGGCGCATCGACAACCAGTTGCGTGGTCGTTCCGGGCGTCAGGGCGATCCCGGGCACTCTAAATTCTTCTTGTCGCTGGACGACGATCTGATGCGGATTTTCGGCTCCGAACGCATGGACGGCATGCTGCAAAAGCTCGGTCTGAAAGAAGACGAGGCGATTGTTCACCCGTGGATCAACAAGGCACTGGAACGGGCACAAAAAAAGGTCGAAGCACGCAATTTTGACATCCGCAAAAATGTGCTGAAATTCGACGATGTGATGAACGATCAGCGCAAGGTTATCTTCGAGCAACGCATTGAATTGATGGAGGGTTCATCGCTTTCCGAAACCATCGCCGACATGCGCCATGAGGTGATCGAGGATCTGATTGCCAGCCACATCCCGAAAAAGGTTTATGCCGAACAATGGGATATGGCCGGTCTGAAAACAAGCATTCAACAATATTTCGATCTTGATGTGCCGGTTGAGGACTGGGCGAAAGAAGAAGGCATCGACGAAGAAGCGATTGCCGAGCGTTTGCTGGAACTGACCGATGCGAAGTCTAACGATCGCGAACAACACTTTGGACCCGAAGTGCTGCCTCAGATCCAAAAACTGGTGATGCTGCAAACACTGGACGAATTGTGGCGCGAGCATCTGGTCAACCTCGATCATCTGCGTTCTGTGGTCGGCTTTCGCGGTTACGCCCAGCGCGACCCGCTAAACGAATATAAATCGGAGAGTTTTGAACTGTTCCAGACCATGCTGACAAATTTGCGTCAGGCCGTGACCGGACAGATGATGCGGGTCGAACTGGTCGAGCGTACCGAGCCCGACGAGCCGTTACCTGATATGGTCGAAGAACATGCCATGCTCGATGGGTTTGGTAATGCAATGGACGGCGATATTGGCGTGTTGCAGGCGCCAAGCACGGCCAGGATCGCGGCCACCAAACGCGATCCAAATAACCCATCAAGTTGGGGTAAGGTGGGCCGTAACGAACAATGCCCGTGCGGCTCGGGCAAAAAATTCAAACATTGTCACGGGCGTTTGGGGTAACCGGCAAGCCCGCCGGTGGAGTTGGCACCACCTACCAAGCCCGCACCATCCGGCAGTCGGAAGCGCGGTTTTCGTTGAACACATATGCGCCATCGCACACCGAAACAGCGGGCGGACGGCCGGTTTCGGCGAAAAGATCATGGCCTATTTTAAGGTTACGCCAAAACGCTTCCCACTTTGATCCGGCAAGGGCATCCAATTTAGCATCGCTCATCTCAAATGGAAAAATATGCACTGGCACAGAAGTCTGTCCACCGCCAAGCGCTGCTTCGACAATCGAATAAACTTTGTCGACTGCCAGATCGGAAATCGCGTAGCAACCGATCGACGAGCAACCACCATGCACCATCAAAAAGGTGCCAGTGCGATTGTGATGGCGGTCATAGGCGTTGGGAAAGCCGATATTAAACGCCCGGTGGTGGCGCGAATTCGGGTTCAGTTGCCGTGCCGAGACCTCATAAAAACCCTCTGGGCTTTGCCGGTCGCCTTCCTTGAGCTTGGGACCAAGATCGCCCGACCAGCGGCAGATCGGATAGTCGGCGACTTGGACGTAGCCACCGTCACCATCCATCCAAACCTCAAGCCGCGCTTGCTTTTTGTAGATACGAATAAACACCGGATCGCCGAGCTTGCGGCCATGATTGGCAAGAACCGCCGGCAATCGCGCGCGGCCGATTTCCAACAGCGTACGGCCGCCCGGCAGGTTCCATTGCGCCAATTTGCGCAACACCCGATCTTCGATTTCCATGACCAATGGCGCGCGGGTAAAATGCCCGGCCAGCACTAGCCCAGCGCCGGTGGTGATGATCGCCGCGATAAACAAAACTATGTGCTTCATCGTCTGCTGCCATCCAGGTGCATCAGGTTTCTGGTGCGCAATTAGCGCTTGACCCCTGGACTTGGTTGCGAAAGGCATGAAGTAGGCAACTCTACCGCGCTTTTTGCGCCTTGCCAGTGGTCAATTGGGCCACGCCGGCGCCACAACCATAAGTGTCCACCATTGGTATTAGTTGGTCAACCAGTCCAGCCAACCGGCTTTTTTGGTCTCGGCGGTGCTGGTTGCCACCAGTTCCGAATCTGAACCCGGACGCGGCTCGGGCGCAGGAACCGTTTCGGCTGCAGCACCGACGCTAGCCGGCGACGGCACGGTTGCGGTTTGCGTCACCTCAGCCTGGGTGGCCGGGCTAGCCGGCTGATCGGCCGCACTGTCATTGGCGCCAAACGCCAGTAGTTTTTCCATCTGCTGTTCGCGTTCGATCTTGGCCAGTTCTTGATTGAACAATTCGGCATCTTTGTTGCGTTTTTGCGCCAGCGCTGCCCCCAGGGTTTCCGACATGGTGGTCGCCGGACACTCTTTGCTAGGCCGGAATTTCTCGTTCTCCTCGGCTACCTCGTTGAAGACATAACGTTTTTCGCAAACATTGACTTTCGGCGGGTATTGATTGACTTCAAAATGATCACTGCCGACTTTGAGCATTTGCCAAAACGAGTAGTGCTCGTTGTCGCGGTGCCTGGCCATGTTTTCCGCTGTCATGCGGAACGGATAAGCTTGGATCTGGAAATCGCGCTGGCCGCCCTTAAAAGCATCGCGGGCAAGCGAATAAATCTCCTGCACCAGATCATCGGTCATCGAATAACAACCGGCCGACGAACAGGCGCCGTGTACCATCAGATGGCGACCGGTGCGGCCATGCGCTTGATCGTATTTGTTCGGATAACCGATATTGAACGACAAATGGTAGTCGGAATTCGGGTTCATTTGCGCTGGCGCCACAGTATAAAAGCCTTCCGGCGCCTGGCGGTCCCCTTCCTTGAATTTCGGTCCGAGCTTGCCGGACCATTTGCAGATTTCATAGATTTCCAGCAACCCATAGCGCCCAGTATCCTTACGCTTCCACACTTCCAGCTGGTTCTCGATCTTATAAATTCTGACCACGATCGGCGAGCGCGTGGTCATGCCCTGCGCCTTCATCTTCTTGATCAAACGTTCCGGAACTGGCGCCTGTTCCTTGGGATAAATCGAGCCGATATCGGCCTGACAGCCAGCGATCACCGCCATGGCGGTGGCCAGGGTTGCCAGCCGCGCTATGCGCAGCCAATCCAAATTTTGTCGAAACGCCATCAGACCCGTTCCGTCCATCCTGTTGCCGCTTGTCTAACGCTTGTCACGAAGCGTTGGAATAGTTTCGTCGCGCTATCTCTTTGTTTATGCGTGTCATTTTCCCAAAACCGGTACCCACTAGTATCATCTATTTAGCGTCAGCGAATTTGCTGGTAAAATAAGCGAAAAGACCTAGGAAGCCTCCCCACTTTCAAGGTTTCCCAAGCTATCCAACGAGCAAATCTCTGACGTCCTTCGAGATTGTAAGCAAGGGATTTTATGACCGAAGACAATACTCGAAAAGGCAAAAGCCTTCCCTTGCACTTATTTGTACCGATCCAAACCCTTGCATCCGAACCAAATCGCATGAGATTAATGGGCCCCGATCCCAAAAGCTGTTCCACCCGATCAACTATGAACCGGCAATCGGATCAATGGGCGCTCACGGCATTGTCATAGAAATTGCGCCGCACCAATGCGGTCATCCGTTCAACTGTCAGCGTTGTTGCCCTGGTTTTCGGCCATTGTGTGGCTTTACGTCAGGTCGCTGCCAATCTTCAGGAATTTCTTGCGACGTTCCTCAAGCAGTTCATTACCCGACATTGCCGACAGTTCGGTTAACGCCGCCCTAATCGCATCGCCGGTATTGGCGATTACTTGTTGCGGGTCACGGTGCGCGCCGCCGAACGGCTCGGTAATAATGGCGTCGATAATCCCCAGTTCCTTGATGTCTTGCGCGGTGATTTTCATCGCTGTCGCCACATCTTGCGCCCTGGTCGAGTCACGCCACAGGATCGACGCCCCGGCTTCCGGCGAGATCACCGAATAGATAGCGTGCTCCAACATCAACACCCGGTTTGCGGTGGCGATGGCGATTGCGCCGCCCGACCCGCCTTCACCGATGATGACGGAAACCAACGGCACCCGCAAATTCAAACACGCCTCGGTCGAGCGGGCGATCGCTTCTGCCTGGCCCCGTTCCTCGGCGCCGACCCCAGGATAGGCGCCAGCAGTATCGATCAGGGTCACGATTGGAACCTGGAACCGGTCGGCCAGTTGCATGATACGGACTGCTTTGCGATATCCTTCCGGCCGCGCCATACCGAAATTGTGTTGCAAGCGGCTCTTGGTATCGCAACCTTTTTCATGGCCGATTACCGCGACCGAGCGGCCATCGATGCGGCCAAACCCGGCAATAATTGCCAGATCGTCGGCAAAATTGCGGTCACCAGCAAGCGGAATGAAATCCCTTACCAAAGCGTCCACATAGTCCGTGAAATGGGGCCGGTCCGGGTGCCTGGCCACCAAAGTCTTGTGCCAAGGCGTGAGCTTTCGATACATCTCAGCCAGACTGTCGCGGGCCCGGGTTTCCAGACCCTCGATCTCGCTATCGAAGTTTGCTCCATCATCTTTATCGGCGAGAGTGCGTAATTCGCGAACACGCCCCTCAATGTCTGCGACTGGTTTCTCGAACTCGAGATAGCTATGCATTTTCCGACGATGCCTCTTCACGCCCAGGACCGGTTGACGTCATCGATTTAGCGCCAGCAAATATGCTAGGGCCTGATTGACGAATTCGAAGCCATTGTGATGGAGCGATTTTGTGACAAGATCAAGGAGCGGTGACCGAATCACTGGAATTTGGCGCATGGCGATCTGGACGATATTGTCAGGTTCTCCCCCCATCAGCAGCGCATTTGTAGGCGCATTGGCGCTAACAACGCCAAGTGCGATGGCGTGCCAACTCAATCAGGCGATTAGGTTCGATAACCCAGCTATTACCCAAACCGGTGATATTACCGACGCAAATGGCGTGGTGGTGCGGATAGCCGGTGCTGCATTTGTCAGTCCAAAGGATCGCGTTAGCCATCTGGCGATAGCGCTTGGCCAAGGTGCAATGCGCGGCTATTGCCCGCTACCGGAGCTGCCGGACCGCTATGGGCGGATAAACGCTTCGGTGCTGGTGCAATACAGTGGTGGGCGCACTAAGCGGTTGGCATTCGTGCTCATTCGTGCCGGCGCGGCGGTCGCAGCCATGGTTGGGGAAGATAAATTGGACCGCGAGGCGCTGATTGCCGAGGCCGCCGCGCGGGCGGCGAAAACCGGCCTGTGGGCCGCAAAATTTCCGGCAATCGAATTTACCGCCAACGACCGTGAACTGGCAGCGCAAGCCGGAAGTTACCGTATCGTCACCGGTCGGGTGCTTTCAACCGGCCAGACCGAACGGGAATTTTTCATCAATTTTGGCTCTAGTTGGCGTGATGACTTCACGGTGATCGTCGCGAAAGACGATATGGCCGCGATCACCGCACTGGCTGCGGGACATCGGCGCCTGGTCGGAAAAATGGTGCGCGCGCGCGGCTGGATAACCCTGCGATACGGCCCGGCGATCATTGTCGACAAAAGCGGGCAATTGGAGCTTTTGTCGCGATAAACGGTCTTGCGACAGGCAAGGTTGACTTTTTTCGATGTCAGGTCACACCGGTGATAGAATTGGTTAACCATTGCACACCACTTTCCATCAAGGCGAAATTGCGCCATGAAACCGTAATCGCGTTACTACAGATAACCATAGTACCGCTTAACATCTCGGCTTAGCCAGGACAGTACCATCCATGTACCGATTTCGATCAATCGCGGCTGAAATTCGCTACAGCGCACGATTGCTGGCGATGTTGCTGCTTGGATTGCTGTCGGCCTGTTTAGTCGAACCCGAAGGCCGGAGCCCGGGAGCGGACCCGAAACTTGGCGGTAATTTTGCCCCACTCGATGACAAACAGCATGCGGCGGTGGTGGCCAAATACGGTGGTGAATATCGTCACCAGCCACTGAGCGACATGCTCAGGCGGGTGCTTGATGAAGTCACCGCCGTCTCTCAGCAGCCAAGCCGCAAATATCGGGTGACCGTACTCAACTCGCCACTGGTCAACGCATTCGCATTGCCGGGTGGATCGATCTACGTAACCCGCGGCCTGCTGGCGCTTGCCAATGACAGCTCAGAAGTAGCAGCAGTACTAGCGCACGAAATCGCCCATGTGATTTCGCAGCATGGTATTTTGCGCCAGGAAAAGGCTGACGCCACCAAGATCGGTAAGCGCATCGTCGATGAAGTGCTTGGCGATTCCACCTCGACGCGGGTGGCAATCGTCGCCAACGATATCCGGTTTGCCGAGTTTAGCCGCGATCAGGAATTGCAGGCCGACACGCTCGGCATTCGCATGATCGGCCGCGCCGGGTATGATCCGTTCGCAGCCGCGCGTTTTCTGTCGGCCATGGAGGGGTTTCGCAATCTCAAACGCCTGGAACGGCGCAACGGTCTGCCCGGATTTTTAGCCTCGCACCCAAGCACGCCACGCCGCATTGAATTTGCCGAGCGCAACGCCCGCTTCTTTGGCGCGCCGGGAACCGGTGCCACGGATCGCGCCGGCTATTTGGCCGGCATCGACGGCATGTTGTTCGGCGACAGTCCCCAGGAAGGGTTTGTCCGGGGCGATGCATTTATTCATGTCGGGCTTGGCATCACGTTTCGCGCTACGGCCAACGACGTTATCACCAATCAGCCGGACGCGGTGCTGATCGCCAGTTCGCAGGATGTTGCTACCCGGTTTGATGCGGTGGTGGTGCGTGGAGGCATTGCGCTGGACGATTATCTGAAAAGCGGATGGATCAACGGTCTCGACCCGAAAAGCGTTGCCACCAGAACCATCAACGGTTTGGCATCTGCCACCGGCAAGGCGCAGACCGAGGAATGGCGTTTTGCCATTACCGCGATCAGGGTTGGATCCCAGGTCTATCGCTTTATCACTGCCATGCCGCGCAACCAGCCGCAATCGGCTAACCCACACCACAAAATCCCCCGCTCGTTCCGCACCCTGTCAGCCTTGGAAAAACGCCAACACCGGCCATTGAAGATCGCAATCGTCAAAGCCGGACCCGGTGACAGCCAGGCGACAATCGCTGCCAAGATGCGCGGCACCAGCCGGCCGGCCGAGTTACTGAGATTGCTGAACCGGATCGAAAAAGGGACGCCGATCGCGCCCAGCCAAAAACTGAAAGTGGTGGCCGAGGGCTGAATTTATACTAGCGCTTGTCACGAAGCGTTGGATACACTCCGTCGCGCTATCTGAGCACCTCCAAAAACCCTTCTTTTGGGTCCTGGGAGCAATTTTTCGTTTCTGCGTTCCTCAAATATTTCAACATATTATCCGGTACTCAAAACTTCAAAATCACACCCAGCCCACCAAAATAGAGGGTTTTTAGAGGTGCTCATCTCTTTGTTTATGCGTGTCATTTTTCCCAAAACCGGTACCCAATTTTGGGCGACACGCTTTAGGGTCCGCAAAAGTTACCCCATCAAATGGGCTCAAAACGCCGCGCGCCCGGAAGCAATCATCTGATCAAGATATTCGATCCGATCTTGGCCCCAAAACACCTCACCGCCATACACATAAGCCGGTGCGCCGATCGCATCCGCAGCAATGGCGTCGGCGGTATTTTGCGCACGCAACGCTTTCGCAGCGTCGCTTTCGGACGCTTCGAGAACCGCCGCCGCGTCATGGCCCTGCGCGGTCAGAATTTCGCCGAGCACGTCAACATCGGCCACTTGACGGTCATCATGCCAAAGCGCGGTTCCTACCTGATGCAGGAACCCACCCGCATCCTTGCCGTCCAGAACCAGCGCCGCGCAGCACAGATCAGCCCTTGTCGGATCGGTTGGAAAATTGCTCGGCTTGGGGTTGAGCGCAAGCCCGCGATAGGCCGCCACCCGCTGCAGTTCAACCAGTCGGTAGCGTTGGCGCACCGGTGGACGCTGGCCCGGCGGCACCGCGCCGGAAATTTTCCAAACTTCCATCATGTTGAAGGGTTTGAAATTAACCGCCACACCATGCTTGACAGCAACCGCCATCAGCGCCTGGTGGCCAAGAAAGGTGAACGGCGAAATGCTAGTGAAATAATAGTCGATCGCGCCCGCCATGGCCGCTTACTCCCGCGTTTGAATCAATAGATCGTGCCTGTGGAACGGATCGTTACGCCGCTGCCCGGTCCGACGCACCGGTCGGATTAAAGCGGTCATAGAACTTCTCGTCGCCCTTGGCCATCTCCTCAAGCAGATCGTTGACCCTAAATTGATCGCCATATTTCTCCGCCAAATCGTTGCACATGACAACAAAGGCAGTCGAACCCATGCCATCGATGTAAGACAACGCACCACCGGTAAACGGCGCAAAGCCGAAACCGAGGATCGAGCCCACATCGGCCTCGCGTACATCGGTCACCACCCCTTCGGCAACACAACGCGCAGCTTCCAGCGCAATGGTGGCGTGGAAACGGTTTTTAAGTTCCTGAACGCTGATCTGGTCGGGATCCTGCTGC
This sequence comes from Rhizobiaceae bacterium, assembly GCA_965248715.1. GTDB lineage: Bacteria > Pseudomonadota > Alphaproteobacteria > Rhizobiales > Rhizobiaceae > CBDFKB01. The sequence goes on from CBDFKB010000004.1 coordinate 14,923, forward strand.
GGATAGAGATCTTTAAGACCGTGCCACAAATGCTTTTTCGCCGGCTTGGCCGGATAGTCATAAAAGCCCTTGCCGTTTTTGCGGCCAAGCCGCTCGTGGGTTTCGACCATGGAATTGACCAGTTCGAGATGGCTTTGGTTGACCGCCTCCGGGCCAAGATCGCGCACGGTCTGGTGCATAATTTTGTGCGACAGATCGATCGCGGTCTCGTCGTTGAGCGCCAATGGTCCAACCGGCATGCCAGCCATCTTGGCGACGTTTTCGATCATCGGCGCCGGCACCCCTTCCACCAGCATGTTATAAGCTTCGCTCATATAGCGCAGCACACAGCGGTTGACGAAGAAGCCGCGGGTGTCGTTGACGACGATCGGCGTCTTCTTGATTGCGCGTACGAAGTCGAGGGCCATCGCCAGCGCCCGATCGCCGGTTTCCTTGCCCATGATGATCTCGGTCAACATCATCCGGTCGACCGGCGAAAAGAAATGGATGCCGATGAACTGTTCGGGCCGCTTGGAATAATTCGCCAGATCGCTGATTGGGATCGTCGACGTGTTGGATGCGTAGATGGCGGTTTTCGGCAAATGAGCTTCCGCCAGTTCGGTCACGGTTTTCTTGATGTTGGAATCCTCGAAAACCGCCTCGACCACCATGTCGACATCCGACAATTGCGAATAGTCCGCCGTGGGGTTGATCTTTGCCAGCAGTGCTTCTTTGTCATCGGCGGTTGCCCGCCCACGGCTGACCAATTTGTCCATCAAAGCGGCGGAATGGGCCTTGCCCTTGTCGGCCGCCGCCTGGTCACGATCGATCAGCACCACTTCGATGCCGGCTTTGGCCGACACAAAGGTGATACCCGAACCCATGAAACCGGCTCCGAGCACGGCGATCTTGGCGAGCTTGAGTTTTTCGACCCCGGCTGGGCGCCGCGCGCCCTTGTTGAGGTCTTGCATCGACATGAACAAGGAGCGGATCATCATCGCCGCTTCGGTGGTCTGCAGTATTTCGGTGAAATAGCGGGTTTCGACCCTGATCGCGGTATCCATCGGCAACAGCATGCCTTCGTAGACACATTTCATGATCGCCCGCGCGGCCGGGTAGTTGTCATAGGTTTCGCGGCGATAGATCGCATTAGCGGGCGGGAACAATTGGGCTCCGGCGGCCGAATAGACCGGCCCACCGGGAAATTTGAAACCCCTTTGGTCCCAGGGCTGCACCGGTTTTACGCCATCACGGATCATCTGTTTGGCGGTTTCGATCAGTGCCTCTTGCGGTACGACCTCATGCACCAGGCCGAGTTTTTTCGCCTTTGCTGGGTCGAAATTCTTGCCCTGCAACAAGAATTGCAGCGCTTCCTGGGTGTGGATCAGCCGCGGTACCCGCTGGGTGCCACCTGCGCCCGGAAACAGGCCGACTTTGACCTCCGGCAATGCCAGTTTCACCTTGTCGCTGTCTGCTACCACCCGGCGATGGCAGGCTAACGTCAGTTCCAGTGCGCCGCCCATGCAAACGCCGTTGATCGCTGCTACCCATGGCTTGTTGCCGGTCTCGATCGCACGGTAGACATGGTTTAGGCGTCCAGCACCTTCAAACAGCATTTTCGCGGCGCCTTGCGGATCATCGTCCTGCATCTTTTGAAAGCGGGCGAGCATGCCCTGCATCATGGAAAGATCGGCACCGGCAGAAAACGTCGCCTTACCGGAGCTAACAACCACGCCCTTAACCGTATCATCGGCGTCAAGCTTCTCGCGAATTTGATCGAGTTCCTCGATCACCGATTGGTCGATCACGTTCATGGTTTTATCGGGCATGTCCCAGGTAACGAGAGCTATACCGTCAATATCGGTTTCTACAGTGAAATTGGTGAAGCTGGTCATTGACCTCTCCTTAGGCGGCAACCGCGCTCAGCGCGGTGACGATATTTTGTGTGGTTACAATTTCGGCGAATTCGCCGTTGAGATTGGCCAAGGTCATAGCGTGAATGGCGTCCGCGCTGTGCCGGGTGCCGTCGGGCCCCATATTGGCAAAGGTGAAGCAGGCGTCTTCGACCAAGCGGGTGTCAAAGCCCAAATTGCCAGCCATGCGGGCGGTAGTTTCCACACAATGATTGGTGGCAAATCCAACGATCATCAGCGTATCGATGCCACCAGCATGGAGGCGCTCTTCAAGATCGGTGCCAATGAAGCTGGAATTGACATTTTTGACCAATACCAACTCGCCCGGCTGCTCAGCGACTTCGTCAATTACTACAAATCCGGGCAGTTCCGGGCGCAACAATGAATTGGGCTCGGTGGACGCGTGACGCACGTGGATGATTGCCATGTCATTGCTGCGAAACGCCGACAAAAGGCAGGCGATATTGGCAAGCGCGCCTGGATTGTTGCGCTGCTCACCCGCCGCTTCGCGCTCAAGGGCGCCCTTTTGCATATCGACCACGATCAGCGCCGTGTTGCTTGGGTCAAATGTTCGCATACGCATCAAACCCGTTCTATAATGGTCGCAGTACCCATGCCAGCACCGATGCAAAGCGTCACCAAAGCGGTGTTGAGATCGCGCCGTTCCAGTTCGTCGAGCACGGTGCCGAAGATCATTGCTCCGGTGGCACCGAGCGGATGGCCCATGGCGATCGCGCCGCCGCACACATTGATCTGGTCGTGGGCAATATTAAAGTACTGCATGTAGCGCAGCACCACCGCCGCGAACGCCTCATTGAGTTCGAACAGATCGATATCACTGATCTTCATGTTCGAACGTTTCAGCAATTTCTCGGTAACGTCGACCGGACCGGTCAACATCAGCGCCGGATCGGAGCCGATATTGGTAAAGGCGCGAATACGCGCGCGCGGCATTAGACCCATGGCCTCGCCGCCAGCTTTTGACCCCATCAGCAATGCCGCGGCACCGTCGACGATACCTGACGAGTTGCCGGCATGGTGGACGTGCTTGACCGCCTCGACGTCGGGATGGGCCTGGATCGCCACCGCGTCGAAACCGCCCATTTCGCCCATCATCACGAACGAAGGGTCAAGCGAAGCAAGGCTCTGCATGTCGGTATCGGGCCGCATATGTTCGTCGCGGTCCAAAATTGTAATACCGTTTTGGTCTTTGATCGGGATCACCGAACTGGCGAACCGGCCATCGGCCCAGCTTTTGGCAGCGCGATTTTGGCTTTCGACCGAGTAGGCGTCAACATCGTCGCGGGAAAATCCGTATTTGGTGGCGATCAGGTCGGCAGAAACGCCTTGCGGCATGAAATAGGACGGGATTGCCACCGACGGGTCCATCGGCCAGGCGCCGCCCGACATGCCCATACCGACCCGGCTCATGGATTCCACCCCGCCGGCGATCACCACATCGTCAGCGCCAGCGCTAATTTTCGAAGCGCCCATATTGATCGCATCAAGGCCAGAGGCGCAAAACCGGTTGATTTGTATGCCCGGCGTTTGGTCGTCATAGCCGGCTTCAAACACGGCGGCACGGGCAATGTCGGATCCGGCCTCGCCGACCGGATCAACACAGCCCAAAATCACATCATCGACCGTCGAAGTATCGAGGCCGTTGCGCTCGCGCACCGCTTCCAGGGTTTTCGCCGAAAGGCGCACCGCCGGCACTTCGTGCAACGAACCGTCTTTCTTGCCGCGGCCGCGCGGCGTGCGCACATGGTCAAAAATATAAGCTTCAGACATGGATGGCTCCTCGTTTCGCCACATTGTCGCGTGGCATAATGTTCAGGTCTATTCGGCCAGTGCCGTGGGCATTAAATCTTCGGGTGACTTCCAGCCATCAAGGGCGCTGATATTATCAAGCCAGCGGGCGATCTTAGGATAATCTTTCCACTCTACACCCATATGTTGCGGCCAAAACAGATAGCCGCAAAGCGAGAAATCGGCAATCGTGGGACCGTCACCGACCACCCAATCGCGGCCTTCGAGATGGCTGTTTAGCACCTTGTAGGCACCAAGTGCGCGGGCATGCAGGAACCCGGTCTCCGGTTCGTCCGGCTTGTTCATGAAAATGCGCATGAAGCGGGTAGTTGCAGTATAGCTGGTCAATTTGTGATTATCGAACAATATCCAGCGCAGAATTTCCATTTCCTCGGCCTCGTCGCGGCCGCCATATTTTCCGGTTCTGCGGGCAAGGTAGGTCAAGATGACACCGGACTGGGTCAGTTTCACCGTACCGTCGGCGGTTTCGTGAAACAGTATCGGCACCTCGCCCATAACGTTTTCGGCGCGGTAGGCATCGCCCCTGGTTTCGCCCTTGAAAAAATCAACCAGTTCCGGCTGCCAATCGGCACCAGATAGATGCAGCATCAGCGCCGCCTTGTACGCATTGCCGGATTGAGAAAAACATTTCAGTCGGTACTCGGCCATTTCACGCCCCTTCGACAATGACGATTTCGCTTTTCGAGGCTGCTTGGCGATGGAGCAATGCCTCTTGGTAGCCAGGTGAGTTGTAGCATTCGAGCGCTAGCGCGTAGCTTTCAAATTCGAGCACCACATGGCGGCTTCTGGCCGGCCCTTCGGGAGCATAATTACGCCCGCCACGAATAATCGGGGTTGCTTTGAATTCCTCAAAAACCTTGGCGTCGAGGCGCAGATATTGTGCGTAACGTTCCTTGTCTTCGACGTCGACATGGACGATCCAGTACCCTTTTGCCATCTCAAAGGCTCCTCGCGATCAGTACTTTCATGATTTCATTGGTGCCGCCATAGATGCGCTGCACCCTAGCGTCACGGAACATGCGGGCGATCGGATATTCGTTCATATAACCATAGCCACCAAACAATTGCAGGCACTCGTCGATGATTTTGTTTTGTAGATCGCTCAGCCAGTATTTCGCCATCGAGGCGGTGGTAGCGTCGAGGCCGCCGGCAAGATGGCGGGTAATACAGTCATTGACGAAGGTTCGGCCGATGGTCGCCTCGGTTTTCATTTCGGCCAGTTTAAACTGGGTGTTCTGGAACTCGAGGATCGGCTTGCCGAAGGCGGTGCGTTCCTTGACATAGTCGATGGTCAATGAAAGCGCGCGCTCGATCGCGGCGATTGCCTGATTGGCGATCAATAGCCGTTCCTGGGGCAGTTCGGCCATCAATTGATAAAAGCCGCGGCCCTCTTCCTCGCCAAGCAGATTGGCGGTTGGCAGCGCCACATCGTCGAAAAACAATTCCGAGGTGTCATTGGCCTTCAGGCCGATCTTGTCCAGGTTGCGGCCACGGCGAAACCCTTCCGCCTGGTCGCTCTCGACCACTATCAGCGACATTCCCTTGGCGCCCTTGCCGGTGTCGGTCTTGGCAACCACGATAATCAAATTGGCGTTTTGGCCGTTGGTGATAAAAGTCTTCGACCCGTTGAGCCGATATTGATTGCCGTTACGGATTGCGGAAGTGCGCACCGATTGCAGGTCGGAACCGGTACCAGGTTCGGTCATAGCCACTGCGCCGATCAATTCGCCGGTCGCCAGTTTCGGCAACCAGCGGCGTTTTTGTTCGTCAGTGCCGTGGTGCAATATGTAGGGGGCAACGATCAGCGAATGCAGCGCGATACCGAAACCGTCGACCCCGCTATGACCGATCGCGTCGACGATCGCGGTTTCGTGGGCATAGCTACCGCCGGCGCCACCAAATTCTTCCGGCATCGAAGCGCATAACAGGCCCGACGCGCCGGCCCCTTCCCAGGCGCTGCGATCAACGATCTGGTTCTTTTCATAGGCCTCGTAATTGGGTGCGATCTCATTTTCCATATAGCGATTGGCCATTTCGCGCAGCATGGCAACTTCTTCGCTTTCCCATGCCGGCTTGGCAATATCCAACACTTCACTGGGCAACATGATCGATCCCACCATAATCACAAAACAAATAGGCTGGCGAAATTAGAACGCTTCGGCGGTGAGCGCCATCATCGATCCGGCGCCGGCCGAAATCCGCGTCATATGGGCAGCGGTCTCCGGCATGATGCGTTCCATGAAATAGCGCCCGGTAGCGAGCTTGTTTTCATAGAACTCTGGCTTGCCGTTGGCACCTTCCTTCAACCCTTGATGGCATTTGGCGGCCATCATCGCCCACATATAGCCGAGCGTCACCAGGCCAAACAAATGCATAAAGTCGGTGGAACCGGCTCCGGCATTATCGGCGTTATCCATCGCGTTTTGCATGAACCACATAGTCGCCTGGTTTAAGTCTTTCACCGCACTCCTGAGCGGGCCAACATAAACCTGCATGGCCTCGTCGTCCTTGTGCATCTTGGTGAATTCGTTGACTTCATCAAAGAAGGCGCGGATCGCGCGGCCGCCATTTTGCGGCAATTTGCGGCCAACCAGATCGAGTGCTTGGATGCCGTTGGCGCCTTCATAAATTTGCGTGATGCGGGCGTCACGCACGAATTGCTCCATGCCCGATTCGCGCACATAACCATGACCACCGAACACCTGTTGCGCGGCGATGGTGTTTTCCAGGGCCTTGTCGGTCAAAACCCCTTTGACCACCGGGGTGATCAAGCTCATGAAATCATCCGCTGCCTGGCGCTCGTCATCAACGCCGGATTTGTGGGATATGTCGCCCTTGAGCGCTGTGTAGAGAACCAGCATCCGTGCCGCCTCGTTGACCGCGCGGATGTTCATCAGCATACGGCGGATGTCCGGGTGGACGATGATCGGGTCGGCTTTCTTTTCCGGTTCTTTGACGCCGGAAATCGAACGGCCCTGCAAGCGGTCACGGGCATATTCGACCGCGTTTTGATAGGCGATTTCGGAAACCGCCAAACCCTGCACGCCAACGCCGAGCCTGGCCTCGTTCATCATCACGAACATGGCGTTAAGGCCCTTGTTTTCCCGCCCGATCAGATAGCCGGCGGCATTGTCATAGTTGAGCACACAGGTCGAGTTGGCGTGAATGCCCATCTTTTCTTCGATCGACCCGCAACTGAGGTTATTGCGATCACCAAGCGAGCCGTCTTCGCCAAGCACAAACTTGGGAACGATAAACAGCGATATGCCTTTGGTGCCTTCTGGCGCGCCTTCGATGCGGGCAAGCACCAGATGGACGATGTTTTCCGCCAGATCGTGCTCGCCGGCGGAAATGAAAATCTTCTGCCCGGTGATCTGGTAGCTACCATCGCCTTGCGCAACCGCCTTGGTACGCAACAAGCCAAGATCAGTGCCGCAATGGGGTTCGGTCAAATTCATCGTGCCGGTCCATTTGCCGGCAATCATGTTCGGCAGCCAGGTTTCCTTTTGTTCATCAGAGCCGTGCTCCTGGATCGCTGCGATCGCGCCCTGGGTCAGGCCTGGGTACATGGTCATCGCCATATTGGCGCTCGACATATATTCCATAACAGCAGTGTGCAGCGCATAGGGCAGTCCCTGGCCACCATATTCCGGGTCGGCAGCAAGTCCATTCCAACCGCCTGCCATGTATTGATCAAACGCTTGTTTGAAGCCCTTCGGTGTTGTTACCGAACCGTCATCATGGCGCCTGCAACCTTCAGCATCACCCGACTGGTTGATCGGATGCAACACCTCTTCGCTCAGTTTGGCAGCCTCGCCGAGAATCGCTTCGATCAGATCAGGCGTCGCCTCCTCAAAACCAGGAAGGTTGTTGTAACGTTCGATCTGCAGAACTTCGTTAAGCACGAAAAGCGTATCATCTTGCGGTGCGCGGTAGGATGGCATGGTTCATACCTCAAAAAGGGGGCCGGCGGTGTTTGCCCAGGAGTTGAGCGGCAGGCGTGAAAAAGGTCGTGGCGGAACTGGAAACCGAAACCGGCTCAGTGCCGTTCCATTCCCTTATCAAACTTTTACGTTTGCGTAAACGTCAATAGTAAATGCTGGTCGATCGGCTGCTTTTGCAAGCCCCAGGTTCAGGAAAAATTCTGCCCAATGCGGGAAGCAAGACCGGCTAATGGTTCGATTCCAGCATTTGCGTCCCGCTGCAACATTGTGGTTTGCAAAGGTAGGAATCAAAAGAACCACTAGCAAGAAACTTGCTCTAGCGGTTTTGGCTGGGGACTGCCGATCAGCCCGCAGATTTGTCGCAGCAGTGGCAAATCGCCAACGATGTTTCATAAATGTTCGCTCAATATTGGCCAAAAGGCCGAAGATTAACCGCTTGTTTACTGTGTTTGGAGAAATGTGCCGTGTAATGGCAATACAAGCACATAGCTGTTTCAGCCAACGGTCTTGGCATGGTGCAGGAAATAATCGGTAACCAAATTACATGAGCAGATTGCGTTCACAGCTCGACTTGTTGCAGACTGAAGCTGCACCGCGAAAAGCGCAGGTGTCGACAGACCAACGCATTGACTCTTTGCAGCGGACTATCGGTGAGTTGGAACGAAAGCTGCAATCGATCGGATCGGCACCAGCCGATCCAAGACGTTCTGCGGCGGTGCGCCAAGCACCAGCGCGAAAACAGGCGGCCATGGCCGCTCAGCCCTTCCCACCGACAGATCCGCGCACCCATCAAGGTAACAACCGCGGCGGCGGCACCCCAAGGACCGGGATCGATCTGCCCCAGCTTCGCGAGGAGATCGCCAATAATGTGGTGCGCGAGGTGCGCGGTGAATTTGACGTTGTGCGGCGCGAACTGGCCAATATTCTAGCCGCAGTCGGTCACACGCAGCACAATGCGGAAGCTTCCGCGGAAATCACCCGGGTTGCCGACGGCATCAATCAATTGCAGTCTGAGCGTGGCGACACGGCTCGTTTGATCGACACTTTGGCCAGCGAACTTTCATACCTCAAGGGGGCGATTAACGAGATCCCTGAGCGGGTCGATTCATTCGGCCATGGTGCCAATGGCAGCCTGGCGGCGACCATAAACGCCCATCTCGCCCAATTACGCCAGGCGGTCGAGCAAATGCCGAGCACGCCTGCCTTTGACTTCTTGGAACAGCAACTGGGTGCGATTACCCAGTCGATCGAATATCTGACCCATGGCGACGAGGGATATCTGCCGACACGGTTCCACGTTCTCGACGAGCGACTGGACGAAATCACTCGTGCGGTGGCAGCGCTGTCTACCAATCCGCAAGGTGGCCAGGATCATTTGGCGGGGCTGGAACGGGTCGAAGCACGCGTCGTTTCCCTGGCAAAGCAGATCGAGGTCGACAGTGGGCACACTTTGCCAGCCGACCTTGGCCAACAGCTGGCTGGGGTTTCCCAACTGTTGCAGGATATGCCGGAGCAGTTGCGATCACTGCCGGCGTTCGATCCGGGCGGACAACTGCAAGTGCTACATCAACAATTGCAGGCGATTGCCGGTCAATTGGAGACGGTCAACGCGCCAGAGATAAATTTCCAGCCGATTGAGGCCCGTCTTGGCTCGATCGAGCAACAAATGGCCGCAAGCCGTGATGTTACCATCGACATCGCCGCCAGGGCTGCCGAGCAGGCACTTGATGCGGTGGAATTAAAAGCGGCCGGTATTGATCGGGACGATCTCGAACAACTCTCAGCCGACCTGAAAACTTTGAAGGAATTGGCGCGCGAAGATACCGGCGCGCAGCAGGAAATCTTTCGGGCGGTCCATGACACCCTGCGTTCGATTGTCGATCGCCTGTCGGGAATCGAGGATCGACTAGCGCCGGCAATCGCCGGGGCCGGCTGGACCCCGCCACCTAATCAGCCGCAACCCAGTGCCGAAGCCGGACTGGAAGCAGTTCAGCAATCGACAGACTTTAACGCTGTCGATGATGGCATCGACCTCATATTGGCTGACAATGTCGGCCTTGAGACGACAAGTTCGTTCGCCGAACCGCGCCAGGTGCCCAATATTGCGATGGATGATGGTGATCTGGCCGCATTTGAGGCTGAGACCGAGGCGCCGGCTGAAAATGACGACGATATTCCGCTGGAGCCCGGATCTGGTACGCCCGACCTGGCCGCCTTGGTTAAACGGGCCAATGAACGGCGCAGCAAAAGGGAGACGGAACCCAGGAAATCGGGCTCTGCCGATCTGGTTGCCGAAGCCCGCCGTGCGGCAGCGAGACGGGCCGCAGAAGCGATCAAGAACCAGCCTGACGGCACCGTCGCTAGCGACGACAACAGCGCCGGGAAATCCGGCCGTCCGGGTGCAACCAAGGGCAGTTTGGCTGGGCTGAGGAAAACGCTGATTGCCAGCGCACTGGTCGCGGCACTGCTCGCGATCGGATATATGGTGGTGATGCCGATGTTGCGGGCAAATAACGACGCCGACATTGTCCGTGCACCGGTCGCACCGGCTGCGGAAACGATCGTAGACGACGAGACCGACGCCTTGATCGGCAAGACGGATAGCACCGCCGGTTCGTCAATGCCGGCCGATGCAGGAACCCCGGGCGACGGCCAAGTAATGAAAAATCCGGTCCGGCAAGTAGGAGACACTCCGCCGGTGATCGAAATCCCGGCTGATGTTGGCGACGACGCCACTGCGATGGTGGGACAAGACCGGGAAACCGGCCCAGCCGCACCCGCAAACAGCGCTAGCGATGCGGCCACCATGGATCAATCAGCAGCGCAAGAAGACAAATCAACCGCGATTGCGACCATGGGCGAAGATATGGCATCCGGGCTACCGGAAGGGATAGCCAATGCATCACTGAGCGCGGCCGTCGCCGAAGGCAATCCACTGGCGCAATTTGAGATCGGCAGACGGTTTATGGATGGCGAAGGGGTTTCGGTCGATATGAAACAGGCCGCTAAATGGTATGAACGCGCCGCCGAAAAAGGCCTTGCCGTTGCCCAATACCGGCTTGGCAATTTTCACGAAAAGGGCCGCGGTGTCGACAGAGATATCGACGCTGCCGCCACCTGGTATCGGCGCGCCGCCGATCAGGGCAATGCGCTTGCCATGCATAATCTCGCGGTGCTGTATGCATCGGGACTTCCCGGCAGTGATCCCGACATGTCGGGTGCGGCCGAATGGTTCCGCAAAGCTGCCGAACTGGGGGTCAAGGACAGTCAGGTTAATCTCGGCATCTTATACAGCCAGGGGGTTGGACTGCCGAACGATTTGCATGCCGCTTATAAATGGTTTGCGGTTGCGGCGGCAGCCGGAGATCGCGAAGCCGAGGCCAAGCGTGATACCGTGGCCAATGTGATGGGCGCCGAACAGCTGGACGCCGCCAAGGCCGCGGTCGCAGACTGGAAACCGGCCAAGGTGGTATATGGCGCCAATGCGGTAAATCTTCCGGAGGCCTGGCAGGCTGGAAAAGCAAATCCTGCAACCAATCAAGACGCCCGGCAGCTAAACCAACCGCAGGACATCAGCAAAGTGCAGGATTTGCTGACACAGCTTGGATTTGACCCAGGCCCGGTGGACGGCATGATCGGCGCCAAGACCCGGCGCGCTATACTGGATTTCGCCCGCTCGCAAAATCTGCCGCTTTCCGACAAGATTGATACCGCCCTGCTGGACGCCTTGGTGCTGGCGGCGGGCTGACAGGGCAAAATGGGTGGTAACCCGGTCGATGCAGCGATTTGGAAGTAACTCGCGCGCACGCCGGAACGACAAAGCCGCCGGCAATTGACAACCAGTGCCCGCAGGCGCATTAAACCGCCACTTCGTGCGGCGCGTCGGCATCCTTAAACGCGTGATTTCATGGCGTCTTTGCAGTGACAATATACCTGCCTATTGCGGAACTCTCGGTAAGCATTCTAGTGCTATTTGCCATGGGTGCCGGGGTCGGTTTTCTGTCGGGCATGTTCGGCGTTGGCGGTGGCTTCTTGATGACGCCGCTGCTGATTTTCTACAACATTCCTCCAGCGGTCGCGGTAGCCACGGAGGCCAACCAGATCGTCGCTTCGTCTTTTTCCGGCGCGTTGGTGCATTTTCGCCGTGGATCCGTCGACACTAAACTTGGAATATTTTTGCTGTCCGGTGGCATCGTCGGCTCGGTCGCTGGCGTCTTTATATTCTCTAGTCTCAGGCAGGCAGGCCAGCTCGATCTCATCATTTCGATCTTGTACGTAGTGTTTCTTGGATCGATCGGCGGGTTGATGCTGGTGGAAAGCCTGGTGGCGGTCCGGCGGGTCAAAGCCGGTGGTGCCAGCGAAATGCGCAAACCGTCCCAGCACAATTGGATTCACGGCTTGCCGTTCAAGGTGCGCTTTCGCCGCTCCAAACTGTATGTGAGTGCCATTCCGGTATTGGGGCTCGGCGTACTTGTCGGTCTGTTGGCTTCGATCATGGGGGTCGGTGGCGGCTTCATCATGGTGCCGGCGATGATCTATCTCCTCAAGGTGCCGACCAATGTGGTGATTGGCACCTCTTTGTTTCAGATCGTGTTTGTGACCGCGTTTACTACGGTGTTGCAGGCGACGACCAACCAAACCGTTGATATTCCGCTAGCACTGATCTTGATGGTCGGCGGCGTGATCGGCGCACAATGGGGGGCGGCGGCCGGGCACCGGCTTCGCGGCGAACAATTGCGCGGATTGCTGGCGATCATGGTTCTCGCGGTGTGCGCGCGCCTTGCCTATGATCTGGTGATCGAACCGCAGGAACTTTATTCGATCTATACCAACACCGGAGCGGCCCATTGAGCGCGATCACCGCATATAAGCGCGCTCAGCGAGCCACAGGCCGGTTGATGGGCCCGGTCGGGTTTTTAGCATTGCTGGCAGCATCTACTTTGAACGGCGCCGCCGAAGACATGCAATTTGGCCTGTCGACCGAGGAAATTCTGATTACGTCCGACTTTTCCGGCGCCGCACTGATTGTGTTTGGAACCATCGAGGACCCGGACATTTCGATCCTTGCCGCTGGTGGATACCAGGTTGCGGTGGTAGCCGAAAGTCCGCGCGAAGAAGTGGTGATACGGCGCAAGGAACGCATTCTCGGCATTTGGGTCAACAAAGAGCAGCGCCGTTTCCGCAATGTGCCGAAATTCTATTCGGTGGCGGCGAAAATTGCACCCGCCGACATTGCCGAGCGCAGCGAGCTAAAGCGTCACGAGCTGGGTATCGCCAATTTGGATTTCAAACTGTTTTCTTCCGGGAACGAAACTTTCATCCTGCCGGAACCGGAATTTTCCACCTCGCTAAAACGGTTGCGACAAAACAAACAATTATACGCCGAGGAAGCTGGTAGCCTGAACTATTTGAGCCCGACCCTGTTTCGCGCACGGCTGTGGCTGCCGGCCGCCGTGCCGGTGGGTGAACTCAATGTCACCGCCTATTTGTTCCGCGAGGGTGAATTCGTAACCTCGCGCTCGGATTCCCTGCGGGTCCGCAAGGCCGGTATCGAACAATGGGTTTTCGAACTGGCCCATGAACAGCCGCTCGCCTATGGCCTGATCGCGGTGATTTTGGCGATCGCCACCGGCTGGATCGCCGGCGTCGTGTTCCGCAAGGAATAATGGTGGATAAGAGCCAAGTTCCAGCAACCCGACAGGCCGCAGAGCGCGCGGCGCTCGCCCTGTCAACCGCCGGCGCCCTGGTGATGGCGGTCTTGGTGGTGATCCTCTATTGGACCGGGCCACAAAGCCCACTGTTTGGCACCGCCGCCGACGCGCTCAAATTATGGGGCGCCTTGTTGCTTGCCTTTTTGTCTGGCATCCGCTGGGGCCTGGCGCTTGCCAACGAACCAGTTTCGTCCCGGGTCTTGGCGCTGGCTTGCATCGCCCCTTTGGTCGCCTTCCTGGTGCTGGTGCTTGCTGACCAAGCGGCGCTGATATTGCTGTTCGTAGCTTTTGCTGCCCACGGGGCTTGGGATACCTTCGCCATTCACGCCGGCGCCGCGCCATTGTGGTTTGCCCGGGTGCGCATGGTAGCAACGTTGGCGGTATCGCTGTGCCTGCTGGCGGCAATTTTCCTGGTCCAGGGGTAGCACCGAACGCCCGGTAAAGACGGATGCAAGCCTGCATAATGCAGATCCGTTCGGTTCATAAACTACTTATGGAAAGCCCAACAAAGCCCGCAGGGCGCCAAAGATCGGCTTCCGGTGAGCTAGCACTTGTCACCAAGCGTAGGATTTGCTTCGTCGCGCTATCTTTTTGTTTTGTCGCGTATTCTTATCCGAAAACCGCTACACACTTTTCGGGAATACGCGGGCCGCTTTTTTCCTGGCGCGTATTCTTATCCGAAAACCGCTACACACTTTTCGGGAATACGCGGGCCGCTTTTTTCCTGGCGCGTATTCTTATCCGAAAACCGCTACACACTTTTCGGGAATACGCGGGCCGCATTTTTCCTGGCGCGTATTCTTGTCCGAAAACCGCTACACACTTTTCGGGAATACGCGGGCCGCTTTTTTCCTGGCGCGTATTCTTATCCGAAAACCGCTACACACTTTTCGGGAATACGCTCTAGCACTTGTCACCAAGCGTTGGATTTGCTTCGTCGCGCTATCTGTTTGCTTATGCGTGTCATTTTTCCCAAAACCGGTGCCCACTTTTGGGTGACACGCACTAGGCGTGGTCTTTGTCAAACGCCGCCGATAGCAAACTAAGCTGATTTGCCACCGGATTGGCCGGTTCTTGGCGTTCATCCGCAGCGCCGTAAATTTCTGAATCGAGCCGGGCGATCAAACGCTGCAATTCCACCGAGCGGCGGACCAAATGTATAAATTCGTCGGGAATTTCCTCCCAGCCTGGCCCGTCGATCCTAGTCGGCAGGGTATCGAGTTTGATTTTTCTCTTTTCCTCGACCACCTGTTCGCGGCTCATTTCCCCCTCGCTGACCGCGCGTTGCAACAACAACCAGGAGGCAAGTTGCATCAGCCGGGTGGTCAGGCGCATGGATTCAGCGCCATACAGCAATGAAGAGGATCGCGACAATTGTTTGGCGGCAAAGCGGCCGGGTCCATCGAGATATTCCGCGCATTCCTCGACCAAGCGCATGCCGTCGGCAAACAGATTCTTGAACGCCGGTGAAAACGCCAGATGCTCGGCTAATTTTACCGTGTTGAACCCGTGTCCAAATCGTTTAAAGCCGGTCATGCACCATCAGTCCTTGCCGAAATTACCATGGGCAAATCTTGTCCCTTGCCTTTGTATTGGTCGCGACAGCGCCGGTAAAGTGCCGGTGAAATGGCCTTGACGGGGTAAGTTAACGGGTTTTAGCACCGGCAAACAGTGACCAATACGGTGCAAATGTGGAGCATTCGGAGCCGCAGGTGGAACACAGGATGCTGACCGACTGATCAAATTAACTTAAATATTTCAAATACTTAGGTGAAAAAAAAGAGCCGCGAAAGCGGCTCTGAAGAGTTGACAGGGAGGCTTCGATCAATGCGAAGAAATTCCGTGTTGACCGAATCCAGCTAAACTGGATGAAGCAATTAATAGCTGATAAAGCTTAACATATGGTTAACGGGCAATATCGGTGCCAAACCGGAAAATCGGCCGCTCTAACGGAGCCATATTTGCCGATTGCTGCGTTATCCTATTGCTTGAAGAACGCTTCGGCGGCATCAAGGTTTACCTGTTTGCGCACCCGTTCTTGCTGGCATCGGGTGATTTCCGCCCGCATCAATTCGATCCGCTCATCAAGATCTTCAACGGAAAACAAGGTAAGATCGGCGCCAAGTACAATTTCGGCGTTTTTTCGGGCAACTGGTTCCCCATCATCCATGCTAATGCACCTAACAGCTGCGAGGGTCGAGACTGACACCGACAATAGCACTATTTTTCTATTCGACCACGTGACACGGCGCTGTAGGGCGGCCAAGATACAGTTTTGCCAGGTTGGGTAGGAGCGCAGCGACACGGTAAGGGGGGATCATGATGGATATTCCAGCGAAAATGAATGTGGTGGAAATCTCCAGGCCGGGAGGGCCGGAAGTGCTGGTGCCGGCAACGCGCCCGGTGCCTGAGCCGGTAAACCGGGAAATCCTGGTCAAGGTCGCGGCGGCTGGGGTCAACCGACCCGATTGTCTGCAGCGCAGCGGCGGCTATCCGCCGCCGCCTGGCGCTTCCGATATTCCCGGCCTGGAGATTGCCGGCGCGGTGGTCGGCGTCGGCGATGGCGCGAGCCTCTACCAATCAGGTGATCCGGTGACCGCGCTGGTGCCCGGCGGCGGATATGCGGAATATGCAATCGTCGACGAGCGCAACGCGCTGCCGGTTCCAGCCAGTTGTGATTTCCTGCGGGCGGCGGCGATCCCTGAAACCTTCTTTACGGTCTGGCACAATGTAATCCAGCGCGGCAGGTTGATGGATGGTGAAACCTTGTTGGTACATGGTGGCGCCAGCGGTATTGGCACCACCGCGATCCAGATTGCTAAGGCGCGCGGTGCTACGGTGATCGTCACCGCCGGCAGCGAACGCAAGTGCCAGGCCTGTCTCGGGCTCGGCGCCGACCACGCGATCAACTACAAGGATGCCGATTTCGTCGACCAGGTACGGGAGTTCACCGACGGGCGCGGCGCTGATGTGATCCTCGACATGGTCGGCGGTGACTATATCCCGCGCAATTATGATGCAGCAGCCGAAGATGGCCGGATCGTGCAAATCGCATTCCTGCATGGTGCGGTGGTTGAAACCAATTATCTGAAACTGATGCTCAAACGGCTGACCCATACCGGTTCCACTCTCAGACCTCGGCCGGTGGAGTTCAAGGAAATAATCGCCCGCGAGTTGCACCAAACCGTATGGCCGTTGATCGAAAGCCGGACCATTGCCCCGGTGATGGACATGGTGTTTGATCTTGCCCAGGCAAGCCAAGCCCATTTCCGCATGGAAGCGGGCGACCATATCGGCAAGATTGTCTTGAAAACCGGGTAGGGTGTGTCACGTCGCTCAGTACTAGAGCGTGTCACCCAAAAGTGGGTACCGGTTTTGGGTGACACGCTCTAGTAAACAGATATCAATCCAAACCCCGGTGATCGTCGGGATTTTTCGTTGCAAGGAAAAAGCGCGCAATCTATAACGAGCGCCAATCCCCTCCATTTTGGTAAGACGCGCCCAAGGGCGCCAGGAGAGGGACCTTCCTGGATGATAGGAAGGCCCAACAAAAGGATTTTGTTCATGGCCAACACTTTGCTGATGCCGAAGGCGACCGCCGTATGGCTGGTCGACAACACATCGCTGACTTTTGATCAGATCGCTACCTTCTGTAGGCTCCACCCCCTGGAGGTAAAGGCGATCGCCGATGGCGAAGCGGCCCAAGGCATAAAGGGCCTTGATCCGATCGCAACCGGCCAACTGACCCGCAGAGAATTGGAAATCGCGCAAAGCGATCAGGGCCACAAGCTCAAGCTTGCGGAAGCCAAAGTAGTGGTGCCCGAACCAAAGCGGCGGCGGCCGCGCTATACTCCGGTCTCCAAGCGACAGGATCGGCCCAACGCCATTCTTTGGTTGGTACGCAACCACCCGGAACTAAAAGATTCGCAGATCGTGCGCTTGGTTGGCACCACCAAGACTACGATTGATGCGGTGCGCGAACGCACCCATTGGAACTCGACCAACCTGGTGCCAATGGATCCGGTCACGCTCGGCTTGAGCACGCAGATTAATCTTGACATGGAAGTTGCAAAGGCGGCAAGCGCCACACAACAATCAGCCCCCGTACCCGGCACCGAACCGGACGAAACGCTGTTGCCGGCCAGTGAGACGGCTGCGGAAGCCGAAGAAGATACGGTGGCGGAAAAAGAGATGAGTGCCGACGCGGTGTTCGCCAATTTTCCGACTGGAAAATCAGACGACAATGAATAGATACCGCTGCCCGTTGCGGCTAGAGCAAGTTTTGACCATACGGGATCACTTGACCGATTTTTAGCGTCTGCTGGCAAGGCGGGATTTACGCCTTGGTCTGGACGACCACCAGGAAATCCCAACAAAGACCGCAAGGCGCTAAGAATCGGCCTCCGGTGGGCCAGATCAGCCCATCAGTTTCGTTGAGCAGCTTGTGAGATACCAGTATCGCAGTGCGCTGCTCGCCTCGCTGAGTGGACTGATTTGGCACCATCAAGTGATCCTGTATGGTCGAAATTTGCTCTAGCTACTGTGCGGGCAAAGATTTCCGCGAACGGGTAATACCAACGGTGCTTGATATTGAGCCATTTGATGGCTTGATATCAAAGGGAGCGGCATAACCTGATCAGCAGATACCGCGTGCCCGCATTACCTCGGTGATCTCGTCGAAGATTGCCGGATCATCAATGGTGGCCGGCATTTTCCAGTCTTGGGAATTAGC
This sequence comes from Rhizobiaceae bacterium, assembly GCA_965248715.1. GTDB lineage: Bacteria > Pseudomonadota > Alphaproteobacteria > Rhizobiales > Rhizobiaceae > CBDFKB01. The sequence continues at coordinate 33,032 of CBDFKB010000004.1, forward strand.
GATCTTTTGCAGGGTGCCGCGCAAGATCTTGCCGGAACGGGTCTTGGGCAGGCGCTCGACCGCCATAATCAGTTTGAACGCCGCCACCGGCCCTATTTGTTTTCTGACCAGCGCCACCACTTCCTTTTCAATCTCGCCCACATCGCGGTCGTGGCCGGAGTTCAGCACAATATATCCGCAAGGAACCTGGCCCTTGAGTTTGTCGGCGATGCCGATCACCGCGCACTCCGCCACATCCGGGTGCGATGCAAGCACCTCTTCCATGCCACCGGTCGACAGGCGATGGCCAGCGACGTTGATGATGTCATCGGTACGGGCCATGATGAATAAATAGCCTTCATCATCTTTGTAACCAGCATCCGCAGTTTTGAAGTAGCCGGGAAACTCGGCCAGATAAGTTTCTTCAAACCGATCATCGGCATTCCACAGGGTTGGCAAACAGCCCGGTGGCAATGGCAGCTTGATCACGATATTGCCTAGTTCGCCGGTCGGCATCTCGTGGCCTTCGTCACTAACGATGCGTACGTCATAGCCCGGCATCGGCACGGTCGGCGAGCCGTGTTTGACCGGCAATTGGCCAAGTCCAACCGGATTACCAGCAATGGTCCAACCGGTCTCGGTCTGCCACCAATGGTCGATCACAGGCACCTTAAGGTGCCGCTCGGCCCAAACGATAGTATCGGGATCAGCCCGCTCGCCGGCGAGAAACAGAGTTCGCAGCGAGCCAAGATCATAATTGGTGATCAGTTCGGCTTTTGGGTCTTCTTTCTTGATCGCGCGAAATGCGGTCGGTGCGGTAAACAGTGCCGCAACCTGGTGCTCGGCGATCACACGCCAAAACGTGCCAGCATCCGGCGTGCCGACCGGCTTGCCTTCGAACAATACCACGGTGCAGCCGTGCAGCAACGGCGCGTATACGATGTAGGAATGGCCGACTACCCAGCCGACATCGGATGCGGCCCAAAACACTTCGCCAGGTTCAATGCCATAGATCGCGTGCATCGACCATTTCAAGGCAACCATGTGACCGCCATTGTCGCGCACCACGCCTTTGGGCACCCCGGTGGTGCCCGACGTATAAAGTACGTAGAGCGGGTCGGTCGCCAGCACCGGGACGCAGGGTTGGTCGGCGCCGCGCGCACGGGCCGCCGCAACCACTTCGTGGTAGTTATGGTCGCGGCCTTCGATCAGCTCGCACCTAGATTGCTCGCGCTGCAAAATTATGGTGTTAGCGGGCTTGTGGATCGCTTGTTCAATCGCCGCGTCGAGCAGCGGCTTATAGTCGATGACCCGGCCTGGTTCGATGCCGCACGACGCGGAAATGATGAGCTTTGGCGCCGCGTCATTAATCCGGGTCGCCAATTCGTTGGCGGCAAACCCGCCGAATACCACCGAGTGAACCGCGCCAAGGCGGGCGCAGGCCAGCATCGCCACCGAGGCTTGCGGTACCATCGGCATGTAGATAATCACACGATCGCCTTTGCTAACGCCACATTCGGCGATTGCGGCAGCCAGTGCTTTTACCTCGTCCAGCAGTTCGCCATAGGTGATTGTGCGCTTGGTGCCGGTGATCGGGCTGTCATAGATAATCGCTGCCTGGTCCGCACGGCCACCTTCCACATGCCGGTCCAAACAATTGTAGCAGGTATTACAGGTAGCACCGGCATACCAGTGACCGTAAACGCCGGCGTTTGGGTCAAACACCTTGTCCCAGCGCTGAAACCAGTCGATTTCATCTGCGGCCTTAGCCCAAAATTGCTCCGGATTTTCCTGCCAAGCCTGGTAGGTCGCCAAATATTTGGATGCCATATTTATCTCCCGATTGTAGCCAGCCCGGCCCTCCGGCAATTTCCGATTGCTTTCGAGCAAAGTCACCCAACAAATAGACCGTGAACCAGCCCCAGTCCATGCAACGAAAGGCGGCATCGTGCCATCCCATCGCGATCCCAATCAATGGGGAAAGATCTGCTTTGTTGATGAAATGGTACCAACGGTGGCTATTAGGCCGTGTGGACGGATTGGATTTTGAACGTGGTATGAGTCAAAATCGTCCGGTTTTAGAGCGTGTCACCCAAAAGTGGGTACCGGTTTTGGGTGACACCGCCTAGTGGGCTCTAACCCTAGCTGCTTTTGTTTTTGCCTGCGAGGTAGCGACACCTGTTTGGCCTTCAAGATCGAGGATATAGTCGGCCAATTCATCGGCCCATCGGTGATAGCCGAGCACTCCGGCATGAAATCCGTCCTGGGCAAAATTCTCCGGGATCACCTGCCAGTTTGAGATCGGCGCCAACACCCCGCGATCTCGGCACAATTCGCGGCCATTGCGGTTGACCACTTCGGCGCGGATGCCAAGAATATGGTTAAGCGGGGTTGGCAGCAGCGGCACGTCGGCAAGGTCGATCACACCGACCCAGATCACCGTGGCGCCGGTGAACTTGGCACGCAGCGCATATAACAGTGTACCGAACTCGCGACAAAATCGACTGCCACGGTGGAAATTCTTGGCGTCGTTGGTGCCGATGTTCAATGAAATATAATCAAAGGTTTCGGCCGGTAAATTGGGTACTACATAATCGCGCAAATCGCTCGACGTTGCGCTGTTGTTGCCGCTGATGCGTAAGCGTATCGGCCGCCCGGAGCGTTTAGACAATATGCGCAATAATTGCCCGCCCATGCTGTCAGCAATGTCGTCGACACCGACACCGACCGCAGAACTGTCTCCGATAACCAGGATACTTAATTCCTTGCCCTTGCTATTGGTATTCTCCGAATAGACCCCACTACAAGGCGGTGGCTGCATGCGCATTGCCCGCCGGCGAACCAACAATCCCTGAATGACATAGACCGGCAAAGCCAGCCAGGTTAACGCAACGCGCAGTGCAAAACTCATCAAGCCACGCTCCCGGGGTGGTAGTTAAAACAACAAAATTCTAACAAAGGAATACCGCCTATGCCGGACCTTGCGCACAGTTAGGATCAGTACCGCAATTTTTCCAGATATAAACCAGCCATCGCCACATCTTGCCGCAGGGATTTGACTATCGCGGCAAATCGAATTCATATTGGCAACAACAGTCGAATTTCCGGCCATGCAAATACAGGCCAGCATTGATAGAAGCAAGTAACGGGGTTAAAGGCTCTAATTTATGGCTAGGTCAACAAATGCTGCCGAACTGCGCCATTTGGCGATGGACACCCGGGTCGATGCCATTGGCGAGCGGATTGCCCGCCTTGAAGGTGTGGTAGAGCAATCCCAACAAAAGAGTGCTTTTGAAAAATTCGGCACCTGGGGCGGCGTTATTGCCCTGTTGGTTTCGATCTGCACCGGCGGTTTTACCATTTACGACAAGATCGTCACCGAGCCGAAACAAGAAAGGGCTGCTAAGCTAAAAGAAATCAGAAACAATATCGACGAGATCGGAAAAATTCAGACCACAATCAACCGCAGCATGGCCGAAAATTCGATCCAAGGCGGCGCGGTAGCGGCCGGGCTGACACCGCAGATGCGTCATTTGGCACAGATAACCCATGCTGACTTTGCTGATTTTCCAGAGGTATTCACCTTTTCCGATCACATGATGATGGGCAACCTATTGTTGAATTTCGGCTATGCAGGTGACGCGACCCACCACGCCGACGCCAGCCGGCAACTGGCGGAAAACCATATAGAAACCGCCAATTATTTGTGGTTGAAGGCAAGAATATTCGGTACGATCGGCGACCATCAGAACCTGCCGGAAATGCGCAAATTTTACGCTGAAGCTATCACGGTCTCCAAGCAAAAAGACCTACAGATTTCGATCGGTACCACCTTCCAAATCACCCTGGAATGGATCGCTGCCGAACTCAACATAGGCGAATGTAGATATGCCCGCCAGGCATATGATATCCTGGAGGCCGACATCACGCTTGATGTGGTCTACCCACAAACCCAGGAACAGGTCGACGCTGACTTGTTGGGCATTGTCCGCGACGCTAAGAACGATTGCGGTCTTGGCTCCAACCTGTAGCCGCCAACCTGTAGCAACCAATACAACACCGATGGAAGAGCCCATTGCGGCGGTGGTAGCCATTCCTTCAATTCGCCACGGCGATGAAAACCGTCACCAAACGTAGATGTTTTTTTACTGCCGGCCAATTCAGGTAGGCCGTGTCAGCCAAAAGTGGGTACCGGTTTTGGGAAAAATGACACGCATAAACAAAAAGATGAGTAGCTCTAAAAACCCTCGATTTTGTTGGGCTGGGTGTGATTTTGAAGTTTCGAGTACTGGATAATATGTTGAAATATTTGAGGAACGCAGAAACGAAAAATTGCTCCCAGGACCCAAAAGAAGGGTTTTGGAGGTGCTCAGATAGCGCGACGGAGTGAATCCAACGTTTCGTGACAAGCGCTAGAGCGTATTCCCGAAAAGTGTGTAGCGGTTTTCGGATAAGAATACGCGTCAAAACAAACAGATAGCGCGACGAAGCAATTCCAACGCTTGGTGACAAGCGCTAAATGCGATCTAATTTCAATCCAGCGTTTTGACGATATTTTCGACCATTTTCTTCGCATCGGAAAGCAGCATCATAGTTTTATCTTTGTAAAACAGTGTGTTGTCGATGCCGGCATAGCCGGAGCCGAGGGAGCGCTTGACAAACAGGCAGGTCATCGCCTTGTCAACGTCGAGGATTGGCATACCGAAGATCGGCGAGGTTTTGTCGTCACGCGCGGCCGGGTTAGTAACGTCGTTGGCACCGATCACGAAGGCAACGTCGGTCTGTGCGAAATCGGAGTTGATGTCTTCGAGTTCGAACACTTCATCATAAGGCACATTAGCTTCGGCCAGCAGCACGTTCATATGGCCGGGCATGCGTCCGGCGACCGGGTGAATGGCGTATTTGACCTCAACCCCTTCGGCCTTCAGCTTGTCGGCCATTTCTCGTAGCGCGTGCTGCGCCTGCGCCACCGCCATGCCGTAGCCGGGCACGATGATCACCCGTGAGGCATTCTTCATCAAGAACGCGGCATCTTCGGCCGAACCCTGCTTGACCGAGCGTTCAGCACCGCCGTCGGCAATCGCCACCGTATCGCCGCCAAAACCGCCGAGGATTACAGAAATGAACGACCGGTTCATGCCCTTACACATGATGTAAGACAAAATCGCACCGGACGAGCCGACCAGGGCACCGGTGATGATCAGCGCCATATTGCCGAGGGTGAAACCAATGCCGGCCGCCGCCCAACCGGAGTAGGAATTGAGCATGGATACGACTACCGGCATGTCGGCACCGCCAATCGGGATGATCAGTAGCACGCCGATAACCAGCGCTATAACGGTGATCGACCAGAACACGAACCGGCTTTCGGTCTGGATAAAGACCACTACCAGGATCACCAACAGCACCGCCAATGCCAGATTGATCAGGTGGCGTGCGGGCAGCATGATCGGCGTGCCCGACATGCGCCCGTCTAATTTGAGAAACGCAATGATCGAGCCGGTAAAGGTGACTGCGCCAATCGCCACGCCGATGCTCATTTCAAACAACGAAGCGCCGTGCATGTGGCCCACATCGCCGATCCCGAATGATGCCGGCGCATAAAGGGCTGCCGCCGCTACCAGCACTGCCGCCAGGCCGACCAGCGAATGGAACGCGGCGACCAATTGTGGCATCGCCGTCATCGGTATCTTGCGCGCAATATATCCGCCGACCCCACCGCCGATCCCTATGCCAACAATAATCAGTACCCAGGAGCCGAAACCGGGCGCCGCAAGCAATAGGGTGGTAGCGATGGCGATCGCCATCCCGGCAATGCCATACAGATTGCCCATCCGGGCAGATTCCGGATTGGAAAGCCCCCTTAACGCCATGATAAACAGGACGCCGGATGCGAGATAAAACAGCGCTGCGGTGTTTGCCATCTGGTTTACCTCACCTGGCCTTTTTCTTGTACATCGCCAGCATGCGCTGGGTCACAAGAAAGCCGCCAAAAATATTTACCGATGCCAACATCAGCGCCAGAAATCCGAAAAACGTTGCCGTACCGCTGGCCGCTTCGATACCGACCGCCAATAGCGCGCCAACAATGATAACTGAGGAAATCGCGTTGGTGACCGACATTAGCGGTGTGTGCAGCGCCGGGGTCACCGACCAAACCACATAATAGCCAACGAAGATCGCCAGTACAAAGATCGCCAACCGAAACACGAACGGATCGATCGCGCCGCCGCTGGCGCCATGGGCAGCCATGCCGGCTGCATCGGCCACACTTTCGGCCTCAGCGGCTTTCGCCGCCCACATTTCGGCCTTCTCAGCCGCCTCTAATGCCTGGCCCGAGAGAATGCGGGCTTGCTCGGCAAAATGTTCGGCCGCTTCCTGGGTCGACTTCAATTGCTCACTCATCAGACTTCTCCGCCTTGCTTGCACGCTTGGCAGCCGGCGCCGCTCTGGCGGTTTTGGTTGAAGCGGTTTTTGGGGAAGTTGGTTTCTTGGCGCCGGAGGCGGCCTTACGGGCGCCGCTCGCCGGTTTGGGTTTGGATGCCGCGGCGGCTTTAGGCGCAGCGACAGGTTTGGATGCCGCAGCAGCTTTGGGCGCAGCGACAGGCTTGATCTTGTCGTTGACGATCTTGCCGTCGCGGGTCAGCACGGTGGCGGCAACCAATTCGTCTTCCCAGTCGAGCGCTAGCTTGCCGGTTTCCTTGTCGAGCATGGTTTCCACGAAAGCATATAGGTTCTTGGCATAAAGCAGCGACGCGGTGGAGGCGACCCGGCCCGCCATGTTGGCGATGCCGATGATCGAGGCCGGCCCGCTTTGCACGGTCTTGTCGGCAACCGAGCCCTCGATATTGCCGCCACGCTCGACCGCCAGATCAACCAACACCGCGCCGTCCGGCATGGCAGCAACCATCGCCTTGTTGATCAGCCGTGGTGCCGGGCGGCCCGGGATCAATGCGGTGGTGATCACGATGTCCTGCTTGGCGATGTGATTGGCCACTAGCTCGGCCTGTTTGGCCTGATATTCTTTCGACATTTCCTTGGCGTAACCGGCCGCAGTCTCCGCTTGGCGGAATTCATCATCCTCGACCGCGATAAATTTGGCACCGAGGGATTCTACCTGTTCCTTGGCGGCCGGGCGCACATCGGTTGCGGTCACCACTGCGCCGAGCCGACGCGCGGTGGCAATAGCCTGCAACCCGGCGACGCCGGCACCCATCACGAATATCTTGGCAGCTGGTACGGTCCCCGCCGCAGTCATCATCATCGGCAGTGCCCGATCATAGCCGACGGCAGCCTCAAGCACCGCCTGGTAACCGGCCAAATTGGCTTGAGAGGAAAGCACATCCATCGACTGCGCACGGGTAATCCGCGGCATCAACTCCATAGCAAACGCGCTGATCTTGGTTTTGGCCAGTTCGGTTATTTCGGCTTCGTTGCCGAACGGGTCCATGGTCGCCAACACCAGGGCGCCGGCCTTGCATTGCTTTGCCAGTGCTTGCGAGGGACGGCGCACACACAAAACAATGTCAGCGGTTGAAACCGCATGGCGGTCGACCATTTTGGCGCCGGCTGCGGCGAGCGTGGCATCGGTAAAGCGCGATCGCGCGCCAGCCGACTTCTCCACTTCCACCGTAAACCCGATGCCGACATAGCGGCCCACCATATCCGGCGATATGGCGACGCGCGTCTCTTGTCCAGCGTCCTCGCGTGGCACAAACAATTTCATGGGTCGCCCCTGTTTCAAACGACAAATCAGGTGCCGCGCAATGCCATGCGCGCCACACCGATTGTTATACTAGGAATATCGCCATCAAGATCAGCAATATTACCATAATTCCCGTGCCCCATTTGGCCAGCGCCAAAAACCGCGCATACGTGGCGTCATGTTCGGCGTAGTCCATGGACACAATGTTTGCCTTTGCGCTCTTTTTTGCCATTTTCCAGCCTCCAAAAAAATTACCGGCCCTTGTCGAGCGATGCGAGGGTTCTACCTAATGCGCGGTTTGCCCAATGAACATGCGACATTGTGCGTTAGCGCGCCGTTTCTGCCCCTTTGAGGTTGCCACCTCGGCGCAGTAGCCACAGTTATTACGCGACCTTGTTGAGCACAAAATCATTTCCATTGCCATCGACGCAATTTAACGTTGTGGAACCGGCAAGCGCGCACTTGGCGGAGCCCGGTCGTCCGGACACGATGCCATACCATTGCAGGTCGACACTGGTCTGGGAAGTGGTGGTGTAGGTGCCTTCGGAAATCGTGCCGCCAGTGTCGCTTGCGGTGGCGATAAAGCGGTTGGCACGCATGCGGGCGGTATATATGCCGTCGGCGGATGCCCAATTGCCCTCAAACGGACCGCTGGCGGTGGAAGTCGCAGGTTGTTGGGTCTGACACGCAGACAACGCCAAAAAGGCCACAATGGCGATTGATGGTATGGCTGATTTCGTATCCATCATGCTGTTTCCTCAATCGCTGCCACCCCGGGCCACCGGGTATATCCGCAGTCAATTAAGCATTTTCCGGAAAATTCATCAATATTCACGACGCTATTTATGCCGCGGTATCACCAAGTTCCATTCAGGCTGGTCCTAAATCATCAACCAGCGATCGCCGGTAAACCAGCTAAGCGGATTTATCCAATTGTTCCAACTCATCGATAAAGCCGGCAATTACCGAAAGCCCTTTGTTCCAAAATCCCGGATCTGAAGCGTCAAGACCAAACGGAGCCAGCAATTCGGAATGATGTTTGGTACCGCCGGCCCTCAGCATTTCGAAATATTTCTCCTGAAATCCGCTTTCCGCCGACTGATAGACTGCATAAAGCGAATTGACCAGGCAATCGCCGAATGCATAGGCGTAGACATAGAACGGTGAGTGCACGAAATGGGGGATGTAACACCAATAATTCTCGTAGCCCTGGCCGAAATCGAATATCGGACCCAGGCTCTCGCGCTGAACTTCCAGCCAAATTTCACCGAGCCGCTCAGAAGTCAATTCGCCTTCGCGCCGCTCGCTGTGCACCTTGCGTTCGTATAGATAAAAGGCGATCTGGCGCACCACGGTGTTGAGCATGTCCTCGACTTTGGCGGCAAGTAAATTCTTGCGCGCCTCGGCGGTATCGGCTGTGGTCAGGATCGATTGGAAAGTCAGCATTTCACCGAACACGCTGGCGGTTTCAGCAAGCGTCAGTGGGGTTTGCGACATCAATGCTCCCTGGTCGGCGGCAAGCACTTGATGCACACCATGGCCCAGTTCATGGGCTAGGGTCATCACATCGCGTGGCCGACCGAGATAGTTGAGCATCACATAAGGATGCACCGACGGCACGGTCGGGTGGGAAAACGCACCGGGCGCCTTGCCCGCTCTGACCGGTGCGTCGATCCAGCCATTGTCGAAAAATCGGCTGGCGATATCGGCCATCTCCGGCGAAAAGCCGCCATAGGCGTCGAGCACTGTTGCACGGGCTTCGCTCCAGCCAAATATCCGTTCTTTACTGTGCGGTAGCGGTGCGTTGCGATCCCATATGCCGAGGGTTTCGCTGCCAAGCCAACCCGCTTTCATGGCGTAATAGCGGTGGGAGATATCGGCAAATGAACCGCGCACCGAAGCGCACATTGCATCGACCACTTGCTTTTCGACCCGGTTGGCCAGGTGGCGTGATGCAGCAACGTCCTCGAAGCCGCGCCAGCGGTCGGAGATCTCCTTGTCTTTGGCAAGGGTGTTGGTGATCAAGGTAAAGGTGCGCGCATTTGTGCCCAGCACCCGGCCGATTTCGCTAAACGCCGCTTTGCGCTGGTCGGGGTCATGCGCCTGCAGAAAATTGAGCGCCGGCTCTAATGAATGGCTTTCACCAGCGATGGAAAACCGTATGGTCGCCATGGTTTCATCGAAAAGCCGGTTCCAGGCCGCCCTGCCGGTTACCGATTTGTCATGGAACAATTGCTCAACCCGGTCTTCGAGCTGATAGGGTTTATCTTTGCGCACATCGTCGAGCCAAGGTTGGTATCGGGCGAGTTCCCGACAATTCTTCCTTGCTTGATGAATGACGCTGTCGTCGACGCGATTGAGTTCAAGGGTGAAAAAAATCAGGTGGGCGCTTGCGTTGGTGATATCTTCTTGAGCATCGCCGTAAAATTTGACCCGGCCCGCATCGGTGGTATCGCCGGTATAGACCAGCACCGCATAGGACATAATCCGGCCCATGCGCTCCTCGATCGCTTCATATTGGCTAATCGCTGTGGCAAGCACATCGGGCTTTTCGCGGGCCAGCTGGTCCAAGGTGCCAGCATATTTTTCCTTGAATTTCGCCGCATCATGGGCGCACTGCGCCAGATCATCCATGTATTGCTGGGAATCTGGCGCCGGATAAAGGTCGCTTAGATCCCACTGTGGCAGTTCGCCAGCGGCAAATCCATCATGTCGGCTGGCGCCCTCGGCGGCTGGCAGTTTCGTCGCCTGTTTGACCCAAAAATCCATTGCACACCGTCCGACTTTCCGCATGGTGTTCGAGGCCAAGTCAGACCTTCGATACCGGTATCACCGTAGTCGGTTCAATAGCGCGCCCGACCGACCATTGGCAACTGCCAGCTTTCGCCGCGCCGTTAATGACCCATTTAGAGGTTTGTCCCAAAATAGGTCACTATCGCTTCACCGCCGCATCGGCCCCGGATCCCGGTCGCGGCATTTACTTGTGTGTAAACCTATTTTCCGGGTCGATGACAAATTCAGGAGCAGTGCGACAATGGCCGAACGAGTTCTAATCGTCGATGATGATCCGGTGCAACGCCGGTTGCTAGAGGCGGCAGTGACCCGTTTGGGGTTTGCCGCAATCTGCGCCGAAGGCGGAGAGCGGGCGATGGAAATTTTAACCGGAGGGGACAAGATTTCGCTGGCTATCCTTGATTTGGTGATGCCTGATCTCGACGGTATGGGAGTGCTGGCGGCAATGCGCGATCGCGGCGTCCGGGTGCCGGTGATCGTGCAGACCGCCCAAGGTGGCATTGATACCGTGGTTGGCGCCATGCGGGCCGGGGCGGTGGATTTCGCGGTTAAGCCGGTTTCGCCGGAGCGCCTTAAGGTATCGATCGCTAATGCGATGAAACTCGGTGCGCTGGAAACCGAAATCAACCGTATCCGCAAATCAGCCTCTGGCAATCTGACATTCAAGGACATGATCTGCGATAGCGAACGCATGGCAAAAGTGATCCGGCTCGGCCAACGTGCCGCCTCGTCGTCGATACCGATCCTGATCGAAGGCGAATCCGGGGTCGGCAAGGAAATCATCGCCCGCGCCATTCAAGGATCAAGCGAACGGGCCCGCAAGCCATTCATCACCGTCAATTGCGGCGCGATCCCGGAAAGCCTGGTTGAAAGCATTCTGTTCGGTCACGAAAAAGGTGCGTTTACCGGTGCCAACGACAAACATATCGGCAAGTTCAAGGAGGCCGATGGCGGCACTTTATTTCTCGATGAAGTTGGCGAATTGCCCGCCGATATCCAAGTCAAGCTGCTAAGGGCAATCCAGGAGGGCGAGATCGACCCGGTCGGTTCATCAAAACCGGTCAAAACCGATTTCCGGCTGATCTCGGCGACTAATCGCAACCTGATCGAGGAAGTCAAGGCCGGCAATTTCCGCGAGGATTTGTATTATCGTCTCAATGTGTTTCCGATCTGGGTGCCGCCGTTGCGCGAGCGCCGCGAGGATATCCCGGCTCTGGTACGCCACTTTACCGCGCGCTTTGCCGCCGAGGAAGGCAGGGCGATTACCGGCGCCAGTGCCCCAGCGCTGGATGTGCTGTGCCGCCATGAATGGCCGGGCAATATTCGCCAACTGGAAAACGCCATCTTCCGCGCGGTGGTTTTGGCTTCGGGGGATGAATTGACGGTAGACGATTTTCCCCAGATCGCAAATTCCTCAGATGGAGCCCGGGCGCCGGAAAGCTCAGCCCAGATCGAACGCCACGCGGCGCCAAGCCACCCGCAAGTAGCGCCAGGCCAATGCGAACCGCCAACAACCATCCCGACCCACCTCAGCCAACCGGTAAGCGGGCTGCCAAGTTTCGCAGCGCCGGACGGGCATCTGCGCAGTCTGCAGGAAATCGAACGGGAGATGATCGTGCTGGCAATTGAGCGTTATGATGGACGCATGACCGAGATTGCCCGCCGGCTCGGAATCGGCCGTTCAACGCTTTACCGCAAATTGCGCGAATTTGGCCTTGATCAGGAAGAGCCCGTGCAGGTTGCATGACATTTAGCCCAACGCGATCGCCATCCAAATTAACCGATTAATAACGATACCGGTTCTTTGTCGAAATTGCCACGCGATTACCGTATTTGTCTGCAATACTAAATGGCGATACAGTGGTGCGACGGCAACCAAAGAATGTTGATCAAGGGTTTGGGGACTCAGCGATTTTTCGACAGGTCACATATCAAGCAGCGAACAATGGCGGGCAGCGCCTGGCCACGCGCCAGGCGGTCCGGATAGCATTTTTATTGCTCGCAGTTGGCCTTTCGCTCGGTGCCGTCAAACCGGCGGCAGCCGAAACCAGGGCATTGAAACTATATTATCTGCACACCAGCGAGCGCGCTGAAATCGTTTATAAAAAGAACGGCAAATTCCTGCAAGATGGTCTCAAAAAGATCAATTATCATCTCCGTGATTGGCGCCGCAACGAACCGACCAAGATGGACCCCAAGCTATTGGATCTAGTTTGGGAGATTTATCGCGAGAGCGGTTCGCGAAAATACATACACGTGGTTTCCGGTTATCGTTCTCCAGCGACCAATGAAATGTTGCGCAAACGCGGTCGCGGCGTAGCCCGCAAAAGCCAACACACCGTGGGTAAGGCACTCGATTTTTATCTACCCGACGTCAATCTCACCAAATTGCGGCGTATCTCGCTTCGCAAGCAAGATGGTGGGGTCGGCTACTATCCGCGTTCCGGCTCACCTTTCGTGCATGTGGATACCGGCGGGGTGCGCCACTGGCCGCGCATGACCCGCAAACAATTGTTGGCGGTTTTCCCCAATGGCAAGACCTTGCATGTACCCGATGATCGCAAACCGCTTGCCGGCTACGAAAAAGCGGCCGCTGAATACAAGCGCGAACGGGCGTTGGAAAAAATCGTCATCGCCACTTCAAACGATGACGATGACGAAGGCGATGAGCCGGGATTGCTGGCCCGCCTGTTTAGCGGCGCCGGCCAAAGGCCACCTAATCGCCGTGAGCAAGGCTTTAGCGCGCCGAAGACGCAAATTCGCGCCGCCAATGCGGCTGCTGGCGCGCCAGTCCCGATCGCCGAGGTGCCGGTAGCGGCAAACCAGGAGCAGGTCGTACCGGTCGCCGCAGATCTACCGATTGCACCCGAGGCCCAAGACCAAGCCCAACAATTGTTGGCCGCGTTGCCATCTGCGGTGCCGGCACCGGTTCCCGCGCCACGGGCGCTGGTCAGGCAATTGTCGGCGCCACAGCAACCATTGCCCGCTGAAGAAACCGCCGCGGAAGCAATATTGACCGCCAGCCTGCAAGTGCCGGCGCCGACACAACGCCCGGCGATTATCAACGGACCTTCGGAGCTGGGTTTAAACGGCACGGCCATTGAGCGGTCCCAACGCCATTTGGGCAACCAATTGGCGCTGGCAACGCTTGATCCCGGCCAGTTTTTCCGTCCTGCCGATGATGCCAACCTGCCAAACTTGTCCGCCTATGTGGGCGATGATGCCCCCCTGACTTCAGCCCTCGACCTGGTGAATGTTTCCCGCGCCGCCGGGCGAGCGGCCTTGCCCACGTCAATGGTAAATACGCGTGCCTTGGACCGGCAATCGGTTCATGCCACACTTGCGCGTAAACTTCTGGTTCAAAACGCAATGCTGCAATCGGGAGACAGTTCGCTATTGCGCAACCAGGGGCAGGATTTGCGACGCCTTGAACGACCGATTGTGACCGCCTCTATCAACCGATCCCAGGGCCGAATTTTTGCCATTGATGCGACCGTCGGCGAACTGAGCGAGAATATGATCATCAACCGGCTAGCGGAAAAATCCATCCAGTTGCAAGCCACCCAATCCTCAGTTGCTGCGGCTTCCAATGCGGTTGCCGAAAACGACACGGTTAGCGGCATTCGCTTCAAGATGCAGGACATCGCCGCATTGGGCAGAAAAGCACTTGGTGTTTGGACGTTATCTGCCGACCGCTACGCTACGATCAACAACGCCATGCGCGCACCAACTTATGATGAAAACGTGGTTCGCGGTGCGCCCAGCAAAATTTTGGCAAGCGGGTTTAGCCGCAGCGCCAATGCGCAATTAGCCAGCGCGTTCCTGGAGGCCGCCGCAATCCCGCACCCGTTCCGTGCCCTGTCCCAGTAAAATTTAGAGCGCGCCAGACCTATTTGGAACCATTGTGTAACTACCGCAAGCTTGTCCTCTAACGAGGTGGACTACGCGCGACAGCACCGGCATATTACAAGCCGGCACTGCAACCATGATTCTCAACCGGCCCTAGCGCTTGTCACGAGGCGTTGGAATAGCTTCGTCGCGCTATCGCTTTGTTTTGTCGCGTATTCTCATCCGAAAACCGCTACACACTTTTCGGGAATACGCTCTAGCGCTTGTCACGAAGCGTAGGATTTGCTTCGTCGCGCTATCTGTTTGTTTTGTCGCGTATTCTTGTCCGAAAACCGCTACACACTTTTCGGGAATACGCTTAGCGCTTGTTACGAAGCGTGGGGTTCGCTTCGTCGCGCTATCTGTTTGTTTTGTCGCGTATTCTTGTCCGAAAACCGCTACACACTTTTCGGGAATACGCTCTAGCGCTTGTCACCAAGCGTTGGGTTCGCTTCGTCGCGCTATCTCTTTGTTTATGCGTATTCTTATCCGAAAACCGCTACACACTTTTCGGGAATACGCTCTAGCGCTTGTCACCAAGCGTTGGAATAGCTTCGTCGCGCTATCCCTTTGTTTAAGCGTGTCATTGTTCAAATGGGTAAATATCCAGTTCCGTTGCTCTCAGGCCATGCCGAGTGCAGATAGGTAGAGGTCGAGAACCGCCTCTTCTTCTTGGCGTTGCGCCTGATCGATTTTGCGCATGCCGACAATTCTGCGCACGACTTTGGCATCGAACCCGCGCCCGCGCATTTCCGCATAAACTTCCTTTACATCGTCGGCGATCGCCTTTTTTTCTTCTTCCAGCCGCTCTATGCGCTCAATGAATTGGCGCAATTCGCTTGCTGCCACCGTCGAGCTAGGGGTTTGTTCTTCTGCCATGATTTTCCGATCCGTTGGTTATTTTGTCGTTACATGATTGGCCGCGACCGGGAAATCTCATTTGCCCTCATTGGTTCGGTTTCGATAGCTCGAACGCGGCTTTTTGTTCGGCACTGGCTTCGGTCTGATAGCGCGCCTTCCACTGCGGGTACGGCATGCCGTAGACAATCTCGCGGGCTTGCCCCTGGTCGATCTCCGCATCGCGTTCGGCTGCAGCCTCCACATACCAACGCGAAAGGCAATTTCGGCAGAACCCGGTGAGAATCATCATGTCGATATTTTGCACATCGCTACGCTCGCGCAAATGCTGCACCAAGCGGCGAAATACCGCTGCTTCCAATTCGCTGTCTTTATTACCCGACTTTTCCGTCATCCCATGCTCCCATTTGCGCCATCCACATCTTCCAACCGATGATATTGTAGTGAAATAGGTCTACTCGACAAATGCTGCAAGCGATCAATAGGCTGCGGTTTTTCGATCAATGGTCAGGCACCGTGCGCGTTGACACTGCGCTGATCATATTCAAATGCTAGCATATTGGGCGAATCAACCACGGAGCCTGGCAAATCGCCATGATGAAATTGCAATGCCGCTTGCCAGCCATGCTGAAAATTTCAGCGGCGATATTGGCGGTTACCGTGATCGCGGTAACGCCGAAGATTGCGAGCGCCGGGCTTCGGGTATGCAACGACACTTCCAGTTTGGTCGGTGTTTCACTTGGCTATCGCAAGGATAATAATTGGCGCACTGAAGGGTGGTGGCGGATTCCGGGGAACCAGTGTGCCTCGCTGATCAACGGCACACTGGAATCGCGCTACTACTATGTTTATGCCGAAGACGCCGAGCGCGGTGGACAATGGCGTGGCGAAGTGACCATGTGCACCCGCGACCGGGAATTTACCATCATCGGCAACAAGAACTGCTTCCAACGCGGCCACCAAAAGACCGATTTTTTCGAAATCGATACTGGTGAGCGCGGCAGTTGGTTAGTCAAGCTGACTGACCGCAGGCAATAGACATAAGAAAGGCGGCTAGCCGATGCATCGCCAGCGCGCCGTAAAGATTTTAGCGACCCTTGGACCGGCCTCATCGACCGTTGCAAGCATCAAAGAGCTATACGAGGCCGGCGCCGACCTGTTCCGCATCAATATGAGCCATGCTGATCGCGACATCTTGTTCGATCTGACGCAAAAGATCCGTAGCGTCGAGGAAGAGGTCGGTAGGCCTTTGGGAATATTGGTCGATCTGCAGGGTCCAAAAATCCGCCTCGGCCGGTTTCAATCCGGATCGGTTGAACTGTCTAAAGGTGATTTGATTACCCTCGACGCCAACCCGGAGCCTGGCACCCGTGACCGGGTGCATCTGCCCCATCCAGAAGTGCTGGCAGCGCTCAAAACAGGCGATCGGGTACTGATCGATGACGGCCGTTTGCATTTGCGCGCAGTGGCGCTGGAAGCCGACGCTTGTCGCTGCAAAGTGATTTCCGGCAGTCGCATTTCCGACCGCAAAGGTGTCAGTCTGCCAGATACCGAACTACCTAGCAGCGCCTTGACGGACAAGGACCGGGTCGATCTTGCCAACGCGCTTGAAGCCGATGCCGATTGGGTAGCATTGTCGTTCGTACAACGCCCCGAAGACATCGCTGAAGTGCGTACCCTTGGCCGTGGCCGGGTTGGTGTTTTGGCCAAGATCGAAAAGCCGCAGGCGCTTGAACGGTTGCATGATATCATATCCCTGTCCGATGCGATCATGATTGCCCGTGGCGATTTAGGTGTCGAAACCCCGCTTGAGGCGGTGCCGGGGATCCAAAAGCAAATCACCCGCGCCTGCCGCCAGGCCGGCAAACCGGTAGTGGTCGCAACCCAGATGCTGGAATCGATGATTTTGGCCCCGGTGCCAACCCGGGCAGAAGTTTCCGATGTCGCGACCGCAGTCTTTGATGGCGCCGACGCGGTGATGCTGTCGGCAGAATCGGCCGCCGGAGATTATCCGGTGGAAGCGGTCGCTACCATGGACTCGATCGCCCGTGCCGTTGAACGCGACCCGATCTATCCGGGCATTATCAGCGCCCAGCAATCTGAACCACGTGCCACCGCTGCTGACGCGATTTCGGCAGCCGCCCGGCAAATCGCCGCGACCCTTAAACTGTCGGCGATCGTTTGCTATACCTCCTCCGGCACCACCGGATTGCGCGCCGCGCGCGAACGCCCGATCGTACCGATAATCGCCCTATCGCCAATCATCCGCACCGCGCGGCGCCTGTCGATCGTGTGGGGCTTACATTGTGTGGTGACGGCCGATGCCAAAGACCTTGACGACATGGTCGAGCGGGCCTGCTCGATCGCGGTCAATCAAGGTATTGCCAAGGAAAACGACGGCATCATTATTTCCGCCGGCGTGCCGCTTCGAACCCCTGGCGCGACCAATATGCTGCGGATCGCCAATGTCAGCGATGCGTCGCGAAAACATACCGCGCCGCTGGATGAACTAAATTTGGGGCTGGGGTAATTCGGTGGCGCGTCTAGAGCGTGTCACCGAAAACCGGTACCCATTTTTGGGTGACAAGCTCTGGTGCATTTTTCGCGATTTGTGAATCGTAAATAGTACTCTATCTATTTGTTTTGTCGCACAATTTTTCTGAAAACCGGCCACCACTTTTCAGATTGTGCTCTAGGTGCGCCGGCCAGCGAGCACTTCTTCCAACTCAATCACCGCTCTTTGTGCGTTGTCGAGCGCAGGATAGATTTTCAGCACGTGGTACCAAGTTTGCAAGGCCAATTCCTCTTGTTCTAACAATTGGAAGATCATTCCAAGACCGGCCAACGCGCCGAAATGGCGCGGTTCCAATCTCAGTACCCGGCGGATATCGGTGATCGATTTCCCGTATTCTTTGACCACGAAATAGGCGGTGGCGCGGCGGTTCCAGCCCTCGGCGTAATCAGGAGCCAGCACCACCACTTGATCGAGAATGTCGAGGGCTTGGGAATATTTTCGCGCGCTCATCGAGCTGGCGGCGCGGGTCATCAACAAATCAACCGAATCCGAACCCGATGATCCCCATTCCCGCCATATGCTGCGGGCAATCCTGCCCGCCTTGGCGTTGTTGGTTTCACGGCCAAGAATGGCAAACAATTCGTCAAGCCGGTTTGTCTCAGCCGCCTGATCGGGAATTTTTTCGGGTTGCGTCGTTTCCAGTTTACCGGAGACGCCGCTTTGCTTCCCGGTATCGGCGCCAAAGGCCGAAAGTGACAAGATCAACATGGTCGCTAACGCAGTAAATAGGGTCCGCATCGCTTGAGCATAGCCGACGTGGTAGCTCTCACAAAACAAAAACTCGTGAAACCCCGGCCGACCAACTACCATTGCGAGTCAGCAATTGTGTTGGAAAATCGAATTCGCGCGGCAAATTATACCAAGGGAAATTATTTCCATCCGATCCGAGCGGAACGGGAGTGCGTCGGGCAACCTTGTGCGGGCACTACGAGCCTGCCGCAACGATCTACCAGCCAATGGTGGCGAAACTCACCATCGGGTGGGTACATTTAAGTCCCCTTGGTATTAGGCCGTGTGGACGGATTGGATTTTGCCCATATCTTTTAAAGACCCAGCGAATTTTGCCCGTGAATGCGTTGAAAGACACTGATGGTCGGTCATACCATGGCGCGTCTTTCGCCTGTTCACGATCAAAATTCGACAAGCGCCACGTCGAAAACCAAACCGTCCAAACGGCCTAGCCTTGACGCACCTTAAAGCGCGGATTGGTTTTGTTGATAATGTAGACCCGACCCTTACGGCGGACCAACCGGTTGCCACGGTGGCGGGTCTTTAACGCTTTGATGGAATTTCTGATCTTCATGATTTTGTTCCGCCCGCCCCGAAACGGCAATCGGGGCATTTTATGTCCATTGTCTAAGGCAGCAATCTCGGCTTTTCGCAAAGCATCACATGATCGCCAGCTTTTGTGGCCGGAGCACTTGCGCCGAACACAATTGCGGCGCACCCTTTAAGAGCACGCCGTGTTGCTAGGCGTTCAATAACCCTAACCGATGGGCCAAGTCAATATTAGCTACCGTTGGTATTCCTGGTTTGGCCTTGGATTAGCATTTGCGCTGCGGCTCGTCGCCCATGGATGGACACAAGGTCGCAAAACGACAATTTGACGGGGCCGCCTTTGATAATTAATAGCGCGGCATCACCCGACGGTATTGGCCTCGACAAAAGGTGCGAACCGGGCCTGGTTGAAATAGGATGACATCCAACATGCGAAAGTTTTCGGCATTCGCCTTGGCGCGAGAAGCGATCCGCGCCCATTCCGGTTGGGAACGGCAATGGGCCGACCCAGAACCTAAGGCGGAGTATGACATTGTGATCGTCGGCGCCGGCGGCCATGGTCTCGGCACCGCCTATTACCTGGCCAAGGAACACGGCATGACCAATATTGCGGTGTTGGAAAAAGGTTGGCTCGGCGGCGGTAATACCGGCCGCAACACCACCATCATCCGCTCCAACTATCTTTATGACGAGTCCGCGGGCCTATATAATCATGCACTGAATTTGTGGGCGGGGCTGTCGCAAGAGCTCAACTACAATATTATGTATTCCGCCCGCGGCGTGATGATGCTGACCCACAATGTGCACGACGTACAGGTGACCAAGCGTCATATCCACGCCAACCGGCTCAATGGTGTGCAAAACGAGTGGTTGACCCCTGAGCAGGCAAAGGATTATTGCCCGCCGCTCAATATCTCGCGCTCCGCGCGTTATCCCGTGATGGGTGCAGCGCTACAGCGCAAAGGCGGTGTGGCCCGCCACGACGCGGTTGCTTGGGGATATGCCAGAGCTGCTTCAGCGCTCGGCGTGCATATTATTCAAAATTGTGAAGTTACCGGCATCCGCCGCGCGGCCAATGGAAAAATAAGCGGCGTCGAGACCGCACGCGGCTTTATCGGCGCCAAGAAGGTGGGCGTCGTTGCTGCCGGTCACACCTCGGTGTTGATGGAGATGGCCGGAGTTCGCATGCCGCTGGAAAGTTTTCCCCTACAAGCGCTGGTCTCGGAGCCGGTCAAACCATGTTTTCCGTGCGTGGTCATGTCAAACACGGTGCACGCTTATATTTCCCAATCGGATAAAGGAGAATTGGTAATCGGCGCTGGAACCGACCAATATACTTCTTATTCCCAAACCGGCAGCCTGCATGTCATCAACCACACATTGGAAGCGATCTGCGAACTGTATCCGATGTTCCGCCGCATGCGTATGCTGCGGTCCTGGGGCGGTACGGTCGATGTAACCCCGGACCGCTCACCGATCCTCGCCAAGACCCCGGTTCCCGGCCTTTATGTCAATTGCGGCTGGGGCACCGGCGGCTTTAAGGCGACGCCGGGCTCGGCCCATGTGTTTGCCCACACCATTGCCCGCGATGAACCGCATCCGATCAATGCCGGCTTCACCCTGGAGCGTTTTCGCTCCGGTCGGTTGATCGACGAGGCGGCGGCGGCCGCCGTAGCCCACTGAGGAACTTTGATGCTGCTGATCCATTGCCCCTATTGCGATGAAGACCGCCCGGAGGTCGAATTTCACGGCGCCGGCGAGGCCCATATCGAGCGGCCTTCCGACATGGCCAAAATCTCGGATGAGGAATTCGAGGCGTTCTTCTTTTTGCGCGACAACCGCAAGGGCATCGTTTTCGAACGCTGGCGGCATTTGCATGGCTGTGCCCGGTTTTTTAACGCGGTACGGGATTCGGTGACCGACAAGTTTTTGCTCACCTACAAGGTCGGCGAAGAAAAGCCGGAACTCGATGCCAGCGGCGGATTAAAAAAACCGCGCCGCGCCCCTGCCAAGGCCTCGGTCAAGAAGGACACCGGCACATGAGTTTTATCCCGGAACGAGCCGCCAACCGGATCGCCGGCCATGGCCACCTTAACCCCAATAAACCAATCACTTTTTCCTTCGACGGCAAAATCTATCCGGCGCTCGAAGGCGATACCGTCGCCTCGGCCCTGTTGGCCCATGGAGTGCATCTGGTTGGCCGCTCATTTAAATATCACCGCCCACGTGGCATCCTGAGCGCCGGTTCGGATGAGCCCAACGCGCTTGTCGGCATCGCCCGTGATGGGGCCAGGCGCCAGCCAAATGTGCGCGCGAGCGTGCAAGAAATCTTCGACGGCATGCAGACAACGAGCCAGAACCATTGGCCGTCGCTGGCATTCGATATTGGCGCGGCCAATGATCGCCTGTCGCGGTTTTTCCCGGCCGGTTTTTACTACAAGACCTTTATGTGGCCAGCCAGCGCCTGGCAAAAGTTCTACGAGCCGCAAATTCGTGCCACCGCCGGCCTTGGCCTGGCACCAACCGAAACCGATCCCGACCGTTACGCCAACCAGTATGTCCATTGCGATGTGTTGATTGTTGGCGCCGGACCGGCTGGCATTGCCGCAGCGCTTGAAGCCTCAAAAGGCGCCAAGCAGGTGATCCTGTGTGAGGAAAATCCGCATTTCGGTGGCAACCTTGGATCGGAATCCACAGCAACGATCGATCGTAATTCGGCCGCCGAATGGGTCTCAGACAATATCGCTAGGCTGACCGCACGCGACAATGTGTTGATCTTGAACCGAACCACCGCGTTCGGTTACTATCAACAAAACTATGTGGTGCTGAGTGAACGGGTGAGCGATCATCTGGCCGAACCCGACGCCGATCTGCCGCGCGAACGGCTGTGGCAGGTACGGGCCGGGTCGGTAGTATTGGCGAGCGGCGCGATTGAGCGTCACATCGTGTTTGCCGACAATGATCGGCCTGGCATCATGATGGCCTCGGCGGCGCGGGCATTTTTGAACCGCTATGGCGTAACACCTGGCCACAAGGTTGGCGTCTACACCTATTGCGATTCGGCCTATGCGGCGGCATTCGATCTCAAGCGTGCCGGGATCGATATCCCGATGCTGGTTGACGGGCGCGACAATATCGATGCCGGACTACTGGCCACTGCATCCGGCCTTGGCATTGAAGTGGCAACCAGCCACGCGGTGGTAGCGACCAGCGGTCGGCTTAGGGTGCGCTCGATGACCATCGAAACCAACGATGGTGCAGCGCGACGCAATGTCGAGATCGATTGCCTGATCATGTCCGGCGGCTGGACCCCGTCGGTGCATTTGTTTTCCCAATCGCGGGGCAAATTGGTCTTTGACGGTGAACATGGCCGCTTCCTACCCGGTACTGCCGCGCAAAATTGCATTTCCGCCGGCGGTTGCAACGGCACCCACGAACTTGCCGAAGCAATTAACGAGGGGATTTCCGCTGGTGCCAAGGCCGCCACCGGTCGGACCAAAAAGCCCAAGACGGTATTGGTGGAAAACGCGATTTCTACCACCGGCCATAAGATTGGCGCGGCGCCGGGCGCGGGCCCCGACAAGCCGGTCAAGGCGTTTATCGATTTCCAAAACGACGTGCTGGCCAAGGATGTGCGGCTTGCGGTCAAGGAAGGATTTCATTCGATCGAGCACGTCAAGCGCTACACCACTACCGGCATGGCCACCGACCAGGGCAAGATGTCCAACATGCACGGTCTGGCGATCGCCGCCGAGGCGCTTGACAAGCCGATCCCGCAGGTCGGCCTGACCACATTTAGGGCGCCTTTTACCCCGGTGACCTTCGGCGCCATCGTCAACCATGCACGCGATCAATTATTTGACCCGATCCGGCTAACTGCCATGCACCAATGTTCGGTAGAACTGGATGCGGTGTTCGAAAATGTCGGGCAATGGAAACGTGCCTGGTATTATCCCAAGGCCGGCGAGGACATGGACGCGGCGGTTAACCGCGAATGTGTGGCAACCCGCGAGGCGGCGGGCATTTTCGATGCCTCTACTCTTGGTAAGATTGAAGTCGTTGGACCGGATGCAGTCAAGTTCATGAACCTGATGTACACCAACCCCTGGGACAAGCTCGGCGTTGGCCGCTGCCGTTACGGCATCATGTGCCGCGAGGACGGGTTCATCTATGATGACGGGGTGGTCGCGCGTATGGCCGAAGACCGGTTCCATGTCACCACCACCACCGGCGGCGCGCCCAATGTGCTGAACCACATGGAAGACTATTTGCAGACCGAATTTCCTGACTGGCAGGTCTATCTCACGTCGGTCTCCGAGCAATGGGCGGTGATCGGCGTGCAGGGACCGTTGGCCCGTGATATCATCGCTCCGCTGGTCGAGGACATCGATCTTAGCGCCGAAGCCTTCCCGCATATGAGCGTGCGCGAAGGGCGCATTTGCGGTGTGCCGACCAGGCTGTTTCGCATGTCATTTACCGGCGAACTCGGTTTCGAAATCAATGTGCCGGCCGATTTTGGCGCAGCGGTATGGCACGAAATCTGGCGCCAAGGCGTGCCAAATGGACTGACCCCTTATGGCACCGAGGCAATGCACGTGATGCGGGCGGAAAAGGGTTTCATTATCGTTGGCCAGGATACTGATGGCACCGTTACCCCCCATGATGCGGGGCTTTCCTGGGCGATTGGCAAAAACAAGACTGATTTTGTCGGCATGCGCGGGCTTGCCCGCCCGGATTTGCAGTTGCAAAACCGCAAGCAATTGGTTGGGCTGCGCACCCGTGACCCCAATGTGGTGCTGGAAGAAGGCGCGCAGATCGTTGCCAAACCCGACCAGCCGGTGCCGATGAAAATGCTCGGCCATGTGACCTCGTCCTATTGGTCGGAGCATCTTGGCCACTCGATCGCATTAGCGCTGGTTGCAGGTGGCCAAGGCAAGATCGGCGAGACGCTATACGTGCCAATGCCCGATCACACGATCGCGGTCGAGGTAACATCGACGGTATTCCATGATCGCGAAGGGAGGTTGGTCCATGGCTGAGCAAATGATCGCCCTTGAAAGGGCATTACCGCTGGCCGGGCGTAAATTCGCCGCCGACCGGGTGATGGCATCGCCGCTTGACGCTAAAAACCGGTATACGTTGCGGATGCCGGAGAGCCTTGTCGCCAAGGCCGGTGTCGCGCTGGGCTGCAAATTGCCAACCATCGCTTCGACCAGCAACTCCGCAAAAGGCGTTGCGGTGCTATGGCTTGGCCCCGATGAATGGCTGGTTATCACCGACATTGGTGTCGATGTCGCCGGCAAATTATCCAAGCTTGATGCGGTGGCTCTGTCGGTTGTCGATGTTAGCCATCGCAACACGGCAATCGAGATTTCCGGCCGCCATGCCAAGATCGCCCTCAACGCCGGATGCCCGCGCGACCTTAGCCTTGATGCGTTTGGCGTTGGTGCTTGTTCGCGCACGATCATGGGCAAGGCGGAGATCGTTTTGTGGCGCACCGCTGATGAATGCTTTCATGTTGAGTGCTGGCGTTCGTTCGCCAATTATGTGTGGGCCTTCCTGGTCGACGGCGCGCGCCGTAATGCCGGTCCGTGAATACGCTCAGCAAACGCTTGGTGTTGAGTTTTCCCGGTTTTGAAGGAACCGGGCCCCTGCACCAATTCGACCGCATGAAAGCGGGCATGGAGCGGTTCGCCAAGGTCTGGAACTTGACCTGCGAGGCTGGTGCTTCGACCCATCACGAAGAACACCATTTTGCCGAAACCAGCGTGGTGTGCCGTACTGATAACGGCAAGACGGAGACCCGTTTCGTACATTTCGTGTGGGCCGACATCATCCACAAATATTCCGAAGGCCGCTATCCGTTCAATTTCCTCGCCCGCATGCCGGCCTATGGGTCATTCTTCATCTACGGCACGGTGTTTGCTTATTTCCGCGCCCATTGGCGCTACGGCATGTTCGCGATCTATCCGTTGTTGTTCATGATCCCCGCCGCCCTGGTTGCCTGGGGATTGGCTGCATTGGTTAGTTACGCCGTGGGCACCGGGGCGTTTGTTGCATTCTTGACATTTATCCTGGGCGCCGGCTTATTTCTGGCCTTCCTCAGGTGGCCTGGCGACCGCTACTACGTGCCGCTTAGCGTCTATGACTGGGCGTTTGCCCGCCATTTTTGCAATCTCGGCAACCCGGAAATTACCCGGCGCATCAACCAGTTTGCTAAGACCATGACCGCCGAGATCGTCGCCAGCGATGCCGATGAAATCGTGATTTCGACCAACAGCCTTGGCACCCCATGGGCGGTGGCGGCAATCGCCATCGCGCTAACCGATAACCCCAAATTGTTCGACCGGCACAAAGTGACGATCCTCGCCTTCGGCTCCAGCCTGATGAAAATCAATCTCGACCGGCAATCGGTCAAAATGCGGCAGTGGACCACGCAGGTGCTGTCCGACCCAAGGCTTATCTGGTCTGAGTACCAAACACTTTCCGACGTTGTCGCTTTTCACCGCACCACCCCGGCCCGCGATATCGCCTTGAAGGCTCCACATGCCGACATTCGTATCCACGAATTCCGCTTTTCCAAGGTGATCGAACCCGAGCGCTATCAACGTATTCGCCGATCTTTTTTCCGTCTGCACCGGCAATACATTCTGCCCCAGGACAAACGCTGTCATTTCGAGTATTTCCTGTTGTGCTTTGGGCCATTACCGACCCATCAATTGGCTTGCAATCCGGAAATCATTCATAGGCTCGACAGTCATCAAGCGGCCTGACCTGAAAACCTGGAAAACACCATGATGAGCCCTGAAACCGGATCGAAGATCGTTTACGTAGTGTTCCTGGTGGTGTGGTACATGTTGCGCCACAAACCCTGGCGGTCGTTTCGCAAAGCCAATGTTACGCGCTCGGTGCGCACGCGGTCCGAGCGTTTTTCCCTAATAATATCAGGGATCGGCCTTGGTATCCTGCCCTTGATCCATTTGTTGTTGGAGCGACCGGTATTTGCCAACCACTCCACCAATTGGCTACTGGTTATCACCGGCGCGGCGCTGTTTGCGTTTTCGCTTTATATGTTCCGCCGCTCGCACAAGGATCTTGGTCGTAATTGGTCGGTCAGCCTTGACGTCCAGAGCACCCATACTTTGGTAACCGAGGGGGTTTACGCCAAAATCCGCCACCCGATGTACACGGCGTTTTGGTTGTGGGCGGTGGCGCAATGCCTGATTGTGCCGAACTGGATTGCTGGCTTTGCCGGTATCATCGGTTTCGGCACGCTTTACTTACTGCGGGTTGATCAAGAAGAAAATATGATGGAACAAACTTTCGGCGATGCCTATCGCGGCTATAAGGCGCGCACGAAACGCATTATTCCCTTTCTCTACTGATTCGCCGGTTTTGTAGGTCGCCCGCCCAATTTTTCGAGCTCACAGCCACCTATATCTCCCTTACCAGTGCTGGTTTGCAACAAGCGGCAAAAAAACCACATCAGTTAATCGCCTCTGGAAACAGAAAACTTGCGTTAACCGGCAATTTCCGTATTCACTTCACTATCAAGGTCGAAACGGATCTATTTCGATTCACCTGTCATGTCGGCGGTTACAGACACAAATTAGGCACATGAATTTAATAGTACGCGCAGCTACTTTGCTTCTGATTGTCACCTTTGCGGCTTCCGGATGCCAGTCGACCGGCACTTCGAGTTCCAATGCGGAACCGAGTACGAATACGGCCGGAACCAAGAAAATTACCCGCAAGGCGGTCAAACAGTCCGGCCAAGACGACAAGGTTGCAAGTCCGTCATTTTTTGAATTGCTGAGTGGCGGCCAAGACACGCAAGAGGTTCGCAAACGTCTCGAAACCTATCAAAAACAGCAAGAAGAGACGCGCAAGAAAGCGCGTGAACGCGCGGCGAAATTGGCCGAACAGCGGCGCATCAAGCGTGCAAAAGATGCCAAGGAAGCGGCGAAAGCCGCCAAATCTAACCCCAGCGCCAGCGCTACCCAGCCAGCAAATTTCTTTACCTTGCTAAATAGCGGCAACACCGAGGAGGCGAAAAAGCGGCGCGAGGAAGCACAAAAACGACAGGCCGAAGCGCGCAAGGCTTCACGCGAGCGGGCGCTCAGGCGGCAAGCGGAACTGGCTAAAAAGCGCGAAGAAGAGCAAAAAAAGGCACGCAAAGTTGCTGAAAAGAGACGTAAGGCACAATTAGCGGCCAACAATGCGGCGGGAACCTCAACTACTTCCACCAGCACCACCGCTTCGGCCGACACCAGCAACATTTCCACTTCAAGCAAAATCGTGGTTGCCGCGGCATCGAAGCCCTCAAGCGTACGGGTATCGGTGCGCTCAACACGGACCGGTGAAATCTACCTGCTGCGCGGATTGGCCGATGTGTTTTCGCGTGGCATGGATACTTTGGCGGTCAAATTGCGCAAGCGCGGTTATAACGCCTATTCCTACAATCATGGCCAGTGGCGCTCCCTGGCCGATGACATTGTGTATCGGGCACGTAACAAACAGATTTCCTATCCGATCGTCATCAGCGGTCACTCGCTCGGTGCCAATGACGCGGTGCACATGGCCAACTATTTGGGCGCAAACGGGGTTAAAGTCGCCTATGTGGCTTCGTTCGACCCGACTATTTCCGGCCTTAGAGTAGGCAAAGGCGTCGGTCATGTGGTCAACTACTATATCCCGACCGAATATGGCACCCGCATTGCGGCTGGCGCTGGGTTTACCGGCAAGGTCAGCAATGTGCGTATTGCCCATACCGAAACGACCAACCACCTGAATGTGGAGAAGAAGTCTAAATTCCACAGTCAGGTAATTTCAAGGGTTGGCAAGATTACCCGCCGCAAACGCCGTTCGTAGTTTCACCTATTGCGGGAATTCCGGCATTTTTCGGGGCTTACGCCTGCAAACACACTTTTGGTTTGCCGCCCTGCCTTCACCTAAAAATATTCTAGGTTGCCAACGGGTTAAATATCGCGCAATCTCGCCGCTGTGGGGCGCATTAGTTATGTGATGCGTCAATGAAGCGTCGTTATGAGTTGATTGAGTTTGAATCCGGAGACGGGTTCATTTGTAATCTGCACCATTTTGCATCAGACAAGCCGGCCGGACTTGACCCGGTTATCGTCTTGCACGGGGCGGGTGTTCGAGCAAATATTTTCCTGGCGCCAACCAAAACCAATTTCGTCGATGCACTTTTAGCCGAAGGCTATGATGTCTGGCTTCTCAATTGGCGTGCCAGCATCGACCTGCCCCCCAATCAATGGGACCTGGACAAGGCTGCCGTGCACGACCATCCGGCCGCGGTAAAAGAAGTCTTACGCCGCACCGGGAGCGATACCCTAAAAGCGGTCATCCACTGCCAGGGTTCGACCAGTTTCATGATGTCAATCACCGCCGGCCTGTTGCCGGAGGTCAAGACCGTAGTCTCAAACGCTGTGGCGCTACATCCGATCGTACCAACCCTGGCTTACTGGAAGTCGATGGCGGCTACGGACACAATCGGCTCTTTTTTTACCTATCTCAATCCGCAATGGGCGATTTCCGCACCGGGCTTCCTGCCCAAATTGGTCAATTTGTGGTCGCAAATTATGCACCGCGAAAACGATACCAATGTCGGCAAGATGACCAGCTTTACCTTTGGTGCCGGCTTTCCAACTCTTTGGCAATTGGAAAACCTCAATGGCGAGATCAAAGAATGGCTGAAGGGTGAGTTTGCCAATGTGCCGATGACGTTTTTTCGCCAGATGAAAAAGTGCCTCCGCGAAGGAGTGCTGTATTCGACCGGCGCCTTCGACCAATTGCCGAAAAGTTTTGATGCCCAGCCGCCGCGCACCGACGCACGTTTTTGCTTCGTTGGTGGAGAACTAAATTCCTGTTTTCTGCCGGAAAGTCAGGCGCGGACCTATGATTTTTTTGCCAAATACAGTCCTGGCCGGCACGTTTTCCACCAACTTGCCGGATATGGGCATTTGGATGTTTTCGTTGGCGAAAACGCAAGCCGAGATATTTTTCCGCTGCTGTTAGCTGAACTGGCAAAGGAATAGATGATGGCCGCGGGCGACAATCATCCAGCTACCGGCGTTCAGTTCAAGGAACGCATGGTCGGGCGTTTGACCTTCGGCGCTAAGACCTGGCGCGAAGGCTATGACAGTTTTGCCGCCATTCCCTTTGTCCTGGATGGGCGGATCGATATCGCCAATTTGAGCGAGTTCATTGCCGACCCCACCCACACTGGAGGGCTTGAGGGATCAATCTACTCGCCGCGTGTCGGCGGAAGATTTCCCGCCACCAAGGGCCTGTTTCAATTATTTCGTCCCACCGATGACCCGCTACTAACGCTGATGGTCTACGAAATGACCTATCTTAATGCGGGCAAAACCTACCGCTTTGCCGGCAAAAAGACCGTTCGCATCGGCCCGCCATGGCGGTTGTGGCCGGAAACCACCACGCTCTATGTCGACCTTCACGAAGGCAAGGGTAAAAAGCCAAAGATCGTCGCGCGTGGAATCATTCGGCTCAGCGTATGGCAAGGCATCCGATTGTTGACCACGCTGCGCGGGCAAAATGGCGGTTTTTTCGCCAATCGCGCGACGGCCTTCCGATTTCTCGCCTTTTTTTCCCGTGAACTTATCCGCACCTATGTGCTGCGCAGACCGGTGGACAATTATGAAGTATGACTTTGTGATCATTGGCAGTGGTTTTGGCGGATCGGTTTCCGCCTGCCGATTGGCAGCGGCCGGACGCAGCGTGTTGGTATTGGAGCGCGGGCGGCGCTGGGGCGTAAACGAATTCCCGCGTGATTCCACTGACGCATGGATGTTTGATCCCGACCAGCCCCATATCCATAATGGCTGGATCGATCTTCGGATGATGGACCAGATGTTTGTGGTTCAGGGCGCGGCGGTGGGTGGCGGTTCTTTGATCTATGCCAATGTTTCGATTGATGCGAAGCCAGAACAATTTGAATCGTTCTGGCCACCGGAAATTACTCACGCTGGTCTGATGCCTTATTACGAAATTGTCGGTGACATGCTGGGGGTTAATCCGATCCCAAAAAAGCAAGTCACCCGGCGATACCAGTTGACCCGCGAGGCTGCCAAGGCGATCGGCGACGGCAAACGATTTAGGTCGGTCGATCTCGCGGTGACTTTCGACCCAAAGGCAAAAATCGATCCGGACAATTTACCCGATCCCGACTCGATCAAACTTAAGCCAAACCGGTTCGGAAAGCTGCAGGGCACCTGCATGCATTGCGGCAATTGCGATATCGGCTGCGATGTGTTGGCCCGCAACACCCTTGATCTCAACTATCTCGCCGATGCCGAAAACAATGGTGCAACCGTCGCGCCGCTTTCCATGGTGTCGCGCCTAAGTCCAATTGATGGTGGCTACCGGATATTTTATGACAAGCTTTCCGGCGGCAGCCGCGAACCACATGAGGTCGATGCAACTAATGTCATACTGGCCGCTGGGTCTTTGGGTTCAACGGAAATTTTGCTGCGTTGCCGGGACCAATATCGGACCTTGCCCAATCTTAGTGCCGCGCTCGGCCATGGCTGGAGTTCCAATGGCGATTTCCTGACTCCAGCATTTTATTCCAACCGCAAGATTTCTCCGACGATTGGGCCAACCATTACTTGTGCGATTGATTATCTCGATAGGGAAGAAGGAAGACGGGTGTTCGTCGAGGATGGCGGGTTTCCCAATGTGTTCGCCAATTTCTTATCGGCCAGTAGCAATTACCCGCACCTGTCGGTCGGCAAGCGTTTCTTGCGCATGTTGGTCGAGGGTTTCGAAAAGCGTGATATGGCCCAAGACCTGATGCCCTGGTTTGGTCAAGGCGTGGATGCCGCCGACGGCCAACTTTATTTGGGTCGAAAATGGTATGCGCCGTGGCGGCGGTCCTTGCGGCTCAACTGGGATGTCAGCCGTTCGCAAGCGACAATCCAGGCTTTGATAGACAAACACCAGGAGTTGGCCGCCGCAACCGGCGGCAATCCGATCGTGCCGCCGACCTGGACCTTGTTGAAAACATTGTTCACGCCCCATCCGCTTGGTGGGTGTGGCATGTCGGCTTCACCGGCCGGCGGGGTGGTCGATCACCGTGGACAGGTGTTTGGATATGAGGGGCTGCATGTTAGTGACGGCTCAATTATACCGCGTGCGCTAGGGATCAATCCCTCAAAGACCATTGCGGCGCTGGCCGAGCGCAACATTGAGATGATATTGGCAGATTAGAACCGCTCGGTTTTGATGGGATCGAAACCAGACCCCAGAGCGCAACGGAGTTCCAGAGAAACCTAAGTCGGCCGGGAGTAGTTTTCAGTTCCACCTTGCAGTAGTTAATATTGGTCATTGGAGCGTGTCACCCAAAAGTGGGTACCGGTTTTGGGAAAAATGACACGCATAAACAAAAAGATAGCGCTACGAAGCGAATCCAACGCTTCGTGACAAGCGCTAGCGTCAGGAATTCATGCAGCAAATAGATATTACCTTGATCGCCGGTCGTAGGCCAAAACTTTTGCAGCGCACGCTCGAATCTTTCGCGCGCAATGTGTTCGACCATTTCCAGATCAATGGGGTGTATGCCAATGTGGATCCGATTTTTGGCGAAACCGCCGAAGAAGATATTTGCGTCGATTTAATTCGCCAATATTTTCCTACCGCTGACATTGTCCGCCCGGCGTCGCCCGGATTTTGTGCCGCTGTTGCCGGGTGTTGGCAAAGGACCAGTGCCAAGACCATATTTCATCTCGAAGATGACTGGCTGTGCAATGAGCCGATCGGTCCGGAAGATATATTGGCACTTGCGGGTTCGACCAAACAGCTATCGTTGCTGAGCAAGGAAAAAAACTGGGACGGCAGCGCGCAATATCAGATTCACAAATTGCAAGTGAAATTGCTCGGGGTGCGGGTGTATAGGCGTATGGTCAACAAATTCAGCACCTCGCCATCCTTTATCGACGGGGATTTCGCGCGCGCCGCTAGCGCGTTGATGGACCTGCGGCTCGATCCCGAGAAACAGTTTTGCAATCGCACCAATATGGCGCTATTTCGCTATGTCACTCCGTATAAGAACCGCCTGTTGTTCGGCAAGGAGCAATCGCCTCTGATAACCGACATTGGTCGCCAATGGCGCGATGAACGCCGGATAGAAAAGTCGGTTATTGACGGGGTCAGCTATTGGCGAAAAATGGCGAATGACCCCGTTTAGAGCGGGCTGTGGTTCCCTTGGCATAAGGTCGGGATCTATGGATCTGTTTTTTGACACTTTTTGTCGAAAATCCTGTTTTCAGATTTGGGAAAGCGCTGGGCTCAAATGCCGAATTCATCTGCAATCCACGGGCTGGCGATTTCTGTAGAGCGCTGTATCAATTCTGCCAGATTATCTTCCTGCAATTCTTCGGCAAAATCGCTGACGCCGATGTCGCCGGACACGCTGGCAACCGATGTATGGGCGCCGTTGGCGAGGGTATAGTCGAATTCAAACTGCCCAACCGGGCTGTCCAGCGAATGGACCGTCAGGGTGTTGTCGGCGTTACGTTGCACCAGGCCAACCCCATAAATGTAATCGGTCCAGCCATTGGCATAGAAATCGACCCCATTGATCTGGGTGATGACCGTTGCGTCACGGTCGCCGCCTTGGTCGTTTGCAAGCACATCGACCCTAACCGTGTCACCGGCTTCAATGACGATACCGGCATCGTTTGCAGCGACACCACCGGTGTAAGGTGCGATCGTACCGCCTACTGTTGCGACCGTGGTGTGTGCGCCATCGCTAACGGTGTATTGGAATTCAAACTGCCCAGCCGGGCTGTCCAGCGAATGGATCGTCAGAGTGTTGTCGGCGTTACGTTGCACCAGGCCAACCCCATAAATGTAATCGGTCCAGCCATTGGCATAGAAATCGACCCCATTGATCTGGGTGATGACCATTGCGTCACGCTCGCCGCCTTGGTCGTTTGCAAGCACATCGACGGTTATCGTCTGGCCGGCAATGATTTCGATGCCGGTATCATTGGTTGCTACAGTGTCAATTGCATCTGCAACACTGCCACTGCCACCATTGCCGCGGGTGATGTCAATATTGCTGAGTTCAATCTCTGTGCCATCCGCAAAGAGCAAGGTTTCGAGATTGATGCCTTCGATGCTTTGGCCGTTGCCCGAAACGGTCACATGCCGACCATCGCCGGCCACGAGATAATCGGACTGGGCGCCGCTCAGCAAAAGCCGATCCGAACCCATTCCACCATCCACGCGGTTATTACCGGTGCCGGCGTCGATTACATCATCGCCCTGATTGCCGTAGATGTGGTCATTTCCGGTGCCACCGTTTAGCCGGTCATTGCCGCTGCCGCCATAAATCCGGTCGTCCCCAGCGCCACCGTCTACCGCGTCATCGCCATTGCCAGCGAACAGGCTGTCATCGAACGCCGAACCAACAATGGTGTCATCACCATCATGGGATAAGACAATATGTCCAGAGGTAAGACCGGTCGAAATTTCCGTCTGCGAGCTGAGATCGATCGTCGAGCGGCTGTGCACGCTATGGATATTGTGGCTCTGGAAGTCCTCGCCGCTGGAAATCGCATTGAACAATAGTGCAGCCGGTTTTGCGGTTATCTCGCCCTCTACCTCATGAAACAGGCCGAATGCATCTTCCGCGTCGTTGATTGTACCATTATTGCCCAAATCGTTGTCATAGGCGTCAAATTGCAGATTGTGCTCATATGATTGATTATCGAGGATGTGGTGGGCAACTACACCCTTCAGATTGGGATTGTCCCAAGCATCAATCACACCGAACGCTTCGGCGTACCATCTTGCTTGATCGATTTCGCCGTCCTCGCCGGCATTGCGGTAGCCAAGGTGGGAGGCGACGCCAAATTCGGTGATCCACAAATTTGCATCGGCAAAGCCATATTCAGCCATCAGGTGTTGAAATTCGTACATCGCACCTTGAAAACTGTAATAGTGATCCCAAGCCTGCGCATCGCCCACGGGATTGCCGACCCAGTCGGTCGGTCGGCCCGACTCAGGGGTGGCATAGGAATAATCATAGCTTGTGTATGGATGGAGCGAAAACGCATCAATTTCGGCGCCCAGCGCTTGTAGCCTGGCAAACATGGCTTGTGCGAAGGCCACGTCATTGTGGGCGATGCCGCCGGCGATCACGCTGATATCCACATCGACATCAAGCGCTTTGATGGCTTGGTTGGTCGCGTGCAAATATTCGGCATACCATTCGCCGTTTTCGACGCTGACCGAATAGTAGCGTTGGTTTGCCAGGTCCGCTTCAACATACCCGTCAACATATTGATAGGTCATGTTTGGTTCGTTGCCGACTTCCCAGCCTTCGATCATTTCGACAAATTGCGGGAATTGCTGATAGGTTTCCTCGACGAGAACCGCAAACCGATTGGCGAGTTCGGTAAGATCATCATAATTGCCGGGATGGCCCTGGGGGGTGCCGTCAGATGATAGATCCGGTGGCGTCTGGCCGGGCTCAAAAATCACCTTGATGCCGGTGGCCGCTGCGGCTGCAAGCCATTCGCCAATGTCATCGAGTGCCCAATTAGCCATGCCATCAGGCCCTACCACTGACAAATCAACCGGAACCCTGACAATATTTGATCCGGCTTCGGCGGCCAGCGCGATCAGATCGGGTCCGCGTTTGCCTAGGTGAACAGGTGCATTGGCTTCTAGAAAATTATTTAGTAGGGCATGGGTTCCGATGGATATCTGAGACAGGGACATGAATTTCTCCGTTACATTTGTTGAGACGGAAGATATTCCACGATGATCCTATCGTCAAATACTATATTAAATAATGATTTTCTACATTTCTAATGCTTATAGAAAATATATCAGGTTTTTATTCGATTTTAGACAACTAACCTTCGACTTTAATCGATAATTTTGCTATAATATGATAACAATTTTATCTATCTAGGTCGTTTTGGAAGATCAGGTCCCGCTGAAGCTGGACACCCGCAAAAACCTCAGCGGTCGTTCTGATGGTTGTCTGATAAAGAGAACATTCCAGAATCAAGCCATGAACGAACAGGAATCAAACGTATCTCCACATCCGGCTAAATATTTGGACTGGAGGTTTTTGCGGGTGCCCAGCTACTTCAGGTAAGGTTCGCCGATCGCTGCCGGCGGGGTGGCGCGGCCAATGAAGCCGGCCAACAACAGCACGGTCATGATATAAGGCAGTGCCAACATCAATTGCACCGGCGCTTCGCCAATCAGAGGTATATCGACCCCTTGCAAGCGTGCCGCGCCTGCTTCGAGAAATCCGAACATCAAACAGGCACCAAGCGCCGGCACCGGACGCCATTTGCCAAATATTACCGCAGCAAGCGCGATATAGCCTTTGCCAGCAGACATTTCGCGCACGAAACCGCCCCCCTGACCGATCGACAGATAGGCACCGGCGATGCCGCATAATACGCCAGCCAGAATAACGGCGCGGTAGCGCAGCCAGTAGACCGACACACCGGCGCTATCCACCGCTTCCGGCACTTCGCCAACTGCGCGAAGGCGCAACCCGAACCGGGTCTTATACAACAGCCAGGCGCTCAGCGGCACGGTCAAAAGCGCGATATAGACCAGCGCATTATGACCCGAAATCAGTTCACGATAGATGGTGCCGAGGATCGGCACCTGGTTCAGCGTGTCGGTCAAC
Organism: Rhizobiaceae bacterium; assembly: GCA_965248715.1. Lineage (GTDB taxonomy): Bacteria > Pseudomonadota > Alphaproteobacteria > Rhizobiales > Rhizobiaceae > CBDFKB01. Next base: position 68,813 of record CBDFKB010000004.1, read on the forward strand.
CACCATACCACGGGACGAAACCGTTCGGTTTGCGCCAGCGACGGTGTTTGCCCGCCCTGGTGAAACAGCGCAATGCCGATGGTGACGGTCAATCCGGAAGCCAGAATATTGATTGCCAGACCACTGACCACCTGGTTGCCACGGTGGGTGATGCAGGCAAATCCGTGTACCAGCGCCATCAAAACTGACGCAAAAATGGCGGCAAGCAGACCGACCCAGGCCGAACCGGCTAAATGGGCGACTGCGGCCGCAACGAAAGCTGCCGACAACATCTTGCCTTCGAGCGAAATGTCGATCACGCCGGAACGCTCGGAAAAAATCCCCGCCATCGCACACAAGATCAAGGGTGCGGCCAGACGTATCGTGGCATCAAACGTCAATAATAGCTGCAGCGCGAAATCAGCCATTGACCGCCTCGCGTCTGCGTGAATAGGCGCCAAGCATTTTCGCCAGCGGCGGGTTGAACATGTAGGCCAGCGCGCCGGAGAACAAGATGATCATGCCCTGGATCAACAACACCATTTCGCGGGTGATCGACTGAAACTCGAAATCGAGTTCGGCGCCGCCCTGATAGAGCGCGCCGAACAACAGGCTGGCGAGAAAGATGCCGATCGGATGGTTGCGGCCCATCAGCGCCACGGCAATGCCGGTGAAGCCGTATCCGGAGGTAAAATTGAGGATCATGCGGTGCTGCACCCCCAGCACCTCATTTACCGCCATCAGCCCTGCCATCGCGCCGGAAATCGCCAGGGTGATGACAACGATCTTGGGCACATTGATGCCCGCATAATGGGCGGCGTGGGGGTTCTGGCCAGCGGCGCGAATTTCATAGCCAAGGCGGGTGCGCCAGATCAGCACCCAAAACAAAAACAGCGAGGCAAGTGCAATTAGGAATGAAAAATTGAGCGGCGACGGTGCTATTTGGAAGCCGAATGCTGCCGCCATGCTCTGCATGTTCGGCATTTGCCCAGCCACGGCGAATTTCGACGTCTGCGGCGACATTTGGCCAGGTTCGATCAATGGTCCGGCAAGTAGCCACACCATCAGCGACGCGGCAATGAAATTGAACATAATGGTGGTGATGACGATGTGGCTGCCACGTTTGGCTTGCAAATAACCGGGTACCATGCCCCACGCGGCGCCGAACAGGGCTGCACCGGCAACTGCCAGTGGCAGCACCACCAGCATCGGTAGAAACGAGGCCAACCACAGGCTGACCAGGGCCGCGCCAAGCCCGCCCATATAGGCCTGGCCTTCGCCGCCGATATTAAACATCATGGCGTGAAAGGCGACGGCGACGGCAAGACCGGTGAAGATGAAATTGGTAGTATAATACAGGGTATATCCAAGGCTGCCGGGATAAACGAAGGCGCCCTTCATCATCACCTTCAATGCAATGAACGGGTTTTCGCCGATCGCAAACACGATCAACCCGCAGACAATGAAGGCAGCTAGTAGATTGATCGCTGGCAATAAAAACAGATCGGCCCATCGCGGCAGCGGCGGCGCGCTCATGCGGCATTCTCGGCGCTGATGCCGGCCATCATCAGGCCAAGGGTCTGCACATTAGCGACGGACCGCTCGATAATGCCTACCTGGCGGCCACCATTCATGACCATGATGCGGTCGGCCAGGCCCATAATCTCCTCCAGTTCCACCGACACCAGCAAAATTGCCGCGTTCTTGTCGCGTAGTTCGATCAGTTGCTTATGGATGAATTCTATCGCACCAATATCGACGCCACGGGTCGGCTGGCCGACCACCAGCACTTTTGGCGCGGCCGACATTTCGCGGGCAATCACCAGTTTTTGCTGGTTGCCACCGGAAAAATTCTTACCTGGCAATTCCGGGTTTGCCGGGCGCACGTCAAAGGTGTTCATCAATTGCCGGCAATGAGAAGTGATCGCGCCCTTGTTAAACAGCACCCGGTCACCGGTAGCATCACCCTTGTGGTAGCCAAGGATTGTATTTTCACGCGCTTCGAAGGACAGAACCAAACCATGCTTTTGCCGGTCTTCGGGAATGTGGGCAATGCCTAGTTGGCGACAATGCTCAGGATCGGCTTCGCTTTCAGCGTCGACCGCGTGGCCGAGCACGGTAATTGATCCGCTATCCGGCAGCCGCATGCCGGCCAACACCTCTAATAATTCGCTTTGACCATTGCCGGCGACGCCGGCGACCCCCAATATCTCGCCGGCCCGCACCTCAAACGAAATATCCGCGAGTAGGGTCGAGCCGACCGGCGAAGAGCAGCCAAGATCGGACACTTCCAGCAACACGTCGCCAGGCTTTGACTGGCCACGCTCGACCCTAAGCAGCACCTTGCGGCCAACCATCATTTCCGCCAATTCCTCGGGGTTGGTATCAGTGGTACGGCGGTGTCCGACCATCTCGCCCTGGCGCATGACCGACACATTGTCGGTCACCGCCATGATTTCATCGAGCTTGTGGGTGATCAACAATATGGTGACGCCGCTTTCTTTTAATGTCTTGAGGATGCGGAATAGATTGACCGCCTCGTGCGGCGTCAGCACCCCAGTCGGCTCGTCGAGAATTAATAGTTCGGCGCCGCTTTTCAGGGCCTTGAGGATCTCGACCCGCTGCTGCAGGCCGACCGGCAGATCGCCGACTGCGGCATCGAGATCGACCGTCATGCCGTAATCGCGGCCGAGCCGCTCAAGGGATTGCCGGGTTTCGATGCGGCCGTTTTCGAGCAACATGCCGCCCTCGGAACCGAGCATTACGTTTTCTAGAACCGTGAAATTGGGCACCAGCACGAAATGCTGGTGTACCATGCCCACTCCATTGGCGATCGCATCAGCACTGGAGCGGATTGCGACCGGCTTGCCCTTGATGGTCATCTGGCCGCTATCGGCCCGTTGCAGGCCGTACAAAATGTTCATCAAAGTAGATTTTCCGGCACCATTTTCGCCGACAATGCCGTGGATCGTCGCCTTTTCAACCACCAGGTCGATATTGCGGTTGGCGCGCACAGTGCCAAACGATTTACTGACGCCCCTTAACGTGATCGCGGGAGGCGTGCCCATGGGCGCGTCTCCCGCATCTTTAGTCCCGGTCATCTAACTGAAACGTCGTTGCAATATTAGTAGGGGCACGAACTATCGCTTTGATAGTCGTGAACCATGACATTGCCGGCCTTGATGTCTTCACCGGCCTTGTCGATCGCCATTTTCATGTCGTCGCTGATCAAATCGGCGTTGTTTTCGTCAAGCGCCCAACCGACACCGCCTTCCGCAAGCCCAAGATTGTGGACGCCGGTTTTGAAATCACCGGACATTCCGTCTTTCATGGTTTCATAAGCTGCCACATCAACACGTTTTAGCATCGACGTCAGCACCGAGCCCGGCGCCAGATGGTTTTGGTTTGAATCGACGCCAATTGCCAATTTGCCGGCATCAGCGGCTGCACGGATTACGCCAATACCGGTGCCGCCGGCTGCATGATAAACCACGTCAGCGCCACGATCTATCTGGCTTTGCGTCAGTTCGGCGCCCTTGCCCGGATCGTTCCAAGCAGATGGGGTAGTACCGGTCATGTTTTGATAGACCTCGATATCGGCGCTAACTGATTTTACCCCTTGCACATAGCCGCAGGCGAACTTGCGGATCAGCGGGATGTCCATGCCACCGACAAAGCCGACCTTACCGGTTTTTGACGCCAGTGCTGCGGCAACACCAACCAAATAGCTTCCTTCATGCTCTTTGAACGCATATTGGCGAATGTTGGGTTGGTCGAGCCAAAATACGTCGATGATCGCAAACTGCTTGTCCGGATTAGCCGCAGCCACCTTGTTGATTGCGTCAGCCTGGGCAAATCCGACGCCGAGAATAAGGGTGGCACCACGCTCGGCCATGCGGTTCATCGCCTGTTCGCGCTGGGTTGCATTGGTGACCTCAAATTCCATCACCTTAATACCGGTTTCCTCTTCAAAACGTTTGATGCCGTTATAGACCCCTTCGTTGAAAGACTTGTCGAACTTGCCGCCCATATCGTAGATAACGGCTGGCTTGAAGTCTGCTGCCTGGGCGATGCCGGCAACTATGCCGATCGCCAACCCGGCAACAATGCGCAAAAGATATTTCATGGTCAGTCTCCCTGTCTATTTTAAACCAATTTCCTTCAGGCGCTCGTCAAGAAATTCGCCCGCGGTCTGCTGTTCGTCGAGTTGCACCTTTGGACGTGGATGGACGAACAGCGGCATGGAATAGCGCGATCTGTTTTCCTGTATCGGTGGATTGACAACCCGGTGCGGGGTCGAAGGATAGTGATTTCGCGACGCCTTGGCCAGCATGTCGCCGGAGTTGACGGTGATCATACCGGCGCTGCACGGTACATCGTGCCAGTTTCCCTGCTGATCGCGCGCTTGCAGGCCAGGTTCACTGCCGCTCACCAACAGCGTGATCAAATTAATGTCTTCGTGCGTAGCCGCGCGCACTTCGCCAATATCCACATCATCGGGCAACGGCGGATAGTGCAAAATGCGCAACAGATTGTGGGTGCTGCCGGTGATCATTTTTTGCAACGGTTCGGAAAATTTCCGCCGGACCGATGGTGGGCTTTCGGCGTCGATCCAACCCAAAAGGGTTTCGCCGATTTCCAGCAGTTTGGCGTGGAAACGGCGGGTTTGCGCCTCCACCGACGCCGGCAACCGGCAGTCCTGATAGACGTGATAAAATTCCTTTAAGTCCTTGAACTGGCTGTCCTTGGCGTTTTCCGATTTATAAGGGTAATAGCCGTGTTGGGTTTCGGGACCGCTTTGGTAGTCAAAGCGATCCTTGCTGGCGAAAAATTTCGCCCACACCCCATACATTTCGTTGATTTCGGCTTCGGAAATCGGGTGACCATGCAGTACCGCAAATCCGGTCTCTTCGAATGATTTAACAAAGCGCTTGGGCGCATCATCGGCGTTTTGGTCGATTGCCAGGACGTTGAAATCGGTCATGCTCACCTGCGGTTATCTCATCTGTCTATGAGAAAATTACCCTCGAGAGGCACGGTAGCGGACTGCATTCAACTGCGATCCGAACCAAATTATGCCAACTGATTTAATCTGCGTAGTCTTCATCGCGCCAACCTTAGCGCGAACTACGGTTACGGCAAACGGCCAATAACAAAAATCAACATACAAAAGCTGGGGACGGTCGGTTATTGCGGTGCCGGTCGCCGATCCGCTCAACGTAAGAACCGCTCCTCGAACGGGAACGATGTCATATCGCGGTGGCCATCATCGGTAATCAAGATTTGCTGTTCCAATTTCACCCCTTCGCGGCCACCGACGGCGCCAATATAGGATTCGATGCAGATCGCCATACCGGGTTCGAAAACCCCATCATAACCGATCTCGTCGTTGTCCATCGGGTAATAGACCGAGGGATATTCGTCGCAAAGACCAACCCCATGGGCGAGCACCGCATAACGCTGCGGGCGGAATTCTTCATCCAGGGTGTCAGCTTTCTCGGTAAATTCGATGAACCCCATGCCCGGTTTGATGACCGCCATATTGGTTTGGATCTGGTCATAGGCACGTTGATAGAGCCGTTTTTGCTCCGCATCCGGTTCGCGCTCGCCGACCAACCAGGCACGCGAAATATCGCAGCACATGCCATAGACGCCGACCAGATCGGTATCAAACGAAACGATGTCGCCTTCCTGCATAATCCTGGGGCCGCATTCCTGGAACCAGGGATTGGTGCGCGGACCGGATGCCAGGATGCGGGTTTCAATCCATTCACCGCCATATTTGATGTTTTCGGCATGTAGGATCGACCATAGGTCATTTTCGGTCATGCCCGGTTCGGTTTGCCGGTACATCTCGTGCATCGCCAGTTCGCAGCAGTGAACTGCGCATTGCAGCGCCTTTTGGTCGTCTGGCCCCTTGATGACACGGGCAATTTCGGTAACCGCCTGGCCCTGGAAGGTCTCTATGCCAACCGCGTGCAACGCCTTGAGCCCGTCCGGTTCGATGCGGTCGATTGCCAGTCGCCGGTTGCCGCCGCCATGGGCGCGCAAGATTTCGTCGACTTCGCCGGCAAATTTGCCCGCGGCTTCCTCAACCCGGTCGCCATTGATGAAATAGAAGAAGCCGGCGCCCGTGCGCAACTCGTTGATCAGCGGAAGGTGGCCAACCAGGTGCTGGCAGCGCGCGAACTCCCACAGGACCACATATCCCTCGGCGGAAACGAAGCAGGCCCGAGCCGGATTGTGGGTAATCCACAATTGCATGTTGGTGCTGTCGGTGGCGTAGCGAATGTTGAGCGGGTCGAACAGCAAAACCCCGGCATAGTCGTGACGGCGAATTTCGCCAACCAGCCGGTTTAGGCGGAATTGGCGCATGGCTGCCAAATTGGGCGCCTCAAGCCCGGCGCCAGCAAAGGCGGCAAAAGCGCTTGGGGTCGGGCCTATTTCCACCCGGTCATTGTCATCGGGCGAGCCGTCCGGCTTCACACGGCGGCGGGTCGGATCGATCTTGCGGTTCGATACGTAATAAGCGTTCGGTGCGTCCATCGATTTTCCTTTCGCCAAACCGATCCACTATCGCCGGGCCAGCGCAAAATTGCCTGGCCGGTTTGCGAACCCAGCCAAATCCAAATTGCCCGGTAGAGCCGAGCCTGCGCGTGGCCTGGTTTTTCCCACACTAGGGCCGGTGGCATGGCGGCAAAATATCCAGTACCGACATCCCTGGCCTTACCGCGCCATTGGGTTGTCGGAAAATTTCTCATCGCTTCCCTTGTCCGCAGCGTGCCGAGCAGCGATATTGTCCTGGGGAACTTGGGGGAATCAAAATTATGTCTGAACAAATATCGGCCAAGCCCGACAGCAATAACCCGGCGCCAGGTTTCATCAAACATCCGGGCCATGTGATCACACTTTCGCCGATCGCGGGCCAATTGCGGATCCGTGCTGACGGCGACGAGATCGGTCGCTCCAATGACGGGATCGAGCTCAACGAAAGTGGCTACGAGCCGGTAATTTACCTGCCGGTTAACGCCTTTCAACCCGACACTTTGGTGCAGTCGAGCCGCACCAGCAATTGCCCTTTCAAGGGCACGGCGAGTTATTGGCATGTGGTAAGCGCCAGCGGTGTGATCGAGAATGCCGCCTGGAGTTATGAAGAACCATATGACGAAATGTCGGCGATTGCTGGCCGGATCGCTTTTTACCGCGACAAGGTAGAGATTGCAGGCTGACATTGTGCTGCGACGAGGACGCCAAGTGCGGAGTTCCTTGCCGGTTTCGGCGGATATGATCGTCAAGATTTCGCTTGCAAATGGCAATAAATCGCACCGACCAAATCAATCGATCTGGTTGAATTTTGCTCTAGCTTTTATCGCCGGCAGGCAAGCATTGCGCCGCCGACAGCTGCGGTGAGGATGCTGTCGTAATGCTTGAACGGGTCTGTGGACAACTATGGTTGTGGCGCCGGCGTGGCCGATTTGGTCGCTGGCAAGGCGCGGTAATCTTGGCCACTTCAAGCCTTTCGCAACATAGTCCAGGGATCAAACCGGCTGCGTCCCGAAGGGATTTGATCAAATTGGCCCAGTTTCGCGTCGCTCGTCGTCGAATATGCCCAACATGTCCTTCTTCCTCGCACTACGAAAGCGGGCCAATGGGATCAAACCGGCACCACAATCATGAATGTCAACAGGCCCTAGTGGAGTGAATTTGACATTTGGTGCCCACTTTTGCGGCTTCGTCGTTTGTCAAATGTCAAATGTCAAATTTAAAAATTCCACTAGATTCAATATCTTGCTATGGTTCTTTTGTTGCCAAGATTTGCAAACCTAAGTGTTGCAACGGGACGCAAATGTTGGAGCCGAACCACTAGCGCTTGCCACGAAGCCTTGGATTCGCTTCATCGCGCTATCTCTTTTGTTTATGCGTGTCATTTTTCCCAAAACCGGTACCCACTTTTGGGTGACACGCTGCTAGTCGGCGGTCATGGTTGAATTATGTACTTCAACCAGCGACATTGCAGCCCGTCGCACTTCTTCACTAGCGAGCGAATAAGCGTCTTCCTGCATACGGGCAATCCACGCAAAACCAGCGCCCTTAGCGCGATCGGCCGCGATCGTCATGCGGGCAAGACCATCGACCGGGTTGTGATAGACATCCTGTTCGCCGTCGCTAATGCCAGTAAACAGGATATGGCCGAGCCAGGCCTGGGATCCGACATGGCCCTTATGGGCCGAAAGCTGGAACATGCGGGCGGCCTCAAATCGGTTTTGGAAGCCATCGCCCTCTTGAAACAGCATGCGGCCAAGCTCAAATTGGGCATCCTCGTCACGGAAATATAACGCCGCATGACGATACATGCGCCTGGCCATGAACGGGTTCGGCTTAACCACGGATTCGGGAATGCCTGCCTGGTAATAACGGCCAAGCGCGACAAATGCTTTGGAAGCAAAGCGAGCGGTTACGGTGCCCGGACTGGTTTCGGCGAACCGGTCGGCAATAGCGCGGAAAATATTGAAGGCTTCAAGCGGATCGCGGCCAACCCCATCGCCCATCTGGTACATGCGACCAAGTTTCCAATGGGCGCCGGCGTCACCATTGTCCGCACCATAGCGCAACGCATCGACCGCGTCTTGCTCATTGCCGTCCTTGCGGGCCTTGAAATAAAATTGGATAACATCGGCCGATTTCGGCGTTTCCTGAAACACCTTGGCCGGGTCGAACGCAAGCGAGGTGCCAGGCGAGCCTGCCAAGGCGCACACGCCGGCGATAGCGGCAAATCTTACCAGAAACACTAACTCAAATGTCCGCATAGCAGCGCTTTTCTTTCTTTCCGCCGGGATGGGTGATCGCGCCATAGCGGGCCGGACCAACGGTTTGCGCGTATTTCCAGATTGCTCCGGTGGTGTAATCGTTCTCGCGCGGTTTCCATTGCTGGCGCCGGATGGCGAGTTCTTCGTCGGTCAATTGGACATCAATGGTGCCGGCTTCGGCGTCGAGATCGATGATGTCACCATCTTTAAGCAATCCGACTGGCCCGCCAACTGCCGCCTCGGGGCCAACATGGCCTATGCAAAACCCGCGGGTCGCACCCGAAAAGCGCCCATCGGTGATCAGCGCCACCTTGGAGCCCATGCCTTGGCCGTAAATCGCCGCCGTGGTGGCCAGCATTTCGCGCATGCCGGGGCCACCTACCGGACCTTCATAGCGAATAACCAGCACATCACCTTCTTTGTAGTCGCCCTCATTGACCGCCGCGAAACAATCTTCCTCGCAGTCAAAACATCGTGCCGGACCGCTGAATTTCAGGTTTTCCAGGCCGGCTACTTTGACGATCGCACCATCCGGCGCCAGATTGCCCGACATTCCGACCACACCGCCCGTCGGCGTAATTGGATTGGAGACCGGATAGACCACGTCTTGTTCATCGTTCCAAACCACCCGTTCCATGTTTTCGGCAATGGTGCGGCCGGTAACCGTCATGCATTCGCCATGTAAGAAGCCGCCATCGATCAGGGCTTTCATCAGGATCGGAATGCCGCCGGCTTCGAACATATCCTTGGCGACATATTTGCCGCCCGGTTTAAGGTCAGCGATGTACGGTGTACGCTTAAAAATTTCGGCAACATCAAACAGATCAAATTCGATGCCACATTCATGGGCAATCGCCGGCAGATGCAGCGCGCCATTGGTCGATCCGCCAGATGCGGCGACCACGGTGGCGGCGTTTTCCAGCGCCTTGCGGGTGATAATGTCGCGCGGGCGGATATTGCGAGCGATCAGTTCCATAACCTTTTCGCCGGCGGCGGCACAAAACTGGTCGCGAATTTCGTAAGGCGCCGGCGCGCCGGCCGAATAAGGCAGGGCAATACCGATCGCTTCGGAAACTGTGGCCATGGTGTTGGCAGTAAACTGGGCGCCGCAAGCACCGGCCGACGGACACGCGACGTGCTCGAGTTCATCAAGATCCTCGTCCGACATGGTGCCGACCGAATGCTGGCCCACCGCCTCAAATAAATCTTGGACCGTTACCTGGCGGCCGCGGAAAGTGCCGGGCAGGATCGAGCCGCCATAGATAAAGATCGACGGCACGTTGAGCCGCACCATCGCCATCATCATGCCGGGCAGTGATTTGTCGCACCCGGCTAAGCCGACCAAAGCGTCATAGCAATGGCCGCGCATGGTCAATTCGACCGAATCGGCGATGACCTCGCGTGAAACTAGCGACGCCTTCATACCCTGGTGACCCATGGCAATGCCGTCGGTAACGGTAATTGTAGTAAATTCGCGCGGGGTGCCGTGGGCCGCTGCGACGCCCTTTTTTACTACCTGGGCTTGGCGCATCAAGGAAATGTTGCACGGTGCCGCCTCGTTCCAGCATGTGGCTACGCCAACCAAGGGCTGGCCGATCTGCGCGGAGGTTAGGCCCATGGCATAGAGATAGGAACGGTGCGGTGCGCGAGCGGGCCCCATGGTGGTGTGTCGGCTCGGCAATCTGCTCTTGTCGAAAGTCTTGGCGTCCATATTATTCCCCAGTAGTTATCGCGGCGTGACCTTGTGTGCGATCACCGTCCGTTTCTAACTACCAGCCATTTGTAAACGGTTATTCAGGCCATTGCCACTTCCGGCTGCCTTAATCCTGGTCGTTGGCGAGTACACGCCTACCTGCCGGATCGTTGCGCCGGCAACTGGACGCTTCGCCCCGTTTATGGCTGAAAAGCGGCGATCATCGAAAGATCGTAGATATCCTAAAACTCTTCCATCGGCTGTTGCAAATCGGTCACTTTTTGACCGAAGCTGCTCGCAACCTGTTGAAACTAGGCCGTGTCAGCCAAAAGTGGGCACCGGTTTTGGGAAAAATGATACGCATAAACAAAGAGATAGCGCGACGAAGCTATTCCAACGCTTGGTGACAAGCGCTAGGTCAGCCAGATCAGCAGCAAAGAATTGCAATCATCTGGATGCCTACGGCGCGCAATCGCCTGACGCAGTGCGCCGCATGTATGAGGAATGGGCCGAAATCTATGATCTGGAACGGCAAACCGGGAACGATTGCCGGCAACTGGTACGCTGCACGGAGGCGATGGCGACCGCTCTGCCGACCAACAACCCGCCCATCATGGATGCAGGTTGCGGTACCGCTACGACAAAGTGGCTGATCGTCGCGCGTAGGTGTGATCGTGACTGGCGTCGGCTATTGCGTGTCGTCGTCGGGTCTTTCAAAATCGCCGGTGTCCGGGTCCATGATCCACAATTCTCCGCTTGAAATGTCAAACCAAGCACCGTGTAGCGTGAGCTGGCTTTCATTTTCTTGGGCCGATATCCACGGAAAGGTGCGCAGATTAGCGACCGAATGGCGGATCGATATCCGTTCCAGCGCGGTCTGCCGTTCGCCGCCGGTCATCCACCGATATGCAGAAACCGCTTCGGCGGCCGGGCTCAGCAAATCGACCCAGCGGCCGATAAAATCACCAGCCGAAAGCGGCTCGGCAGCAGGATCAAGCGCCGCCGTAATACCGCCACACCGGCCATGGCCAAGGACCACGATGTTGATGACCTTTAATTGCTGAACCGCGAATTCGAGCGCCGCCGACGTGGCGTGGAATTCTCCGTCCGGCTTATAGGGGGGGACCAGATTGGCAACATTGCGGGCAACGAACATTTCGCCCGGTGAAACATTAAAGATCATCTCCGGTGCGGCGCGCGAATCACAGCAGGCAATAACCATAGTATCGGGGGTCTGACCGCCCTCGGCGAGATTGCGATAACGCGCCCGCGCGTGGGCAAAACTGCCGGTCTTGAATTCGCGATAGCCATCTAAAAGCGTGGAAGGAAAGGATTTCATGCCATAGCAGATAAAACTGAACACGAGAAACAGCAAGTGGCAAAGCCCGCAAACCATCGGTCGTGGTTATAAGGTCCAAGAAATCATGCCGTTTTCGGCCCTGTTGCGCCTAATCGCTGGACCCCATTGCACAAGCTATGCTGCATCAATTCGCCTGGATCGTTGCTTGAAACCCAGCTTGGGGTTAGCATGTATCGACGCGGGGCAGCCAAAGTCTATCATTGGGAAATAATTATGGCCAACCACATTGCTGATCCGAAACCAAACACACCTGTAGACATTTCCAGTTTCATACGACTGGCAATAGGGCTTTTAGCGTTGATTGCTTTTGCCGCAATGCCCGCTCAACCCTTTGCACAATTGAAGCTCAAGGATCTGCTAAAACCTAATCTTGAATTACAAATCAGTCCGAATTTAGTGGTGTGCATCGCCCCCAAAATTATCAAGAACGGTCAATGCGTGTGTCCGTCCCATATGGTGCCGGTTGGCAATTCCTGCCAGAACAAATTGCAGATCCTGTGTGTGGCACCTATGGTGCCGCAAAATGGCAAATGCGTGTGCCCGAGCGGCATGAACAAGGTCGGCAACAAATGCCTGCCGGCCTTACAAATTCTGTGTCAGGCGCCGTTCGTGCCTAATGTCGCCGGCAAGAAATGCGTATGCCCGGCCGGCACCAAAAAACTCGGCAACACCTGCGTTCCGAAAAATCTACTCCTGTGCCAAGCGCCATTCGTGCCAAACAACGCCGGAACCAAATGTGTATGCCCGCCCGGCAGCAGAAAAATCGGAAATTTTTGCGCACCGATTGCGCAAATCTGGTGCCAGGCGCCGTTTGTGCCCAATGCCAGCAACAATGCCTGTGTATGCCCGGGCAATCTGGTGAAATCCGGTAATTTGTGTGTCAAACCACAATCCGGTCCAAGTTGTAACTGGCCATTTGTACACAATCGCGACAAGACCGCCTGCGTGTGCGCCAAAGGCTATCGGCTCAATAATTCCGGCAATCGCTGCTTGCGCAAACAGTCAACCACGGTGCCAAGCGTGAACAAGGCGGCAGCGCGCCGGATCCAGGAATGTCTCAACTTGCTCGGCTATCCGGCCGGCCCGGTTGACGGTTCGCCCGGCAGCCGTACCAAGAATGCTTTCAACCAGTTCCGCATCGCCCAGGGGATGACCCATCGGCCAAATAATATTGCCGATCCGGTGGTCCAGGACCGGTTGTATCAGGCTTGTCAGAACGCTCAGCAGCCCACCCCGACGCCGAACGATAATGGCGCACTGCAACCGGATGACCACAGTGACGGCCAGAGCGGCAATAGCGGTGATGGAGATAGCAGCAACGGCCCGGCCGACCACGGCGGCACGCCTGCGGTCATCACCAATTTCAGCCCGTTGACCGGCTATCCGCCGTTGCAATGCGCTTCAGCCGATTTGATCGACAAGCTCAAGGCGGCCTTCGGCAGCGGGCTGGATATCGGCTTGTGCGGCCAATCGTGCACACCTATCCCGCCGGGCATGACTGCAGAGCAGATCAAGGTGACCGGCATCAATGTTAATTGGTGTTTGACCTGCGCCAAGCTCGGCAACGGATTATTGTGTTCGGCTAATGCCAACGGTGGTTAACCCACCGCAAGACCAGTAATATCAAGGTATTAGAACTTTTCCAGGTGAGGCTAGAGCACAATCTGAAAAGTGGCGGCCGGTTTTCAGAAAAATTGTGCGTGAAAACAAACAGATAGGCATTTTTTTGCGATTCGAATATCGCAATAAGTTCTCTAGCGCTTGCCAGTGGCGTTGCCATGCTTGCCCGATATGCTGGCCCGATACCCTGGCCCGATACCGTGGCATCGCGCTGCGCTGCGCTTCTTGCGCGAAGAACCGATTTGCCGCCATCAAATAGGCCAATGTCAAGTTCTTTTGGTATAACTGAGGCCCTGCGGCAATTTCCATCGGCATAGCGGCGAAACTTCCGTACTGATCCAGCACCATCCATGCTAAGCGATGCTGCCATCCAATCATTACCTAACAATTACCCAGAGCATCGTGCCCATGACTGAAATTTCCATACCGGTTCGCCGCGCCTTGCTATCGGTTTCCAACAAAACCGGCATCGCCGATCTGGCTCGTTTTCTTGCTGGACACGGTGTCGAAATTATTTCCACCGGCGGCACTGCGCGGATCATCGCCGACCACGGTATTGCAGTTACCGATGCCAGCGCGGTAACTGGATTTCCCGAGATTATGGATGGTCGGGTCAAGACCCTGCACCCGCTGATTCATGGTGGCCTTTTGGCGGTGCGGGACGATTCAAGCCATCAGGCGGCGATGGACCAACATCAGATCGGCGCCATCGATCTGTTGGTGGTCAATCTTTATCCGTTCCGTGAAACAGTCGCCGCCGGTGCCGGCTATGACCAATGCGTCGAGAACATCGACATTGGCGGGCCGGCGATGATCCGCGCTGCGGCCAAGAACCACCGCTTCGTTACCGTGGTCACCGATCCGTCGGACTATGGTCGGTTGATCGAGCAAATGGGTAATGTGGCCAACACAGAACCTTCCTGGAGAAAGGAACTTGCAGCCAAGGCCTATGCGCACACCGCTGCTTATGACGCGGCGATTGCCGGTTGGTTTGCGACATTGCCGGACATCAAGGCGCCGGATCAATTGTGCTTGGCGGCTCGGCACCAGCTTAGCGCGCGCTATGGCGAAAATCCGCACCAATCTGGGCAATTATATCTTAGCGACGATATGCGGCCGGGGGCAGCCCGAGCCCGGCAATTGCAGGGCAAACCCTTATCCTACAACAATCTCAACGACACCGATGCGGCATTTGAGTTGGTAAGTGAATTTGCCGCAAACCACCGGGCAGCGATCGCAATCATCAAGCACGCCAATCCGTGCGGGGTGGCGACAGCCGACCAGTTAGCGCTCGCCCACGCGAGGGCATTGGCATGTGACCCGGTGTCCGCCTTTGGTGGCATTGTTGCCGCCAATCAAACCATCGATGAGGCGACTGCGCGCGCGATCGTCAAAGTATTTACCGAAGTGGTGATCGCACCTGATTTCGACCAGGGCGCCAAGTCGGTGTTTGCAGACAAACCGGATATTCGGCTACTGGAAGCCGGTGAACTGGCCGATCCGAGCGGGCCTGGGCGTCAAATTAAGTCGGTTGCCGGTGGTTATCTGATCCAGTCGCGCGACGATCGGGTGGTGGATGATTTGACACTGACAATTGTTACCAAGAAGGCGCCTGATGCAAACCAACTCGCCGATATGAAGTTCGCTTTCATAATCGCCAAACACGTAAAATCGAATGCCATCGTTTATGCCCGGGACGGGGCTACGGTCGGGATCGGCGCCGGGCAAATGAGCCGGATAGATTCATCGCGGATCGCGGCGCGAAAGGCGGTTGATGCGGCCAACGCAGCCGGCGCCGACGAGCCGGCGACGCGAAATTCGGTGGTAGCTTCCGATGCGTTTTTCCCGTTTGCCGACGGGCTACTGTGCGCAGTTGCCGCTGGTGCCTGCGCGGTGATCCAACCGGGCGGGTCCAAACGCGATGATGAAGTGATTGCTGCCGCCGACCGGGCAGGGATCGCTATGGTGTTCACCGGGACACGACATTTCAGGCACTAATACCAAGGGAATTTACTATTGACTCATTTGATGGATGCAAACCGATTCATCCGGCAAGAAGCGAAGCGTAGCGCGATGTTCACGTATCGGGCCAGGGTATCGGGCAAGTTTTGCAACCACGTCCGGTGGGCCGGTTTGCTCCACCGCGAGATGTGACATCGCTTTGAAAAATCGGCGCTATTTGGCCGCAATATTCAGCGGTCGTAACGGCTTTTGACGAACGGCAGCAAGATCAGCCCGATCAGGAACAAGGCGATGACCGGCGACACACCGATCCGTTGGGCGTCGACGCTCGACAGGCCAATTGCCTCGCGGGCGAAATAGGCGGTTACCATGGCAATCAGCAGGGGTGCCAGAAAACTGGTTGCTTTGCCGGAGAGCGCGTACAGGCCAAAGGCTTCGGTCACCCGGCCACGATCGACTTGATCGACCAACAAGGTTCTGGATGCAGCTTGCAGGGCGCCGCCGGAAGCACCGATCACCGCGCCGGCCGCATAAAACACAATATCGGACATCGATGAAGCGGAACCGGCGGCGGCCACCTGCATAAACAATATATCGGTCTTGGTGGTGGAAATGATCAAGATAGAACAAAGGGTCAGCAACATGATGGAAACACTGACCACAACCCGTGGCCCGAAACGTTGATCCATGCGGCCACCGAACCAGGCACCGATCGCGCCGGTAATGTTGGCCAGAATGCCGAATAGGCCGATCTGGGTAATAGTCCAACCCAATACGCCCGCCGCGTAAATGCCACCGAAGGCGTATAGCCCGTTCAGCGCATCGCGATAGAACATCGACGACAGCAAGAAACTGAAATAGCTGCGCTGCGAAGGTAATTTACGAATGGTTTGCCAAAGTTCGGAAAGCCCTTTTGAAATCGCGCCGGTGATCGCCGCTCGCCTTGGGGTATCTGGGGTAAACAGAAACAACGGAATAACGAATATCATGTACCAGATCGCGGTAAACGGACCGGCTGCACGGTCACCTTCGTGCATGGCAGCATCAAAGCCAAACAAGGGTTCCATGCCAATCATGGTCTTGCCGGATGGCTGTGCGGCAAAGAAACCCAGCACCACGATCAGCGATATCAGCCCGCCAATATAGCCGACCGCCCAGGCCGAACCGGACAAGCGTCCAAGATCGGAACGCGGAACCAGATCCGGCATCATCGCATTGTTGAAAATGGCGGCAAATTCCATGCCGATCAGGCCCATGATGACGGCAATTGCCACCAAGTTCATGTTGTCCATGCCAGGCACAGCGAACCACAGCAGGGAGCAACCGACCACTCCGATCAACGAAAATAGGGCGATCCACGGTTTGCGCGGCCCGGTGGCGTCGGCCATCGCACCGAGTATCGGTGCGGTAATCGCGATCAATATGCCGCCAATGCCAACATACCAACCCCACATTGCCTGACCCTCGGCCGGGTTACTGGCAACCGAAGACACGAAATAAGGCGCAAATACGAAAGTGATGATCAAAGTGTGGAACGGTTGTGCCGCCCAGTCGAACATTATCCAGGAGCGGATACTGATTTTCGGCGCCCGCTCTTGTACATCCGCATTGTTATCGATCTTAATATCGGTCATGACTTGCCCCTGGTTTTTACCATCTGCCATTTAGACATACAACCATTCCGTGTAACCGAATTGGCTGCGCCATGCTAAAATGCCAGCCCAACTATCCCAACCACCAGCATAATGCGCTTGTTGACAAAATGCATTAGAAATAAGCTCTTGTAGCAAATTGCAATTTCATAACCGTGGAAGAGATCAATGGCCGACCGAGAAACTGAAGACCGAAGGCGCGCCAACGAAAGCCGCCGTACCCTGGAGCGGGTACAACGAGAGAGCGAGACGCTGGGCACTTCGTCGATTGCCCGAACAGCCAACCGGACCCGCGATCATTTCCTTGGCGACGATCAGGACCCGGAAGACAGGGTGGAGGTGGTTGGCACTCGTATCGGGCGCATCTTGGGGTTGATCGCGTTCATCGCTCTGGCAATCCACATCACCTACAAATACATCCTGCCAGCATGAACAATTGCCCGGCCAGTGGTGGGAAACCGGCAATATTGTCGATTTCCAGCCTGGTGGTGCGTGGAACTGTCGGCAACCGGGCGATTGTCCCCGCGCTTGAGGCGCTCGGTCACCCGGTCTGGTCGCTGCCGACGGTAATCCTGCCTTGGCATCCAGGCCACGGGCCCGCCAACCGCATCACCATAACCGGGACACCATTTTCAGCGATCGTCGATAATCTTGTAGAAGCGCCCTGGCTCGGTGAAATTGCCGGAGTGGTCAGCGGCTATCTTGCCGCGCCCTCACAAGCTGGCGAAGTCGCGCGACTGGTGGCGGCGGTAAAATTGGCCAATCCGGCGGCAAATTACCTGTGCGACCCGGTGATCGGCGACCATGGCCGGTTATATGTCGAGCCTGCCATCGCCGCCGCGATCCGTGACCAGCTCCTGCCAATCGCCGATGCAATCACACCAAACCGGTTTGAACTGGAGTGGCTCACCGGATCAAAACCGTGCGCTGACAATGGCGCGATTATTGCTACGGCTGGAGCCCTGGCAACGCCGATCAAGCTGGTCACATCGGCCTATGGCCCGGGTACGGACAAAATCGGCAATCTGTTGATTGCGCACGGCAAGGCGTATTTGTCGACCCATTCAGTACGCAGCAATCCGCCAAACGGCCTCGGCGACCTCATGTCGGCGCTGATGATGGCGCACATTATTACCGGCACCAATGCCAAGACCATGCTGGCGGCGATAACCGGGTCCTGTGATAGGGTGCTGGCTAGAACAAAAGCGCAGGCCAGCAATGAACTAGTGCTGGAAGATGCGGGCGAACTGCTTGCCCAATCCGGTGTTTCGGAAGCTGTCATCACGCTGTAGGGTGGCGATTGCACTATGCAGGTGAGCGCAAGCGAAATGGCTGCAACCAAACCATTGATGGAGGGATGCATGTTTCGAAAATTCTTTTATGGGACCCTTGGCGCTGTGCTTGCGGTATTTGCAACGCTGACCGAATTTGCCCATGCCAGCGACCAAGGTGCGCTGCCGGCGCCAGTGGTATTTTGGTTTCAAGCGCTAAGGGTGACGGACCGCGATGTTTTTGCTGCGGTGATCGCCGAAGATGCGGTGATTGAATTGCGGGATGTCGGTATTTCCCAATCAAAAAGCGAATTTATCGAAGCGCTTGACCAATGGGAGACCGCGGCCAAGGGGGTGGTGATCACGCCGACCCTATTGGAGAAACGGCCCCGAACCGTTGTCTTGCAGGTTTGTTACCGGTTTTCCGGCAACGACCAATTGAACCGTGAAATCTTTAGCTTTCACTACGGCCAAATCACCGGCAGCGTGCAAGAAATGATCGGGGAGGTTTGCCAATAGGTCGAGCTGGCGGTTCCAACCGGGTCAACACCTAGCGCTTGTCACGAAGCATTGGGATAGCTTCGTCGCGCTATCTCTTTGTTTATGCGTGTCATTTTTCCCAAAACCGGTGCCCACTTTTGGGTGACACGCTCTAGTGGAATGAATTTGACATTTGGTGCCCATTTGCAGCATCGTCGTTTGTCAAATGGCAAATTTAAAAATTCCGCTAAATTCAATATCTTGCTAGCGGTTCTTTTGTTGCCAAGATTTGCAAACCTAAGTGTTGCAACGGGACGCAAATGTTGGAATCTAACCACTAGTGGCATCTTCTTGGTGTCGAAACATCATCCCAGCCGCCGATCCCTCGCGCGCCATGATCACCGCTACGCCACAAATTGTTGACCTTGGCTGAACACCGCGATGACTTGCTATTGTTCGGGCGCCAGGCAAGCGACCATGTCGTCGGCGAGGTTGCGTAGCAATTGCCAATAAAGGCCGGGGCCGGGGGTCAATTTAGTGCCGATCGGATCAAGCCGGCCAATGGGCGTATTGGTATCACTGGCAAGGGTATGGGCAAGCGCCGGGGTAAATTGCGGCTCGACGAAAATGCAGGCGACATCGCTTCGACCGATCGCATCACGCAATTTGGCGATATGCCTGGCACCAGTTCCGGCATCCGCGCCAAGCGAAACCGCGCCGGTCGCGAAAATCCCGAAGCGGTTCTCGAAATGATGGTAGGCGTCATGATAGACGATAAATGCCTGGCCGCGTGCGGGGGTGAGTTTGCTGTTTATTTCGGCGATCAGATGGTCGATCCGCGCGGTGGCGTGCGCCGCGTTGGCCCGATAATGAACAGCATTAACCGGATCGGCATTTGCTAATCCGGTGGCGATCACGTTGAACGCCACCTTGGCGTTAACCGGATCGAGCCAAAAGTGTGGGTCGCGATCGCCATTCCCAGCATTGCCGCCATGGTCGTGAGCGGCGAACAATCCACCGGACCGAAAGCGGATTTGGTTGATGTCGGGCTGATCTAGCAGTGTGATCGAAATTGCCTGCGGCGCCAGACTAGCAATTGCTGGCGTAAGCCAAGGGGTAAGCTGATCCGATACCCAAAACATCAAATCGGCTTTGGCAAGCATCACCGCTTTGGACGGGCTGATCGCGTGGGCATGTGGAGATGCGCTCGGCGCTACAATCAGATCGGCCGTGCCGACCCCATCCATAATATTCGCAACCAGGGAATGTACCGGCAAGATGTCAACGGCCACTTGCACAGGTGCCCCATCGGCAATATTGGCGAAAACCGTCAGCAACAGTGCGGCAACCAAGTTTCGTGCTATCAATGGCCCAGTCCGGGTTTTCTGTAGTCGGGTGGACTGGTTTTATATGTTATAACATAACAAAACAATCGACAGGCTGATGACGGTTCCGCCGGACCGACGCCAGCACAGCAATCATTTAGCGGCACTTGGCATAAAATGGCAAATGGCATGAATTTGATAACGGTGGAACATTTGCGGATCGAGTTTGGCGGTCACCTTGTCCTCGACGACATCGATCTGAGTGTAACACGTGGTGAAATCGTCACCATTGTCGGGCCGAACGGTTCCGGCAAGACTACTTTGCTTCGCGCGATGATCGGCGCGCTGCGCCCGACAGCCGGGCGGGTGGTAAAGGCGCCAGGCACCTCCATCGGCTATGTGCCGCAACGCCTGCAAATCGACGGCACCATGCCGCTCACGGTCGAGCGGTTTTTGGGCCTGGCGGCAAGGCGTACTAAAGGTGACATTACCGCCATGCTTGATCTGACCGGGGTTGCTGATTGCTCTGACCGCCAGATTGGCCGTTTGTCCGGCGGCCAATTACAGCGGGTATTGTTGGCCCGGGCGTTGGTCGGCAGCCCTGATCTACTGCTGCTCGACGAACCGACCCAGGGGCTCGACCAACCGGCCACGGCCGCGTTCTACCGTTTGATCACCGAGGTGCGGGCGCAACTGGACTGCACTATATTGATGGTCAGCCACGATTTGCATGTGGTGTTTAGTGCGTCCGACCGGGTGATCTGCCTTAACGGCCATATCTGCTGCCATGGTACGCCGCAAACCGTCGCCAGCGCACCGGAATATCGGGCATTGTTTGGTCCCGGCACCCAAGGCACGCTGGCACTTTACCGCCATGCCCACGATCACGCCCACGATTACGCCCTTGGGCACGACCTTGGGCACGACCACGATCACCATGCCGAGGACGATGGCGCATGATATTGGACGATTTCTTGTTCCGCGCCGCGCTAGCCGCAGTCGGAGTGGCACTTGCAGCCGCGCCAATTGGCTGTTTCCTGGTGTGGCGGCGTATGGCCTATTTCAGCGATGCTACCGCTCATGCGGCGGTGCTCGGCGTCGCTTTGGCACTGGCGTTTTCGATATCGATTTTCGCCGGCGTGTTGGCGACATCAGTCCTGATGGCGCTTGCGGTTGCCGCCATAAATCGCCACGGCCAGGGCATCGACACGGTGCTTGGCGTATTTAGCCACGCGGCATTGGCGTTTGGCTTGGTGGCAGTATCGTTTGTGGCTGGGGTGCGGATCGATCTGATGAATTATTTGTTCGGTGATATTTTGGCGGTCAACCGCACGGATTTGGTGGTAATTTGGGCAGGCGGCCTGTTGGTGCTTGCGCTAATTGCGTGGCGCTGGCGGGCCTTACTGGCTTCAACCTTAAGCAATGATCTGGCCCACGCTGAAGGGATAAATCCGGCCCGCGAGCAAATGGTCTTGATGGTGACCTTGGCCTTGGTGGTCGCGGTCGGTATCAAGGTGGTTGGCGCGTTGCTGATCGCGGCGATGATGATAATCCCGGCAGCAGCCGCACGACCCTTTGCCCGCACCCCGGAGGCGATGGTTGTGCTGGCAGCACTTGGCGGGATGACAGCGGCCCTGGTTGGGTTGTGGTGCTCTTTTTTGTGGGACACACAGACCGGGCCGACGATTGTCAGTACCGCAGCAGTATTGTTTGCGATCTCCCACCTGCTGGCAATCGTGCGCGGCGGTAATTAGAGCGCGTATGATTGTGGTCGAAAATTACGCCTTTCCTACCTGCGGACATTCCGCACCACCGGAGCATTCGACTTGCTGCAATCAGATAGGCCTATATCTGGTTCCTTTGGTGTTTGTTTTGCCGGATATTTCGTTTTTGCCATTGCCAAATTCGCAACGATGCCATAATGGCGAAAATTGTGGCATGATCCCGATCAACCAGGCTTTGTAACGGTACACCATGATAGACATAGGCGAAATTATCGATTTTGATGCCTTCCCGCTCGACCAGCCTAACAGCGCCCAATATGGCGAACTGGTTGCCGAATGCCGGCACCAGCTTGCAAATGATGGCATGTTTAATCTGGAAGGATTACTAAGGCCGGGGCTTGCTGCCGAGGCGGTAGCCGAGATACGCCCGACCATGGACACCGCCTCGTTTACCCACAAGCGTGCGCACAACATCTATTTTGCCAACGAAATTGCCGGCTTGGCGCCAGATCACCCAGCACTGGCGCTGCAAGAAACCATCAACCACACGGTGTGTGGCGATCAAATTCCCGGCGCCATTGTCATGCAAGTCTATGAATATCCGCTGCTCGCCACATTCCTAGCCAAGGTGATGGAAAAGGACCAATTGCACACGATGGCCGACCCATTGGCCCGTGTGAACGTGATGGCTTATGGCGATGGCGAGGCACTCAACTGGCATTTTGACCGCTCGGAATTTACAACCACACTATTGTTACAGGCGGCCGATGGCGGCGGCGCGTTCCAGTACCGCACCGGCCTGCGCAGCGATGACGACCCGAGCTATGACGGGGTGGCGGCATTGCTTCGCGGCGAAGATGCTGATGTGCGCACTTTGTCGCTGACGCCTGGCACGCTCAATGTGTTTCGCGGTATCAACACTGCCCATCGGGTAACCCCGGTCGAAGGCGGCAAACAGCGCATGATCGCTGTGTTCTCCTATTATGAAAACCCCGGTGTTTGGTTTAGCGACGAGGAACGGATTGGCTTTTTTGGCCGTGCGGCGTAGATATACCAAGCATCCACAAAATTAGAGCCCTTTTGACGAATTCTCGGTCAATTGTGTTTTATGATTGGCGTGGCAGCCTGCCGCTAAAATCTCCGCAACGCGATGCTTGTGCATCGCTCAAGTGCGGTTTGGTGGCTCGGATGTTTCCGACCCGCACCGTTAGGATAATCCCTTATCGTAATCCTATAAGTGTTGGGCGATATTCTGCAAGGTGACGGTTGAGCTGCTGCCTATCGCGGTGGCTCCGGCAACTATCGCAATGGAGATCACGCTACCAATCACTACATACTCGACAGCAGTCGTACCTCGTACACATTTTAGGAACTTTAGCAGCATCACATTTTCCTAACCCACGCCATATAGGGATGGCTTAACTGCCATCATAGGAAGATCGCTGTAAGCTAACATTAAATTTTTCGGTTAATCATCGATAAATATATGAAACGTATAAATTTAGTTAACAATTTTCGTTACTTACGCGGCCATCAGCCGCCGCGCAACGCTTTATCGCCTCGTCGTCAAGGACGCTGTGGGAGATGATATAGGTCGAATTTTTGCGAATGCTGCCGGTTATCGTGGGGTCGATACCGGGGGCACCGGACGCCGCTAACCTGGTAGATACATGGCTGGCATAGGGCGCCAGAACCAATGCCATAGCCACCGCCAGCGCCGCAAATGCCAACGCCGTCGACATTGATGTCAGCGCGCTCGTATCGACGAAGAATAATCGTGCCCTTTGGCGCAGATTTTGCACAATGATCAAATTGTTTCCCGTTGGATCACAAACCAAATGCAATATTTGCTCATTTGATTAAATTTCTAACAATATCATAAAAGATCGATTAACGCCGCGATCAGCGGAACGTCGGCGGCGGGCATCTGGTAGTCGCGCAAATTTTGTGCACGAACCCATTTCAGTTCCTGACCTTCTTGTCCGTGCGGTACGCCCTCAAACCGTCGGCAGGCATAAAGCGGCATCAATAGGTGGAAATCGGTGTAGGCATGGCTGGCGAAACTGACCGGTGCCAAACAGGACTGCCAGGTGGTGATTGCCAGTTCCTCGGCCAATTCACGAACTAGAGCAGCTTCAGGGGTTTCGCCCACTTCCAGTTTTCCACCTGGAAACTCCCACAATCCGGCCATTTCCCGACCTGCTGGCCGTTTGGTGATCAATACCCGATTATCAGCGTCGATCAGCGCGCAGGCGACGACTATCAATAGTTTTCCTACCAGCGCCATTTATTGATCTTCTAGCGCGTATCACGAAGCGTTGGAATAACTTCGTCGCGCTATCTCTTAGTTTATGGGTGTCATGTTTCCCAAAACCGGTACCCACTTTTGGGTGATACGCCCTAGGGAAATTTCCTGTTCATGGGTGTTCAGGCGTGAACCGTTGTTGCCGCCGCGCCGCTTTCGTGGTCGGCAACGCCATCAGGATCGCTATCGCGCCACGGTGAGGCGAGAAGCGGCGCGCCAAATGAATAGCCCTGAAGGTAATCCACGCCCCAATCCTTGAGTAAGATCGCCGTGTCGTCATTGTCGACCCACTCAATCACGGTTTCGACCTGGAAGGCTTGGGTCAATTGCAACAGCGAGCGTACGAAAATCTGGTTTTCTCGGCTGGTGCTGAGTTCGTTAACAAAACAGCCGTCGATCTTGATGATGTCAATTGGTAGATGCTTGAGATTGGAAAATGAAGTATAGCCGGCACCAAAATCGTCGATGGCAATTTTTGCGCCCATCTGTCTGATCTCATTGATGAAACGCAGAGTTTCGTCGAGGCTGTGTGCCGCCTGGGATTCAGTAATTTCAACGATCAGCCGTTCTGCCATGCCATGGCCGGCGGCAATGCCCTGTTTTAGTTTTGCCAGCCAGCTTTTGTCGGCTACCGTATCATTGGACACATTAACTGACAAACGGGCATCGCGGTAGCGGTTGAGCGTTTCAAGCGCCAGATCCAATGCCTGGTGATCAACCATCCGGATCATCCCTAGGTCCTCGGCAACCCCAATAAAGCCAGCCGCCTCGGTAACCGTACCGTCGACCTGATTCATCCGCAGCAACGCTTCGTGAAACGCCACCTTGTGCGATTTCGCCGACACAATCGGCTGAAACGCCAGCGCCATGCGTTTGTTTTCGATGGCGTCGACAATTTGAAAGGCGAGCTCCGAATTCTTGCGCGCCCGTTCGCGGAACCCGGGCGTTGGATAATAGGTGTTCACGGTTGGGTCGTTTTCGCGTCGCGAACGTTCCAGCGCGATCATCGCCATGAACGCGGCTTCGCTAGCGCTGGTGGCATGTTTGGGCATCATCGCGGCGCCGATTGCGGTTGACATCGCCGCCGGGCCAGCCGAGGTTTTGATGACATTGTCCGAGATAGCCCGGGTAAACCGTTCGCCGGCGACGTGCAGATCGCGGGCATTGCAATTTTCGAGTACGATGCCGAATTTAGAGCCGGAAAACCTGGCAACAAAATCACCGGACCGCAAACAACGGGTAATGCGCTCACCAACCGCGCGCAGCACCTCGTCGCCGGCTTCCGAACCGAACGTCAAATTGACCAGATCGAGCCGTTCCACCGACAGCAGTACAAAGGCGCAAACAGTCTCTTCGGTTCGGACCCGTTCGGCGATCTTTTCCAGCACTTCGTTGAGGATAACCCGGCTTGGAAGGCGGGTAAGCGGATCATATTTGGTCAGCCGCACCAATTCCTGCTGCAAATTGTGCCGCTCGTTGACCACACGGATGGTACCGAGCGCGCGGGCCGGCTTGCCATCCTTATCGCCGAACCATCGCCCGGTGTCTTCGATCCACAACACGTCAAATGTCGCGCCGGGCGCGGTGGCAATGCTGTATTCGACTTGAAAGGGAACCCCTTCGCCATTGTCAGAGCTGGCACCGGAATTAACCGCACTGGACCGGTTGGCCGGACTATCCTCGCTGACGATTGTCATGAAAGCGCGGCCGGTCGCCAGTTTCTCAGGATCGCTGATGCCGAGGATTTCCGGAGCGTTGTCGCTCCAATACAAGCGATCGGTTTTCAGATCCCACTCATAAACCGCTTCGCCGACATGGCGTAGAATATCACTCGACGATGTTTGAACTGGTCTAAGGCCGTTCATCAAATTCTCCGCGCTACACACGCTCCGCAACCCGGCGTCAATTTGGCATGGAAAACTTAATCAACTGCCAATCTGTGGGGCAGAAGAGGGTTCATATCCTTGACCGCCAGCTATTGGGTCAATATCCCCCGGCGTGGCCGTCCTTGCGTGGGTCCGAACCGCCGATCAACACGCCATGGCGATGATCAATCCCCACGATCTGGCCGCCGCCATGCGGGGTGCTGTCGCTAAATCGGTGGCCACGTGCCTTTAATCCGACGACTGCTGAATGATCGATCCCTTCTTCGGCCTGCAGCAAACCTTCCTCGTTCCAAAAAATCCGTGGACAATCAAGCGCCTGCTGCGGATCCATGCCAAACCCTAGCATATTGGCGACCACATGGGCGTGGCCCATCGGCTGATAGTCCGCCCCCATCACCCCGAACGACCAAGCAACCTTGCCGTCCTTCATCGCCATCGCCGGGATAATCGTGTGCAGCGGCCGTTTTGACGGGCCGATTGCATTGGGGTGGCCGGGCTCAATGATAAATCCACTGCCCCGACAGTGTAAATTAATGCACGAATTGGAGGTGACAATTCCCGAACCGAAGCTTTTGAACGTCGAATTAATAAACGAGACGGCGCGCAGATCACGGTCAATCACGGAAAGATATACCGTGTCTCCGGCACATGCTTTGGGCACCCGAACCGCGTCATTGCGCCGATCCGGATCATAATTCGATGCCAGTTTTTCGGTATAAGCACGTGACAAAATATCGTCGATGGAAACCGTCATATGGTTCGGATCGCCGATAAAGGCGTCGCGTACACCATAGGCGATACGTCCAGCTTCCACCGCAAGGTGGAGTTGCTCAACGCTTCCAGGCTCGCCGGCCATACCAAGCGCATCGAGCAAATTGAGCAATACCAACGCGGTCAGCCCCTGGCCATTTGGAGGGATTTCGAATATGTCGTGGCCCGCATATCGGGTTGAAATTGGGGCCACCCAATCGGCTTCCGCCGCCGCCAAATCCTCGACCGTCAACAGGCCACCGAGCGCGCTGACAGTAGCAGCGATCTCGTCTGCGATTGGTCCGAGATAAAACCCATCGCGGCCTTCAAGCGCGATTGTCGCCAGCGTATCGCCCAGTTTCGGCAGATACATGCGCTCGCCGGTCACCGGTGCCCGGCCGTCGATTAGATAATGTTTGCTTGCCCCTGGGTCTGCCGACAATTTGCCGACATTCAACCCCCAGTCATAGGCAACTCTTGGCGTGACAGCAAAACCGTCGCGCGCATGGTTGACCGCATCGGCGAACAGGCGCGCGAAATCCATCGCCCCAAACCGTTCATGCATTTTCTGCCATGCGGCGATCGCACCTGGAACCGTGACCGAATGGGCGGAAATCGGATCGATTGCGCCAATGCCAGCATCCAGAAAATGCGACAGGGTGGCGGCGGCCGGCGAGCGGCCAGAACCATTGAGCCCGTGCATCGATCCATCTGGTTCGACAATAATCGCAAAACAATCGCCGCCGATGCTGGTCGACTGGGGTTCGACTACGGCTAATGTCGCGGCGGCGGCGATCGCCGCGTCGACCGCATTGCCGCCATCGCGTAAAATGCTGACCGCGGTGGTGGTGGCCATGGGATGCGAAGTGGCGGCCAGCCCATTGGCGCACAATACCGGGGATCGGCCGGGAAGTTGAAAATTGCGCATGCTCTAACCGCGAACCGGCTTAATTGATAACAGCGACCCCCACCGCCGCCGTCCGATCACAGGCCGTCGCCAAGCGCCACGTCGCGGGTCGCCGAGCGGATCGATACGGAAAATCCAGCCACCACATCCACCAGGGTGATGACCATCAAGATAAAGAACACTGGATGCGCGGCCTGTTTGTAAAGCAGGAATTCGACCAAAAAGGCGATGAACACAAAGGTCGATAATAGGTGATCGATAATCGTACTGG
The DNA here is from genome assembly GCA_965248715.1 of Rhizobiaceae bacterium. GTDB lineage: Bacteria > Pseudomonadota > Alphaproteobacteria > Rhizobiales > Rhizobiaceae > CBDFKB01. The sequence goes on from CBDFKB010000004.1 coordinate 96,805, forward strand.
CGCCGACCCGGGTCGCCTTGATGATTTCGAAAAACAGCAGAATCAGCCCGACAACGATCATCAAATGGCCGAGGGTAAAGACAAACTCAGCGCCGGAGAACATGTTTTGGGTCCAAACCGCTTGCGCCCACGGGTCTCCTTCGACGCCGCCAATCAAACGCGCGGCTACCAGATTGTAAACGACGAACGGCACGATCATTAGCGGGACATTGATCAACATTATGGCATCCTGGGTGTTACGAACAGATCAGCCGAACGGTATTGCCGGCGCGGTGCTGTGGGCCGAATCTCCTTGTGTGATAATGCCCCGCAGCAGTGCTGGCAACAAGGCAGTAAAAAGGCCGGTCCAAGACCAGCCTAATTTATGCGAGCGGATTGATAGGAGTCAAACCGGCGCCATAATCATCAATCTCAACAGGCCCTAAACAGAGCCCTTCGGCTCTAGAACCTGCCTGCCCCGATACATGCCGGTTTTCAAATCGATATGATGCGGACGGCGCAGCTCGCCGGATACCTTGTCTTCCGTATAGGTCGGTTGCTTCAGCGCATCGGTCGAACGGCGAAAGCCGCGTTTCATGCGCGACACTTTTCTCTTTGGAACGGCCATCTTTGTCTCCACGACAACAATTGCCGTCACCCGTTAGCGATCGCGCGGGCCGGCAGGAAAATGCTAGGTTTGGCCGGGCTATACAAGCTTGCCGGGCAAATTGCCAGCCAATTTTTTCTGGCCTTGGTCAGGCGGCGTCATTTTATCGAACGCAGCCAACATAGGCGCCGGATTGGATAGCACGTTTTTCGATTACCCGCGCCATCCGTGCCATGGTCCGACTAGGTTTGGTTGGATTTCGCCCGGTAGGGTTTGGCAAGGTTACCGCAAGCAGCGCCGCCTGGCGCGCAGATATCCTGGCAGCCGAACGTTTGAAATAATGCTGTGCGGCGGCTTCGACGCCAAAAATGCCGGGGCCCCATTCGGCAACGTTGAGATAAATCTCCATCATCCGGCGCTTGGGCCATAACAGATCGAGATAAAGCGCGTAGGGCAGTTCCAGCGCCTTTCGGACATAGGACCTACCATGCCACAAGAATAGGTTTTTCGCGGTTTGCATGGAGATGGTGCTGGCACCTCTGGTCTTTTCTCCGCCAAGCGCCTGATCGACGATGGTGTTTACCGCTTCCCAGTCGATGCCGGAATGGGCGCAGAACTTGCCATCTTCTGACATCATCACCGAAAAAATAAGCCGAGGCGCAATCTCGTCAAGGGCGACCCAGCGTCGGTCGACTTTCTGGCCGGTGACGGTTCGTGCCAGCATTAAGGTCGAATAGGGTTTGACCATCGGCGACAGGTAAATCACGCCGGCGATAAGCGGTGTCACCGCCAGCAATAGCAATGCCGCGGCAGCCATGCGTAACCCGCGAATGATCACCCGGCGGCGCTTACTCGACCCGCCAGCACCGACGTTAGAACCCACCTGCGGCGGTGTGCTTTGCGCTGGACCTTGATCGGACATATGCTATTGCGTCCCCGTTTGCGGCGGCGAACCGTTTGTTTATTCGTACCGCACTGTCAACCGTGGTGGTTTTTGCCGACATGCCACTGCGATGAAAAACATAGCGGCCCCGGATCACACAGACCTTGCCAAACAAAGATCATCATAGGGCTTTTTCGACCGAATTATCGCGTATCGCAACATTGACCGAACAACGTTTGCGCGATCTGCTGGATCAAACGCCGCGAGTAGGCGAAAAAGCAAGACCGACCAGGCTGATCGAAGCGATGCGCCATGCCGCGCTTGGCGGCGGCAAACGGCTGCGCCCGTTCTTGTTGATACATTCGGCTGCCATGTTCGGCATCGCGACCAAGGACGCAATCGATGCCGCCGCAGCGCTGGAATGCGTCCATTGCTATTCGTTGGTCCATGACGATTTGCCGGCGATGGATGATGACGCGCTAAGGCGCGGCAGGCCAACCGTCCATATCGCCTTTGATGAAGCGACCGCGATCCTCGCCGGTGACGCATTGTTGACATTGGCATTCGATATCCTAGCGACACAAGCCGCCGATTTATCGCCCGACATTCGTGTGCGCCTGATCGCCGGCCTTGCCCAGGCAGCAGGGGTTGGCGGCATGGCCGGTGGACAGATGCTCGATCTGAGCAAGCTTGCCGGCGAACCGCGCCAAGCAATAACTGACATGCAGCGCATGAAAACCGGAATGTTGATCGCTTACGCCTGTGAGGCGGGGGCGATATTGGGCAATGGCGATGAAACCGCGTGCCGCGCATTGCGTGAATTCGGCGACGCGATCGGCCGCGGTTTTCAGTTGGCTGACGATTTGCTCGACCGCACCTCGAACCCGTCGATCTTGGGCAAACAGACCGGCAAGGATCGCGAGCGTGGCAAAAACACTCTGGTCGATGTGTTGGGCGTCGAGGCAACCCGCCAAGAATGCACCCACTGTCTGGCCGAAGCTAAAGCAGCCCTTCAGCCATTTGGTAAACCGGCGCAAATGTTGTTGGCGGCGGCGCGGTTTGCGGTCGAACGCGTTTATTGAGGTTTTTATGCCAAGGGAATTTATGCCTGGTTATACCACGGGAATTTAATATCGACCCATTTAACCGCCAGAACCGGCGCGCTGCGCGGCCCGACCGGGTCGCCACTCTGGCGGCACGGCGCGGCTGGCATGATCTAGAGCCCTTTTAATGAATTCGGAGCCATTGTGATGGCGCGATTTTGCGTCAAGATCAAGCAGCAACGCGCACGGCCATACCCTGCGGTACGCTCATGCGGCGGTGCGCAGATATTGGCGCAAAAGCGCCCATCCTTTCCAGTTTCTGATTGGCGGGCATCCGCCGCCGAACTGGGTTTGCCCGATGCACCACATCGCGCGGCACAGGTTTCAGGCGCAGTCACCCTCGCAAATCAAGAAACACAATTGATGCGGAATTCATCAAAAGGGCTCTAACTGTCGGTCACCGGCAGCAGCGTTTCCGCCAACTTAGCCCAGTAGGAGCAGCCAAAAGGGGTCGCTTCGTCGTTGAAATCATATTCGGCGTTATGCAGGTTGGCGGTGTCGCCATTGCCCATAAAGATATAGGCGCCTGGGCGCTTTTCCAGCATGTAGGCGAAATCTTCACCGCCGAGCATCGGTTCGCAATCGTCCTCGACCATGCCCTCACCGGCAACCGCCTTGGCGACCGCAACCGCTTTGGCGGTTTGGCGTTCATGGTTGTGGGTGATCGGATATCCGGTGGCAATGCAAACTTTGGCGCTAGCCCCGAAACCGCTGGCGATGCCTTCTGCGACCTGGGGGATCAAGCGGATCGCGGTTTTACGGCCTTCAGCACTTAGGGAACGCACGGTTCCGGACATGACCGCTTTGTTAGGAATCACATTGTTGGCGGTGCCGGCATTGATCTTGGTGGTCGTAATCACCACGCTGTCGACTGCTTTGATTGAGCGTGAAACGATCGATTGCAGGCCGATCAACACATGCGCCGTGATCACGATCGGGTCAACGGTGTCATGGGGCATTGCCGCATGGCCGCCATGGCCGGTAATGGTTATCGCGAATTCATCGGTCGAAGCGGTAATCGGCCCGGGCCTGATCGCGAACCGGCCAACATCGAGCCCCGGCAGATTATGCAGGCCGTAGATTTCGTCGATCCCGAACCGGTCCATCAAACCGTCTTCGAGCATCGCCTTGCCGCCTGCACCGCCTTCCTCGGCCGGTTGAAAGATTACCACCACAGTGCCATCAAAATTCCGCGTTTGGGTGAGATATTGCGCCGCGCCCAACAGCATCGAGGTGTGACCATCATGTCCGCAAGCATGCATCTTGCCACTATTTTTCGACGCATAGGGCTTGCCAGTTTGCTCGGTAATCGGCAATGCGTCCATATCGGCGCGCAGACCAATAACCCGGCCCGACAGATTGCTTTTGCCGGTGATAACGCCAACCACACCGGTCCTGCCGATGCCGGTCACTATATTGTCACAGCCAAATTTACCAAGTTTATCGGCAACCATCGCGGCGGTTTCTTGGACGTTGTATTGAAGTTCGGGATTAGCATGCAGTTGGCGTCGCCAATTGGTAATCTCAAGATGCAGATCGGCCATTCGGTTGATGATCGGCATATATTGACCTCGAGGCTTTTGCAGACGGATGGGACCCGCTGACTATAGTGGCGATTTGAAAGAACGATTTGGAGAAGTAAAGCGCGTGTTGGCCATCATAGTTCCAATATTTCGCCTGTCCGTACTAGCGCCAATAGCCATATTGGCGATCTGGTTGGCGATGCCGTCATCCTTGTTACCGGTTAGGGCCGCAGAAGCCAAATTGCCAAGCGGCCCGCATATTTTGATCGACGCTAACGATGGCGCGATCCTGGCCGGAAGCGATATTCACCAGCGCTGGTATCCGGCCTCGCTAACCAAAATGATGACCGTCTATGTGACGTTGCGCGCGATCAAAGCCGGCGAACTTGCCGCCGGCTCACCGGTGATCATTTCCCGTGAAGCCATCCGCCAACCACCAAGCAAAATGGGATATGGACCGGGCACCAAGCTCAACGTGGATACCGCCTTGGCGATTGTTATCGTCAAAAGCGCCAATGACGTGGCGGTGGCACTGGCAGAAGCGGTGGCCGGATCAAGTGTCGCCTTTGTCACCCGAATGAACCGACAGGCACGCCGGCTCGGCATGACCAATTCGCATTTCGTTAATCCGCACGGCCTGCATGGCACTGGGCAATTTGTCAGTGCCCGCGACCTGGCACTGCTGGCGCAGCGGCTTTTTGCCGAATTCCCAAACTATTCCAAATTATTCGCAGTGCCAGCATTGCGCACTGCCACCAAGACCTTTCATTCCTACAATTTGCTGTTGGAGCGGTTTTCCGGCGCCGATGGGGTAAAAACCGGATTTGTGTGCGCGTCGGGCTACAATATGGTGGCAAGCGCTAGCCGCGGTTCCAAACGACTGATCGCGGTGGTGCTCGGCGCTTCCTCCCAGGTCGAGCGCGCGGTTCGCGCCGCTCGTTTGCTGAGCGACGGGTTTGTCGGCAATGTTCGCCTTGCCGATACAATTGCCGAACCTGCCACATTGGGTACAGCGCCACGAAACATGCGGCCGGTTTTGTGCACCGAAAAAGCCCGAGCTGCACGCTACGAACCCGCAGCCGGCGTGGCGGTTGTCAATTCGCCTTTTCTGTTGCCCCGCACTACCGTGCGAGAACCGCTGGTGATCGCTACCGGCAACGTAACCGCACCGCCAAGCGAGGCGTTGGTGCGTCTCAACGCTGGAAAGTTTTACGTTAATCCGAACCGCGCTATGGCTCCACTATGGCGCCCGGCTGACGCGCCGGCAATCCCCAAGCTCGATCCGGAAATGGCGGACAATCCGACCCGCGGTGTCATTCCGACACCTTTGCCCAGGCCTGGCTGACTTATATTCTGAAGTAACAAATTTCCACGTTTTTGCGCTTGTCACCAAGCGTTGGAATAGCTTCGTCGCGCTATCTCTTTGTTTATGCGTGTCATTTTCCCAAAACCGGTACCCACTTTTGGGTGACACGGCCTAGCCGCACTCGATGACAAATTTCTGACCTGATTTACTTGCCTCGGTGCTAATTAGTAAATGGCCGTTTTCCTGACAAAAATGCGGAAAATCGATTGCCGCCATCGGATCTGTGGTGATCACTGCGATCTGTTCGCCCGGGCTCATGTCGCGCATCGCTTTGCGGGTTTTGAGTACCGGCAACGGGCATTTCAGGCCGCAAAGATCGAGTTCCCTTGGAATTGACATGGCAGTGACCGCATCCCTGGTTGAATATTGGCCGTGTTTGCCATTCAATACCCTAAATCGCAATGGCATTCCCATCAGCAATAAAACGGACGGCGGCGAACCATGGACAGCAGCTTAGCCAGTCAAGTAACAGGATTTTGGCGCGAAATAGGCCCTCAAGGTTGGTGGAAACGTAACGGGGCGATCGACCGCGCGATCTGTGAGAAGTTCGGTACGCTTTACGCCAATACCGTTGCTGGCGCTCACGCAAGCTGGATTGACGAGGCAGACACCTGCTTGGCCCGGGTAATTGTGTTGGATCAATTTCCACGCAATCTTTTCCGCGACGACCCGCGTGCGTTCGCCACCGATGATCAGGCGCTAAAGGCGGCCAAACATGCTCTCGAACAGGGCTTTGACCATCAAGTGTCGGAAGATTTGTTCAAATTCTTGTATTTGCCTTACATGCATTGCGAGCGGATCGCCGAGCAGGAAATCTGTGTTGGGCTGATGCACGCGGCCCAAGACCCGCTATCGCTCAGCTCGGCGATCACCCATCGCGCAATCATTTACCGGTTCGGCCGGTTTCCCCACCGCAATTTTGTCCTAAAACGCACCATGTCGAGCGCCGAACAGGCCTTTCTCGACGATGGCGGATTTAGTCCGTAGCCAGCTTTTGGGTAAAGTGTACTATTAAAGACGCTTGGTATAAGCCGCAAAAAATAACGGTATTAGGCTCGCTGGCGGTCACATTTGACCTTTTAGTTAACTCAAACGGCCCAAACGTTAATTTCAACCGTCCAAGTCATACAGAATATTAAGCGCTTTGTGGGATAAGCTGTCGGACTATCCGGGAGTGGCCAATTTTGCGTACATCGATCGAACATAAGTTCACAAGTTTTGTGCCGCAGAAATTGCGCCCGCGCATGGTCCCGTATCTGACAATGGCCGACGTGGTTTTGACCAGTAGCGATGACCGGGCGGTCTCGCAACGCATCGCGCTGTTTGCCTTTTTGATCAGGGTGTTTTCCGCCTCAATCGCCTACGCCTTGCAAGTGCTGCTGGCGCGATGGATGGGCGAGTTCGAGTATGGCGTGTTCGTATCAATCTGGGTTGCGGTGGTGATTTTTGGTGGCGTGTCCAGCCTCGGCTTTCAAACCGCCATCGTACGCTTCATTCCTGAATATCTGACTTCCGGCGACACTGACATGCTGCGCGGCGTGTTGCTGGGCAGCAGGTTATACTCCTTCGTTTCGGCGACAACATTAGCGGTGATAGGCTTTGCCGGTATCTGGTTTTTTGAAGACAGTTTGCAAAACTATTACGTGATCCCGCTTTATCTGGGCATCATCTGCCTGCCGATGTTAGCGCTGACCGAAGTCAATGACGGGGTCGCCAGGGCCTTTAATTGGCCGCACATCGCTTTGCTGCCGACCTTTATTTTTCGGCCCCTGGTCCTGCTTGCCACAATGGGAACTGCATTGGCGATCGGGATGCCGGCCAATGCCGCCACGGCGATGATGGCAACTATCGTTGCAGCCTACACATCAGCGGCTGTGCAAATGCTTGTTTTACACCGCAACCTTAGAAGCGAGGTTCCGGCCGGGCCACGCAATACGACCCCGTTTCAGTGGATTGCGGTTGCAATCCCGATGTTCATGGTCGAGGGTTTTTATAGCCTGATGACCAATCTCGATATCCTGGTACTCGGCATATTCGTTCGCCCCGATGAAGTGGCGGTATATTTCGCCGCGGTAAAGACCCTGGCACTTGCCCATTTCGTTTATTTCGCGGTCAAGGCCGGCACTGCCCATCGATTTTCGCAATACCGAAGCGCAGGCAATGCGGAGGAATTTTCGAGTTTCGTGCGTGACGCGGTACATTGGACGTTTTGGCCTACCTTGGCCATCATCGTCTTGTTCATGGTGATCGGCCGTTATTTCCTGATGCTGTTCGGTCCGACTTTCGTAGAAGGCGAATATCTATTATGGATCCTCGCCGTCGGCATAGTGGTGCGGGCGACTATCGGCCCGGCCGAGAGCGTGTTGACCATGTCGGGCCAACAATCGATCTGCGCCATTGTGTTCGGCGTAACACTCAGCATTAATTTGATCCTCAACCTGACGCTGATCCCGATTTACGGCCTTGCCGGCGCGGCGTTTGCGACAACATTCGCGCTGATCTTCGAAACTGCGGCGATCTACGCCGCAGCCGCACGCCGCTTGTCGCTGCATATTTTTATCATTCCCCATCCGTCTGGAACCAACCAACTGGCCGGGCAGCAATCATGACCGTCAATTACCCAGCCGGATCGACCAACCTTGCATCAATTGTTGCCGGCGCATGCGGAACAGCATCCTCCATCATGGTCAGCCAGGCGGAAATACCCGGCTCGAGCAGATGGGAATTAGAGATTATCAGCCCGCAGCGATTCGATGAAGTTAGCGACGCGGTCGCCGGGTTGGCGCAGCGCGCGCTGCAAGCCAACGTGTTTTTCGAACCGGCGTTTGCAGCAGCGGCGATGGAACGCCTGGGCGAGCCGGCGCTGCGCCTGGTAATGATTTGGGAGCGGTTTGGCGACAGCCGCCAACTGCGCTTCTTTGCTCCGTTTGAAAGCGCATATATTGGCATTCCGAAACGCAAAGTGTTTCGGGTCTGGAGCCATCCCTTCGCGCCACTGGGTACTGTGCTCTTGGATGCCCAGGAGGCAGCAGAATCGGCCCGCAAATTCTTTCAATTATTGCGTGAAACCCGAGACGACCGCCCGCAGACATTTGCCATTACCGATTGCGAGATCGAAGGCCCGGTCGCCGAACATCTGTTGCGCGGCGCGGCCGAGGCCGGTTACTGCGCCGCCGCATTGCCAGCAGGCAATCGCGTAGTTTTGCAGCCAAGAAGCGCTCACGAGGCCGCTGGCACCGAAAACATCACTAAAAAGCGGCGCAAGGAACATGCCAGGCAATTGCGGCGCCTGGCCGACATTGGCACGGTGGAATTTCGCCGAGCCGTCGAATTGGACAAGGTGTTTGTCGGCTTTGAAGAATTTCTGCTGCTCGAGACCCGGGGCTGGAAAGGGCGCAACGGCTCGTCACTGCATACGATCAAGCGAACCGCCGCTTTTGCCCGCCAGGCGGCTTATAATCTGTGCCTGCGCCAGCAATGCTCGATCTATTCTTTGCGCCTCGACGGCCGGCCAATTGCCGCCCTGTTTGCGATCCATTCGAACGGCACCGCCTACCCATGGAAAATCGCCTATGACGAGACCCATCGGGAGTTTTCGCCAGGCCTTCAGTTGATGCTGTTTGCCACCAATGCCTGGCTCAGTGACCCGGATTTTTGCTACGCCGATTCGCTTGCCAATGACGACCATCCGATGATCAGCAACATTTGGCCTGACAGGGCCAAAACCGGAACCCTATTGTTTACCTGCGGGCGTGATGCCGAAAAGAGCTTGCGCGCCACCCGTTCCGCGATCAGCCGCTCGCAAATGACCAAATCATGGCTGAAGTCGCAACTGACGAATTTGAGGATCTTGCGATGATTACCGACCCCAGCGCCGGCTTTGCGACCCTATTTCCAGTCGAGCCGTTTACCTTTCGCCACAGCCTTGCAAGTGACCCGCGCTTTGCCTTGCAAGCGTTGGCCGATTTGGCCACCAGGCTCGACCGCGACCGGCTGGAATACGCCTCGAGCAAATTGGCGCCAAACCAGGATCCCAAGCAAATTCCGGGAATTGATCTTGCACCCGATGAGGTGGTGCGGCAAATCGAGACCGCCGGCGCTTGGATGGTTCTCAAAAACGTGGAAAGCGAGCCGGAATATCGCGCGCTAATCACCGGTTTCCTTGATCAAGCAGCACGCAGCGCCGGTTACCAGGATCATGCTGATGCCGGTATGGTCGACCTTCAGGGTTTCCTGTTTGTCGCTTCGCCGGGCTCGGTCACCCCGTTTCATTCCGACTATGAACAAAACCTGTTCGTACACATAAACGGTCCCAAGAAGATGCACATCTTCGACAATCGCGACCGCAAATTCGTCAGCGAACAGGGGCTCGAGACTTATCCCGGCAAACACCGTAATCTGCCTTACCAGCCTTGCTTTTTCGCCGATGCAATGTCGTTTGGGTTCGAGCCGGGTGACGGGGTATTTGTGCCCTATACCTGGCCGCATTGGGTCGAAACCGGCGATACACCGGCAATCTCCATGGCGATAACCTGGAAAACCGTTGATATTTTGGCAACCAACAAGCTTTATGCGGTCAATGCGGTGGCGCGTAAATACGGTTTCCCACAGCCAGCGCCGGGCCAAAATCCGGTCCGTGATAAGATCAAGATCGCCGCTTATAGCGCTGCCCGCTTACTGATCGATCCCCTACGTCGCGGCGAACGGTCTCGCCGATTTGTGCGCGGACTGCTCTTCGGTCGCAAGGCCAATTATTACTATGGCGGCCAAGCTGGCTGACATTGTGAGTTAGAGCCTTTCATGTTTAAATGGAGGCGATTTGATGGGCAGGATTTTTCGTTTCAACGAGGAAAAACCACAGCGCGATATGAATATCGGGCGAGGATTTTGACGAAGTTGAGGCGGAAAAGACGCCTAAGCAGAATTATGAAGAACTCATTGAAAATACGTATAATTTGCGAAAATGCGCGGTAATCTGCAAATCGTTGCAACTTGCTCTTTGGCGCCCCGACAGCGTCGCGCAATGCTTACGGTGATTACACCGCGGCACCTCACGCTTCTTGTCGGAACACAAAATAGCTGCGTTCAAACGCCCCCATTTAAACATGAAAGGCTCTAGTCCGGCACCATTTTTCCACCAACGCCACCGATGAGCGACCCACCCGATGCCAGCTATTGGCGCCCGACGGACTTATGTTGTGTCCCATTTATGGTCAACCACAGAACGAGAACCGGCGAGGGTTACAAAAATCAGACAAATACCTTTTCCCCGATGGGTGACAAAGCAGTTTGTCAACCGGTCCTACCGCTTTTCCAGCCCGCTCATGCGACAGATTTCGCGCCACTCATCTTCACGCACCGGCTGCACTGACAATCGGGTATTATTGACCAGCACCATTTCACTCAGTTTCGGATTGGCACGGATATCAACCAGGGTAACCGGCGACGGCAAATCGGAAACCACCTTGACGTCGACACACTCCCAGCGCTCGTCGTCAATGGTCGAATCGGGATGGCTCAGGGCACACACCTCGACGATGCCGACGATTTCCAGGCCCTGGCGCGAATGGTAGAAAAAGCCCCGATCGCCGATTTCCATTTCCCGCATATTGTTGCGCGCCTGGTAGTTGCGGATGCCGTCCCACTCCTCACCAATTTCGCCCTTGGCCTTTTGATCCTGCCAGGACCATTTTTCCGATTCCGATTTAAACAGCCAATAGCGCATCGATATACTCCCAATCCGTAATTGCGTTCTGATATCTTGATCCGCCGGCGCTCGGTCAAACGGTTTCGGTGCGTTCGGCGCGCGCGAGCAGGGTTTCCACCGCCTCGCGCGCCTCTAAACGCCCACCCAGCACCGCATCGACCGCGCTGATGATCGGTGCGTGCAACCCATGCCGGCGCGCCAGTTCGGCGGCCGATGTTGCCGTGAACACCCCTTCGGCGAGCGGTTGGTTTTGCGTCAGCGTACCTGCGGCAAGCGCCATCCCATAGGAAAAATTGCGCGATTGCGGCGACGAACAGGTCAACACCAAATCGCCGAGCCCGGACAATCCGGCCAGGGTTTGCGGCTTGGCACCAAGTGCCAGTCCGATGCGTTGCAATTCGGCGAAACCACGCGCGATCAATGCCGCCTCGGCGCTGGCGCCCAATTGCATGGCGCGGGCAGCACCAACCGCGATCGCCAGCACGTTTTTCAAGGCGCCGCCGATCTCGGCCCCGGTAACATCAACGCTGGTATAAATGCGAAACCGCGGATCGGAAAGCGCCTCGCCCACCCGCTCGGCAATCGCCATATTGTCACATGCCACGGTTACCGCAGTTGGCAGGCCGCGCGCCACTTCGGCCGCAAAGCCTGGTCCGGAAAGTACCGCGACCGGATTGTCGGGCAAGAGATCGGCGACGATATTGGCCGGGAAGCGGCGGCTTTTCTGCTCGATGCCCTTAGCACAGCACACAACCGGCACCGAAGGCGCCAGTAGCGGTGCGAGCGCGGTTACAATTTCGGCGCTGGCCTGGGTCGGCACCGCCAAGAACACCATTTCAATACCATCGAGTGCCGCTTCAAGATCATTTATACCTACTAGCTTTTCATCAAGGCGTAGGCCTGGCAGGCATTTGGGATTTTCATGGTCCGTATTGATCTTGTCTACCAACGCCTGGTCGCGGCCCCACAACCTAGTGTTACAGCCGCTGCGCGCGGCGACCTCTGCAAGTGCGGTGCCCCAAGCGCCGGCGCCGATCACGGTAACCCGTAAGTTTGCGCTCATACCTTGGCTCCTCGACGCCCGTGGCCAACCAGCCTGTCGGCGTTTTCGTCAAGCGGCCATCTGGCGCGGATTACTGGATCACCATCCCCGGTAAGCCCAGCCTCCAGCCGCTCAAGGCCGGCCCAGGCGATCACCGCGCCATTGTCGGTGCAAAGCGCCGTTGGCGGCGCGTACCAGTGCCAATCCCGCGATTTCGCCAATTTTTCCAATTTGCTGCGAATCACCGAATTGGCCGCGACCCCACCGGCCACTACCAAGACCGGCCGACTTGCCGAACTATTTTCAGCATCAAACCGGGTCATCGCCGTACCAAGCTTGATCGCCAGCACATCGCTGACAGCGGCCTGAAATCCGGCGCATAAATCCGCGATATCGGCTTTGTTGAAGCCGTTGCTTTGCGCCTCGGCCCGCACAGCGGTCTTGAGGCCGGAAAACGAAAACAGCATGTCCTTGCTAGCGGCAAGCGGCCGTGGCAGCTTGAAACGATTTGGATCTCCGGTCTTGGCGGCTTGTTGCACTGCCGGCCCGCCGGGATAGCCAAGACCAAGCAGTTTGGCGCATTTGTCGAAAGCCTCGCCGATTGCGTCATCGATGGTTGACCCCCAGCGCACATAATCGCCGATACCTCGTACAACGATGATCTGGGTATGGCCGCCCGACATCAGTGCCAAAAGGTAGGGAAATGGCAAATCGTCGGTTAGACGTGGGGTTAGTGCATGGCCTTCCAGGTGGTTGACCGCGACCAAGGGAACATCGAGCACTGCAGCAATTGCACGCGCGGTCATGGTGCCAACGATCAGGCCGCCGACCAGGCCGGGACCGGCGGTCACCGCGATCGCGTCGAGTTGTTCGAAACCAAGGCCTGCCTGCCTCAACGCCGCAAGGATCGTACCGTCGAGCTTTTCGAGATGAGACCGGGCGGCGATCTCCGGCACCACGCCGCCATATTTAGCATGCTCGCCGGCCTGGCTGTGAATGATATTGGACAATATGCGCGGTTGGCCTTCGCGGTCGCGGTCGACAATCGCGGCCGCAGTTTCGTCGCAACTGGTTTCTATGCCGAGCACAAGCATGGTTGGTTTCGCCGGTGGCAGTCATGTCAGGAGTTGATCCGGCGCCACGAATGTCACCCGCGAAACGTTTCTGCAAGGGCGGTTGTAAAAAGTCGGTGTGAAAACTGCCGATTGCCATCAAGGGTACCGCGCGATAGGACCCGGTAGCTATCGACTAAAGGCTCCCAAAATGAGCGCATTCGAACCCATCATTATCGGCACCCGCGGCAGCAAATTGGCGTTGACCCAGGCGGCAATGGTACGCGACCGGCTGGTGGCGATGGCAGGGGTTGAGCCGGCGAGCATTGCCATCGAAGTGATTTCGACCACCGGTGATCGTATCACCGACCGTCCACTTTCCGAAATTGGCGGCAAGGGGCTGTTTACCCAGGAACTCGAAGACCGGCTGTTGGATGGCCGGCTAACCCTAGCGGTTCATTCGACCAAGGACATGCCGACCCAATTGCCGGACGGGTTGGCGATTGCCGCTTTTTTGCCGCGTGACGACATTCGCGATGCGTTTTTGTCACCGCTGGCTGCCGATTTGCATGCCTTGCCGCCGGGAGCGGTGGTTGGCACTGCTTCGATCAGGCGCACCGCGCTGGTCAAACGGACCCGCCCCGATCTCGACGTGGTCAACTTTCGCGGCAATGTGCAAACCAGGTTGGCAAAACTGGCTGACGGGGTGGTCGACGCCACCTTGCTTGCTGCCGCCGGCCTGCGCCGACTTTCCATGGAAGACCGGATCACGGCGCTGCTTGAGCCGGAAGATTTTCCGCCGGCCCCGGGCCAGGGTGCGATTTGCGTCGAATTGGCGACAAATTGTGGTAGGGCCAACCAACTGGCGGCAATAATCGACCACCCACCGACCGCGGTGGAAATCGCCTGCGAACGCGCCTTTCTCGCAGTGCTCGACGGGTCATGCCAGACCCCGCTCGCCGGCTATGCCCGGCTGACCGGACCGACGCTAACCTTTTATGGCGCGGTGTTCAGCGAAGATGGGCGCACGACCTACGACATTCGCCTAAGCGGTAATGGCGATGATGCGGCGCAAATCGGCGCCGACGCGGCAACCAGGTTGCGCTGCGATGCCGGCAGTGGCTTTTTTAGCACCTGGACCGGCGGTGGATGACGATGCGGGTATTGGTCACCAGGCCCGAGCCGTTTACCGGCAGGTCCGCTGAAAAGTTACGGGCCGCCGGTCATCAGCCGGTCGCGATGCCGATATCTGAGATCGTTGACAGCGGCATTCCGCTTCCGGCCGGCAAATTCGACGCCACCATATTGACATCGGCTGCTGCTGCTTGGGTGCTCGCGCAAAGGGGATTGCCAGTTATAATCGCCAGTCGGCCATGTTATTGCGTCGGCGCTGCCACCGCCAAGGCGGCGCGCGCTGCCGGGTTTCGCGATGTCAGCGCCGGCAGGGCCGGGGTGGAAGAATTGTGCGCAGTAATTGCCGAACGGTTCGACAGGTGCGGCGCCTCGATCTTGTATCTCCAGGGCCGGGATATTTCCATTGATCCGCACATTTGGCACCAAATTGCCAATATCGCGGTCAGCCCAGTGGAACTTTATGCGGTGGAACTGATCGACCCTATTGACCCGCAGATGGCCGAAGCGTTGCGTGATAACCTACCGGACTGGGCATTTTTATATTCCAAACGCACCGCCCGGCATTTTTTTCAGGTCATGCCGGGTGATATCGCCAGGGCAATCAATTATGTCGCGATTTCGGCCGAGGTGGCGGCAATCGTGCCCGATCGTCTCAAAAGTACAGTGCTAGCCGCCGAAACCCCCACCGAAGCGGCTATGATTGCCTGTATCTCCCGGCCAAAAGCCTAATAATACCAACGGTGGTATAATTTCCATACCGAGACAATTTGCCAGGCAAGCGGCGATAATTTTCCTTAACCAATACCAAAGGCACTTGAAACTGAAGCATTTGAGTGCCTCTAAAAACCCTCGATTTTGTTATCTGACAAAGTGGACCAGGCAAGCTGGTATTGACCCCAATAGCCCACAATTATGCCCCATTTGATGGATCAGATAGGTTTGCTCGGCTAGGCGCTGTATGTAGCCCGATACCAGATACCCGGTATCGGGCATTGCTTCACCCCTGGCCGACAAACCGGTTTGCCGGCATCAAATAGGCCAATATCGTGTTCCTTTAGTATAATGGCGTGGTTTTGTCGGATAGCTATGTCTATAATTGGTTAAAGCCCTTTTTGTGAATTCGGAACCAAGCACCCGTGGTAAAACAAACGACACCATCTCCTCGATCCCGGCGAAAGCCCACCAAGCCGGTGACAATTGACCTCAAGGCGCAGGAAACTACTGCCGCCGATAAGTCGGCTGGGTTGGGCGATAGCGCGGGTGTTGCCGGCAAGGCCGGCCAGCCTGCGGCAAAGCCGACAATTGGCGCCGGCGCCGCATCGGCCAGCACTGCGCCAGGGGCCAAGGCCGAAACCAAACCCGCAACCGTGCGGCCAAGTGGCAAATCACCAGACAAACCGGCAGGTGACAAAAAACCGGTCGCTGCCGCCACAACTATAAATGCGAAAGATAATCCGGTTGCGGCGGGCGATGCCAAGCCGGCAGCAAAGACCGGGTCACCGTCAACCGACGCCGGTAAAGCAAAAGGGCCCGCCACACCTGCTGCGGGTGCCACCAAACCGGCGCAAGCGGCCAAGGTGCAGCCGGCTAATTCTGCCCCGCGCGGATTGTCGATTGGATTGTTGGCGGCAGTGTTCATTGTTGCCTTGGCCGGAGCCATGGCCGGGGTCTGGTTCATGCATACATTCGGCCATGCGACCGGCCTAATCGCTGCGCGCAACGCCGATCCCGATGATGGTTTGCAAGCAAGTGTTCAACAGCTTTTTGCGCGGCTTGGCGAGGTTGAGCACAAATTGACGCCGGAAACCTTACAAGCGGCCGTAATTGCGGCGATCGGCGAAAACACTGGCGAGATTGGCCAATTGCCCGCCGATGCCGCGTCAGCAATCGCTGAATTAGGTGAAAACATCACCGCCTTGGAAGCAAAATTTTCCGCTGCCGAAACCGGCGGGGTTTCTACTAACATGAGCGGGGCAATCGAACAGCGTATTTCGGCGGTTGAGACCGCGCTTGCCGCTGCTAGGGAGCAAACAGTTACCCCAGGCATCGATCCGGCGGCGTTGGCAAAAGTCGCCGACGCGCTTGAACATGAGACCAATGCGGCGGCGGCGGCACGCTTGTCGCTAACCCAAGACATCGAAGCCGAGCTGGCCGCCTTGCGGGAACGTTTGTCAGGACTGGATTCGCAAATCGGAGCTGATTTACAGGTGAGACTCTCGGC
The DNA here is from genome assembly GCA_965248715.1 of Rhizobiaceae bacterium. Lineage (GTDB taxonomy): Bacteria > Pseudomonadota > Alphaproteobacteria > Rhizobiales > Rhizobiaceae > CBDFKB01. Next base: position 113,422 of record CBDFKB010000004.1, read on the forward strand.
GGTCGAACATCTTGCATCGGAAAATGCTGCCGAAACCAGGGTTGCCGGCGCGATCGCCGCCTCAGCACTCAAATCAGCGATCGACCGTGGTGATCCCTACACCGCGCCGTTGACCGCGGTCGAAACCACCATTGGCAAGTCTAATTGGGTGGAAAAACTTCGCCCCTACGCCAAACGCGGCATTCCAACCCTTGGCGAATTGCAGAATCGGTTTTCGCGCATCGCCGGCGAGATTATTGCATCGCAAAACCGTGGCGATGAACAGGGATTGATGTCCCGGTTGTTCAACAATGCCCGCGAACTGGTCAGTGTCAGAAAGATCGGTGATGTAGAGGGCGATAGTTTGGAAGCGGTTGTCGCGCGGATCGAAAACGATCTCAACGCCGGTCGCAGCGAACTGGCGCTTGAGCGGTGGGGCGAGTTGCCGGATGCGGCAAAGCAAATGTCGGCGCAATGGAAGGCCGACCTTGACATGCGGATTACCGCCGACGCCTATGATCCTTCCGTACATAGTCTTAATGGCGCTGGTATTGTTCCAGCCTCGAACTGACGGTGAAGTAATTTGGTCCGTTTAATTGTTCAACTGCTTGTTATTCTGGCGCTCGGTTTTGCATTTGCGTGGTTGGCCGACCGGCCAGGAAATGTGATTGTCGAATGGCAGGATAATCGCATCGAAACCAGCTTGATGGTTACGGTGGCGATGGTGGCGATCTTGTGCGCGATAACGTTGGTTTTGTGGACATTGATCAGAACCATCATAAATTCGCCGGGCATCATTTCCAGGTTTTTCGCCACCCGCCGCCGTGAGCGCGGTTTCAAGGCGCTGAGCGAAGGATTGATTGCGGCCGGCGCTGGCGATGCGCTGGTGGCGCGCAAAATGACCCGCGAGACCGGTAAACTGATTTCCGAAGAACCGCTGGTGCGCTTGCTTGACGCCCAGACCGCGCTACTGGAAGGCCGACGGGACGATGCGCGCAAGGGGTTCGAGGTGATGTTGTCCGATCCCCGCACCCGGCTGGTGGCCATGCGCGGGCTCTATCTGGAGGCGGAACGGGACGGTAAAATGGATGCGGCGCGGCGTTTTGCCGAACAAGCTTATGAGGAAGCGCCGCAAATCCCCTGGTCGGCCAACGCGGTGTTCCGCTTCCGCTCGGCCGACGGCGAATGGGCGCAGGCGCTAGCGACCCTTGATGCCAATCAGTCCGCCGGTCTGGTTGATGGTGATACCGCGCGCCGGGCTCGAGCGGTGCTATTGACGGCGATGGGATTGGACAGCGAAGACCGCGAGCCGGACATGGCGCTCAAACACGTGCTGGAGGCGATCCGATTGGCCCCGTCCTTGGTGCCGGCGGTGGTAACTGCTGGCCGCATCCGGGTACGCCAGGGCGACATTGGCCGCGCCATCAAGGGGTTGGAAACCGGTTGGAAGGCTGCCCAGCACCCGGAAATCGCCGATCAATATATTCATGTGCGCACCGGCGATTCGGCAATCGACCGTTTGAAGCGTGCCGAGCGATTGCTGTCGCTGAACCGAGCTTCTGCCGAGGGCGCTTTTGCGGTCGCCGAGGCGGCGATTTCGGCGCGAAATTGGGCAAAGGCGCGCAAAGCATTGGCCAATGTCCTGGAAAATTCGCCAACCGAGCGCGGATGCCTGTTGATGGCCGAAATCGAACGCAGTGAGCATGGCGATCGTGGCCGGGTGAGGGACTGGCTCGACCGCGCCGTGAAGGCGGCGAAGGACCCGATTTGGATCGCCGACGGCAAAGCCTATGACGATTGGGCGCCAATCTCTGCGATAAGCGGACAGTTGGACGCATTTGAATGGCGGGTCCCCTACGAACAGGAAAGGCCGACCAGTCCCACTACGGAATTAAAAGCACTGTTGGCGCCACTGCCGGAGTTGGAGCCCGATACCGATGTGGTGACCGTGCAAGAAGTAGAAACCGTCGAACCCGAGCCAGTCGACGAAGTTAGCGCCGACGCCGACGAAGTTAGCGCCGACAATGACGAAGTTGATGTCGTGGCTAGCGCTGACGCTGCGCCGCCGGTAGATGATGGCAACAAACCAGATGGCGCGGAAGCCGTATTCCCGTTGGAACGACGCCCGGATGACCCTGGAATCACGGACAAAAAGGGCGAAAAGCAGAACGGATTTCGCCTGTTTTAGCAAAATACCGCCACGTTCTAACCATTTGTTTCAACCCAATTGCCAACAAATTCTTCCGTGTAGAAAAGATGTGGCAATAGGGCTGACATGGGCATCGCGAAACCATTCGGCCCTGTCGGCGAACCACCATAAGGGTATACGCCAGATTGCACCTACCCTAATCCCGGCCATCACATGGGTCTATATCGAGTTCCTTTGGAATAAACCGTGTCCGAACAAAAGATATTGTTTGTCTGTAACGACGCGGACTATTTCGCTGCTCATCGCCTGCATTTGGCAAAACGCCTTTCGCGGGAAGGGTGGCAGATCATCTTGCTCAGCGGTGGCGACGAGACCAAGCAATTTGGCGAACTTGCAGCCCTGCGCTACCTGCACCAGCCAATGGCTCGCCACCATCTTTCTTTGGCATCAGATTTCCGCTTCGCCCGCAAAATCGCCGAGCTGATCCGCACCGAACGCCCGGACGTGGTGCATTCTTTCACCATTAAACCCAACCTCCTGACCGGGCTGACGCTGGCATTCGACCGGCACGCTAGAGCGTGTCGCCCAAAAGTGGGTACCGGTTTTGGGAAAAATGACACGCATAAACAATCAGATAGCGCCGCGAAGCGAATCCAATGCTTGGTGACAAGCGCTAGGAGCGCTAAACTGCGTTCGGTACTGACTTTTCCAGGCCTGGGACGGGTGTTTTCTGAAGATGGGCCGATTGCAATCATGCGCCGCATTGTGGTGGTGCAGGTGCTCAAAATATTGTTTTGGCGCAGCAAGGCGATAGCCACGTTCGAAAATCCGGATGACCGGGAGCAATTCGTCGCCAATGGCATCATCGATGCCAAGCGGGCAATAAATGTCGAGGGTGCTGGCATCGACAGCCGGCAATATTCAACTGAGAAAGACCGGCCCGGCGCGGTGCGGTTTCTATTCGCATCGCGGTTCCTGCGCACCAAGGGCATCGAGACCTATTTTGATGCTGCGGAGACTGTGCGTAAGGCCGTGCCCGATGCCCAGTTTGCCATTGCTGGGTGGGCCGAACGCGAGCAATCAGGAAGCTATTCCGGGGCTGAAGTTCGCGCCATGGCCGGCAATAAAGGAGTGCGCTTTCTTGGCAAGGTACCGGGGGAGGAAATGCCTGCGCTTTTGCAGAACACCGATGTTATGGTACTGCCAAGCCAGCGCGAAGGCATGCCGGTGATCTTGCTGGAAGCCGCCGCAAGCGGCTGCGCCCTAATAGCGTCCGACATCGCTGGCTGTCGTCCGATTGTCGAGCACGGTCGTAATGGTTATCTGGTGGACGCCGACGACCATGACGGTTTTGTCAATTCGTGCCTGAAACTAGCGCGTGAACCGCAATTGGCATGGCAAATGGGTGAACAATCTGCCGAAATGATGCGCAACAGTGCCTTTGACATCAAGAACATCCAGAATGCCTTTCTCAGTATCTACCAGCTTACGCCATGAGCGAGCCGGCAACCCTTTCCATGGTGGTGCCGGTGTTTGGCCGGGTAGCGCTCGCCAAAAGGGCGATTGACAGCATCGCCGCGCAAAATGTTGCCGATCTGGAAATTATTGTGGTCGACAATGGTTCGGCACCGCCTTTCGTCGCGCGCGAAAACATCCTGCACGGTAAAAAATTGGTGCTGATCAGGCACGAAGAAAATCTTGGACCGGCGGCGGCGCGCAAGGCCGGTATTGCCGCCGCGAGCGGAACCTGGATCGGCTTTTTGGACAGCGACGACCGGTTGCTGCCCGACACTTTGGCGGGCCGACTTTCCCATGCCCAAAGGGCTGTAAACACCGGTGGTCAAAATCCTACCGTGTTCGCATGCGGCTGGTGCGAGGCGGACGAGAGCGGACGCCATTTGCGTTCAAGGGTTCCCGTAGCGTCAACCAATAGCGCTGACTTCTTTTCCGGCTGCTGGTTTTGCCCTGGATCAGCAATCCTGGCAAAAAGGGAGGTCTTTGCAGCGGTTATAGACCGGTTGGAAACCCGGTTTCGCCGGCTGGAAGATTTAGACTGGTTTGCTGAATTGGCGCTTGACGGTCTGGTGTTGCGTGTCGATCCAACGATCGGGGTCGAGATCAGGCGAAGCGCACCGCAGGGCGATGACCGCGCATCGCAGGCGACCGCAAAAGCGATAATCGGTCTGTTGGAAAAATGGCAGGTGCGGTTTGCGAGCGGCGCGGTTAGCAAGCGGCACATGCGGCGTTTGCGCGGCTATCTTGAATTGGAACGCGCAGTGCTTTACTGGCGCAGATCACAGCCGGCAATGGCGGCTTTGGCAGTACTGCGCTCATTTTTGTCAGCGCCCAGACTGGGCGCTCAACTATCCCCCGGCTGGACCGAACCAGTGCAGAATTCAACACAGGTTGTTGATGCGGAAACCACAGTAAATGATTAAGAAAATTCTGGTCGCCAACCGGTCCGAGATCGCCATTCGGGTGTTCCGCGCGGCCAATGAATTGGGCATCGCCACGGTTGCCATCTGGTCCCATGAAGACAAATTGGCGCTGCATCGGTTCAAGGCCGATGAGGCTTATCAGATCGGCCGTGGCCCGCGCCCCAACCACAATTTGGGCCCGGTCGAAGCCTATCTTTCGATCGACGAAATAATCCGCGTCGCCAAGCTTTCCGGCGCCGATGCGATCCATCCAGGCTACGGGCTGTTGTCGGAGAGCCCGGAATTTGCTGAAGCGTGTGCGGCGGCCGGCGTCTTGTTCATCGGCCCTTCCCCGGCAACCATGCGCAGCCTCGGCAATAAGGTCTCGGCGCGCGATATCGCCGCCGCCGCCGGTTTGCCGGTAATGCCCGCCACTGGCCCATTGCCGGATGATGAAACCGAGATCCGTAAACTTGCCGCTGAAGTCGGTTACCCAATTATGTTGAAAGCGTCCTGGGGCGGTGGCGGGCGCGGCATGCGGGTCATTTCCAGCGACGAAAACCTGGTCAACGAAATCACCGAGGCCAAGCGCGAAGCGAAAGCGGCATTCGGCAAGGACGAGGTCTATTTCGAAAAACTGGTCGAGAATGCCCGCCATGTTGAGGTGCAAATCCTTGGCGACCAGTATGGCAATGTGGTGCATCTATTCGAGCGCGATTGCACCGTACAGCGCCGCAACCAAAAGGTGATTGAACGCGCACCTGCTCCTTATCTCGATGAAGAAAGCCGAAGCAAACTTGCCGGCTATGCGGTGGCGTTGGCAAACACGGCAGACTATGTGGGCGCCGGCACGGTCGAGTTCCTGATGGATGCTGACAGCGGCGGGTTCTATTTTATCGAGGTCAACCCGCGCATTCAGGTCGAGCACACGGTGACCGAGGAAGTAACCGGCATCGACATTGTCAAGGCACAAATACACCTGCTCGAAGGTCATGTTATCGGTACCGCAGAAAGCGGCGTGCCGGATCAGGAAAATATCCGCCTCAACGGCCATGCCCTGCAATGCCGGATTACCACCGAAGACCCGCAGCAAAATTTCATTCCTGACTATGGCCGCATCACCGCCTATCGCGGCGCCACCGGGTTCGGCATCCGCCTTGACGGCGGCACCGCTTATTCCGGCGCAGTGATCACCCGCTTCTTCGACCCGCTGTTGGAAAAGGTTACCGCATGGGCGCCTTCCGCCGACGAGGCGATTAAGCGCATGGACCGGGCATTGCGCGAATTCCGCATCCGCGGCGTAGCAACCAATTTGACTTTTCTCGAAGCGGTGGTCGGCCATCCAAATTTCCGCCAATGCACCTATAACACCCGGTTCATTGACAATACGCCGGAACTGTTCGCTGAAGTCAAACGGGCCGACCGGGCGACAAAATTGCTGAACTATATCGCCGATGTCACCGTTAACGGTCACCCGGATGTACGCGGTCGGGCAATTCCGCGCGACGACGTCGCCAAACCGCTTGCACCTTTGTCCTCGGACCCGATTGCCCACGGCAGCCGCGACATCTTGGCACGCGATGGTGCCGAAGGTCTGGCCAAATGGGTGCGGGCACAAACGAGGACCCTGGTCACCGACACCACCATGCGCGACGGCCACCAATCCCTGCTGGCAACCCGTATGCGCACCTTCGACATCGCCAATATTTGCGATGCCTATGCCCGTACCCTGCCTGACTTGTTTTCGCTGGAATGCTGGGGTGGTGCGACCTTTGACGTCGCCATGCGGTTTTTGGCTGAAGACCCTTGGGAGCGCCTAGCGCTGGTGCGCGAAAAGGCTCCCAACATCTTGCTGCAAATGCTGCTGCGCGGCGCCAACGGGGTCGGCTACACCAATTATCCCGACAATGTGGTGCGGTATTTCGTGCGCCAGGCGGCCGATGCCGGCATGGATATTTTCCGGGTGTTCGACTGTTTGAACTGGGTTGAAAACATGCGCGTGGCAATCGACGCGGTGCTGGAAAGCGGCAAGGTGTGCGAAGCGGCGATCTGTTACACCGGCGACATTTTCGACCCTGAACGTTCGGCCCACGATCTCAACTATTACGTAGGGATGCTCCAAGAATTGGAAGCGGCCGGCGCGCAGATGATCGCGATTAAAGACATGGCCGGCCTGTTGAAACCAGCCGCCGCGCGGGTGCTGTTTAAGACCTTGCGCGCCGAAACCAACCTGCCGCTGCATTTCCACACCCACGACACGTCTGGTATTTCGGCGGCCAGCGTGTTGGCGGCGGTTGATGCCGGGGTCGATATTGTGGATGGCGCGATAGACGCGTTTTCTGGCAATACCTCTCAGCCCTGTCTCGGTTCGCTGGTCGAGGCGCTTGCCGGCGACCCCCACGAAACCGGCCTTGATCCCCACGCGATCCGGCAAATTTCGTATTATTGGGAGGCGGTACGCCAGCAATATGCCGCCTTCGAAAGCGATCTCAAGGGCCCCGCTTCGGAAGTCTATCTGCATGAAATGCCTGGTGGCCAGTTCACCAATCTCAAAGAGCAAGCCCGCTCCATGGGCCTGGAAAGCCGCTGGCATGAGGTGGCCCAGGCCTATAGCGACGCCAACCGCATGTTCGGCGATATCATCAAGGTGACACCGTCGTCGAAGGTGGTGGGCGACATGGCCCTGATGATGGTGAGCCAGGAATTTACCGTCGCCGATATCGAGGCCGGCGAGCGCGAGATCGCATTCCCGGATTCGGTGATTTCGATGATGATGGGCGATCTTGGCCAACCACAAGGCGGGTGGCCGCCGGCCCTGCAGAAACGCATTTTAAAAGACCGTAAACCGCTGACCGAGCGCCCTGGCGCGTTGCTTGCTGACATTGATCTTAGCGCCGAACGGGCCCGCGCATCGGCCGAGATCGGCCACGAGCTTTGCGACCGGCAACTAGCCTCCTACCTGATGTACCCGAAAGTCTATCGCGACTATTCAGGGCTGGCGGAAAATTTCGGCCCGGTCTCGGTGTTGCCGACCCCGATCTATTTCTATGGCCTGAAACCCGGCGAGGAAGTGTTGGTTGACCTGGAACGGGGCAAGACCTTGGTGATCCGCTGTCTGGCTGTGGGCGAACCGGACGAAAACGGCATGGTTGGGGTGCATTTTGAACTCAACGGCCAGCCGCGCCGGGCCCGGGTGCCCGACCGCATGCACGGCGCCGGTGCCGGCCGGCAAAGACGCAAGGCCGACCCGGCCAACCGGGCGGAAATCGGCGCGCCAATGCCCGGCATCATCTCCACGGTGGCGGTGGAAGCCGGCCGCGCGGTTACTTCCGGCGATGTGCTGGTCTCGATCGAGGCGATGAAAATGGAAACCGCGCTCCACGCCGACCGCGACGGCGAAATCGCCGAGGTGCTGGTCAAAATCGGCGACCAAATCGACGCCAAAGATTTGCTGGTGGTGTATGGGGAGTAGGACTCGATCCACATAGTGGGCGTGATGGTTAGGTAGGGTTGTGGCGACGTTTTTATGCGGAGCAGAAATTCACTCTGCAGCTGGAAATGGCTAAGATGGGGGGAGAGCGAGCATTTGTTCCATGTTCCGGCATTTCGGATCGCCGCCGCCGCGGACGTGCGTCGCATATTGCTTAAAACCGCTGAAATGCTAACCAAGTTTTCCAACCGGATAACGCACAATATTCATCCTCATTTCCAGTGCTGCAATTTTCTTGTAGGACCGCGTATCATATCAAGGTTGTTCTAATTTTGTTCACTATTTGATATTGTCTGGAAAGTCCGATTCTCTCCCGAGTCGGGTAAGCCCAGACTGCGGACAAATGAAATGGCAAAGAATATTCTGATCTTCTCGGATGGCACCGGGCAAGTCGGCGGGATACACCCGGATCAACGCTTGTCCAACGTGTACAAACTGTACCGCGCTATGCGACCTGGCCCGTCCTCCCCTATCAAGCCGGCTGAGCAGATTGCTTTTTACGATCCAGGTTTGGGTGCTGGTGAGACGGATGGCCTTACTTGGAAAAAAGTGCGGAACATGCTGGCGGCCGCAGTGGGCACCGGCATTGATGACAATGTGATAGATTGCTACGAGAAGATTATCTCTTACTACGAGCCTGGCGACCGCATTTTTATTTTCGGCTTTTCCCGCGGGGCATACACGGCCCGATGCGTTGCAAACGTCATGAACTTGTGCGGAATACCGACCAAAAAGCCGGACGGTTCTCCGGTGCCACGTTACGGTCCGGAGCTGCGGAAAATTGCTACAGACGCGGTCAAATACGTCTACAACCATGGTACTGGATATTCTCGGAGTCAGCAGCCCTACCTCGATGAGCGCGAGGAAAAAGGCCGCCGCTTCCGGGTAAAGTATGGCAGCAGTCCCACGGATGGTTCCGAAGATGTTCAGGGAAACGTTCAGCCGACATTTATCGGTGTCTTCGACACAGTTGCGGCGCTTGGAAACTTTGCGCTAACGTGGGTAGCTTACGGTGCCGTTTTGGTATTGGCTTCAGCGTTTTGGTGGTCGTGGTTCGCTTGGATCAGCTTACCGCTCGCCGGAGCAATAATATTCGCACTCTATTTTCCTGTCTCTATACTCAAATCCCAGATTAAGTATTTTTCGCCGGATGAATCAAAACCTCTTCGGTTTTCTAATCCCAGCGATTGGCTTGCTATCTGGAGCAACGGTCACCTAGCTAGGTGGCGCAAGGAAAACTACGACAAATGGTTGGATTCAGATGTGGGCTACGCACGTCATGCATTGGCAATTGACGAACACCGTGCGGATTTTCCGAGAGTTAAATGGGCATCTGAAGAGGAAGCCAAAGAGCGTCGCGACGAAAATCCAGTTTGGCTGAAACAGGTATGGTTTCCCGGGTGTCATAGCGACGTGGGGGGTAGCTACCCAGAGGAAGAATCTCGGCTAAGTGACATAGCACTAGACTGGATGGTAGCCGAGTTGAAGGAATGCGTACCTGAAGTGCAGATCAGAGAGGATATCTTAGTTCGATCTCCAGACCCGCTCGCACTTCAGCACGAAGAAACCTATCTGTTTAAACTGGGCCCGATCAGCAGAAAATGGTCGACAGGACCGAGGGAGGTGGAATCCGAATTCGCCTTACACCCATCGGTTATTGAGCGCTTGCAAGCTGATCGAGTTCAACAAGTGGGAGACTTGGAACCCTATCGACCTGCTCAACTTAGCAACCATCCAGATGCAAAGAAATATTTTGAGAAGTCGTAATTTTACCACTGCCGATCATCTAGTATCTAGACCAAGTAGCAAGGAACAATGACACTTTCGACAGTGAGATCAAATGTAACCCGAATTCAGTCGTCGATCGCTGACTTGCGGAAGAAAGATGTTGCTGAAATAAAAAAAGAGGCCATCCTTGCGGGAAAGATTGGCAAAGCAAACGATGCGATTGGCAAGGCCAAGTCAGCATCGACCATGTCTAGGGTCAGGACCTATTGATTAACGGGTTTTCAGATTGCCGCAAATCAGATTCAAGTGGTCAACCGAAGGAGGTTTTCCATGTCTGATTTGTTCTGGTTGTCGGATCGGCAGTTTGCGCTGATGCGTCCGTATTTTCCGCTCGCCCACGGTATACCGCGCAGTGATGACCGCAAGGTGATTTCCGGGATCATCCATGTGATCCGCAATGGTCTTCGCTGGCGCGATGCACCGGGCCGATTATGGCCCGCACAAAACTCTCTACAACCGCTTTGTGCGGTGGAGCCGACTGGGCGTTTTTGATCGAATATTCAGCAGTTTGGCCGCCAGAGCAGGAGAGCCTGACATCGTACAGATCGATGCCACTCATCTGAAAGCCCACCGGACTGCTTGCAGTCTGGCAAAAAAGGGGATGTTCCCCGCCACATTGGGCGAACAAAGGGCGGGCTGAACTCCAAGCTTCATGCTGTTGTCAATGGGGAAGGCAAACCCATCGTCATGGCGCTGACGGCAGGACAAGTTTCTGACCACATTGGCGCAAAGATCGTCTATCCAGCATTGCCAAACGCCAAAACACTCATCGGCGATAAGGGCTATGATAGCGACGAGTTTCGTGCCGCACTCAAGGCCAAGGGGATCGCTTCATGCATCCCACCTCGAGCGAAGCGCAAGAGCCCCGCAGCGTATTGCAAAACGGCGTACAAACAACGCCATAAGGTCGAAAATACTTTCAGCAAACTGAAGGATTGGAGACGTATCGAAACCCGCTATGACAGATGCGCCGACATCTTCTTCGCAGCAATAACAGTCGCTGCAACCGTGATCTTCTGGCTCAATTAATGAGTCCTGACCCTAGCAAGCTAAAGGATCTGGAGAAAGCTCAGACCGAACTTGCAAAAGTTGCAGGTAATAGAGCCGCTATAGCCAAAAAAATTTGGAGACAAAGAGAAGGAACTACATCGTTCTCAAGAGAGATTGAGCAAAGAGGAAACTCGTGAACGCAAAAAGGAGCATGACGCCGTCTCGAAGATGATGGCAGTGCAAGAGAAGCGGCAAAAAGCGTTAGCGCAAAAAACCCATACGTCGGTTCAGCTGTAGAAGTTCAGACCTGATCTGACAGTTGGCCGTTTCGTGGCGATGATCTGTTGGGTCAGATTTGGTTTACAAACTTTTCCTTCCAGATTTCTTGTCCCTTCCGCTGCCCGGCAGGCAAGCGAAGCGCCGCCGAGAAGGGATCATAGTTTCAAGAGGTGTTCTTCCGCAACACATTTTGCCCTGATGGGTGCGTTTAGTGTTGTAGTGATGCATCCAGTTATCCAGATCAGCGTGTAGCTGCTCGATGCTTTCATACAGATTTTTTCGGAACGTGATCTGATAAAACTCCTGCAGGATCGTCTTGTGGAATCGCTCGCATATGCCATTGGTTTGCGGATGCTTCACCTTGGTCTTGGTGTGGTCGATATCATTTATGGCCAGGAACAGTTGGTAGTCGTGCTTGTCGGGCCTACCGCAAAATTCGGTGCCGCGATCGGTCATGATGCGCAGCACCGGAAGATCATGTTCTTCATGAAACGGTGAACCCAGTCATACGGGACCTGCCGATCCGTGCCGCCTCTGACCGGTTCATACCGTCATAAACGGCTGCAACCGACAATAAGCGACGGCTTTGTTTGGCATCCCTACACCGCTTAGCAAGCAAGCGAAGATACCGCGCATCAAAATCAACTCGAAGTTCAACAGTTGGACACCTCGAATTACCTCCCCATTTTGTCTGATCTGTGATTCACTCGCGTTGTTGAATCGCGGGAGGTTTTGTGATGGCGGGTCAGGTGGGTTTTTGGGATGTTGATGAGCGTTATGAGCGGCTGAGCAAGGCCGGTGATCCTCTTGAGAAGCTTGAGCGGATCGTGCCCTGGCGGGTTTTCCGCATGCCGCTTGCGAAAGCGTTGAAGCGCTTTGATGGTTCGAAAGGTGGCCGGCCGGCCTATGACACCATTTTGATGTTCAAAATTCTGGTGCTGCAGGCGCTGTACAATCTCGGCGATGATCAGACAGAATTTGTTATCAATGACCGCCTCTCGTTTATTCGCTTCCTGGGCCTGTCGATCGGCGATGATGTGCCGGATGCCAAGACGATCTGGTTATTTCGTGAGCATCTGACCCAGGCGCGTGCGATGGACAATCTGTTTGCCCGGTTCGACAAGCATCTGGCCAGGTCCGGATACCTCGCCATGGGCGGGCAGATCGTTGACGCCACGATTGTTGCCGCGCCCAAGCAGCGCAATAGTGACGGCGAGAAGGCCGACATCAAGGAAGGCAAGGTTCCCGGGGCCTGGAAGGACAATCCCGCCAAGCTGGCCCAGAAAGACACGGACGCTCCCTTACGGCGGCGCTTCGCTTGCCTGCCGGGCAATGGATGGACGGTCAAGTATTCCAAGGCCAAACAAAAGCCTGATGGAACCAAACACGCGATCGACATTGCCATTCCGGCCTTTGGCTACAAGAACCATATATCGATTGACCGGGAACACGGGCTGATCCGCACGTGGAAAGCTACCCATGCATCGCGCTATGACGGGGCGCAATTGTCGGATCTGGTCAGCCGTGACAACACCGGTTCTACCGTGTGGGCCGATACAGCCTATCGCTCCAAAAAGAACGAGACCTGGCTGACCAAAAACGGATTTGTATCAAACATCCATACCAAGAAACCGAAGGGCAAGCCGATGTCTGAACGTGCCTCAAAGGCTAACGCAAAACGCTCCAAAGTCCGCGCCTTCGTCGAGCATCCCTTCGCTAAACTGAAAGGCCCGATGGCTTTGTTCATTCGCACCATTCACTGCCCGGCAGTGGTTTGCTAGCAAACCACGAGAGGGGCATCGCCCGCGCCACCACCAAAATCGGCATGGCCAATCTCGTCTACAATTTCCAGCGCCTCGCGTGGCGCAACGGGAAAACTGCGCCCGCATAGAGCCAAACTCGGGCAATTGAGCTGCCGGAACAAACAATCCGGCGCTCAAATGACCAAGAAATACACGTCAATCCAGAGAATCTCGCCCCGTCACACTCGCAAAGCACACAATCGCTCTCAAATCACCGGAAATTAGAGGTGTCCAGCTTGGTGCTCTTGCCGGTGCTATCCTTCCCATTCCCTGTGTTCATATGGCCGAACTCGACAATGGGAGAAAAGTTATAGCTGTCTTCCTTTGTGTCTCCACGGATGGTGAAATTCGTCTTCTGAAGGGTGGTAAGAGCCTCAATGATTTGGGAGTGGTTGTAGGAACCGTGCGCGGTTCCGTGACGTTTTTTGAGCTCTTGACGAATTTCATAAAGACTGGTGATAACCGTGTAGCTATCTGTCTTGCGATTATTCCCGTCTGGACCGTCGTAAAAATACCCCTGCTCTATTGCGAGCTTGAAGATGATGAATTCGATGATTTCCTCACGCACTCCGGGGAAAATGGCTCGGTATTTCCCTTTCTGCTTGAGTGTCGCAGGTGCTATTTCTAGCGTGTAGGATTTTTCCTTGTATTCATAAATTTTTTCAATCGGAAGCGCCGTTCCATCGGCGTTCCGCTGAATGCTTCCAAAGCTCCCATCAGGCTTGATATATCGCGCCTTATCACCCCCCACGAGAAAGCGCGGGATAGCTTCATAAAACTCAAAAGCATTTGTGTAAGGAACGTCTGTGAGGCGGAATAGTTCGAGTTGAAAGGGCTGATTTCCAAGCTCCCCTGCCCCGCCCTCTACGATGTTCTGTGGGTCTTTAGGGTCCAAACTCAATCATTTTGTTGAATTTCTGTAGCAAATCAGATTCAGATTGAACGATCAAAGGATTGGAGACCTGGATGGCTCATTTGTTTTGGCTTTCTGACGCCCAATGGGCGGTGATTGAACCCCATTTACCCATGAACCAGCCCGGAGCACGTCGGGTGGATGACCGCCGGGTGATCTCGGGCATTATTCATGTGCTCAAAACAGGATGCCGATGGTGTGACTGCCCTGGCGAATACGGCCCTTCGACAACGATCTACAACCGCTTCAACCGCTGGTCCCGCCGTCGGTTCTGGGTCGATCTGGTGGAGGCATTGGCTACCTCAGGTGCGGTGACGAAGAGCACGTCCATCGACTCAACCTATATCAAGGCGCATCGTTCGGCACATGGCGGTAAAGGGGGGCGAAAATCCAGGCCATTGGCCCCTCGCGCGGTGGCCAAACCACCAAAATCCATGCCCTCACAGACGTCATAGGCCGCCCCTTTGCCTTCATGCTCACAGCAGGCAATGTATCGGACACCAAAGCCGCACCCACTTTGCTGACAGGTTTGAGGGGCGCACGATATGTTCTGGGCGACAAGGGATACGATGCGAATGCGCTTCGAAAAGCTTTGCGCAATGCGGCCATGGTTCCTGTGATCCCCGGCCGCTGCAATCGAAAACGCAAAATCATCTACGACAAAGCCCGCTACAAAGAACGCCACCTCATCGAAAATGCATTCTGCCGTCTCAAGGACTTTCGAAGAGTGGCAACCCGCTACGACAAACTCGCAAGAAACTTCCTGTCCGCCGTAGCGCTGGCAACACTCGTCGCCTTCTGGTTATGATTGAGTCTGGACCCTAGGCATTGGTCTTTCTCCTTAGTTACTGGCGTTGGATTAACACCATAAGATTTAACTAGGATAAAAAGTAAATAAATTCAAGTACATTTTATTTTTAATTTGATATTTACTTGCAAAATGGCAATAGATATACTATTGTTATATTTGATACAACTTATGGCTAGGTATATATTAACTGATGCACCCGTAATGTACGGTGTCCATCAACCCAGGTCGTCGCGCTTACAACGTGGCGACCTTTTTCTTTAGGGCAGTTGATTTGATTTTGGGTGAGAAACAGAAAACCGTCACTCGGAATAGATTCCAAGTTAGTGATGTTGGTTTCTGTCATCCGCGACTCGCGGGTTTGGGCTCTTTGTCCATGTCAACCAGATTTTGGCCTGGCTAACAAATCCTGTATAAAGGATTTTCCACGAAAAATCCAGTTTGGTATTTTCAATACGTACCATCAGAATATACGCGCTATTATTAGTAACATAAAATAGGTTATGTTACTAATATGTGCTAGGATTATCGTATGAAAATTGCACCTAAAAAAACAGCCGAATTGGCAGCGGTTTCTGAATTTGAATTGTTGGCCGAGGTTCCAGCCGAGCAAGTTTGGTTAGCCAATTTTAATTCTGATAACACCCGCGCCACTTACAAACGTGCAGTGCGGGAGTTCATTCAGACGCTTGGACTTAAAAGTGCCGATGAACTGTATGGTGCCAAACACTCACATATCATTGCCTGGCGGCAGCAGATGAAAAAGGCCGGGTGCTCTCGCGCAACAATCAGTATGCGTCTGGCGGCTCTCTCTTCCCTTTACAAGTTCCTGGCTGACAAAAACCTTTGCCCGATCAATCCGGTTTCCGGGGTGAAGCGGCCAAAGACAACCAGTTCTGGTTTGGGCAGTGGTAAAACACCGGCGCTGACAAAAGAGCAAGTGCGCGTGATGCTTGATACTCCCCCGTCTGACACACTCCAGGGGTTACGTGACCGCGCTATCCTACATGTCTATTTTTATACTGGCGGGCGTGTGTCGGAGCCTGGGCGGCTTCGAGTTCGAGATTTACGGCTTGATCGTGATTATTGGGTTTTGGAAATGACCACCAAGGGCGACAAGACGAACACCATTGCCATTCACAACGAATGCAAAGCGGCGATACAAAAATATCTTGATGCAGCGGGGCATGGTGCGGATCGCAACGGGCTGTTGTTTCGGCATGTGAAGAACACTCGCAACAAAAAGCCGATCAGTCGTACACAGCTCTATCGATTGTTTGGTAAGTACGCCCGTCTTGCGTCATTACCTGCCGGCATCACCCCACACTCGGCCAGAGCAACGTTTATAACACTCGCCTACGAAGCCGGTTGGTCTGGCGAAGCAATCCAGCGAACCGTGAATCATTCATCAATCACCACGACCGAGGGGTATAACCACACAGTGAAAAGCCACAGGAAATCAGCGAGTTTTGCGGTGAATTACTAGCCTGGTATTTGCTGGGCGATTGCGTCTTCTGTCACTTGTGTTACACTATACGACATATGAAACAAAAAGAAGATGCAGGAATTATGGGTAACACAGCCACTTTAACAATTCGCGTCGATCAAGACATTAAGGATCGCTTAGAAAGCGTTGCGAAACACCAGAATCGAAGCAAGGCGTTTGTAACGAACGAGGCCATAAAGGAATACCTCGCTGTGCAGGAGTGGCAGGAGCAGCGTATTCGAGATGCCATTCAATCGGCTGATCGGGGTGAAGGTGTTCCCCACAATAAGGTGCTGTCCTGGGTGCAATCTTGGGGCACCGATAACGAGCTCCCAATACCCCAAGCATGAAGCTCGTATGGCAACCACAGGCACTTGAAGACCTCAAAAGCATTCAACACTATATCAGTGCCGATAACCCCGCAGCAGCTAACCGCATTGTGGTGACTGTTGTATCCATGGTGCATGACCAACTCACACAATTTCCTGATAGCGGTCGCGTTGGCCGTATCGAGGGAACGCGAGAACTGGTTGTGCCAAAGACGCCCTTCATTGTTCCCTATCGGGTTGCTGGAGAAACCATCGATATTCTTGCGGTACACCACGCATCGCAGCGTTGGCCGGAGGCATTGTAAAAATTACAGGCAAGCAAGAAACGACCGATTTTCTGAATTTCAGAAAATCTAATGAGCTCTCTCGTACTGCTCGCTACTGGTAGTCCGCACAATTCTCTCACGAGATCGACGAGAGACCCCTATAAAACTAGCTTCGGGAACCCCGAAGCTAGTTTTTGCATCTCAAGGAGACGCAAAATAACCCGCGCAGGGGGTTGTTGAAGGGTTGTTTCTAAGAACAACCCCCTGGTTTTTCAGCAAAACGCTAAAAATAAAGACTAATTCCCCCCACCTGTTGCCGCCTCTCACGAGGCGACCGCCCACCTTCTCCCTATTTTATTGCACCTACTGTGTCAATGAGCGTTTAAAACTGACCCCTGTTTGGCATTTAAAACTGACCCGCCCTATGGGTGTCAAAACGGGATATTAATAGCCAATGATGTTGCGGAGGGTTGTCCATAGGTCCCGCTTCGCGAAGTGGCCCCATAGCAGGCGTAGCGGAGCGGGGGCTGTGGTCAAGCCGGGCTTGTGAGCGTTTTCTTTTTACGGCTGTGCGAGAAGCGGTATGAGTTGTTGCCGGTTTCAATGATTGAGCAATGATGTGTGATCCTGTCGAGGAGTGCTGTTGTCATCTTGGGATCGCCAAAGACGGAGACCCATTCGCCAAATTCCAGGTTGGTGGTAATGATGACACTGGTATTTTCATAGAGTTTGCTGATGAGATGGAAGAGCAGTGCTCCACCTGATTTAGGGAATGGAATGTAGCCCAATTCATCGATGATGACGCAATCGGTCTGGCTGAGCTGGCGGATAATTTTACCGGTGTTTCCCTCAGCTTGTTCCCTGATCAGCGCATTAATGAGATCAACCGCATTATGGAAGCGCGCTTTTTTGCCCTGAGCGATAAGTGCCGTTGCCAGTGCAATGGCGATGTGGGTTTTACCGGTTCCAGTACCGCCGACAAGGATCAGGTTGTGGGCATCGTGTGTGAATTGACCGGTGCATAGCTGTTTGATCTCAGCGGGCTTCACAGCCGATGCGCCATAGTCGAATGTGG
The DNA here is from genome assembly GCA_965248715.1 of Rhizobiaceae bacterium. GTDB lineage: Bacteria > Pseudomonadota > Alphaproteobacteria > Rhizobiales > Rhizobiaceae > CBDFKB01. The sequence continues at coordinate 131,193 of CBDFKB010000004.1, forward strand.
CAAAGTCTTTATGATGAGGAAAGCGAGCAATGCGCATCTGGTATTGAATGGAGCGCACACGCCGCTCAACAGTTTCCGCATTGATCAGTTGTTTGAGCGCTGTTGTCAGATTGAGCGGGGTGCGGGCCGTTAGCAAGTCCTGTGCACTTTGTGCCATGCCGTGCAGGCGCAGGGCTGTAAGCTGTTCAATGATGGCATTCATGACATCACCCGCGGCGTTGCATAAAGCAGCTCATAGCGTTTGCAATCGGCTTGTGGCATTACCTGCAGCTGTGGATAGCAATGGGTCCGGGGCAGCGGATCAATCACTGGTTCCACAAGCTGGTTGATCAGGTTGGTGATTGCCGGCAGGCGCGTTGTTTTTTGCTCAACAGCCAGATCGCAAGCTATTTCCACTGTCTCGATCCCGTGTTCCTGGGCTCGTTGTCGGCAGGCGATGTTTGCATCGCCGAGAGGGGCATCAAAAGTTCAACAAAGTCTCGGTCACCGCCTTTGGTATCCATGTAGCGGGCCTTGATTTTGTTCATGGCGGCGGGAAGCTGCCATTCCATAAAAGGTGCACCATTGCGCAAAGCTCCGGGTTTGCGCGACAGAAGCGGCACATAGTGCCAAGGCTCAAAGTAACTGATGTTCTTTGTAAAATGACGTTTGTGTTCGGCGATCACCTCATCGGCGGCAACCAGGACAATTCGACTTGCATAAGCCCGCAACGAGACATGGCGCCCGGCATACCGGGCAGGAACGCTGTAACGGTTACTGTCATATTGAACCAGGCAGGTGGAGCGCACACGCACTGCTTTCTCAACATAACCGTCAAAGCCAAGCCCCAGTGGCCGCAGTTCGGCGCGTTCCAATGCAAGGACTTCATCAATGGTTTGCTCTTTTTGTTCGGGGTGGCGCCGCGAACCCAACGCGTTACAGCGCGCAAACAGCCAGGTATTCAAACTTTCCAGATCATCAAAGCACAGCTTGGGGGTGAACAATTGGCGGCGTAAATCCTGAACCTGGTTCTCAACTTGGCCTTTCTCCCAGCCAGCTGCGGGCGTGCAGGCAACCGGTTCCATAACGTAATGGTTCATCAATGCCAAAAAGCGCGGATGGAATATCCGCATCTTTGAACGCGACACATAGGTCACCACCGCCTTTGGGCTCTGCACAAGGCAGGAGCCGGGTGTCTTGGGATTGTCGATGATGACCCGGCGCGGTACCCCCGTCATAAAATGCCAATGCCCGCATAAAGGCATCCAGCACCATCTCCTGGGATTCACCAGGATAAGCCACCACAAAAGGCTTGCGAGAATGGCACAAACGGAAGTGCGCAACCTTGATCTTGTGTTCTACGCCACCCAGAATGTCCGTTGTCAGACAGCAATCGTGGTTTGTGCTGAACAGTAACCTGGTCACAGCCTGATGCCTGCAAGGCCAGTTCCAGCGTATCGGTGACATCACTTGTCTTCATTGTGGCGCACAGTTTCCAGGCCACTACGTAGCGTGAGAAGTCGTCTAGAATGGTCGACAGATAATACCAGCCCCAGCCAACGATCTTGATGTAGGTAAAATCCGTCTGCCACATCTGATTGATGGCCGTCGTCTTGTCACGGAACTCATCGGCAGCCTTGATCACCACAAAGGCTGGGCTGGTGATGAGGTCGTGGGCCTTCAACAGCCTGTAAACGCTGGCCTCCGAGACAAAGTATCTTTGGATATCAGTGAACCGCACAGCC
>CBDFKB010000005.1:0-264291 GCA_965248715.1 Rhizobiaceae bacterium
GTGGCCGATTTGTTGGAAATTCTGCGGATAACCAAGCAGAGCCTTGCCCGGGTGCTAAGCGACCTGGTTCATTCAGGCTATGTGGTACAGCAGGAAGGCTTACGCGATCGCCGTCAACGCTTGTTATATCCGACTGCCGCCGGCCGCAAATTGATTGCTTCCCTTTCCTTGCCGCAATCGAGGCGTATCGGGCGGGCGCTGGATGGTTTTAACCAAACCGAACGCCAAACCGTAGAACGGTTCTTCGAGCGCATGACCAACGAACCGCCAGCGGATGAGTAATCGATAATACCAAGGGAAGTTAATATTGACCCATATGATGGCTCAATATTAATCCCTTGGTATAACATAAACGCCCGCGTGTAATTGCGCGATCGCGGAGAAAACCGATGAACATAGGCAGCGAACCAGCCCCGGCCCCTACCGTTTTGTTAGACAATGCAGCGCATTTGTTGATCGTCGATGACGACCGGCGGATTCGCGAATTGTTGTCGCGCTATCTGGGCGCCGCCGGTTTTAGGGTGACGACCGCCAATGATGCGGCTGATGCTGGGCGCAAGCTCGCCGGACTGGAATTCGACCTGCTGATTGTCGACGTCATGATGCCGGGCCAGTCCGGAGTGTCGTTCACGCTGGAATTGCGCCAACAATCAGAAGTGCCGGTCCTGATGCTGACCGCACTGTCGGAAACCGACCGCCGGATCGAGGGACTGGAAGCCGGTGCCGACGATTATTTGGCCAAACCGTTCGAACCACGCGAATTGCTGTTGCGCATCAACAGCATTCTCAAGCGCGGCCGCCAAGAAGAGCCGCCGGTGATCGAGCAGGTGATGTTTGGCCCCTACACTTTGTCGATCAGCCGCCGCGAATTAAAAAGGCACGGAAATCCGGTGCGCCTGACCGAACGTGAACAGGAAATCCTATGCCTGTTCGCGGCCAATATCGGTGTAACCGTGCCACGCCACCAATTGCTGATCGGCGATGGCGCTTCCGGCGAACGCACCGTCGACGTACAGATCAACCGCCTGCGCCGTAAGATCGAAGAAGACCCGTCCGATCCCAAATGGCTACAGACCGTGCGTGGCGTTGGTTATAAACTTTGTGTAGACTAAAAGGTGGTGCCGGGGGCTTGGATAGCCCGACCACTACCAACTTGGACATATGCCCATTGACCGTTGAACGGATAAGTGCTCCGAAAATCCGGCCCCGTAGCGGCTATTTTCGCCGCATATCCAGATGGATCGGCCGGCGCTTACCGCAAGGCCTTTATGCACGATCATTGATCATCATCATCGCCCCGATGGTGCTGTTGCAGACGGTTTTGACCTTCGTGTTCATGGAGCGGCACTGGCAAACGGTGACCGAGCGCCTGTCCAAATCGGTGGTTGCGGATATCGCCGCCATCATCGACGTTATCGAAACCTTCCCGCAGGATCCCGAATATGAGGAGATCGTGCGCCTGGCCCGCGAAAAGCTGGCGCTCAACATTGCTATTTTGCCGCCGGATCCGTTTCCCCCGCCGAGCCCGAAGCCGTTCTTCTCGGTGCTTGACGATGCACTTCGCGCCGAAATTGCTCGCCAGATCAATCGGCCGTTTTGGATCGACACAGTGGGCGATTCGCAATTGCTGGAAATCCGCATCAGACTGGAAAATCGCAACAATGTGATGCGCATTTTCGCGCGCCGCAACAGCGCTTATGCGTCCAATTCGCACATTTTCCTGGTGTGGATGATCGGCGCTTCCCTGGTGCTGTTGGCGATCGCGGTTTTGTTCTTGCGCAATCAGATCCGGCCGATCCAGCTATTGGCCGAGGCGGCAGAGCAATTCGGCAAGGGACAGCGCGCGCCGCCGGAGTTCAGATTACGCGGCGCCCGCGAAGTGCGCCAGGCCAGCCTAGCTTTCATGGAAATGCGCGAACGCATCGAGCGACAAATGGAACAGCGTACCGACATGCTGACCGGGGTCAGCCACGATCTGCGCACCATATTGACCCGGTTCAAGCTACAATTGGAACTGGTCGGTGATGGCGACGAGGTCGATGCGCTTAAAAAGGACGTCGTCGACATGCAGCGCATGCTGCAGGGCTATCTCGATTTCGCGCGCGGCCAAAGTGAGGAACAGACCGCAAAGCTCAACATCCGCCCGGTATTCGATCGCTTCCAAGCCGATGCAGAACTGTTGGACAAGCAATTAACCGTACATTGCAATGAGGATATGAACGTTCATGTGCGCCCAGAAGGGTTCTCCCGCATGGTCGCCAATCTGGTCGCCAACGGGTTACGTTACGCCCATGCTGTAGAAATCAACGCCAAAATTTCCGACTACCGGCTCACTATCGAAATCGATGATGACGGTTCCGGCGTGCCCGAAGACATGCGCGAAGAGGTGTTTAAACCGTTCACGCGACTTGACGAAGCACGCAATATCGATGAAAGCGGTACCGGTCTTGGCCTGTCGATCGCCCGCGATATCGCCCGCTCGCATGGTGGTGATATCACCTTGACCGACAGCCCGCTTGGCGGTCTACGGGCAACCGTAACCCTGCCAATTTAAAACCGGGTTGGGTGACATCACGCACGTACAAAGCTTTGGCGTCGGGAATTGAATGGTCCAGTGCCACTACTTTGCCATTGGCAAAGGCCACGTCTTGTGGGCCATCAAAGCCTTGACCGGGATCGATAATGTGGCCGCCCTTGAGCGGCACGAAGAATTTTACCATCGCATTCCCCCCTTCCGCTTCCGCAGCATCTCATTGTCAAACCGCCTTTGCCGCCATACACAAATTCGATAATTTGGTCATCGCCAATTCGCGACCAAGGAAGCCGAGGCCGCAATCAGGCGCGGCGATCAACCGTTCTGCCGGGATATGGTTCAGCACGTCACGCATGCGGGCGACGATTTCCTCAACCGGCTCAACCCGGCTCGATGCCACGGTGATGAAGCCGACAATCAGGCTCGAGCGGGTAAACGCTTCAAACAGTTGCGGCGGATTGTGGCGATGGCAATCCTCGATCGAAATCTGGTCGACCAAACCATCGACCGCGCTAGCAATTTGCCGATATGCCTGTTGATCAGCCTTTGGATAGTCGGTGTCATCTAACCGGTTTGGATAGCCGCAGCACATGTGCATGACCCGGGTAGTTTCATTGCCGACGCCATGGAAACATCGCGCCAGCGCCTCGGTGCCATAGGCGAGCGCCGCCTCGGGTTTGCGCGCGAATATCGGCTCGTCGATCTGAATATACCGGCAGCCCGCCGCCGCCAGTGCCCGCACCTCGCAGTTCAGTGCATCGGCCAGATCAAATGCCAGTTTCTCCGCATCGTTGTAATGGGCATCGGCGGTGGTATCAGAGATCGTCATCGGGCCGGGCAAGGTAATCTTGACCGGTCGCTCGGCGGCCGCTTCGGCGATTTGCCAATCCCTAACCAAAACATTTTCGTCATTTGCCCGCACCTTGCCGCGAATGGTCGGCAGTTCGGATACATAAGCGCCGCTGCGCAGCTGTTTCTCGGTCAAATTGGTAAAATCGAAACCTTCAAAATGGCGGCACTGATAATGGACATAGTTTTCGCGACGAATTTCGCCATCGGTTGGAATATCGATGCCGCAGGCGATCTGGTCCTGAACCGCCTCGCCGGTCGCGCGGTCGAAAAGCGCGCGCGCTTCGGCACCGCTGCCCTCCTCCCAGGCCCGCATGACTTTTTCAGTATAGTCCGCAGCATCATGGCCGACCTGAAACCAATCGGTAATCGGCACATAATCTGGTTTCGGATAGGCCCCGATGCAAGTTGTCTTAATCGCCATGGTCGATCTCACATTTTGCTACATCAATCGTTCGCCATTCGGCACCGCAAGGTCGATCGCCGCCAGTACAACATCGCCGTTCTCATCAGCAAATCCCAGGGTCAGCACTTCCGATCGCACCGGCCCGATCTGGCGCGGCGGAAAATTGACCACCGCCATCACCTGGCGACCAACTAACTCCCCCGGCGTATAATGCACAGTAATCTGAGCTGAACTTTTCTTTACGCCAATTTCAGGGCCGAAATCGATCCTAAACTTGAGCGCCGGTTTGCGCGCTTCAGGAAATGGTTCAGCTTCGATAATCGTGCCGCAGCGGATATCGACTTTGAGAAAATCATCAAATGAAATCGTACCGGGTTCATTGTTTGTCATTTGAGCTACCCCTTGACTAAGCGGCTATGCCAATTCCCGCGACCGCTTGGCCGCCGCTGCCACCGCCCTCGACATCAATAAACCCAACCCATCCTTGTCCATCAATATCGAAAGTGCTGCTTGGGTGGTGCCGCCAGGCGAAGTGACATTTTCGCGCAAGGTTGCCGCATCGATTGTGGCCTGTTGCGCCAGCGCGCCGGCACCGGCAACGGTTTCGGTGGCAAGGCGGGTGGCGAGCGCTTCATCAAGGCCGGCCTCGATGCCGGCGGTGGCCAAGCATTCGATCAGATGAAACACATAGGCAGGACCGCTGCCAGAGACCGCCGTGACCGCATCCATCAACCGTTCGTCGTCTACCCACTCCACTGGCCCGGTGGCGCCAAGCAATGTATCGGCGCGTTTGCGCCCGACCGGATCGACCCGGGAATTGGCAACCGCCACCGTGATGCCACGGCGGATTTGCGCCGGCGTGTTCGGCATGGCGCGAACTATCGCTACTTTGCCCAGGTGTTGTTCGATAAATGAAATGGTTCGCCCGGCAGCAACCGAAACCACCACAGTCATGGCTCCAACAAGATTAACCGCGCCATCGAGCACCTGGTCCATGATCTGCGGCTTGACCGCCACCACCAATAGATCAGCGATTTCCGCGTCGCCCGGCGTGGCGACATGGTGGATCCCGGCCTTGGCAAATTGACCGGCGATTGCTTGCGGCGGTGCCGGATCGATTACGTTTATCCGCTCGGCGGTTATGCCATTGTCAAGCCAGCCGAACAGCATCGCGCTGCCCATATTACCGGCCCCAAGTAGATTGATCGTATAGGTATGATTATCGCTCATGGGTGCTCATTGCCACCGCATGCCGACTTACGCAAGCGGAGGTTGGCGCCTCACAGGCCGAACCCGGCGAAAATTTTATGCGTTGCCGACGGTCTCGAACAGCACGCTGTCGACGGATTCGCGCGCCGAGCGTCCGGCCCACACCACGAATTGGAACGACTGGAAATAGCGTTCGCACGCTTCAAGCGCACTCGACATCATGCATTCGAGTTGTTGGCTGGTCGGATCGATGCCGCCATTAAGCGGCAGGGTTTGGCGAAACATGACGATATTGTCCTGTTCCCAAATGTCGAAATGGCCGATCAGCAATTGCTCGTTGATGAGGGAAACCAGTGTCATGGTTTCGTTCTTGCGCTGCTCGGGCACCTTGAGATCAAAGGCGCAGGCCAAATGCAGGGCTTCGAAATCCTCCATCCACGATATCGAGACACTATACTCGGTCCAGGTGCCGGAAACGGTAACTGCGATTTCATCCTGGCCTGGGCGTTCGAACGGCCAGTCATTGATCGTCACCACTTGTTCCACCAGATCGACCGGGTTGTTGTGGCGTTCCAGTTCCAGTTGCAAAAGGTTCATGTTCCGTCCTGTTCCGGCGCCGCCGGTATGTTGGTGAAGTTATGACACGACGCAAAACGAACCAACTTACCCAAGACCGGCTTGCACATAGCGCTACTTGATGCGGTACTGGTTGCGTAACATTGGCGTGGAAAACGAGTTGAGCCGAATCACCCTTTAGAATCAGTCTATAACGGCAAATCCAGATGACCAGACCCTGTTGTACAACTGGGTACCAATTAGGCATCAATAGGGTGTTGACGGCCGAACCAAGCCGGGCCGTAAGCGATTCTTACAAAAGGGATTTTGATTCTGGCGCCGAACATTGTGCGCAGAATAATTTTTCTGTTATTTATTTTCTGAAGCCTTGCGGCGAACTGGTTTTTTGACCGTTTCGAGTGCGTCCATGCGCTTTTCCAGGGTTTCGACGCGCTCTCTAAGAGCCTCGTTTTCACTCCGTGCATTGGCTGCCAACTCCATCGTGGCGGCGAATTCCTCGCGGTTTACGATGTCCATATCGGCCAAAAACCGCTCGGCTTGGGCACGGATTGCGGTCTCCGCTTCCCGCTTGACGCCTTGCGCCACGCCGGCGGCATCGGTCATCAGCTTGGCGAACTCATCAAGAATGCGGCTGCTTGCGTCGCTCATGTGTTTTCCCTGCTTTTCCATATGGATCTATCTAATGGCGCCCGGGGCATTGTTCAACATTGCTTCACCGGTCCTTGTTGGCACCGATAGTGTTTTGCTGGACCTTGATGTGCCATCATGCCAATGCTTTGGCCGCAAAATGTCCGTGGCAATATCCAATGCACCTTTTCGTACTGCCATTTCCCTCGATCGATCCTGTGTTGATTGAATTGGGCCCGTTCCAAATCCACTGGTACGCAATCGCCTACGTGGTTGGCATATTGTTTGGCCGGTGGTGGGCAATACGACTGGTCGACAATCAGGCCTTGTGGGGCGCTTCGCCAAGCCCGATCAGCCGCGTTGATATCGACGATTTTTTGGTCTGGGCGGTGCTTGGCATCATTCTCGGCGGCAGGCTTGGATATGTATTGTTCTACAATTTCCAGACCTATTTGTCGGACCCGGCGCAAATCCTCGCGGTATGGCGCGGCGGCATGTCGTTTCATGGCGGCCTGGCCGGCACAATATTGGCGATGATCCTGTTTGCCCGTTCCCGCAGCTTTAGCACCTTTAGCTTGTTCGATGTTATCGGCGCCTCAGCGCCGATTGGGCTAGCGCTTGGCCGCATCGCCAATTTCGTCAATGGCGAACTCTATGGCCGCCCAACCGATGTATCCTGGGCATTCATATTCCCGGCTGCCGATGCCCTGCCACGCCATCCAAGCCAACTCTATGAGGCGGCACTGGAGGGATTTGCGCTCTTTTTCATCTTAATCCTGTTGACCCACAGCGGCAAAGCGCTGCGTTATCCAGGCCTCGTCGGCGGTGCATTTATCGCCCTTTATGGTGCCGCGCGCATATTCGTTGAATTCTTCCGGCTGCCCGATGGTCATATCGGCTATTTGGCCGGCAATTGGCTGACCATGGGCATGGTGCTGTCCGTGCCATTGATTTTGATCGGCCTATGGGCGGCGCTGACCGCGGCCGGACGCAGACGGTAATGCCGGCCAGCCTTGCCGAGAAATTGCAGCGGATGATCGCCAATGACGGTCCGCTTACCATTGCCGCCTATATGCAGCTTTGCATGAACGATCCCGACTTCGGGTATTATCGCAATCATAATCCGCTCGGACGCGATGGCGATTTCACCACTGCGCCGGAAATCAGCCAGATATTCGGCGAATTACTCGGCGCCTGGGCGCTCGCGGCATGGAACCAATTGGGCGCACCTAACCGCTTCCAATTGGTTGAAATCGGCCCCGGCCGTGGCACCATGATGGCCGATATGTTGCGGGTCGCGGGCACACTCCCACCTTTCCTTGACGCCGCCAGCGTTGCGCTGGTTGAAACCAGCCCGGCACTGCGTGCGGTGCAAAAGACAACAATTGGCGAAAATAGCGGTCACGTTGCTTGGTACGACACTCTTGGCGAGGTGCCCGACCAGCCGGCAATCCTTTTCGCCAATGAATTGTTCGATGTGTTGGCGGTGCATCAATATCAATTCACCGACAATGGGTGGTCCGAACGCATGGTCGGAATTGATAATGCCGGCAATCTTGCCCCAGGCCTTAGACCGGTAACGCTTGATCCATCCATGGTGCCGGTATTGGCCGGCAAGCCGACGCCGGGTGCAATTTACGAGCATTCGCCGGCCCGCGAAGCATTGATGCACGATCTCGCATTAAGGCTTTGCCGCAATGGTGGTGCGGCGCTGATAATCGATTACGGTCACTCCCAGCCCGGCTTTGGCGAAACTTTGCAGGCGATCAAGGCCCACCGGTTCGCCTCGGTATTTGCCGACCCAGGAGCGGTCGATTTGACCGCCCATGTCGATTTTGCAGCGCTGGCTAAAGTGGCGAAGACGGTTGGCGCGACGGTCAGTCCGATCATGACCCAGGGCGAATTTCTGATGCGGTTTGGGTTGCGACAACGCCTGGAAAAATTGGTCGCCGGCAAGGACCGGCAAACTGCTGAGGCGGTAACCAAAGGCGCCGAACGGTTGATCGCCCCGGAACAGATGGGCACGCTGTTTAAGGGTATGGCAATCGCCGGCGCAGATATCACCCTACCGGGTTTTGGATGATGCCGAGGACGGTCACAATCCGTCTGGCAACCCTGGGCGACCTTGCGGCGGTGGGAAACTGCGCCACCCAAGCCTATGGGATCTATGTCGAGCGGATCGGCAGGAAACCGGCCCCCATGGTCGCGGATTTCGCGGTCCAGATTGATGCCGGCATGGTTCATGTTGCCTATTGCAACGCAAAAATCATCGGTTATGTCGTTACCTACCAGCGCGCAGATCATTTGCATGTGGAAAATGTCGCGGTCGATCCCGATGATCAAGGCATGGGCACAGGCCGACAATTGATGGCATTCGCTGAGGCGCTTGCGGAGCAAAGTGAGCTCCAAGCAATCGAACTCTACACCCATGAAAAGATGGTGGAAAACCAGGGCTTTTATCACCGGCTCGGCTACCGCGAAATCGATCGTCGCCGCGAAAACGGTTTCGACCGTATCTATTATCGCAAGGAAATAGCCGACAAATGATCTTGCAGCACTGGCCCAACCACGCCATTGACAGCCAATTAGTCAAACTCCACTCTTTTGCCACAGCAATCGCTTGAACTGGGACAATCATGGATGCACCGGTGAAATTGTCGAGTAAACTGCTGTTTGATCCCAAAGGCAGGGTGCGTCATGGCTTTTTTTCGCGGATAAACGGCGGTTCATCCGGTCTTTATTCCGGCCTCAATGTCGGGCTCGGTTCTGGCGATGATCGCCAAAGCGTATTGGCAAACCGGGCTTTGGCGGTAGGCATGCTTGGCGCCGCCGCCCATTGTTTGGCTACCCCACACCAGGTTCATTCGAGCGACGCGGTGCGGGTCATCAAGCCGTGGCCGGATACCGAACGCCCGAAGGCCGACGCGGTGGTGACCGACCGGCCGGGAATTGCGCTCGGCGTGGTGACCGCCGATTGCGGCCCGGTATTGTTGGCTGACCACGATGGCGGAGTGATTGCGGCGGCCCATGCCGGTTGGCGTGGCGCGATCGGTGGTGTGCTGGAAAACACGATTGCCGAGATGGAGGCATTGAGGGCCGATCGCTCGAAGATCACCGCCGCACTTGGCCCAACCATCAGCCAGGCCAATTACGAGGTCGGCCCGGAATTTGTTGACAATCTGCTGCTACATGATGGTGATAATGACCGTTACCTTGGTCCAGGACGGCGCGCTGGCCATGCGCAGTTTGACCTTGTCGGGTACATTGTCGACCGGCTAAAGCATGCCGGTGTGCGATCCGAAGCGATCAATCGCTGCACCTATGGAGAAAGCGATTTGTTCTTTTCCTACCGGCGCGCGACCCATCGCGGCGAGCCGGTTTACGGGCGCCAATTGTCGGCAATCATGATGGACGCCTGACAAAAATAAGGATGCAACCATGGCACTGCACTTTTCGCTCCGTGAATTCGACGGTCGCTTGAACCGGTTGAAACTCCGCATGGCCGAGCATAAACTCGACTGCGTGCTGCTGTTTGCCCAGGAGAGCATGTATTGGCTGACCGGCTACGACACGTTCGGCTACTGCTTCTTCCAGTGCTTGGTGGTTAAATCTGACGGCCAGATGGTGCTTTTGACCCGTGCGCCGGACCTGCGCCAAGCACGACACACTTCGAACATCGAAAACATCATCGTTTGGGAAGACCGGGGCGACAGCGACCCGACCGGAACATTGCTGGATCTATTGCGCGAGATGGATTTGCTTAGCAGCAAAATCGGTGTCGAGTACGACACGGTCGGACTAAATGCTCGCTACGGAAAACTGCTCGGTGAAAAGCTGTCGACCCTTGCTGAACTGTCGGACGCTTCCGACATCGTTGCCAACTTGCGGGTGATAAAATCACCGGCCGAGTTGGAACATACCAGGCGAGCCGGCCAATTGGCCGATCTGGCGCTCGATGCTGCAATCGCCGAGGCCAAGGCCGGCGCCGACGAGGGCGATATTCTTGCTGCGATGCATGCCGCGACCTTTTCCGCCGGCGGTGATTATCCGGCAAATGAGTTCATCATCGGTTCCGGCCGCGACGCGCTATTGTGCCGTTACAAATCCGGCCGCCGCAAATTGGACAAAAACGATCAGCTGACCTTGGAATGGGCTGGCACCTGGGCGCATTATCATGCAGCCATGATGCGCACCCTAATTGTCGGCAAGCCCAGCGCCCGCCATCTCGAGTTATACCAGGCAGCCCATGATGCCCTCTTGGCAGTGCGGGAGGCGATGCAAGTCGGCAACCGTTTTGCCGACATGTTCGACGCCCATGCCGATACCCTCGACAAAGCCGGTCTGGCACACCATCGGCTAAATGCGTGCGGATATTCGCTGGGCGCCACATTTACGCCGTGCTGGATGGACCCGCCGATGATGTATGCCGGCAATGAGCGTTTGATCGAAGCGGGCATGGTGCTGTTTACCCACATGATTATTGCCGACAGCGACGCCGAGACCGCCATGACCCTGGGGCTTAGTTATATTACCACCGAGGACGGTCCCGAACCATTGTCGCAACACAATCTGGAACTAATTGTGCGTTGACAACGGTCTGGATGCATGTTTCCGCATGACAATGCTTGAGATAATCATGTTGCGGCGCTTGACGCTGATTGCAATCGCGTCGGCCGTGTTGGTGGCATGCAATGCCAATTCGCTTGGCGAAGGCGTTGGCGGGCCGGTCGCCGTGCAAAATTCTACTACTCCGGTGCCATCCAACAATGTTGGCGCTACGTCGACTGACGAGCCGGTTCCCGTCGCCAGCTTAAATCCTACCGGCGTGCAATCGGCCGCCGCGCAAAACATCGACATCGCCGCCGACGCGGTTCGGGTCGCATTCTTGCCGGTAATTGGCGTGCCGCAGTCGGCAGCCAACAGCCTGTTTCGCCGGCTTTCCGAAAAGGCCGGGCAGTCGGGCATTCAATTGGCTACCACCGGACAAACCGATACCAAATATCATCTCAAGGGTTTCTTTTCACCGGTCGATGACGGCAGTGGAACGATCCTAACCTATATCTGGGATGTGCGTGATCCTTCTGGGCGCCTGTTACACCGCATCAGTGGTCAGGAACGCGGCGCCGGTCGCGGCAGCGATCCGTGGCGCGCGGTGGATGACAAAATGCTGACCAGCGTTGCCGACCGCACGGTTGAGGATCTGAAAAGCTGGCTAGACCAGGCGAAAAGCTAGGACCCAGAACGTGTCACATCTAGGGCGTGTCATTTTCCCAAAACCGGTACCCACTTTTGGGTGACACTCTCTAGGGCCTGCAGACGAATTCGAATTCATCAAAAGCCCTAAACGCAGATACCGCGATTGTCGCAAATTGAGCACTTCTAAAAACCCTTCTTTTGGGTCCTGGGAGCAATTTTTCGTTTTTTGCGTTCCTCAAATATTTCAACATATTATCCGGTACTCGAAACTTCAAAATCACACCCAGCCCAACAAAATCGAGGATTTTTAGAGGCACTCTATTGTGAATCATTGCCGCCACACACCATCTGCCGATTGCGGCCCTTGTTGCCATCGCCTATAGACTAGTGGTTCGATTCCAACATTTGCGTCCCGTTGCAACACTGTGGTTTGCAAATGTTGGAATCAAAAGAACCACTAGCAAGATATTGAATCTAGTGGAATTTTTAAATTTGACATTTGACAAACTACGAAGTCGCAAATCGGTACCAAATGTTAAATTCATTCCACTAGGTGGTGGAACCAACGATGGGGTATGTTCCGCCAATCGCTATCTGACTGTCAACTCCCATGCGAAAAATCGCGTCATGAAGCTATTTGCCGGCAATTCCAATCAACTGCTTTCAGAGGAAATTTCCGACTATCTGCAATTGCCAATCGCCAAGGCCAATGTGCGCCGATTTGCCGATCAGGAGATCTTTCTCGAAATCCTCGAAAACGTACGTGGCGAGGATTGCTTTATCGTGCAGTCGACGTCGTTTCCTGCCAACGATCATTTGATGGAATTACTGATCATGATCGATGCATTGCGACGTTCATCCGCCAGACGGATCAATGCGGTCATTCCTTATTTCGGTTACGCCAGGCAGGACCGCAAACCTGGCCCGCGCACACCGATTTCTGCGAAGCTGGTTGCAAACTTGGTAGTCGAAGCCGGTGCCCACCGCGTACTTACCCTCGACCTGCACGCGGCCCAGATCCAAGGTTTCTTTGATATCCCGACCGACAATCTGTTCGCCGGCCCGTGGCTCGCCCGCGATATCAGGGCGAATTACGATCTCGGCAATCTAGTTGTCGTGTCGCCAGATGTTGGTGGTGTTGTGCGGGCCCGCGCACTTGCCAAGAAGATCGACCGGCCGTTGGCGATTGTCGACAAACGCCGCGATCAGCCTGGCCACTCAGAGGTGATGAATGTGATCGGCGAAATCAAAGGCAGCGACTGTATTTTGGTGGACGACATTGTCGATTCAGGCGGCACCTTATGCAATGCCGCCGACGCACTGCTGGAAAAAGGCGCCCTCAGCGTGACCGCCTACATTACCCACGGGGTCTTGTCCGGCGATGCGGTGGCTAGAGTTACGTCATCGAAATTGCGCGAATTGGTAATCACCAATTCGATCGAACCGACCAAGGAGGTGCGCGATGCCAAAAATATTCGGGTCTATTCCACCGCCGAGCTGATCGGCGAGGCTATACGCCGAACCTCGATGGAACAATCGGTATCGAGCCTGTTTCACTAAGCGGCCCGGTGATCTGGAGCCTGGTCCGTGGGGAAATTTCCTGCCGCCTGCCGCTCCCCGCAAAGAACTGCGCCTGCGCTTGCCAAGGGAGGCGCTGTGTTCTATAGCCACCCGGTTCGCGCCAGACACCCTTGGAGGCAGCGCGAATCCGGCCCCGACGTTTCGTTTGTTTTGACCACCGCACCGCCAATGTGGTTGCGATTGGTCAAACTTTAATTGCCAATTCGCTGTCGGGATCGGGCCACCATTTGAGACAAAGGACACGTTATGAGCCAGGATATCACGCTCACGGCACATGCGCGCGAACGGGTAGGCAAGGGGGCCTCTCGTGCACTTCGGCGCGAAGGCTTGGTGCCAGCGATCATTTACGGCGACAAGAAGGACCCGCTTCCGGTCGCCCTGCCCTACAAGGAACTGTCGATTTTGCTGCACAGCGGCGGCTTTTTGACAACGGTTTTCAACCTTGACGTCGATGGCAAAACCCATCGCGTGTTGCCCAAAGACTACCAACTCGAACCGGTGCGCGATTTCATCGCCCATGTTGATTTTTTTGCGCATCAGCCGCGATGCGGTGGTAACGGTGGAAATTCCGGTTGTGTTCATCAACGAAGATACCTCACCCGGCCTTGTTCGCGGTGGGGTTCTTAACGTTGTGCGCTATACCATTGAATTAACTTGTCCAGCCGAATCCATTCCAGAAAACCTGACCGCTGATCTTGCTGGCCTCGACATTGGCGATTCACTGCACATTTCTGCGTTCGAAATACCTGAAGGCGCCACCTTGACCATTTCCGACCGTGACTTCACCGTCGCCACGATCGCCGCACCGGCGGTTCTGGTTGATGATGAGGATGAAGATACGGACGAAACCGTCGAAGGCATGGAAGGCGAAGAAGGCGAAGGCGAAGAAGGCGAAGACGAAGGCACCGAGGAATAGTTCTCGGCGTTTGTTCACTAGGACAGTTTCGCGTTTCTTTGAACCGATAGACTGCTCTATCTATTTGTTTTGACGCACAGTTTTTCGAAAACTGGTTCCCATTTTTCGGATTGTGCGCTACTTCCAAAGGACTGGGTGATGCACGTCATCGCCGGGCTTGGCAATCCGGGAAAAGAATATGCGCGCCACCGCCACAATATTGGATTTGTGGCGGTGGATGCCATTCATGGCGCCGGAAATTTTGCCCCATGGCGCGAAAAGTTCAAGGCGCTGGTCGCCGAGGGGCGGCTTGCCGGCGACAAGGCGATCTTGATCAAACCGATGAATTCTATGAACCGTTCAGGCGAGGCAATTGGCCCGGCGATGCGGTTCTACAAACTCGATTGCGAGCATTTAACCGTGATCTATGACGAACTCGACCTGCCGTCGGGCCGGTTCAAGGTGCGTGACGGTGGCGGCAACAATGGCCACAACGGGCTGAAATCGATTGATGCCCATGTGGGCAAAACCTACCGAAAATTGCGCCTCGGCATCGGCCATCCAGGCGACAAGGCGCGGGTTAATTCCCACGTATTGGGCAATTTTTCCCGCGCCGACCAAGACTGGCTCGACCCGCTTGTTGACGCGATCGCCATCAACGCCCGGTTGCTGGTTGCCGATGACCCATCGCAGTTTATGAACAAGGTGCATGGGGCGCTGCCGAAAATCGAAAAACCACCGACTGCAAATCCGGCTGGCAAAGGCAAATCGCACATCCACCAGGCCAAGAAGCCCGGCAAACCGAAGGCAGAGCCTACCGGGCCATTGGCAGCGATGTTGAAGAAACTGTTCGGTGGCGATGATTGATTTGGCGACAAATAACCCAATCATTGCCGGTCGCATTTAGGCTTTCGCAACAGGCGCAAATGTTGCAATCGAACCACAAGCAAAATAATTCAAACCTGGGACCAAACAGAAATGGGCTTTCGATGTGGTATTGTCGGTCTGCCGAATGTGGGCAAATCGACCTTGTTTAACGCGGTCACCAAGACCGCCGCCGCGCAGGCGGCAAATTATCCGTTCTGCACCATTGAGCCGAACACCGGCGAGGTGGCGGTGCCTGATCCGCGTTTGGCGCGCATTTCCGCAATCGCCAAATCGAAGGAGACCCTGGCGACCCGGATTTCTTTCGTCGACATCGCCGGGCTGGTTGCCGGCGCCTCGCGCGGCGAGGGTCTCGGCAATAAATTCCTCGCCAATATTCGCGAGGTCGATGCAATCGTCCATGTGCTGCGCTGTTTCGACGATGACGACATCACCCATGTGGCCGGAAAAATCGATCCCCTGGCCGATGCCGAAACCATCGAAACCGAACTGATGCTGGCCGATCTGGACAGCCTGGAGCGGCGTGCCGAACCGATGCGCAAGCGTGCCGCTGCCCGCGACAAGGAAGCGGTATTGGGGTTGCCGGTAGTCGACGCGGCGCTGGCATTGTTGCGCGAGGGTAAGCCGGTGCGCCGGCTGCGCGAAACCTTGAGCGCTGAGGACCGGCGGATTTTGCGCGGCCTGCATCTGTTGACCGCCAAACCGGTGCTTTTTGTGTGCAATGTGGCCGAGGCGGACGCTGCCGCCGGCAACCATCATTGCCGCGCTGTGGAGGCGATGGCCGGGCAAGAAAACGCCGGTGTGGTGGTGATCTCGGCCGCGATCGAAGAAGAAATCGCCCAATTACCGGAAGACCAGCAGGCGGAATTTCTGGCCATCAACGGGCTTGAGGAATCAGGGCTCGATAAACTGATCCGCGCCGGCTACGCCCTGCTCGATCTGATTACCTTTTTCACCGCCGGCCCCAAGGAAACCAGGGCCTGGACCGTGCGTGGCGGCGCCCGCGCGCCGCAAGCGGCAGGCGCCATTCACAGCGATTTCGAACGCGGCTTTATCCGCGCGCAAACCATTGCTTACGATGATTTCATCGCGCTTGGCGGCGAGCAGGCGGCCAAGGAAGCCGGCAAGGCGCGCGACGAGGGCAAAGACTATGTGGTTCGCGACGGCGACGTTTTGCTGTTCAAATTCAACGTTTAATGGGTAGTGAACCTAATTTGCTTGCCTTGTGGGAAAGAAAGCCGGCTTTTTGATTTGGCGCTGGCAAAATTATTAGCACGGTGGTGGGGGCAGGTCTCGCCCCGTCATCCTTGGCCACCGTGCCAAGGCATAGCGACCCTCACCCCGTCATCCTTGGCCGCCGTGCCAAGGCATAGCGACCCTCACCCCCGTCATCCTTGGCCGCCGTGCCAAGGCATAGCGACCCTCACCCCCGTCATCCTTGGCCGCCCCTCACACCGTCATCCTTGGCCACCGTGCCAAGGATCCAGCATAGTAAGTGGCGAAGCCGCAACATCGTGCTCTATCTATTCGTTTTGTCGCACAATTTTTCTGAAAACCGGCCACCACTTTTCAGATTGTGCGCTAGGCAGCACTGGATCCTTGGGCCGGTGCCCAAGGATGACGGAGTGTGGGGTTGCCAAGGATGACGAAGTGGGTTGGCGACGGCAACGGTAGTGAATCTAATTTGCTTGCCTTGTGGGAAAGAAAGCCGGCTTTTTGATTTGGCGTTGGCAAAATCATTAGCACGGTGGTGGGGGCAGGTCTCACCCCCGTCATCCTTGGCCACCGTGCCAAGGCATGGCGACCCTCACCCCCGTCATCCTTGGCCACCGTGCCAAGGATCCAGCATAGTAAGTGGCGAAGCCGCAAAATCGTGCTTTATCTATTCGTTTTGTCGCGCAATTTTTCTGAAAACCGGCCGCCACTTTTCAGATTGTGCGCTAGGCAGCACTGGATCCTTGGGCCGGTGCCCAAGGATGACGGAGTGTGGGGTGCCCAAGGATGACGAAGGTGGGGTTGCCAAGGATGACGAAGTGTAGGTGCCCAAGGATGACGAAGTGGGTTGCAATAGCTTGGTAAATCAACTCAGGCAAAAAGTGTGGCGGCGAAGCGCTGAACCTCAAACAGCATGGAAAGGAACTTGCCGCCAAACCACGGAATGTTGCCGGCGAAGAGCAACACCAAGATCACCGCGGTCAGCGCCAATGTGCCGGAAATCACCCAGCGAAAAGCGAGAAGCGAGGCGACCTTCATGCGGGTGACCTTGCTACCCTCAAGCCGGCGGTCGATGGCGTGGACCAACCAATTGCGCACCAGCGGTATCTGTACGGTCAAAACGCTTACCAGCCACACGACGAGATGCAGCATGGTAGGGATCAGGGTCGAGAACAGGGCGAAATAGATCCAAAAATGCTTGCCGGCATAGGGATCGGCACGGATATCGCTAAGGATCGTTGGCAAATCGATGATTGGCGCGGTCATGCCGCCAGCGCGGCCGGCGGTGTTGAAACCTTCGATGACGATGATCAAGATCACCGACAACAACACCAACAAGGCCATGGCGCCAAAGAAATCGCCGGCCGAATAGAAAAATCTGGCCAGCGCCGATTGGGTGGCGAGGTTTTTTCGTAACAAAAACCGGGTCAGGCCGATTGAGATCCAGTCGAACGGCGCATTGATCAGCGGCAGCAATGCCAGGCCAATCAGCAAGCCGAACCGGGCGCGGGAAATATCGGGCCCGGCAAACCCATAAACAATTGAAAAGACCGTGACAAAATACAGAATTGACACTGCTATCAAAAAACCGCCTGATCGATTCATTCTTACAGCGACAGCGACAGCGCCAGCGACAGCGACAGCGCCAGCGCCAGCGCCAGCGACAGCGCCAGCGCCAGCGAAAGCGAAAGCGCCAGCGAAAGCGAAAGCGCCAGCGAAAGCGAAAGCGCCAGCGAAAGCGCCAGCGCCAGCGACAGCGAAAGCGACAGCGAAAGCGAAAGCGAAAGCGCCAGCGCCAGCGACAGCGAAAGCGAAAGCGAAAGCGCCAGCGCCAGCGCCAGCGCCAGCGACAGCGACAGCGACAGCGAAAGCGAAAGCGCTAGCGCTAGCGATTGCCAGAAACAACACTTGCCGCCAGCCGCCAGCCCGAAGACTTAAAACAAAGAAAATTACAAAAAACACAATACCGACCAGAGCAAATAACCGCGCCAATACATTGCTGGACGGAACCAGGCCAATCGCCGCGCCCAATTCACCGGCATCACCTATAGCAAACCAACTGATCAGCGCTGACAATATGGGATAAACAACCGCCAGCAACAGGCATTTGTCATAGGTGGCGACGCTCCAAGCAAAGGGCTGCCAATCGGCGCCACGGATTTCATCGGGCCTGCGGTAGTCAGCCGGGCGAAAATAGATAAGCTGCCAAAATCGCTCGAAACGCTTTTCCGATTTTTCTTGTGGTTCCGGCCGCGCCTTATATGGTTTGCCCTCGAAAAACCGGTCCAAAACACCGAGAAATCGGCGCAGGGTGCGCGCATAGACGCTCTCGACCCCGCTGCGCAGGTCAAGGCTGGCGCGTAAATCATTGAAATCTTTAGGGTTTTTGGAATTTTTACTCTTCAGCGCGGTCAAATAGATAGTAACCAGCCCGCCAAACCAGCCAACCAAAATCGCCACAATAATCGGCGCCACCAACCCCGGAAATAACCAACCCATTTCCCACTCCCGTTTCGAGACCATCGAACAAGATAATGCGCTGCTTATCAAGTATTGGAAGGGTTATATTGGTGTATTTCTCCACCGATTGCACCAAAGGGACGCGAACTTATCGATCAAGCACGCTTCTGACCTCGACCAGATTGGAACGCACCCGCAGGATATAAAAGCCGATGGTGGTTAGATGGGTCGGCATGATGAAGCCGTCTTCCTTGCCGTTGGAGATGATCAGCGGGTCGAGTTCCAGGGCAATTTTGATCTGGTCCTCCATATTGTCCCAAATATCGACCAGGGCCCGGCTTTCGATGATATCGCGGAAATCGATCCGCGCTGCCTGCAACAGGCCGTAATAGGCATAAAGCTGGCCCTTGGCGTCCATGAACACATTGTCGGCCCGGGTATCGAACCAGCCGCCATTATACCCTTCAGCGCGTTGCTTGATGCCGGCCGAGGTGGAGCCGATATCCTTGGCGATACGGTCGAGGAACTGCATCAAATTGTCGGCGCGGGCGTCAAACGTCGCCTCGCAACGCGCCAGAGCCTCGTTGAACTCGATCAGATCGCGGCGCGCTGAGCGGTACGAGCCCCATGCGGTCTGTTTGACGCCGAACGGGTTGAGGCCGAAATACCAATTATATTCGTCGATCTGTAGGTTGCCGCGTGCCTCTTGCAGGCTTTTGTTGATCTGCGAAGTGCCGCGTATCCGGCCCAACACATCCGCCAGTTCGATTGCCGTGCGCCTGAGGCCGGCATGGATGCCGCGCTGGAACGAAGCCTTGTTGTCCATCCACGGGGTCGCGTCCCAGGCAATGCCGAACAGGCCGAGCCGGTAAACCAGGGAGGCGGAAATCCACTGGTTGCGATTAACGTTGAAGTCGATCAGGTCGGCGGTCACATCGGCGATTGCCGAACGGCCACAGGTGCGGGTGGTTTGGGTGCCGCCTTCCATTGCCACCTGCTCGCCGGCGCCGATGCTATAATTTTCAAAATTCAGGTTTGCGGCATAATTGTTGTCGTAGTCGCGGATAAAGGCGATATTCCAAAAGAAATAGATATAGGGGACGATCACCACCAACAGTATGATCACCAGTACCGCCTTGATGATGACGTGGGAGCGTTTGTAGAGCGCGCGGATGGCGACGAACGGGGCGATGATCCAGCGCACTAGCCGTGAAATTGTGGCGATGATAAACGACCACAAGCGGCGGAAGAAGGCGAATACAGGGTCGAACATGGCGGGTTCCTTTGCGCGCCGGCGCGCGGTCAGCGGTAATATTGTTGGCGCACCGCTTTCTTGTTGGGCACATAGTCTTTCATGATGCGCTCGACAACATATTTGCCGTAGATTTTCGGCCAGGATTGATAGTCAGCATAAAAACCGGGCTTGTTGAAGACGAAACGGGTCAGATAGTCGAATGGCAGGTATTCGGATATCAGCCGGTTGGTCAGATAATGGTCCACGTGGCCTGGTTTGGCGCGCGAGACCAAAAAGCGTTTGGCCGGGGCAATGTCTTCGAAATCCACATTGGCCCAGTCGGCAACCTGGCGGGTGATCCAGGTCAACAATGGCAATGTGCCGTCGGCCTCTACCGTGCGGGCATTGTTGGCGATCCAGTTTTGCACCCAGCGCGGGCTGTCGGCTTTGATCTGGCGCCTTGGCGCGGCGCGCGCGGCAAGCCAGGCGACGCACATTTGCGCCCGCTTGTCGATCAGGCCGGAACGCTCGATCCACGAGCCGCGCGGCGGGTCAATGCGCCCGGACTGAACCAGGAATTCATGCACCCGGCGGTGGTCGGCGATATCGAGAAACGCCACCTGCCAGGGTCGAGAACGGCGAAATCCGCGCGCCTCGGGTGAGCCGATCACCGTGGTTCGGTTTTCGTCGATGAACACATACAGACCGCCAAAATGGGTAGTCCAAAAGGTATTGTGGCGAAACACCACCTTGGACGGCACCAGCTGATTGGCGCGGATATCACCGGTCTGACCGGCGAGATCGACCATGCGGATCAGCATTTCATCATCCTGCCAGGCGTTCGGCTCGCCAAGCAGCCGGTCGCAAAGCGTTTTTAGTTCGCCGGCCTGGCCGAGCAAATCGGATGGGGTGTTGACCTTGAATTCGACCTGCTCGATCTTCAACAAATCCTCGATTTCGTCGACCTGAAACACACTGTCCTCGATCTCACCATAGACCACGTCCTTGATGGTCAGCGCGGTCAGCGCGTTGAGGTTTTCAGCGAAGAAATTGCCCATCAACTGTTCGGTGTTGGAAAACGCGGTGTGGACCACTGGCAGCTCGGCCTGGGCCGGGCTAAGAATGATGAAGCGGCGATTGACGCCGTGTGGGTCGAGATATTGTGGATCACCCAGTTCCTCGGCGATGTCGGGGGAAAACCCGGTCATGTCGATCTCAAAGGATTTGAGTTTGGTTGGCGGCAGTTCGAACGCCTGCATAGCAGTGCGATAACGCGCCACCAGATGGGTTTCGTCGACCCGCATCAGTCGGCCATAGATCAGATTGTTTTCACGCAGGGTTTTCATTCAAATTTTGCCCAATTTCCGCGACAAAAGGCGATTGATTAACCGGTCTTGAACAAGCACCAACCTTGCACATCGGACAAATTTACCGCACGGCCAATGCCGATTTGCCCCGTATGCTGCTTGGCATCAATCCTGGTGCCAAGGATTCACTAGCTCAATACCGCAGCCTTCGAAACCCTTGATATCGCGGGTAGCGATTTTCGCCCGGGTGCTCAGGGCAGTTGCGGCAATCAATCCATCGAATGCGGAAAGCGGCCGGCCGAGCACGCGGCGCTTTGTAAAAATGTCGCCAAAAGCAGATGCAGCATCATTGTCAAAGGTAAGCAACCGTGCGCCAAATTCGGAAAAAATCAGATTTGCTGCCTTTGTGAGTTCGCTTTGCCGCCGACCCGCAGGCAAAAGCCGGATACCCATTTCGATTTCGGCCTGTACGATTGTACAAAGATAGAGTTGATCGCGATCTTGCCCCGCATCCATGCGGCAACCTGGATATCAGGCTTGGGCTTCATGGATTCCATAAGCACATTAGTATCTAAGAAGATCATTCAAAACGCGGTGGGTCAGGACAGGGAATATCTGGCGTCTGGGGAATTTCAAATCCGCCGAATGGCTCTACATGCCGTCTAATCGCAGAAAACAAATCGATTTCCGCTTGCGGCCCGGCTTGCACATTCACGCGCAAGATCGCCCGCAATTCGGCCTCCATTGAGCGGCCATTGCGAGCAGCCTGTACCCTCAGGGCTTCCTTGGTCCGCGATTCAACATTTCTGATTGTCAGTGTTGCGATTGATCCAACCTCATTTCTTGCTTTCAACATGAGCATTGCTGTCATTGAATGCAATAATGACTAGGGTCTGTGGACATTCACCTTGATGCGATAAGCGCCGCGACAAGGTTCCAGTTGGCAGCGTAGCTGTTATCGGTTTTATCGTAACGCGTTGCGATGCCACGAAATTCCTTGATCTTGGCGAAGTAGTTTTCAACCAAATGCCGCCAACAATAGGCCTCTTCATCGTATTCTCGCTGCACAATCCGATTTGATTTGGGCGGGATAACGGCGGTTGCGCCCCGGTCTTCCAGCTCCTCCAGAAGCCAGTTTGCGTCAAACGCTTTATCCGCCAGCAAAGCGGCGAATGACACGCCCTTGATCAGCGGTGCCACGCCCCTCATGTCATGCGCCTGTCCCGGTAGCAGCATGAAACGCACAAGATTACCAAGCGCGTCCACCAGCGCCACGATCTTGGTGGTCAACCCACCGCGCGAGCGCCCGATGGCCTGATTTTGAGTCCCCCTTTTGCGCCGGTTGCCTTTTGGTGAACCGAAACAATGGTGCCATCAATCATGGCGTATTCGAGGTCTGGGTCATTGCTCATGGCTTTGAAAAGACTCTCGAAAACACCCTGCTCGGCCCATCGTCGGAACCGGCGAAACTGGCTGTTCCAGTTGCCAAATTTCGTCGGCAGATCGCGCCAGGGAGACCCCGTGCGCACCCGCCAGAACACCGCTTCCAAAAACAACCGGTTGTCGCCGCCTGTCCGGCCACTGTCTGTTGCCTTGCCGGGGAGCAAAGGCGCAAGGCGTTCCCAGACCCGGTCATTCAAAACAAATCGCTTTTCGTCCATTACAAACTCCCTTTTGGAAGCTTGAATCAGAAATCAACGCTTTTGGGAATCCTGAATGTCCACAGACCCTAGTCCTGCCTAGTGGAATGAATTTGACATTTGGTGCCCATTTGCAGCTTCGTCGTTTGTCAAATGTCAAATGTCAAATTTAGAAATTCCACTAGCTTAGTATGCAACAGCGCTCGATCCAAGCTGCACGCCCAGTCCTATTCGCCGTCATTGGTAAATCGCGGCATGGGGCGGTTCGCAGCGACAACCGCCTTACACCAAAGGAACTTGATATTAAATCGTCGCCGGCGCAAGCTCGCGATCGGAGCGAAAAGTTTTACACTATCACCAATAGTGTTAAATGGCGCATGCACCAATGTCGGCAATGCGGACAGAATAGACCTTGACCGCGACTTCACGAAGGTCGGGTTTCGGCTAACCAGTTAGCGCGCTCTTTCAGGCGTATCATTCGGTTCTCGTTCGATCAGAGTCTCAATCTGATCCATTGCATCGTCCGGCAAAGCACCAAAGGAAAGTGCTCCCGCAATACCCTCGATCTGTTCGACAGTCCGCGCTCCGGGGATCGGGATGTTCATCCCACCTTTCGCCCAGAGCCAACCAATTGCGCCCTGCACCAAACTGCGCCCATCCATCATAAGCAGCTCACGTACTGCATCAAGCTTGGCGAGAAAGGCTGGGTTGGC
Organism: Rhizobiaceae bacterium; assembly: GCA_965248715.1. Lineage (GTDB taxonomy): Bacteria > Pseudomonadota > Alphaproteobacteria > Rhizobiales > Rhizobiaceae > CBDFKB01. The sequence continues at coordinate 23,327 of CBDFKB010000005.1, forward strand.
TCGCCCGTTCACGAAATAATCAGTTCTTGGGTTGGAGGTCGCGCGAATATCATCTGAGCGCATGACGTCGCCGCCACCATATTTACCAGTCAGCAACCCCATAGCAAGCGGCGAGCGGATTAACGCAATCAGACTCTTTTCCCGAACCACATCCCGAATTTGTGGCGCGTCGAGAAGTACATTCATTGCGTGCTCAACGGCGACAAAACCCTCTCGGTCAGCAACTGCAACAGCGCTCGTGGAAAAATCCGTGCTCCAGCCATATGATCGCACCTTTCCGGTTTGACGTGCTTTTTCGACTTCATCAAATATGGCCTCGGCCTCCGGTACAGAAAGCGAGTTTAGATGCAGAACCAGAAGATCAATTCGGTCCCGCCTGAGCCGCAATAGAGATCGATCAATTGCCGGAAGAACGCTCTTTGGGTCGCTTTCGTCTCCGGTCAATTGCTTGCGCTCTTCGTCTATAGCGACCCCAATTTTGGTTACGATCAGTGCATCAGGTCGATCATTCAGCGCACGCGCCAATAATCGCTCTGCGTGTCCCGCGCCATATGCCGGTGCCGTATCAAAGGCCGTGATCCCAGCCGCAAGTGCTGCATGAATGGTGCGGATAGATTCATCGTCATCATAATTGGTGTAACCAAGAGGCTGATCACCCGCATACATCGCCCCACCTATCGGCCAGCACCCCATACCCAAAGGGGCTATTTCAGTTTCGAGAAATTTCATATCATGGCTCCATTTCAGCTTTCCCAACAAGAAACCATGAACACCATTCCACATCCATGAAACATAATGTAATTATCGTTTCATGGATGAAATGAACTTCGATTGGGATGATCTGCGCCTTTTTCTGGCGGTGGCTCGTAAAGGAGGCCTTGCGGCTGCGGCTGACGCGACTGGAAAAAGCGCACCAACGCTCGGGCGGCGCATGCTTGTACTGGAACGTCGACTAGGCCGTGACCTGTTCCGGCGCTTAGCCCGCGGCTATGCGTTGACCGATGAAGGGCAAAACTTATTGACGAAGGCAACAGCGCTCGAAAGCCACATCCAGCCGATGATAGAAACCGGCCCCGAGCAAGCACTGCCCATGGTGAAGGTTTCTGCCGGGATTTGGGTAACGCATTTGCTGTGCGAAAAGGTGCCCGAACTTATCGGCCCGGATCGCATCCGATTGAGGTTCATAGCTGCCGATGAGGCGGTGGACATTGGCAGGCGGGAGGCGTTGATCGGCATCCGCAATCAACGACCTGATGAAATTGGACTGGCTGGACGCAGAATTACTAGCATCAATTTCGCCGTATACGCGCGCCACGACAACATAGAAACTTGGGCACGCGTGCTCGGGAAGACTCCATCCGCAAGATGGGTGCAAAACACAACTCACAATGCAAGCACTATAGAGGTGACAAGTCCGCGAAACGCTCTTGACTTGGCGCTCGCAGGAACCGCGCGTGTTGTGCTGCCAACCTTCATCGGCTGTAGGTTTAGCGTGCTGAAGCAGATATCACCATTCATAGAGGAGCTCGAACACGACCAATGGTTGGTAACCCACCACGAAGATAGGTTTTTGCCTGAAGTCCGCAAAGTAATCGACCGAATTTACCTGGCTCTAAAAGCAACCAGTGTTTCGGGTTGATGCCAGAGTTCTCGCTGTTGGGCTACTGTTGCAAACATTGGCTGCACTGCAAAAAAATGGCAAACATGGCTCCAAGCTGCCCATTGCGCAATTTCCATACTCACCGTTGTCACATCAAAACGCTTAAAGTCACACCCTCATGCGGGGCGGTATAGGCTGCTGTGTCGCCTGGCCTTGCCACATTGCACACGATCGGATGCAGGCCCTGGCCGTCGGCAAGATCGCACGCCACTAGCGCTTGTCACGAGGCGTTGGGCTCGTTTCGTCGCGCTATCTGTTTGTTTTGCCGCGTATTCTTGTCCGAAAACCGCTACACACCTTTCGGGAATACGCTCTAGCGCTTGTCACGAGGCGTTGGGATAGCTTCGTCGCGCTAGCTGTTTGTTTTGTCGCGTATTCTTGTCCGAAAACCGCTACCCACTTTTCGGGAATACGCTCTAGCGCTTGTCACCAAGCGTAGGATTTGCTCCGTCGCGCTAGCTGTTTGTTTTGTCGCGTATTCTTATCCGAAAACCAGCACCCGCTTTTGGGTGACACGCTCTAGCGCTTGTCACGAGGCGTTGGATACGCTTCGTCGCGCTAGCTGTTTGTTTTGTCGCGTATTCTTGTCCGAAAACCGGTGCCCACTTTTCGGGAATACGCTCTAGCGCTTGTCACGAGGCGTTGGGATAGCTTCGTCGCGCTATCTGTTTGTTTTGTCGCGTATTCTTGTCCGAAAACCGCTACCCACTTTTCGGGAATACGCTCTAGCGCTTGTCACCAAGCGTAGGATTTGCTCCGTCGCGCTAGCTGTTTGTTTTGTCGCGTATTCTTATCCGAAAACCAGCACCCGCTTTTGGGTGACACGCTCTAGCGCTTGTCACGAGGCGTTGGATACGCTTCGTCGCGCTAGCTGTTTGTTTTGTCGCGTATTCTTGTCCGAAAACCGGTGCCCACTTTTCGGGAATACGCTTAGCGCTTGTCACCAAGCGTTGGGCTCGTTTCGTCGCGCTATCTGTTTGTTTTGTCGCGTATTCTTATCCGAAAACCGCTACACACTTTTCGGGAATACGCTTAGCGCTCGCCGGAAGAATTGATTGTCATAACTGACTGAACTATCTAAGTTGGTAAGCATAAATTACCATGTGAGTGATATACCATGGAAAGCCTGCGCAATCTAAACCAGATCGTCACCCTTGCCGAATGCGGCAATTTCCGCAAAGCCGCGACCCGGTTGGGGATCACCCATTCGGCGTTGAGCCAAACCGTCTCACGGATGGAAAAAGAGCTTGGAGCGCCCTTATTCGTCAGGTCCCATCAAGAAACCATTCCGACTGCATTTGGTTCGCGGTTATTAGAGGCGGCCGGCATCGCGATCCAAGAATTGGGCGAAGCCGAGCGCGATATAACCTTGATGCAGAATTTGGAGGCCGGGAGGTTGGTGATCGGCGCCGACCCGGTGATTGCCGACGCCTTGTTGGCTCCTGCGCTCGCCAATTTGATGGGCAATTGTCCGCGGTTGCGGTTTACCGTTTTGGCTCGCAACTGGCGCAATATGGAAGAAGAATTGTTGGCGCGTCGCATCGATATATTCGTCGGCCTGGCCCCTGACCGACAGATCGAAAGCCTCAACTACCAGCAATTGCCCCTTGGCGTGCCGGTGGTCGCCTGCCGCAGTCAACATCCTTTGGCAACCGGAAAACCGGCGACGGTCGACCAATGCCTTCAATTTCCGCTTGCTGGCAGCGAAGCGCCGGACTGGTTTTTGGAAATTATCGTCCATGCGTTTCCGCAAGTAATCAGGTCGGTGAAAGATTTGCGGTCGGTATTTTTGATCACCTACAGTTTCTCCGTGACGCGGCGTTTATTGCTGTCGGGCGACGTGGTTGCCATGGTGCCGCGCACCATGATTGCCGATGATATTACCCGCGGCGATATTGTGGAACTAAAGGTTGAAGGGTTGGAATTTCCGACCCGTTTGCCAGGTGTCGTTGCAACCCTAGGCGCCAGGCCAATTCCACCGGCAGCCGATGCTCTGATCGGTGCGCTTTATAAGTGTCAGCGACAGGCCTTTGCCAAAGTTAGGAAGAACTGAGCGGTGCCGTACCCGGAAGCAAAAATGCTCCATCCATTGACGGTCATACCGGTGCCGGGGTTTTCAGAAGTGGTTCGGGAATTTTGAACAACTGAGATAAGTGGAATTTCGACCTGTCAGTGGCACATTGTGCTAAACACAGGAGAATACTCATGGCCCGACGTCCTGGTCGCAATCACACTGCAGCGTTCAAAACCAAGATGGCGCTAGCCGCCATTTGTGGTGAATACACATTGGGCGAACTTGCCCAGCAAAACGATGTTCATCGCAACCAGATCAAGCGATGGCCAAATACGGCTAACCGGCGCACCGCCTATAGCCTTCGCCATACCTATACTTGCCTCAGGTTGCTGGAGGGAGTTGACATTTATCAGATCAGCAAAAACTACCGTACCAGCGTCGAGATGATCGAAAAATACTACGCCGCGCATATCAAAACAAACATAGATGCGGCTGCGATCAATGTCCGTAAATCGCCTAATGTTGGCCACACCGGTTGATTAGCGGTCTGAATCCCGATAACGAATTCCCATCGCGGACGTGGTGGAATTGGTAGACACAAGGGACTTGAACAAGTTGAGTGCCCCACTGGAAACGGTGGGTGTAGAACTGCTCAAATTCGGGGAAACCTCTAATCTGGCAATCCCGAGCCAAGCCGATATACTCGGAAGGTGTAGAGACTAGACGGGCAGCACCTAACGCCAATTGGTTAGGGTGAAGGTATAGTCCAGACCACAAGCATTCCTCGGAATGGCGGTGAAAATCGTAGTTGGTAAGAAAATCCCTCGGGCGAATAGCCCATGCGGGTTCGAGTCCCGCCGTCCGCACCAAATCGGACTTGATGTCTGAGATTTTCTGTAACATCTTGAATGGTAAGGTAGTTTTTGGTGTTCGATAACCCTTATTGCGGTCGTATGTTACGGGTTGGCTAAAGGCCAGTTTGACCACTGTTCTTTGCAGGTCAAATCGCCCAGAAGCCCATAGTTTCCAAGGGTTTGCGAGAAACTTCAGGGAGTGTTCGATAAATTCTTCAAAGCGTTTGTTATTTTGTGGCTTGGATGCCAGTTTTTCCAATAATCCCTGACGTGTTCTCTCCGCTTTTTCGATTTTACCTTCATAGGCAGCGATAACGGTTGCATTTGAAGCTGAGATGGCGCGGTCAAGCAATTGAGCTATTTCCTTGTCTGTTGCCTTGAGGTCGCTTTTCAGCGTGTTGATGCGAGACTGAGCCTGCTCTAAGCGCTGGTTCCATGCTTGCTTGAACATGATGGTGGCAAGGTCGAATAGTTGCTTTGTTGGCTGCAAGGACTTGATGATTGTTTCGAATTCGCCTTCGATCACTGCGCGTGGAACAGATTTTCGGTAACTTTCGCAACCGCGTGTATCACACAGATAATAGGGATATTTCTTGCGTTTTCCCTTGGACCAGCACGCGGTAAATGGATTGTCGCAATCACCGCACAGCACAAAACCGCGTAGGGGGAAGTCCAGATTGATGTTTTTTCGTATTGGAGCGTTGGTGTTGGTTTCACGCCTTGCTTGAACTTTTTCAAATGTTTCCAGTGAGATTAATGGCTGGTGATGTCCCTTTAGCCATTTGATCCCGTAACGCTCATGATTGATAAACCCGGCATAAAGCGGATTGGTGAGGAGTTCCGTGACGCGCTGCTGAGGAATATAGCCTTGTCTGTTTTTTGGATAGGCAGGCTGGCTTTCAAGATACCGTTTTACTTCCGCCTGGCTTTCCAGACGTCCACAGGCATAGGCTTCAAAGGCTTCCATGATGATAGAAGCTATAGGTTCATCTGGAACGATTTCTTTTCCGCTGTGTCTGGACTTTTGATATTTGTACCCCTTGGGTGTTTGAAAGACCCAAAAACCTTGCTCCATACGAGCTTTCATTTTCTGCAAGGTTTGACGGGCGTTTTGTTCGCGCTCCAATGTACCGGTTGCTGCAATGATGGTTTCGAGGAATTTTCCCTCGGGGCTATCTTCAAACTTGAAGTTCAGGCAATCGCGAATGGCATTACGGGCCTGCATTTCACGGCGTAGACGTAAATGGAATTCCGTATCGCGTGAATAACGTTTCAGATCGTCAAAGATCACCACATAGCGTTTGTGTGGATTAGCGTCGAGATAGGCGAGTAATGCCACCATACCGCGGCGGTTCATGAAATCTCCCTTGCCCGTCATAATGTCAGGAAAGACTGCTTCTATCGGGCAATTCAAAGCATTTGCGCGTTCACGGCAGCGGTGTTCCTGGCTATCGAGACCACTTCCTTCGTCATCTTGCTTTTTCCCCGATACACGGCAATATATCAGTGCCGCATCCGGTCTTTCAAAAACCTCCTTTTCTGCTGTCATGTAATATTCCTTTCTCCGCACCCCGCACTAAGAGATGGGGTCCCATCATCGGCGGCATGTCTAAATTCCTTCTGTGAATTATTGCCTAAGCCTACCATATTGCCGGAATCTTGCGTGAGATATTTGGGCGGGATCACGGTTTGCTCACAAGCAGATACCTCATCACAACTACCAGTGACGTGCTGCAAGGGATGAACACCAAACCCCAGATCAACAAAATTGACGATGATATTCCACAGCGTATCAAGAAACTCACGTTTTTGATCTTCGGTTAAATCTGAGTTCTCCAGATGGTGCTCATAAAGGGCGTAATCAATGGTAAGTGCTTTATACGGGGCGGCAACGCTTTGAGGATCTAGACTTGCCTGATTGTTTAATTTTTCATCCGTCATGACCACCTCCCGACGGTTCAGGATGATGATTTGCATCTTCCGCGTCATCCGTGGCATTGTCTGCTTTCCGGTTTCGCAGTTCGTCCGTGCGCTGATCTTCGTAGGAAACATATTCCATCATCATGCACCAACGAATGGCGAGGTGTTTTGGAACCCTGGCTTCCATCCAGACGAATTCTATGGCTGCTTCAAGGGCGAATTCGCCTTTGACGAAGGACGTGCCAGTTCGTTCATGGAAGAATACCAACGATTGGCGGTCGCATTCGTGTAGTTGGCGGTGATTTTCTGTGTCAAATTGCCATTCTAAAATGCCAGACGCGCATAAATAGCGTTTGTAGGCATCAGCTAAATAGTTTGCCTGTTCTTTGGGAATACAAAACGTCTTGAGATCATGCGGGAAGATCGTCAATCCCCCGCATGCTTCAAGGTTTGCACGTCGTATCCGGTACCCAAGTTCAAGATGGGTATTTGGTGAAGAAGTGTTCATGTTACCCCCTAACCGTTTGTTGGTGTTGGTTGTGAAGGATCACTGGATTTGGTTTCTGCGCTGGCCTTTGAACCGGATTGTCCAAGCCCTAAGCTTTCCGAAAGTTCCCGATTGCTACTGCCACCATGCCCGCTTGCATAACCGCCATATCGTTTGCGACCGCCGCTATTTCTTGCTTGGCGCTTGCGCTTTTCCGCTTCTATCTGAGGACGGTAGTATTTGTCCTCAAACTGTTTGCCTTCCTCATAGAACGGGCGAGTTTCAGCCACTTCGAACTGCTCGCTGATCAGCTTTTTTGCAAAGATATCCGTAATACTTAGTTCAGTTGCCATCAATGCTGCCTGGTGTGCGTAGGCGCGGTAAAACGGCATTTTATCTCCGTCTTGCACTTGTTGCAGCGTGGCATTGGCGAAATCCAAGCCAATTGCCTGTTGGTCATCATCAAGTTCCTCTTCTGATTTAAGAAGTGCCTTTCTGAGTTGATCCATGGATTGACCAAACAACCCCTTGAATAGATCACGGATGATCGTATCTGCTTTTGCGGCATTAATGCCTCTTTCTGTTCTGGAAACGGCAAAGGCGTATGTTTCCAGTTTTTCAATAAAGCTGCCGGATTTATGGATTTCTCGATTGAGGATACTGCAGATGGAAGCAAACTCCTCAAACTGCGGATCAGTTAGTAATCTCGCGGAGAAGCTTTCTCTGGTTTGAGCAACAATGCCATGCTCTATCGGTTCGTAAATCGTATTCATTCTATTTTCCTTTCGGGGTTTTCGGTTTTGTTTGGTATTGACGGTTCGATCCATTCAAAGATTGCAAAAGACAAAGCTTCGCTGTTCCTGATGGAGGGTATTTCCATTCAGGTCTGGTCAATTAAATCGAACCGCTGAAAGAAGCCGGGAATGTTGGCTGAGAAGGTTCAAGTGTTGAGCGCAATTAAGGCAAAATCCGCGCTGTCAAATGGCAATTTAATGGCACGTGCCATCTAATCTGAATGCTATCGCAAGCATCCAAATTTACACCAGCCAGCAAAGTCCCGTTCACTGTGCGTTTCAGAAGATTTGCCTGTGGCCGTTAACTCGATAGTTCCAATTAATAATCGGCGGGACATAATTTGCCTTTGCACTATCATGGTATGCATGAGCTCACTTTCTATCGTGAATAGGCTTGCCCATGCGATTGTTTTGCTAAGGCTCTGTCCTGTTTTTCAGCTTCAATTTGTGGGCGGTAATAGGTTTTGTCTAATTCCATGCCCCATTCCTTGAAGTCTCGGTTTTCTGTTTCTTTGAAGGTTTCACTGATGAGCTTTTTCGCGCCTGCGTCCGTAGTGCCAAGATTAGTTGCGAGCTGTGAGGCTTCATAGGCAAAGGCACGGTTGAACGTCATCTTGTTGCCTTGTTCAACCATCTGGCCTATTTCATTGGCAGCTCTATAGGCCTGGTCACGTTCTGCCTCAGCCGGGTTGTTCTCACGGTCAAACAGCGCTTTTTCTTTGTTGAGCAATTTATCAAGCGTTTGCTTCATGGATTCACCTGTCCGAGCTTTGTAAATATCTCGAATGATCGTATTGGCCTTGGCGATGTTGAAGTTTTCCGATGCGGCAAACGCACTTGAATAATCATCGAGTTTTTTCTGGAACCGTCCTGTCTCTTTGATGGTGCGCTCCATAATGCCCGTGATGGCGATCACATCATCAAACTGCCGGTCATTGAGCAGGATTGCAGAAAAGCTCTGTCGGGTTTCGCCAATGCGCTTTATCTCTTCCGGGTTGTATGTAACGTTCATAATAGTCTCCTTGTCAGTTTGGCTGAATTGAGTGGTATTAATCGCCCATGGTCTGGGACGGGGAACGACGACGCTCGGGGCTTTCGCGGCGCGACTGTGTTCTCCGACGCTCCGAGGAATGCTTAAAATCCTTGATGTATTTTTTGCGTTGCGAGGATTTTTCGAGAAAGGTCTCGCTCTCCTTTAGCTCCTGGCTATCGAGGCGATCCATCGAGCGTTGATGATCCGAACGAACGTTAAGCTGTGCCTGACGGGTCAGATCGCGGCTGTTGAACCTGTCAATCATCCCGAAGGATGGTTTGAAGTCTCTGACCTTTGATCCAGCCTTATCAATCAGCGCGCGCCGGGCAATCTCCACACGGGTCGTGTATTCGGCGCGGTAAAGGCGCTCCGTATCGGTTCGCCGTTTGTCGAACTTCTCACTGATGTTTTCAAAATCCTTGAGTTCCTGGCTCTTGTGTTTTTGACCTTCGCGCTCTTGCCCTTTGAATACAGCCACGCCCGCTCGCCGAATGTTGTTCAATTTCAAGGCCGCATTGACCTGATCAAGATTATCGGTTGTCATCGGTGTTATCCTTTCTTGCGATGTTTTGGGTTGGTGCGGAAAATAAACCAGTCACAATAGCCGTTTGCAGGATTTGAAATTTCGAATTCGCCATACGCGCCAATGAACGAACAGGAGGTGTAATATCGTTCGGCTCTGGGGTCGTAGGTTCCATTGTTCAACCATTTGTATGACCAGATAAAATGAGGAAGACCGATTGAGTGATAAACCGCCCATATGATGACGGGGACGATAATCCAGACGAAGTAGGTTGGTTTGACGAAATACCTGTTCATGCTTGACCTCCAATATCCGGCACTGGAAATTCTACCTTGGGATCAACTTGCATCGGAGGCCCTTCTTGTGGATTTGAACCGAGGTGGTGAGCTGTGGGAACAATCTGATTTTGAAAAAGCTTGCGGCAAACCAGCCAGCCGTAGCCCCGAATGTGAATCACCTGCATTGAAGGATCGAGGTTCACGAGTTCCGTTGGTGTCATGACGGGCTGTTTGCCCGTACTGATAGAACCGGAAAGTTCCAAGCGTTCCGCATTCACATTCATGGATTGAGAAATACTGATTTCCTCACCCATGGATTTTGATATTTTTTCCGCATCAACATCCGAAATCGACAGATATTGAATAACAGAGCAATTGTCGCGTAAAATGGCAGCTTCTTTGGTGCCGTATTGATTTTCAATGTCGGCGAATGTCTGAGCGATATAAATCGAAGAAGTGCCGAAGGATCGTTGGATTGTAACCTTCTTCACGGTATCCTTTTGCGGTGAGTTACACATCTCATCAATGATGTTAATCACGCGCCCGCCGCGCCCGGAGAATTGGGCCTCCATCATGCATTGCTGATGAAGGGCATAATGAATGCCAACACGGTCCGCGTAGCGTTGCGGCAAAACCATATGAACGAGCCAGCCGTTGCGGCATAATTCTTCATGGGTGTGTGTTTCGTCCACACCTGCCAGATTGAGCGAAGAACCTGGTGAATAAATTTGTAGGGGCGTTAGTGCAGCGCGAAGGTGACGGTAATATCCCTCATTGTCATTGTCCTGCATGTTGAGAGAGAGTTTCGCGCGAGCTTTTAATGCGGGAGAGCCATCCTCAGTGGCATTCTCCCGAACACTGCGCCAAATATCAGGGTCTGCCATCATCTCATAGAGCATGCCCGGACGAACTTGCTTTGGCAAAAGTTCAAGCAAACACATGATGCCAACGTGGATTTCCTGACGTGGATTTTCTCTAAAATGAAAATTACGTCCGCCATCATTGACCTCAGGAACAATATTATGAGTTGCCGTTTCAATTGTGAATAATAATTCACCCGGATTATGTTTCGCGGCAGAGGTAATCGCGCCGAACGGATTGAGGATCAGACGATCTGGATTATCCCACCCAAAATGCGCCATATCATCTATGCAACCGCACAGCCGCCCGTACTTTTTTGCGACAGGCAGTATTTGCGAAAAACACTCACCGTTTTTTGGGTCATTGGTAAAAATCGTGAGATTTGTATTTGCCATCAACGCTTGGATAGTCGGCACAACTACCGATGTTGTTTTCGCCGAACCCGTCGAACCGATGACTAATCGAGATGTGTTGGTGTTCCCCGTCAGCACCAATGGGATCAATTAGGATGATTGCTTAAGGGAGAGTTTTTGGCTCATCTTCACCACACAGGAGTGAAGAATGAGACATACACCTAAACGCCATACCGATGCGGCTGATCGCACGGTCAAGGACATCCGGCGCAAGACGCGCAAGCGCTATTCGTCTGAAGACAAGATACGCATCGTCCTTGCCGGACTTCGTGGCGAGGACACGATTGCTGAGCTTTGTCGCCAGGAGGGTATTGCACAAAGCCAGTATTATTCTTGGTCCAAGGAGTTCCTCGAAGCGGGCAAGAAGCGCTTGGCAGGTGACACAACACGCGAGGCCAACACCGGTGAAGTACAGAGTCTGCGCCGTGAGGCGCGTGATCTGAAAGAGGTTGTTGCTGAACAAACGCTTGAACTGCGCCTGCTCAAAAAAAGCATGATCGCAGATGGGGAGGATATCGAATGAGGTATCCTGCATCAGAGAAACTGGAGATCATACGGCTGGTTGAGCAATCACATTTACCGACCAAGCGAACTATCGATAAACTGGGCATTCCTCGAACCACGTTTTACCGATGGTACGACAAGCATCTTATCGGCGGTGTCGAAGCTTTAGAAGATCGCTCTCCCAAGCCTTTGCGTGTCTGGAACCGTATTCCGGACGAGGTTCGCCAGCAGATAGTCGATCTTGCACTGGAAGAGCCAGAGCTATCACCAAGAGAACTGGCTGTGCGGTTCACTGATATCCAAAGATACTTTGTCTCGGAGGCCAGCGTTTACAGGCTGTTGAAGGCCCACGACCTCATCACCAGCCCAGCCTTTGTGGTGATCAAGGCTGCCGATGAGTTCCGTGACAAGACGACGGCCATCAATCAGATGTGGCAGACGGATTTTACCTACATCAAGATCGTTGGCTGGGGCTGGTATTATCTGTCGACCATTCTAGACGACTTCTCACGCTACGTAGTGGCCTGGAAACTGTGCGCCACAATGAAGACAAGTGATGTCACCGATACGCTGGAACTGGCCTTGCAGGCATCAGGCTGTGACCAGGTTACTGTTCAGCACAAACCACGATTGCTGTCTGACAACGGAGCCAGTTACGTCTCCGGTGAGCTTGCAGACTGGCTCGGCTCACAGGACATGGATCACGTTCGCGGTGCCCCATACCATCCACAAACCCAAGGTAAGATCAAACGCTGGCATCAGACATTGAAGAACCGCATCCTGTTGGAAAACTACTTCCTACCCGGTGACCTCAACGCCAGCATTGAACGCTTCGTGGAGCACTACAACCACCATCGTTACCACGAGAGCCTCAAAAACCTCACTCCCGCAGACGTCTACTTCGGACGCGACCAAACCATTCTGCTCGAACGCGAAAGGATCAAACGCAACACATTCAAACAGCGGCGCTTGCAATACCGCAATCAAGCCGCATAAGATCAACAAAATGATGAGCCAATATCTCGCTTAATCTAAGCTGCAATCAAGCCTAAAAACCCTGACGACGGACAGTTGTTGCTCGGAATTTCCGGTTTTGGGTGAATTTGATCGTATGATTGAATTGGTTGGGCCCGACAATTCATTTTTTGATATGTCACGTTTACCGCGTTCGGGTTGCAATGGGTCTATGGAGTGGGCCAAAATAAATGTTCTTTCGCATAAGGATCACCCTTTCCACATGTCACGTTGAAAACTACCTTGTCCCAAGACAAAACTCAGAATCTATCTGACTGAATATTGGAGATTGCCATTAATGAAAGTGCCCGGCCTATCCCGCAAATTTCAATTGCTCATAGAATACGGTGAGTACAATTCAATTCCGCAATTGGCCCAGAAATTCGATGTTGCCACCTCCACATTGTATGGATGGGGGCACGGTGCCAATGATCGGTTAAGTGACACTTTGCCGAGTAAACATGTTGAAATGTTGATAAAAATTGCTGCGGCGTGTATTCCGGCACATTATCCCAATGACCATGTGCAATCGCTGCTTGAAGGGCCACTATCCGAATTTGAAATCGAGTTAAAACTTCACACCCATCAATCTCTCAACACGATAATCAACAATGAAGCCTTGGTAGGATCGGGTCGCCTTATCCCAAAGTCCGTGAATGTAAATGCGGGTCTTATCGAAACCGATGACAAGGCGATAGACAGGTCTTCGCCAACCAGCATTCCGATGGGAGAGTGGTTTCGAATAGAGTTTGATCTGACAAGAAAGGAAGGCCATTTCATTGCGTTACAACACGCAGATCAAAACTGGCGATTGTTGCCGACACATTTAATTAGCGCAAACAAACTTCTTCTATTGCCAGGACTAAAGATCAACGGCCAAAAGTCTTTTATGCGAGAACGTCGACAATCGGGAATGCATCGCTTTATCGCCCTGCAGATAAACGAACCGCCACCGCAGGAAATTCATCGTTATCTGGCAGATGATATCGAATTGGACGGACAGGGGCTTCGATTGATTTCACAATTTTTTGACGAGCAACCCACGACCCGCCGCGAAGCCTATCTATTCCCAGTCAAAGTCAAGGCTCCACCTTCTCATTCCGCAGACCAGACAACTCCATAATGATTTCATTGATAGGCATTAATTGACGCCATTCACGCGCTGCCGCCGTTTGAAGATTGGCTAATTGTAAATCAGGTGCATACTGAACTTCGTGTATGTCTCTAAACAGGGCGCTGCCTTCTCCCATATCAATCAAGAATGTTTTTGCCTCTGCCCACATTGCAATTTGCACCACATCGCTGATTATATGAGCCAGAACATATTTCATATAGCGGGAAAATTTTTCATCCTTGTTCGAAGAATTTGATCGGACGAAGGATTCTCCATCACCAGTTTTTAATTCTGCATCTTCATATAAATAATATTGAAAGAGTTGAGCAAACAAGGTGAAAAAACGTGAGGCAACTTTTGGATATGTCCGTTCCTTGGAAACGGTTTTTGTTTCTGCCTTTTCCATCAATGCCATGACCACAAAAACCGCAGCGGCCTCTATGCGAAATCGTCCCCATTCGCTTTCTGCATAAACACCGAACATAATTTCTGTGGCTTCATTGTCAGCTTGAAGCTCCAAACAGGGGCGTATCAATTTTTGTTCTGTGGTTGATAATTTTTCCTGTAACAATTTTAAGAGATTGTTTGAAGAAGACGTTTCTTCCGATGTAACTGGTTCTGTTTCGACAAGTGCGGCGACATTGAGCAGCTCAAGGTGCCCCAACCGAACGTGCATCAGCTCATGTAAAACAAGCCAACTGAGTGACAAATGAGCGAGGCGTTCCAATTTGAGCGGAGAACCGTCGAGATCTCTTGTCCTGTTTCCCTGATTATCCAGTAGGATTGCACCTTCCCAAGATTGCTTCCACAGGACATCAATTTCTCGGATGCATTGCGAGCTGACTTCAATGATCGAGAGGCTGTCTGACTGACGGGCACGCGCATGAAAATTGTGATCATTAAGTAGGGTAACTTGAATATCGACAGGAAAAGCTATTCCCATGCCCTGTTCATATCGCTGAAGCGCTTCAGCAAATGCACTGTTTAAACGCTTTGAATAATCAACTTGGGTAGACGGCAAATTCGAGGCCTCATTTATGGAACACTGCAACCTATTTGCTAAAACCGTCATGGAGAAAAATCAACTCATCTATCAATAGTTCATGAGTTGTTTGGCTGTCCGGGCGGGTGCTACTACGCGCAGAGCGCTTTACCGAACCTAGCAAGATGTTTCGGCCCATTCGGGTGACGCCCCCTGACAGAAAAATAAGACAGAAGAATAAGAATGTGGCGTCATAAATGCCGCCGCGTGTTTTGATGCCCGTTCCATCGGGCATGGAAACCTAAGTCAAGCTTCGCACAGTCTTTGAAATTTTCAATCGCTTTTTCCCGTAAGCGGTTCCAGCCAAACGCGATGCGTTTGGGGAAGCCGCTAAACGGTCCCCCACAAAAGCAATTGATAATTGAAAAGCCAGTGCAGCAATCGTCCAAATATCAGTCGCCCCAACATAGTTGAGTCGGCCTTTTTGTTGTGGCCGACACTATGTGTCCACCACGTGGTTTTGGACGCTCGCCGCTGGGCAAGGTTTCATGCGCGGGGTAGTGGAAAAGAAATTTCGCGTTTTTGAAACAGCAAGAAAGCGAGAAAGACATGACCCTACTATTTTACGCCCAGCCCTATGACATTTCAGCGGAAGGGTTCTATTTCCGCGCCGCAGAGCAATACGTCAAGAATGCCGCGAGCTGTAAAAACAGTTACGGCGGGCTGATTGAAGAATTTGAAATCCAGCTTATCGAGGGTGATCTGATTGATTGCGCCCTCGCTAAAGCTTGGGGCTTGAGCCAAGGTAACTTTGCGCCGTATATTGATGCCGCGAATGATTGGGATGAAAACGACAAACACAGCTTCATTCTGGCAGTTGGCGAATGCGGATATTGCTTTGATGCCGACAAAGTTAGTCCATCGGATTTTGATGTCACCATCCACCATGTGGATTCCATGCGTGACCTAGCAATTGAATTCGTCGAAGAAGGCCTGTTTGGCGATATCCCAGAACCATTTCAATTCTACATTGATTATGACGCCATCGCCCGTGATTTATCTATGGATTATTCCGAGGCGATTATCGCTGGAGAACGTCTGATCTTCCGATGTGGATAGGGCGGGATTGTAGCCTTCAGTCCAGTTTTTTAGAAACACAAAAAGCTGGCTTGAGGGGTGCAATTTCGCATCACAAAAATCCAACGGAGAAAAGACCATGGAACTACAACATATTGAAATTGAGAATTTAGAAACCACCAAGCTGAATGTTCGCAAAATCGGTGCGAAAGATATCGCCGATATTCTGCCCAGCATTCGCTCATTGGGCGTTTTGCAACCTTTGCTGGTTCGTAAGACAAGAGGCGAGGAGTGCGGACACGCAGTGTCAGGCACGACAGGGAAACAAATAAGTGAAGGATACGAGATTATCGCAGGACAACGCCGCTATCATGCGGCGGTGAAAGTTGCGGAGGAGAAGGCAGAAGAAGCCACAGAAACAGGCGCAAGCGAAGAAAGCCCCGACACTGCGTGTCTGCCGTGTATCATCATGGAAGAGGGTGACGATGCCAAAGCGATTGAAGCTTCACTGGCAGAAAACATCACCCGTCTGCCCATGGATGAGATTGACCAATACAAAGCCTTTGCCGCACTGGTGAAGAAGGGCAAAACAATTGAAGATATTGCAGGCGATTTTGGTGTTACCACACGCCTTGTCAAACAACGCTTGGCAATTGCCAATTTAATTGCACCGATCTTATCTGCCTACCGCAAGGATGATCTTTGCGCCGATACCATCCGCCAATTGACCCTTGCCACCAAACGCCAGCAAAAAGACTGGTGGGCGCTGTTTACCAGTGAGGACGAATACGCCCCCCAACATCGTGCCTTGAAAGAATGGTTGTTTGGTGGTGCTGAAATTCCCGTTGAAAACGCTCTGTTCGATGTTGAACATTATGGCGGCGGTATCGTCACCGATTTGTTCAGCGAAAATCGTTATTTTGATGATGCGACAAAGTTTTGGGAATTACAAAACACAGCCATTGCCGAAGCCAAGGAACGCTACCAAAGCAATGGTTGGCAGGAAGTTACTATTCTGGATGTGGGCAAATACTGGCACGAATGGGAGCATGTCAAATCTCCGAAGACCAAAGGTGGGCATGTCTATGTGAGCATCGCCAAAGATGGAGAAGTCACATTCCATGAGGGGTATCTCACTGAGAAACTGGCCAAGAAAATTGCAAGGGTTGAAAGTGGTGAAGTAGTTGAGGACAATAATCCCGAGCGCCCCGAACTGACCAAGGTCATGCAGAACTATCTTGACCTTCACCGTCATGCGGCTGTGCGGTGTGAGGTTCTAAACCATCAAAGCGTTGCCTTGCGTTTAGCAGTGGCGCAAATGATTGCAGGGTCTGATCTATGGACAATTAATAGTGACCCTCAAAAGGCCAATACGGACGCAATCAAGGAAAGTCTGGCCACCAATAAGGCAGAAGCCCTATTTGCCAATGAACGTAGCCGTGTCCGTACCTTGCTCGGTTTGAAAGGCCATGATGACACGCTTGTTTATAAAAAGGATGATTGGGACAAGTCCCATGATTTGCACCAGATATTTGTCAAGCTGGAAGAATTGTCAGACGAGGAGGTCATACCGGTTCTGACATTTGTTGTTGCAGAAACCCTGCCTTGTGGTTCTGCTACCGTGGAAGGGCTTGGCGCGCAATTATGTGTTGATATGGCTGACCATTGGTCGCTTGAGGATGCTTCCACACAAAGTGTGTTCTTTGACCTCATGAAAGATAAAGAAGCCATCAACGCCATGGTAAAGCAAGTTGGCGGCAAGGCAACAGCAGACGCGCATGTTTCCTCCACTGCCAAAGTGCAGAAACAGATTATTGCTGATTGTCTCAACGGGGTACGCACGCCCAAACAACCAAACTGGCAACCGCGCTACATGGATTTTCCGTGTGGCACATACACCAAACGTGGCGGTATTGATGCTGTGACCCGCTGGAAGCAGGTCAAAAAGCACTACGCTTCATAAGGTGCCAAGAAATCACCCCGCCCAGACACCATTCCTTGGGCGGGTGGTTTTTCAAATCTCTGGTAGTAATTTGAATAATAAGATAAAATGAAATCATACAATGACAAACGACATATTAAAGAACGCCCAAACTTCAAAGTTGAACGACTTGCTTCGGCAGACCCTTCTAACAGGGAAAGTTGAATTGAGCGAAGGGGTGCAAGCACTCCCGACCTCCACCCAGCAGAAATTACTGGATGGTGTCAAAAATTTCGCCACCTTCGCGCCCCAAGACGATAATTTCAAAGAACGTGATTACGGCGCATTTGAATGTGGAGAGCATGATATATTTTGGTTGATCGATTACTACGATGAAGACAGCCACTATCTAAGCGATGATCCCGCCAATCTTGAAAAGACAAACCGCGTCTTAAGAATTATGCTGGTCGAAGAGTACGGTGTCTAATCGCGGTGCGCTTCGTAGAATGAACGCAAAACCGCATTCATGCGTCCTTGATATCCGCGCCCCTGCTTTTTGAACTCAGTGATAATCCCAGATTCAAACTTAGCGCCATTGCTCTGGTAATTGCTGGCGAATATTTCGAATGGTGGCAATGCGGATTACGCTTCGCCTAATTTCATAAATCACATAATGGGAACGATAGGTGAAACGGCGTAGATTTCCGCTAAGCTCACTTTGCACGACACGCCCCATTTTTGGATTGTCGGTCAATAGATCAAAACTGTAGAACAGGCCATCAAGATATTCATCGGCTTGCGCTTCGTCAAAATACCTTATCGTGTATCGGGCAATTTCTTTAATGTTGGAACGCGCTAGCTCCGATAGTTCATATTCCATGCTTCAAATCGTCTAGCACTTCGCGCATAATTTCTGTCTTGCTTGCTTTTAGAGCCGCTGAGCCTTTTAGACCCTGTTCAACATCGCGCATGATAACGGCGTGTTGTTCCCCAGAGCTAAGAGAATGCCAAAGCGCCATATCCTCATCTGTGGGAAATACAGTTGAGGAGAAATTGATTTTGGAAACGTCAATCGTATCAGTTTGGCTCATAACCCCATTATATCATCTTATTGACGTATTTGGGAAGCTTTTTTGACCGGTTAAACCGTTAGCAGAAATCGCCTTCTACTCGTTTAATTGATCGGGTCACGGTCAAAGGCGCAACATCATACAAGGCGGCAATCTCGCCAATGCTTGCAGACTTCGTTTCAAGCTTCAATTTCGCCGAACGGATTTCGCGTACCGTCATTTTTGGCGGTCTGCCAAGGATAACGCCACGGGCTCTGGCTTCACGCAATCCTTCAATCGTACGCTCAGAAGTCTTCATGCGATCACGCTCTGCGGCGGCGGCATTGGAAACATAGGCGTGATACTTATCGCCAGTGCTGATATCAATTTCTGCATCTGCGGCCTTAAACCGAATGCCGCGCCGTTTGAACATTTTGGCATGATAAACGGCATCTTCAACATTACGAAACGCTCGATCTAAATCCCAAATATAGAAGGTGTCATCTTCTTCAAGTAAATCAACCACTTCATTGAACACAGGGCGATCCTTGACCGTTGCGGCGGAAAACCTCTCCAAATAGAGCCTGTCGCACAGGCCTTCCAATCCCCTGATTTGACGATCAGGTCTTTGACCTCTGGTGCTAACCCGTAAATATCCGTAGATCATAATATCTTCCTATTTCAATGAGTTAATAGCCTCTTATCCTCTTCAATAACGGTCCTTTTTGAATTCCAATGTTTCTGCGGGTTTTGCGCAATGCGCTATGATTAAACCCTTGAATTCACATTATTCTATAATTATTATAGCAAATCAACGCGTCAATATTCAAATATATCATAATTTACCGTTAATGATGAGTATTAATTATACAAGACTAAGTAAATATTCACGTATTTCTATAATAATACTTAGTATGATTGCTGGGAATGCGGCGAGTGCCGAGAGCTTAAACGCAGGCTTTGTGCTGAATAAGATGAATGGCGATCAGCAGGTGAGTTACATCGCGGGCGTGATTGAGGGTTTAGCCTATTCGCGTTATTTGAACGACAAGCCAAGCGAAGTAGGAATGCAATGCGTTTATGATTGGTACGCCAAGAATACAGGATCGGCCAGAAAGCGTAAAACGATGACCGCATTTTTCAAGCGCCATGCAGATAAACCAGTGGGTGTGCTGTTACATGTTTTAATCAAAAAACAGTGCGGAGCATAGATTGATTGAATTGAGTGAACATTTTGGGGATGATACGCGGCGCGATAATTCTGAATCCACGCGCCGTCGCAAATGGTTTCTGAAAGCCAGACAGGACAAAATCCGCCAGATGGACGTGGCGGAAGACGCGGCAGAAACAAATCTTTCAACAGCTGTAACTTTGTCCATTGCCACTGATATGCAGATTGAGCAGTTCAAAGACAAGCTGGAACTTTACGATGCCGCTGTGATCGAAGCGCTTGAGGATAATCAGGAACAATTGCAAATTGTTCGAGAACGATTGGCTCAAATTGAAATACGCATCCGGTCCATGCTCGATCAAGCGTATGTGCATGATGATGGTCGACGAATGTTCAAAAGTGAAGATGGTAGCTTCGTCATTGATGAACAGGGCAATGATGTGTCGCTTGACCAAGTTGACCCAAATTTAATTGAAGGTCCAACGGCTGAAATATATCTCAAAGAATTAAATTCCCTGAACTCAAATTTGCTACACGAGCAGGAGCTTCTTGTAGAACGCGAGCAACTTCACAATACCCAAGACCTCATTCATGAAAAGCAAGAGGCGCTCGAAAGCGGAACCTCCACCACTCAAGATTTGGAAGATTACGATAACGAAGTTTTTGACGCATTGCCGCAATCTGCTCGTGATAAATTATCAGATGATATGAACCCGCTCGCCAATGCGCCAAACCTGACATCCAGTTTTACATCACCGTCAAACCCAATCGCGCCTGCCGCACCAGCATCTGCGCCAATCCAACAATTCGGATTTGATGGATAGCTCACTACAAAAAGCGGATGTTGTCATCACACAACACCCGCTTCTTAATATGAACCTTGGGGATAGGTTCTTTAACTCTGACTATTATCGTTATCCTGCGACTGGCCATGTCGGTTGATAGAGCGCACAAGGTGATAAACACTTTTGCGGATATTATCATCGGCAAGCGCCATGACTTCCGCCGCCACCATTAAGCCGACGCGATTGGTATTATTGTTGGCGGGTTGTTGATCTTCCTCTCCGTAGAAATACCCAACGGGCGTATGAAGCGCCTTGGCGCATTTGGCGACCGCTTCTGTTGGAATTTGTATATTGCCAGTTTCATAACGCTGTATGGTTTGCGCTGATATGTGTCTGATTTCCCCACACGTAGGAAGGCCGAAGGAGAGCGCTCGCATGGGCTGTTTTCTTTCGGTCATTCGTTCAAATTATTCATTTTGGGCTTTGGAAACCAAACATCAGGAGTACCGCTATGAATGCACAAAAGAAACAAGAAGAAGACAAAATAAGCATGTTCACGATCAGCAAAATGCTGGAACGGGTTTTGGATGAAGTGAAAGTTATCACCGATGAAATTCAGGAAATGAAAGACCGTGACGGCGGGCCGCATGGCGATAATTAACAGGCCGCCGCCACACCCATAAATGCCGCAACATTTTTCCCAAACGCTACGCCAGATGCACGGGCGTTCCTATGGAATTATCTCATCGTACAAAAGCACACCGTACACACAGCGCTGTTTTACTTTTTGCCCGACATCGCCAAAACGCCCATTGAGCAGGAAGTCGGTGATATGATTGCAGAGGATTTTGAGGAAGACTGGCGCACATACCACGCCGCAGACAGATTAAAACGTACGATTGAAATTTGATCGTACGATGGAAATCATTGTTACCCGAACCGCAAACGAGACAGCGCAGCAACAAACACCAAAAACGCACAGCACCAAAAGACCCGAAAACGAACCAACAACCAGCACCACAAACGGCGCAAGCCAAGGCGCAAAAACGAGCCAACAAAAGCCAAGCCGCAGGCAGACTAAGCAAAGACAAAACGAAGACCGCAGGCGGCAAGATGTTGGTTTGTAATACAAACCTGTCTTGGCAAGGGGGCTAAGCCCCCGTTGCATCCCGTCTAGAAATAACCCAAATTGCATCATCTCAAAACCATTAGCTTGGATGCGGGAACGAATCTCTAGGCAGATACGCTGCGATTAATGGAGGCTTGAATTTCTTTCATTTTTGCATCAATCAGACGTTTGTTTAGCTTGAGGTTTTCTGTTCCGACTAAACTCGACACCTTGACGGACCTCAAATTTTGGACGGCTCGCTTCTTATCATCTATTGCAATGTAAATTCCGATCGACGAATTAATATCACTTGTGGTTATCCGATAGGTGCCATGCCCTCGAACGACACTGCCGCCATCAGCATTTGTGCGCTCAAACTGATAAAAAATACCATCTTCGAAAACTGAGGCGAAAACGCTTCGAATTTCATGAATGATTTTTCTCGACCGACGTTCGTACACCGTTCCGCTTACTACCCATCTGCCGTTGTGCACAAATATTTTGATAATGGAGAATTTACTATAGTCACTTGGGTTTTTGATGGAGTTACTGGTACTGACGCTGAACCAGGTACCACGGACCTTATCTACGACAAGGTTTTTAAACCTGTCTAACGGTTCTTTGGAGTGGTCGACTATAAGGCCATCTTTTTCAAATTCATTGAGGAGATCAAAATAGCGCTCAAACATTGAAATCATTCTTTGATCTACTGAGTGATATACATCGCCGAGTGACGAATTATCCATCAACCAACCGAAGTAAACCTCCGTCGGAATGCCGTCCTTCATAAAAATCATGAAGTTAATGATTGGAAGACTATCTGATATTATGTGGATTTCGTGCGTCCCGTAGCCTTCTTTCGGCTCCGGTAGTATGGAAAAGTATCTACCGTCCAAGAAGTCTTGAACCCCAACGATGTCGATCCATTTTACCTCTGACCCCATATTGAGGAACTTGTTGTACCAACACACCGTTGCTTCACCATCGCTGGTCCTAACTCCTGAAACCTTATAAAGATTAACGTATGTATTTTTTATCAAATCTGCATTCATTATAGATGAGTCAATTCGTTTATTTAGATCTGAATAACCAATTTGTTCAATCTTGAATCTATTTTTCTGTAAATACGCACTCCATTCTCTGAAGGACCGCGCCTCAGTATCTATTTTTTCATTAACAACATTTAATGCGTCTATAGTTTCCTTTTTAGAGTCCTCTTGGAATTCTTTTAAAGAAAGAACATTTGCAGGTATATTTACAATTACAGTTATTGCAAGACCTATAGTTATCGCAAATGGGTAATTTATAGTTTCAGAATTATTAATTACAGTGTAAACAAGAAAAGATATTAATCCCAAAGCGGGACCTATAGCTTGTACTATAATAAACTTGAAGTTATTCTTAATATATTCTATCATAATAAATATAAATTACAGGGATTAAAATGAGGGGTTACTTAAAAGTTGTGTTGGTTGGTGTAGCTCAAGCATCTGCGGTTGTTGGACCTATTATCGTCCACTCAATTTTAAGTGAAAGCAAGGAAGGGGTGAAAGAAATTTTCCAACAAGTTCATAATAATTCATGTGATCGCTACGATGCAAGAGCCAACAAGCCGAACGAAGAGTATGTAGGCCCTGTAAAAATACCACCAATTTTGTGTCGGTGATTCCTCCAGCCATTGTAGCCGATAATGTCTTAAATACATCTGAGTTCAAGCCACGTCAGTCCGTTCATATAGGAGAATTGTGTTGATGCTCAAGATCACGAACAAAAGCGGATCGTTACTTTCCGATATAACTGCTAATCTGTTCCTTGGGTGCCTGGATATCTTGAGCAATAGCTCCGAAAATATTCCACCCGGGTGGTCGAAATGTTGAGGAAGCAATCAGGATATTTGTAATTCCAATTTTCTCGAAAGTTTTCTATGAATAAGTTTGAGCTAAAGGTATCGTATGCACTTTGAGCACTAGCAGGCCGAATGCCGTTTTACCTTATGTGATTTGCGAAATCCAAATATGAGGGAAGCTATGAGCCATCTTAAATCTAAGTTCCTTGCAGCTATTGCTGCGCTGGTAATTTTTACTGTACCGCAAAATGCTGTTGCACAATCGCAAAAAGAACTAGTCATTGGAACTTTTTCGAGAGCTATTGATTACGCTCCGTTTATGATTGCAAAGAATAAAGGTTGGTTTGAGAGTGTTGCGAAAGTGCATTCTCGGACAATCAAATTTGTAGAATTTCAATCACTGCCCGCGATAAATGAATCTTTTGCCACAAAGCGACTTGATGTTGCTTTTGAAGCTGAGCCTCCGGCGATTATTGGCCGTGCGGCAGGAATTGACATACGCATCGTGTCACCAGGGGTTTCTCTTACCCAAGAAATTGTTGTTCCGAGTTCCTCGAATATTCGCGTCATTGAGGACTTACTGAACCAAACAATCGCGGTACCATTTGGTTCCAGCTCTCATTACGGCTTAATGAAAATACTCGAGAACAAAGGAATCGAGCGTAGTCAAATGAAAATAGTTGACATGACTCCACAAGATGGTCAGTCAGCGTTCGTTGCAGGTCAAGTTCAAGGATGGGCCATCTGGCCACCGTTTATCGAGCAGCAAGAAGTTTCTGGGATTGGAAGAACTCTTTCAGACGCAGATGTTTTCATTCAAAGTATCGTAGTGATGTCGGGACATTTTGTAGACTCAAACCCCGAATTGGTAAGAGATATTGTAATCACAGTGCGGAAGGCCCAGGATTGGATAGTTAAAAATCCAAGGCTGTCGCAAGATATAGTTGCGGACGCCCTCAATATGGACTCACGAGTAGTTGCTAAAGCTTGGCCAAAACATAATTTTAAACCAACTATTTCACAAAGGGAAATTAGAGATATCGAAGCAAAAATTGATTTTCTTAAATCAAATCGATTTATACGCGGATCTGTTGATATTGAGGAACTTATCCAACTGATTGAGTGATGCCAACATTGCGATTGATTTTGAAAATGTCGGCGAGACTTACAGCGGTTTTTACTATTTAAATTTGCTGTATAAATTGGGAAAGCCAATGACCAAGGTATACCGCAAAACTGTCAGCAGTATTTTGCCCCTTCTAATTTTTTTTGTTTGGTACGTTTGGAGTGAGAACAATTACTTGCCACCCAGCCTTCTACCAAGTCCGAAAGAAGTTTCGGTTGCCTTTCTTGCGCTCGTTTACAGTGGTGAATTGCTGAATCATTCTGCTGCTAGTATTGGACGTCTATTTCTCGGTTTTGGCTTTGGAGCAATTGCAGGGTTCTGTTTAGGGTTAGCGATTGGTATGAAAAAATCCGTCGAAAATTTGGTAGCGCCTACTCTTCAATTTCTCGCTCCAATTCCGCCTATTGTATGGATTCCACTATTGATAGCGATTTTTGGAATCGGAGAACTATCAAAAATTCTGCTATTGGCCGTTGCATCTTTCTTTGTTGTGTGTACTCACACGATGGAAGGTGTTCGCTCAACAGATTTGAAGTTAGTCGATGTAGCCAATATTCTAAATAAAAACGCACGTTCAAACGCATTAAATCTCTTTATCCCAGCCTCTTTTCCTCATGTCTTTCTCGGGCTAAAGTTAGCGCTTGGTCTGTCATGGATACTCTTAATAGCTGCGGAGGTGATCGCCTCCTCAGAGGGCCTAGGTTGGTTGGTTTGGGACGCCCGCAGTTTTTCTCGCCCCGATGATATGTTTGTTGGAATAATTACCATCGGGTTGTTAGGAAAAACTTCTGAGTATGTGATTGATGCTTCGGGATTTAGAGTAACACATTGGTCCGAAACATTTGGAAGAGCAATTGAGTGATATATCTAGATGTTTGCGTGAAAGAAAAGTACTATTCTGGCATTGAATTTCCTATTTTGCAAAACTGTCATTTTTCAGTAGAGAAAAATGAATTTGTCTCGATAGTTGGCCCGTCGGGTGTGGGAAAGAGTACGCTGCTTAGACTTATCTCTGGCCTCGATCCGATGTTCAGTGGAGGTATAGAGATAGATGGCGTTTCCGTTCGCAAACCGCCCAGTAATATGTCTGTATGTTTCCAAGAGCCAAGATTGATGCCTTGGATGACCGTTGCGAAGAATGTTCAATATGGACTGGACGACAATGCGATTGACAAGCCAGTAAAGGTTTCAAAATGGCTTTCGATTGTCCAACTGGAAAGTTCGAGCGAGCTTTATCCAGGGCAACTTTCTGGAGGCATGGCGCAGCGAGCTTCAATTGCACGTGCATTCATTCGTGAACCCGATATTCTTCTATTGGATGAGCCATTTTCAGCTCTAGATCACTTTACTCGCACGTCACTCCAATCCGAATTGTCACAAATACTGGTCAATAGCCCTACAACGGTTCTTCTAGTCACCCATGATTTAGAGGAGGCCGTTGTGCTAAGTGATAGGATCATCGTTATGGGACATCAACCAGGGAGGGTTATTGCTAATATATTGCCCAAAAGCCCCAAACCACGGAGCCGTAGAGGAGAGTCTGAAAGGCAAGATGTATTCGAAATATTGAAAGTCTTGGCAAATTAATAGAATTATGCACAACATATATTTTAGGGGCTGACATAGATAACAGAAAAAGGTTATTTATGTCATATGGTTACGGTAAGACGACGTAGCAGGCTCTCGCGAAGTATTCAAATTGAGCTTATCAAGTATTTCTGTGCGGGTGCTACAGCGCGTTCTGCGGCTGAATTATCAGGCGTGAATCGCAACACAGCAATCCTCTTTTTTCACAAGCTTCGCGAGACCATCCACGCAGAAATCGTCAGCGAAGAACCGGCCATGATGAGCGGCGAGATTGAGTTGGATGAGAGTTATTTTGGCGGCAGGCGCAAAGGCAAAAGAGGCCGTGGTGCTGGCGGCAAGGTTCCTGTCTTCGGGCTTTTGAAGAGGAATGGCTATGTCCATGCCAAGATCATCCCAAACGCCGCCTCTGCAACGCTTTTCCCTATTATAAGGGAGAAGATAAAGCCGCATTCCATCGTCTACACAGACAGCTTTAAGGCTTATGATGCCCTGGATGTTTCAGAGTTCCATCACTATCGCATCAACCATTCGGAACTATTTGCAGATAAGCATAATCACATCAACGGGATTGAGAACTTCTGGAACCAATCGAAGAGACATTTGAGACGTTACAATGGTGTCCCGAAAGAGCATTTTTATCTGTTCCTGAAAGAGTGCGAATGGCGCTTCAATTACAGGCCAGTTGCAAACCTCAACAAAACACTCGTAAAGTGGTGGTTCAAGTAAAAATCAAACCCTTATCTATGTCAGCCCCATATTTTATGCTATCGGTTTCTCACAGCGTTATACTGCAATTTTTGTAAGAAGGATCGAAATGACACCGGAATATAAACCATCTCAATTGGAAAGCCGGTGGCAATCCCTTTGGCAGAAAGAGAACGTATACTCCGCCGACCACAATCGAGACGGACCACCAGCATATATAGTGGATATGTTTCCCTACCCTTCGGGAGACTCCATGCACGTCGGCCACCCCAGAGGATATGTTGCAACTGACGTCTACTCACGTGTTAAGCGAATGCAGGGCTATCGTGTATTGCATCCAATGGGTTGGGATGCATTCGGATTGCCTGCAGAAGAAACTGCAATTGCAAATCAAGAATATCCTTCCATTACCGTGGAGCGCAATATTGAAAAATTCAAGTCGCAACTTGTTAGGCTGGGTCTAGGTTATGATTGGAGTCGTGAGGTTAATACAACAAGCCCCGACTATTACAAACACACTCAGACCATTTTTTTGGAAATATTCAAAAGAGGTTTAGCTTACTATAAGACCAGCACAGTAAATTGGTGTCCAGAGTTAGGAACAGTGCTTGCAAACGAAGATGTCGTTGACGGACTAAGCGAACGAGGTGAACACCCTGTTCTTCAACAACCTATGCGACAGTGGACATTGGGGATTACCCAGTATGCATCTAGGCTAGTGGATGACCTTGAGCTGCTGCCTCAGTGGCCGGATAAAGTCAAAAATGCTCAACGAAGCTGGATCGGGAAAAGCAGCGGCCATGAATTTTCGTTTGCAACCAGCGTAAATATTGAGATTCCTGTCTACACTACGAAGCTTGAAACACTGATGGGCGTAACATTTATAGCGCTTTCCCCAGATTCAGAACTGGCAAAACGCATTCTTACATCGGCTCAAAATAAGGATGAAATCGCCGCATATATTGAAGAAAGTAAACGTCGCTCTGATCGAGAAAGATTGATCTCCAAAGAAAAATCAGGAGTTAGGGTTCATGGTGTTCATGCACAACACCCGATTACTCGAGAGTCGATCCCGATCATTGTTGCGGACTATGTGTTGTCCGGCGTCGGCTCCGGCGCGGTTATGGGGGTACCAGCACATGATGAGAGAGATGCCGATACAGCAAATTTGTTCAATTTTCCCATAGTCGAAGTAGTCACAGACACGTATCTCAAAAATAGCGGCGAATTAACTGGCCTTTCCATCAAAGAAGCTCGTGAAAAAATTGTTGATGAGACTGGCGCTGTTTCTGTTACACGGTTCAAGATGCGGGATTGGATATTCTCTCGTCAACGTTTTTGGGGGGAACCTTTCCCGATTGTGTGGGTAGAGGGACTGTCGGCATATGAAAAATTGAAGGCAGGCAACACAAAAGAGTGGCTTCCGGATCAAGCAGTGTCTTATGCACACAACGGTCTCGACTATTTTGCTGTGCCAGTTTTACCAGAGTATCTTTCTGCTGTTCAACTACCGATCGTTGATAGCTATAAACACACTGGCGAACCAAGTGGTCCGTTGGCTGCTATAGATAGTTGGGTTCACGCTTTTATATGTCCGGACACCGGGCGGATTAGTTCGTATGCGGAGGAAGGTATGATTCCGTGCCAACGCGAGACCAACACTATGCCGCAATGGGCGGGGTCTTCATGGTACTGGCTCAGATACATGGACCCCGCGAACAAAGATTTACCTTTCTCTCCCGAATCTGCTGAGGAGTGGGGACCTGTAACTGTGTATGCTGGTGCGGATCATGCGGTGGCCCATTTGATTTACGCTAGATTTTGGCACAAGGTTTTGTTCGATTGTGGTTATGTGTCTTTTCCAGAGCCCTTTATGCGTTTGGAATTTTTGGGCTATGTTCTAGCAGCGGATGGGTCCAAGATTTCCAAACGTAAAGGAAATAGTAGAAACCCAGATGATGTGATCGATGACGTGGGTGCAGATTCTTTCCGATTGTATGAATTGGCGATTGGACCGTTTGAAAAAGCCGTCCCATGGATTGATGATAATTTACAGGGGCAGAAACGTTTCCTTGATCGCTTGTGGAGATTTTGTAAGAAAGTCTTAGAGGCCAACGTTGCTGAATCCTCTCCTGAAATTGAGTATTACCTAAACAGTTGTATAAAAAAGGTAACCAACGATGTTGAGTTATTCAAGTTCAACACTGCTGTTTCATCCCTGATGATTTTTGTAAACGAAGCAGAAAAACTCGATCTATCGACATTGGATCTGGGAAGGTTTGTTCAAGTTCTGGCACCATTTGCTCCACACTTTTCAGAAGAAATATGGTGTGAGCTTGGACAATCGTTCTCTGTACATCATACAAGCTGGCCGTCTGTAAATCACTCAGCCTTAGTCCGAGACACAGTCTTGATTCCGATTCAGATTAATGGAAAAAAGCGTTCGGAAATCTCAGTATCTGTAGATGCTAGTGAAGAAACTGTTAAACAATTAGTGCTCGACGACAAACATGTAATAGCTTGGATAGAGGGAAAAGAAGTGAAGCGATTCATTTATGTGCCGCAGCAAATTGTAAACCTCGTCATTTGATTTTCTTCACTTCAACTTAGATTCTACAAATTGGATCCGATTCAGAATGAATTTATGCTGTCACATCCTAGCGTCTTAGAAAGGTAAATATTTTGTGAGGTGTATTGCTGGCAACTGCATCCAACTCTTCAAGGTAAACAAGCATGAGAAAGAAGAGAAACTATGATCAACTAATTTCAATTATGGAGCGTGTTGAACTGATTTCTCGAGATGGAAGGAACGCATGGCCTGGCGGCGGTTTGGTTTGGCGCGGAGCCGGGATGAAATTAAAGCGCCGTCTCTTTTCAAATTTTGGACGTTTGTTAGAAAACTATGATTATCAACCTATGCAGTTTCCAAGAGTTGTGCCCAATCGAGTTATTGAAATTGTTAGTAATAACGTTGTGGATTTGGCTGGAGGCACATACTGGTTTTCAGAGGGAAAAGACGAAAAAATCAACTTGACGGGTTCATACGCCAATTCGACCAATGACGCACTAGTAAGTTACCATCTTTCGTTCGCTCAGAAAGAAAAAAGATTGAGGCTACCTTTTAAGGCATATACTCATCACCAGATGGTTCGCTTTCATCGTTCCACCACAAAACCATTTTTCAATTCGGATGAAAATACAGACTTATTTGAGGCATACTTCGTTTCTGAGGATGTTGAATCCGTAGATGCTGAATTTGACAGGCTGGTTGAATTGGCCACGATCTTTTTTAATCGCGTTGGTATTGCGTTCGTTGTCGTAGATCAATCTATGTGGGGCAACAAGCCAGTTGCAAGCCGAGTTACTTCACTACAAACATTTTCAAATCCTCCAGCAGGAAGTGTTAGATTGTTTTCAATCTACTATCATGGGGACACATTCTCGCGGTTGTTCAATCTAAAAGTAAAAACGCTAGTTGGAAAGGTATTCGTTCAACAAATTGGATTTGGTTTTTGGGAGGGTGCAATTTTACCTATGATCGACCATTTTTCGGACGAATTTGGCCTGACGTTACCGTCGACACTTTCTCCATATGCAGTCGTATTGCTACCTCGAGATGATAAGCAACTTCAGGTTGCTCGTAAAATCGCTGACGAACTTGCCCCTTTGGATGTTCTCATTGATAGAACATTCGAGCAGCTAGGACGGCCACTAAATAACCGAAGATTTATTCAGCGCCTCACTTTTCATCTTCATTCAGGAGCGCCTTTGAGAGTTACATTCATTGACGGTAAAACCGCAAAAGTATCTCGCAGAGATGACCTAGATGTACGAGAGATGTCTGTGGAGCGTGTGGTTAACCATATAGAGCGCGCAATTCCTTTAATTGATGAATGTCTACAAGAACGCTCACACCAATATTTAAAAACGCACCTACAGAATGTAGGTTCGGTTGGCGAGATCAGGAAAAATTATGAATTAGGAAAACTGTCGCAATTTTCGCATTGCGGCAATGAAGAATGTGCTCAAAATGTTGAAAGTGCAATACCAGGAGAGTTTTTGGGTTTTATCAGGGAAAGTAAACCGAGCGGTAGTTGTGTTTATTGCAATTTTGCCGCGAAGCGAACTGGTTTGGCCGGCCGGAGAGCACCAACTCCTTAATTGACGTCAACCGTGATGAAGAAATTGGCACGGGGAGTCAAAAATACATCTATAGTACCAAACTCAGTGAGACGGCATGAGAAAAGCTGTTGAGATGGTTCAAAATATTGTGCGTCGCTTTCTCTATGTTGCCAGACGTCAATGCATCTTTTGTATCATTTTCACATTTATGGGCAATTTCTGGAATCAATTTCACAATATTGTCGATAGCAAAGGCATCACCGACTATAAGTCGATGGAAATACTCGGAGTTATTAACTAATGATTTTCCTTGAAAATCACCATGAATGACCAGAGCAAAACACTCGCTTCCGACCTTTAGGTTACGTTGACTGACACACTCTGCTTTTGATGAAGAGAATTCCACTGGAGGTCTGACCAAAATGTCCACACCAAACACTGGTGTCTTGCTAAAATCATAGTGCGAGACCAATTGGTTTTTTTTATTGCAAGGCGCAATATAGGGAAATTCGGTGCGGTTTTCAGTTTTCCGAGTTTCATTATGAAGTCGTAGAAAGCTGTCTACATCTACAAATTTATTTTCTTGTATATCCTTTCTAAAAACTTCTATCGAGGAGTATTTTAATTTCCATTCCAAATCTTTGGAAGAATTAATCTCAAAAAATCTTAGCAGAAATTTGTCTATTTTTTCTTCGTCATCAGTTGTAAAGAATTTAGATACAGTTTCCCTATCTGTGATGCCGTTATTACGCCGCAACATTCCATTTATTTCGCTTCGAAAGAGATGTTGAATTTCTTTGTAGGGATTGTCCCATTTCGTCATAACTTGGGCTCCCGATAAGTGCGGGTCAATGTCAATTGCCACTTGATCACTGTAGCTCAAATTATTGCTACATTGTAAGAAAATTGCAAACCTAAATTCTTGTAAATGACGCCAAATTTCATTGGAATGACTTCATCCACAATAGTACCAATTGATTGTCAGTAACGTGCGATGTAACACGGCTACAAGTTTTGCGCAATGATACGTCTTTGCCAAAGAGCCTGTTTTGAATGTAGGAATTCTCGTGAACACTCCACCGGCTAAAGCCGGTGGCTTCGAGTTACAGCTATAAGCCGGATCGGTCCGCGCTTCGGCGGACTATACCACCTCAAATTCATCATCAGGCTCAGGTGGTTTCTGGTTCTTGATGTATTCTTTCCACACTTCATCTGTCACATTACCGCTTGAATTCACCCAGTATCCCCACGCCCACAAATGCTGACCCCAATAGCGCTTACGCAAACTTTTGTACTCGCTGAGCAACTTGTGTGAGCTCTTTCCTTTCAAAAATTGAACCGCACGCGAGACCGAAAGGTTTGGTGGGATCGACAACAACATATGGATATGATCCCGATTGATCGAGCCAGCATGAATATGGATCTCGTGCGAGATCGCTATCTCTCGCAAAAGCTCCCGGCAACGCTTGCCAACATCCCCATTCAAAATTTCATATCTGTATTTAGTCGTCCAAACCAAATGGTACTTACAGTCCCATACATTATGGCTGCCACGTTTGTTGAATTGCATAAATGGATGCTACAGCATCCCGTCGCCTAAAGGCGAGGGGTTTACGGATCCCCTAATGGGGACTCTAAACGCCTTCAGTGGCTTTCGTCAGCTTCGCATGTTCTTCTTCGGTAAGTCGAAGTGTGATGCGGATTGAAGGTATATGTTTGGACTTAGGCATCTCGGAGGTTGAACCGCCCCTTGTTTGCCGGAGGCTCTAACTCCTGAGTAGGATAGAGTATGACAAACAAAACAGCGAATAAGTTTTCACCTGAAGTTCGCGCTCGTGCGGTGCGGATGGTTCTGGATCACGAGGCCGAACATCGTTCCCGTTGGGCAGCGATTACATCGATCGCTTCCCACACATCGCGCATGTTTGTTTTGCGCGGGCGACCAACCTTGGATCG
The DNA here is from genome assembly GCA_965248715.1 of Rhizobiaceae bacterium. Lineage (GTDB taxonomy): Bacteria > Pseudomonadota > Alphaproteobacteria > Rhizobiales > Rhizobiaceae > CBDFKB01. The sequence continues at coordinate 56,231 of CBDFKB010000005.1, forward strand.
CGGAAGCATGAAAGCTTCAATCAAGACCCATTCCTCGTCCCGGCAATCGCTTGCATAACGCAATGTGAGCTGGTCCTAGAAAATCGGACAGCCTGTTAAGGTGTATTTCTTCGACGATGGAGGAATACGACATGGCGAAACGACGCCGGTTTACAGACGAATTTAAGGCCCGAGTAGCGCTGGAAGCGTTGCGGGGTGACAGGACGGTGCAGGAGATCGCATCGAAGCACAAGGTGCATCCCAACCAGGTCTCGGCGTGGAAGCGCCAGGCAATCGATGGTCTTGCGGATGTATTTTCCAAGGGCTCTGGAAAAGATGGTGCCGAGCATGATGCACAAGTTCATGATCTTCACGCCAAGATCGGTCAGTTGACAGTGGAACGGGATTTTTTGGCAAAAGGGCTCAAGCAATGAGCAGGGCGGAACGCAAGGCGATGGTTGCCCGCGATCACCCTGAACTCAGCTTGAGCCGTCAATGCCAGCTTGTCCAGGTCAGCCGCTCATCGTTCTATCACAAGCCAAAGGGAGAAAGCGCAGAGACATTGGCGCTGATGCGGCAGATCGATGAGCTTTTCATGAAATACCCCTTCTTTGGCAGTCGCCAGATACGGCATCACTTGCGCCGGAGCGGCGTGAAGATTGGCCGTCACCGTGTTCGCAGATTGATGCGGTTGATGGGGTTGTGTGCGATCTATCAGGCTCCCAACACGTCCAAACCGCACCCGGAGCATCGGATTTATCCATATCTGCTGCGGCGTATGGTGATTGACAGGCCCAATCAGGTCTGGTGCAGCGACATCACATATATTCCGATGAGGCGGGGGTTTCTGTACCTGGTGGCAATCATGGGCTGGGCAACGAGAAAAGTGCTGAGCTGGCGGTTGTCAAATACGATGGATGCCAGTTTCTGTGTAGAGGCTCTGGAAGAAGCCATTTCCCGATACGGCAAACCGGAGATATTCAACACGGATCAGGGCAGTCAGTTTACAAGTTCCGCCTTTACCGGCGTGTTGCTGGATGCAAAGATCAAAATCTCCATGGATGGACGTGGCCGCTTTCTGGACAACATCTTCATTGAAAGGCTGTGGAGGTCATTGAAATACGAATGCGTTTACCTGCACGAAATGACCGATGGCTTTGTGGCCAAACGCCATATTAAAAATTGGCTTGCCTTCTACAACGAAGAACGTCCACACTCGACATTCAACGGTGCAACGCCCGACGAAATCTACGGGTTGAAAAAAGAGAAACAAGACGAGAAACTGGCAGCATGATCAGACAACAAAATACACCTTAACAAAGCTGCTAACCTGTCCAACAATCCGGGACCACCTCAATGAACGTCTGTCATAATCGCGCCGAGTGGTTTCAGTCCAAGCCATGGTGAGCTCCTTCGAATCTTCAAACAATCCGAATGAATCACAAATTGCTGAAATCACTCAACTTAATTTTCGTTTGGGCTCTAAAACATCAAACTTGAGTTGTTGGTTTCTCCCTCCAACAGCACAATTTAATTTTTTTGATCACCGATCACACCTAACACCTTGAATGGTAAGGTGGTTTGGAAGTAAATAGAACCATCCAGTTGATCGTTGGCCCATCAGAATTGGTTGGATTTGCGCGATTTCATTATACAGCCATTGACTAACAACACTCAGTGCATTGTCGGACCGCGTGTTTGTCGTGAGGTATGAGCGAGATTTTGTTGACGGGTTTGCGATTTCTCCTCACCTAAATGGCGCATCTTTTGTAGGCTACTACGATCCCCATAGAGCGTTGTTTCTTCTCTGTGGCGTGTCATGGCGACGTAGGCTAAGTGTCTGTCCATCAGACCAGAACCAAGGACGAAGGCGCGATCAACGGTTGCGCCCTGTGATTTGTGTATCGTGGATGCGTAACCATGATCAAAATGAGGGTAGAGTTTTGGGTTGATGGTGATGGTGCGTAACCCTTGCGCCCCATCTGCATCAATGAGTACCGTAATTTTGTTTGCACCAACCGATTGAACGGTGCCAAATATCCCGTTTTGAATGGCAAGCGCGCGGTCTTTCTTTGTGAACATTATACGGTCTTTGCTGGCAAATGCGCGCTTGCCATGAATGGTTTGAACCGTGATTTCATTTATTAATTCACCTGAATCCTTTAAAGCGGCACGAATAGATTGATTAATAGCGTGAACGTCTTTGCGTCGATAAGCGAGAGCCAAGCGTGATGACGCACCTGTATTGTTCGAAATATCCTTCATGTAATCCTCGACAAGATTGAGAATAGCGGCTGGCGTGTCCCGCGCTTCTTTGACATGACCATGCAATTCATAAGCATTGAGTGCCTGTTCAACCCGACCCTGCGCAAACTCAAGCGAAGCGCGTTTTTGCCACTCTGACTTTTGTCTGTGAATCTCGGTGAGCTGTGCCGTGTCAATTTTGTCAACAATGTCTTTAAACGGTGTACCCGCGTTAATCGGCTGCAATTGTTCAGAATCACCCACAAGAATAATTTTTGCGCCAGTTTCTTGAACTTCCTCCACAAAGCGCAATAATTGACGTGTGCCAATCATTCCAGCCTCATCAACCACAAGCACATCATTGCTGGTGAACTGGTTGACCTCATTCTTCCAGCTATATTCAAAGGATGCCAAGGTTCGGCATTTTATGCCCGAAGCACTTTCCAAGCCATCAGCGGCCTTGCCTGATAGCGCCGCGCCGCGCACGCGATAGCCCGAACTCTCATATGCTTGCTTGACCGCAGAGAGCATTGTACTTTTTCCAGCTCCCGCCAAACCCACAACAACAGATATTCGCGCTGGCTTAAGGCAATGTCGAATAGCCGTTTCTTGCTCATTGCTAAGAGAAGCACCGATTTTCGCATTTAGAACGCGGTTTTGCCGCGCAATCGCCGCATTGATATGGCGTGATGGAATGCCTTTATCGGTAGTCTTGGACAGGCTCAATACATGGTCCGCCAATGTCGCTTTCATCGCCAGCATTTTGCGGGTGGTAAAAAGCGGAGATGGCTCAGTTTGAATTTCAACCCAATCAGGCGAGCGCGTGATGTTGTCAATTGCGCCGCTTACCAAAAACGGATCATCCAGATATTTTACCAAGCCACGGATCACGTCATTGCGGGTGAAGCTTTCTTGTTTGTCGGTAAGCACTTCCAAAATGTAAGCAGGGTCACGATTGACTTTGGCTTTGATACTCAAAATTTCGGGATCAACCGGGATGATTAATTCATGCGCCGGATCAAGATCAAACGCGGGTGATCTAATTTCGTGATTGTGTTCTAGGGTCTGTGGACATTCACCTTGATGCGATAAGCGCCGCGACAAGGTTCCAGTTGGCAGCGTAGCTGTTATCGGTTTTATCGTAACGCGTTGCGATGCCACGAAATTCCTTGATCTTGGCGAAGTAGTTTTCAACCAAATGCCGCCAACAATAGGCCTCTTCATCGTATTCTCGCTGCACAATCCGATTTGATTTGGGCGGGATAACGGCGGTTGCGCCCCGGTCTTCCAGCTCCTCCAGAAGCCAGTTTGCGTCAAACGCTTTATCCGCCAGCAAAGCGGCGAATGACACGCCCTTGATCAGCGGTGCCACGCCCCTCATGTCATGCGCCTGTCCCGGTAGCAGCATGAAACGCACAAGATTACCAAGCGCGTCCACCAGCGCCACGATCTTGGTGGTCAACCCACCGCGCGAGCGCCCGATGGCCTGATTTTGAGTCCCCCTTTTGCGCCGGTTGCCTTTTGGTGAACCGAAACAATGGTGCCATCAATCATGGCGTATTCGAGGTCTGGGTCATTGCTCATGGCTTTGAAAAGACTCTCGAAAACACCCTGCTCGGCCCATCGTCGGAACCGGCGAAACTGGCTGTTCCAGTTGCCAAATTTCGTCGGCAGATCGCGCCAGGGAGACCCCGTGCGCACCCGCCAGAACACCGCTTCCAAAAACAACCGGTTGTCGCCGCCTGTCCGGCCACTGTCTGTTGCCTTGCCGGGGAGCAAAGGCGCAAGGCGTTCCCAGACCCGGTCATTCAAAACAAATCGCTTTTCGTCCATTACAAACTCCCTTTTGGAAGCTTGAATCAGAAATCAACGCTTTTGGGAATCCTGAATGTCCACAGACCCTAGGTTGTCCAACTCGCGTTGGAGGGCGCGGCGCTCTAGCAATTGCCGTTCAATCAATTCCTGATATTCAGTTCTATCGCGGGCATCACAGCGAAACGCATCGGCTTCCAGCTCTTGGCAAATGGCCTGATACTGGCCTGAGAGTTTGAGCCACGCCGCCCTTAATCCCTTCGGCAATCTATCTTGGCGTAGTTTGGTCTCACGAATGCGTCTTGCCTTATGGTGCTCCGTAAGTTGAGTACGGGCGCTGCGGTGCTTGGCGACAAGGGCAAACCGCCGCTGTTCCAATTCCGCTAATTTAGCCTGATACGCCAATTCCGCATCGGGGTTGGTGGCTGTTTTCTCTTTCTGCTTACCGAACGATTCAAGCGCTTCGTCAACACTTGGTAAGTCGCGGTAACTCCCAAACTTTGTGCGGACTTCTTTTGCTTTTACGCCGACCCAGCGTGAGATGGAATAAACTTCACCTTCACGATCAACCGCGACATGCGCGCGCCGATCTCCTTTGGCGAGGATAAATCCGTGTTCAGATAATGCGTGTTCAAAAGCTGACCGTGAATCAGTCGATTGCCAGCATTCGGCAAAGACATTTTTTAATTCCTTTGGATCACGTTTTGCGCGTTTGGCCTGACTATGCTGAGCGTGGGTATAATTGAGCGGGTCAGTATCTTCCTTTCGTTTGAAACCCCGCGGCATATCCCATTCATGTTGGATGAATAATTCTCTGGCGACTTGCTCTAAGGTGAGTTTGTCCTGATACGGATCAATCGCGGTCATGGTCGCTGAATTAATACGCGACCACACACAATGGGCATGACGGCGGCCTTTCTTTTCATGAAAGACGATGGCGCGGGGATGTCCTACAAATCCAAGCTTCTTTTCGATTTCCTCAATTGCCGCTTCAAACGCCTCTACCGACACGTTTTCCGTTTCTGGCGGAGACAGGGATAGTGAATATAGGAATTTCTTACAGCGCGTACCACGACTGATTCCATAGGCTTCATGGAATGCCCCGTCCAAGTCGCTGGATAAGAAACCACGCAGCTCATGAATATGAACATGGTCATTATCGGCCACATTCATAAGGTGTTGCGCGCATTCTGCTGCGCCGCCACGTCTGTTGCCAACCAAAATCAAGGCTTGTCACGGTCTTTCTTTTTGCGTCCTTTCAGGCCAAGCGCTTCGATCAATTGAACTCGCATCCATGCAATGTGCACAATGGCTTCATTGATTTGCTCTTCGGTAAGATCATCCAGCAACAGCGAACCGCAATTAGCCTGATAGGCAATCTGGTTAAGATTATTCGCCATGCGGGTTTCACCCAACTTCGCCAGAATTTGCGCCAGCAAAACCCTATCCGCAGCTGGAACAACACGTTTTGATGCACCAGCGCCAAACAAGCAGGCGCGGATATATGCACTTTGCGGCATACCCGCCGCATCCGCTTTCAACCGCTCGCGTTCTTCATCCGTAGGGCGAAACGTGATGGGAGAGGGATATTTCCTTTTTGGCGGCGGCGGATTGCTGGTGTGATTGAAATCCCGCTCAAGCGGCACAGTCGCCGAAATCTCTTCACGCCGTCTCATAATGACGGCCCTTGTCGATGTTGCAACTTTCGCTTTACCTGACGTTTCGGCTCTGTGGGCAGTTTGTCAAAATCAACATTTTCCGCTTTGAGGTAGGTATTCCAGTCTTCTAAAGTATCGAATAAATCATCATCAATGGTGTTCGAAGTTATTCCTTCGAGGTGCACCAAATCGGACTTTCCGGTTTGAAAACTCTCTAACACCTTGAATGGTAAGGCTAATTGCCGGGTTCTAGCACCCTCATTTTGATGGTAGGCGAGGCGCTCTGTAAAGGTTAGTCGCAGCACTGCGCGTTGCAGGGCGATCTGGCCGGTTTGCCAAAGTTTCCAAGGGTTTGCGAGGAACTGAAGCGCCGGTTCTAGTTTTTCTTCGAATGTGCCGGTGGGAGCGGTGTAATTTGCCGCCTGTTGCTGCAATCTCAGCCTTGTGTGCTCGAGATCGGCGAATTTACCTTCGTAAGCAGCAATCACACTCTCGTTGGTGGTCTCGACAATACGCGCCAACAGCGCCTCGGTTTGTTTTTCAATTTGCCTGATCTGTTGCTTTGCCGAGTTTACGGCATTTTCAAACTGGGCCAGTCGCTGATCTCAGGCGCTTCTAAACATCACTTTGATCAAGTCGAACGCGGTCTCATTCGGTTGCAGGGTTTTGAGGATTTCTCCGACCTCGCCCTCAAGCTCATCGTGTGCGTCGACTGATGCAACTTATGGGGTTACAGGCCATCTACAAGGGGCCAAATACCAGCAAGAAACATCCCCAGCATCCGGTCTATCCGTATTTGCTCCGGAAGTTACCAATCATACCAAGTTGTCTGGCAGCCATTCCGGGTGTCATTCCTGCTTTGACAAGTTTCTGCGATGCCGAAACGGTTTCAGTGTCCAGCTTTGGTCGCCCTGGATTATTACCCCGTTTTCTAGAGCGTCACTATCTGGCCGACGATCAGCAAATTAGCGATGGCGCCATTTTGCGTATGGACGAGAACAGAACTGGACCAAAAGTGTAAAACTTTTTGCCGGTTTTACACTTTGCTGTAAAACCACTCCCTACCAAATCCGCTAAGTCATTGATTTTATGGTGAGCCCTCGGGGTCTCGAACCCCGGACCTACTGATTAAAAGTCAGTTGCTCTACCAACTGAGCTAAGGGCTCCCAAGCGTGAACACGCCGGACCGCGATCGGCGACGATGGCTGCCGAATGCGCGCGGAAAATAGGGACACGTGCGGTGTCGGTCAACCAAAATCTCGGCTCGCCCGACGATTTGCATTGCGCCGGTTAATCGGTGATGCCGGCCATGAACATCGGCCCGCCACGCCAGCGTGGAAAGCCGTAACCGAGGATCATCACTATATCGATGTCGGAGGCACGGATCGCGATCCCCTGGTCTAGGATTTTGCGACCTTCGTCGATCATCGCCCCAGTGATGCGTTCGATGATTTCGGCTTCGCTAATTGCTCGACGCACAATCACCTTCGCCGCAGCTTCTTCTACGATTATTTGTTCGACAATCGGGTCCGGCACCCCCTTGCGGCCACCGGCAGAGTAATCATACCAGCCCTTTCCGGTCTTTTGGCCAAAGCGGCCCAATTCGCACAGCCGATCGGCGATTGTCACATAGCGTTCGTTGGGGTCACGGGTTGCTGCGAGGCGTTTACGCCTTGCCCAACCGATGTCAAGGCCGGCCATGTCCTGCATTTCAAAAATACCCATCGGCAGACCGAAATTGCGCATGGCGGCGTCGATTTCGGCGGGCACGGCGCCATCTTCCAGCATATAGTCGCATTGCGCCCGGTAAGCCGACAAAATGCGATTGCCAATAAACCCCTCGCACACACCTGACAGCACCGCCACCTTGCCAAGCCGCTTGGCGAGCGCGAAGCCGGTGGCGACGATCTCCGGTGCTGCCCGTTCGGTCTTGATGACTTCCACCAGGCGCATGACATGGGCCGGCGAGAAGAAATGCATGCCCAGTATCCGCTCCGGCGAATGGGTGGCCGCGGCAATCTCATTGACATCCATATAAGACGTGTTGCTGGCCAGCACTGCATTATTTCGGCAGACTGCTTCCAGCTTGGCGAACACATCGCGTTTGACCGCCATCTCCTCAAATACCGCCTCAATCACCAGATCAGCATCGGCGAGGCTTGCATAGTCGCAAGCGGTGGCAAATCGACGATTTGCTTCCTCAAGGGCGATGCCATCGATTATGCCGCGCTTGTGGCATGAGGCCAGTATTGCCTGCACCCGTCCGGCACCATTAGCGGCGGCCTCATCGTCGCGTTCGACCATGGTGACTTCGAGCCCGGCTAATAACATCGAGGCGGCGATACCGGCGCCCATAGTGCCGCCGCCAATGACCCCGGTGCGCGCCAACGCTATTGGTTTGACCCCATCGAGTTCCGGCACCTTTGTGGTTAGACGCTCGGCGAAAAACACATGACGCATCGCTTTTGACTGGTCGCTGTCGCGCAGTTTGGCAAAGCGCTCGCGTTCGCCTTTCAGCGCTTCAGCAAACGGCAACCCGATGCCATCGCGGATCGAGCCGAACCCTTCCAGCGGCGACAATTGTCCGCGCGCTTTTGCTGCAACAGCTTTTTCAGCCGTGGCCCAAAAATCATCATCGACCTTGCTTACTGGCTCGCGTAGCGAAAGCGCTTCCGGCTTGGCGGCGTCGGTAATTTCATTGGCGAAATCGATCGCGGCTTGCTCTAGGGCAGCGTCGCTTTCGCACAGCAGATCAAAAATGCCAAGTTCATGGGCGCGGTCTGAATTGACCGGCTTGCCGCCGGTGACCATGTCGATCGCGGCATCGACGTCGATCAACCGAGGCAGCCGTACGGTGCCGCCAGCGCCGGGAATGAGACCAAGATGGACTTCGGGAAGCCCGACCCGGACACCCGGTGTGCCGACCCGGTAATGGCAACCAAGCGCGACCTCGAAACCACCGCCCAGCGCGGTGCCGTGCATGGCCGCGACCCACGCTTTAGGACACGCCTCGATACGGTTGATCAAATCTGGCAAAGATGGTGGTTTGAGTGGTTGGCCGAATTCGCGGATATCGGCGCCGGCGATGAAAGTACGGCCGGCGCAAATCAGCACCACCGCCTTGATCTTATCATCATTGGCGACAGTAGCGACCGCATGGTCGAGCCCACTTCTGACCGCTTGCGACAAGGCGTTGACCGGCGGGTTATCGATCCGCACTACAGCAATATTTTCGTTGCGGGTAATGGTAACGGGATTTGCCAAGGTACGCCCTTCCTCAGTTAGGAGATTGTGGGTCGACCAGACCCTTGTCCTGCGCTTAATCTGCCAGGCGCCATAATCATCAACCTCAACAGACCCTAGAGCAAAGGTGCGGACATTTTCAACAGGGTTGTATTGCGTGATGGTTGTCGGTGCCGTGCTTTAGTGACAACGCCTGGCCAAGCGGGCATTGCACGACTATCGTTAGCAAAACCGATTCATGGGGCAAAGATGGCCGAAATCACATATTTGTCGCAAGCCGAACTGGAAGGGCTTGATATTACTACTGCCGATGCGATGTCTGCTATCGAAAGGGTCATCCACGGTAAATTTGCAAACAAGACCTGGAGCGCCCCCAAGGCTGTGCTGCACCCGCCCGACGGCCGTTACGTTATGGCCACGCTTTCCGCCTCCGATGACCCGCCGTTCATCGCCACCAAATCCTTGTTGCTCAATCCGCGAAATCCTGAGCGCGGTTTGCCGCAGATCAATTCTATCATCACCCTGCTCGACAGCGAAACCGGTATCCCGGTAGCGGTGATGGATGGCAATTGGATCACGGGCATCCGCACTGCAGCGTTGAGTGCGGTTGCCGCCGCCAAGCTTGCCCGTAAAGACGCTTCATCCCTCGCCTTCATCGGCGCCGGCGTGCAGGCATCGACCCATCTCAAGGCGTTTGCCGATTTGTTTCCCCTCGCTGCCGTCAAAATATTCAGCCGTGGCCGCGCCAACATGGAGCGGTTGCGTGACGAGGCGCGCGCGATCGGACTGGAGGCAATCATTTGCGACAGTGCACGCGAGGCGGTTAGCGGTGTCGATTTGCTGGTTACTTCGGTTACGCTGGGACCGCAAACCGTGCCGTTTCTCGACGCCAATTGGCTGGCGCCGGGTTCGTTTACCGCCGGCACCGATATCGCTGCACCTTGGCACAAGGATACGTTTACCGCCTTCGACCGCTTGCTGGTGGACGATCTGGAACAAGAACAAAGCTTGCCGAACAAGCTTGCCGACCCGGATCTGATCACCGGCGATCTGGCCGGCCTGGTACTGGGCCAAGCATCGGGGCGCAATTCTGACGATGAACGCACCGCGTTCCTGTTCCGGGGCCACCCGCTCGGTGATATTGCGCTCGCTGCTTTGGCGTTCGAAATGGCCCGCAAATCAGGCGTTGGAAGAACGGTCAATCTTTAGCGCCAATGCAAATGGAAATTTGAAAATAGTTTCAACCCCATTGCGACTTCTTAAATTGCCTCTTAGGTCTCCCCATCGCCATCGTTTCTGATTTTTTTCGTCGGCGCCTCATATTCTACCAACTCGCTGGGAAATTTGTAGGAGCCGTAGCGTAATGCCAACACAGATGCGGATAAAATGAGAATCCCCGCCGCCGCCACCAGGATATCGATTTCCGGATCGTGATGGGAATTGACGAAACCAACAAGGTGGCGGGTCAATGCGGTAATCGCTACATAAATCAAAAAACGCACCGGCATATGATTGGTCTTAAAATAGATGCCGACCATGGCTCCAATCTCAAGATAAATAAATAAAAGCAGCAGATCTTCGACAGTCGCCGTTCCTTTGACCATCATTACAAAGAACGCGTGCCCGGCGGCCCAAACGGTCGCGGCGCCTATTGCAAACAGGCCAAGCAAATGAAAGGCTTCAACAAGCGTATCACCAACATTGTTCAAATAGGAACGCGCTGGTCCGCCTTTAAAAAAATTCCGGCTCTTGCCTCGATTGTCGTCCAATTTGACCTCCAAATGTTTCTTCCAGCTATCACAAACGGCAACAAAGGGCGACGTTTGGGTATCCAGTTGGTTCAATTCGAGTGAAAAAATCTTTGTTGAAACCGGAAATTCCAGGAATACAATGCGAGAGGGCCCATTTAGGGGATCAGCATCACCTTGCCGGTATTTGCCTTGGCAAGTTCGTCGGGCAGTCGGGCGATCGCCTCGCCAAGCGGAATGGTGGCCCGCACATCGGTGTGCCATTCGCCACTCATGAACATTTGCTGCACGGTCATCACCGCCGCCATGCGGGCGCTTTGGTCAGCTTCGCGCATCCATTTGGTTAGCCAAAAGCCCTCGATCGACTTTTCCATGAAAATCATCTGGCCAGGTTGATCGACCAGCATCGGATCGCTGGACAGTTTGCCGTAGATTATCCACTTCGCCAATCTGGGCATGGCGGTGAAAATCGCACCGGCTACCGGATCGGCGAGGGCATCGAGCATGACGCGCGGCTTTTCGGCGCTGATAGCAGCGGCAAGCTGGTTGGCAAAATCCTCATTTAATTGGTTCAGCACATGCTTGGCGCCGAGCTCGGTGAGCATGTCGATGTGCTCGTTGCGGCGCACAATCGCAATCGGCGCGATATCGTGCTTGCGGCCAAGGCCGATCAATAGTTTGCAAAGCTGGCTTGCCGCGGCGGTTAAAATGAAAGACGGGCTTTGCGCCTCCTGCACGAGGTTGAACATGGCAACCGCAGTCAGCGGATTAACAATCATTGCTGCCGCATCCTCATCGCGCACCGCATCGGCAACCGGGATGCAGGTCTCGGCGGTAGCAAGCGAGTACTGGGCCCAGGCGCCGCTACGATCGGCGATAAAGGCGACCCGTTTGCCAACAAGGGCCTCGCCAATCGTGCCGCCACCGCAGGTGACCACTGTGCCGACCGCTTCGAAACCGGCCGGTGTACCGGCGACCGGCGGGTGGCCGTATTCGCCCTTGATGAAATGCAGATCGGACGGGTTGATCGACGACCGAATGACCTTGATCAACACCTCGCCGTCGCCGGGTTTCGGTACCTCGGTGATCGCCGCTTCTAAATAAGGTTCCATGCTGGCAAAGGCGATACCCTCGGCCTTTGCGGCGAAACCATCCTTTTTCAATAACAGGGCGTGCATTTTGTCAGGAAGCGGCATTGGGTACTCCAGGTTGGCTATGTTGAAATGAGCTTCTAGTGGTTCGATTCTAACATTTGCGTCCCGTTGCAACACTTAGGTTTGCAAATGTTGGCAACAAAAGAACCACTAGCAAGATATTGAATCTACTAGAATTTTTAAATTTGACATTTGACAAACGACGATGCTGCAAATGGGCACCAAATGTCAAATTCATTCCACTAGAGGTTGTTGGTAGCGCTGCCAACGTATTGATTGTTGAACCGGGCGCCTGGCGCGAAACTGTCGCCGGCCCGGACAATTTGAAATCTGGGTCTTGCCGTCCCGGTCAGGAAGCGCATATAGCCGTTGTCATGACCACCACCATCACAAACGGTTCGCTATTTTCCTATTTTGGCTATGGGTCGCTGGTAAACCGGCACACCCTACGCACTGATTATGTCACCTCGGTGCCGGCTAGGCTCGAGGGATGGCGGCGGGTGTGGCAATCGCGGGCGCAAAGCGCCGACTACCCGGTTTCATTGTTGAGCGTCAGACCGGTAAAGGAGAGCTCGATCGATGGCGTAGTGGTGGTTGATCGGCTAAGTGAAATGCCGGCGCTCGACCGGCGCGAAGAAGGCTATGATCGCAAGCGGTTGCCGGACCATGCGGTTGAACGGTTGCGCGACCAACCGCACGAACCGTCGTCGCTTTATGTTTATGTCGCCGCCGACAATGGCGAAGGCGCACCAAGGCAACCGATCCTGCGCTCTTATCTCGATGCGGTCATGCAAGGCTTTCTGGCAAATTTTGGCGAAGAAGGGGTGCATCGATTTGTTGCCACCACCGACGGGTTTGACCGCGACATTCTTGAAGACCGGGTTGAGCCACGATATGCCCGTGCGGTCATGCTGACGGCGACAGAACGCGGCCTGTTCGACCAAATCCTCAAAATGCGCTAAAATCAGCCACTGGCGCGTTGCCGAATTTTCTTGGCAAGAATTAGCAATGCGCTATAACCCGGCCGGTCCGCGCACACATTGTGTGGAACGCAAACCGTAACAAACTGGCCCAGCGAGCATGGTATGATGGCAGGCAAATGGTCCCCTTCGTCCTGGCGGTCGAAACCGATCAATCAGGTTCCCAAATTTCCCGATCCGATGGCGCTGGAAGCGGTCGAAAAACGCCTTTCCAGCTATCCGCCCTTGGTATTTGCCGGTGAGGCACGCCAACTCAAACGGGCGCTCGGCGAAGTAGCGCGCGGCGAAGCATTTTTGTTGCAGGGCGGGGATTGCGCGGAATCCTTTGCCGAACATGGCGCCGACAATATTCGCGATTTCTTCCGCGTGTTCCTGCAAATGGCGGTGGTGCTGACATTTGCCGCATCGCGCCCGGTGGTCAAAGTCGGCCGCATTGCCGGACAATTCGCCAAACCGCGGTCCTCCGATTTCGAGAAACTTGGCGAGGTAACCCTTCCCAGCTACCGTGGCGACATTATAAACGGGATCGAATTCACCCCCAAAGAGCGCGTGCCAAATCCTGAGCGCCAGATCATGGCTTACCGCCAGTCGGCCGCCACGCTCAATTTGTTGCGTGCCTTTGTCCAGGGCGGTTTCGCCAATCTGGAGCATGTGCACCAATGGATGCTCGGCTTTGTGGACCAGTCGCCGCAAGCGGCCCGCTACCGCGATATGGCCGACAAGATTTCCGATGCGCTGCAGTTCATGAAAGCGATCGGTTTTTCGCCGGAAAACCATGCCAGGCTGCGTGAGACCGAGTTCTATACCAGTCATGAAGCGCTATTGCTTGGCTACGAAGAGGCGATGACCCGGGTCGATTCGACCAGCGGCGAATATTACGCGACCTCTGGTCACATGGTATGGGTTGGCGACCGCACCCGGCACCCGGAACACGCTCATGTGGAGTATTTCCGGGGCATTAAGAACCCGATCGGCATGAAATGCGGTCCTTCGCTGACAGCGGACGAATTGTTGCGGTTAACCGATATTTTGAACCCGGAAAATGAAGCCGGCCGGCTGACCTTGATTGCCAGGTTCGGCGCTGGCAAGGTCGGCAATCATCTGCCGGCGCTGGCTCAAGCAATCAAACGCGAGGGCAAACAAGTGGTGTGGTGTTGCGACCCGATGCACGGCAATACAATTTCCGCTGGCGGCTACAAAACCAGGCCGTTCGAACGGGTGTTGCAAGAAGTGCGCGAGTTTTTCGATGTGCACCGCGCCGAGGGCACCCATCCAGGCGGCGTGCATTTCGAGATGACCGGGCGCGACGTTACCGAATGTACCGGTGGTGCGCACGCGGTCTCAGAAGCTGATTTGGCGGATCGTTACCACACCCATTGCGACCCGCGGCTCAATGCCAACCAGGCGCTTGAACTGGCATTCCTGGTGGCCGAATTATTGCAAGGCCGTCGCGATCTCGAAGAACCTCGCCATGCGGCTAACGCCTGACTGAGGAAATGGACGATGGCTGATACGGTCAAGGGGTCATGCCTGTGTGGCAAGGTGCGGATTACGATTGATGGCAAGTTGCGCGACGTGTTGGCGTGTCACTGCACCCAGTGCCGCAAGCAGTCGGGCCATCACTTTGCCGCGACCGATGCCGCCGATGCCAATTTGACCGTCGAGGGCACACAAAACGTGACCTGGTATGCGGCCTCGAACACCGCGAAACGTGGGTTTTGCTCGACCTGTGGTTCGGTGCTGTTTTGGAAACGAAACGGCTCCGAAAATACCTCGATTATGGCCGGGTGTTTCGAGCCGGGCGCCGGATTGCAACTGAGCGCCCACATTTTTGTCGCCGACAAGGGCGACTATTACCAGATCAAAGACGGTCTGCCGCAGTTTGAACGCACCAACCGTTAAATGGCGTTATGCGAACCCGCAGGACCAGTTGGGCAATTACAGCATTACCTCATGCGTAGGCCGGCATCTAAATCATCGCCGCGCCACAAAACATAAGCCAATATGCCGGTATCATGGGTGGTGAGGGCATGGGGTTGCATACTGTGGTGAAATTGCTCCTGGCCTGGCTCCAGCATGCGCGATTTTTCCCCTTCGACCGCAAATTCGGCACCACCGGCGACGACAAAATATAGTTCCTCCGGTTCGTGCAGATGCCAGGAGTAGTGCAGGTTAGGACCCCAATAGGCCAGCATCACCCTGGCGTTTTGGCTGAAATAATGACCGCGCGGGCCGATGAGTTCGAACCAGCCAAAGCGCTGCAGAAAGTCGGCGCCGACCTCGCTTTCCTGATAGCTGCGACGCCACTCAACGTGCGGTGCCAGCGCTACCACCGCATCGCGCACAAGATCGGTATGGGGGTTACCTACGCCTGGATTGTTGCACAAATGTTCAATCACCGGTGCCGCGCAAGCTGGGCGCTCGGTAAAGCGCAGATCGCTTGGCCAATCGACGAAATTCTTTAGCGTTTGATGGCGCTCATGCATTCTTCTGATCGGCTGTAGCGCGCAATCAAACAACACATGGGTCATGGCAGCACCACCATGTTACCGACATGGTCCTTGGCGATTTTGGTGTACTGAGCATAAACTCCGAAGCGGCAGGGATCAAATTCTCGCATGGAAACCTCGTTGGGGTCATGTCTGTGCGGCGGATGCAGAACTTGCTGCAGGCTGCCGCGAAGGCTTTAGATTTATGCCGGCCGCCATTATCGGTCATCATTTGCTTGATCGTAACACCATGGCATTTGTAGTATGCGATGGCAGCCGCGAGAAAGGCCATGGCACTTTTCTTTCCTCATTGGCAATAATTGCGAGATCGTCCGCAATTAAACCGCCAACAAGGAGATCCATTGCCGCGGCGCTCACCAACAGGGAACTGGGCAGGGTATCGCAAATCACTATTGATCTTAATCAACCTGACAAAGGAAATTTGCCATGGTTGCCATTTCTCTTCGTGCCGATTTTGATGCCGGGACGCTTGGTATCATCGCCTCGCGTCCAGTATGGCTGCAACCAGATCGGCCGGCACGTCCTCCAACTGCTCATGGTGATCGACAGCCAGGGATTTTGTGGCGTCCAGCACATGCCGATAGGCAGACAAATATACGCGGCACTCGTTGCAAAGACGCAGGTGCATTTCAAAGATCCGCTTTTGCTTGGCCGAAAGCTCATCCTCCAGATAGGCCAAAATGAAACCCTCAAACTCTTGGCACGTGATCATCGTTGGCAAGCGGAACAAAATTCCGTGCAGACGGCGGCGTAGCGACCTGGCGCGCGGTTTCAAATCCTTCCTCCAATCATGTAGGGATCAAGCAGCGTTTTCAGGGCGGATCTGGCCCTGTGCAGACGGATTTTTACATTACCTTCGCTGATCTCCAACACCTGGGCGACGTCCGATGTGGTCAATCCTTCGATGTCCCGGTGAACCAAAACGATACGGTATTGATCGGGCAATGCGGCGATTTTCGAAGCGACAATCGCGCGCGTTTGGGCAGATTGCAGGATGTTGTCAGGGCTCTGTTCGGGTCTGGTTTCTGACGAGAGACGGCAGCCCAAAACGTCGAAATCCGGCAGCAGGTCATCAATCGCAACTTCGTTGCGCCGCCGCATGTGCCGAAGGATCATCAGGGCCTCGTTGACAACGATGCGATGCATCCAGGTTTTGATATCGGAGCGACCCTCAAAACCGGCGTGTTTTTCAAGGATTTTGGCGAAAGCGGCTTGCACAGCGTCCTCTGCTTTTGCGGGGTCGTTTAGAAAGCGCCTGGCGACGGCGAGCATCCAGCCGATGTTGCCGCGCACTAGGGCCGCTGCCACCGACTGGGTCATGGTGTCTGGCGAAGTATCGGGGGCTTCTTTCACCTTTTGTCAAAAAAGGCGATAGTGCGGCTTGGCTTGCCCATTATGGGCCTACAGGATTTTTTTCTCATCATTGTGTATCCTTTGGGGTCCACCCCGCATCTATACTCCAAGCACAAACAGGTCATCCAGAGCAAGGACCCACTTTCGTGATCGCATATCTGATACTAGCGGCATTTTTATTGGCATTTTGCATGATCGCGCAACGGCTTTCGACGACGATCATAACGGCACCAATTGCGTTTCTTGGCTTTGGCGTTTTGTTAGATCAACTTGGCATGGTCCCGGCTGAAAGTACCGAGGCGGCGCTGCATCTGGTGGCCGAGATCGCGTTGATCATTTTGCTGTTTCTGGATGCTGCCCAGATTGATCAAGCCGCTCTTAGACGCCGCAATGTCTGGCCGGTGCGGATGCTGGCGATCGGATTGCCCCTGGGATTTCTGATCGGAACCGTGGTCGGTTGGATGCTGTTACCAGGCTGGCCGTTGGCCGTCATCGCTTTGGTTGCTGCCATCTTGGTGCCGACGGACGCGGCGTTGGGGCAGCCGGTGATCAGCAACCCAGCGGTACCGCAAAGACCACGCCGTGCTTTGACCGTGGAAAGCGGGTTGAACGACGGGTTGGCGTTGCCGCTGGTCTTGATGATGGCGGCATTTGCTGCACCCCACGGCATGGCACCCGAGGGGGGCTGGATCGCGTTCGGCCTGAAACAGATTATCCTTGGCCCGCTGGCCGGTGCCGCTGTGGGTGCTTTGGGCGCGGTCGTTCTGCTTTGGGCGAAACGCACACATTCGACCGCAGACGTCTATGAAGGTATCGGCGCGTTGGCCCTGGCCGCATCCGCCTATTTGTCGGCGACGTTAATCGGCGGCAACGGTTTTATCGCCGCTTTTGCAGGCGGGCTTGCTTTTGGCGCCATCGTGCAGGGTCGCTGTGCTTTTGTCTATGAGTTCACCGAAAGCGAAGGACAGCTTTTGTCCTGGACCGCGTTTTTCCTGCTTGGCGCTGTATTGGTGCCCGAGGCGGCTGCGCATCTGACCTGGCCGACTTTGGCGCTGATCCTCATCAGTCTGTTCGTTGTGCGCCCGCTGGCCATCTGGCTGTCGCTCATCGGCACCGATGCGGCGCCGGTGACGCGCGGGTTCTTTGGCTGGTTTGGACCACGCGGACTGGCCACAGCACTTTTTGCGCTGTTGGTGGTGGACCAACTAGACCATGGTGTCGGCGAAGATGTACTTTACCTAGCGATCAACGCAGTTTGGATCAGCGCGATCCTGCACGGCGTCACCGCCGCGCCCGGTGCCCGTTGGTATGCCCGGCGCATTGCGAAATTTGGCGAATGTCCTGAAACCATGCCCGTCGAGGCCCCTGCCATGCCCTTGAAAACTGATAAGATTTAAGAAGGATACAAGATGAACAAAACCCCTGTTGCCGAGCTTAGCCAATTGCCGGATCGCAAACCGCAATACGCTTTGGTGAGCGAGGTTGATCTGGTTGTGGTGCGCTTCGACGATGAGATCTCGGTGTTTTATGGCCGCTGCCTGCATCGCGGCGCCTTGATGTCGGACGGGTTTGTCAGCGGTCGCAACCTAATCTGCGGGGTGCACAACTGGGACTACAGGCTCGACAGCGGCGTGTCGGAATATGCCAACCAAGAGGTGCTGCAGAAGTTCAATTCGTGGATCGACGGCAACGATGTTCTGGTCGATGCCGACGAAATTGCGGCTTGGGCAGTGGACAATCCGCAACCTTACAATCGCGAGGCCTATCTTGGGCTTTATGCGGACACGTTGCACGGTGGCGCGGAAGAGCCGAACAATGACTTGATCCAGCAATATGCCCGTGACGGGCTGTCCAAGACCGGTCATCACGGTAAGGTCGAAGCGATGGGTGTGCCGCGCGACGAGTTGCCGAAATGGGACGATATCCAACTGCTGACGGCTCAGCTTCACAAAGCCCCGTTGCTAGACGGCGACGCGGTTGGCACCGATATTATCATTGGGCCTAATGCGCAAAAACCGTTACGGCTGAAGATCCCGCTGTTCGTTTCGGACATGTCATTTGGGGCACTGTCTGAACCTGCCAAGGTGGCGCTGGCGCTCGGGGCTGAACTGGCGGGGACAGGCATTTGTTCGGGCGAGGGCGGCATGTTGCCAGAAGAACAAGCCGCCAATAACCGATATTTTTATGAGCTGGCTTCGGCCCGGTTTGGATTTTCCTGGGACAAGCTGGCAAACGTTCAGGCGTTTCACTTCAAAGGTGGTCAGGGGGCCAAGACCGGCACCGGCGGACACCTTCCCGGCAAAAAAGTCCAGGGCAAGATCGCCGAAGTGCGCGGCTTGAAACCGGGGCAGGATGCTATTTCGCCACCGCGCTTTCCCGACTGGACCGAGCCAGCGCAAATCAAGGAATTCGCCGATGAAGTACGCGATCGGACCGGCGGCATCCCGATTGGCTATAAACTATCGGCGCAGCATATCGAAAAGGACATCGACGCAGCCCTTGAGGTCGGGGTCGATTATATCATTCTTGACGGGCGCGGTGGTGGCACCGGGGCAGCTCCGATTATTTTCCGCGACAACATCTCGGTGCCAACAATCCCGGCCTTGGCCCGTGCGCGACGACATCTGGACCGCTTGGAGCGCAGGGATGTCACCCTGGTGATTACCGGTGGCTTGCGCAAACCTGCGGATTTCATCAAGGCGCTGGCGCTTGGAGCTGATGCCATCGCGGTGTCGAATGCGGCGATGCAGGCTATCGGCTGCATCGCGATGCGGGCCTGCCATACAAACAACTGCCCGGTTGGAATTGCGTCGCAAAAACCGCATCTGGCCAGCCGGATCATCGTCGAGAATTCCGCCCGCCAACTGGCGAATTTTTTTACGGCCAGCGTCGAATTGATGCAAGTGATGGCGCGCGCCTGTGGTCACGACCACCTGTCCAAGTTTAACCAGGACGACCTTACCACCTGGAAAAAAGACATGTCCGAGCTGACGGGCGTCGCGTTTGGAGGAGTGGCATGAGCGATCTAGAATGGATTTTTGTTGGTCGGGTAACCGATCTGCCCGAGGGCCGGGTCAAGACAGTCACCGCGCGCACGGTCTCGATCTGCCTTAGCCATTTCGACGGTCAATGGGCCGCAATGGACAATCACTGCCCGCACCAGGGAGGACCGCTTGGCGAAGGCTCGATTGAGACCGGCCTCGGTGGCGCTTGTTGGCTGCGCTGCCCTTGGCATGGCTGGGATTTCGATCCGCTGACTGGAAAACCGCCGGGCGGGCATGAAGATAGCGGTCAAAAAATGTACCCGGTCGAACTGCGCGATGGTGAGGTGTTCGTCGGCCTGGAGCCGGCGCCTGAACACATCCCTACCGTGACCGACGTGATGGCGGAAACTATGGTGAACTGGGGGGTCAAAACTGTATTCGGCATGGTTGGACATTCCAATCTGGGATTGTCCGATGCCCTACGCTTGCAGACCGAGGCGGGCAATCTGAATTACATCGGCATCCGTCACGAAGGCGTTGCCGCCTTTGCTGCCTCGGCCTATGGCAAGCTGACCGGCAAACCGGCGGCCTGTTTGACCATCGCTGGACCCGGTGCCACCAACTTAATGACCGGCCTGTGGGACGCCAAAGTTGACCGCGCCCCAGTGCTGGCGCTGACCGGTCAGGTGCAAACCCAGGTCTTCGGCCCTGGAGCCTTCCAGGACATTGACCTAAGATCCGCGTTTCAAGCGGTGGCGCGGTTTTCGCAACCTGTGCTTAGCACCTCGAACCATTCCGAATTGATGTCTTTGGCCTGTAAAACTGCACTGAACGAACGTGACGTAGCGCATCTGATCTTTCCCGATGACGTTCAAACGGTCCCTAGCGATGCCAAAGCCGCCGGACCGAAGGGTAGGATGAGCCGGCCTGTGGTCAAGCCAAGTGATGAAGATATTGCCGAAGCGGCAGGCATGATCAACGCTGCCAGGCGGCCGATCTTCGTCATCGGCCATGGGGCATGGGACGCGCGCGATGCTATCATTGCACTTGCCGAGACATTGGGTGCACCGGTGTTGACCACTTTCAAAGGCAAGGGTCTGATCCCCGATAGTCATCCCAATGCAGGGGGCGTGTTGGGCCGGTCGGGAACTCCGATCGCCAGTTGGTTCATGAACGAGGCTGATTTGATCGTGGCGCTTGGCACTTCGTTTTCCAACCACACCGGGATCGAGCGCTCGAAACCGATCATTCAGGTGGATTTCGAGCGGATGCAACTGGGGAAATTCCACCCTGTCAGCTTGCCGGTCTGGGGTGAGATCGGCGCGTTCTGCGCCGCCGTCACCGCGACCATGACCCACAACTCCGACCGTCCTGACCAAATCGCCGAACTAGCCAACCGTTGGACGATGTGGCGGGCGGAAAAGATTTCGCGGATGGCGGAAGAGACCGACAAGGGCGTGCACTCATTTGCTGTATTCGACGCGCTCAGCCGGGTTGCACCCGCAAACGCGATCATTGCCGTCGATGTGGGCAACAACACCTACTCCTTTGGCAGATATTTCGAGACCAAAGGTCAAAGGGTGTTGATGTCGGGCTATCTGGGCTCGATCGGGTTCGGCTTTCCTGCCGGCATGGGTGCCTGGGCGGCGACCCAGGATTTTGCCGAATTCAAAGGCCGCAAGGTCATCTCGATCTCAGGCGATGGCGGGTTTGGGCAATACCCGATGGACCTGACAACCGCTGTGAAACACAACATGGATATCACCCATGTGCTGCTGCATAATGGGGAGCTAGGCAAGATCTCCAAGGAACAGCGGGCTGGCGAATGGCCGGTCTGGGAAACCGGTCTACACAATCCTTCCTTTGCGGCCTTCGCCAAAATCTGTGGCGCCTATGGACAGAAAGTCACCCAAAGCACCGAGATAGAGGCCGCTTTGGAAAAGGCTCTGGCGGTTGAAGGCCCGGCGCTGGTGGAAATCATGACCGACGCCGAATTGGTGTGAGGAGTACTGCAATGACCAATCCAAAGCTGCAACCCTTTGGCATGCTCGCCATCTGGCGCGGGGGGGTAATCCACGCCCATCGTTGGGCCTGACCCGGTGGTTGCCGGACTTACCCTGTTGGTCCTTTTGGCAGTGTCGCTGACAGTGGTCCGATCCGCTGGCGTAGGTTTACGCTTAACTGGACTGCCGCAGCAGACCGCGAAGTTTCAGGCGATCTCGGCACTGACCGGCACGGGTTACACGACTTCCGAATCCGAGGCGTCGATGCACCACCCGGTGCGCCGCCGCATTTTGATCATGCTGATGCTCACCGGGCATCTCGGCGTTGTTACTTTGGCCTCAACAGTGATCCTTGCGGTTACCGCCGCAGAGGGTCAAACCGGTGTGATTGTGCAAGTTGCCACCTTGTTAGCTGCCGTGGTGGTGATTTGCGCGGTTGCAGCAAGTTCGCGGCTAGATCACGCAATGTGCGATGTTATCGGGCGTCTAATGACCCGCGCTGGCTGGCTGGATATGCCGCCTTACGAGGCGCTTTACGAACACGGCAGCGGCGCGCAGCTCGCAGAACACATTGCGGCAGCAGACGTTGACCTGGATCAACAAGACAACATGCCGGCGATAATCTGCGTGAACGACGATCTCTACAATAAATTGCAGCGTTCGAGCGGGCCTGTCAGTCTGCGCGCGGGCGACCGGATAATGTGTTTCGGCCATCCCGACGATCACGCCAACTTGGCCCGACGGTTGGCAACAAAAGATATCTGATCCCATGCCCGAGCCGCGCGCCTTTCCTGTTGTTCGCGGTGTGCCCGAAGTTACGACGGCGCCCCGGTTCGCAAGCGCCAGAATATCCCGTTCAATACCCGCCGGTCATCCACCCGCGGAACGCCGCGCGGCTTGTGGGCAAAAGCGGCTGGATCACACCCCACTCAAAGCCGCTCAGATCAAAACGCGCCGTGGCAAATCCTCCATGGCAGTCATTGAACCCGACTCATCAAAGTTTGTGAATCCGTAATCAGTCATTTACGGGTATGTGACCTAGAACGTGAATGGTTGGAATTTGCAGATAAGCCACGGGATGCAGGTGCGGCTTTCGTAGGCTTCTGCAAACAGAAAAAATTGTTGCGATGAGATTATTTATAATATGGGTGGTTCCCCATATTTATTTGACCCATTTTTTCCTGGAAAAACGCCTATCAAAAGCATAGAAAAACCCGATATTTCACTCAAATACAATGGTGTAATAGCAAATAAATCCGTCAAATGGATAATTAGAAATGGAATAATAATCCAGCCAGTTAACCCTATATCATGGAGCCTTCTGACTAAAATAGCGTATCCAGTGGGACTTACTATAAGACCAATTACTTTAAAAATAATAGATATTCCTGGATCGCCAACATTTAATCCTAAAACAAAAAACGGCAATACAACTATTGTAATCAAAATTACAAAAAAAATGATATATATCCAATACTCTTTACGACTTGAGCGATCATTAATATTGAACGTATTTCTAATGGAATAAATGATTGAATTAAACATATATTTTCTTCTTTGTTATCTGCTCCGCCCTCGATCACGATCAATAGGCGGCGCTTTTTTCGATTCCGTAGATTGCTCCGGCTTTTTCGTCCAATCTTTTTTAGGGGGCAAAATCGCGCGACCATATTGTGGCTATTTTTCAACATACTCCAACCGTTCATGGGGAAGCAAACCGGCCCACTAAAGGCGCTTTTCCGCCCGATTTCGGGCACCGAAAAGCGCCCTGTGC
Source organism: Rhizobiaceae bacterium (assembly GCA_965248715.1). Classification (GTDB taxonomy): domain Bacteria; phylum Pseudomonadota; class Alphaproteobacteria; order Rhizobiales; family Rhizobiaceae; genus CBDFKB01. The sequence goes on from CBDFKB010000005.1 coordinate 79,673, forward strand.
TTGGGTTTTAAACTGGTGATTATCGCAAAACCATGGTGCCGGTTTTTGCCCACACGTTTCCAACGTCGTTGCAAAGCTTGCCCGATACCCCGGCCCGATACACTGCATGTCGGGTGTTCCCGACATCCAGCGAGTTAGAATCCGACGACGGCGATGTATCGCCGTCGAGGGCATCGCGCTGCGTTTTGCGTCTAGCCGGATGAACCGGTTTGCATCCATCAGATGCGTCAATATTAAATTCCCTTGGTATTAGGTACGTTTTGTTACCCATGTCTTGGGTATGGACCCTCGAAAAATTTGGTCGGAGCGGCAGGATTCGAACCTGCGACCCTCTGGTCCCAAACCAGATGCGCTACCAGGCTGCGCCACGCTCCGATAATATTGGGCGCAAAAAATTAAACACCCAATCCAGCCGCGCTTTTGGCCCCAAGGGGCCGGCGACCGGACACGCTGTAACGGACTATCGGCGTTCAATCAATGATTATTCGGGTACTACATATTCGCGTTTTGGTGGTTCCGGGCGCACGAACTCGAACTCGCAATTTTTTTGAATTGCGGATTGCTCAACTGCTTCCATTTCGCCCATCAGCCTTGCGACTTCCGCTTCATTGGCACCATTACCTTCGATCATCAGTGCAGCCGGCCAAAACAACACGATTGCGACGCCCATTTTCAAAGCGTCGCCTGCCGCTGCATCCTTTTGCACACCCATCGCCTGGGCGGCATGCGAAGACAGACGATGTGCCTCTTTCGCTAGCTGGTCGCAGGTATAGCTTTCATATTGGAATGGGGTAACGTAACTTGCATGAATCTTTTCAACCGGTTTGGCGCAAGCCGACAACATCAAGATCGGCGGAACTACTATAGATAAACCCAAACGCATACAGAAGTGCATTTCAACCACCCGTATATCAACCCCGTGCAGTGTATTATCACGTTGCCAATTTGGTGCAAATAGAATTGTTGGCAAACTGAATGAATAATTTTTGGTTCATGTTGAATGGTAAATTCGGGCGTTATCGAAACCCGAATTCGATTGTAGAAAATTCCGGCGACATCGTTCAAAACGGAAAATATTACAGCATGTTACCGCTCAACCAGGCATCCAAATATTGCTTGGCCGCCGCGCATGCTTGGGCCAATTCATCGCCCTTGGCCAGATTGCAGGCAATCGCTGTAGCTAGGGTGCACCCGGTGCCGCGGCGCTCGATTGGCCAGCGCGGCGAGGAAAATCGGACGGGTTTTGCCGGGCCATCAAATAGCCAGTCGATCGCTTCGTCAGCATCGCCGTGACCGCCTTTGATCAACACCGCGGTGGCGCCCATCGCCATCAGTCGGGCCGCCTGTTGAGCAATAGATTGGGGATCGCGTGCAACATTGCTATGGGTAAGTTCCGCCGTCTCCGGCAGGTTCGGGGTAATCAGCCGGCATCGCGGCAACAATTGGCTAACCAACGCAGTGCGGCCGGCATCGCTCAACAATTGACCACCAGAACTCGCTCGCAGCACCGGATCGAGCACGATCGGCGCATCGCCAAGATCGGCCAACGATTTGGCAACCGCATGTACAATTTCGGCCGATCCCAGCATGCCGATCTTTACTGCTGCGATGTCATGGTCTTCCAACGCCGCCGCGATCTGCGCGCGGATCACAGTAGCCGGTATCAAATGGACAGCGCTTACCTGCCGCTTGGTCTGGGCGGTGACGGCGGTCACCACCACTGCCGACGAAAGTCGGTGATCGCCGATTACCGCTAGATCGCGGGCAAGGCCGGCACCACCGCTCGAATCGATGCCGGCGATGGCAAGAACCCGGCCCATCAACCGTTTGCCAAAAGCACCAGATTGTTGGCGCCGCGTTTGGCCAACAATTTAGCGCCGCGCCAGGCGCGTAGACCGCTGCGGCAACAAAGCACGACACGCCCGTTGGCCGGCGGTTGCCAGTTCGCCAACTGGTCGGGTGGCAGGCGAAGCGCATCGGCAGTAGCTGGTTCCGGTGCTTCTTCACGGGAGCGCAATTCGATTACAACATCGGAGCGGCATAATTGACTGGCCGCGATGAACGCAAATACCGGGTCGCTCGGCGCCTTGGCGCTGGCAAACGAAAAACCGCCGAAGCGCCAGGTTTTCATGTCCACGGTCACCATCCGACCGAGCGGACTTGGCTCAAGACCAAGCAGAACCGCCAGTACCATCTGCGCCTGGATCGCCCCAAGCACGGCTACCGCAGGACCCAGTACACCGGCGCTGGCGCAGGTTTGCCCCTGCTGCGGCAGGTCGGGAAAGACCGCGCGATAGTCCGCCCCGCCGCCGCAAAAACCACCGGCATAGCCCGACATTCCAATCACCGAAGCGCTGATCATTGGCATTGCTCGCGCCTTACATAAATCGGAAAGCGTGTAGGTGACGGCAATGGCATCGGCGGCATCGACAACCAGATCGACCCCGGCCAACAGGGCTGGCGCGTTGGCCGGATCGAGCCGGAACCTATGGGCGCTCACAGCAACGGCAGGGTTGTATGCCCGCACCCATTTTGCCGCGCATTCGGCCTTGTTGTTGCCGATCGCGGCCATTGAAAAAAGCGGCTGGCGGTGCAGATTGCTTTCTTCGACCACATCGTGATCGACAATCGCAAGGTTGCCGACCCCGGCGCCGGCCAGGCCCTGGATTACCGTTGAACCTAAGCCGCCGGCACCGACCACCAAAACCCTCGCAGCGGCCAGTTTCGCTTGTCCGGCTTTGCCAATTTCCACAAGCATGGTCTGGCGGGCGTAGCGCTCGGTCATCATGGCCTGGTTGCCGCAATCCATTGCCGGGTCTTTGCTGTCGGGTCATCGGCCATTAGAATATCGGTCACCACAGCGGCGCTATCGGCGCCGGCGGCAAACACGCCGTCGAGCCGCTCGATGGTCAGTCCACCGATTGCTACCAGCGGTGTGTCGCCGATGCGCGATTTCCATTTTGTCAGTTGTTCAAGGCCTTGTGGCGCCCAGGGCATTTTCTTGAGTAAAGTTGGGTAAATCGGACCAAGCGCCACATAGTCTGGCCGATGGCTAAGCGCGCGCTCCAATTCATCATTGTCATGGGTACTGATGCCTAGCCGTATGCCGGCCTTTTTCAACGCTGCAATGTTGGCGCGTTCCAGGTCCTCCTGGCCAAGATGAACGAAGTCCGCGCCCAGTTCCAAGGCTAATTGCCAGTAATCATTGATCACCAATTGCGCGCGGTTGGCTTTGCAGCATTTGATCGCCCGGCTAATCTGCTGGCGCAATTCATCGTTCGGCTTGTCCTTGACCCGCAATTGCACCAACCCTACGCCGAGCGGCACCAGCGCCTCAAGGCGGTCAACGTCGCTAACGATTAGGTAAAAGCGATCAAGCATTGTCATGGCGCTGTGCCGAATTCCGCCATGCCGAAAGTCGGGGTAGACGGTTTGGCCATGTCGCGGGCCGGCATCAGCCCGGCCTGGTAGGCCTGGTGGCCGGCCTTGATCGCACCGGCAAAAGCTTGTGCCATCGCCGTCGGGTCGCCGGCGCGCGCCACCGCGGTGTTCAACAGAACCGCATCGTAGCCAAGTTCCATGGCCCGGGCAGCCTGGGACGGCGCGCCGATACCCGCATCAATGATCAGCACGATGTCGGCGAACTTGGCGCGCATGGTTTTCAGCGCCTCGATGTGGCGCAAACCCTGACCGGAGCCGATTGGCGCCCCCCAAGGCATCAACAATTTGCACCCGGCATCGATAAGATGTTCACCAACGATCAAATCCTCGGTGGTGTAGGGAAAGACTTCAAAACCGTCGGCGCATAATATCCGCGCCGCTTCAACCAGGCCAAAGACGTCCGGTTGCAACGTATCGGCATCGCCGATCACCTCAAGCTTCACCCAATTGGTCGCGAACAATTCGCGGGCCATGTGGGCCGTGGTAACCGCTTCCTTTACCGAATGGCACCCGGCGGTATTTGGCAGCACCCGACACCCGGCCTCGCGAATGATCGACCAGAAATCGCCAGCACCGGATGGCCCTTCACGGCGCAACGATACCGTTACGATTTCGGCACCCGAACGGCGCATGGCGTCGAGTAAAACAGTTGGAGAGGGGTACTGTGCGGTGCCAAGCAGCAGGCGCGAGTTGATTTCAACCCCATAGAGTTTCAAGGGTCAGCCTCCTTGCATCGGTGCCAGCAATTCGATGCGGTCGCCATCGCTCAGTTGGGTAATGTCACGCATCGGCGCTGGCACGAATTCGCCGTTGAGCGCAGTAGCGATCGCGCTATCGCCGTAGCCGAGTTCAGCGACTGCATCGGCCAAAGTGGTGACGTTGATTGTGCGGCGGTCGCCATTGATGTTAACTTGCATGTCTGACCTCGCGGTTCTGGAAATGGTTTTCGGCCAATCGCTGGGCAAACGCCGGCGCCAGCAAAAAACCATGCCGGTAAAAGCCGTTTACATGAATACGGTCGCCGGCTTTGCGGATTGCTGGCAAATTGTCAGCGAATGCGGGGCGCAGACCGGCCGCGGTTTCGACGATTTCCGCTTCGCCAAAGGCTGGATGCAACGCATAAGCGGCAGACAGCAATTCCATCGCCGAGCGGGCGGTAATCGCCCCACCATGATCGCTTTCGATCATGGTGGCTCCGACCATGAAATGCCCGTGGTCCCGTGGCACGATGTAGACCGGAAACCGCGGGTGCAACAGGCGTACCGGCCGCGCCAAGGCGATTTCATCGGAGCGCAACAACAACATTTCGCCGCGCACCGCGCGCAGATCGGTTAGCTGGTCGCGCGCCGCAAGCCCACGGCAATCGACGATCTGACCACTGGGCTCCTTGCTGGTGGCGAAACGCACCGGCACGCCTTTGCGGCGCAGGCCCTCGATCAAGCCTAAAAGTGCTTGTCGTGGGTCCAGATGGGCCTCGTTGGCGACAAACAGCCCGGCATTAAATCGACCGCCAAGGTCCGGTTCCAGTTCGCCGATCTGCTTGGCATCGACCCGTTGATATCCGGTGATCCTGGCCGCAAACCGATCCAGTTCGGCCCGGTCGCGGGCCGGCGCCACCACCAAGGTGCCGTTGCGCGAAACCTGGTCAAAGTGGGCGTCCCACCAGTCAGCCGCACCACTGCCCAGCGCCACCACCTGATCGGGCGCGTTCTCGCCTTCACAATGGGGCGCCAGCATGCCGCCGGCGAGCCATGAAGCGCCGCGCGGGTTCGGGGCGCTGTCGATCACTTCGATCGCGATACCCCTTTGCGCCAACACCGTCGCCACACAAAGCCCGACCACACCGGCGCCGAGCACGGTTACGGTCATTCGCCAGGCTCCGTTATCGGCATGTAAAGATCGCCACCTTCCCGGTATTTCTTGGCCATTGCCGCCATGCCTTCCTTCTGGGCTTCGGCGCGGATATCGTGGGAAATCCGCATCGAACAGAATTTCGGGCCGCACATGGAGCAAAAATGCGCCACCTTGTGTGCTTCCTTAGGCAAGGTCTGATCGTGGAACTCACGCGCGGTCGATGGGTCGAGCGACAGGTTAAACTGGTCTTCCCAGCGAAACTCGAAGCGGGCACGCGACAAAGCGTCGTCGCGCATTTGCGCGGCCGGATGACCCTTGGCAAGGTCGGCGGCGTGGGCGGCAATCTTGTAGGTAATTACCCCGGTCTTGACGTCGTCGCGGTCCGGCAAGCCAAGATGCTCTTTCGGCGTCACGTAACACAACATCGCGGTGCCGAACCAACCGATCATTGCCGCGCCAATGCCGCTGGTGATGTGGTCATAGCCCGGCGCGATGTCGGTGGTGAGCGGTCCAAGAGTATAGAACGGGGCTTCGCCGCACACTTCGAGCTGCTTGTCCATATTGGCCTTGATCTTGTGCATCGGCACATGGCCCGGCCCCTCGATCATCACCTGGCAATCCTTAGCCCAGGCGATCTGGGTCAATTCGCCAAGGGTTTCTAGTTCGGCGAATTGGGCCGCGTCATTGGCGTCGGCCAGCGATCCCGGACGTAAGCCGTCGCCAAGCGAAAACGAAACGTCATAAGCGCGCGCAATGTCGCAGATTTCACCGAAATGTTCGTACAGGAAACTGTCGCGATGATGATGCAAACACCATTTGGCCATGATCGAGCCGCCGCGGCTGACAATGCCGGTGACACGGTCGACGGTCATCGGGATGTAATGCAGGCGCACACCGGCGTGGATGGTGAAATAATCGACCCCTTGCTCGGCCTGCTCAATCAGCGTGTCGCGGTAAATTTCCCACGACAGCTCTTCGGCGACCCCGTTGACCTTTTCCAACGCCTGATAAAGCGGAACCGTGCCGATCGGCACAGGCGAGTTGCGGATGATCCACTCGCGGGTGTTGTGAATATTGCGCCCGGTCGACAAATCCATCACCGTGTCGGCGCCCCAGCGGATCGCCCACACCATCTTGTCGACTTCTTCTTCCATCGATGAGGTGACGGCAGAAGTACCCATATTGGCGTTGATCTTGACCAGAAAATTGCGGCCGATGATCATCGGCTCGGATTCCGGGTGGTTGATGTTGGCGGGGATGATGGCGCGGCCGCGGGCGATTTCATCGCGCACGAATTCCGGCGTCACATAATCCGGGATCGAAGCACCCCAATCCTCGCCATCGCGCGCGACTGCGGTTTTTATGGCCTGACGGCCGAGATTTTCCCTGATCGCGACGAATTCCATTTCCGGGGTAATGATGCCCGCCCGCGCATAGGCAAGCTGGGTAACCGCCGCACCGGCTTTGGCTCGCAGCGGAAGTTTCGAGACCGGAAAATTCGCCACCATGCGTTCGGCGGAAACAAAGCCATTGTCGGCCGGGTGGATGGTGCGGCCGTTATAGGCTTCCACATCGCCACGGGCGGCAATCCATTCCCGGCGCAATTGAGTTAGGCCGGCAGTAATGTCGGTAATGATTTGCGGGTCGGTATAAGGGCCAGACGGATCATAGACCGATAGGGGTGGTTCGCCGGCAGACGGGTGCACCGAGACGCAGCGCATCGGTACCCGAATTTCTGGGTGTAGGGTTCCAGCTGTATAGATCTTATGCGACGCCGGCATGGCGCCTTCGGTGATTTTAGGGGGATGTTGGTTCATAAGGGCTCTCCTCAAGCGTGCACTCAAAAAGACCCGGAGTTGCAGCGTGAGGCAGAGACATATTTGCTAAGTCTCTGAAAGCTCGGTCACCGATAAGCGTGAACCGATCCGTACTTCCTACGCCAGTGTCAACTGGGCCAGGTTCAAAGGGTCGCTTCGCCGCGCGATCACGCAATCAGCCTCTCAGTCCCTTTGGCGGGACTCCCCTGACAAGGCATTCCTTAGGAGAGACAATTATGACAGTCAATGGTGATCAGGCTTTCTATACAGTTGGCTTTGTCCTTCGATCACATTGCCGCCCTTCCCATTTGTTGTCGTAAGTGATAGCCGCTGCAGCAAAGTCAAGGCCGGTTGAAGCGGCCGACAAAGCAAACGTTTGTACGGGATAAACACGTTGAAAACCCTGGTGATATGTTCCGGTGGGCTGGACTCGGTAGTGCTCGCCCACAAGGTCGCGGCCGAAACGACCCTGGCCGGTTTGGTTTCGTTCGACTATGGCCAGCGTCACCACAAGGAACTCGGTTTCGCAAAATTGTGTGCCGAACGCCTTGGTGTGGCCCATGCGCTGGTCGACATTCGCGCCATTGGCCGCCATTTGACCGGTTCGGCTTTGACCGACGATCTCGATGTACCCGACGGCCATTACAGCGAACAATCGATGAAAGTCACTGTGGTGCCAAATCGCAACGCTATCATGCTGTCGATCGCATTTGGTATCGCGGCGGCTGAAAAGGTCGACGCAGTGGCGACCGCCGTGCATGGCGGCGACCATTTCATCTATCCCGATTGCCGCCCGGCATTTACCAAAGCGTTTGCGGCAATGCAGAAACTTGCGCTTGATGGTTATAGCGATGTGGCGCTTTACACCCCATTTGTTGAGGTGCCAAAATCGGCGATTGCCGCCGAGGGTGCGAAACTGGCCGTGCCTTTTGCCGAAACCTGGTCGTGCTACAAGGGTGGTGAAGTCCATTGCGGGCGGTGTGGCACCTGCGTCGAGCGGCGCGAGGCGTTTCACCTGGCTGGGGTCGACGATCCGAGCGTTTATGCCGACCCGAGTTTTTGGCAAACCGCCGTCTCACAAACGCCATACCGATAATGCTCAACAGGCCCTGATGTACACGATAACCAAAGAATTCCATTTCTCCGCCTCGCACCAATTGTGCGGCCTTGGCGCCGACCACCCTTGCGCGCGGTTGCACGGGCACAATTACATTGCTGTGGTGGAACTGACGGCGGAAAAATTGGATGATACCGGCTTTGTGATCGACTATCGCGCGCTTTCGCCATTTAAAAATTACATCGATCACGCACTTGACCATCGCCACCTCAATGAGGTGTTCGGCCACAACCAGGTGACCTCGGAATGGTTGGCGAAATTTCTTTTTGATTGGTGCAAGGCGCGCTGGCCGCAAACCGTCGCGGTTAAGATCAGCGAAACCCCGAAGACCTGGGCGGAATACCGCCCGTGACCACCTTGCGGATTTCTGAAATATTCGGGCCGACGATCCAAGGTGAAGGCGCGCTGATCGGTGAGCCGACGGTATTCGTTCGCGCCGGTGGTTGCGACTACCGCTGCGTTTGGTGCGATAGCCTGCATGCGGTAGACAGCGGTTTTCGCCACCAATGGGCAGAGATGACTAGCGAAAAAATATGGCAACGCATTGCCCAATTGTCGGACAATATTCCACTGACCGTGACGATTTCCGGCGGCAATCCGGCGCTCCAAAATTTCAGCCCTCTGATCGAAATCGGCAAGGCCCAAGGCTATCGGTTCGCGATCGAGACCCAAGGCTCGGTGGCGCAATCATGGTTCGCCGATCTCGATTTGGTGGTGTTCAGCCCTAAGCCGCCATCATCGCGCGAAAGCCCGGACTGGGAAGTGTTTAGCGCCTGTCTGGCCGCCTGTGCTGGGACCAAAGCGGTGCTGAAGATCGTGGTGTTTGACGAGGCCGACTATCAATGGGCGCGTAAAACGGCAGCCCGCTATCGGCAACTGCCGGTATATTTGCAACCCGGCAATCATACCCCGCCGGCAATCGATGGCGAGGCGACGGCAATCGATATGGCCGGGGTAATGGAGCGCTTGGAGTGGTTGGTCGATCGTGTGCTTGCGGATGGTTGGTTTGATGCCCATGTGCTGCCGCAACTGCACGTGCTGATCTGGGGTAACAAGCGCGGCGTTTGATGGTGGAATGCGCACGCCAGGAAGGAAACCGGATGTCTAAAGAGGAAATTTACCAGGGCCTGACCCAGTTGGGCGCTGAGGCCAAATTGCCCAATTCGCCCGCTGCGGCGGTGTTAGAGAAAGTGCCCAACCAACACACTGATATTGCCTATGCGGTGCGGTTTACTGCGCCGGAGTTCACCTCGCTGTGTCCGATGACCGGCCAGCCTGATTTCGCCCATCTGGTGATCGATTATGTGCCTGGTAACTGGCTGGTGGAGAGTAAATCGCTGAAACTTTATCTCGGCGCTTTTCGCAATCACGGCGCCTTTCACGAAGACTGCACAGTGGCAATCGGCAAGCGGCTGATCGAAACGCTTGCGCCGCAATGGCTGCGTATCGGTGGCTATTGGTATCCGCGCGGCGGTATCCCGATCGACGTGTTTTACCAAACCGGCGAACCACCGGCACAGGTTTGGATCCCCGACCAGGGGGTGCCAACTTATCGCGGTCGGGGGTAGATCTAGTGGAATGAATTTGACATTTGGGTCCCATTTGCAGCTTTGTCGTTTATCAAATGTCAAATTCATTCCACTAACACCGGTTTGAGGATGGGTGGCCGAGTGGTTTAAGGCACTGGTCTTGAAAACCAGCGTGCGTGAGAGCGTACCGTGGGTTCGAATCCCACCCCATCCGCCACATTGCTCAATAATGGCGTGTAAAAACAATTAGATAGAGGCTTTGTTTGTTTACCAGTCCCCCAATTGGCCCCCATTTTACATGCGTTTTCAGGTTCTGAGTTGCTCTGGGCGCTCGTCTAACTCCTTTTTGCAAGCTCTTCCAACAAAGCCTTTGCCGAAAAATGGCTTAATCCAGGACTGCCTTTCCCAATCGTCGCAATGGCTTTTCGAACGTTATGATGTTGCAGAGTGCCATATGCGTTGTAAGTCGTCATGGCCTGTTCATGTCCCATGCTCTGGCTAATCGCCTTAAATTGAATCTGGGTGCAATTCTCCATAGCCCAGATTGCAATGGTGTTACGCATTGAATGCGGTTGGCATTTGGGAAGTTCGGCTGCAATGAAGGCCCTGTGGAAGACTTCACGCACGGGTGTTGCGTTGGCTCAATGCTCTGTCGAGAGGCCCGCTGATTCGAATTTCAACTTTTCAAGGTTGTTTGCAACATTTTGCTTTGGAAAGAGCGCGCTATCAGGCGTCATACCGAGCACATTGCGCGAATGCGCGAATGCGCGATCCAGTCTATGACAATTTTCTCAGCAAAATCATCAATGGGGAGGAATTGAGAGGTAATCCCTTTGCGATATTTTGTCTTCACATGCTTTGGGTTTTGCCACACCTCCCTTTTCTCTAGATCAACATCCACAAGCTTGAGACTGATAAGCGCACCATCACGCACCCCGGTTACCAGGGTGAAGGCAACGATTGCCCTGTTGCGTTTTTCAACATCGCTCTCACAAAGCATGTTTTCTAAAACCTTGCGTACTTCCTCAACGGTAGGTGGGATTTTCTCACGCGTGGCCCGCCCGGCCCTTTCTTCATTGTCGGACAAACGCAGATACTCAATTCCACGACCATCAATCCTTTTATATTGAATATGCATCACAAGCCAGGAGAAGAAATCCCTGATATTTGCCAATGTCGAGCAAACTGTGGACAAGCTCAACGCTTGGCCCTTGGAATTAGTCTGTTTGCTTAACCAGCGTTTGAAACCTTTGGCCTGTTCGGTGCTAAAACTTTTGAAGCTCAATTGTTTGGTATATTTTTCAAACAGATTGATGGATTTCCAGGCGGCGTTAACTGTCTGTGATTCACGGTGACGTCCATGAAGCAAAGCGTCTTCATACTGCTTCTTAATACGCTCATTTTCCGGGTTATATTCAACCATATCTCTTTTCCTTTTCCATGTGGACAATTATGAGGCGGGGAGCACTATCTATTACTGGCAGGATAACACTCATTGTTGCAATAACAGCAAAATTTTCGACCCTAGGGTCCAAACTCAATCATTTTGTTGAATTTCTGTAGCAAATCAGATTCAGATTGAACGATCAAAGGATTGGAGACCTGGATGGCTCATTTGTTTTGGCTTTCTGACGCCCAATGGGCGGTGATTGAACCCCATTTACCCATGAACCAGCCCGGAGCACGTCGGGTGGATGACCGCCGGGTGATCTCGGGCATTATTCATGTGCTCAAAACAGGATGCCGATGGTGTGACTGCCCTGGCGAATACGGCCCTTCGACAACGATCTACAACCGCTTCAACCGCTGGTCCCGCCGTCGGTTCTGGGTCGATCTGGTGGAGGCATTGGCTACCTCAGGTGCGGTGACGAAGAGCACGTCCATCGACTCAACCTATATCAAGGCGCATCGTTCGGCACATGGCGGTAAAGGGGGGCGAAAATCCAGGCCATTGGCCCCTCGCGCGGTGGCCAAACCACCAAAATCCATGCCCTCACAGACGTCATAGGCCGCCCCTTTGCCTTCATGCTCACAGCAGGCAATGTATCGGACACCAAAGCCGCACCCACTTTGCTGACAGGTTTGAGGGGCGCACGATATGTTCTGGGCGACAAGGGATACGATGCGGATGCGCTTCGAAAAGCTTTGCGCAATGCGGCCATGGTTCCTGTGATCCCCGGCCGCTGCAATCGAAAACGCAAAATCATCTACGACAAAGCCCGCTACAAAGAACGCCACCTCATCGAAAATGCATTCTGCCGTCTCAAGGACTTTCGAAGAGTGGCAACCCGCTACGACAAACTCGCAAGAAACTTCCTGTCCGCCGTAGCGCTGGCAACACTCGTCGCCTTCTGGTTATGATTGAGTCTGGACCCTAGAACACTTTTCGCGATTTGTGAATCGCGAAAAGTGTTCTATCTATTTGTTTTATCGCACAATTTTTCTGAAAACCGGCCACCACTTTTCAGGTTGTATTCTTGCGCTTGTCACCAAGCGTTGAAATAGCTTGGTCGCGCTATCTGTTTGTTTATGCGTGTGATTTTCCCAAAACCGCTACACACTTTTGGGTGACACGCGCTATAACTCACCGCCTTGGTCGAGGCATTTCAGGTCCAGTTTGGTGGATATCTTTTTCAGCAGGGCTTCGGCTACCAGATCGGCATCCCGATCCAGCGGAAATCCGCCCGATGCGCCGTCGTTGCCATCATTGACCCGAAGATTGTTTCCATAACCGGTATATTTAATTTCCCCCCGAACACTGGATGTGGTCACAGGGTCGATGCCAAGCGCGTTGATATCGCCACCATCAAGAGCCGCCCATTGTTCGATTTCGTTGCGGAAATTGTCGCCGAAAAACAAAAACACCCCGGCAAGCAGCAAGCTGGCCAGCATCACCGTGTTTCTCATCACGTTAAATAGGTTTTGCATCAACATGTCCGCCACTCCTCATAACCGGTGTAGCGGTTATCATGTCACGTCATGGTAAAGCGGCTGTTAATCTCCAGCGGTATCGCCGTTTTCTGTGGTCTTGCTACTGCCGGCAATCGCCTTTCGCGCCTTGCGCAATTCCCGCCGGCAAATCAATAATGCCAGCACCGGCACCATAAACAGCAGCAAGGACACCAACAGCCGAAAAGCCATTTCCAGGCTCACCCCAGTATCACCACTCGCAATAGCCTGCCAGGGGTCGAGTACGGTAGGGGGCGAAATACCCCTTTAAGGATTTGGGCTTTGAACAGCGGCCCTTCGCTGCGCCTCGCTCGAACGGGTAAGATGCGGACAAACCACCAATTCGCTGCAACTGAACCCAATGGCTGCTGTTGGCTCTTTGTGCCCGCAGTCATAAGCAGCAAAGGCGGGAAGTTGTCAAAAGCTGAGGATATAAGGAGGCTGACGACCCGCATTAAAGTGGGCATCATCTGGCAACCGAACCCCGGTTTCACAAAAGAAGCCTCTCCATGCCTTGCTACTTTGACATTGGCACCGCGCCTTCGAACAGAGCGGTAGCTTGCTTGATCTCGCGTTGCATATGCTCGCGAAAAAGAGTCACGCGCTTGGTGCTGCGCAGATCGCGATTATACAACAGCCAGAGCCCAAGCTCATGTTTTTTTTCAGGTTGCCAAAATCGTGCTAATTCGGGGTCGCTGTCACCCAGAAAACAAGGAAGAAATCCGACACCCAGCCCTTCTTTCAGGGCTGCAAGTGTAAGCGAGGTTTCGTCAACGTAAAATTCGTGATCGGCTTTTGGCCAAGCTTGCTTGGTCCAGTTTCTGTGGTAATCACAGCAATCCACTCCAATCCATTTTTCCGCCGCTTTCCCTGACTTGACCGCCGCGCAGTAATCGCGCGACCCAAAAACTGCTGAAGCTACAGTTGTCAGGCGCGTCCCGATCAAAGTCTCCTGCGGTTTGTTGGTTTGCCGGATCGCGACGTCAGCTTCACGTTCCGAAAGGCGTACCGAGTCATTGGTGACCTGAATGCTGAGTTCTATCTTGGGATAAGATGCACTGAAACTGGCGAAAAATGGCATCAGCACAGTGGATGCCATGTTGGCAATTGCCGCGACCCGCAACTCGCCAGAGATGTCTTGGTCTTGCCCGCCGACCGACCCTTCAAATGATAACAGTTCCTTTTCGATCCGACGGGCCGAAAGCATCAATTCATCTCCAGCCTCTGTCAGGACATAGCCCGACGCTTTGCGTTCAATCAAAGGTGCCGCCAGTTTCTTCTCCAATTCCCGAATGCGTCGAGAAACAGTGGAATACTGCACGCCTAACCGCTTGGCGGCACTGCTAAATGAGCCTTCGCGAGCTACAGCTAGGAATATCCGCGCGTCATCCCATTGCATCCAAATTTCCCTCCCTGTGCATTTTTGCAAAACGCTTTTCGAATTTTCTTGAATTCCCAAAAATGTCATCCGGTGCAATCATTATTACAAGGAAAAATCTGGTTCCGTGTGCTGTTGGCCGATTTCCGGCTTCAGCAGCCCTACGTCAGGAAGCAGAAAACCAATAAGGGAGACCACTATGTCGGTAGAACACATCCAGAATTCGGTGAATGACGTCATCACCTACCTGAAAGAAAACCCGAAAGATGCGCTCAGCACCAGTGCGCCGGTCACAGCGGTTATGGAAAGCGGGTTGCGTTGCCGGGCCACCGGAGAAAAAGGCGAGTCTATCGTAACCGATATGCCCCAAGCAGTCGGCGGGGGAGGTTCAGCGCCGTCACCGGGTTGGCTGGCACGTGCTGCTCTGGCAACTTGTGACGCCACTCGTATCGCGTTGCGTGCCGCAGAGTTGGGGATCGCATTGGATACGCTCAAGGTTATGACGGATAGCGTTGATGATGACCGTGGTCTGTTTGGCATCGACAAATCAGTGCGCGCCGGGTCACTCAGTCTTCGCACTCGCGTGACTATCGGTGCGGCCGACGTGGCTGAAGACGTTCTGCGTGAAATTGTCGACTACGCTGTGACCCATTCCCCGGTTGCGGACGGTTGCCGTGGTGAAACGCCGTCAACAGTCGAAATCACGATCACCTGATGGGACCGGTTCAAGACATCAAGTAATACGCAGGTCTGTAAGGCAATGAAAGGTCTGCGCATTCTTTCCTCGATCAAGCATTGGCAGTCAAAAAGGTTGTCAGTGGCGGATACAGCGTGGTCAACGGCTGTCAAAGCCGTGGCCCCCGAAACTCAACCGAAATGAAGGAGATATCAGAATGTCAGCTTCTCTCTATTCCCGCCTTGGCGGCTATGACGGCATCGCCATGTTCGCAACCAGCGTCGTGGGGCAGGCTCGCACAGACGACCTTTTGGGGCGCTTCTGGCTCAACAGGGGCGAAGACAGAAACGCGCGCGAGCTCCAGCTTTTGATTGACTATTTCGTCAAGGAGACCGGTGGACAAATGTATTACCGAGGTCGCGACATGGCGCTTTCCCATCAGGGGATGGGGATTACCGAAGCCGACTGGACCCGGTTCATCGAGATCGTGGTCATTGTTGCAGGCGAAATGGGCGTTGGCCCGGATGAAGGCGGCGAAGTGATGGCCTTCCTCGAGAGCCTCAAAACCGATATCGTAACGGCATAGCCCTACCTGTTATCACCAAGCTTTGTCGGGGTCTGTTCAAGGGCTCGCCTTCCCAAACCACAGCCGTTCTGCGGCACCCACATTAAAACGAGGACATTGTGATGAGCACTCCCCAAACAAGAGACGGCGGTTGCACCTGTGGACATGTGCGCTATCAGGTCACCTCGGAGCCTATGATCGTGCATTGCTGCCATTGCCGGGGGTGCCAGAAAAACTCCGGGTCTGCCTTTGCACTGAATGCTCTTTTCGAGGCGGATCGGGTCGAGTTGATTTCCGGTGAAGTCGAATTGATCACGGTTCCGACGCCCAGTGGCACCGGTCAGGACATCACGCGGTGCACAAAATGCAAAACTGCGGTCTGGAGTAACTACAACATGGGGGGATTGCGCGAACATATCCGGTTCATTCGTGTTGGTACACTTGATGACCCAGACCAGTTTCCACCAGATGTGCATATTTACACGGGATCAAAACAGCCATGGGTCATTATGCCATTGGAAGACCAGAGCGCTGAAGCGTTTTATGAGTTCAAAGAAACTTGGTCGCCAGAGAGCATGGAACGCCTGGCACAGGTCAAAGTTGCCGCTAATAATGCAAACCCATAATGTGAAGCGGATATTCATGAACCGCGCAGCATTTGTCAATGTGGGCTCAAAGCCTGAATTCGCTGCCTGCTGTGCGAATGTCCGGTGTTGTGGCCCGAAGGCTTATCGGGATTACGATGACTGACGATGCCGTTTCATAATTTCGAGCACAGTGTTCTTCGAGATTCCAAGATCGCAGGCGATCCAACGGTAGGAGCGCCCATCGGCAACGGCTTGGATGACTTGCGGTGCGAGCTTGTCGGATTTCGGGCGTTGGCCGGGTTGGCGACCAAGCTTCTTGCCGCGCGCACGGGCCGCTGCAAGGCCGGATTTGACGCGTTCGCTGAGCAGGTCGCGTTCAAATTGGGCGATCCCGGCGAGCATGGTGGCCATCATGCGCCCGTGTGGTGTGTCCAATTCAAAAGTCATGCCGCTCATTGCAACAACAGAGACCTTCCAACCGGCCAATTGATCCAGCGTTTCCAGCAAGTCTTGGGTTGAACGGCCCCATCTGGATAGTTCCGCGACGAGTATGGCGTCAATCTGGCGGACCTGCGCAAGCTTCATGATCTTGTTGCGCGCCGAACGGCTTACTTTGGTGCCTGAGGATGTTTCTTGGAAGATATCTATAACATCGTAGTCGCTGCGCTCTGCAAAAGCGGCTAAATCCGCGACCTGCCGGTCACAGGACTGATCGGAGGTAGAAACCCTGGCATAGATGACTGCGCGTTGTCCCAATTGAACCCCCTTGGATTTTTGTCTTGCAAGCCGTTGATTTTACTGGCGTCAATATTGTCTCAAACAGACATATGGGACCCTTCTAAGTACCTATGCAAATCACCTGTTCTATGATTCACTGGGCGTATGGCTCAAAAGAATTTATTTGGAATAGACAATCAACTGAAACGCCTGAGTGATTTGGGTGATCAACTGGAAACTTTGGATACGGTCGTTGACTTTGAGGTCTTTCGACCGGATTTGATCATGGCTTTGCATCGCAGTGATGGCTCGAAGGGCGGTCGTCGTAATTACTCACCCCCACGTTGCCGTCATTTGGAGTTCGGTTTCAGGCCAGCGTTGATAGGATTGTATGGAATGGGGGATGTCCGCTCAGCTTCGAGGTGTCAACGACTGTTCGTACTGCACAATCGCCCTTTGCTGCCCACATGGAACGGAAGCCGTTGGTTACTTTGCGTTGGATGACTGCAGGTCGCAGACCTCTTTCGCATCCGTTGTTTGTCACGTCGATTTCACCGGGATAGTCGAGAAACGTCAGTAACCGTGGGCTGGCCCAATTTACGCCATTTGGCCATTTTTCTGCTGATTGTATGGGCAATTTCACAGCTTGGGGTATCGGCGAGAATATCCGCCAGAGTGTTTTCCAATCGCCGCTTCTTGGTTTTCACCGTGCTGGCCGCGAAGCCTTGCAGGAAACGGGCCAATACAAACACCTTGTCCAGCCACAGTTTCAGCCGTACCGGCACCATGTCGTCGCTGGCCTCCACCGCGTAAGCAATATCCCGCGCCAGATGGGCAAGGCAGGTCTGATGGAATTGGCCATGGCCCTGCTGGGCCGAATATCCATCCGATAACCAAAGTTTAGGTTGATGGTCGCCCATCACATCGCGCACCACTTGCGCCGCGCGGCTCAGTTGAGCTTCGTGCACAATCGCCGTTCCGCTCATGAATATCCAGTGATAACCGTTCAAGCCTTCGATGCGTATCCCTGTTTCATCGGATGCCACGGCTTCGGCTTGGCGCAGGTCTTTGATGATATCCTTCTTGCGGGTTGCAAACGGCACATGAGAGCGCTTCAACATGTTAGCCAGTGCGCCTTGGCTGACTTTGGCGCCAAATAAGTCGGCCAGCATCCCTTCCAACCGGGTAAAGGATACTGCGTGATACGTCTTTAGATAAAGCACCAATCCATGCAGCCGGGGACCGAACGGCGAACCATGGGCTGAAGCTGGAACAGGACCTTTCACCGATGTTGAACAGTGCGGGCAGTTTACACAAATCCGACGGTGACGGGTGATATGAGGAGCAATCGGTGGAACTTCAATCGCATCATATTCACCAATAATATCCCCTGGCAAATCGCTATCAAGAGAACCGTCGCAGTATGGGCAGACCTTTGCTCGGTGGTCGAAAACTTCATCCGGGTTCTCATGCAAAGAACGGAAATGGCCCTTGTGACCGGGCTTCGCGCCGCCTGGTTTGGAATGCTCACGACGCGCCTTCTTATCCGTTGAAGGTGGCTTGGACGACGTGCGGGACGTCTTGACCGGCTGTTGCAACCGCAAAACCATATCCACAAGCGCATGCTTACTTAGCTTTTCCAAATCACTGCGTTCCATACCCACATGGATTCAGAACTTAGCCAAGTTGGCAAGGGGGTGAGTAATTACATATGAGGAGCAATCGGTGGACCTTCAATCGCATCATATTCACCAATAATATCCCCTGGCAAATCGCTATCAAGAGAACCGTCGCAGTATGGGCAGACCTTTGCTCGGTGGTCGAAAACTTCATCCGGGTTCTCATGCAAAGAACGGAAATGGCCCTTGTGACCGGGCTTCGCGCCGCCTGGTTTGGAATGCTCACGACGCGCCTTCTTATCCGTTGAAGGTGGCTTGGACGACGTGCGGGACGTCTTGACCGGCTGTTGCAACCGCAAAACCATATCCACAAGCGCATGCTTACTTAGCTTTTCCAAATCACTGCGTTCCATACCCACATGGATTCAGAACTTAGCCAAGTTGGCAAGGGGGTGAGTAATTACCGGTCGTCCACCCTATGACGTTGTCACGATGTTCAAAATACTGGTCATACAGGCGATGAATGATTTGTCTGATGAGCGTCTTGAATTCCTGATCAATGATCGGCTGTCGTTCATGCGGTTTTTGGGGTTTGAACCTGGCCAGCGGATGCCGCACGCACGCACCATATGGCTCTACCGCGATCTTCTGACCCGGGCCGATGCGATTGATACCTTGTTCCAAAAATGTGACGCGATGATTACTGAAAAGGGCTATTTGGCAATGGGTGGCCAGATCGCGGATGCCACAATTGTACCTGCTCCCAAACAGCGATTGAAGGATGAAGAGAAGGCTCAGATCAAAGAAGGCAAAAGTGCTGACGAGATTTGGGGCAACTCCCACAAGGCACGTCACAAAGACACCGATGCGCGCTGGTCGATCAAATATTCCAGGGCCAAAACTGCCGCCGATGGCAGCAAGAAGGCCGGGCATGTGGATATTGCCATTCCCGCATTTGGTTTTAAAAATCACATCGCCACAGATCGGCGCTTTGGTTTTATCCGTGGCTTTGAAGTCACCGGGGCCTCTGCTTATGACGGCCGGTATTTGCGTGATGTTCTCAGCAAAGATAATACGGCATCAGATGTGTGGGCTGACAGTGCTTATCGCTCAAAGAAGAATGAAACATGGCTGGTAAACAATGGGTTCAAATCCCGCATCCACCAAAAGAAACCAAAGGGTCGCCCCATGCCACAGCGGACAAGAATAGCCAATGCAAAACGCTCAAGCGTTCGTTCCAAAGTCGAGCATGTGTTTGGCGATCAGAAAAACCGCATGGGCCTGTTTGTCAGAACCATCGGTATAGCTCGTGCGAAAGTCAAAATCGGCATGATCAATATCGCCTATAACATGCGTCGCCTGATCTATCACAAAAGACTGAACGCAGCATAAGTGTGTCCAAAATCTACCAAAATGGCTCAAACCGACAGGGTTTGGGCAAACTCCTTTGCCCCGTAGGGAAACGATAATTCCAAAAACCAGTAAATCAAGCCGTCATCGCTAATTCGCCGGTTAATAGAACCGTCCACCTTGATTGTGAATTGGCATGCAAAATTGACCCACTTAGGTGGGTAATTGGCGTTTAAAATTGACCCGCCTGTTTTGTTAGCATCCGTGCATTTAAGTGCGGAGAATGAGCAGGTGATATTAATGGAAAGTGCAGCAAAGATTCGTCGTCTGGTTTTGCGCGATGGCCACTCTATCCGGTCAGTAAGTCGAAGCACGGGTTTATCCCGCAATACGATCAGAAAATATCTGAATGACGCGTCACCGCCGAACTATCATCGTAGTGGACCACCTGTGTTGCACAAGCTTGCTGGTTTTGAAGTTCGTTTGCGGTCGCTTTACAAACAGGACTTAAGCCACCCCCGCCGGGAGCGCCGCACTGCGGTGAAGCTTTATGAACAACTGGTTGTGGAAGGTTATACCGGTTCGTACTCACCAGTCTGCCGGTTCATCAAGGTATTGAAAGCCGATGGATCACAACTTCCCGGAGCCTTTATTCCTTTACACTTCAAAGCCGGTGATGCGCTGCAGTTTGACTGGAGCCAGGAGCATGTTGTTCTGGGTGGCGTAGAACACAAGATCAAGGTTGCGCACTTCCGTTTGTGCCATTCTCGCAAGCCTTTTGTGGTGGCTTATCCTGGTGAATCCCAGGAGATGGTGCTGGATGCCTTTATGCGGGCATTGGCATGTTCCCCGTCAGCACCAATGGGATCAATTAGGATGATTGCTTAAGGGAGAGTTTTTGGCTCATCTTCACCACACAGGAGTGAAGAATGAGACATACACCTAAACGCCATACCGATGCGGCTGATCGCACGGTCAAGGACATCCGGCGCAAGACGCGCAAGCGCTATTCGTCTGAAGACAAGATACGCATCGTCCTTGCCGGACTTCGTGGCGAGGACACGATTGCTGAGCTTTGTCGCCAGGAGGGTATTGCACAAAGCCAGTATTATTCTTGGTCCAAGGAGTTCCTCGAAGCGGGCAAGAAGCGCTTGGCAGGTGACACAACACGCGAGGCCAACACCGGTGAAGTACAGAGTCTGCGCCGTGAGGCGCGTGATCTGAAAGAGGTTGTTGCTGAACAAACGCTTGAACTGCGCCTGCTCAAAAAAAGCATGATCGCAGATGGGGAGGATATCGAATGAGGTATCCTGCATCAGAGAAACTGGAGATCATACGGCTGGTTGAGCAATCACATTTACCGACCAAGCGAACTATCGATAAACTGGGCATTCCTCGAACCACGTTTTACCGATGGTACGACAAGCATCTTATCGGCGGTGTCGAAGCTTTAGAAGATCGCTCTCCCAAGCCTTTGCGTGTCTGGAACCGTATTCCGGACGAGGTTCGCCAGCAGATAGTCGATCTTGCACTGGAAGAGCCAGAGCTATCACCAAGAGAACTGGCTGTGCGGTTCACTGATATCCAAAGATACTTTGTCTCGGAGGCCAGCGTTTACAGGCTGTTGAAGGCCCACGACCTCATCACCAGCCCAGCCTTTGTGGTGATCAAGGCTGCCGATGAGTTCCGTGACAAGACGACGGCCATCAATCAGATGTGGCAGACGGATTTTACCTACATCAAGATCGTTGGCTGGGGCTGGTATTATCTGTCGACCATTCTAGGGTCTGTGGACATTCAGGATTCCCAAAAGCGTTGATTTCTGATTCAAGCTTCCAAAAGGGAGTTTGTAATGGACGAAAAGCGATTTGTTTTGAATGACCGGGTCTGGGAACGCCTTGCGCCTTTGCTCCCCGGCAAGGCAACAGACAGTGGCCGGACAGGCGGCGACAACCGGTTGTTTTTGGAAGCGGTGTTCTGGCGGGTGCGCACGGGGTCTCCCTGGCGCGATCTGCCGACGAAATTTGGCAACTGGAACAGCCAGTTTCGCCGGTTCCGACGATGGGCCGAGCAGGGTGTTTTCGAGAGTCTTTTCAAAGCCATGAGCAATGACCCAGACCTCGAATACGCCATGATTGATGGCACCATTGTTTCGGTTCACCAAAAGGCAACCGGCGCAAAAGGGGGACTCAAAATCAGGCCATCGGGCGCTCGCGCGGTGGGTTGACCACCAAGATCGTGGCGCTGGTGGACGCGCTTGGTAATCTTGTGCGTTTCATGCTGCTACCGGGACAGGCGCATGACATGAGGGGCGTGGCACCGCTGATCAAGGGCGTGTCATTCGCCGCTTTGCTGGCGGATAAAGCGTTTGACGCAAACTGGCTTCTGGAGGAGCTGGAAGACCGGGGCGCAACCGCCGTTATCCCGCCCAAATCAAATCGGATTGTGCAGCGAGAATACGATGAAGAGGCCTATTGTTGGCGGCATTTGGTTGAAAACTACTTCGCCAAGATCAAGGAATTTCGTGGCATCGCAACGCGTTACGATAAAACCGATAACAGCTACGCTGCCAACTGGAACCTTGTCGCGGCGCTTATCGCATCAAGGTGAATGTCCACAGACCCTAGACGACTTCTCACGCTACGTAGTGGCCTGGAAACTGTGCGCCACAATGAAGACAAGTGATGTCACCGATACGCTGGAACTGGCCTTGCAGGCATCAGGCTGTGACCAGGTTACTGTTCAGCACAAACCACGATTGCTGTCTGACAACGGAGCCAGTTACGTCTCCGGTGAGCTTGCAGACTGGCTCGGCTCACAGGACATGGATCACGTTCGCGGTGCCCCATACCATCCACAAACCCAAGGTAAGATCGAACGCTGGCATCAGACATTGAAGAACCGCATCCTGTTGGAAAACTACTTCCTACCCGGTGACCTCAACGCCAGCATTGAACGCTTCGTGGAGCACTACAACCACCATCGTTACCACGAGAGCCTCAAAAACCTCACTCCCGCAGACGTCTACTTCGGACGCGACCAAACCATTCTGCTCGAACGCGAAAGGATCAAACGCAACACATTCAAACAGCGGCGCTTGCAATACCGCAATCAAGCCGCATAAGATCAACAAAATGATGAGCCAATATCTCGCTTAATCTAAGCTGCAATCAAGCCTAAAAACCCTGACGACGGACAGCGTACCCCACCGTTAACCCAGCGTTGAGTGGCAGGCGTTTCGATGAAACGGCGTGAACCACCCGGTTCATTTTGGCCGGTAAGATAAAAAGCATTTGAGATTAGTGCGCGCTGACCCTAAAAGTTCAAAGCTACCGATGCGACCCTGCATTGGGGCAAATTGGAGAATTGCTATGACCGCGCGCATATTCAGTCCGGCGAAAACTGCCATGCAATCGGGCAAGGCAAAAACCGGCGATTGGGTGTTGGAGCATTCGCCGGCAAGCCCGCGGGCCATTGAACCACTGATGGGATATACCTCTTCCTCAGATCCAAACCGGCAAATTCGACTGCGCTTTAATACTCGCGACCAGGCGGTCGCCTATGCGGAGAAAAATGACATCGCCTATAGGGTGCAAGAACCGCATGTCGGCAAGCGCCGGCAGATTGCCTACTCAGACAATTTCCGTTTCAACCGCCGGGTCCCCTGGACCCATTAGCGCCAGTTCCCAAGCGGCTGAATGCCGGCACAAGGGTTGGCAAACGGACTGCCGGTTAATCGCCGATAGCCCGGCATAATTGAACATCTCCAGCAAATATGCGACAGCCAGCGATCCGGCCCCGTAGCTCAGCTGGATAGAGCACCGGCCTTCTAAGCCGATGGTCGCAGGTTCGAATCCTGCCGGGGTCGCCAAAAATACCAAATAGAACCTATAGTAATTGGGATATCTAATTTTTCAATTAAACAAATGTAATGTTACTTAGAAATTATCCAGTTATTACTCAAAATGGCCCATGAACAGGTTCGGACAGGGAATGGCTGAAATACACAGGATTCTTGGTGATAAAGTCCGCGTTTATCAGCGTGACAGAACGCCGGTTTGGTATTGTTCGACATATCTTTCGGGGAGAAACCGGCGCACGAGAACCAAGGAAATAAGCTTGGGCAAGGCCAAGGATTTTTGCCGAGGACCGGTATTTCCAGTTATTGGAAAAGAACAGGCGCGGCGAAATTCTCAATGAGAAAATTCTTAAGCATGCCGCCGAGCGCTTCATGGTCAAATATGAAGCGCTCACAGCAGGGATAGAAACGAGGGCTGGGTAAACCCGGGGCGGTTCACAAACTCCCGCGCAGGACTTTCAATGCTGAGTCCGGTATATGCCAAATTGATCGAATGATCCCTGAATTCCGCAGGTACGGGTTCCTGGTTCTTGGCATGAAAAACATTCTCCTTCATCAATGGAAAACTGTCCTTCAAACCGGGGGAACTCCTTTTTCAACCTCGATGTACAAACCTTGGGACGGGGCCTATAGTTAACCCGCAAACCTTGGGGGCTTGTTGCAAGAATGATGCAAAGCGACCAAAGCGCAGATAAACGGCCGTGGATTTTGCTGTCACCGTCCCTTTTTGCGATCACAATGCTGGTCGTGATTCCGATGGCCTTTATTCTGGTTTATTCGTTCTACGAAAACGTCGATCTGGCCGTGGATCGCGTGGCCTTCCAGTTCGGCAACTGGCAAGAAGTGCTGACCGACGGCTATTACCATACCGCCATCTGGAAAACGCTGCGCCTGTCGGTAATTGTCACCGTGCTAGCGGCTATTTTGGGCTATATCCCGGCCTATTTCATCGCGATGACCAAATTTCGCGACAAGTGGTTGCTTTTGCTTCTTTTAATCCTGCCATTCTGGATCAGTTTCATCATCCGAACCTTAAGCTGGATCCATATTTTCGGCAATCAGGGGGCTTTGAACGGGCTCTTTCGCATGCTTGGTCTGACGGACGCGCCCCTGTCACTGATGTACAATGAATTTACCGTAATCATCGGCTTCATCCACGTGTTTCTGCCCTACATGATCTTGAATATTTATGTCAGCCTGGAAGGGATCGACGAAAACCTGGAACCTGCGGCCCGAACCCTGGGGGCAGCCCCCTGGCAGGCCTTTCGCGAGGTGACATTACCCCTGTCGATGCCCGGCCTGGCCGCCGGTTGCCTGCTGGTGTTTGTTCTGACCGGGGGCAGCTATGTCACACCGCTGATCCTGGGCGGGCCCAATGATTTTCTGTTTGGCAACCTGATCTATGACGCCATCGTCTCCGAGCTGAACTGGCCGATGGGCGCGACTTTGTCGTTCACCCTGCTGTTCCTTCTGGGGCTGGTTGTGGTACTTTACAGCCGCCTGATGGGGCTGAACCAACTTTCAAAAGCGTTCAGGTAGGATTGCATCATGCGCGTTTGGAGCCTTTTGAAAACCTACACCGTTCTGGTCTATATCTTCATGTTCGCTCCCATTTTGGTGGTCTTGCTTTTGGCGTTCAACTCTTCCCAATTCGGCGGTTTTCCGATCGAAGGGTTCAGTCTGCGCTGGTTTGTAAAGCTCTATGAAAACGAGGCCATCACCCGCGCCTTTCGTACCTCAATGATGCTGGGCGCTCTGACGGCCATCATCTCAACCACGCTTGGCATTCTGGCCGCGCTGGCATTGGTGCGCTACGAATTTCGCGGAAAAGACCTGATTACAACCTTCCTGATCACACCGGTGCTGGTGCCCGAAACCGTTCTGGCGGTCGGGTTGCTGATTTTCCTGCGCTGGCTGCACATGCCGCGGTCTTTCGGGTTGCTGCTGCTGGGGCATTCGATCATCGCACTCCCCTTTGTTGTGCTGGTTGTGCAGGCCCGCCTTACCGGCATCCGGCGCGACTATGAAGAAGCCGCGCAATCGCTTGGCGCAAGCCCCCTGCAAACCTTTTTTCAGGTAACGTTCCCTTTGATGCTGCCGGCGGTCTTTGCCGGTGCATTGTTCGCTTTCACCATCTCATTCGACAACATCACAGCTACGGTCTTCTGGCGCCCCTCGGGGATGGAAACCGTGCCCACCCAGATTTTTGGAATGCTGCGCAATTCAGTCAGCCCCGAAATTAACGCACTGGGCTTTGTGATGATCTGCATCACCGTTGGCGTGCCGCTTCTTACCGGTGTACTGGCACGCCATTTTTCCCGCAAGAAAATCTGACTGAAACTCAACAAGGAAAGACAAATATGAAAAATAATGATAGCACAAAACGCTTCGAAGCCCTGCGTGAACGCATGGGCAATGGCGACATTGACCGACGCTCGTTCTTTGGGCTGCTGGGGGCTGCTGGCCTTTATGCAGGTGTTTCGGGCGGCATCATGACAACCATGGCAACCCAGGCCCGCGCCGCAGGGACCGAACTGAACTTTGAAGGATGGGGCGGTGTGGTATCCGAGGCGCTGCGCGAGCATGCCTTTAACCCCTACGAGGCGGCAACTGGCAACAAGGTGATCGATGCCACCTTTGGCGGCGAAGCCGAAGTTCTGACTAAGATCAAAGCAGCCGGCAACACCGATGGCCACAACCTGCTGCATTCCTCGGGTGTCAACTGGTACAAACGCTGGGTCGATGCGGGTTATGGCAGCGAGCTGAACGAGGCAAATATCCCCAACCTGGCAAACGTGATGACCGCCATTATTGACCCATTCCGGGCCATCACACCAGATAGCCTGTCGGCTGTGCCCTATGACTATGGCACCACCGGCATTGCCTATAACACCAAATATGTCACCGAAGAAGAAGCCAAGGCATTGGGCGCTGATCTGCTGCTCAAGAAAGAGCTGAAAGGCAAAATCGGCGGCTGGGGTGGCGATTGGGCCAACCGTGCCTGGTACGGCGCCCTGCAATCAAGCCAGAACCCCAACGACATCCAGGATTGGGATGCTGTCTGGGAAAAAGCCCGCGAACACCGCGATCTGGTTCTGAAATATTGGTCATCAGGTGCCGAACTTATGGATCTTCTTGCCAAAGAAGAGATTTATGTGACCGAAGCCTGGTCAGGTCGGGTTGCAGCCCTTCAGGCGCAAGGCCACCCAATCGCCTACATGGACCCGCCCAATGGTGTTGCATGGATGGAAAGCATGTTCGTTCTCAAAGGTTCGCCCATGGCCGAAGCCGAAGAACTGCTGAATTTCATGCTGGATCCCGCAACTGCAATCGCTGTGGCCGAAGGTCAGAAATACCCGTCCTCGCTTGACCCCAACAAAGTCAAGATGACTGCGATCATCGAAGGCCTTCCTGCCTACGATCCCACAGGCAAGCTGGACAAGCTGATATTCCGCGATCCGATTTTCTGGAACGCTGCTGAAAAAGAGCAGACCAAACAGTGGAACCGCGTCTCCAAAGGCGGCTGATCTCACTTTCACTACCGCAGGCCGCGCGATTTCGCGGCCTGCGCATTTTCTTCCTCCTTTTTATCGTGGTTTTGCCAATGGCGCGTGTTGAACTGATCAACATTCAAAAATCTTATGGGCTCGTTCAGGCGGTCAAAAATGCCAATGTGGTGTTCGAAGAAGGCTCGTTCACGACCCTTCTGGGCCCGTCAGGCTGTGGCAAAACCACAATCCTGCGCATGGTCTCGGGCTTGGCTGATCCCACCAACGGTGACATCATGGTTGGCGGTAAACGCATTAACGATGTCCCTATTCACAAGCGCAATCTGGGTCTGGTCTTTCAGAACTACGCGCTGTTTCCGCACCGCACCATCGGCGAAAATATCGCCTTTGGCCTGAAATATCGCGGGGTGTCAAAATCCGAAGCTGAAGAAAAGGTGCGCAACGCGCTGGATATCGTGCGCCTGCCGGGGGTCGAAGACCGCTACCAGCAACAGCTTTCGGGAGGGCAACAGCAACGCATTGCGCTGGCCCGTGCCATCGTCATTGAACCCGATGTCCTGCTGCTGGACGAACCGCTTTCAGCACTTGACGCCAACCTGCGCGAAGATATGCGCGTTGAATTAAAGGCCATTCAGGACCGCATCGGCGTCACCACGATTTTTGTGACCCACGACCAATCCGAAGCTCTGGCCATGTCGGACAAGATCGTGGTGATGAGCGCCGGCGTTGTCGAACAGATCGGCGCGCCAGATGAGGTCTATAACACCCCGGCGTCCGAATTTGTTGCAACCTTTCTGGGGGCCTCAAACCTTCTTTCGGCAACCGTCATCGGGCGCGACGACAACTGCGTTGTTCTTGAAACACCCGAGTTCGGAAAAACCCGCGTACCGGCAGCCCGTGCCACCACATTGGGCGACAAGCAAACCGGCCAATTGATGATCCGCGCCGAAAAACTGCAACTGACAAACGGCCCCGCACCCGCCAATGCGGCACAAGCCGTGGTCGAAGCAGTGGACTATCAGGGGCAACTGGCCCGCTATTTCGTTCGCGTCGGCGAAACCCAACTACAAGCAATCAACATGATCAGCGGCCGCCCCTTCCATGCCGGTGACACGGTCAATGTCAGCCTTTCACCCGATGAATGCAACGCCCTTCCGGCAAAAGGATAGCTAAATAGCAAGCCGTCCAATTACGGTGACACAATTACGCAATTACTAATTACGGTGACAGTAACCGTAATTCTGTCACCGTAATTTGCATAGATCAGATTGTTTTCACGCAGGGTTTTCATAAAACACCGCCTTACACACTCCATCTGCCATCTTGCTGCATTTCAGTGATTTCCTTCGCCGCTTTTTCACGCTGGCGCTGCTGGCGGATCAAATCGCTAACGGCGGCATCATCGGCGCGGTCGGAATAACGGAACTCGCTATCGGCGTAGCGGTTGATCTCCTGGATCACCATGTCGATGGTAAACGGGCGGCGTAATTCGGCAATCATCGCCCTTTTGTCGTCATAGGGTTTGTGGCAGAAATTTTCCGGCGCCTCAAACCATTGGTCCGGCAGTTCCACATCCATCGCCCGCATCTTGACCGCATCGGTGATGTTTTTGATCGCACGGCCGGTAAAGCGCGGTTCGGCCAGTTTGATGCGGTGCAAATAGGCGCCGATATCGGCCATGGTCTTGAAACCGCCCACATCTTCCATATGGCGCTCAAACACTTTGGCCAGCCCTTCTTCTTGCGGTTGGCCATGGTCTTGATAGGCGGTTGAAACCGCTTCCATGATCTCCTGCGCCGCGTATAAATCATGCTTGCCGAGGGCAATGTCATGGTTCTTGCCGGCAAGCAGCGCGAAGATGTCGATATAGTCGTCGCGGGTTTGCGGCCCGTCGACCAACCAGCGCGCGCCGGCGCGCTGGCGCAGGGCATCGTCGACGTTTTCGGGATAGTTGGAAAACATGCCAAAGGCGCAATTGCCGCGCACCACGGTGGTGGCGCCGCCAAAACTTTCCATTAGCACCGCCGTTACTTCTTGCTGTCCGGCCGAGGCGCGGTCATCGGAGCGTTTGGCCGCCACCTGGTCGATGTCGTCGACGGTACCAAAACCGATGGTGCGCGGATTGAGCACGTTGGAAACGAACTGCTTGCAGTTTTGCCCGGACTTGCCCTGGTAAGATGAAATCTGGTCGACGCCGAAATTCTCGTAAACGAAGCCATAGCCGGCCATCTGGCAATAATCATTGATCATGCCGGCAATCATCTGGATCAAAATAGTCTTGCCGGTGCCGGGTGCGCCATCTCCGATGAAGGCGAAGATGAAACCTCCCAGATCAACGAACGGGTTCATTTGCCGTTCGAAATCATGGGCCATCAACATCTTCGCCAACTTGATCGCCTGATATTTGGCGATGTGGTTGCCGATGATCTCGTCAGGCTTTTTGAACTGCATGACCAAGGGTTTCGACTTCACCCCGGGCGCAACATCAAAGCCATTGAGTTCGAAGCCGTCCTGGTCAAGGCGCAAATGGGTTTGTTCAAAGGCACCAAGCCCGGAAAACCGGCTTTTGCGCGACAACAAATCCTCAAGCGCCTGGTCGGCGGCGGCATGGACACGCCTTGCCAGCACCACATCGTCCGCCGCATCGTCGGCCGCCGCATCAAGCGTGGCAACCAGCGTCTTTAGCGCATCGCGCGGAGTGGAAAAATCAAACGCCGGTTCGGCCATGTCAGCGACCGGTTCGCTGTCGGCCTCGACGAATTGACGCACATAGGCGGCGGCGGTAAACGCGGCGACATAGGCCGATGCTTCCATCAATGCCCGGTAGCGGTCTGCTTCGGCGCCTTCCAATACCGCTGAAGCGTTGCGTGCGTGCAGCGCATCAAGCCCGGTCTGGCGGGCAAACAGTTCGCCGACCGCCAACGCGATCGCCAATGCACGCCGTGACTTAAACAAGATATTGTGCTGGGCTGGCGACAACATCTGATCACCAACCGTGACCGCAGCCAACGTCGCCGCGAACTCGATCTCGTTGATCGAGCGCTGGCCGGCGGTGGAAACCGTCGACACAAAGCGCCGCCTTGTGCCGGCAATTTCGGTGTTCGAATCCCGCTTTGCGGCGGTCAGCAACACGAACTTTGTCACCAGGCTTTGGGCGGCCGGCAGATGTTCGGCGATGTCTTTTTCGTCAAGGGAGGTCAATCCGATATCCATGGTCAAAAATCTCTCAATACCTGATTGCCGGAGATCACGTGGGTGGCGTAGCCTTCGAACACGGTGCCCAGTTCACCGGCAGCATAGATCGCCTGATAGGCCTCATGCGGCACCAGCGCGTTGCGTTCGAAATTGCTGACCCCCTGGCGTGCGCATTCCAGATTATCGGTGTTGATGTAAAATTCGTCACGCGCCGGATTGGAACTCCAAAACGAGCGTTTGGCCGGTCGCTCATTCATCGAAAAGATTTCCTGCAAGGTCCAGGTCATCAGCCAGGCGTGGCGGTCGTCGCGCACATTGGCCAATACTTGCTCCACCCGGTTGCCATGGGTAGTGGTGCCGGCGTGATAGAACGGACCTAACACGATGCGGCGCAATTGCTTGGGGTGCAGATGCTCGAAATCCTGATCCAAATTGGTAGCGATAGTCGACAAGGTCAGGCCGTATGCGGAATTCTTTTCGGCAAACTGGTCAAACTGATGGGCCAGTTCCGGGTTCAGCAATCCCTCGACCGGAAAAGGAATGTTGATGTTCTTGTTTAATTTGCCATCCTTGCCGACCAGCATATTTTTCAGATTTTTCGAACTATCCTCAATTGAAGCCAGATAGACGATTGGCAAATGTTCGGTGCCGTCGAAATAGCCCCAATGAACCACATAATAGGGGCGTTTGGTTTTCGGATTGACCGATACCCGCACCGTGCTTGGCAACATGAACGATGCAAATTGGCCGCCATCTTTTACGGTTTGCAAATAGCGGCGCTCGGCCATCGTTGCCTGTAGCGCGCTTGGCAGTGCCTTTTTGCGTAATATGAAATCGACCATTTCCTCGCGGATGGTGGCCTCGTCGGACAAAGCGGCAATGCGTTCCTCGGCGGTACGGCGGTCATTTTCCAGCGCCAGCACATTTTCATAGGCAGGAAAGCCGCTTTCGGCTCGTGAAATCCTGAATTTGTCGGCGAACCGAATGCGGTTTTCCCAGCAATCGAGTGATTTGCGTAGGCGTTTGAGATAGCTGACAGCGATGCCGGCGATCAGATCATGGCGCCCCGCGCCGCTCTTTTCGTCATGCAGAAATGTATCCAGTCCGGCCAATGCAGCGCCGATCGCCGCGAAATAACGCGCAACCGTATCGTCGTCGTCAGGCATTGGCGCACTCAAGAATTAGGTCCTAAAAACACCGAGCCTACCCTACCCTAATTGAGATATTTGCCGGCATCGTGCTTGCGCATCACATCATCAAAACGTCTGGCAAAGGCATCGTCGGCCAGTTTTTTGCGCCGCTGGATTTCCTTGGTTGAGACCATGTTCTTTTCATGCATCTCCAGCAGATCGCCGATATGAGACTGGGCCGCTGCGCCGATGCCGGCCATGGTTTCCTCAGCTGCGGTGTCGACCTGATTGCCAAGGGTATTGATCTTGTGGGCCACGTCTTGTTGGGCAGCGGTTTTGAGCGAATCTTCCAGGGATTTATACAAGACGATGCGCTGTTCGGTGTCGATTTCCAGCTTGTTGATCAAAGTCTGTTGGGCAGCACGCTGATTGTTGAGGGAATCGACAAAGGTCTGAAACGTCGACGTATAGCGCTCCAGCGTCTGGCTTTCGGCCAACAGTTCCTGTTCTTTGGCCTGGGCGGCGTTGTATTCAGTCGCCATTTCCGAGCGCCCGCCTTCTAGCATCGCGCGTTGTTTTTGCGTCGTGGTGGCGGCTATCTTGTTTTCCAGATCAAGCAGCATCGGGTTAAGTTCCTCGATGCGTTTTTGCGTTACCTCAAGTTCTTCGACCGTCATAGTGCGGCGATTGATGACCTGCTTCAGGCTCGCCTCGGAGGCGCTATAGCGCTGGTCGAGGGTATCCCTTTGCGCCTTCAAAATACCGGTGATCGTATCCGATTTGGCAAGCAATTCCTGCAAATTACCGGCGAGCGACATGTTGCGAACCCGGTCGGTGCGCATACGTTGGGCGTGCTGTTTGGAAAATATGCCGATGAAATTTTCCCATGTGGTAAAGCTTTTCATGCTCTCGAATTCTGCACCGAACACATTGGTTGCGTCTTCCAGGCCGATAATCAGGTCGGCGATGTTGCCCTCCATCACCTGTTGCTGGCGCAACACGTCCTCGATTCTGGCGTTCTCGATGTCAAAATCAGTTTCGCCGATAGTGTCGGCCTGTGCGAGTTCTTCCAGAACCTGGGTGCTCTGGTCGGTTCGCGACCGCAATTCTTCGATGCCAGTGCGGGTTTTTTCAATTTCCGTTTCAAAATTCTGCAAAGTCGCCACGAGTTGGCCTCCAGATTCGAGTCATGAACTAAACATGAGGTCGCGATGAATGGTTGTTGTGCGAGATATAGGCGCATTCGACGCTGATTCAAAGCGCGGCATGCAGTGCATTGATGTCATTTTCGCGGCGTATCGGTGGCTAATTCGATCGGTTGGCCATGGGGCGTGCGGGCAGCAGCGGCGTGCCATGCTTGGGTGCGGGCGTCCATTTCACCGGCACTCAGCACGCCTTTGCGCTGCAACAGCCGCTCCAGCGCGATCAACCAACATTGGTGATAGTCGCTCTGCTCATCACCGCGTTCGGCCTCGGCAATCGCCTCGCCCAGGGTTTGCGCCCATTCCGACCAAACAAAATGTCCTGCTTGATTCAGCTCAACCGCGATCGCGAAAATTTGTGCCTGCCAGGGTTCGGCAAATTGCGGGCCGTGCTCATTATAAGCAAGGTTCGTGTGGTCGAATATCGGTGCCACAAATTGATCAAATGGTTTCAAGGGAAGGTTCCCAGCAATCGACCAACACACAATCGCGGCCGGTTAATTCATCACCCCACAATTCATTGGCCGTAAAGCGCACGGAATAAAGCCATTGCGGGCACTCGCCCCTGCCGGCAGCGTTTGCTACGGCATACACGTGAAAGCCGCGGATCGCGCAAATCAAGCCGTGTTTCCCCTTGATATAGCGCGGCACCCTGGTGTGACCCTTAAGATTGCGGTTTACCACCTGAACCTTGTCATGGAGCTTAAATCCCGGCTCGGCGGCGGGCTCGCGTTCATAAGGGCTTCCAGCCGATAATATGGATCGGGTATCGGCCGCCTTGAGTACCCGGCTAAGCGCCTTCGGCTCGCCCGTGGCGATCCCGCTTGCCAGTTCCTCACGGGTGGCTAATTTGTGCTCGACCAACATGTTGCCAAGCGCTGCCAGCCAAATCTCGAAATAGGAAGACGACCAATACCGCGCATTGCCGATGCGTTCGCGCGCGTGCCGCATCATGTCTATATTCCAGGTACCGGTGAACCCCATCGCCACGGTCATCGCCATTACCCGGCGTTCCCATTCGGCATGAAAAACCGGTTCGTTTGCTTCTGCCAGCACCGGACCAAAGCCGTCGACGCCACCTAGATCGTGCGGGCCGTTCATGGTGCAATCTCGCTTGGATCGAGCGCCAAGCCGGTGCCGATCATGGCGTCGCGGGTCACCAGTTTTTGCAATTCGGATTGTGGCCAGCCTTCGGTTCCGCCTGGGCGTTGCGGCAAGACCAGGTAACGCATTTCAGCGGTCGAATCCCACACCTGGACCGCAATGTTGGCCGGCAGATTGACACCGAACTCCGCCAATACCGCGCGCGGCTCGCGCACCGCACGGGAGCGATAAGGTGCCGATTTGTACCAGACCGGCGGCAAACCCAGCACCGACCACGGATAACAAGAGCAAAGGGTACACACCACCAAATTGTGGGTGGTGGCAGTATTCTCAACCACGCTCATATGTTCGCCCTGGCGGCCGGTATAGCCGAGCGAAGCAATGGCAGCGGTGGCATCGCCGATCAGCCAGCGGTGAAATTCCGGTTCGTCCCAGGATTTGGCAACCACGGCGGCGCCGTTTTTCGGGCCGATCTTGGTCTCGTAGGTTTCGATGATTTCATCGAGTGCGCCTGGATCGACATAGCCCTTTTCGACCAGCAAGGACTCCAGCGCACGAACCCTTGCATCAATGTCGGAAAGATGGCTGTGATTGTGGTTATCGCTCACAATGTTTCCAAAATCGGTTGGCTGTGGCCGTAGTATAAAACCAGACAACCCGCCTGTCATCAACACCACAACAGAATATATGAAATTGTGACACCGGGACGCACAGTTCATGCGGCGGCGATTGCCGCCTTGCGTCATTGCTGCTGAGCGGCTATGGAAGCACCATGAACATGAAACTGGCAATCAAATGGTGGCGGGCCCGTTAACAGCGGCCATCCCATTTGTTTGTTTGATGCTAGATGCGCCGCGGGTCCGCCCAGCGGCATTTTTTTTGCGGAGTGCGCACCATGGCGCAAGAACCATTTGCCTATGTCACCAAGGGCGGCATCGCGGTCAGTCGCACCAGCGATCCTACCCCTTATGACGATGCGGTATCGCGCTATCTCGACTTGCTGGACCGGCAACGAGGCGCGGTGTTTTCGTCGAACTACGAATTTCCCGGCCGCTACACGCGCTGGGACACTGCAATGGTCAACCCGCCACTGGTGATCGAATCCCGTGGCCGTTCCATGACCATTCGAGCATTGAACGATCGTGGCCAGATCATGTGCCCATGGATTGCCGAGGCGGTCGGTCATGATGATAATGTGATTTCAGCCGATTTCGCCGACGGTGTGATCCGCATTGAGATCGCCGAACCGAGTGTCCAATTGCCGGAAGAACAGCGCTCACGCATGCCGACGGTATTTTCGGTGTTGCGAGTGATTGTGGATTTGTTTCGCAGCGACGAAGACGCCAATATCGGCCTGTATGGCGCGTTCGGCTACGATCTCGCGTTCCAATTCGACCACATCGACATCAAGCTGGAACGTCCTGACGACCAGCGCGATATTGTTTTGTACCTGCCGGACGAGATCTTGATGGTCGACCATCATAACGCGATCGCCTGGCATGACCGCTACGAGTTTTCCTTTGCCGGTCATTCGACCGCCGGATTGGCGCGAAACGGGCAAATCGAACCATTCGAAAATGTTGCCGAAGCGCCGCGACAGTCCGATCACAAGCCCGGTGAGTTTGCCAGGCTGGTCGACAAGGCCAAGAAATCCTTCATTCGTGGCGATTTGTTCGAAGTGGTGCCAGGACAAACATTTTATGAACGCTGCAACACGGCGCCGTCGGCTATCGCGCGCAAGCTTAAGGTGACCAACCCGTCGCCCTATTCGTTTTTCATCAATCTGGGGAACCGGGAATATCTGGTTGGTGCTTCGCCGGAAATGTTCGTCAGGGTGGTCGGCAGGCGCATCGAAACCTGCCCGATTTCCGGAACCATTTCCCGTGGCAGCGACGCGATTTCGGATTCGGAACAGATCATCAAGCTGCTTAATTCCAAGAAGGACGAGAGCGAACTGACCATGTGTTCCGACGTCGACCGCAACGACAAGTCACGGGTTTGCGAACCGGGCAGCGTGCGGGTGTTGGGACGCCGGCAAATCGAGATGTATTCGCGGTTGATCCACACGGTCGACCATATCGAGGGCCGGCTGCGGGAGGATATGGACGCATTCGATGGATTTTTGTCCCATGCCTGGGCGGTTACCGTGACTGGCGCGCCGAAACTGTGGGCGATGCGGTATCTCGAACAAAACGAAAAGAGCCCGCGGGCATGGTATGGCGGTGCGATCGGCATGGTGCATTTCAACGGTGACATGAACACCGGTCTGACCTTGCGCACGATAAGGATAAAAGACGGCATCGCCGAAGTGAGAGCTGGTGCCACGCTGCTATATGATTCCAATCCACAGGAAGAAGAGCGCGAGACCCATTTAAAGGCCTCCGCCCTGCTCAACGCAATTCAGCGCGCCGGTGTTGATGAGACTGTCCCTTTGGCGAGCAAAGCCAAGGGGCCAGGCCACAACCGCCGGATCTTGTTGGTCGATCACGAAGATAGTTTCGTGCACACACTGGCCAATTATTTCCGCCAGGCTGGCGCACAGGTGATTACCTTGAGAACGCCGGTCAGCGCCGAGGATATCGTCAACGCCGCCCCAGACCTTGTGGTGCTGTCGCCCGGCCCAGGAAGACCGGCCGATTTCGATTGTGTAAAGACGGTGCAACTGGCACGCCAGGCCAATTTACCGGTGTTCGGCGTTTGCCTCGGCCTGCAGGCGGTTGCGGAAGCTTATGGTGGGAAATTGACCCAATTGGCCAAGCCGGTGCACGGCAAGCCGTCACGGATAAATATTCTGCAGCCTGGGGTGGTTTTTAAGAACCTTGGAGAGGCGGTGACAGTCGGGCGCTACCATTCATTGAGCGCTGATCGCAAAAATTTGCCTGAGGAATTCATAATTACCGCCGAGGCCGAAGACCGGACCATCATGGGTATCGAACACAAAAAGGAACCGGTGGCAGCGGTTCAGTTTCATCCAGAATCGATTATGACCCTTGGCGGCGACGCCGGGCTTAAAATGATCGAAAACGTGGTTCGCGAATTATTGAATCACTAGAGCGTATTCCCGAAAAGTGTGTAGCGGTTTTCGGATAAGAATACGCGACAAAACAAAGAGATAGCGCGACGAAGCTATTTCAACGCTTGGTGACAAACGCTAAATGTGCGGGGCGGCAATTATGCCGCACCGCGAAAATTACCTTGCGCGATCGACTGCATCCATTGGGCGACCATGCGCAGCAATTTGTCGGGACTGATTGGCTTGGCCATATAATCGTCCATGCCGGCGTCCAGGCACATCTCCCGGTCGCCTTTTAACGCATGGGCGGTCAGTCCCAAGATCGGCACATGTTGGCCGCTCTCCACTTCAATCGCGCGGATCGCCTGGGTCGCTTCCAGGCCGTTCATTTCCGGCATCGAAACGTCCATCAAGACCATCCGCGGCAGGAAACAGCGATAGGCTTCAATCGCTTGAATTCCGTTGTCGACCACATGGTAGCTCAACCCCGCCGTCTCCAGCGTTTGCTCCACCACCATCTGGTTTACCTCATTGTCTTCAGCTATCAAAATGACTTTTCCCGGCTCGTAGCTGATCATTTCTTCCGCCTGAATTTCCTTATTCACCATAATCTTCCCCCAATGCTTTGGCATCCAATTCCATCATGCACTAAGTCTTTCCTGGCCATAGTCGATCGCGGTATTAAAATCGCGAATATAGTTCATCGTCGCCAGGGCATCCTTAGGTTTGCCAAACAAATATCCCTGGCCAGCGTGGCAACCATACCGCTTAAGGCTCTCTGCTTGGTTAATTTCCTCAATGCCCTCGGCGACAACAGTAAGATCTAGTCCAGCGCACATCTCCAAAATAGCGCGAACAATGTGTTCGGCCGGTTTGTCTTCGCCGATCGCCATAATGAAGGCGCGATCGATCTTGACCTTGTCGAGCTTCATTTCCCGCAGCCGACCGAGGCTGGACTGGCCTGTGCCGAAATCGTCCATCGAAATGCGAATGCCTGCTGAATGAAGCTCTTCGATCACCAATGCTGCGGTCTCGGGATCGGACATCATCGCGGTTTCGGTAACTTCCAATTCGAGGCGTTTGGCGTCGAAGCCGGCACGCTCGATCAGGGTAAGCACGTTTATCGCCGTGCCCGGATCAGCCAACTGCACGCTGGAGAGATTAAATGACAAGAACAGCTCGGACGGCCATTCAGCGGCTGTGCGAGCGGCCTGGAACAGAAGCGATTCGCTAAGTTGGTTGATGATGCCGCGCTCTTCAGCCAGGGGAACAAATCTAGCCGGAGAAACGAACCCGAGCTCGGGATCTATCCACCTGGCTAGGGACTCGAAGCCTAAAAGCTTGCCATCTTTCAAAGAAATGATCGGCTGGAAATGCGGGCGCACCTCATTGTTGGAAATCGCTCGCCGCAGAGCCTGCTCCATACGCGCGTTCTCCAGCAACACGCGTTCGACATCCTGGTTGAAAACCGTGATGCGGCCACGTCCGCCGCGTTTGGAATGATAAACCGCAGAGTTCAGGTTTTCCGCGATAGTTTCGAAGTTTTGGCCGGCAAAGGGATATATGGCAAAGCCGAACGACCCGCTCAGCCGCACCGTACTGCCCTCCAAATCATAAGGAGCGGTCAGCACCTCGCGCAGCAAATGGGCCTTGGCGCGAACCGAAGCGTCGTCTCTGAGATCGGAGAATATGAAGCCGAACTCATCGCCGCCACAACGGGTAACCATTCCTTCGCCCTCGATCGCAGCCGAAAGTCGAAGAGCGGCTTGTTTTAACACTGCATCGCCACCGTCGCGGCCATAAAGATCATTAATCGGCTTCATACCGTCCAGGTTCATCATACCGATTGTAAAAGACGTGGAAGTACCGGCGCTCTTTCGGTCATTGATCAACCGGTTGACCTTCTCGACCATTCGCTTGCGATTGCCGAGGCCGGTCAATTCATCGGTATATTCGAGCGCCACGCTGCCAACCGGCTTCAGGGCCAAAATGGGCTCGGTCTCGATTTTCGCGTCGATGACCGCAGCCGGTTTTTTATCAACCCCGCCCCTTGAGGCGAGCATGATCAACCAGACCGATTGAACCAGGAACATGCCAGTTGCGCCGGCCAAGCCAATTGTAGCGATATCTGCCAAACCAGCGCCCGAAAACAAGCTATTGGCGGTTAACATAGCGAGGATTGCAGTGGTTACCAGTCCGGCGCTGGCGACCCACAGCAACCGGTCGCGGCGCATGGAAACGTCTTTCGCCTGATCGCGATCGTAGCCACTCATTTGGAATTCCAAGGTCCGAAACGGATTTAATTCGCCCGCTACCTTAGGCCAAAAAGGTAAAGAAAATTGCTCGAGAAACGATCAATATTTAATATTTCAAATCAAATTCGTGAATTTACTATTACATCAAATAACAGCAAATTTATCGTTACATATTCCTAAAATCCATTGCCAATAAGTACATTTCGACAGATTCCGGGCGTGATGCCGGCGGCTTAACATGATACACCTTGGAGAATTTATTCTTCAATACTGCTAATAATTGCCCTTCTGTTCCGCCGCGAAAAGTCTTGGCGAGAAAATGCCCACCCGGTTTTAATACACTTATCGCAAAATCTGCTGCTACCTCGCACAAATGCATGGTTCGTATATGATCGGTCTTGCGGTGGCCGGTGGTCGGCGCCGCCATGTCAGAAAGAACAATGTCGGGCGCCCTGCCGTTGAGCGCTTTAGCTAGCAATGCCGGGGCGTCATTATCGAGAAAATCTTTTTGCAAGATTGTCACCGCCGGCAACGGATCCATTTCCAAATAGTCAATACCCACAACCAAGATGTTTTCAGCGCTCGAGCCTACCCGCGCAGCGGTAACCTGGCTCCAACCGCCCGGCGCAGCGCCTAGATCAACAACCACGCAGCCTTTCTTCAGCAGATGATAGCGGTCGT
Organism: Rhizobiaceae bacterium; assembly: GCA_965248715.1. GTDB lineage: Bacteria > Pseudomonadota > Alphaproteobacteria > Rhizobiales > Rhizobiaceae > CBDFKB01. Next base: position 119,220 of record CBDFKB010000005.1, read on the forward strand.
CGATTTCGAGTAATTTGTAGGCAGAGCGTGAACGCATCCCCTCAGCGCCTGCCCGCTTGACATAAGGGTCGTTTAATTGCCGGTCGAGCCAACGGGTCGACGATATTTTGCGGCCACGCGCGCTCGCTACTTTCTGGCGTAAATTACGCCCGCTGCCCGATGAACCACGCCGACTCATCGCGTGCGCCGCCTGGTCGATTGCCAAACCCGGTCACGAAACATTAATTGGGTCAATATTCCCTCGCGAAGCCCACGGTCGGCGACCCTGACCCAGGGCGACGGCCACACTTGCCGGATCGCCTGGAAGATCGCGCAGCCGGCGAGCACCAAATCGGCGCGGTCACGGCCCACGCATGGATTGTTCGCGCGCTCCTCGAATGTCATGCCGATCAGCCGTTTGATCACTCCATCGATATCGTCGTCATTGAGCCAGCAGCCATCGATCTTGCGGCGGTCATAGCGCTCAAGATTGAAATGCAGGCCGGCGATGGTGGTCACGGTTCCCGAGGTGCCGAGCAGGTGCGAGCGGCCTTGTTCCCAAAGGTGACGGAATTTTTGGTTGGCGGCGACTTCCGCCAACATCGATGCGACTTCGCCGACCATGCGGTCGAAAATCTCGCCGGTCATTTCATATCCGCCGTGGCGCTCGGAAAAATTAACCACCCCGACAGGTAACGATGCCCATTCGACGATCCGTTTCGACATTGCCCGGCCATGACGCAAATTGAGATCTAATAAGGCTACTTCCGATGAACCACCGCCAATGTCGAACAAAACTACCGCTGAGGCTTGGCGATCGACTAATGATCCGCACCCATCGGCGGCAAGATGGGCCTCAGTGCGGCGGTCCACTATTTCGAGCGCCAGGCCGGTTTCTTGTTTGACCCGTTCGAGGAATGCGTTTCCATTGCTTGCTTGCCGACAGGCTTCGGTGGCGATCAACCGGCAACGGGCGATTGGTTTGGCGTTTAATTTCGTACTACAAATTTGCAGGGCTTCCAGCGCCCGCTCCATCGCTGGCGCACTCAATTCGCCGCTGCGACTGACCCCTTCGCCCAGCCGCACGATGCGCGAGAAAGCGTCAACTACTTTAAACTGGCCGAATTTTGTCGGCACCGCGATCAAAAGCCGGCAATTATTGGTGCCAAGATCAAGTGCGGCATAAAATGGCCCCTTCGCGTTGCGGCGACGGTACGCATTGGCGCCAGGGTTGGGCCTAGCGCTATCGCTGTGCGTAGTACCGCCAAACCCGGTGATTTCGCGATTGGAATCGATTAATCGTGCGACCGGTGCCGGTTTGATCGGTGAGCGCATGTGGCGAAGTTGGCCATCGCCAACATCATTTCGCCGGCGGCGGCGGCGATTGCGGCGCCGTTTGCCTGGAGGCCTGGAACGCGCATCAGTTTTTTTGGTGGGCCCAGTGCCATGCTCGCTCGGATCGTCAACCCCATCACCAGGTGCACTTGGTCGGCACGAAACTGCCATCCGCAGTTGCAGGCGGTTCATCGGGTCAACCGGTACATTGCCGGCACGCCCGAATTCGACGGTAGGTTGCCCGCTGTCCGGGGCTGTGGCCGATTTGCCTTCGTGCGGCCGCGTACTCACCCCGGCTTGCCTTTGGCTTCGATTTCGCCGCCGGCTTTTTGTGGCGCGGGACCTTCCGTTTTGCGGCTGAAAATCGCCGCCGGAAGCGTCGGTCACGCTAAATTCCTCCGGCCAATCGCGACCTTTGTCGCGGAATCTATTTACGGCCTGTTTTGTCAAGTTGCACCAAGTGTAGCAGCACAAAGGGGACGCACCAAGCCATTTCCGCCCGCACATTATCGGTAGGGCCCAGACTGACCAATAGGGCGATGATCACCCGCCATTCAGGACGCAAATCATATGCCATTTTAGGACCCACGATTGCATCGCGGCGCGTCAATCCCTATAAGATTGCGCACTTGCACAATGGTTCGCTCAAGGTCAGTATTGGGGAATAGTTTAACGGTAGAACAGCGGACTCTGACTCCGTCGGTCCTGGTTCGAATCCAGGTTCCCCAGCCAAATTAGATATCTCCACCAGTAACGGCTGTTGCAAGCATTGGAACCGGAAATTGCCGCCGGATTCTGGTTATTTCACCCTTCGAGAAACTGCCTCATCCGCCAGAAAAACTCTGCCAGAAAAACCCGGCATCGCCATGCTCAACAGGCCCTAGGGCACTTTTCGCGATTTGTGAATCGCAAATAGCGCTCTATCTATTTGTTTTGTCGCACAATTTTTCTGAAAACCAGCCGCCACTTTTCAGATTGTGCTCTAACATTGTTGAAGAATGCGAACGGCGCACAAGCCTGGTTGTCGGGGCCCGATTTTCATTTACAAACTCAGTTGCGAAACTCCGCCGTTTCCGCCAACAGCCAGTCCCGCACGGTCGCTGCCACCGGGCGCAATCGTTTTTCCTTCCGCTCGCGCAGATACCACATTTTGCCTGTCAGAACAGTTTCCTCAACAGGCCTGACCAGCGCTCCCTGCTCCAGGAGAGGGGCCACCAGATGACGCCACCCAAGGGCAATACCTTGCCCCGCCAGAGCAGATTGCAGAACGACCATGTAATTGTTGAGGCTTGTCAGATTGTTGAACGCAAGCCCGGGAAACCCGGCCAAGCGAGCCCATTCAATCCAGCTTGTTCTTTCGAAATGCCGATCTTCCAGATGAAGCAATTTGTGGTTCACCAGATCGAGGGGAGACGACAATGCCCCATGCTTTTCAAGGTAACCCTGGGTACATACTGGAAAGATCTCTTCGGTTGCGAGAGGCCAAAGATCGGGCGCATCCAGCCCAAATCGATCCAGATGCGGGCTGAGGTCGGTTTTGCTATCGGGTCCGGTTGGCCAATCCACCGTTAGAATATCAAGTCTTATATTTGGGTTCAGAGCCTCAAACTTGGGAAGTCTTGGGACGAGAAACTGGGTAGCAAAAACCGTTGTCACCGCGATGCGCACCGTTTGTTCTGTCGGTTCATGCAACGTGCCCAGCGATTTTTCTATGATATCAAAGGCCTTGGAGATATCGCGGTACAGCAAGTCGCCGCGAGGCGTCAGTTCGATCCGCCGATAGAGCCTCTCAAACAACCTCAACTGAAGGTGTTCCTCAAGCTTTCGGATGGCGTAAGACACACTCGGTTGGGTTATGTTGAGCTCATCCGCCGCCTTCTTGAAACTGAGTTGCCGTGCAACCGCTTCAAAAACGAAGAGGGCGCTAGGCGAAGGCAGGGATCGTCTCAATAGTCGCATAGAGACAATCTATATTAAGCGGTGATGAATTTCTACAACATCCTTGCTTTTTTTGATACAGCATCGGTATTCATACTTTCCCGGTAAATCCAAGAGGATTCTTATGTCGCGCGCAGCTCTTTTTACTCCGCTCACCATTCGAGGTCGTCCCTTGAAAAGTCGCGTCGTTTTCGGGGCGCACACTGCCAATATGGCCGAGAATGGGTATCCTGGGGCGCAATGCCGCGGATACTATGAGGAGCGTGCCATGGGTGGCGCGGGAATGATTGTAGTAGAACCAATGCCAGTGCATGAAACCGCAGTTCTGACCCGAGGCAATTTCCGCCATGATGATGACAGCGTGATACCGCATTTCGCCAAGCTGGTGGAAGGTGTTAAAGCCCACGGCACCGTAATTGTGCAGCAGCTTTATCACGTGGGCCAACACGGTGATGCCGACCTGTCATTTCAGCCCAATTGGTCGCCGTCCGGGCTTCCATCTTATCATGACAGCGATGGAAGCCACGCAATGTCTGTGGCTCAGATTGACGAAGTGATTGGGGGCCATGTGCAAGCGGCCTTGCGCTGCCAGAAGGCCGGGTTTGACGGGGTGGAAATCTGGAACGCCTATCATTCGATGATGGATCAGTTCCTCACGCCCTGGTCTAACCATAGGCAAGATGACTATGGCGGATCACTGGAAAACCGTATGCGGTTTGGCACTCGCATTTTTGAAGCCGTGCGCGCCGCTGTTGGCGAGGATTTCATTATCGGGTTCAGCCTGTCGGTTTCGGAAAAAACGGAATTTATGCTTTCCACCGATGATTACATGGAAATCTTGGGCATCTGGGACGCAAAGGGTTACTTCGACTACGTGTCAGTCGGATCGGGAAACTACATCGATTATGACGCCGTGATGCCCACATTTGTGCATGGCGAAAAGCTGACCAGCACCCATACCGCACGCATCAAAACCGTCGTCAAGAATGCCTATGTGATCTCTGAAAGCCAAATCCGAACTCCTGAAAACGCGACCGCCATCATCTCCAGTGGCGAGGCCGATATGGTGTCGATCGTGCGCGGGCAAATTGCTGATCCGCATCTTGTCAACAAGGCGCGGGAGGGACGTGAGGAGGATGTGCGCGGCTGCATCTCCTGCAACCAAATGTGTTGGGGTCGGCGGTCGCGCGACTTTTGGATTTCCTGCCTGATCAACCCATCGGCCGGGCGCGAATGGGAATGGGGTGGAGACCGGTTTGAGAAAACCGACGATGCGGCGAAAATACTGGTGGTCGGTGGCGGCCCAGCCGGCATGGAGGCAGCACGGGTTGCCGCCGAGCGCGGCCATCAGGTCACCTTGGCTGAAGCCAGTGGTGATCTTGGCGGAGCGTTCCGTCTGGGCGCAATGGCGCCGCGCCGGGGCCAGATGCTCGAGTTGATCCGCTGGTATCAGGGGCAGCTTGAAAAGGCGGGGGTCACGGTGATGTACAACTGCCCGATGGGCGGCGATGAGGTGCGGGCTTTTGGCGCGGACAAGATTGTGTTGGCGACAGGGTCGATCTCGGACGGCACCGGGCGCCAGCGTTGGCTTGCGGATCAACCACAATTGCCCGGGTTAGACAACGGCAACGTCTGGTCTCCCGAAGAGGTAATGCGCCGCGAAGCAAAACTTGGCGAGCACGTACTCTTTATTGATGAGGGTGGTGCATGGCGAGGTACCGGCACCGCATGGCATTTGGCCGAAAAAGGCCACAAAGTGACGATCGTCACGCCGGATGCTTATGTTGGCAAAAATTTGGAGCGAACCACCGCCGATTTTGCTGTGCGCGTTATTTTGAAGAAGTATGGTGCCACATTCCTCACTGAAAGCGTCGTTACCAAGTGGCACGGCGATGCGGCGACCGTACGCAGTATGCTCGACGGCACTCAAACTGAGGTTTCCGCTTCGGCCATCGTTGTGGCGACCACCAATATGGCGCTTAACAATCTTGAACTTGAACTGTCCGAACTTGGTGTCAAGACGCACACCGTGGGCGACTGCGTCGCGCCGCGAAATGCGGCTCATGCCTTCTATGAGGGACGCAAACTAGCGCGACTGCTTTGAATGTGGTGACGGTCCACAAAGAGCCAACCCACTCGGGCTGGTATACCGCTTTGGGACAACGGCCTGCGGCCAACCTCCTGTCCGGGGATATCAGTTGCGACTACCTTGTGGTCGGTGGCGGCTGGATGGGACTTCATTGCGCGCGCCGTTTGGGCGAACTCGCGGCCGATGCGCGCGTGGTACTTGTTGATGCCGCTCGCATAGGCAATGGCGCCGCTGGACGCTGCGCCGGGTTTGCCATTGATCTGGCGCACAACCCCCGCAACAAGCATTTTGCCGAGGACAAGAAAGGCAACGAGCAAGAATTTCATATCAATGTCGAGGGCATCAACTATATGCGAAACGCCGTTGAAGAGCTGGGCGTCGCGTGTGACTGGGATCCTTCCGGCAAGTATCACGCCGCCGCCACCGACCGAGGTTTGGCCTGTCTGAGCGAAATGTCTACAGCGTTGAAGGTGATGGACAAAGACCATTCTTGGGTCGAAAAGGACGAAATTCAAGCGATCACCGGATCAAAGCATTACCTGCGGGCGGTGCATACCCCGGGCACTGTTTTGTTGCAGCCGGCGAAGTATCTGGTCGGCTTGATGAATGCATTGCCAAACAACGTGACGGTGTACGAAAATACGCCTGTCACGAACATTGTCTATGGCGTGCCCGAGCATCGTTGCGAGACACCCCAAGGGGTCGTCACAACCCGCAACGTGATGCTGTGCAACGCCGCCTATCTGACCAAATGCGGTTTTTTCGACGGCACGGCGATCCCGGTTTATACTTATGGATCAATGACTCGGAAGCTTCACCCGGAGGAATTGCGCACAGTTGGGGCGCGCGGCCCTTTCGGCGTAATCCCGGCCGATAGCTTTGGTACCACCATGCGCCTGACGGCCGACAACCGTTTGTTTTTGCGCAACGTCTATTCCTATGCGCGTGGGTTCCGGTCACGCCAAAGTGACGTGGATTATGCCCGCAAGAAGCATCAGATAGCTTTTGATCGCCGATACCCAGAGCTGTCTCATATTGGGTATGAAAATAGTTGGGGCGGATTGCTGGTTATCGCGCAAAACGGTGGCATGGTGTTCGGACAACTCGCCGAAGGTGTATACGGCACAGCATTTTGCAACGGCACCGGCGTCGCGCGTGGCACCACCTTTGGCAAGGCGCTGGCGGAACTGGCGCTTGGCCATAGTTCTCATAGCACCGATATTTTGAATGCCCGCCCCAAACCAAACAAGGGGTTTCCCGCACTGCTGACCGAAATCGGCGTGCGAGCCACTACGAAATTCCGGTTCATCAAAGCCGGAAAAGAAACCTGAAACAAAGGATATACCTATGGCCGATCTCACCGGTATCAATCTTGCAATGCAGACCCCGTTTCATGAAGACGGATCGGTCAATTATGCCCGCTGGGAAGAGCTGATCGACATTTACATCGACGCCGGCATTCATGGATTGGTGCTGGGGTCCGGCACCGGCCAGCATCCTTATCTGAGCGAGGCGGAATGCGACAAGCTTTATGCCATCGGCGCAAAACGTATCGACGGGCGCTGTAGCGCGATTTGCCAAAGTTCGGCCCTGAACATGGATGAGGTGGTGCGCCGCTCGAAAAATGCAGAAGCTCAAGGGGCTGACGCGCTAATGATCCTGCCGCCTTATCTGGAAGGACCAACGGATGATGATGGAATGTTCGAATTCTACCGCGATATCGATGCTGCCGTCGGGGTCGATATTGTGGGCTACAACATACCACAAGCCACCGGTCTGTCGGTCTCGCCCAGCCTTCTGAACCGGCTCAGCGACTTGCCGAATTTCAACTATATCAAAGATAGCGGCGGCGATATGAATGTGCATCAGGCCTATATTCAGGCGGGCAAGGCGAAGGTTCTCAACGGGGCTGATCCCATTGCAATCTATGCCTTCATGGCTGGTTCGGTCGGGGCGATCTGGGGCTGTGCCAACTACATGCCGCGCGAATGCGTGCGCTTGTGGAACCTGTGTTCCGCAAAGGACTACCCGGCCGCGCTTGAATTGTGGAACAAGATGCTGCCATCGATTATCTGGATGTGGAGCAACAATTACATTTCGGGCATGAAAAATGCCGTGCGCATTCGTGGCTACGAAGGTGGGTCGGTACGCAAACCCCTGCGCCAGATCAGTGCTGAAGACGAGGGCGCGCTTGCCGCTGCGTTAGAACATCTGGATCGATAAGGAGAGCGAAATGAAGGTCACCAGTTTTTGGAAGACTTTTGCAATTCCCGTGAAAACGAGCGTTTCAGCACCGTTCTTTTCAAAATTCATCAGGGAATTCCAATGTCACATGCAATTTCAAAACGTGGTGGAGGGCGCGCCGCGCGCCGCCAGGCCAGTCTGAACGCCCCTATCGTACACAACCCGCCGCTACAGCGAAAAACCGCAACCTATGACATCGTTGATGCCGCGCAGGTCGAGATAATTCACGATTTTGCCATGCGTGTTGTCGAACAGGTGGGTTGCGTGTTTCAGGACGAAGAGTCCCTCGGTTATTGGCGTAAAACCGGCGCACGTATCGAAGGCGAACGGGTATTCATCAACCGCAAAGAGCTGATGGCCTTGATCGCCACCACGCCTTCAAGTTATCTGCATCATGCTCGCAATGCCGATCGCACCGTGCGGGTTGGGGATGGCCATGCGGTGATCGCGCCAAGCTATGGAGCCCCGTTCGTGCAGGACTTGACCGGGCAACGGCACTATGCCGCGCTGGACGATCTTAATGCGTTGCAAAAGCTGAACCATATGGCGGCCAATGTGCATATTGCCGGCGGCCCGATTGTCGAACCTGTGGATATACCGGTTCACCTGCGCCACATGCATATAACCTATTCCGGGCTGAAATATTCAGACAAACCGATCATCGGCAATGTCACCTCACGCGAGAGAGCAATGGACACGATCGCTATGATGCAGATCGTTTTCGGCGAAGAGTTTGTCAATCACAACACGGTTCTTACCTCGCTGATCAATTGCAATTCACCGCTGGTTTGGGACGAGACCATGTTGGATGCGCTCAAAATCTATGCAGCGCACAATCAGGCGGTGCTGGTGTCGCCATTTTCGATGACTGCCGCGTCAACTCCGGCCAGCAATGTGGGTACTGTCGGAGTAGTCGTGGCCGAGGCACTGATGGCCATTGCCCTTGCTCAATTGATCCGACCAGGCTGTCCGATGGTTTTTGGTGTGCCGGCGATGACGGTCGCGTTAAACAGCGGCGCACCGGTGCACGGCAATCCGGAAAGCGCGACGGTGCAATTGCTGGCTAGCGCCATGGCACGGTTCTACAAGCTGGCACACCGGTCAATCTGCAATACGTCGTCGTCCAAGTCCCCGGATATGCAGGCCGGTACAGACAACATGTGGGGTCTCATGCCTGCAATGCTGTCCGATAGCAACTGGATCACCATGGCGGGCGGACTTCTGGAGGGCACACTGACCGTAAGCTATGCTAAAACAATCTTGGATTTTGAACAGGTCGACGCTTTCGTGCATTTTCTCCGTGGGCCGAAATTCGATGACATTGAAGAGGTTTTTGAGGCGGTGAAATCAGTTGGCCCGGGCGGACATTTCCTGGGTGAACTCCACACCCTGAATTGTGATCTGTTTTTGTTCCCGTCCCAAAGTAACACCACTTACGAACAGTGGGTTTCAGAAGGTCAGCCGACGGCTACCGATATCGGCAATGCCAAGGCCCGTAATTGGCTCGAGCGGTACGAATTGCCGGACATGCCCGCACAATTGGACCAAAAGCTGCTGGACTTTATCGACCAGCGCAGCGCGGAGATACCTGCAACTTTCTGACCAAGTATAAAAAACCGGCCGCGAAATCGCGGCCGGTTTGGTAACAGGGTAGAGGGAGATTACGCACCCCAAGGGTTCGAAAGGATCAGGCTTCCCAACCCCATTTGTAGATTTGCGGCAGGAACGCAATGTGCTGTTCTGCGTTCAATAGGCCCGGTTTTGACTGGCGGAAAAGCGAGCGCCAGTAGGGTTGAATGATCACACCCTGATCGACCATGAGTTTCTCGATCTTGGCCATGACTTCGCGGCGCTGATCGACATCGGCTATGGCAATCGCCTGATCAAGCAGCGCATCGAATTCAGCGTTGGCAAAACCGGCTTCATTCCATTTGACGCCACTGCGATAAGCAAGGCCCAAGACTTGCACACCTAATGGGCGATGGTTCCAATCGGTCGAACTGAAAGGATATTTCACCCAATCGTTCCAGAAGGTGGACCCAGGCAGAACCTTGCGGTTCACCTTAATGCCCGCGCTACGTAGCTGACCGGCCACAGCGTCAGTGGTGTCCTTGCGAAATCCGGCGTCGAGAGAAATCAATTCGTGCTCGTAGTCTGCCATGCCAGCTTCTTCCATCAGAGCCACAGCACCTTCTGGATCGAAAACTGCCTCGCCGACGTCGGCATATTCTGGATGGACCGGCGCAACATGGTGGTTTGCAGCAGGGATGCCGTTACCGCCATTGCCCAGCTCCAAGCACACAGCGTTGTCAACGGCCATTGCCAGAGCGCGTCGGACCCTAGCATCCGCGTAAGGCTTTACCCCATCAACTTCTACTTGCTGATTGGTTCGGATCACAATTGTCGATCCGGTTGCAATTTCAGAGGTTTGCCATCCGAAGCTCTTTACGATGTCAACAAACTCTCCGATGTTTTGATACATTGTATCAACTTCGTCGGATTCAATCGCTGCAACCCAAGCTGCGGTATCGGTGCCAAAGTCAAGAAACTCAATTCTATCCAAATACGCACCGGTACCTTCGCCCCACCAAGTGTGATTTTCATTGCGGACGACAATCGCTTTTTCACCGACTACGATCGTTTCCAATGTGTAGGGTCCGGTGCCGACCGGGTTTGTTGTCATGGATTCTGGCGTAAAGCTGGCATGCACGATCGCAGCCGGATAATCCGCCATGCCCGGTATGATAGTGATGTCCGGTGAATTGCACTTCAGTTTCACAGTGTGGCTGTCCACCACCGTAATAGCGCCTTCCGCTGCACTATTTGTTGCCGGATCAATCAGCGAATTCATCCGAGCGGCCATCGAGTTGCCCTCGAAATTTCCGTCGCACCAACCGGTGATGTTGCGGGCCACGTCTTCGGCGGTAAAATCATCGCCATTATTCCATTTCACGCCCTTTCGGACAATCAACGTATACTCTGTTGCATCATCATTGATTTCCCAACCGGACAACAATCTGGGCTTGAATGTGCCATCATTGTTGTACTCAACCAGATATTCCAGCCAACCCGATGTTATGTATGCAATTTCTGTCCAGTCATAGGTGCGCGGATCCTTTAACGCATGGACGCTAATTTGCATGCGCAGTGTCCCGCCCATTTTCGGGGTTGCCGATTGGGCAAGCGCGGGCGTAGGCATGCCTAGCATGGCATAGGCTGTCGCAGCTGAAGCGCCAAACGCGCTGGCCATGGATAGGAACTCACGCCGGTTTGCTTCATTGCTAGAACGTTTTTGCACTTCACCCATTTTTACAATGTGATCAGGCATCGGCTGGCCATTGGTTTTTCTAAACATTTGCTAAGCTCTCTCTCTTTTCCTGCTCGGTCAGTCAGATCGTTTTGATTACACTGACGGCATTCTGTAGCTACTGTGAATCTGTAACGTTAATTTCCGCGCGGTGATCTTTGGTTTGTTCCACGCGATAATAATTGGCTTCGAGCGCTTGGAAAAGCGTCGCGATCACTACAGTATCACAATAAGGCAAATTTTGGGACTATCAAATTCAGAAAAAACTCACGATGACATAGATACATTCGATGCCAATGATGGGTTGTTTTTATTCGTGCGGGAAAACAGCGCAAAAAAAATCGTTTGCCGGCGCGGCGCAATGCACACCTTGACCGGCGGCAAGCGGATTGTAACCATGCTAAAGCGTATTCCCGAAAAGTGGAAACCGGTTTTCGGATAAATGACACGCACAAACAAAGATAGCGCGCCGAAGCTATTCCAACGCTTCGTGACAAGCGCTAGATAGGCGCAGCCAGAACGCGTCAGACTTAAACGAAACCGTTTTGACAAAGCGGTCTTATCAAACCTGCCACGCTCGCCTACATACCCTCTTACATACCCTCTGGCCCACGGCTCATGGCGGCGACCCCGGTGCGGCATACTTCCACCAGGCCAAGCGGCGCCATGATCTGGACGAACTGTTCGATCTTGTTGGTCCGGCCGGTGATTTCGAAAATGAAATGCTCGGTATTGGCGTCGATCACCTGGGCGCGGAAAGCGTCCGCTAAGCGCAGCGCCTCGACACGATTGTTGCCAGTACCCGACACCTTGACCAACGCCAATTCTCGTTCGAGCGGCTTTTCATGACCCTTTTCCTCGGCCCTCAGGGTCAAATCGACTACTCTGCGAACCTGCACCATCCGCTCCAGCAACCGTTTGATCTGCTCAAGAACGTGCATCGTGCCATTGGCAACAATGGTAATGCGGGAAAGATGGCGTTCATGGCTAGTTTCGGAGACCGTGAGGCTTTCGATATTGTATCCGCGGCCGGTAAACAGGCCGATGACCCGGGCCAGCGCACCGGGCTCATTATCGACTACTACCGATAAGGTATGGGTGCGCGGGCGCTCGGTATCCTCGACGATAAAATAGGCGGAGCCGGTTGACTGTTGACGTGCATTCATGACTTTGCTCCTGAATTGGCAAGATTTGGCCGTAGCCTGGCGACCGCAACACCGATCATGATTACGGCGAGCGCAAACCAGGCATTGGCGGGCAGACGTTCGGATAGAAATAGCGTTGCCCAAAAAACTCCGAACAACGGTACCATGAAATTGATCTGACCAAGAAATGATGCCCCTTGGCGGCGAATGATCGAAACTAGCATCAAGGTTCCCATCGCGGTCGGCAATACACCCAGCACCAGCATCGAACCGTACGCCGGCAAGGATGCAGACAGGTTCCAAGGCCGATCAACGATCAGCGCCAGCGGTACGATCATCATTGTTGCCGCAAACAGTAGCGCCGCAGCCAACGCGAATGGCGGCAGACCAATCAGTTTTTTTGTAACCACGGCGTTGACCGCGTAGCAAACCGCAGCCGCAGCAATCGCTGTTTGGCGCACGGTTTCGTCGCCGATGCTGGCAAGACTGCCGGTGCCCATCAGTATGGTGACGCCGGCAACGCCAAGAAATACCCCGGCAAGCTTGTTGAGGGTCAGTTTCTCGTCGACGGTAAATAAATGGGCGATCAAAATCGTACATAACGGCATGGTCGCCATTAAGATCGCGGCTAATCCTGCGTCAACCTTAACCTGGCCCCAGGATATTAAGCCAAACGGCAACGCGCTGCCAAAAAACGCCGCGACGATTATCGTCGGCCAGATGTTGGCTCGTGCCGGCAATCGTTCGCCAAACGCCAAGGCCACCACCAACAGAACCGCAAAGCCGATGCCGATCCGCCCGGCTGTCACCGTCAGGGCCGGCAGTTCGGCAACCGCAAATTTTGTGAACATAAAACTAGCGCCATACATGGCGGCCAGTGAAACCAGCAATACGTAATCGATCGGTTTGGGCTTGGTTAGGTGCATAGGTGGGCCCTAGACCAACGCCTTGCCGCGATCGTCGATCGCGGTGGCTATTGCTTCATCGCTTGCCTCATCGGGCAACAACATTTCATTGTGCGCCTTTCCCGAGGGGATCATCGGGAAGCAATTTTCCAAATTAGCTACCCGGCAATCGAACAAAACCGGCGCGTCGACCTCAATCATCTGGTTGATCGCATCATCGAGTTCGCCAGGCTTTTGGACCCTTATGCCAACGCAGCCATAGGCTTCGGCAAGCTTGACGAAGTCCGGCAATGCTTCGGTGTAGGTGTGCGACAGCCGGTTGCCGTGCAACAATTGTTGCCACTGGCGTACCATGCCCATATATTGGTTGTTGATGATGAATATCTTGATCGGCGCGCGGTGTTGCACGGCGCTTGACATCTCCTGCATGGTCATGATTACCGAGGCGTCGCCGGCGATGTCGATGACCAGCGCGTCCGGGTGGGCGATTTGTACCCCAAACGCTGCCGGCAGCCCGTAACCCATGGTGCCAAGTCCGCCGGAAGTCATCCACCGGTTGGGCTCCTCAAAACGATAATATTGCGCCGCCCACATCTGGTGCTGACCTACCTCGGTAGTGATGTAGGTGTTGCGGTCACGGGTCAATTCAAACAGCCGCTCGATCGCGTATTGCGGCATAATCACATCTTTGGAGGAGCGGTAGGCCAGACAGTCGCGCGCCTTCCATTGGTCGATTTGGCTCCACCAATCAGCAAGCGTTTTCTTGGTCTGCAATATATTGGCGGCCCGCCAGAGGCGAACCATGTCTTCCAAAACGTGGGCGACATCGCCAATGATCGGTACATCCACCCTGACGTTTTTGTTGATCGACGAGGGGTCGATATCAATGTGGATCTTGTGCGAATTGGGAGAAAACGCATCGAGGCGTCCAGTGATACGGTCGTCAAATCTGGCACCGATACAGACCATGACGTCGCAGTCATGCATCGCCAAATTGGCTTCATAGGTACCGTGCATACCAAGCATGCCGATCCAGTTTTCACCGGAGGCCGGATAGGCGCCCAGACCCATCAGCGTCGACGTGATCGGAAATCCGGTAATGCCGACCAGTTCGCGCAGCAATTGGCTCGCTTCTTTGCCGGAATTAATGACCCCGCCACCGGAATAAATGACCGGCTTCTTGGCCGTGCTCATCAACTCGATCGCTTGTTTGATCGCATTAAGGTCGCCGGTCAGTTTCGGCCGATAACTGCTATGGCGTACTTTGGGTGGCGAAGTATAAATGCCGGTGGCAAACTGCACATCTTTAGGAATGTCGACCAGTACCGGCCCTGGCCGACCGGATTTCGCAACGTAGAACGCTTCATGCAAAACCCGCGGCAGCTCGTCCACCGATCTGACCAGCCAATTATGTTTGGTGCAAGGCCGGGTGATGCCAACCGTATCGGCTTCCTGGAATGCGTCCGAACCGATCAACGCGGTCGGCACCTGACCGGTAATACACACCATGGGGATCGAATCCATCAAGGCGTCCTGTAACGACGTTACCGCATTGGTGGCGCCAGGGCCCGAAGTTACCAACATTACCCCGCATCTGCCGGTCGAACGCGCATAGCCTTCTGCTGCATGGCCGGCGCCCTGTTCGTGGCGCACCAGGACATGACGCACATCTTCCTGCTGAATTATCGCGTCATATATCGGCAGCACCGCGCCGCCTGGATAACCGAAAATCGTGTCGACACCGTTGTCCCGCATAGCCTGGAGGACCATTTCGGCACCTGTCATTTCTTTCCTATTACTCATTTTTCCGATCCGAGTTTCCGTAGTCTTTGTCGTGCGGCCATCGTGCAAACAAAAAAGCCCCCCGAAGGAGGCCTTGCGCACGCGGACAGTTCGCGGTGTTGACGATTACACCACGCGCGTGCGCTCCCAAATCACCACAAGATAGTGTTTCATATCGTCCAATCCAATTTCAACCGCCGCAAGCTACGCTGACGGATGATCTACTGTCAACCGTATTCTAGAGCCCTTTTAGTGAATTCGGAGCCATTGTGATGGAGCAATTTTGCGTCAAGATCAAGCAGCGACGCGCATGGCCATACCCTGCGGTACGCTCATGCGGCGATGCGCAGATATTGGCACAAAAGCGCCCATCCTTTCCAGTTTCTGATTGGCGGGCATCCGCCGCCAAACCACACTTGTCCGATATCCAAACATCGCACGTCGTGCGTTTTAACTGCGGTCTACCTCGCAAATCAAGAAACACAATTGACTTCGAATTCATTAAAAGAGCTCTAAGCCCTATCGCCGGTTATGCGGCCACCCGGTTGCGGCCCATTCGCTTAGCCTCGTAAAGCTTGATATCGGCGAGCTTGAAAAATTGTTTGGAATCGGAAATCCCTTGTGCGTTGGTCGCAATCCCAATGCTAATCGTCGGACGCAACACTACGTTTCCGACTTCAATGCGCAAGCTTTCCACCATTTTGCGGAACCGCTCGGCTACCGGAATAATCTGCTCGGCGCGGGCATATGGGGTGATCACCGCAAACTCTTCGCCACCAACCCGCGCCACCACATCATGCTCACGGGTTATTTGCAGCAATCGCCCGGCAACTTCCCTCAACACCATGTCACCCACATCATGGCCATAAGTGTCGTTGACGCTCTTGAAGTGGTCGATATCCATCACCAGCAAACCAAGCGGCATTTGGGCATAATTGAATTCGTCAAGATAGTCCTGGAGCGCTATTTCGAAATATCGACGGTTGTAGAGTTTCGTCAACGCATCGGTAGTCGCTTCGATTTCGAGGCTTTCTGCACGCTTGCTGAGATCATCTTTTTGACTGCTTTGTTGGCGCAACAGCGGGAACAAGATACCCAGTACGCTCATCAGCGCCGCTGCCAGCATGCCCATCGCGTACATCAGTTTCTTGGCATAACGAGGCTGATTGACGCTTAGGGGAACGAAGACTTCAACCAATGCAGCCAACTCGCCTTTGGACAGCCTCGCGCCCGGGTTCGACACGCATCCGGCGCAATCGTGGGGCACGTAAAGCGGAGAAACCACCCGCACGAAACCAACACCGTCCACCATCACCTGCTCGGCGACCCCGTTTCGCTTTGATGTTTCCAGTTCAGCTATTGCCTGGCGCTGAAAACCATCCAATTTTGGCTCACCCACAGCAAATGCCGGATGAACTGGCACAATCCGAATTATTGAACCGGCGGAAGTTATGGAAATGCTGCGCTGGAACTCGGCGCGTCTTTGCGCGACCGCTTCCATGTCGGCGGCAATGATTGCCGATCCGACTGTTTCGTCTTTGGCAAAATGCATACCAACAAATTTCGCAATTGCACTAGAACGTTTAAACGGTGCGGTTGCAGATTCGGTATATGCAATTAAAATTAGAACGGCGGCCAATGAAATGAGCACCGCATCCATCAACACGAAGATGTTTATACTTTCAGAGCTGCTCTTTGCCCGACGCATGTTTTGAAATTGCCCCTACGTTTGGGCGATGATTATCATCCGTCTGGTTAAGAACCGATAAATCTGCGCGATCAGCAGCAAAATTTTCAAAATAAATGTTGAGTTGCTTGCCGGGGTTGGACTTATTCATGGAATTGCAACCGGCTTGAATTAAATGCACGTTATAGGAGAAATAAATCGCCTGCTTGCTGCAGGCAGGCATCAATGTTCCAGCCAACGCCAGTGCGAATCCATGCGATTGCGCAACCATGTCATCTGGCGCTTTGCATATTGGCGGGTGGCGATCAGGATTTTATCACGGGCGCCGGCAAAACTTTCTTCGCCGCGCAAATGTGCTGCAATCTGCGGCACACCGATTGCTTTGATCACTGGTCGATCCAATGGGATCTGGCGTTCCAGCAATGCGGCAACTTCTTCGATGGCGCCGCCAGCCAGCATGGCGTCGAGGCGCACCTGCAAGCGCTCGACAAGATTTTCACGGCCTGGCGCTACCACCAAGGCGGCCGCGTCGGCCATCGCCACTGCCGGCGGTGCAGGCGAAGCGGCATGCCATTGATAGATCGACTTCCCGGTCGCTTCGATGACTTCCAGCGCCCGCACGCTGCGTTGCCGGTCGCCGGGCTCGATACGCTTGGCTGCGATTGGATCAAGGTATGTCAATTGCTCGTGCAGCAATTCAGGCTCAACTATCGAATAGCGGCGCCATTTGCGCCGAATCACTTGCGGGATTGGTGGAATTTCGGCAAGCCCCTCCAACAGGGCGGAAAAATATAGGCCAGTCCCGCCGACCAAGATCGGTAGCGCCGCATCGGATTGCACTTGAGCCAGAGTTGCACGTGCCTGTTTAAGCCAATCAGCGACCGAATATTGGATGGCGCCATCGACATGGCCGTACAGAAAATGCGGCGCTCGATCGATTTCGCTTGCCCCTGGACGGGCAGTTAAAACCCGCAAATCGCGGTAGACCTGCATCGAATCGCAATTAATGATCACGCCGTTACAGGTCGTGGCGATTTCCAGCGCCAAAGCAGACTTGCCGCTGCCGGTCGCGCCTGCAACAAGGACCACGCGATGGTGCGGTTCGATCAAACGGGAGATGTTATGGACCATGTTGCAACCCTTGTGGGTGACCCGGCCCAACTGAGCCTGACCCCAGGCGGTGATCAATGCGGCCACCCGTGCGCTCGGTGCTAGCCATGTGCACGAGTTAGCGCAAGGGATCGCATGCGATATCGCGCTGCCACCTGATCGCGACACAAAGGCCGCGCAAGCGGTTATCGAGGCTGCAATTGCGGGAGCCGAAATTGATGTGTTCGTTCAACCGGCTACCGGCCGGCGCAAGCAGGTCCTGATCGCCGACATGGATTCCACCATGATCGAAGCAAGAATGTATCGATCAATTGGCGGATGCCTGTGGTGCCGGAGCCTTAGTGTCCGCAATCACCGAGCAGGCCATGAACGGGCAGATCGGCTTTGCCGACGCGGTGCGCGAGCGGGTCAACTATTTTAGCGATCAACCAGCGGCAATCATCGACGAGGTGCTTGCCACCCGCATTAGCCTTACCAAAGGCGCACGAACCTTGGTGGCAACCATGCGGGCAAACGGCGCATACGCGGAATTGGTATCGGGCGGATTTGTTGAATTTGCTGCCAACATCGCCGAACAATTGGGATTTGATGCCTTTCGCGCCAATGCGCTGGAACAGCAAAATGGCCGCTTGACCGGCAAGGTGGTGGAACCGATCCTGGGCCGCGATGCCAAGGCGATATCTCTGCGCGAGATCGTCACCCGGCTGGATCTAAGCGTTGATGATGTGATGGCGGTTGGCGACGGCGCCAACGACCTTGAAATGTTGTCGCTTGCCGGCGCTGGGGTGGCGTTTCACGCCAAAGATGTTGTTGCCGGCTCGGCACAATTTCGGGTCGATCATGGCGACCTTACCGCACTGTTGTATCTGCAAGGCTACACGCGCGAGGAGTTTGTTGATGTTTGATCGAGTTATCGCGGATGATGATTGAAACCGAGCGTTTGCTGCTACGCCCATGGCAAGATTGTGATATTGCGCCATTTGCCGAAATGAACCGCGACCGTAAGGTTATGCGCTATTTTCCTGAATTGATGACCGATGCGCAAACCGCCGCGTCGGTGGAAAGAGCGCGCTCAAACGCGCGTAAATTCGGCTACTGGTTTTTGCCGGTGGTCGAGAAACAAACCGGCGAATTCGTCGGTATGTGCGGCATCGCGCAGGTGTTGTTTGACGCCCATTTCACACCAGCAATCGAGATCGGTTGGCGCCTAGCACATGCCCATTGGGGCAAGGGTTACGCAACCGAGGCGGCGATGGCATGGCTCAACTACGGATTTCGCGACCTTGGCCTTGCGGAAATTGTTTCGTTCACGGTTGCCAATAACATGCGGTCAATTTCGGTTATGCGCCGGATCGGCATGATGCCACACCCTGAGGCCGATTTCATGCACCCTTCCATCGACCCCACCAGCGCGCTGGCAGGCCATGTCCTGTACCAGATAACGGCAAAAGAATTTGCCGCTACTCTTCCATCCTGATCACCACGAAGCGCAGGTCGCCGCCCTTGGTGGAAACAAGCAACAATGCATTCTTGCGCGCTTCTTGTTTCAATTCCTCGATGCGCGCGGTCACTTCAGCCGGTGTGTTCACCGGTTCCTGGCCGATCTCGACCACCACTTCACCGGCACGCACCCCCTTGTCATGGGCAGCAGAACCCTCTTCCACATTGGTGATCAAGACGCCGGTGACTTGATCATCGACATTTTCCTCATCGCGAATTTCCACCGTGATTTCCACAAGTGTCATTGAAAGCACCGACACCGATGCCGGTTTCGCCGCTTTTTCGGCCTCGCCTTCGGCTTGCGCCGCCATGGCCCGTTCGCCATCTTCGAGACGGCCGAGAGTAACGCCGATTTCCATCATTTTTCCCTTGCGCAGCACCACGACCGCGACTTCTTTGCCGACCGCGGTTTCCGCGACCATGCGCGGCAGATCGCGTAGGGTTTCCACCGCTTTGCCGTCGAATTTTAAAATCACGTCGCCGGTTTGTAACTTAGCGGCTTCGGCGGGGGACCCGTCGATCACGTCGCCGACCAGCGCGCCACGCGCATCTGTCATGCCGAGCGATTCGGCAATTTCATCGGTCACGGTCTGAATTTGTACACCGAGCCAGCCGCGCCGGGTCTCGCCGAATTCGACTAATTGGTCGATAACGCCGACAGCAAGATTGGAGGGAATTGAAAAACCGATGCCGATCGATCCACCGCTCGGTGAAACGATTGCTGTGTTGATGCCGACTACCTTGCCATCCATGTCGAACAGCGGCCCGCCGGAATTGCCGCGATTGATTGCCGCGTCGGTCTGGATGAAGGCATCATAAGGGCCGGCGCGGATGTCGCGATTGATCGCGGAAACAATGCCGAGGGAAACCGAACTGCCGAACCCGAACGGATTGCCGATCGCCATTACCCAATCGCCGATCCGGGTTACATCCGAATCACCGAATTGGACCGCTTTGAGCGGTTGCTCAGGCTTGACCCGCAGCACCGCGATATCGGTCTTGGCGTCGGTGCCGATCAGTTCCGCAGCCAATTTGGAGCCGTCGGAAAAACTCACCGATATTTCGTCGGCGTCGGCGATCACATGATTATTGGTGATGATGATGCCTTGTGGATCAATGACAAACCCTGAACCGAGCGACTGCACATTGCGTGGTTGCCGGTTCGGGGTCTGCTGCTTATCTTCGCCATTCGGCAATTTGGGAAACAAATCCTTAAACAGGTCCTGGAACGGCGACCCTTGCGGGATTTCGGGGATTGGAAAGTTTGGATTTCCCGGCTGTTCGAGGTTTTGCGAGGTGGAAATGTTGACCACTGAATCCAGCAACCTTTCGGCCAGATCGGCGACGGAAACCGGGCCGGAGGCGCGCACGGTTCCGTGCTTGGAAACGATTTCGGGAGCAAATGCCAGCGCCAGGGAAAGCAGTGCCAATCCAAATGCCCGCGTGATCATGGTTTGGGTAGTGGAATTATGCATCGGTGGTAACCATCCTTTTGCAATGCCGTGCAGGCAAACTTGAACTGGCTTGGCGCCAACAATTTCAGCCGCGCACCAGCCAGACGATGAAAACCCCGACGATCGCCGCTATCACGCCGCCGGTGCGCAGGCTTTGTTCTGGTATAGATTGCACCTCAAACGCCATACGCTTGGCAAAACCAGGCGCAAGCGCATAGAAAAGACCCTCTATGACCAAAACCAGTCCAACGCCGATGATGAAATGACTCATTACTCGCTGCTGGTTCGCGGGGCACCGTTTGGGTCGTTGAAATAGCGGAAGAAGTCCGAATTCGGCGACAGCACCATGGTTGTACCTCCGCCCTCCAGGGCTTCTTTATAGGCAATCATAGAGCGGTAGAATTCGAAGAATTCTGGATCGCGGTTGAAAGCATCCGCGAACAACCGGTTGCGTTCCGCCTCGCCCTCACCACGCAAAATTTCAGAATCGCGCTGGGCTTCCGCTTCGATTTCCACCACCTGGCGGTCAGAACGGGCGCGGATGCGGCGGGCAGCCTCCTGGCCACGGGCGCGCAGCCGTTCGGCTTCAGCCAGGCGTTCCGCCTTCATACGCTCATAGGTCTGCTGCGAAACTTGGCGGGTCAAATCGGTGCGCCGAATACGCACGTCCTGGATGTTGAGGCCGATCGAAATCGCTT
Source organism: Rhizobiaceae bacterium (assembly GCA_965248715.1). Classification (GTDB taxonomy): domain Bacteria; phylum Pseudomonadota; class Alphaproteobacteria; order Rhizobiales; family Rhizobiaceae; genus CBDFKB01. The sequence goes on from CBDFKB010000005.1 coordinate 140,393, forward strand.
CTGGGCGGATTTGGTCACGCACCTCACGCATCATTTCGGCGCGATCTGCTGATAGGGCTGCCTCAAATCCGCGCAAGCCGTACACCCGGCGCAGCGAAGCGTCGAGCCTGGTTTTCAACCGCTGTTCGGCGAGGTTGAGATTTGCCCCAACCGCTTCACGGAACCGTTTGGGATCTTCGACCCGATAAACCAGGAATGCATCGACTTCATAGAACTTGCCGCCCGATACCTGAACCCGGATGTCTGGCAACTCGAACTGCACCAGGCGGTCCTCGACCTTTTGCACTGATTCAAAATCGAAAATACCCAGGGGAATTTTGAAATAGAGGCCAGGTTCGCTTTTGATGCGGTGGATTTCACCGAAGCGTTGCACCAAAGCCTGTTCACGCTCATTGACGACGAAAATCGACGAATAGGCGAGGATCAGCAGAAATACCACTATGCCAGCAAGTAGCGGCAGGCGATTGATAATCATTGGCTGTCTCCCGCCGTGCGGCGCTTCTCGATTTCCGGTAGGGGCAGGTAAGGCACCACCCCTTGTCCACTGCCTTGCTCGACGATTACCTTGCTGGAACTCTTCAATACCCGCTCCATGGTTTCGAGGAACAAGCGTTTGCGGGTCACATCCGGCGCTTTCACGTATTGATCGTAAACCGAGACAAAGCGCTGCGCTTCACCGGTTGCTTCCTGGACCACACGGTTCTTGTAGCCCGCCGCATCCTCGCGGATTTGCGCGGCTTCGCCACGGGCGGCACCAAGGATGCGGTTGGAATAGCGGTTTGCTTCCTCTACGAAGCGATCTTCATCCTGCTCAGCACGCTGCACCTCGTCGAACGCATCGGCAACTTCGGGCGGCGGCGCAACATCTTCGATGTTGACCGTGTTAATGCGTACGCCGGAGCCATAACTGTCCAGCGTGTTTTGAGTAATTACCCGCACCTCTTCGGCAATCCCGGCGCGGTCATCGCGGAATACGTCCTCGGCCGGACGACGGCCGACAATTTCACGCACCGCCGCTTCCGCGACTTGCTGAACCACAAATTGCGGATCACGGACGTTGAACAGATAGTCATTTGGGACCGATACCTGCCACAAAATAGTGAACTCAAGATCGACAATGTTCTGGTCGCCCGACAACATCAATCCGGTCGAGCCACCCGCACGGCTGGACGATCCGATGTTGAGCTGCTGCTCACGAATGGTGACGCGCTCAACCGTTTCAACCGGCCAAAAGTGAAAGTGCAACCCTGGTTCGGACAAGGTTTCCTTCGGCTTGCCGAAACGCAGTTCCACCGCCAATTCATCAGGCTGCACACTATAGGTCGCCTGGAACACCCACATCAGCACCAGCGCCGCGATGACAATTAATGTCATCATTGAGTTTCCACCACCGCCAGGCAAAAAGCCGCGCAGACGATCTTGGCCGCGCCGAATAATGTCTTCCAGATCGGGCTGTCCGCCAACCGGTCCTTGGGGTCGCTGCCCCCATGGCCCGCCAGCATTTCCACCATTTCGACCGCCACCGGTATTGTTGCTCCAGGGCATTACATATCCTTGTTGCTCTTGATTTTCGGCGCGTGCGGTTGTTTGCCAACCCGCCGCGCACGTAGGTGATTGTTTGTATAGGGATCCAACCGGACGATTTCAACGCGATATCGAAAAATTGCCACGCACAGTGATCAGGTCGCAGGCAAACATATTGGGATTGATTCTAAACATATCATCGGCTCTGCACAATCCGTTCGTAAATGCAAAAACGAGTCGAAAAATCATCATTTTCGCCTGCGGGCACATTGGTCGACGAAATTGCACACCAGACTTTTTCGTCAATCTTTGGAAATAACGTGTCCCCTTCCGGTTCAGCATCGACATGAGTAAGGTATAATCGCTGCGCTTGACCAATCATTTCGCGGTAAATTTTACCCCCGCCGATCACACAGATTTCATCAGCGCCGTTCTCCTTAGCCCATTGGCGCGCCATCACCATCCCATCCTCAAGATTTTCGACCACCCTAACATCCCCCGCCACCGCTCCGCTGCGCGAAACCACAATATTAAGGCGGCCCGGTAGCGGCCGGCCGATACTGTCGTAGGTCTTGCGGCCCATGATCACCGGTTTGCCGAAAGTTTGCGCCTTGAACCGTAGCAGGTCGCTGGAAAGCCGCCAGGGCAGATCGCCGTTAGCACCGATAACGCCATTTCGCGCTACTGCGGCGACCAGCACGACAATTACCGCGCTCACACTGCCACCGGCGCTTTGATGTGGTCGTGGGGTTGGTAGCCGGCAAGCGTAAGATCGTCCAGTGTAAAGGCGAAAATGTCGGTCACATCTGGGTTTAGCCGCATGGTCGGCAACGAGCGCGGCTGGCGTTGCAATTGCAGCCGCGCCTGCTCGAAATGATTGTGGTAAAGGTGAGCATCACCAAGGGTATGGATGAATTCGCCTGGCTGGTAACCGGTCGCTTGTGCCACCATCATCGTCAACAACGCATAAGACGCGATATTGAACGGCACGCCGAGAAAAATATCGCCAGAGCGCTGGTACAACAGACACGACAAACGCTCGTTGGCAACTTGGAACTGAAACAGACAATGGCAAGGCGGCAGCGCCATTGAGCCGATATCGGCCGGGTTCCATGCACTGACAATATGGCGCCGTGAATTGGGCTCGCGTTTGATCTGCGCAATAAGTTCGGCGATCTGGTCAATGGTGCCGCCCTGGCGGTTTGGCCAGGAACGCCATTGGTGCCCGTAAACCGGACCGAGATCACCATTTTCGTCAGCCCATTCGTCCCAGATGCCGACCCCATGCTCCTTGAGCCAGGCGACATTGGTATCACCACGCAGGAACCATAAAAGTTCGACGACGATTGAGCGTAGATGCAGTTTTTTGGTGGTGAGCAGCGGAAAACCGTCTGCCAGATCGAACCGCATCTGATGGCCGAATATTGCTCTAGTACCAATGCCAGTGCGGTCGCCGCGGTCGCCGCCTTCATTGAGCACCTTGGCCATCAGGCCGAGATATTGCTGCATAACAAATGCCTATCGCCCGGGCTAAATATCGAACACGGTTAGCTGCTGGCCGCGCTTAATGGCGGAATTCCGGTTCTTCACGATCGAGTATTTCCGTTAGATCCGAAAAATACCGTACGCCACCACCGTCGCCTTCTGCAATTTCCCGCGCGGTCTTTTCGGCGATCGCATCGGACAATATCCGCAATTTCTGGCCGGTCCACAACGCCTTGATGTAAGTCTCAGCCGCGCGCTCGAAATAGTACAATCGGTTGAAGGTTTCCGCCACCGTTTGCCCGATCACCATGACCCCGTGATTGCCCATGATCAATACGTTGACCTTGGGGTCACCGAGTAATTCGGTGCAACGCGCAGCTTCTTCTTCAAAGGCCAGTCCGCCATAATTCTCATCGATCGCCTGGCGGTTAAAGAACATGGCGGTGTTTTGGTCGATCGGTGGCAATCGGCTATCGGCCAGACTGGCGAGCACGGTGGCGTGGATCGAATGCACATGCATGGCGCAGCGCGCGCGCGGGCATTTGCGGTGCAAGGTGCCGTGCAGACCCCAAGCGGTCGGATCGGGCGCGCCTGGCCGCGCCATGGTTGCCGGATCATTGGCATCCAGTAACAACAATTCACTGGCTCGCAGGAGGGAAAAATGGCGCTGGTTCGGGTTGATCAGAAATTGGCTGCCATTGTCATTGACCGATAGGGAAAAATGATTAGCCACCGCTTCGTGGTAACCAAACCGTGCGGTCCAGCGAAAGGCGCAGGCAAGGTCGGCCCGTTCCTCGGCAAATGGCAAATTGTCGTGCTTGGAAATCGAGATCGGATTAATCGACATTGGCGAGCCTCCCAGGCAAGCGGTTCACGGCCACATTATCGCAGCCACTAGAGCGTGTCACCCAAAAGTGGGTACCGGTTTTGGGTGACACGCATAAACAAAAAGATAGCGCGACGAAGCTATTCCAACGCTTCGTGACAAGCGCTAGTAAGGTTCCAAGCGCTTTTTACGGCTATCTATGTTCTTCAACACTGGCTTCGATCAATGCGCGGTTGAAATAGCGCAGCGCCCGGATCTGGCTGGCAGTGGCGATGATCCGCTCGGGGTCGTTTGGATCGGCTACTGCTAAAATCTGGTGCCCACCGGAATCGAACACTCTTAGGGCGTGCTCCAGTGTGTCGCTGGGGTTGAGGCAGGGCGCGTCCTCCTGGAAATTATAGGTTTCGGCGTCGGGACCGTCCGGCAATACCTCCATAAATTCAGCCACTGTGGTCGAGCGGGTGACCAAATTGTGCGGGCCATCGAGAAAAAACAGGCCGCGCATTTCCAATTGCCACTGAAAATAAGAATGGCCATGGATCGCCTGATTGATGCCGCTGGCGATTGACACCGTCAGCAACAGCGCAATCGTCATCGCATAACCGCCGGTCAACTCGAACACGATCACTGTGGTCGAAATCGGCGCGCCTAGGACCGCAGCCGCCACCGCACCCATGCCGAGGATCGCGTAAAGTCCTTCGCTCGAAACCATGCCTGGGAAAACACCGGCAACGATCAAACCAAAAGCACCGCCGGTCATGGCGCCGAGATAAAGCGCTGGTGAAAATATCCCGCCGCCGAACCGCGAGGCCAAGGTTATCGCGGTTGCCGCCATCTTGAGCACCAAAAGCGACAGCATTAGTTCAATCGATAATTGGTTGCGCAATGCCAGATCGGCTGCTTCATACCCAACGCCAAGGATATGCGGAAAGAACACACCGATAATGCCGATTATCAATCCGCCGACGATCGGGCGTAGCCACAATGGCACCGTTATGTTGCGGGTAACATAATCGGTGCCGATCAACGCGAATTGAAACAGGATTGCCACCAGCGCACAAACGATACCAAGCAACGCGAACGCTGGAAATTCCCAAAACGAAGAGATCTGGTACTCCGGGATCATGAATGCGGCGGCATCGCCAAATCTGAGCCGGGAAAAGATGGTGCCACCGACCGAAGAAATGACGATCGGCACAAACGCGCGCATTGAGTAGTGCCCAAGTATCACTTCATGGGCAAACAGCACCCCGGCGATTGGAGCATTAAACGAGGCCGAAACGGCGCTGGCAACACCGCATGCCAACAAGGTTCGCCGTGAAGCATCAGGCAAGCGCATCCGTTTGGCGACATAGGCGGCCAACGACCCGCCAAGATGCACCATCGGCCCTTCGCGGCCTGCGCTGGCGCCTGATCCGAGCGAAATAATGGTGACAAGCGCCGAATAGATTGCCGATTTGATTTCTAACACCCGTCCGCCGAGGAACCGTGCTTCGATCACGTCGGCGACACCTCCGGCACGCCGTGCCGGCAACAATTTGACCAGGCACCAGCCAACCAGAGCGCCGCCGACTACCGGTGCCAGTAGGATCCAATACCAGGCAATTTTTTCCGCCGCAGACCCCACATTTTCCGACCGGTCGCCCAGCCACACTAACTGTACCAGTCCGATGCCATCGCGAAATGCGATTACCAGGAGCGATACCAACAGACCGATTGCCATCGCCAAGGCCCACATCAATGGTTGCCGCGAACTCAAGAACATCGAAATATTCGGTTCGAACCAACGGTACAGGGCATTCGGCAGGCGGCGGAGGGGGTCGATCCACATATGAAGGCCAGTTGCAATTAGCGCCATAGGGTGACACTTTTCAACGTGTCACGCCTATCGATGGCGGTAAACCACTTCGATTGCAAATTCAGGTGATTATCGCCATTTGCGTTCAGGTTTGCCCAAACCTGCCGCCAAACAGGGAAATGGTCTACCGGGAGAGGAAATATGGCACTCGCCGATGTGGAGACCTTGCAACGCAACGAAGCCGGGATCAGCGCAGCAATTGGCGTCATAAAGCAACAATTCGGCGAACGGCTGAAAACCTCGACGGCACTGCGCGAACAGCATGCGCACACCACCACTTATATTCCCAAACAATTGCCCGATGCGGTGCTGTTCGCGCACACTGCCGGCGAGGTCCAGGAAACTGTTCGTGTGTGCGCCAAATACAAGGTGCCGATCATTCCCTTTGGTGTCGGCAGTTCGCTGGAAGGCGGGGTCAACGCCCCGGCTGGCGGCATTTCGATTGACCTTACCGAAATGAACAAAGTTATTGCGGTTAACGCGGAAGATTTGAGCGCGACCGTGGAACCTGGGGTAACGCGAAAAGCGCTCAATACCGAATTGCGCGATACCGGCCTGTTTTTCCCGATCGATCCTGGCGCCGACGCTTCGCTTGGCGGTATGGCGGCGACCCGTGCGTCTGGCACTTGCGCGGTGCGTTATGGCACGATGCGCGACAATGTGGTGAACTTGACCGCGGTGATGCCCAACGCACAATTGGTTAAAACCGCCCGGCGCGCACGCAAATCTGCTGCCGGCTATGATCTCACCAATTTGCTGGTTGGCTCCGAAGGCACGCTCGGCATCATCACCGAACTAACGGTCCGTCTTTACGGTATCCCGGAGACGATCGCGGCTGCGGTCTGTTCGTTTGCAACCATCGAAGGTGCCTGTAACGCCACCATTTTGGCAATGCAAATCGGCATTCCGGTAGCGCGTATCGAATTGATGGATACCGAGACCGTGCGCGCGATCAACGAATATTCCGGCCTTGCCAATCCGTTATCACCGCTGTTGCTGTTGGAATTCCATGGCACGCCGAATTCGGTCAAGGAACAGTCGGAGCTATTTGGCGGGATCGCGGCCGAATGCGGCGGCAGCGGATTTGAATGGGTCACCAAGGCCGAGGATCGCAACCGGCTATGGCAGGCACGCCATGACGCCTATTGGGCGATGCGGGCACAAGTGCCGGGTAAATCGGTACTGGCAACCGATGTTTGCGTGCCGATATCGCGGTTGGCTGAATGTGTAGAAGAAACCCAGCAAGATGTCGCCGAAACTGGATTGTATGGCCCGATTGTTGGCCATGTCGGTGACGGGAATTTTCACGTTACCCTGGCTGCCGACCCTGATGACCGGGACGAGATCGAGCGCATGGAGGCATTCGTCGACAGGCTGGCGCTGCGGGCGTTGGCGATGGAAGGAACCTGTACCGGTGAGCACGGCATCGGCCAGGGCAAACGCCGCTTTATCCGCCTGGAACATGGTGCCGGCGCCGACGTTATGGCGGCCATCAAGCGCGCGATCGATCCCGACAACATCATGAACCCCGGCAAAGTATTGGCACTGGCGCAATAAGCGGCAATTGCTGCCGCAGTAATGCCATTATACAAACCCATATGATGGGTTCGAAATTAACAATGGGCCGCAACCCAAATTTGGGGCTGGTCTATTAACCGCCCTCTGTTATGATTCGCATCTTGGCAGACATCAATTAGCACCCGGGCAGCTTTTGAGGCGAGCATATGTCCGGTGGGCATTCCTGAAACCGGGAGCGGCGCGCTGTTCCGTTTGTTTCTCATTCTCGGCTGCGTTGTTGTGCTGGCATTGTTTTTCGCACTGTTGGCGCCATACTTTTTGCCATGGGCGGATTATCGAGCAGATTTTGAACGCGAAGCGAGCCGACTAACCGGCCACAAGGTGGTGGTGCGTGGCAAGGCCGACGCAAAGATCATCCCGTTCCCGACAGTCACCTTCACCGATGTGCTGGTGGAAAATTCGCAAACCGGCGAAACCATGCTCGAAGTCGAGCGGTTTTCCATGGACGCCGAGCTGGCACCGTTTCTGACCGGCGAAGTACGGATTACCAACATCACCATGGAACGGCCGCTGTTCCGGTTCACGATCGAACCAGACGGTACGCTTGATTGGTCGAAACGGGCCAATCTGCTGGTCGATCTGGATAAGGTGCAGATCGATCTTTTGCAGATCAAGAATGGGACCATTGAGGCCTATGGCCTAATTGGCGGCGAGACGACGCGGATCACCGATCTGACTGCCGCCTTGAACGCTAAATCGCTGTATGGCCCCTGGCGGCTCGACGGCAGCGCGCAAATCGAAGGCCGCCAAACCGATATCAAGATATCCACCGGTCGTTTGCAAAATGGTGGACATATTCGCACCAAGATCGTCGCCACCTTGCCGGACCAGCCTTATCGGCTGAACCTCGACGGCCCTTTGGCGCTGAACGGAACGGTCGGCTATTCCGGCGAATTTCGTTTCGGTCCACGCCCGGCATCCGATCCGGTGTCTGCGACAAGTGCCGGCCGTGAAGCGCTGCCGGTGCGCGCGGAAGGAGCATTTAGCGCGCTACCGGACGAAATCAAGATTGACGGCTTTAGGCTGGAGGCTGGCGATGCAGCCGATCCCTATACGTTAAACGGCAGCGGCAATATTATGCTGGCCGGCAAACCTTCGTTTCGAATCATCGCCAAGGGCCGGCAAATTGATCTTGGGCGGTTACGCGCGGCAAAAGCAGCTGTCGCCAAACCGAGAACGATTAAAGACCGCATTGCTGATTTGATGACGGTCTTGGAACGGGTTCCGATCCCACAAATGGACGGCATGATTGATCTCCAACTTCCCGCGATCGTATCTGGCGACACGGTGATCCGTGAAATCAATACCCGGTTTTCGCCGGCCGGCGCGGAATGGCGGATCCACGAATTGTCTGCCGGCCTGCCGGGAAACAGCACCGTCGGTGCCGATGGACAATTGCGTTTGAAGGACGGATTTAGTTTTCATGGGCGCGCGGCGCTGACCACGCGCCAACCGTCGGGCTTCGCGGCGTGGGCAACCGGCCATGTAGATCCCTCGATCCGCCGGCTCAACCACGCAGCTCTCAGCGCCGATGTGGTTCTGTCGCAAAACCAAACCAGATTTTACGAGCTAAAGGCTGATCTGGGCGGGCAGAAACTTTCCGGCGAAGTGCAACGTCTGCCGGCAGCGCCACAGGGTCGACCGGCGTTGGTCACCACTTTGCACGGCGACGCAATCGATCTCGACATATTGCGCGCGGTCGCCTCCCTGGCGATCGGGGACGCCAAGAACGACACGTCGGACACTCACGACATCGATGTCACTTTGGTGGCGGGGTCGGTGACAGCATCTGGATTGCAAGCAGAAGGTGTGAAGGCGCGGATGCGGATCGAAAACGGTGACATTTCGATCAAACAATTGGATTTGGATGATTTTTATGGCGCGGAAATTACCACCAGTGGCGGAATTTCCGACATTTTGGACAAGCCGGACGGCAATCTAAAGATCAATTTGAAGGCAGCCGATACCAGCCGGCTGGCAAAAACCTTCCGCCGATTTGTCGGCGAAAACCGGTTTGTCGACCATATAAATGCCAATCCGAACCTGTTTGACGGGATGGAACTGGATGTGGACATCGTCGCTTCGGCCAAAGATGGCGGATCGGATGGGCTGATCGTGCTGGCTGGAAACATCGGCGGTACCAAGCTTTGGGTAAGCCTGGATTTCGATGGCAGGTTTGACGAGCTGCAAAAGATCAAGATCGATTTGAACTCGACCTTTGAAAATGAAGATGCGATCCGTTTGCTCGAGCAATTCACCTTGCCAGTGGTGCCGGTTCCACTCGGCGGGCCGTTGTCGGTGAGCTTTGATTTGAACGGTGTGTTGTCGCAAATGGCGACCATCGCTTTGCGGGCTGATACCCCAGGCACCGATTTAAACATCAGTGGCGAAATCAACACCCAGGGAGATGACCGGCTCAAAACCAAACTCGATCTTGTCGTAACATCACAAGATATTGAGCCGTTGGCATTCGCTTTAGGGGCGGGGCTACCGGGCATGGGTGGCGGCACTTCTTTCACATCGTTGTCGCAAATTTCTACTTTGGGGTGGCAAATTGCGATCAATTCAATCACCGGCCAGTTCAATGGGGCCAACTATAGCGGCACGGCTAATTTCGACTGGCCTGAAATCGGATTAGCCACCATCAACGCTGATCTGACCAGCGAGTATGTATCCCTGCCGTTTCTTGCTTCGCTGTATCTTGGTCCCAATGTCTATGATGCCGGCAGGCCGGGCAACTGGAGTACCAGGGAGTTTTCAGATCCAATATTGCCACCTTTCGAGGCCACAGCGATCCTTTCCGCCGGCCAGCTATATTTGGCTGACGCGCTTGAATTGACCGAGGTAACCACCGGACTTGAAATGACCCCTGGAGGGGTTCGCCTGGTTGGCCTGGAAGGCCGCTCTGGCACCGCCACCGCAGCTGGCGATCTGGGCCTGGGCAATACGCAGGGTACTGCCACCTTTTACGCCAGCATGACCTTGAAGGGGTTGGATGCGAATGCGGTAATGGAAAAGTTCGCCGGCACCGACCATGGCGGTGCGATTGAAGGAACCGTCGATTTGCAGCTAAATGCCAAAGGCAATGGCAAGAGCCTGCGCAATATTTCGAGTTCGCTTGGCGGCGGTGGTGTGGCGCGTATTCGCGAAGGAACAATCGCCAAGCTCGATCCCGATGCGCTCGACGGTATTATTCGTGGTGCCGACCAGCATGAGTTCGAGGTCACCGAGGCATCGGTAACCAAACTGGTCGAAGGAAATTTGCACCAAAATATTTTTTCCTTTGGAGACCACGATCTGCCGTTCACCATTGCTGGCGGCAAATTACGTACCGGTGCCAATTCACTGTCAAGCGCGGGCACCAGTTTCCGGCACAATTTCAACTATTCGATCACCGATAACGCGATCGATCTCGACAGCACGATCACGTTCAGTCCAGGCAAAAAAGACCGGATCCCGGGTGGCATCGCGGAGCTAGGTCTGTCGGCCAATGGCGCTTTGAGCCAACCCGAAATTACGGTGAGTGTGCAACCGATGGTCAATTATCTGGCGGCGCGTGCGCTTGACCGCGAACAGCGCCGGGTCGAAAGCCTGCAGGCAAAAGTTTCCGAAGCCCAGCGCCTGCAGCGCGAGATTTTCGACCAGCAGGCCCGTAACGCCTATCTCAGTCGGCTTGAAGCCGAACGGCTGCGGCAAGAGCAAATCCGCATCGAGCGGGAACTAGAATTGATCCGCAACAATGAGGCCCGGATCCGCAATTATCGCGAATTATTGCTGCGCAAAGAGGCGCCGCCGGAACCCGAACCTGTGCCTGAGCCACCGCTGCCCGACACCGACCAGACCGCGGCAATCGACGATACCCCGATCGCGCAGGCCGCTTCGGCACCAAATGAGCCAACCGAGCAACCGGCGGACGAACAACAAGAAATCGTTCCGGCAATCCGGCTCGATTTGTTGGAAAGTATCCGAAAAATAATGGACCTAAGCCGGTAACCGGCACCGTCTTCGAGCAGCGCAAAGCAAATGCTCGCAGTCAGCCTGCCCGGCCTTTGAAGTGGGCAAGCACGAACAAGCGGATCGCCGAGGACAGATTTTTGTCACCACGGGATCGGTCGAGTTCTGCTACCACTGCGGCAACAGGCACAGCGCGCCCGGTAGCAATTTCGCACAGGGCCTGATGAAATTCCGGCTCCAGCGAGTAGCTGGTCTTGTGGCCCTTCAGGCTGACCGAATATTTGCGCATACCGGCGACCGGCTTGTTCCCTGAATGATACCAACGGTGGTCACTATTGACCCATTTGATGGCGGAAAAATCGTTTGCTGGCACGGCGCAAAGCAGCAATGCTAATTCTTCTTGTTGCGGAAGGAATCCAGGGAAACCACGTCGGCGCTGTCGTCAGTCGCGGCCGCATCGTCTTTATTAGCGTCCGGCTTGTCTGCTGCTTTCTTGGCCGCCTTGGCAGGTTTTTTCGGTGGGTCGTCCTTGCGCACGGTTTCAAGCGGCAGTTTCTTGACCGGGCTTTCACGCTTCGCAGTCATTCCCAATTCCTCGCGCGCATCGACATCGAGCTCGAATTGCAACCCAAACTGCACCGAGGGATCATAAAACCCTTTAACCGCAGCATAGGGAATAACCAGCCGCTCAGGAATTTCATTAAACGACAGCCCGATTTCCAAACGGTCTTCGGTTGCCAGCAATTCCCAATATTGATGCTGAATAACGATGGTCATTTCTTCAGGGTATTGCTCCAACATGCGCGCGGAAATGCGCACACCTGGAAAACGGGTTTCAAAGGTAATGAAAAAATGATGTTCGCCGGGCAATCCGGCGCGAGAAACCTCGCCCAACACTTTGCGAACAACACCGCGAAGCGCCTCTTGGGTCAAAATGTCGTAGCGGATCAGATCTTCGGCCATGGTTTCATCCATCTCAACCGTTCAGTGTCTTTGATAGTCATATTCTTTCGACATCAATCAGGGTCAGCACGGTTAATACCAAGGGAATTTAATATTAACCCATTTGACCATGCCATAGTGAGGCCACAACGTAATCGGATCAAGTGGGGTTATTGTCGACGATGGGGAAAAGTGGAGGCTTCTGTTGCCAGGTGCCTCCGAACCCCGCCTAACCGTGCGAACGATTAGGAGTTCAATGTGAAGTGCCACACCGCCTAAGCAGCGAGGCGAGCTTCCGCATAGTTGTCATTTGCAACTACTGAGTTTGGCCCGATAACGGTGGGTACCATGCCGAACGAAAACACTGTCTTTACGCCCTCGTCGATCCTATTTCGCCCCCGCCGCACGCCAGGATTTACAAGCGTGGCTGAAGTGTGGTGGAGGCGCCGGGTACCGCCCCCGGGTCCGATAGGTTTATTGCACAGGCAATTTATCGTCATAGTCGGCGAACCGACCACCCTAATATAGTACATTGCGGGCTGGTTTTGAAGCCCTGTCGCTGGTGGCCGACTTTGCCTGGATAAATCCCAGGAAACCTTTTTGTTTGCTTGTGTGCCATGATATGCAACCCAATAGTGGCGAATCGTATGATTCCTACCGCATGAATGAGCAATCGGAGGGTTAAGAATATGGCCGACTACCTTGCTGATGTCCGCAAATACGACGCCGGCGCCGACGAAGCTACCGTCAACAAGATCATTAAGCATCTGGGCATTGCGCTTAGAAACCGGGACTCGTCGCTGGTTTCTTGCACCGACCCTGCCGAATTGGACCGGGTTCGCGAAAAATGGTGCAAGAAAAAGCTAGGCAACACCGATGCCGCAAAGTGCGATTCGATCATCGAATCCGTTTGCGCGACCATGAAGGGGGACAATTCCAAGTCACGGGTTACCTTCTATTACCTGGTTGCCCAGAAACTCGGCCAATTGGGCGACCTCTGATTTCAACTTTCGCGGTGCCGGTCTAACCCATCGAAATTGTTTGACCGGCGGCCGCAGTCGAACGGCGTTTGTTTTATTGCACTTCAGCGGTAGATATTTAACGCATCTGCCTGTGTGCGGGGGTTAGGGCAGGACAGTGCGCGAGCAAATTCGCTGCTGACTGCTTTATCTGTAATGGTAAACTACCGCCAAATAGGTAGCCTGACACCGCCAAGCGGTCGGCGAAACGTTTCTTTGCGCCTACAGAACAAACCGTGCACAATTTGCCGACACCAAAGCGGCGAGGATAGGACCAGGATCCTTTGATGTCATCCATTTTGCGTCAGCGGACATGAATACACCCGCATCAGCAGGTGGCCAACCAAGCGGCATCGCCGCGCGCGCGCTGTCGGCCAGAACCGGGACCAGGGCTGATTATTTCGACGGCCTGAACGCCGAACAAATTCATGCAGTCGAAACCTTGGATGGCCCGTTGCTGGTATTGGCCGGCGCGGGCACTGGCAAGACCCGGGTGCTGACCACCCGCATTGCCCACATTCTGGCGACCGGGAGGGCTTATCCGAGCCAGATATTAGCGGTGACATTTACCAACAAAGCCGCACGCGAGATGAAGGAGCGGATCGCTCATCATATGGGCGATGCGGTGGAAGGCCTGCCATGGCTCGGCACCTTCCATTCAATCGGCGTCAAAATTTTGCGCCGTCACGCCGAACTGATCGGCCTGACCCGGAACTTTACCATCCTCGATACCGATGACCAGATCCGATTGCTTAAGCAATTGATCCGGGCCGAAGGGCTCGATGACAAGCGCTGGCCGGCGCGTCTGCTTGCCGGGCATATCGACCAATGGAAAAACAAGGGCCTGACCCCGGCGCAAATTTCGGAGGGTGACGCGCGGTCCTTTGGCGACGGTCGTGGCCGGCATCTCTACGCGATCTATCAGCAGCGATTGAAGACCTTAAACGCGACTGATTTTGGCGATCTGCTGTTGGAGATGATCCGCCTGCTGCGTGAAAACCCGGACGTGTTGGAAGAATATCAACGCCGATTTCGCTACCTGTTGGTCGACGAATATCAAGATACCAATGTCGCCCAATATCTGTGGCTACGACTTTTGGCGCAAAAGACCGGCGGCGTGGATGAAAGTGGCGAGCCGCTGCGCAATGTGTGCTGCGTCGGCGATGATGACCAGTCGATCTATGGCTGGCGCGGCGCCGATATCGACAACATTTTGCGCTTCGAAAAGGATTTTCCCGGTGCGGAAATCATTCGCCTGGAACGCAATTATCGCTCAACCGAACACATCCTTAGTACCGCTTCGCACCTGATCAGCCACAATGATGGCCGGCTTGGCAAAACCCTTTATTCCGAACAAGGCGACAAGGATGACGCCAAGGTCACCATTTCCGCTGGCTGGGATTCGGAAGAGGAAGCGCGGTCAGTCGGCGAGGCAATCGAGCAATTACAGCGCCAGGGCCACCGGCTCAACGAGATCGCCATTTTGGTCCGGGCGTCGTTTCAGATGCGTGAGTTTGAAGACCGGTTCGTGACCCTTGGCCTGAGCTACCGGGTAATCGGCGGGCCACGATTTTACGAGCGCATGGAAATTCGCGACGCGCTCGCCTATTTCCGCGTGGTATGTCAGCCGGCCGATGATCTGGCGTTCGAGCGCATCGTCAATAATCCGAAGCGGGGACTTGGCGAATCTACCCTGCGCATCCTCCATGATGCGGCACGTTCGGCCGGCATGCCGCTGACAGCGGCGGTTCGCGAATTGACCGAGACCGAAGATTTGCTGGCCCGACAGCGCTCGACCCTAAAGGTGCTGATGGCCGACTTTCAACGTTGGTCAGCCAATTTGGAAGATATGCCGCACACGGAACTGGCGGAAATGATCCTGGATGAATCCGGTTACACAAAAAAATGGCAGGATGACCGCTCGGCCGATGCGCCCGGTCGGCTGGAAAATCTCAAGGAATTGATCCGCTCGATGGAGGATTACGATTCGATGCGCGGGTTCCTCGAGCACGTGTCGCTGGTGATGGATGCCGACAACAACGAGAACCTGGACGCCGCCAATTTAATGACCCTGCATTCCGCTAAGGGGCTTGAATTCGAGACCGTATTCCTGCCCGGTTGGGAGGAAGGGCTGTTTCCCCACCAACGCGCGCTCGATGAGGGTGGGTGTTCCGGCCTGGAAGAAGAAAGGCGGCTTGCCTATGTCGGCATTACCCGGGCCAAGCACCGCTGCTTGATCTCTTTCGTTTCCAACCGCCGCATCCACGGCTTGTGGCAAAGTACGATCCCCTCGCGCTTCATCGATGAGTTGCCGGAGGCGCATGTGCAGATCAATGAGGAATCTGGGTCTTACGGCGGCTATGGCGCGGCCGGTGTTGGCGGCGGCTATGGCCCCAGCCAATTTGACAGCACCGACCCCTTTGCCACCACCTATGAGACCCCGGGCTGGAAGCGAGCAAAGGCGCGCGCAGCAGGTTCCGAAACACTTGGAGACGCCGCTAAGCGCAATTGGGGAACTCGGTCGGGGCCATCGACCCGCATGCACACCATCGAAGGCGAACTGGTCGCCTCGTCGATCAGAGATGGTGAAACCCACTTTGAGAACGGTGAACGGGTGTTTCACCTTAAATTCGGCTATGGCCAGATCGCCGCCGTAGATGGCAACAAGCTCACCATCAATTTTGATAAAGCGGGACAAAAACGGGTGCTGGACCGGTTCGTCGACCGGGTGTGAATTGCCTAGAGCGTGTCACCCAAAAGTGGGTAGCGGTTTTCGGATAAGAATACGCGACAAAACAAACAGACAGCGCGACAAAGCAAATCCTACGCTTCGTGACAAGCGCTAGCACCAATTTTTCGACCTGCGGATCTGATAAATATGCGCATCAGCGAAATTCGGCGGATATCAAAATGGCCGCAGGCCGAGCGGCTGTATCGGGCTTTGTCCGCCATGTTCGACGAAGAAGGCTATCCGGTTACGCTTGCCGAAACCGAAGACGCGCCGGGCCATTGGCAGGTTTCAGCAATTGTTCCCGACCACGAAGTCGATCGCGCGATCGCCGGCACCGCAGATATTTCACCAGATAACGAAAACGACTTTATTGTCGCTGCAGTGCCCGATTTGGATTGGGTAGCCCATGCATTGGCCGGTCTTGCGCCGGTGGTCGCGGGCAGATATTTTGTCCACGGTTCGCACCATCGACATCGCGCGGCGACCAATCAGATTGCCATTGAAATCGATGCCGGCCAGGCTTTCGGAACCGGCCACCATGAAACCACGGCCGGCTGCCTGGGCTTGCTTTCGGGTCTTGGCAAGCGGGTCAAATTTACAAAAGTGGCCGATGTCGGCACCGGTTCAGGGGTCCTGGCAATTGCTGCCGCAAAGTCCTCACGATGCCGGGTACTGGCCACCGACATTGATCCCATTGCATGCCGGGTGGCGCGCGAAAACGCCCGATTAAACGGCTGTGGCGGTCCGGTGACGGTGGTGGTAACCGCCGGTGCCCAACATCGCTTGTTTGCCGAGCGCGGACCGTTCGATTTGCTATTCGCCAATATTTTGGCGCGACCGCTCGAATTGATGGCAACGGACCTTGGTCGCCTGGTTAAGCCAGGTGGGCACATGATCCTTTCCGGAATTTTGCAACACCAGCGCGCCCGTATCTTGTCGGCTTATCGCAATTGCGGACTTGTCTTAAGCCATGAACATTGCGCCAACGGCTGGGTCAGCCTTTGCCTGCGGCAGGTTGCGGTGTTGTCTTCTTCTGCCTGAACTGAAACAGGGTTGCTCTCCCGCGATCAGGTGGGAATAGGCTTTTGGGAAATGCTGTGGCCCGATGCTCTACCCGATGCTCTACCCGATGCTCTACCCGATGCTCTAATTGGCTGCAGATAGTTCTTCGGGCGGCAGCCATTGTCTAATCTTGCTCTCCAGCCGGCTCGGTGAAATCGGTTTGGACATGTAAGCGTCCATACCCGCTTCGATGCATTTATTTTCATCGCCCGCCAGCGCATGGGCAGTCACGCCGATTATCGGAACATGAGTATTCGTGCTTTCTTCCAAGGTTCGGATCGAGCAGGTCGCCTCCAGACCGTTCATGTTCGGCATTGATATGTCCATCAGTACCAGGCGGGGCCGGGTTTCGCTAAACAGCCGCAACGCCTCCTCGCCATCGCCGGCGATGACGAAATTATATCCGGCTCTGTGCAGAATTTCCCACAATACCTGTTGATTTACTTCATTGTCTTCTGCAGCGAGAATGTCGACCGGCCGATCTTGATCCCAAATGCCCAATTCTATGTGCCCATTTGCTCGCACCTGCACGCAATTATCGCTGCGGCGCGGCGCGGCTTGCCCAGCTATCTGTCCCCAATTGGGGTATTGGTACCCTGCGTCGGGCTGGGTTCCCGGCAAACCATTGGCACCATTCCGTCGGGCGTCGATCACCCGGATTATTGTTTCCCGAAGTGTCATGGAGCGTGCCGGCTTGGACAAATGTCCTTCCACCGCAAACAATGAAAACGCCTCGGCGCTTTCCATCGCATCGACCGACGTCAGCATGACAATCGCTACTTTTTCCAATGCGGGATCGTCGCGAATCGCGCGCGCAACTTCTGCTCCACCCATTACTGGCATGTGGGCATCCAGAATTACCAGATCGAGCGGTAGGCCCGCCTGCTGTGCCTGCTCCAGGAAATGGAGGGCATCATGTCCACTGGCACAGGCTACCACGTCAAAACCCCAGCCCTGTACCTGCTGAAGCAGTGTCGATCTGCTTATTTCATTGTCATCGACGATTAACACGCTGGCACCGGCAATTTCTTCGGGAACCAGATTGTCGGTGGCGGCGGTGCTCTGCAGGTTGAATTCCAACACGATCCAAAATGTCGATCCAATATTGGGCTGGCTATCGACACCAATACGTCCGTTCATTATCTCAACGATAGAAGAAACAATAGACAGACCCAGACCAGTTCCCTGATGCTCACGGGTTTCCGATCCATCAACCTGAGAGAATTTTTCAAAAACCTTCGAATGCGCCTCCGCCGCAATACCGACCCCGGTATCGATGATTTCAAATTTTAATGAGCAGCTATTCGTTGATCGGGTCTCCGGGTTAATGCAAACATTAATCAGCACATGGCCGGTGTTGGTGAATTTGATCGCGTTCGATACCAGATTGCTCAAGACTTGGCGCAGCCTGCCAGCATCTCCTATCAGATGGTCGGGCACATCTTGAGCGATGCGCACCACTAGTTCGAGGTCTTTTTCCCAAGCAGCGGTTGCAAGCAGTGAGCCTACATCTTCTACCGCATCACGCAGGCCAAAGGGCGTTTCAATCAGCTTCATCTGCCCCGATTCGATCTTGGAGAAATCGAGGATGTCATTGATGATTGTAAGAAGGGACGACCCAGATTTCACGATAACATCAGCAAGCGAACGCTGACCGGGATCAAGATTAGTGCCGGCCAAGAGTTCAGCCATTCCCATGACGCCGTTCAGGGGGGTTCTAATCTCATGGCTCATATTGGCAAGAAATTCACTTTTTACCTGTTCCGCGATCTGGGCATTCTCCACCGCATCCTGGAGCTTGGTAACGTCGGTAAAGGTAATAATAAGCCCGCCTGAAGGCCGCGCTGCTGCGTCGACCCTTGTGTAACGGCCGGCTGCATTGTGGCTTTGTGCGGTAAATGGTTGAGAATGCTCCAACTGGCGCAGGCGATCTTCAGCGCTGTTGCCGTTTATATTATTGGGCCCGAGTTCACCACGTGAACTGAGGCGTTGCAAAACCTGGTGTGCCGGAGTTCCGGAAACCAGTTCCTCCTCGTCAAGGCTGACAAAGTGACGCAAATTTTCATTTGCAAACAAGATTTTCCCGTCGCCAAGTACCAACAGGCCTTGCGCCATCGCGTTAGCCGCATCTGCCAAAAGCGCACTTTCCCTCGCCAGATCCCGCTGCGCGGTCAACGCCGCATCCCGCGCACCGCGCAGTTCATTTTCACGGTTCTTTTCAAGGGTGATGTCATCGCGCATGTCGAGAATTGACCCATCGGAAGTTTCGGTTACAAAAAACCGTGTCCAATGTCCGTCCTGGCGTTCTAACTCAAGCGGGCCGTCATGGGACAGGGCCAGCCGACGAACTGCAATCTGATCGGCAATCCAACCCTCCGCACCGCCTTCGAAATTGCTGAGATCGAGCTTGCTGGCGAATTCCTCGGCCATTTCGGTCCAGGTAACGCCGGGTTCAATTTCCACGCCTGCATCTGCGGCATTGTCCCAAAACGCAGTATTGGCGATCCGCAAACGGCCCGAACGGTCAAAAATCGCCACCGTTTCTTTCATGCAGTCTAGCGCATTGCGAATCAGCTCGTCAGTTTTTTGGATGACCCGCTCATGTTTGCGCTCTTCTGTGACGTCGACAAATGTATGCATCTGCATACCGTTCGCCAAGCGCTTGAAACGATAACGGATCCAACGTTTGTCGGCGAGCGGCAACAGTTGCGGCTCGCGCTCGGCCTCGCGGACCAGGCGGTGCGAGAACTCCAGGAAATCTATCAGCGACGTGGTATTTTTATTCAACCCGGTAAATATCCCGTTTTTCCAGGCATGTTCAAATAGGTCGTCGAGGGTCGCTTCGTTGCTGATTTGCAGACTTCTACCCAAGAACATATTCTTGTAATGGGCATTGGCTATTTTGACCCGATTGCCACTATCGAGAAAAAGGATACCGAGCTCGGTCGATTCCATCACCGATGTCAGCATCATTTCACGGGATTTGATGTCTGTTACATCGGTATAGGTGATAATCGCGCCACCGGTTGGCATCGGCCGGCAATCCATCGCCACCGAACGTCCCGAGGGCAGACGCAATTCTGCTGAACACATACGGCTGAAGCGGATCGCTTTGCCAAGTCGTTTGACCTGTCTGCGGCCTTCTACTGCATCGCCGAAATCGCCGCGATTGGCGGCCAATTCCAAAAACGTGCTCCAACGCCGTCCAACCCAGTCCGGTTCGGCTTCTAGGTCTAAAAGCGCGGGCAAACGCACATTGACATATTCAATGGTCACCGGGCCGGTAATCAGCAGACCTTGCGCCATGCTATCGAAAATTTTGATGTCAGCATCTGGAAACAGGTCGCTGCCAGCGATATTTTCCGGTACGCAAGCCGGTTCTTTTTCCAGTTCAGGCTTGATAGCCGTAGAAGGTGGTGAGCGGCTGTTCAATTCCATATCCATGATGCATTTTGCGCAGTTTGGTTCTGCAATATTGTTGGCGATGAGGTTACCAAAACGTCCTTACTCAAAGGCTGGCTATGTTATGATTTACGGCTTTGTGGGCGCCGATCCGATGTAAGGCGCATGGCTGATTTTTGCCAATCCCGACACAAAACCCCATAGCCGCATCGCCGGCTATGGTCTGCAATACTCTTCCAGGTTTTGCCACAAAATCTCTCCGTAACCACGGGCCGCGCGAAAACACGACGCGCCAGTTCGCGATATTGCCAACTGCATTGTCATTTGTTGCGTATTTATGATGAACTAAGTGTTAACCTACGTCCGAATTGTGCCAGCGCTGCACAAATCTAATGCGGCTTTCGACAAAACTGGGCTAACTATTCCTGCGCCTGAGATCGCGGTCGCCAAGGCCAAACCCCTCACTTCACATATAACCGAGCATGGCGTCCTGTTGTTCGCGCAGGCGATAAAGCTCGCTGGTTTCATCGAGCGCGACTTTGGAACCGGTAATTAGCTCGCCCATGGTGATTTCCTCGACAACCCCTGCACCATCCAACAGGCCGACCGGAACCGCGTCGGCAAGCCGGGCCTGGTCGGCATCCATAGCCCAAGAGCGATAGCAATATTCGCCGATCGCGTCCAAAGTCTCACCAGCGCGTATGGTCTTTTTCGCCACAGCGCAGACCTCGGCAACCGGACGATCAAGCGGCTGCATGTCGGCTTTGCCGTAGAGAACCGCTCTTGCCGCCGACAATGGCACCTCCAGGCTGGTCAAATGATAGGGCCGATAGAAGGTATAATACGGTCCCTCGCCAAGCTTTAGATCGTTCATGCGTTCCCGGACCCGTGGATGAGACATTTCGGCCACCACGAATACGCCGGGCGCCACTCCTTTGCCGACTGAATAATCGACACAACCGCTTTTCGAAAGCAGGCCGCCGTCTGCGGCCGGGCATAGCACATGATGTAAATCGTCGAGCGAACAGTCCGGCCCGTGCATGCCGGCACGGTCAATCCGCAATCCGGTGGCATTGGCAATACAACTCATTTCCACCATGGTCTTGGAACCGTCGATAAATTCCACCAGCATGCGCGGGTTCATATTGCGGGCTTCAGCCTCGCCGCGGTAATCGTCCGGGGTCGCATGGATATTAAACGGGTTGTTCTTGCCCTTACCGGCGGCAACCACCGGGTAGCCAAGCGCAGTAACGAAATCGATTAGTTCCA
This sequence comes from Rhizobiaceae bacterium, assembly GCA_965248715.1. Taxonomy (GTDB): domain Bacteria; phylum Pseudomonadota; class Alphaproteobacteria; order Rhizobiales; family Rhizobiaceae; genus CBDFKB01. Next base: position 162,043 of record CBDFKB010000005.1, read on the forward strand.
TGGTCGAACTGGGTTCATCGCCGGCACCTATGGTGTAAACCACGCCGGCACGGTCAGCCAGCCGGCGCAAATAGGCGCCGACGGTCACATCGGCCTCCACATTCATCATCACCAGATGCTTGCCGGCTTCGATCACCTTGGCGCCGATTTCAGCGCCGGCGGTTGGTCGACCAGTGGCGTCGATAACAACGTCAATTTGCGGATGATTGACGATTAAATCGGCATCTTGGACGATCGCTATCTTGCCGGCATCAATCGCTGAGCTTGCTTGGGAGTTGGTTTCGCAAATCTTGCCCTTGTCGTCATCATATCCGGCGATCCGGATCGCTTGCGGCGCGCCGCTTAGTCGCCGGTCTACGATCATCCCTACCTCAACCCCGGTCATCTGCGCGATTGCTGTAATCAGGTCTGTGCCCATTTCACCGGCGCCGACAATACCGACCCGCACCGCTCGACCGGCTTCTGCGCGCTTGGCAAGGTCACGGGCCAGGCCGGTGGCGGGGATCTCAGCCAAATTCCGCCGGGTCGGCATATCCATGGATTTATGTCCTCTCCGCGAGCGATAGCCAGCCAAGCAATTGCTTGCCCGCGAGCCGGTGGCATTCAGCGCAGTAGCGGTATATTAACTATCGTCATGTGCGGCAAGCATAGCGCTCGATAGCGCCAAGGAGAAATGATTGGCGACCGGGCAAGATCCAAAGTCCCCCGAATTTACAACCCAATTCGATCCACGCCATGGCGAAGCGGTGGCTGTCGCCAATGGGGTGACGCGGATAACCGCGCCCAATGCCGGGCCATTTACCTTTCACGGCACCAACAGCTATCTGGTCGGCAACGATCAGATGGCGTTAATCGACCCAGGTCCAAACGATGAAACGCACCTCAAAGCGCTTCTCAGCGCCATCGGCAAGCGCAGTTTGACCCACATTATTGTCACCCACACCCATGTCGACCATTCACCATTGGCCGCAAAGCTGAAAAAGGCTACTGGCGCCACAATATATGGGGAAGGCCGACACCGCCCGGCCCGCGAACTCAATATTGGCGAAATAAACCCGCTCGATGCCTCGGCCGACCGAACCTTTGAACCTGATATCGCAGTCGAGGACGGGCAAACAATTAATGGCGAAGGTTGGCGGTTGGTGGGCGTTGCCACACCGGGGCATACCGCGAACCACATGGTGTTTGCGCTTGATGGAACCGATGTCTTGTTTTCCGGCGATCATGTAATGGCATGGGCAACATCGATCGTGGCGCCGCCGGACGGTCTGATGTCGGATTATATGCGCTCGCTTGATGCGGTTCTGAAACGTGACGAAACCTGTTACCTGCCAGGCCATGGCGGCCGGGTGAGCAATGCGCGAGATTTCGTTCGCGCGCTGAAAAGCCATCGCAAGATGCGCGAGCGGGCGATCCTTGAACGGATCAGGTCCGGCGACCGATCGATCCCCACCATTGTCGCCGCGATCTACAAGGGGCTTGACCCACGCCTAGTTGGCGCCGCCAGCCTATCGGTGCTTGCCCATATGGAAGACCTGGTCGCCCGCGATTTGGTCGGCGCCAAGGGTTCTGTGTCCATCGACACCGATTATTTCGATCTTTAGAGCCTGCTATTCGCCGTGCACGCCTTGCAGGTTTTCATCGAGATCGGTCAAAAATCCGCTCACCCTTTCCGCGTTGGTGCCAAAATCATGGGCGCCCCAACGCGATGACGAACGCATGTCAACCAGGGTGAACTCGTCCTCCTCGGTCAACCTAATGGCAATATCGCTCTTAAACTTCATCAGGAACGAACTCTCCACAAGTTCGATGGTAACGCTGACTTCTTCGGCTAACAGGGTCGCGAGACCGTTTTCGCCGTCCGGCGTTGCGCCATCATTGATATCTGCGATATCGCTACCGGGTGCCAGATCGCCCGCATTACCTTCCTCTTCCGCTTCGTCGGCCGCATCGGCAGCGCCAGCCAACTCGAAACCGGCCGTGCGCACCACCACCCATCCTTGGACCTCGGCAAGTTCAAGCGCTGCGTTGAGTACTCTTTCCAGCGAGGCCGGATAGCGTCGCGAACCCAATCTCGGATAGGCGCTCAATTGCTCGATTATTCCCGCTTCGGTGGCGGGTTTGATCGGGTTCATGGCGCGGTTTTCCGACAAAGCGCGGATTTGCGTGGCATGGACCAGTGGTGGTGGGTTGAACGGATCAGTCGAGATGTCGTGCAAGGCCGGGTAGACAATCGAGCGGATGGCGAACACCACATAAGGAATGGCCACCAAACCGGTGAGCAAGAACGCCCGCACGGTCATTCTGCCGCCCTTAAACCCATAGGTCCACAAATCGGCAAAAGCGCGAAACGCAAACAACACGCTGGCAACTAGGAGTGCGACGCCGACCGCAAGCAGCCAAAATGTTTCGATCGCGTCAATATATCCGGTCCGCCTAAACAGCACCAGGATCAGGTGATAGACGGTTGCGAAGGTTGCCAGGCGAAATGCCCATTGCGCCGCGCGCGAACGCGGACGCCGATAACTTGCCTGGAAGGTACGCTCGGTCATGGGCAAAAAAATCTAGTCATTATTGGCAGATCCCCTGAAGCGCCCCCCACTCCTGGTCGTTCAGTAGGGGTTTGTCATTTAGTTGCGACATGGCTGCTCGAAATTTGGCGATGCGCTCGCTTGTGACCGGGTGGGTTGATAAAAAACGCATGGCCGAACTCTCGGTTTCGCCCTTATTTATCAATTCTAGAAAGTCTGCCATGCCTTTCGCAGATATACCCGATTTACCGATTATCTCCAGGCCATAATCATCCGCCTCGGTTTCCAGTTTGCGTGAAAAAGAACTGCCCAACATCGCATTGGTGCCGGCAATAATCGCTGCTGAACCGATGAAATCGCCGAACAACATGGCGACAAGATAGGTGCGGCCTGCCGCCTCAATCAACAGTGCCATATGGTGGTGATGGTGGACGTGGCCCAGTTCGTGGGCCAGCACCCCAGCTACTTGCGACGGATCACCGGCGCTTTCGATCAAGCCTTTGAGAAGGATGATCCTGCCGCCGGGAAGCGCGAATGCGTTTTGCTGATCGCTCGCAATCACCTCGATAATTGGCGGTTGTTCGAAGTTGGCGGCAGCAAGGATCGGTGCCACCAGTTTAGCAAGGGCCGCCTGGCCGGGTCTGGCGTCGCAAACCGCATCTGGGTTGGCGTCAAGGGCTTTGAGGATATGGGGATAGACCGCGTCGCCAAACCGTTTTTCCACCGTGTGGGGAACCAAAGGCGCGATCACCGAGGCTAGTTGGGGAATGCTATACAAAAACAAGCCAATAAAAATGACCGCCGCAGCGATGACCAAAAATATGGTGTGGTTGGCCGACCCGCCATCGGTTTTCTTGCGCCTTGCCAGGTCCGGAGCCAATTGGCGGATTGTGGCGATCAGCGCCTCATCGACAATTTCCAGGCTCTCGCCCTCATTTGCCGTGATCGTGGTAAGCCGCAATTGTTGCTCGGTGCCGTCTTGCCGACGCAGATTGTTCCAGGCCCAATTGGCGATCAATTCGCCATTTTCGGCGCGGATTTCCAAATTTTCCGTCGCCCGCACTTCCACCGGATGGGCCCGGTTGCTGGTGCCGTCAAAATAGCGGGCAAAATGGGTCATGGCGCGTTCCGGTGTTAATTTCTAGAGCCCATTTGGTTTTGATGAAATCAAAACCGGGCTCCAGGTCTTTTGTTAACGCACTTGCGGACGGATAACCGGTATCCACTTATCCTGGAAGTGCTCTAGATCCCGATTTCGAACCCGCCACCAACATCGAGCGCATCGGCGAAACCTTCGCCAACCCCTGATACCGCGTCCGCACGGCGGCGGTGAACATCTTCAAGCGCGCCGGGATTTTTGATCACGCTGGTGTTGGCAATGTGGCGCCAGGTTAAAAAGTCGAGGATCATGAACTTCAAAATGTAGACCGCGATTACCAATATGATCACCGCCAACACACCGACAGCCGGGAAGTAGGAAAGTGCGCCACTGCCGCCGGTCAGCGCTGGCATGACAACGAACATTCCGACAATGGTAGCGTAGACCGCGACCACCAGCAGGCCATAGGCGACGTAGATCAGGTAGATTTTCCAAACGCTGAGTTGGCTGATCAAGCGCGCGCCACCTGCTTCGATCCTGGACGCGAACGCTTTTAGGCGGATTGCGCTGTAGGCCGGATAGATCAGCGCAGCCAGTACCAGCGAAAATACGATCGCGATCTGAATCGGTCCAAACTGTATCAAACGCGCAGACTGTAACTGGAGCATATTCAGGGACCCCATTCCGCCTATCGCCGCGAGTATCCACATTGGCGCGATCATCAAATAAGACGGCAACATAATCTGACGCGCCTCGGCGCTGGATGAGAACTGTAGGTCTCCATAATTGGTGTTGTTGATGCGGAACCGCTCCAAATGTGCTTGCGCCCAGGGCCAGGCAATCCCCAAAGTGACGATGCTAACCACCGCCCAACCAAGCGACAAAAAAGCGTAACGCCAGGGGGAGCCGCCGAGGACAAAGCGCAATCCGCGCCAATAGGTACGCGACAAGCGATAGCGCCGCGCCCGGTAAAGCGCATATTGGCCAAGAAACCAGAATAAAACGATCACCAAGGCCGGCGCCGCGACAATTAGCGAACCTCCCAGTAGCGGCACAAAATTAATCGCAAGCTGCAACGGTATCAAGACCAGCAGCGCGATCAAGAAACCGATGAATAACTCCATGCCGCGGCCGGTATATTCGAGCGGGCTGCCGTCTATGACAGTGCCTGACCAAAAATAGCGCCTGACATCGGAAACAAACCAAAACCGATAGATTGACAGGGTGACCAACATCAACAAGATGCCCTTCAGGCTAAGGCCAAATAATGTTTTGCGTTGGCCAGAAAACTCAACCGGCCACGCGGTTTGCACTTTTTGTTCCATGTTGCGCTCCTATTTGCCGGTTGGTTTATTGCCATCCTGGTGTATGGATAGAAGAAAAAAGAATAGATTATCCGCGACACGAGCGTAACAATTGCGGCAGCATCGTTGCCGAATCAATAAAATAATCGGCACTTTGCGCCAATTGCGCATGATCGGCGAGACCGGTTCCGACCGCAACGGTCACCACGCCGGCGGCGCGCCCGGCAACAATGTCGTGCATGGTATCGCCAACCATCATCACCTGCTCACGACGTGCGCCGGCATGGTCGGCAAAGGCGGCGATCATTCCCGGGCCTGGTTTTTGTCCATGGCCAGAATCGTGCCCGGCAATGAAGCCGAAATGACGTTCCATGCCTAACATCTGCATCTGTTGACGCGCCGCGCTTTCGCTATCATTGGTGGCAACGCCAAGGGCGATGCCCATTTCCTCCAGGCCGGCCAACATTTCCGCAACTCCGGGAATTTCAGTCAGGGTATCCATGCACGCGCGGGCGAAAATGGCGTCGAGTTCGCCGGCCAAGCGGCCGAAATCGCTGCGCTTGAGCAACGGTCCCCATGACCGGGCAACATCATGCGAAGTGCCGGCAATCAATTCAGAATCAGGCAATAGTTGGACATTTTCCAGATCGAAACGCACCACTTCGGCAAGCCGCAGCGCAAGCTCATGGTCGCCGCCGGCCATCTCGGTCACCGTCAATACACAGGCCGGGTTAAATGTCGGCTCGAAATCGATCAGCGTGCCGTCCTTGTCGAATATCACCGCATCGACCATCATTAGCCATTTCCCATGAACAACCACGTGGTTTGTGGCAGTATTCGACCTCTCTGCGGATTAATTCCTTGCGCCTTTGCACCGATCCGATACCGTGCTGCGAACATTTTTGGAGATTATCCTTCGATGAGCGAACCACTGTCCAACATGCAAACTAGGGATGTGCAGTCCGTTCTGCATCCGTTCACACAACTGCACCGGATCAAGGAGACCGGTCCCCTAATCATCGGCCGGGGCAAGGGCATATACATATATGACAGCCAGGGCAAACAATACATCGAGGGCCTGTCGGGGCTTTGGTGCGCCGGGCTTGGTTTCGGTGACGAAGAGATGGTGGAAGCTGCCACCGAACAAATGCGCACCCTTCCCTATTACCATTTGTTTTCCGGCCGCGGCATGGAGCCAGCAATCGAACTGGCTGAAAAACTAAAGGAGTTGGCGCCGGTACCGATCTCGAACGTGTTTTTTACCTCGTCCGGTTCCGAGGCCAACGATACCCAGGTCAAGATGATCTGGTACTACAACAACGCCATGGGTCGGCCGCAAAAGAAAAAGATCATTTCGCGCATGAAGGCCTATCATGGGGTAACGGTAATGGCCGGCTCTTTGACCGGACTACCTTATGTGCACAATGATTTTGATCTACCGGTTGACCGGGTTCGCCATACCGACTGCCCGCATTTTTACCGCTTTGGTTTGCCCGGCGAAGACGAAGCCGCCTTTGTCGCGCGCCTCGCTAAATCGCTGGAAGAATTGATCGAACACGAAGGACCAGACACGATCGCCGCCATGATCGCCGAGCCGGTAATGGGCGCCGGCGGTGTGTTGGTACCGCCTGATGGCTATTTCGAGGCGATCCAGCCGATCCTGAAAGCCCATGACATCTTGTTGATCGCAGATGAAGTTATCACCGGCTTCTGCCGCACCGGCAATTGGTGGGGCAGCCAGACCACCGGCATGGTGCCGGATACGATTTCATGCGCCAAGCAATTGACCGGCGCCTATGCCCCGCTCGGCGCGGTTATGATCCCCGATTTCATGATGGAGGCGTTCGAAAGCCAATCGGCCAAGCTCGGCAATTTTGGTCATGGCTACACCTATGGCGGCCATCCACTTGGTTGCGCGCTCGGCGTCAAGGCGATCGAGATTTATCAAAAGCGCGACATCGCCGGCCATGTTCGCAATTTGATGCCGGTATTTGCCGAACGCATGCAACGGCTGGAAAATTCGCCACTGGTAGGCGAGGTTCGGCAATGCGGCCTGATGGGAGGGGTGGAACTGGTGGCCGACAAGGAAACCAAGCAGCCATTCGCGCCGGAAAAAGGCGTTGGTGCCGCGTGCGTAAATTTCCTCGAGCAGCGTGGTTTGATCCTGCGCGCGATTGGCGATTCGCTAGCCATCTGCCCGCCGATGATCGTGCGCGAAAGCGAACTTGGCGATTTGTTCGATCGGCTGGAAGCTGGATTAGCCGACCTGGAGGCTCATCTCGGCACTCAATAAAAATATAGTGCTATTTCGCCATACCAACCGCAATCGCCGCCTGCGCAGCAGCCAACCGGGCAATCGGCACCCGGTAGGGCGAACACGACACATAATCGAGGCCGGCTTCCTCGCAAAACCGGATCGATGCCGGGTCGCCGCCATGCTCACCGCAAATGCCGAGTTTGATATCCGGGCGGGTGGCACGGCCGCCTTCGACCGCGAGGCGGACCAGGGCGCCAACCCCGTCTGTGTCCAACGAAATAAACGGGTCGACCGGCAGCAAGCCCTTGGCCAGGTAAGTTGCCATAAACGGCGCAGCGTCATCGCGCGACATGCCGAACACGGTCTGAGTCAAATCATTGGTGCCGAACGAAAAGAACTGAGCGGTTTCCGCGATCTGCTTAGATAACAGCGCTGCGCGCGGCAATTCGATCATGGTGCCAACCAGATAATCGAAATCAACTCCAGTTTCGGATCGCACCAATTCAGCCACATGGTCGATGCGTTCGCGCACGAAATCTAATTCCGACTTCATGCCGACCAGCGGTACCATGATTTCCGGAATGACCTGACTGCCGGCCTTTTTGCCGGCGGTGACCGCAGCTTCAAAAATCGCTCGACACTGCATTTCGGCGATCTCAGGATAAGATATCGCCAATCGGCAGCCACGGTGGCCGAGCATCGGATTGAACTCGTGCAACATGTCGGCGCGCAGCCTGAGCTTTTCTTCATCAACCCCCATCGCCTCGGCCACTTCATGGATTTCTTTAGCCGTATGCGGCAAAAACTCATGCAAGGGCGGGTCGAGCAGGCGGATGGTGACCGGAAGACCGGACAAAATTTCGAACAATTCCTCGAAATCGGCACGCTGCATCGGTAGCAATTTGGCCAGCGCGCTAAGACGTTGCTCTTCACCATCGGCAAGGATCATTTCGCGCATTGCCACAATGCGGCTGGTATCGAAGAACATGTGCTCGGTACGGCACAACCCAATGCCCTCGGCGCCGAACGAGCGAGCTGAACGCGCATCGGCCGGGGTTTCGGCATTGGTGCGTACCCGCATCCGCCGCAACCCATCGGCCCACTTCATAATGGTGCCAAAATAACCCGAAAGCTCCGGTTGCAGCATCGGCATCACACCGGCAAGTACCTGGCCAGTGGAACCGTCGATCGTCACCACATCGCCTTTTTCAAAGGTTCTGCCCGGCACCCGTAGCTGGCCAGCACCGTAATCAACCCGCATGCCGCCGGCGCCCGAGACACACGGTTTGCCCATACCCCTGGCGACCACCGCTGCATGGGAAGTCATGCCGCCTCTGGCGGTAAGTATGCCTTGCGCGGCGTGCATGCCGTGAATGTCTTCCGGACTGGTTTCCAGGCGCACCAAAATCGCCGCCCTGCCCTCATTGTGCAGGGTTTCCGCTTCTTCCGAGGTAAACACGATTTCGCCAGTGGCAGCGCCTGGTGACGCTGGCAACCCGGTGATGATGATGTCGCGCTGCGCGCCTGGGTCAATCGTTGGATGCAGCAATTGATCGAGCGCGGCCGGATTAATCCGCATGACCGCCTGATTATGGTCAATCAAACCTTCCTGCGCCAGTTCAACCGCAATGCGCAATGCGGCTTTGGCGGTTCGCTTGCCGGATCGCGTTTGCAACAACCACAATTTACCGCGTTCGATGGTGAACTCGATATCCTGCATGTCGATAAAATGAGTTTCCAGCTGGTTGGTGATGCGGCGGAACTCAGCAAAAGTCTCCGGCATCAGTTTTTCCAGCGACGACTTTTCAGATCCAGCGGCGATGCGCGCCTGCTCGGTCAAATCCTGCGGGGTGCGGATGCCGGCCACAACGTCTTCGCCCTGAGCATTGACGAGAAATTCGCCGTAAAGCGCGTTTTCGCCGGTCGAAGGGTTGCGGGTAAACGCAACCCCGGTCGCCGAATCGCGGCCCATATTGCCGAACACCATGGCCTGGATGTTGACCGCAGTACCCCATTCGGCGGGAATGTTGTGCAGTGCCCGATAGGTGACCGCGCGCTGATTCATCCAAGAGGCAAAAACTGCGCCGACCGCGCCCCAGAGTTGGTCTTGCGGGCGTTGGGGAAAGGGCGCACCGGCTTCGTCTTCGACGATCTGTTTAAATTTCTCGATAATCGCCTTCCAGTCGTCCGCTAACATTTCAGTGTCAAGTTCACGGCCGGTCTCTGCCTTTGCATCATCAATGACTTCTTCAAACAGATCATGGTCCACATTCAACACCACCGAGGCATACATTTGGATAAAGCGACGGTAGGAATCGTAGGCAAAGCGTTTGTCGCCGGCGTCCTTAGCCAACGCCGCCACCGTATCATCGTTGATGCCGAGATTGAGCACCGTGTCCATCATGCCCGGCATGGACGCGCGGGCACCAGAGCGCACTGAGACCAGCAGCGGGCGGTCAAGCGAGCCAAACTCGCGCCCGACCTGTTGACAAACCTTGGCGACCGCGGCTTCGACCTGGTCGCTCAAGCCCTTGGGATAGGCATGCGCGTTCTTAAAATAGGCGGCACAGACTTCGGTAGTAAGAGTAAAGCCTGGTGGTACCGGCAGGCCGAGTGCCGACATTTCCGCCAGATTGGCACCTTTACCGCCCAGCAAATTGCGCATCCCAGCATCGCCATCGGCGGCACCGTCGCCGAACGTGTAAACCCATTTGGTCATCATTTGATTCCGAACTGTGTTGATGCCCATCCCCAGGGCCGGTTGACATACCGGATTTGAACCACGGTAGCGCTTGTCACCAAGCGTTGAAATAGCTTCGTCGCGCTATCTGATTGTTTATGCGTGTCATTTTTCCCAAAACCGGTACCCACTTTTGGGCGACACGCTCTAGCGCTTGTCACGAAGTGTTGGAATAGCATCGTCGCGCTATCTGATTGTTTGTGCGTGTCATTTTTCCCAAAACCGATACCCACTTTTGGGCGACACGCTCTAGCGCTTGTCACCAAGCGTTGGAATAGCTTTGTCGCGCTATCGCTTTGTTTATGCGTGTCATTTCTCCCAAAACCGGTACCCACTTTTGGGCGACACGCTCTAGGATCGAAATACAGTTTGTAAACCGGTCCTAGCGCACTGTTATACATACGCGCAATGGGTGAAAATTATGTTTAGCAGCTACAATTCAGCGCGTTGCTGCAAAGTACTGGTTAGCTGGCTTCGCGCAACCGTTCAGCGGTCTGCAGATCGACCGAAACCGATTGGCTGACGCCACGTTCTGCCATGGTGATGCCGAACAGGCGATTGACCCGAGACATGGTGATCGGGTTATGGGTGATAATGACGAACCGGGTATTGGTAGTCTCCGCCATCTGATCCATCAGATCGCAAAACCGCTCGACATTATTGTCATCAAGCGGCGCATCGACCTCGTCCAACACACATATCGGCGCCGGATTTGTCAAGAACACGGCGAAGATCAGTGCCAGCGCCGTTAGCGCCTGCTCGCCGCCAGACAATAGGGTCATGGTCTGGGTTTTCTTTCCAGGCGGTTGGGCGAGAATTTCAAGCCCGGCCTCCAATGGATCATCGGATTCGATCAATTGCAATTCGGCACTGCCGCCACCAAACAAATGGGCGAACAATTTGCCAAAGTGGTCGTTGACCACATCGAAAGCGGCAATCAGGCGTTTCCTGCCCTCACGGTTGAGGCTTTGAATGCCCTGTCTTAAGCGGCTTATCGCCTCGATCAAATCTTCGCGTTCGCGGGCCAATGCATCGCGTTGTGTGGCAATTTCACTGCGCTCGGCCTCGGCGCGCAAATTGACCGCGCCCAGGCGTTCGCGCTCGGCCCGCAGTTTTTCCAGTTTACGCTCAGCCTGGCCGGCGTCGGGTAAATTATCGCCTTCCTTGCGGTCGCAAAGGGCAAACACGGTGTGCGGCTCGCAGTGCAGTTCTTCGCGAATGCGGGCTTCGATTTCGCTCAGCCGAATAATCGCGGCTTCCAGGCGCTCTTCGACCCGGGCACGTTCTTCACGCGCCTTGGCCAGCGCATCGCTCGCCTGGCGGGTTTGCCGATCGGCCGCAGCAAGCGCGGTTTCAAGTTCAACCAGCGCGTCGGCAGCTTGTCGCCTCGCCGCTTCAGCGACCGACAATTCTTCGCCCAGCTGCTCCTTACGCGCAATAATTTCCGTCGGCGCCGATGCCAATTCGGCCAATTCAGCGGCGGCCTGCTCCTTGCGGCCGGCCAGCACGGTCAGATGTTCCTTGGCGCCTGATAGCCGCTGATGCCAGTTTTCCCGCTCAGTTTCGATCTCGCCAAGGCGTTTTTCGCGGGTCTGTGCCATACGGGCATGGCCATCATGATCGGCGCGCGCTTCGGCTAACACGGCGCGCGCTGTTGCCAGATCACCATTGGCACGCTCAAGGGCGGCGGTTACTCCGTTTGATGCGGGCAAGTCGGACAAATCGCGCTCAGCGCCGGCCAGCGCGGTGGCGGCGTCCGTGCGTTCGATTTCGGTGCGGGCAAGCGCTTCACCAAGGGCCTTTAACCGCTCCGCCTGGCGAACCGCTTCACTGTCTTGGCGCGCATGTTCGCGGCGTAGGGCGTCCAGTTCCGCGCGCCGCTGACCAAGTGTCACGCGCAATTCGCGCTGGGATTGTTCGGCCGCCATAACGGTTTGCGCGGCTGCTTCCTGGCATTGCTGGGCCAAAGTCAACTCGGCCGATGCAGCGCGCGCCTCGTCCGCCAATTCAATCAGCCGGTTTTTTTGCGCCAATTTGATCGCGGCGGCGGTCGGCGCATCGGCGCTGGCGACAAATCCATCCCAGCGCCACAAATCGCCTTCAATCGAAACCAGCCTTTGACCGGGTGACAATTGTGGTTGCAATTCGCTTCCATACTCACGGTCGACGATGCCAATCTGGGCCAGCCGGCGTTTTAGCTCGGTTGGTGCCTTGACCCGGTCCGACAGTGAGCTGCATCCAAACGGCAGTTCCCGATCCCTGAGCTCTGCCTCAAAATGCGACCAATGGACCGGTGCCGCCTGATCGGTAGGCACATCAAGGTCTTCGCCAAGTGCCGCGCCAAGTGCTGCCTCATATCCAGCTTCAACCTCTATGCGATCGACCACCGGCGGGAATAATCCCTTGGTTTCATCGTTTAAAAACCGGCCAGGGTGCGTGCTTCGGCGTCGATCGCGTTGCGTTTAGAAACCGCCTCGACCGCCGGTTGGCGGGCGGCTTCCTCGCCAATCCGCGCCGCCAAGGTGCCGGCTTCCGCGTCGCCGATCGACTGTTCGAGTTTATCGACCGCCAATTCCGCCTTTTCCATGGTTTCGACATTGATGCCTGATTGCGACAATGCGGCCAATTCCGCCCGTTGCGCTTCAATCGCGGTGACTGTCGCCTTATGCCGCTCGGCCAGATCGGAACACCTGGCACGCCCATCGTCGATGGCGCGTTCCAATTGGTTCTTGCGCGCGGTCGCTTCTGCTTGTGCGGCGGTTAATTCGGAAAAGGCGCGTTCACATTCGGTGACCTGCTGGGTGGCCTTTTGCAGACGGGCAGCGATCGCCTCGAACACATCGCTGCCAGCATTGGCCTCATGCTTGAGTTCGCGTTCTTCGTTTTCCAGCCGTTCGAGAACCATTTTGTTGTCGTCAAGCAGGCGCTGTTCACGGCCAATATCCTCGGTCAATTGGTTTTGACGGGTTTCCAGTTCGCGTTTTCGAGCTTCCAGCCGCCGGGCTTCCTGGTCGATCTGGTCGCGGGCGATGGTCAATCGCTGGAGTGCGGCGGCGGCGGTGGCTTCGGCATCGCGAGCGGGCGGTAATTTCGCCGCCAGATCGGCTTGTTTGGTGGCCAATTGGCCCTGCCCGGCGGCCTGTTCGGCGACGCTTGCGGTTAGCTGGTTGAGACTGCTTTGGGTTTCTGCCAGGCCGGTTTTCTCGCTGGTCCAGCGTTGGTGAAACAAAACCGCTTCGGTGCGGCGGATATCGGCCGAGATCGATTTGTAACGATCGGCCTGACGTGCTTGGCGTTTGAGGCTTTCGAGCTGGTTGTCGAGTTGGCCCAGCACATCGTCGAGCCGGTCCAAATTTAGTTCGGCGGCGCGTAGTCTCAGTTCCGCTTCGTGGCGCCTCGAATGAAGACCGGAAATGCCGGCCGCCTCTTCCAGCAATGCGCGACGGGCTCTCGGTTTGGCGGCGATCAATTCGCCGACCCGGCCCTGGCCGATCATTGACGGCGAGCGAGCACCGGTTGACGCATCGGCAAACAGCAATTGCACGTCTTTGGCCCGCACTTCACGGCCATTGATGCGGTATACCGAGCCGGCATCACGGTCGATGCGGCGCGAAACCTGGATGTCGTCGTCATTGTTAAAGACCGCCGGCGCGCTACGGTCCGAATTGTCTAGATAAAGCACCACTTCGGCAGTATTGCGCGACGGTCGGCTGGCCGATCCGGAAAAAATTACCTCGTCCATGGCGGCGGCGCGCATGTTCTTATAGGAATTTTCCCCCATCACCCAACGCAGCGCTTCCACCAAATTGGATTTTCCGCAGCCGTTCGGTCCGACCACCCCGGTCAGCCCGGACTGGATGATGAATTCGGTCGGCTCTACGAACGACTTGAAGCCGGTGAGCCTGAGTTTCCTAAATTCCACCGCCGCTTAACCTCAGCGCCACATGTCGCCAAAAATCTGCCGTTTGAACCGCCGATGCGGCCACAAACCACCCACCGATCCGTCGCCACATACCATCACCAAAGCCGTTACAGCAGCGGATCAATGATCGCTGCCAGTTCTTCAATCGACTTGTTGCCCTCATGCTTTACGCCATTAACGAAAAAGGTAGGGGTTGACGCCACACCCAATTCTTTCTGAGCGTGGTTGCGAACTCCGACAACACTGTCGAGAATTTCCTGATTCTTCAAGCACTCGTAGAACGATGCCTGTGTAAATCCCCCCAACAATGCGATCTTCAGCAAGGCCTGTTCGGCGTTTTCGGCCCGCGCCCACACTTGCTGCTGTGCAAAAAGTACGTCGACAAACGGGAAAAACCGCTCCTTGGGAGCACAGCGCGCCAGCATGAAGGCGGCGACCGAGCGTTGATCGAAAGGAAATTCGCGGAAGAGCAACCGCACTTTGCCGGTGTCGATATAGCGGGTTTTCAGTTCCGGCAGGGTCGCGGTGTGAAACGCCGCGCAATGCGGGCAGGTCATCGACGCATATTCGATGATGGTCACAACAGCATCGTCGCTGCCGATTGCCATTTCGCCGAGCGGACTGGCTTGCAGCAGCGGAGTTTGCGCGACCTGCGGCGGCCCGGCACGGTTGGAAACGAACCAATAAGCGGCGCCAGCGGCAAGTGCCACCAGGATCGCCACAATCACAATGGTTTGGCGGTTGAAGTTCATGTCACGATTGACCCTTGTTGATGTGCCGGCTTGCAGTTTTAATTGCCAAGCAGGCAAGAAACATTGTGTATGTCTAGCACAGCACAAATTTCGGAAAAACCCGCTACAATTGTGGCAGAAGTTGCTTGGTGGATCACTTTGTCGTCAATTCGCGCGGGGTCCGGGCAATCACTTGGGAGCGGCGGTCTTGGCGTAGACCCTCAGCCCCAATTTGCGCAAGGTTTCCTTGAGCTGATCATCGCCGATATCTGCTATCACCCGTTCAACTGCGCTGATTTCTGCGGCACCCAAACGATCTACTGCACCAGATTCAGGAACGCCATCCGGGCACTCGAAGGCACGCTGTAATATTTTGATACTGTCGATGGCGATGTGACCAAAGAATTGGTTGACCCGGTCACGGATTTCACCAGTCTCGTGCTGGACATCAAGCACAACCGTAGGGTCGCAGGCAATAACCAGACAGCCGGGCTTTTGGGAACCGTCAAAGTTTGCAGTGCGCGGCCATTTGATTTGCTCCGGGCTGGTGAAATCGGCGTACTGCGGACCGGCGATTTGCGGCCATGCCTCAATCAGTTGTACGCTTAGCCCGGCGCGGCGTGCAAACAGCGGTTCAAGCTGGCGTTCAACGATTTCCGCCAACGGGCGCGGCGAAGGGCGCCGCAAATGCCTTGATCCAGGCCCGTCCGGTCGCCAATCTTTGGATTTGGGTGGCAAGCGATTCGTCATCGGTTCCGTTCGCAAAGGCGCGGCAAGTGAAGCAGCAAGCAGCACAGCCAGTTCAAGATTTGGTGCCCACTATCTTAACCTCTACCACACAGCGCGGCCAAAACATAAGTTTCGCGCAAGCTGTGCTCGCTTGGTATGATAGTGCGGCACGCGAACTTCCATGGCGAACCGGCCCACACCAAAGTGCCAATGGCGCGCGACCCGACCCGTACGCGGTGTGGCTTTCGGAAATCATGTTGCAGCAGACAAAGGTCGCCACCGTGCGCGACTATTTTCTGCGCTTTATCGAACGATGGCCGGATATCGAAGCGCTGGCAGCCAGCGATGAGCGCGAGGTGCTTAAACAATGGGCCGGCCTGGGTTATTATTCACGCGCCCGCAATCTGTACGCCTGTGCCGGTGAAATATCGGTGCGCCATGGCGGGCGGTTCCCAAGGTCCTACGAGGCCCTGATCAAGTTACCCGGGATCGGCCAATATACCGCAGCAGCGATCGCCGCGATTGCATTTTCGCGACCGGTGGCGGTGGTCGACGGCAATGTGGAACGGGTAATCGCCCGCTCCTACCGGCTGGAAAGCAGCGCCCACAAACTAAAATCCGAAACCATGAAAATCGTTGACCGGCACTTGGATGCCGACCGGCCGGGCGATTTCGCACAAGCCATGATGGACCTGGGGGCGACGGTTTGCACACCACGCAAACCGGCTTGCGGCATTTGCCCGCTCAACCCCAACTGCCGCTCTGCCCATTCCCAAGACGTGGAAACCTTTCCCCACCGGCCGGCCAAGCGGGTAAAACCATCGCGGCGCGGCGCCGCCTTTGTCGCGCTCAACGCCGACGGCGCGGTTTTGTTGCAACGGCGCGGCGCCAGCGGCCTGCTGGCCGGCATGAGCGAAGTGCCTGGCAGCCAATGGAATGCCCGCCAAGACGGTGCCACTGGCCTGCAATCGGCACCGTTTATCGGCGCCTGGCGCTTCCTAGGCTCGATTACCCACACTTTCACCCATTTCCACCTGGAACTGGAAATCTATCGGGCCGATGCCATTACCCATCAGCCGACACAAGGCCAATGGTGGGCTGCGGCCGATCAAATCCCTGGCGAAGCGCTGCCAAGCGTGATGAGGAAAGTGATCGAATGCGCTTTGCCCGGCGCCACCAAGAAGGGAAATGGTTGAAGTGGCTGGGATCGCGAATGTGGTGTTCGACATCGGCAAGGTGTTGCTGCACTGGGATCCGGAAATCCCCTATCACCGGCTGATTCCGGATCAAGCCAGGCGGCGCTGGTTCCTAAATAATGTCTGTTCGCAGGCCTGGAACCTACGCCAAGACCGCGGTCGTGACTGGCGGCAAGCCGAAGACGAATTGATCGACCGTTTTCCGGCCCATGAACAAAATATCCGTGCCTACCGGCGCCATTGGATCGAAATGGTGCCGCATATGATTGCCGACAATGTGGCGCTGATGGCTGAGTTAATCAGCGAAGATTTTCACGTAACTCTGTTGACCAATTTCAACCAGGACACGTTTGCCGAGGCGGCGCAGAAATATCCGTTCCTTAATACCGTCGCCGGTGCCACGGTCTCTGGCCACATAGGGTTATTGAAACCGGAACCGGAAATTTTTCGCCACCACAGCAAGAGCTTTGGGTTAAAGCCGGCCGAGACCGTTTTTATTGACGACAGCCGGGCCAACATCGCCGCTGCCAAAGACCATGGCTGGCGCGCGATCCATTATCACCGGCAACTTGATCTCGGCGCCGCAGTCAGACAATTGCTGCGGGAATAGGCGACCAGAGTGTCAACCGGTCATGGCTCCAGCGGCCCGTTGGCGATAGGTTTGCCGCAACATGTCGATCGGTATCAGGTTGCTGCCATCACGGTAGTGCCAAAACGTCCAGCCATTGCAGGCGTCCAAGCCTTGCGCAGCGGCACCGATGCGGTGGATCGAGCCGGTATTACCGGCCATGTCCAAGGAACCGTCGAGACGCACCATAGCCGACCACCGTTCCTGCTTGTCGCTCAGCATCGCGCCCGGTTCCATTAGGCCGGTTTCGATCAAAGCGCCAAACCCAACCCGGGGTTCGGCCCTTTTGCCGGTAGTTATTGCCAGCGCCGGCTTTTGTACCGGGTTAATCGCCTCAATACGCGTCAAAGCGACATCAATATAGGCTTGCTCGCGTTCGATGCCGACGAAATGACGACCAAGCTTGCGGGCGACCGCTCCGGTGGTGCCGGTGCCAAAAAACGGATCGAGCACAATGTCGCCGGGATTGCTTGATGCCAGCAAAATTCGGTGCAGCAATGCTTCAGGCTTTTGTGTCGGATGGGCTTTGGTGCCGTCTGCACCCTTTATTCGCTCGCCGCCATTGCAGATCGGGATCAGCCAGTCAGACCGCATCTGGGTGTCCTCATTGGCCATTTTCAGTGCGTCGTAATTAAAGGTGTATCGCTTCGCCTGCTGGCGGCTGGTGGCCCACAACAGGGTTTCATGGGCATTGGTGAACCGGCGGCCACGGAAATTTGGCATCGGATTGCTTTTGCGCCAAACAATATCGTTGAGAAACCAGAAGCCCAAATCCTGCATCATGGCACCGATCCGGTAGATATTGTGATAGGAGCCGATCACCCAGATCGTGCCGTCTTTTTTTAGCACCCGGCGCGCCGCCAACAGCCAGGCGCGGGTGAACGCATCGTAGGCTGCGAAATCGGCGAACTTGTCCCAATCATCATCGACCGCGTCGACCCGCGACTGGTCCGGGCGATGCAACTCGCCTGACAATTGCAGATTGTAGGGAGGGTCGGCGAAGATCAGATCGACACAAGCCTCTGGCAGCTTTTCCATCGCCGCCACGCAATCGCCTTTGATCACGGAATCGACAAAGGCCGCTTGATCGGGACGACCATCAAGGTTCGCAATACTCAATACACTCATGCAACACCAAACGCTCAGCTAATTAGGTGAGCGCATGGTTACCGATTTTGATTAATGCCCGGTTGCCAATCGTGATTAAGGCCGGGTTAACAGCCAAAGAACTCGATCAGAAGCTATCGTAAGATTGGGCTTGGACAGTGCATCTAGAGCACAATCTGAAAAGTGGTGGCCGGTTTTCAGGAAAATTGTGCGACAAAACAAATAGATAGAGCACTATTTGCGATTCACAAATCGCGAAAAGTGCTTGTCTTATGATTTTCCGTGTTGTTCGGGCATACTTGGTTCCGCCGCGGGGAGGCCCACCTCCCTTGCGGCGGCGAGGGATGGATCGTGAAAGTGCTGGCCGTTTTACGGGCCGAGCTAGAGTATGATCACCCTCGTCTTTTCCAATGGCCTGAATGGATACCAGGGCATGAAGGCCCGCATGACAAGCAAAGGCGCGGAAAAGATGACACAATCTACCATCGGCGTGGACATTTCGAAAGAGACTTTGGACGTTCATCGCCATCCCGAAGGCAAGCATCGCCAGTTCACCAACAATCCACAAGGTTTTCGATGCCTGGTCAAATGGCTGGGCAAGGAGCCTGTCTCCCGAATTGTTTTCGAGGCAACCGGTCCTTATCACCGCGCCTTTGAGCGTGCGTTGAGCCGGGCTGACCTGCCTCTGGCCAAGATCAATCCTCTCCATGCCAAGCGGTTTGGCCAGGCGCTTGGTCAACTGGCCAAGACGGATAAGATGGATGCCGCCCTGTTGGCACGCTTCGGCGTTGCCATCGAACCCCGGACACGCCCGGCTGTGCCGCAGATCCTGTGTAATCTCAAGGATATGCATGTCGCCCGCATAGCTCTCATCAAGGACCGGACCGCCGCCAAGAACCGTCAGAAAAACCTTTGCGTGACGATCCTCAAACGTCAAGTCGAACAGCGCTTGAAGCAGATCGAAGAACACTTGGCCCAGATCGAGAAGGCAATCATGGACATCATCAAAAACGACCCCACACTAGCCGCAAGGTTCACTATCTTGACAAGCATTCCCGGTGTCGCTGAGCGTTCCGCGATGGCGTTGCTCATCGACATGCCCGAGCTCGGCACCTTGAACAGCCAGACTGCGGCCGGTCTGTCCGGCACGGCCCCAATGCTACGACAGTCCGGAAAACGAAAAGGACAGGCCTTCGTTCAAGGTGGTCGTTCGCACGTGCGCCAGGCGCTCTATATGCCGGCGCTCGTGGCAACCCGGTTCAATCCAGATATGAAGGCCAAATATGATCAGCTCAAAGCAGCAGGAAAACCGTCAAAAGTCGCCATAACCGCTGTCATGCGAAAACTCATCGTACTCGCAAACGCCCTCCTAAGGGATCAACGAATGTGGAGCAAAAACATCGCTTGATTAATACGGATACTCTAGCGCTTGTCACCAAGAGTTGGATTCGCTTCGCCGCGCTATCTCTTTGTTTATGCGTGTCATTTTTCCCAAAACCGGTACCCACTTTTGGGTGACACGCTCTACCCGCCGGCGTCGATTGAACACGCCAAGGTGCGACTGATCGCCGTCAAGCCGTGGCCCGATTGCTCCATCCAACGGTTAAATGCGCTTTGTACCGCCGCCATATCTTTTTTCGAGGTAGGCTGCTTGTCAACCACCCCTTCGCGGATCAGCGCCGCGCAAACATCGCGCGATAACAGAAAGCTATCGCGCCCCATAAAGCGCAGGAAATATTGGCAAGTGGTGCCGCCCAGGCGATTGCCGCCCTTTTTGAACGTCTCCAACAGACCGACAAAGTCTTGCGCCGGCCAATCGGCGACAAACCGGCCTACCCCGCCATGTTGGCGCGAAAGTTCGCCAAAAAACCGGGCATTTTCCGGTACCGAATTGATTTTCTGCGGATTGCGCACGATGCGGGTATCGCTGGCGAGGCGCGAAATATCATCGTCGCTAGCCAACACCCAGCGGCCGATATCGAAGCCTTCGAATGCCTCCTCGAAGCCTGGCCATTTGTTTTCGATCACCCGCCAATTAAATCCAGCCTGGAACACGCATCTTGTAGCGCTCGATAGCCAGCGATGATCAGGGATCGCCGCCAATTCAGTTGGACTTTTGGCATGGCTGTCGGTCAATTTGGTGCGCATCGCCTCTTCGCCGTGCCGTTTGGCCGACCGGGCAAAAATTTCGTCAAAATGCCGCATGCTTTGACCTCCAATCGCCAAAATCTACTTCTTATCAGCAAGCAAGGGCTATGGTAAGCAGCCCGGTCTGAAATTTACCGGTGATCGGTACCATGTCTGAAATCAAGCTTGTTATTTTCGATCTTGACGGGGTTCTGGTCGAATCCGAGATCATTGCCTCGACGGTGGAAGCGGCGGCGTTTACCCGTCACGGATATGAAATGGAAGTGGCCGAATATACCGCTCGTTTCTCCGGCAAGACCGGCCGCCAGGTAATCGGCGAAATTGAGCGGGAAATCGGCCGGGCCCTACCGGACGGACTTCTCAAAGAAATACAACAGGAAATCGATCGCCGGTTTGTGGATGAGTTGGTCATGGTTCGCGGCGCCCAGACCTGCCTGGAGCGGCTCGAGCGACCGTTTAGCATCTGCACCAATACGGCTCTCGAGCGCGCGATCGCCAAATTGCGCAAGACCGGGCTGTTTAAGATCGCCGGCACGCATGTCTATTCCGCCCAGGCGATCGACCCCCCTGCGCCGAAACCGGCGCCGGATATCTTTTTGCAGGCGGCAGTCGACCATTGTGTTGATCCTGCACAGGTGTTGGTGATCGAGGACAGCCGGCCTGGGATCGAAGGCGCCGTGGCCGCCGGCATGCGGGTGGCGGGCTTTATTGGCGGGTCGCACAGCTATCCCACCCATGGCGACAATTTAACCGAGGCCGGCGCCGAAACCATATTCCGTTCGCTGACCGATTTGTCGCAGATCATCGCATCTTTTGACGTTTGGCGCGGCTTTGACGGCTAGAGCGTGTCACCCAAAAGCGGGTATCGGTTTTGGGAAAAATGACACGCATAAACAAAGAGATAGCGCGACGAAGCTATTCCAACGCTTGGTGACAAGCGCTAAAGGAACTCGATCAGGTTTGCTCAATCGTGATATGGCGCTCCAGCGCAGCAACATTGCCCAGCCATTCGCTGACCGCCGGAAATTTGCCTAGATCGTACCCGCCTTCGCCAGCGACATGGGTGTAGGCGTATAGCGCCATGTCGGCAACGCCAAACCTGGCGCCGGTAAACCAGCAGATTTCCTGCAAACCTTGCTCCATTACCGAAAGCGCGCGATTTCCGGCTGCCAGCAGATCGGCCATGCGTTGATTGCTCACCTGGGCGGCGCGTTCGCGATAGATCGACAAGGAACGGCGCACCGCGATCGACGGTTCATGGGAATATTGCTCGAAGAACATCCACTGGTACATTTTCGCGCGCTGCCACGGATCGTCGGCGATCAGCTCGCTGCCTTCGCTAAGGTGCAACAAAATAGCGTTTGATTCAGCCAAGGTGCGACCATCGTCGAACAACAATAGCGGTACCTTGCCGTTCGCATTGAGCACCAGATACTCATCCGTTTGGGTCGAGCCGTCATTGGCGTTGGTTTCAATCGTCTCATACGCCACACCGAGATGAGACATGGCTAGGCGGACCTTGTAGCAATTGCCGGAATCCTGTTGCTGAAACAGTTTCAAGGTTATGTCGGCTGCTCGTTCTGCGGCTGGTAACAAAGGGTATCACCATACGGTCCCTCGTCGAAACCGACATAGATACTGATGTTCTTGTTGGTCGGCGTTGGAAACCGGATCGCTGAATCAATGTATTGAAAAGTGGTGAAGGTCGAACCCTCCAAAATCGTCGCCGGCACTTTGTGCAAACAAGAGTAGATCAGTTCCTCGCCACGTTGCACCGCGATCCGTACCGGTAGTTCCACCGTACCTGTGCGGCGGGTGGAGGAATTAATCATGCGGCCCTTGGTACCGACGCGCATGGCCAGTTCGCCGACACTGTGATTGCATTCGCGCGCAACCTCGGTGATCGTTGCCTGGTAATACAGCTTGCTGATTGAATCGGGATCAGCGCGGTCGGTGCCCGGTTCATACATCCGGTAATTTTTGGTGCCGTCGCGAATAATGACCTGCGGGCAATAGGCGCGCAAATTCACCGCCGCAGCGGTCTTATCCGGTTCAGGTTCCTTTTCCGCCCCGCTAAACAGCGAGCCAAGCCCGCCGCTTGAACCACCTCCAGTATTCGATGACGTACAGGCGGAAACCACCATTGCCGTTACAATGATCGAAAGCGCACACCCAAAAACTCGTTCGCGTATCATAGAAATCCCCGATTACTCATAAACTTGGGCCGGTATTGCGCCCACCGTGCCCAACGGCGATGGAGTCTAATTGCCTGGTGTATAAAAAACCACTAATACCGACCCGGTTCACAAATATGGCCATTTCCCGGACCCCCGACATTTGTGAAGCCAGCGTTGCCTAACCTTTTCTGTCCTTGTCCGGAACAACGGATTGCGCGCCTTGAAATATGTCAGCACACGGGGTTCGGCCCCGGAAATCGGCTTTAACGAGGCGCTGTTGACCGGACTTGCCAGCGATGGCGGACTATATGTGCCGCAATTTTGGCCGCAACTGGACGCTCGAACCATTTCCGCTTTCGCCGGCATGCGGTTCCAAGATATCGCCAAAACCGTGTTGCAGCCATTCGTCGAGGGCGAAATCAGCCAAGGTGATTTAGCCAAGATCATCGAGGATGCCTATGCTGGTTTCAGCCACCCTGCGATAGCGCCGCTGGTGCAGATCAGCCATAACCAGTGGATCCTGGAATTGTTCCACGGCCCGACCCTGGCCTTCAAAGACGTGGCCATGCAAATGCTGGCGCGGCTGATGGACCGGCAATTGTCGGCCGGGGAAAAACGCGCCACCATTGTCGGCGCAACATCCGGCGATACCGGCGGTGCCGCGATAGACGCCTTTGCCGGGCGCGACAATATCGATCTTTTCATCTTGTTTCCAGAAGGCAAAGTGTCGCCAGTACAACAACGCCAGATGACCACGGTTGGCGGCGCCGAAGTATTTCCGCTTGCCGTCAAAGGCACCTTCGACGATTGTCAGACAATCGTTAAATCCCTGTTCGGTAACCGCAAATTTTGCGCCGACGTCGCCTTGTCAGGGGTAAATTCGATCAATTGGGCGCGGATCATGGCCCAGATCGTCTATTATTTTTCTTCCGCCGCTTCGCTCGGCGCGCCGCACAGCGCGGTCTCGTTTTGCGTGCCGAGCGGCAATTTCGGCGATATATTTGCCGGCTACGCCGCCAGCCGGATGGGGTTGCCGATCGACCGCTTGGTGATCGCGACCAATCAGAACGATATCTTGGCGCGCGCGCTTAATTGCGGCCGTTATGAGGTTGGCAAGGTCTATCAAACCACGTCACCGTCGATGGACATCCAAATTTCGTCGAATTTCGAACGGCTGTTGTTCGAAGCAAGCGAGCGGGATGCGCACGCCATTGTCCGCTTAATGGGATTGTTGCAACAATCAGGCGGCTTTACGATCGATCAGTCCATCGTTGAACGCATTCGCCGCGACTTTTCGGCCGATTGCTGCGAAGAGCCTGAAGTCGCGAGGACAATCGCAAAAACCCTGGCAAATTGCGGCTATCTTGCCGACCCGCACACTGCGGTCGGCCTCAAGGTAGCCGCCACCCAGCAAAAGGAAGGCATCGCCATGGTCACTTTGGCAACCGCGCACCCAGCCAAGTTCCCAGCCGCGGTGCAAGAGGCGACCGGTGTTGACCCCAAGCTTCCGCCATGGCTAGGTGACTTGATGGACCGCAAGGAGCGCTATGATACGATCGCAAACGATCCTTTGGCGGTCGAGAGATATATTTACGACCACTCCCGGGCGATGATAAAAGTGTAAACCTGGTGCAATCGGCTCCAGATATCTGGAATTTGTAATGAGTGTTGAAGTAACCGAAATCGACAATGGTCTGCGGATCGTCACCGAGGACATGCCACACCTTGAAAGCGCCGCGCTTGGTGTGTGGGTCAAGGCCGGTTCACGCAATGAGCGGCCCGAACAGCACGGGATCGCCCACTTTCTCGAACACATGGCGTTTAAGGGCACCAAACGGCGCAGCGCCCGCCAGATTGCCGAAGAGATCGAAAATGTCGGCGGGGAAATGAATGCCGCCACCAGCGTCGAGACCACAGCCTATTATGCCAGGGTGCTGAAGGATCATGTGCCGACGGCGGTCGACATGCTACACGACATTTTGGAAAATTCAGTATTCGATGCCGAGGAATTAAAACGCGAACAACATGTGATTTTGCAGGAAATTGGCGCCACCCAGGACCAGCCTGATGAGATAGCGTTTGAGCATCTGCAATCGGCAGCCTTCCGTGGGCAACCGATCGGTAGACCGATCCTGGGAACGCCAGAAACCGTCAGCGCTTTCAGCGCCAGCGATCTTCGAAATTATTTGAGTGACAATTATCACGGGCCGAACATAGTGCTGGCGGCAGCTGGTGCGGTCAAACACGACGAAATCGTCGAACTCGCCGCATCCCGCTTCGGCGGGTTTAGCCCGGATGTACCAAGCGAACCGCCGCAAGCGAAATATATCGGCGGTGAAGTGATCGAAAAGCGGGATTTGAAGGAAGCGCAAATCCTGTTGGGTTTCGAAGGCCGGGCCTACCATGTGCGCGACTTCTACAGTTCGCAATTATTAGCCGGCATTTTAGGTGGCGGGATGTCTTCACGGCTATTTCAAGAAGTGCGCGAGAAGCGCGGCCTTTGTTACTCGATCTACGCATTTCATTGGGGTTTTTCCGATACTGGCATGTTGGCTATTCACGCCGCCACCGGTCCCGAGGATGTTGAAGAATTGGTGCCGACGATCGTCAATGAATTGCGGGGATTAAGCGATGATATCAGCGTCGAAGAACTGGACCGGGCAAAAGCGCAGGTGCGAGCTGGCTTGATGATGAGCCAGGAAAGCCCGGCTTCTCGGGCCGGCCAGATTGCCCGCCAAATCCTGTTGTTCGGCCGGCCAATTTCGAACGAGGAATTGCTGGAGCGTATCACCGCTATCACCCCTGAGCGTTTGCGCGATCTCGCGCAGCGCATTTTCGGAGAATCTGAAATCACATTGTCCATGGTCGGGCCGGTCGACAATTTGATGTCCCGCGAAGCGATTAAAGAGCAACTTTGCTCTGGCAACGCCCAGGCAGCCCAATAGGGGTGGGTCCATGCTGTTCGGAATTGGTTCCAGACAAATTGCCGAACTACGTGTCAGCGGCACCGGATTGGTCCTGCGCACGCCGCAATTCTATGATTTTGCTGAGTGGCGGGCATTGCGCCTCGAAAGCAAGGCTTTCCTGACACCGTGGGAACCGGTATGGCCAGCTAACGATCTGACCCGATTGGGATTCAGGCGGAGACTAAAAAAGATGGATGCTGAGATCCATGCTGGCATGGCTGCACCGTTTTTCCTGTTCGCCGGCTCTACCCCCAAATTGGTCGGTGGAATAAGCATCACCAATATCAGGCGTGGCGTCGCGCAAAGCGGAACAATCGGCTACTGGATGGGTGAACCCCATGCCGGACTCGGATACATGTCGCACGCGCTTGGCGAAGTGTGCCGTTTCGGTTTCGAGGCATCAAATTTGAAACGCCTGGATGCGGTGTGCATTCCCGGCAACGAACGTTCGGAGCGATTGTTGGTCAAGAACGGGTTTCAAAAAGAAGGTTATCTGCGCAGCTATCTCGAGATTAACGGGGTGCGCCGCGACCATTATCTTTTTGCGATCACCGACAGTGATTTCTACGCCGGACAAACGCAAGACGGTCGTGGCCGGTCAGGGGCACGCCTGCGGCAAAATGATAAAGATGTGGTTCGGTGAGCAATAAAAACGGCGCGATAGACAACCGGCCCGGTTGGGCGCAGTTGCAAACAAAAGTTGCCACTTTGGTGGCGGCCGGGTTTGCGGCGACCTTGGTTATGTTTAGCGTCCCCGCATCGGCGTTAGAACCGATCGAGGTCGGCGTTACCGATACCGCCCTCGACATTACCGACGTGATCGATCTTTACGAGCGCGAAGGCAACAGCCTGCAAATTTCCACCGCCCCAGACGTAGATGGCATTGTGCGTCGCATCGAGGTGCGAGCGCGAGAGTCTAATGGTCTGTCCCGTTGGGCGGTGTTTGCGCTGGCTAACCGCAGCAATGAGCAAATCGACCGGCTGGTGGTGGCACCGCACTATCGCCTGGTCGGTTCCGGCTTGTTGTGGCCGGATCTTGGCGCAAAGCGCATCGCCTCGATCACGCCAAGCGAAGGCTTTTCGCTCGACCGGCGTGCCGACAGCGAAGCCGACGTATTTTTCATCACCCTGGACCCAGGTGCTGTGGTGACCTTTGTCGCCGAACAAAAGGTGCGTGGCCTGCCAAAGCTCTATTTGTGGCAACCTGACCTTTATAAGGACACGGTCAATAGTTTTACCTTGTACCGTGGCATCGTGCTGGGAATTGCCGGGCTATTGGCGGTGTTCCTGACAATTTTGTTCGTGGTCAAGGGATCGGCGATGTTCCCGGCAACCGCCGGCCTGGCCTGGGGGGTGCTGGCCTATGTGGTGGTGGATTTCGGATTTTGGAACAAGATCATCGAAATTAACGAGGATGCGGAACAAATCTGGCGCGCCGGAACCGAAGTATTTTTGGCTGCGAGCCTGGTAATTTTCCTCTACGCCTACCTCAATCTCAACCGCTGGCATGCGCATTTTTCAACCGTGGCAATCGCCTGGTTGTTGGGACTATTAATCCTGTTCGGGGTTGCGGTCGCCGAGCCGTCGATCGCGGCCGGTATTGCGCGCTTGTCGTTCGCGATGACCGGCTTCGGCGGCGGCGTGCTGATTGCTCTGTTTAGCTTGCGCAGGTTTGACCGGGCAATCATGTTGATCCCGGCCTGGTTGCTGATTTTGGCCTGGATTGTCGGTGCCTGGCTGACGGTTACCGGAAATCTCGCCAACGACATCGTGCAGCCGGCGCTCGGCGGCGGAATGGTGCTGATCGTGCTGTTGATCGGCTTTACGGTCATGCAACATGCATTCGCCGGCGGCGGTCTTGCCCAAAGCATTGTTAGCGACGTAGAGCGCCAGGCCCTGGCGTTGACCGGTTCTGGGGATATTGTATGGGACTGGGATGTGATCCGCGATGTGATCTACACCGGACCGCAGGCCGCGCAAATTTTGCGCATTGCTGAGGCGAAGCTGAACGGTCCGCCACGGCGCTGGCTCGAAGTTTTGCATCCCAACGACCGCGACCGTTTCCGTACCACCTTGGATGCGGTGGTCGAGCATCGCCGTGGCCGGATTTCGCAGAGTTTTCGGTTGCGTTCGGAAGACGGTCATTTCTATTGGTTTAGGTTGAAAGCGCGGCCGGTGCTCGGTGCCGACGGTGAAGTGGTTCGCTGCATTGGCAGCCTCGCCGACGTAACCGACGTCAAGACCGCTGAAGAGCGCATGTTGCGCGATGCGGTGCACGACAATCTGACCGGCCTGGAAAACCGGGAATTGTTTACCAACCGCCTGGAAGTGATTATGATCATTGCGGCCCGCGACCGCAATTCGCGGCCGTCGCTGTTTCACATCAATATTGACCGCTTCAACGACATCAATGCCGAACTTGGCTATCCGGTCGGCGACACGATCCTGTTGACCGTTGCTAGAAGGTTGAGCCGTTTGCTGAAAACCGGCGATAGCCTGGCACGGCTTGCCGGCGACCAATTCCTACTGCTTTTGGTTTCCGAGCAGGTACCGGGGAAAATCGCCATGTTCGCCGAATCGATCCGCACCACGCTGACGGCGCCACTGACCTTTGCCGGCGAGGACGTCAAGCTGACCGGCTCGATCGGCATCGTCACCTGGACTGCGGAACACAATAAGCCGGAAGAAATGCTACGCGACGCGGAGATCGCCATGCACCAAGCGCGCCGGTTCGGCGGCAACCGGATCGAGCCGTTTAGGCCGGCATTCCGCAACAGCAAATCCGACCATGTAATCATGGAAGAGGATTTGCGGTTGGCCCTCGACCGCGGTGAAATTTCGGTGGTCTATCAACCAATCGTGCGGCTAAGCGACCGCGTTACCGCCGGCTATGAAACCCTGGTGCGCTGGCGTCACCCCAAACTGGGCAATGTCTCACCGGTGGAATTCATTCCGATCGCGGAACGCTCCGGTTTGATCAACCAGCTCGGCATGTATGTATTGGAGACCGCTTGCCGCGACTTCGCATTGCTGGAGGCCGACATCAACGGCCGGCGGCTGTTTGCCAGCGTCAATATTTCGTCGCGCGAATTGCTGCGCCACGACCTTGTTACCGATATTCGCACGACTTTGAAAAAGACCGAACTACCGGCCGAGTGCCTCAAAATCGAGTTGACCGAAAGCCTGGTGATGGAAAACCCGGAATATTCCGGCGAGGTGCTGCATCGCATCAAGCGTCTTGGCGTTGGTCTGTCGCTGGACGATTTCGGCACCGGTTATTCGAGCCTTTCCTATTTGATGCGGTTCCCTTTCGATACCATCAAGATCGACCGCTCGTTCGTCCACTATAAGGAGCGCAATGAGCGCAGCGTCGTCATGCGATCGATCGTAGCGATGGCCCATGGTCTCAACCAGATGGTGGTGGCTGAAGGAGTGGAAAACGAGTCCGACGTGGTGGAACTGCTACAGCTTGGTTGCGAATTTGCCCAGGGCTACTATTTCGGCGATGCTGGGACCATCGAAGACGTGCAGGCAATGATGCACGAGGAATTGGAAACCATGCTTGCGCAATAAACAGTTGGCGCTAGATGGGCCCGGCGAAAGATATTTCGCCGATACCCCAGCAAAACCGGGTAAATAGGCGTTCCTATCGCTTTGTTGCCATTTAAATTTAGAGCCCGACTTTGGCGTGGGGCCGGTATTTCAAGCGTGGGCCAATCGAAGCCGCAATGCGGGCGATCGCCGGATAACTAATATTTCGCTATGTATGGCCTCACGCATGGCCACTTTCGGCCGACAACAGTGCCGGATCGATGCCAAGGCTGGCCATAGCGCGTTCATATTTGCGGTCGTTGTTGTCGGCGAACAGGATTGCTGGGTCGCCATCGCAGGTCAGCCAGCCATTTGCAGCAATTTCGGTTTCCAATTGGCCACCCGACCAACCGGCATAACCAAGCGCCAGCAAAATATTGTCCGGGCCCTTGCCAAGTGAAATCTCCCGCAAAATCTCCAATGTCGCAGTCAAGCCGGTAGCACCATCAACAAGCAGGGTGGCCGCACTGGAATAATCGCCGCTATGAATGACAAATCCCCTGCCCGGCTCCACCGGACCGCCGTTGAAAAGCGGTTGTTTGACCAACGTTTCAGGGATCGAGGCGATTTTGTCTTTTGCAACAATACCAAGCTGAACAAGGAATTCGGGAATGTGCGGGTCTTCAATCGGATTATTGACGACAAAACCCATCGCACCGTCGGCGGAGTGGGCGCAAAGATAGATCAATGACTTCTCGAAGCGTGAGTCGCCCATGCCCGGCATGGCAATCAGGAACTTGCCCTCAAGGGTCTGGTAGCTGTCGATGTTTGACTTTGTTGAAGTGCTCATGAAACAAACCAGGCAATTGCCGCAATTGTTTCCACATCTAAGGCGGAAGTCGATCTAGAAAACAACAATCATTTCTAAAGCACATTGCGCGCAAATGGAACCACCGTCACCAACACATGGGCGCAACATCACAAAATGATGATGGCTTACAACACAATGTTATCCGCGTAGCGCCAGGGCCGTGATATGTTTTTTGCGATGAGAAAGCACCTGCTGCAGTTTATATCGGCATTGGCATTGGCAGCTGTTGGCGCCCCCAGTGCCATTGCCGCTTCTTCGTCGTGGAGCGAAATCGCCGGCGCCAAAATTCGCATGCTGGCGGTTGCTGACGCAAGCGGGCAAACAATCGACGGTGCTTTTGAGGTCGAACTTGCCGACGGTTGGAAAACCTATTGGCGCACCCCTGGGGATTCCGGCATTCCGCCGACCTTCGACTTTACCGGCTCGCAAAATTTAGATTTTGCAACCGTCGGGTTTCCGGTGCCAAGCGATATCCGCCAGGGAGAGGCGCGGATTGTCGGCTACAAGAGCCGGGTAATTTTTCCGTTCAGCGCCCGATTGTCGGGAACCCTTGATAGGGCCAAGATAATCGCTTCGGTGTTGATTGGCGTGTGCGCGGAAATCTGTGTGCCGGCGTCAAGTCAGTTTGAATTGAACGCCGACGAACTGAAAACCGGCAATCTGCGGCACCGTCTGGTGTTGTTGGAAGGCATTTCCCGACTGCCAAAACCGCCAAAGCAGAATTTCCGGATCGTTTCCGTTTCACACTGGGATAGCGCGGCGGCGGTTTTGACGGTAACCGCCAATTTGCCCGATGGCGTTACCGAAGCCGAACTGTTTATCGAAGGCCAGGCCGGCTGGCCGATTTATCCAGGTGAACTGATGGCCGTCGACGACGGGGTGGCCCGGTTCCGGGTCGATTTATCGGCGGTGCCAAAAGATGTGAACATTCATGTGGAACCGTTGCGTTACACTTTGGTTGCCGGCGGGATCGGCATCGAGGAAACCAGGATGGCCGGGCAGTAATTTCCCCGGAAATCGGCAAAAATTGACTTTTCTTTTGTGCTTGTTGCGGCAACGGCAGTGTCTATAGTGCGGCCAAACCTTCTGTTATCTTGGAGAAATATATGATATCCGTTGGCGAGCAATTGCCTGATGTCGCCCTTATGGCGGCAACCGGCGCCGGACAGGCTCAGATCAGTACCAAAGAATATTTTGCCGGCGTTAAGGTGATCCTGTTCGCGGTGCCCGGCGCTTTTACCCCTACCTGTCACATGAACCACCTGCCCGGCTTTATCGAACATCGCGACACCATACTGGCAAGAGGCACCGACAAGATCGCAGTGATCTCGGTTAACGATATTCATGTGATGAGCCATTGGGCAAAAGCAAGCGGTGGCGAAGGCAAGATCGATTTTCTGGCCGACGGTTCGGCGGCTTTTACCAAGGCGGTGGGTGTGGAAATCGACCTTAATGCCGCCAATATGGGGGTTCGCTCCAAGCGATATTCCATGATCGTTGAAGATGGAGTGGTACGCCAAATCAATCTCGAGCAATCGCCAGGCCAGGCGGTGGTATCTGGGGCAGCGGCGATCCTCGAGCAATTGTGATCAGCCGAACTGACCGTTGCCATTTGCCGGCTTGAAGGGTGCCATGCCGTCGCGGGCCAATTGATCGGCGATCTCGTTGCCGGGATCGCCTGCGTGCCCCTTGACCCAATGCCAACGGATTTGATGGCGATTGTGTTCGGCGTCAAGCGCCTGCCACAGTTCCGCATTCTTGACCGGTTTTTTCGCTGCGGTGCGCCAGCCATTCGACCGCCATACGCCAATCCACTCGGTAATTCCGCCGCGCACATATTGCGAGTCCGTGTGCAAATCAACCACACAGGGCCGTTTTAACGCCCGTAGCGCCTCAATTGCCGCAGTCAATTCCATGCGATTGTTAGTGGTTCGCTCGGCGCCGCCGCTAAGACGCTTTTCGCGGTCGCCGAACTGCAAAAGCACCCCCCAACCCCCCGGTCCCGGATTGCCGGAACACGCGCCGTCGGTCCAAATTTGCACCGGTTTCTGGCTCACGGGCGATTGGTTTCGGCAAAATAGGTGTCCAAACCATAGGCTCGGGCGCTGGAGACCGATTGGTGAAACCTCAGTTTGTGGAAAAACTCCATCGGGTCGTGCGGGCGCACCAGGGCGCCGGCCGGCACGTTTAACCAATCAAACAGCCGGGTTAATAGAAATCTGAGCGCGGCGCCACGGGCCAGAACCGGCAGCGCTTCGAATTCGCCAGCATCGAGGCGGCGCACCGCCTGATAACCCCCAAGAAACCCCTGCGCCTTGGTGACGTTGAACGAATGATCGGCCTCAAAACACCAGGCATTGAGGCAAATCGCAATGTCGAAGGCAAAGTGATCATTGCATGCGAAATAAAAATCGATGATGCCGGTCAGCTGATCGCGCAGGAAAAATACATTGTCGGGAAACAGATCTGCGTGAATGACACCGTATGGCAGGCCCTTGGGCCAGGCCCGCTCTAGGAAATCAAGTTCGGCCTGCACCATTTTGGCCAGATTGGCGTTTACCTCCGCGCAGCGCTCGCGCGAATTCTCAAATAGGCCGCGCCAACTCGAAATCGACAGCGCGTTGGGTCTGACCGCCCCATAATCATGACCTGCTTCGTGCAGGGCGGCGGTGGCCGAGCCAAGATTTCGGCAATGTTTGGCGGTTGGCCGGCGCAAGGATATGCCGTCGAGGAAACTGGCCAGCGCCGCCGGTCGGCCGGCCAGGGTGCCAAGCACCGCGCCGTCGCGCATATGGATCGGCCGCGGGCAATTGATCGCCTTGTCGGCCAGATGTTCCATCAGACCAAGGAAAAACGGCAAATCCGCCGGATCGACCCGCTTTTCATACAGCGTCAGCATGAAACTACCGGTGCTGGTGTTCAAAAAATAGTTGGTGTTTTCCACGCCTTCGGCGATGCCTTTGAAGGACAATACCTCGCCGACATCGTACTTGGCCAAAAAAACGCCCAGCGCATCGTCACTGACATGGGTATAAACCGCCACCGAATTGCCTCGCTATACGCCGTTGACGAACGCCATGTCGGCCGGTTCCAGCGGCGTGTCGCGCAATTCCCGACCAACTGGAAATTCTTCATTCTCAACCGCCGTGATCGCCAGTTCCACCCAAAGATCATAGCGAGCACGAAACGCCTCAATGATTTGGCCTACCAGCACTTCGGGCGCCGACGCGCCGGCCGATAGGCCAACCGTTCCTACCCCGTGAAATTGATCCCAAGGGATTTCTTCGGGCCCCAGTACCAGCATCGCTTGGCGCGCACCGGCCTTTCGCGCTACTTCGACCAGGCGACGTGAATTCGACGAATTGGGCGCGCCAACGATCAGGAAATGGCCGGCGTCGGCGGCCGCCGCCTTTACCGCTTCCTGGCGGTTGGTGGTGGCGTAGCAAATCGACGCCGCCGCCGGCGCGTGCAGGCTGGGAAATCGGGTTTGCAGGCGCTCAAGGATCGCCGCTGTATCGTCCACCGAAAGCGTAGTCTGGGTGACATAACCAAGCTGGTCGGGGTCTGTGACCGCCAGGTTCTTTGCGTCCTCGACGGTTTCTACCAGGGTAACCGCACCTTCCGGCAATTGGCCCATGGTGCCAATTACTTCCGGGTGGCCGGCATGGCCGATCAGCAGCACATGGCGGGCAAGGCGAACATGGCGCATCGCCTGTTTGTGGACTTTGGAGACCAGCGGGCAAGTGGCATCGATGTAAAACAGATGACGCTCAGTTGCAGCAAGCGGCACCGATTTTGGCACGCCGTGGGCCGAGAAGATGACCGGTTGCGCGGTCTGCGGAATTTCATCCAGTTCCTCAACGAATACCGCACCGCGATTGGCAAGCCCCTCGACCACATAGCGATTGTGCACGATCTCATGGCGCACATAGACCGGCGACCCGTATTTTTTGAGCGCCAAAATCACGATCTGGATAGCCCGATCAACCCCGGCACAAAAACCGCGCGGGCCGCAAAGAACGAGCTTCATCTTAGCTTTGGCGTCAGACATGGTGTCCAGGCTGGGTCTATTTGACAGGTTATACCAAGGAAATTTAATATTGACCGATTTGACCGCTGCGATTTTGTTTGCTGACTAGGCGGAAACCGTGCCGTGGTGCCAACCCACCACAAGCGGGCTCTAACGACGTCAGCGAACAAAATCGCGCGGCCAAATAGCGCCGATTTTTCAACCCAATGCAACATCTCGTGGTGGAGCAAACCGGCCCACCGGACGTCGTTGCGAAACTTGCCCGATACCGCGGCCCAACACTTTGGCATCGCGCTACGCTACGCTTCGCTTCTTGCCGAATGAACCGGTTTGCATCCATCAAATAGGTCAATATTAAGTTCCCTTGGTATTATTTGGTGAAACGGTTTTAACAGCCGGTTTGAAACCCGATGGCGCGGCAAGTCAAGTCGTGTCTTGGTAACGCTCGAAGGAGCGCGCTTTCCACAAGGTGCGCAAAAACGCCACGCCGACCACGATCAGTGCCGCGCAAAGCCCGAACCAGGTGATAACATATTGCAAATGATTGTTGGAAAACGTCAACCGGGTAACCCCGCCAACCGGACCGCCGTCAATGCTTGTTTCGGCTGCCGCGTCGATGAAATAGGCCGGCACGTTCACACTCTCAGAGATTTCCGCATTGGCTACCATATCGGCCAGGCCACGCCAGTAGAAGACATTCTTTTCTGGGTCATTTTGCGCAACGAACCGGTTCGGCTTGGCGTTCGGCGCAACGCGGACCAGTCCGGTAAGTGTGACCTGGTCTGCAACTTGTCCCCGCCGGCGGGTTGACGGATCCTTTTGATGGACGGGGACAAATCCGCGATTGACGAACAGTACCCGATGGTCAGCAAGGATCATCGGCGTATAGACATGCCAACCCGGCCGGCTGTTTCCGATCGCATAATAATACTGCTCGTGATGGTGATCGAAAATTCCGCTGACCCGCACCGGCAAATATTCCGGGTCTTGACCGTTAACGAGCATCCCATCGATTTGCGTCAAACCAACCGGCGGCGCCATGGAGCGGGTGGTCACCCGTTCGATCAAGGCGTTCTTCCAGGCCAAACGCTGAAGTTGCCATATGCCAAGGCCGGCCAGCGTGATCGAACCGAGCACGATTGCCATGACGACAATACTAATCTTGGTCATTTTCATCCATGCGCTGCCCCTCGCCGGCATGGGTGCGATATTGCAGCGCGATCATCACCCCCTTCATCACCCGCAACATCCAAATTCCGGTAATGGTGATGAACGGAACCCACAACAGCGCGTGGAGCCACATCGGTGGGTCAAATACGCTTTCAACGATCATTGCCAATGCAACGACGAGGAAACCGAGCAGCATGATTACGAACACTGCTGGGCCATCTCCGGCATCGATGAATGAATAGTCCAGGCCGCAGGCTGTGCAATGCGAAACCGGGGTCAACAGGCCCGCAAACATCCGCCCTTGGCCGCAGCGCGGACAAACCGCTTTGGATCCGGCCGCCATGGGCTTGATCGGCGGAAAAAGCGCCTTGTCATCGCGGTTCATGAAACAGACTTTCCGTTATACGGCGCTGGCAGCGCGGCATAATCCGTGTTCCACCACGCGCAGGCGCCGCAGTTTGGTGCCGCGCCGCGTATGTTCGCGTCTTGGCGTCAATGTGCGATCTGTGCCCCAGAAGAGGCCCACACATAGACCGCAAAGAACAAGAACAGCCACACCACATCAACAAAGTGCCAGTACCAGGCGGCAGCTTCGAAGCCAAAATGTTGCTCGGGACGAAAATGTCCGGCCATCGCCCTTAGCAGGCACACGGTCAAGAAAATCGTGCCGATCAACACATGGAAGCCATGGAAACCGGTGGCCATGAAGAAGGTCGCACCATAGATCGATTCAGAGAACTGGAACGGCGCATGGGCGTACTCATAAGCTTGCACGGTGGAAAACAAAATGCCGAGCGCCACAGTGACCGCCAGCATGAATTTCAGCATGCCGCGTTCGTTGTGGATCAAGGAATGGTGTGCCCAGGTAACCGTGGTGCCGGAAAGCAGCAAAATGACGGTGTTGAACAAGGGCAAATGCAGCGGGTCGAGCACCTGGATGCCCTGCGGCGGCCAAAGCCCACCGGTAAATTCAACCCGGCCGAATTGCGCCACTTCACCAGCATAAAGACTGGCATCGAAAAATGCCCAGAACCAGGCGACGAAGAACATCACCTCCGAGGCGATGAACAAAATCATGCCGTAACGAAGGTGCAGCGATACCACACGGGTATGGTGGCCCTGGTGGCTTTCCTTGATCGTGTCGGTCCACCACGCGATCATGGTGTAAAATACGATCAACATGCCGATCACGAACACATACGGATTGGCAAAATCGGCGCCAGCGATAGTAAAAGATTCGCCAGACAGCCAGCGCATGAGCGCTATTCCGCCAAGCGTGGTGGTCAATGCGCCGATGCCGCCAATTAATGGCCACGGGCTCGGATCCAGAATGTGATAGTCATGGTTCTTTGCGTGAGCGTCCGCCATGTTCGCGTTCCTTAGTTCGGTGGCGCCAACCGGTCAGTCGTCCGGCCAACACACTAGCGTCTATTACAATTGATTATCCTCGTTCGATATCGCGCCGGCGCTTTCGAGCACGGTGCTGACATCGACTTTTTCCGTCTCCACCTCAAACATTGAATAAGAAAGCGTGATCGCGCTTAGTTCGCCGATATCTGGATCGTCGGCCAGTTCCGGGTCAACAAAAAATACCACCGGCATGTTGAGCGTCTGCCCCGGTTCAAGGGTGGTTTCGGTAAAGCAGAAACACTCGATCTTGTTGAAATAAGCGCCTGCCTGCAACGGTGTCACGTTGAAGGTCGCCGATGCGGTCACCTTAACCTTGGACCGGTTGACCGCGCGGTAGTCGATCTTGATTTTTTTGCCAAGTGCGACGGTGACTTGCCGTTTGACCGGCTGGAAATCCCAAGCCAATCCGCCGGTGACATTGGCATCAAAGCGCACCGCGATCGGTCGCCCGGTCGCACTCAAAGGCGCTTGTTCGGCGCGCTGTACGGTGCCGGCGAAGCCAGTAACCTGGCAAAATAACGCGTAGAGAGGAACCGAAGCATAGGCAAGCCCACCCATCATCGCCACCGCCATCACACAAGCCAGCGCTACCGGTAAATTGTTGCCGTTATTTGTGCGCCCCGAGCCGGGAACAAGGGTGTTTTCGTTTTCAACCATCACAACGGCCTGTCCATGAGCTGCGCTCCGAATTTGGCCCAGGTGGCAACGTAGAATGTCACCACCAATACACCGAGCACCAGGCCAATGGCGATGTTGCGGGCACGACGGGCCTTTTCCTGCTGTTCGGTAAGCTTGATGCCGTCGTCATTGGGGTTTTCTTCGGGCTCCATGTCAGGCGACCCATGAAGCCAGCACGGTTTGCGCCAACAACACGGCATAAAGCGCAAACAGATAAATGATGGAATATCCAAACAGCCGTTTGGCGCTGCGGAAATTATTGGCATTGTCACGGTCACCATAAAGGTGGGCGGCCAGCCAAATAAAGCCGATCCCGCCGGCGACGGCGGTCACGCCATAAATATTGCCGGCAAATCCGAACCACCAGGGCATAACACCAACAACCGCCAGAACCAGCGAATAAGCTAGGATCTGGGTTTTTGTTGTTGCCTCACCATGGGTATTGGGCATCATCGGCACCTTGGCCCGGTCGTAGTCATCAGACCTAAACAGGGCCAGCGCCCAAAAATGCGGCGGGGTCCACAAAAATATGATGGCAAACAACATCACGCTCTCGAGCGAAATCGTATTGGCTGCTGCGGCCCAGCCGATCACCGGCGGCAGCGCGCCAGCAACACCGCCAATGACAATGTTCTGCGGCGTCCAGCGCTTGAGCCAGGCGGTATAAATTACCACGTAAAAGAAGATCGTGAACGCCAGCAGGCTCGCTGCCAGCCAGTTGGCCAGCAGCCCCAAAGTCATCACACTCATGAAGGTCAATACCAACCCAAAGCTCAACGCTTCGTGGGCTGAGACCCGGCCAGAAGGAATGGGTCGCCTTGCGGTGCGCTGCATGACCGCGTCGATATCGCGGTCATACCACATGTTAAGGGCGCCAGATGCACCGGCACCAACCGCGATGCACATAATCGCGATCGCGCCCAGTATCGGATCAATCGGACCCGGCGCCAGAACCATGCCAACAAATGCTGTGAAGACCACAAGCGACATCACCCGCGGCTTCATCAATTCGATAAAGTCGCCCGGCATTGCCAGGGAAATATAAGTTTCCGATCCGAGCCTGTTGTCTTCAACCAGCGACATTGGCGATACCGTTTCTCTTTCCTGTGCGGTTGGCGTCGATCATTTGATGCGCGGCAGGGTTTCCCAGATGTGGTGCGGCGGTGGCGACGGCAACTGCCATTCAAGCGTGGTCGCACCTTCGCCCCATGGATTGTTTCCAGCAACCCGTTTCTTTTGATAGGCCTCCAGAATGCAATACAGGAACACCAGTACGCCTAAGCCGGAAAGATAAGAGCCCCACGATGAGACCGCATTCCAGCCGGCAAAGGCGTCCGGGTAGTCCACATAACGCCGTGGCATACCGGCCAACCCCAGAAAATGCTGCGGTAAGAACACGAAATTGACGCCGATAAATGTCATCCAGAAATGGATCTTGGCCAGTATCGAATTATACATGTAGCCGGTCATTTTCGGGAACCAGTAATACCAGCCGGCGAAGATCGCGAACACCGCACCAACCGACAGCACATAATGGAAATGGGCGACCACATAATAAGTATCGTGGAATGCACGGTCGAGGCCGGCATTAGCCAATTGAACCCCGGTAACTCCGCCAACGGTGAACAAGAAGATGAAGCCAAGCGCCCATATCATCGGTGTGCGGAAGGTAATCGAACCGCCCCACATGGTGGCGATCCAGGAGAAGATTTTCACCCCGGTTGGTACCGCGATGACCATGGTGGCGGCAACGAAATAGGCCTGGGTACCTTGCGACATGCCAACGGTATACATGTGGTGCGCCCACACGATGAAGCCGACGGCACCGATTGCGATCATGGCCAGCGCCATGCCCATATAGCCGAAGATCGGTTTGCGCGAGAAGGTCGAAACAATATGGCTGATGATGCCAAATCCGGGCAGGATCAGGATATAGACCTCGGGATGGCCGAAGAACCAGAACAAATGCTGGAACAGTAGTGGGTCGCCGCCGCCTTCGGGGGTAAAGAAGGTGGTATCGAAATTACGGTCGGTCAGCAGCATGGTAATCGCGCCCGCCAACACCGGCAGCGACAACACCAACAAGAACGCGGTGACCAGGATCGACCAGGCAAATAGCGGCATCTTAAACATGGTCATGCCCGGCGCGCGCATGTTGAAGATCGTGGTGATGAAATTGATCGCGCCGAGAATCGATGAAGCACCCGCCAAGTGCAGGGACAAAATCGCCAGGTCCATCGCCGGCCCTGGCATGTTGCCGGAAGCCGAACAGGGCGGATAAACCGTCCAGCCGCAACCAACCCCTAAGCCGCCTGCCGGCCCTTCCACGAACATCGACAATACCAGCAGGATCAGCGCTGGCGGCAGCAGCCAGAACGAAATGTTGTTCATGCGCGGGAACGCCATGTCCGGCGCGCCGATCATCATCGGCACCATCCAGTTGGCAAATCCACCGATTAATGCCGGCATGACCATGAAGAAGATCATCAGCAATCCGTGCGCGGTGGTGAAAACGTTGAAGGTATGCGGATTGGAAAAAATCTGCATGCCCGGTTCATGCAATTCCATGCGCATCATGATCGACAGAAAACCACCGACAATGCCGGAAACGATCGCGAACAACAGATACAGTGTCCCGATGTCCTTGTGGTTGGTCGAATAAAACCAACGCTTGAAAAAGCCTGGCATGTGATCATGACCACCGTAGGCGGAGGTAGCTGCCATTTTGATGCGCTCCTTGGAGAATTTTCCTAACCGGGTAACAGCCTATTTGCTTGCGACTGATATTTCTGAATTACGGTTTTCGATCGCGGCTACCAGCGCCTGGTTGGCGGCGCCCAAATTTTCAGCAGCCGCTGATCGCCACGCCGCGTAGTCTGCTTTCGAAACGGCGCGCACAGCGATCGGCATGAAGGAATGATCTTTGCCACACAATTCCGAACACTGGCCATAGTAGAGACCTTCACGTTCGACCGCGAACCAGGTTTCGTTCATGCGCAACGGCACCGCGTCGATTTTCACGCCAAATGATGGCACGGCAAAGGAGTGGATAACGTCTTCGGCCGTTACCAAAACCCGCACGATCGTGTCGACTGGCACCACCAGTTCATTGTCGACGGCGAGCAATCTGGGATATTTGCCGAGGTCGGTTTTGCCGCTTTCTTGGCGCTCGCTGTCGTCTCGCAACATGATCGAATCAAACGATAATTCGCCCTCGTCCTGATATTCGTAGCCCCAGTACCACTGATAACCCACCGCCTTGACGGTCAGCTCGGGCTCCTTAGGTGGGTTGAGTTGGCGGTCGAGAAGGTCGAAGGAAGGCACCGCGATCACGATCAAGATGATGATCGGAATAACGGTCCAGGCGACTTCCACCAAACTGTTGTGGGTAGTGCGAGATGGTTCCGGATTGGCCTTGGCGCTAAACTTGATCATGACGTAAAGCAACAGCGCCATCACGAAAACCGTGATTACGGCAATGATCAAAAAGGTCAGGGTACCAAACGAAACAATCCGGTGCATGATGTCGGTCGAGGCCGGCTGAAACCAGACCTGCCATTCCACCGGTTGCGCGGCACGGGCACCCGCAGCGCTTGCTGCAAGAACGCCCACAAAAGTGACAATCCTAGTGATTAGTCTCATCAGGTCTGTTCTCCCTTTGGCGAATTGACGCCACCATTGACGCCACGCAGGTTGATATATGGCGTTAGCATCGAAACCCGTTTGGCATACGTAGCAGGATCCGATCCTAAATATGCACATTTCCAAACCACAACCCGGTTACAATCGCAATATTGTGAATCGTGGCATTCATGCGGCAAATTTGCGTGCAACGGAAGCCACATCGCTTACGACAAACAATCGCCGGATTTTATCGCATGGTCCTACCCCGGTTGAAAACCCGGTCACAAGCGGTATTTGCCATATTGATACTGCGTTTACCATTTTGCGTTCAATTCATCGCAATTTGCCATCGATTCCGCAATGGGCCACTAGTCGACAAGCCACGAACCTTACCGCCAGGCAACAGGAAATCTAGATGAAACCCTCGATTCGAACCCTAATGATCGTCGTTAGCGGACTTTTTCTGACGGCGGCGCTTTACCAGATCGCGGCCGCGCAAGGGGTGGTGCGATCAAACCATGGCGCCTGGTCGATGGTTTGCGACATCCAAGCAGGGGCGTCAAAAGAACAATGTGCGTTGATGCAAAACGTAATCGCCGAGGACCGCGAAGAAGTCGGGTTGTCGGTAGTGGTGCTGCGCACCGCCGACAACAAGGTTGAAATGCTGCGGGTGCAGGCGCCGCTCGGGGTATTGTTACCCAACGGGCTTGGGTTGAATGTGGACGGCGAGGATATCGGCCGCGCCTATTTCGTCAAATGTTATTTGGACGGGTGTTATGCAGAGGTGATTTTGGAGGGCGAATTGCTGGAAACCCTCAAAAAAGGCTCCACCGCGGTCTTTGTGGTTTATCAGACTCCCGAAGAAGGCATCGGTATCCCGGTCGATCTTTCCGGCTTCAGCGACGGTTACGCCAAACTGCCTTAGGGCCTGTGGACAATTATGGTGTAGTCCCGGTTTGATCAAATTGGGCCACGCCGGCGCCATAACCATAAATGTCCACAGGCACTCGAAATGGTAGTTATCCACTGAAAAATATTGAACATTGATCCTCGCGCGCGGCCACCCGCGCTGGTATAGCCTGTCGGCGACGTTTCGCCCGTTCCCACTGGAGGCTGCTTATGGACAATTTGATCGACCAGTTCGATGCCGACCGCAGCACGGTTACCCGTGTGGTAGATGATGCCCTGGACGGCGCCGACGACGGCGAACTATTTGTTGAATATCACCAATCGGAAACTTTAGTGTTCGACAATGGCCGGCTAAAAAGCGGCACTTTCGACACCGCTCAGGGTTTCGGATTGCGCGCGGTGAGCGGCGAAACCTCAGGCTTTGCCCATTCGGGCGAATTGTCACTGGCAAGTCTCAAGCGGGCCGCATCGGCGGTGTGCTCGGTCAATGCCGGCCATGGCGGGGTCGCAGCCGGGCCGCCGCAACCAACCAATATGCGACTTTACGCAGAAACCAATCCGCTTGGCGCGCCGTCGTTCGAAGATAAAATCCGGCTGCTGGAACGCATCGACGCCTATGCAAGAGGCAGCGACGAGCGGGTGCGCCAGGTTTCCGTGTCGCTGGCGGCATCGTGGCAGGTGGTGGAAGTGCTCCGCGCCGACGGCCAGCATGTGCGCGATGTCCGACCGCTGGTGCGCTTTAACGTTTCGATCGTCGCCGGTCACGGTGAACGCCAGGAAACCGGCAGTTACGGCACCGGTGGCAGGGCCGGGTTTGGCGAATTCGTAGGCGAAGCCGATTGGCGCATGGTAGCCGACGAGGCGTTGCGCCAGGCGCTGATCAATCTCGAAGCCAAACCGGCGCCGGCCGGCAGTTTCGATGTGGTATTGGGCCCCGGCTGGCCAGGGATCATGCTGCACGAAGCGGTTGGCCACGGTCTGGAAGGCGATTTTAATCGCAAGGGCACTTCAGCTTTTGCCGGATTGGTCGGCGAACAGGTTGCCGCCAAAGGGGTGACCGTGGTCGATGACGGCACCATTGCCGCCAGGCGCGGTTCGCTCAGCATCGACGATGAAGGAACCCCGGGCGCCTATACGGTGTTGATCGAAGACGGTGTTTTGACCGGTTATATGCAAGATCGGCAAAATGCGCGGCTGATGAACATGCAACCGACCGGCAATGGCCGGCGCCAATCTTATGCCCACGCGCCGATGCCGCGGATGACCAATACCTATATGCTGAACGCTGACAAGGACCCGGACGAAATTTTGGCGGCGGTCAAGGATGGCATTTTCGCGGCCTCATTCGGCGGCGGCCAAGTGGATATCACCTCCGGCAAATTCGTGTTTGATTGTACCGAGGCATACCGGATCCGCGACGGCAAGATCCAAGAACCGCTGAAAGGCGCGACGCTGATCGGCAATGGCCCGAAAGCGATGAAGCAGGTAACCATGGTTGGCAATGACATGCAGCTTGATCCCGGCATCGGCACCTGTGGTAAAAACGGCCAAGGCGTGCCGGTCGGGGTCGGTCAACCAACCTTGCTGATGAGCGGGATTACCGTCGGCGGCACCGCTGCTTGAGGAACGGAAAACCGAAGCCGCCTCCAGCGGCCATATTACTGTGCGTAACTAATTCTATAAATCGCGTCGGCGTAATCGTCCGAGACCAGCAAGGAACCGTCCGGCTGAGTGACGATGTCGACCGGGC
This sequence comes from Rhizobiaceae bacterium, assembly GCA_965248715.1. Classification (GTDB taxonomy): domain Bacteria; phylum Pseudomonadota; class Alphaproteobacteria; order Rhizobiales; family Rhizobiaceae; genus CBDFKB01. Next base: position 205,551 of record CBDFKB010000005.1, read on the forward strand.
GGCCCAAAACGGCGCCATCCTCGGCAAGCCAGCCATCGGCGAAAACTTCCCTGCCCGTCGGCTCGCCATCGTCGCCAAATTGAACCCGCATAATGCGATAACCCACCGGTACGGTGCGGTTCCAGGAACCGTGTTGGGCAACGAAGGCGTCGCCGCGATAGGTTTTGGGAAACATATCGCCATCATAAAATTCGATCCCCAGGCTGGCGGTATGCGCTTGAAATTCCACCACCGGTGACACGGTTGCTACGGTTGGCGTGTGGTTTTCATAACCAGTCAGGCGAATGGCGCGCCCGCCGCGCCAGGGGAACCCGAAATGGCTGCCTTGCACATCGACCCGGTTTAATTCGTCCGGCGGGATATCGTCCCCCATGCGGTCGGCGCCATTGTCGGTAAAATGCAGCTTGCCGGTTATCGGCTGCCAGTCGAAACCGACCGAATTGCGCACACCGTCGGCGATAATTGAAGCGCTGGATCCGCCCGGTTCAATGCGCACGATCTTTCCCGTGTCCGGTCGCAACCGGCAGATATTGCACGGCGCGCCGAGTGAAACATACAATCCACCGTCCGGCCCCTGACGTAGGTAGCGCCAGCCGTGGTGCGGATGGTCATAAAAGGCAGAATAGACAGTTTGCGGCTCGCGCAAGTGGCGCGGAACCAAGGGCCTAGCACCAAGTTGCCAGCGCGCCAGGCGATCTTGCAGGGCAACGTAAAGATGACCATCGACCACCGCCAGCCCGTTCGGCACATTAAGATCCTGAGCACGCTCGATTACCTGTTCGGCACGACCATCGCCATCGGCGTCGAGCAATGAAAACACTGAACCGTAACGGGTGCCGACATAAATTTCGCCGCCCGGCCCACCAAGCGCGATCGAGCGGGCGCTCGGTACTCGGGCAAACAGTGCGATGGAAAATCCGTCCGGCAAGCGAATGTTATGGCCGACCGCGCCATGTTCATCGGCAGTCACGAAGGTGCCAAAGGACAACACGATCGAAAAAATAAACGCTGCAATCGCGTATGCGAATTTGCTGGTAGCCATCTCGTTCATGTGTCCGGCAAAAGCAGCCGAATTAAGGATAAAGCCGGCTTACTTGCCACGGTTCATCAAGCCCTCTTCGGTCATAGCGGTTGCGGTCATGTAGGCGAAACTTGCCGTCGTTCCAAAACTCGATCGACAGTGGACACACGCGAAAGCCCGACCAATAATCGGGCCTGGGAATATCGCCCATGCCATATCGGGCGGTCTCGCGGGCAACCGCCTTTTCCAGCGCGAACCGGCTTTCCAGCGGCCGGGATTGCTGGGACGCCCAAGCGCCAATGCGCGAACCACGCGGCCTGGAATTGAAATAGTCGTCGGCCTCGGCCTCGGTTACCACCTCAACCGTACCGCGCACGCGCACCGATTTCCTGATCGATTTCCAGTGGAAGCACAGCGCCGCCTTGGCATTTGCCGCCAGTTCGGCGCCTTTTTGGCTCTCGAAATTGGTAAAGAACACGAAACCGCGTTCGTCCCAATTGCGCATCAGCACCATGCGCAGGTTCGGCAGACCGTCGGCGTCGGTGGTAGCCAGCGACATCGCCGTTGGATCGTTCGGTTCGGATTTTTCCGCTTTAGTCAACCATTCTTTGAACAAATCGAATGGATCCAAAGCAACCGAGTCATCATTTATTAACGCTGCCACGGGATGATCTGTCTCTTAATTGGTATCAAAAATTGATCTTAGATCGCATGTGCACTCGTAATCGCTTTGCTAAACAAATCCGATTGTCTGCTTTAGCTTTGTGTCCAGGCGACTGCGACCATCGGCAAGACATTACGACCGGGCTGTGGTTCGTTCAAGCGCCAATCGGGCCTGCGTTCGCCACCATGATCTTAGCCGGGCTGGTCCTTGGCGGGTGCGCGTTGGATATTCCGATCAAAACGATCGAACCCGGGCCAACGGTGGTCACCGGGTCCGTGCAGCCGGTCGGCGCAACAGAAAAAATCGATCAGGGCGATACCAAGATCATCAACGACACCGTGGCGCAAGCACCTGTCCAACCGGCTGCGCCATCGCTACTGGACTGGCGCAACCCGGAAACCGGCAATAGGGGCACGGTTTCTGCCATTAATGAATTCATCGCCGATGATCAACGCAAGTGCCGGAAATTCAAAACCACCCTGGACAGTTTCACGGGAATATCGCTCTACAACGGCGAGAGCTGCGAATTGCACGACGGTTTATGGGTGCTAACAGGGCTGAGCCGACAGAACCCTGCGGTCTGAGCCTGGCCGCAATTAACCGCCTGCCGTTTCGGAAGACTTTGAATTCTTGCAACAACATTCCCATATCAATACCAACTCCACACATGATACATGCGACCGGGCGGTGAAATAGGCGCCCGGGGGCGGTTAGCAATGCAAGATCCCTACAGCGTGCTCGGCGTCGAGCGATCGGCCGATCACAAGCAAATCAAGGCGGCATATCGAAAGCTCGCCAAAAAATACCATCCCGACCAGCGTCCGGACGACCCGCGCGCCAAGGAACGATTTGCCGCGCTCGGCCAGGCGTATGAAATTCTCGGCACGCCGGAACGCAAGGCGCAATTTGACAGAGGTGAAATCGACGCCGAAGGCAAACCGCGCTTTAGCGGCTTTGAAGGCTTTAGCCCCGGTGGCCGCGGGCGCCGGCCAGGGGAACAATTTGCTGGCGGCGGGCGTGCCGGGGCCGAAGATGTGTTGAACGAATTCTTTGGTGCCGCATTCGGTCAGGGCGCACGCCCTGGTAGCGCCGGGCCGGGCGGGTTCGGTGGCGCAAATTTCCCCGGTGGCGGATTTGATCCGTCAAATGCCGGCGCCAGGCAACGGCCCGGCAAGGGCCGCGACAGCGAAATCACGGCGATTGTGTCACTTGGCGAGCTGATGGCTGGTAAGACCAATGTTGATTTTCCCAGCGGAAAAAAAGCATCGGTTACCATACCACCCGGCACTAGGGACGGTCAGACCATCCGGCTCAAAGGCAAGGGTGCGCCTGGACCTGCCGGCACGCCTGGCGATGCGATGGTAACCGTCAAGGTGAAGGCGCAAAGCGGGTTTCTGATCGACGGCGATCATTTGCGTACCGAACTGCCGGTAACGCTCAAAGAGGCGGTTGAAGGCGGCAAAAAAGCCGTCAAAACCGTCGAAGGTCGGGTCAGTCTTACGGTGCCGCCATGGTCGTCATCGGGCCGGGTGTTTCGCCTAAAGGGCAAAGGACTACCGACCAAAGACCGTGGTCGCGGCGACCTGCTGATTACCTTGATCATTGAACTGCCGGAAAACCCAGACCCAGAGCTTAGGTCCTTCGTTAAGACATGGAATCCAGATTTAGGGCGGCGATAGCTGCCCCATTCACTGGCTATGCGCTTATTTCAGGATCGAAACCTGATGTGAAGTCGGATGGCTTGAAGGGTCCATTCGCTTGTGCCATACCCGCGCGACTTGTCGCATATCATACCAAGGGAACTTAATATTGGCGCATTTGATGGATGCAAACCAGTTCATCCGGCAAGAAGCGAAGCGTAGTGCGATGCCCGGGCACCGGGCAAGCTTTGCAACGATGTCCGGTGGACCGGTTTGCTTCACCACGAGCGGTTGGATCGTGCTCAATAACTGGCGCATTTGGCCGCGCGATTTTGTTCTCTGACGTTGTTGGAGCCCGCTTGTGGTGAGCCCGCACCGCGGCGCGGTCTTCGCCTAGTCAGCGAAAAAATTCGTGGCGGTCAAATGGGTCAATATTAAGTTCCCTTAGTATTAACGCCGGTTGGAGATATTACATGGATGGAACAAACCGCTTGATGGCTGGCAAACGCGGCTTGATCATGGGGGTCGCGAACAATCGCTCGATCGCCTGGGGGATCGCCAAAGCGTGTGCCGAGGCCGGGGCGGAAATTGCCTTGACTTACCAGGGTGATGCATTCCGCAAGCGCGTGCAGCCGCTGGCCACCGAACTTGGCGCGATGATCGCCGGCGATTGCGACGTAAGCGATCCTGCCAGCATCGATGCGGCATTCGCAGAAATTGAAAAATCCTGGGGCAAGCTTGATTTTCTCGTCCATGCGATCGCTTTTTCCGACAAGGATGAGTTGACCGGGCGCTATGTAGACACCAGTTCCAACAATTTCCGCGATACCATGAACATCTCGGTCTACTCGCTGACCGCGCTGGCGCAGCGGGCAGAAAAAATGATGCCCGATGGCGGTTCGATCATCACGCTGACCTATTACGGCGCAGAAAAAGTGATGCCGCACTACAATGTGATGGGCATCGCCAAAGCGGCGTTGGAAGCTTCGGTAAAATATCTCGCCGTCGACCTTGGGCCAAAAAACATCCGGGTCAACGCGATATCTGCCGGGCCGATCAAAACCCTTGCCGCTTCGGGCATCGGCGATTTTCGTTACATCCTCAAATGGAACGAATATAATTCACCCCTACGCAGAACCGTCAATATCAACGAAGTCGGCGACGCGGCACTCTATCTATTGTCCGATTTATCACGCGCAGTTACCGGCGAAATCCATCATGTCGATTCCGGTTACCACACTGTCGGCATGAAGGCGCCAGACGCACCAGATATTTCAGTCATATAATTGGAACCGGCCACTCGGGCGCGCCGGTAACTTAGGTAATACCAAAGGAATTCGGTGGCATCTCCAACCATCTATTATGCACGCCATGGTCAGACCGACTGGAACCTGATCAAGCGCTATCAGGGCCGCCGCGATATTCCGCTCAATGATACCGGGCGCATACAGGCTGACCGCAATGGCCGGATCTTGGCGAACCTGATTGGTGATCCTTTATCGTTGACTTATATTGCAAGTCCGCTGGAGCGTACCCGTGAAACCATGGAGCGTATGCGGATCGTTCTTAGCCTGCCCGCGAATGACTACACGATCGACGAACGGCTGATTGAGATTGATTATGGGATTTTCGAGGGTCATACCCACGATGAATTCAAAAGCAAATACAATGCGATCCATCGCCAACGCAAACAAGACAAATGGCGGTTCCGGCCACCGGGCGGAGAGAGCCATGCCGATGTGGTTCCGCGCGCGCGCGAATGGCTTAATTCGCTAACCGGCGATTGCGTGGTCGCCGGCCATGGCGCGTTCGGACGAGTGTTGCGGCACATTGTTTTGGGCATCGACGGTGATGAGGCGACAATGATGGCATTTCCCAACGACCGGGTGTTCGTGTGGTCGAATGGACGCGAAGAGATGGTCTAAACTCCGCCCACGTGCCCTGGGCACAGTTTGACCCGTTATGCAAACACCCCTAAAATCGCCGGGCGTTTCGTCACCGGCCTGTCTCGCCAATCAAGAAACCCATTTTACTTCGAATTCATCAAAGGGCTGTGATGTCCCACAACACTTTCGGCCATCTATTTCGGGTCACCACCTGGGGCGAAAGCCACGGTTCGGCGATCGGCGGCGTGGTTGACGGCTGCCCGCCGGGAATTACATTCAAGCTGGCGGACCTGCAATCGCGCCTTGACCGACGCCGGCCGGGACAGTCGAAATACACCACTCAGCGGCGCGAGGCAGATCAGGTCAAGGTACTTTCCGGCGTAATTGTTGATGCCGAGGATGTGAACCGCATGGTCACCACCGGCACGCCTATATCATTGCTGATCGACAATACCGACCAGCGCTCCAAGGACTATTCGGACATTGCCACCCAATATCGTCCAGGGCACGCCGACTATAGCTATGACGTCAAATACGGGTTGCGAGACCATCGCGGCGGTGGCCGCTCATCGGCCCGTGAGACCGCAGTCAGGGTCGCCGCCGGCGCCCTGGCAACAGCGGTAGTGCCAAACTTGCAAGTGCGTGGCGCGCTGGTGCAGATCGGCACCCATCGTATCGAGCGCAAACGCTGGGACTGGGGGCAAATCGAAAATAATCCATTCTTTTGCCCCGACCCGGAAATGGTACTGGTGTGGGCTGAATATCTCGACCAGATCCGAAAGAACGGTTCGTCCGTGGGCGCGGTGATTGAAATTGTTGCCGACAATGTGCCGGCCGGCCTCGGCGCGCCGATCTATGGCAAGCTCGACCAGGAAATTGCCGGCAATTTGATGTCGATCAACGCGGTCAAAGGGGTCGAGATCGGTGCCGGCTTCGGGGCCGCCGAACTCACCGGCGAGGAAAATGCCGACGAAATGCGGATAGGCAATGACGGACAGGTGCAGTTTTTGTCGAACCATGCCGGTGGGGTGCTCGGTGGCATATCGTCGGGACAGCCGGTGGTGGCGCGGTTCGCTGTCAAACCGACGTCGTCGATTTTGACGCCGCGGCGCGGGGTAAGCGCCGATGGGAAAAATGTCGATGTGGTCACCACCGGTCGGCACGATCCGTGCGTCGGCATCCGAGCGGTGCCGATCGGCGAAGCGATGATTGCATGCGCAATTGCCGACCATTATTTGCGAGACCGGGGCCAGACTGGCCGCCGTTCGGTTAGGGAAGATTGATTTGGTATATGATCAAGCAAGTGTGGTTGCCGCCATCCGCGCCTTCGAGGCGGGCGAAATTGTTGTCGTTACGGATGATGACGACCGGGAGAACGAAGGTGACCTAATCGTCGCCGCAGTACATTGCACTTCGGAAAAAATGGCATTCATCATCCGCCATACCAGTGGCATTGTTTGTGCGCCAATGACACCGGGCGAAGCGCGCCGGCTCAATTTGGCGCCGATGGTGGCCGACAATGACGCGCCGCACGCCACCGCTTTCACCGTATCGGTCGATTATCGCCACGATACTACCACCGGGATTTCCGCCGAGGAACGTTGTTCGACCGTGCGCGCGCTGGCAAATCCGAATTCCGGCGCCGCCGATTTCGTGCGGCCCGGGCACATTTTTCCGCTGGTGGCACGCGAGGGCGGGGTGTTGATGCGTTCCGGGCATACCGAGGCTGCGGTCGATCTATGCCGGTTGGCCGATCTGTCGGAAGTAGGTGTGATCAGCGAATTGGTCAACGATGACGGAACGGTAATGCGCGGGCCGCAGGTCAGCTCCTTTGGCGCCGAGCACGGCCTGAAGATGATTTCGGTCGCCGATTTGATCTCCCATCGCCAGCGCCAGGAACGGCTGATTGAACGGATCGGCGAATTCGATATCACCACCAAGCGCGGAAGTGCCAAGGTTTATACCTACCGCACGCCGTGGGATGCCATGCATCATGTGGCGGTGGTGTTCGGCGATATCCGTGACGGGCGCGAAATCACTGCCCGGTTACAGCGCGAAAACCTGGTCGCCGATGTGTTCGGTGCCGCCAGCGACATGGACGCGATCGTCGACAATATTGCTAAGGCCGGGCGTGGCGTGATCGTCTATTTGCGTGAAGGGGCGGTCGGCGTGCCCGATGCCGGAGGCGATGAAGGTACCGCACTGTCGGGCCGTGAGCGCCACGGCACCGCGCGCAGCCGTGAAGAAGAATGGCGCGAAATCGGCTTAGGCGCGCAAATCCTCAAGGATCTTGGCATCCAGTCGATCCGCCTTTTGGCATCGCGGGAACGTCATTATGTCGGCCTTGACGGTTTTGGCATCGAAATCAGCAAAACCGAAATCATCGAGCATTGATCGTGGGCAAAGCAACCAGATCGCTTGCGATCGAACCGATTTGCCGGGTTGGCTACTGTATCGCCGCACTGTTGATGGCAGGTCCAGCGCTGGCGGTGGAACGCTGGTCGACAACCGCGGTTGACGACAATACGGCGGCCAAAAAACTACTGGCCGACCCGCGTGCCAAGGCTCCCGCTAACGGGCTGTCGGACGGTCGGATCGCCATTGCCGTCAACAAACTCGACATTCAACAGGCCTGGTATGTATTGGGGACCGGAAAATATGGCCATGGCGTGCTGGGGGACACTATCGAAGCGCGCGGGCTCAAGGTGCAAACCCGGGCCGGGCGCCGCATCACCTATCTGTTGCCGGAAACCGAGGTATTCGAGGATATCACCCCGCGCATTGCCGATCTCGATGCTGACGGTACCAATGAGGTGATAACCATCCGCAGTTCGCTGACCGGCGGGGCCAGCGTCACGGTTTATGGGCTCAACGGCCAGATATTGGAGCAAAAAGCCAGCACCGGATTTATCGGCATTTCGCATCGCTGGGCCAATATTGCCGGCATTGACCACTTTGCTGGTCGTCGCAGCCGCGAAATTGCCGTGGTTATCATGCCCCATCTGGGCGCACGGATAACCACCGGCGGATTTGTCGACAGAACCGACGGCACCAACACTGGCGCTACCACCAAGCAATCGCGGCGTACCGGCGGACGGTTGCAGTTTTGGCGTTACAAGAACGGTGCGCTCAAGGGGTTGGCCGAGCAACAACCGTTTTCCAATCATGTAATCGGCTCACGCGAGCAACGGCTATCAGCAAGCGCCGATATCAATGGCGACGGGGTCCCGGAACTGGCGCTACCGACATCCAACCGGTCGCTGTTAGCGATCGTCACACTGAGCGGTCGCAAAATCGTCACCCAAGCAATCGCCGAACTGCCGGCGCCGATCGATAAGGCAATTATTGCCACGGTGAAAGATGGCGAGACCCGCTTCACCACCGGGCTGGAAGACGGTTCCTACCACGAAATCCACCGCTGACCGGAATTGCCGCGGCGAATGCTTTGACACAATCGCCCTGCCCGATCACATTGCCGGCAAGGAAATATCCATGACAACGCGCTACTATCACCACGACGCATGTTTGGACCACCTCACACCGCCCGGCCACCCGGAACGGCCTGACCGGTTGCGTGCGATAGCAGCGGTACTTGGTGAACCGGAATTCGACCGGCTCGCGCGCCAAGAAGCGCCGATTGCCGATGTAACCACGTTTGCCAGCGTCCATCCACAACAACATGTGGACGCGATCGCCGCCTTGATCCCGGAAACCGGCATGGTGCGGATCGATGCTGATACCTGCGCCAGCGCCAATAGCTGGCAGGCGGTGCTGCGTGCCACCGGGGCCGCCAACGCCGCGGTCGACGATGTGTTTGAAAAGCGCGCGGATAATGCATTCGCGGCAATGCGCCCGCCGGGCCACCATGCCGAGCGCGATACCGCGATGGGGTTTTGCCTGGTCAACACGATCGCCATCGCTGCGCGCCATGCCCAGCAAGCCCATGGCGCCGAGCGGGTAGCGATCGTCGATTGGGATGTCCATCACGGCAATGGCACCCAGGACATTTTCTACGACGATCCTTCGGTACTTTATGCATCGACCCACCAAATGCCGCTTTATCCCGGCACCGGAGCAATCTCGGAAACCGGCGTCGGCAACATTTTTAACGCGCCGCTTAGTGCCGGCGACGGCAGCGATGCGTTTAGGGCAGCATTTAGCGACAAATTATTGCCGGCGATTGACCGCCACCAACCGGATCTGATCCTGATTTCAGCCGGATTTGATGCCCATTTCCGCGATCCGCTGGCGGAGATTGAACTCGAAGAGGTGGATTTCGACTGGGCAACCGGCAAACTGATGGATGTCGCCGAGCGTCATTGCGATGGCCGCATTGTGAGCGTATTGGAGGGCGGATATGATCTCGCTGCCCTGTCCGCATCGGTTGCTGCCCATGTTGCCCGGCTGATGGGCAGCGACAATAGGTAAAAGCGCACGGAAGGCAGGGAACCATGGACACAAATAACCACCAGCCAGAGATCAGCGAACTTTCTTTTGAACAAGCGCTTGGCGAACTGGAACAGATCGTTGAACGGCTTGAGAAGGGCGAAGTAGCGCTCGACGAATCGATCAAAATCTATGAGCGCGGCGAGACCCTGAAAGCCCATTGTGAGGGATTGCTAAGGCAGGCCGAAGACAAGGTCGAGAAGATCCGCTTGTCAGCCGATGGCAAGCCGACCGATACCGAGCCCCTTGACCCGACCTAAAGCCCTGTTCCTTGTTGAAAACACTCACCTTTGTTGCCAACACCCATCCTTGTTGTAAACACCCATCCTTGTTGTAAACACCCATCCTTGTTGTAAACACCCATCCTCGTTGCGAACACCCATCCTTGTTGCGAACACATTGCATTCTAAGATAAGCTATATCAGCGATGCGACCGGACAACGCCAATGTCTGCCAAAACCAGGTAGACCGATAAGTTTCCATCAAACAGGTCAATATTTGGACCCCTTGGAATAACAGGAGTAGTTATTGAGCAATCGTCCCGATACACCCCTGTTGGACCAAGTGCTGTTGCCTGGCGACATGCGCGATTTTTCCGTCGACCAATTGGTGCAACTTGCCGATGAGTTGCGCGTGGAGACCATTGCCGCGGTTTCGCAAACCGGTGGGCACCTTGGTGCCGGGCTGGGGGTCATAGAACTGACGGTTGCCATCCACAACGTCTTCAACACCCCCCATGACCGGCTGATCTGGGATGTGGGCCATCAGGCCTATCCGCACAAAATCCTCACCGGGCGCCGCGATCGCATCAGAACGCTTAGGCAAAAGGATGGGCTTTCCGGCTTTACCAAGCGCTCTGAAAGTGCATATGACCCGTTTGGCGCCGCCCACTCGTCGACCTCGGTTTCAGCCGGCCTGGGCATGGCGGTCGGCAGTGCGATGGGCGGCAAAAAACGCAATGTGATTGCCGTTATCGGCGATGGCGCGATGTCCGCCGGCATGGCCTATGAGGCGATGAACAATGCCGGTGCAATGGATGCCCGGTTGATCGTCATTCTCAACGATAACGATATGTCGATCGCACCGCCGACCGGCGCCATGAGCGCCTATTTGGCGCGGCTGGTATCGGGCAAAACCTATCTTTCAATACGCGAGATTGCCAAGCAATTCGCCGAGCACCTGCCGCGATTCTTTCACGACAAGGCAAAGCGCACCGAGGAATATGCCCGTGGCTTTTGGACCGGTGGCACTTTATTCGAGGAGCTTGGGTTTTACTATGTGGGACCGATCGACGGGCACAATATGGAGCACTTGCTGCCGGTGCTGCGCAATGTGCGCGATGCCGATCAAGGCCCGATCTTGGTTCATGCGGTTACCCGCAAGGGCAAAGGATACCCGCCGGCCGAAGCTTCCGCCGACAAATATCATGGGGTCGGCAAATTCGACGTAATCACCGGCGCCCAGGCAAAATCGATACCGAATGCACCGAGCTATACTAAGGTGTTCGCGCAGGCTTTGGTCGAAGAGGCCAAGCGCGACCCGCGCATCGTTGCCATTACCGCCGCCATGCCGGCTGGCACCGGCCTCGATCATTTTGCCGAGATGTTCCCCGATCGAACCTTTGATGTTGGCATTGCCGAACAACATGCCGTCACCTTTTCGGCCGGTCTAGCGTGCGAAGGCATGAAACCGTTCGTGGCGATTTACTCAACTTTTCTGCAACGCGCCTACGACCAGATCGTGCATGATGTGGCGATCCAGAAACTGCCGGTACGCTTCGCGATCGACCGGGCCGGGTATGTCGGTGCCGACGGTTCGACCCATGCCGGTTCGTTCGACATCGCCTATCTTGCCACCCTACCTGGTTTCACGGTGATGGCCGCGGCAAACGAGGCGGAACTCAAACACATGGTGGCGACCGCCGCCGCATTTGACGATGGGCCGATCGCATTTCGCTATCCGCGCGGCGAAGGAACCGGCGTCGAGATGCCGCAACGCGGAACCGTGCTCGAAATCGGCAAGGGCCGTATTATGTGCGAAGGCGGCAAGGTGGCGCTAATATCGTTCGGCACCCGGTTACAGGAGTGCCTGATCGCGGCCGAGGAACTGAGTGGATTTGGATTGCCAACCACGGTTGCCGATGCCCGGTTTGCAAAACCGCTCGACACTGCCTTGATCCGACAATTGGCGCTCAACCACGAAGCGGTCATAACGGTTGAGGAAGGCTCGGTCGGCGGCTTTGGTTCTCATGTGCTACATTATCTTGCCGGCGATGGTTTGCTGGATGGCGGTCTAAAGGTGCGCTGCCTGGCTATGCCGAACCGTTTTCTGGAACAGGCGAGCCCTACTTCGATGTATGCGGATGCCGGCCTCGATAGCGGGGCGATTGTCACCGCTGTATTTTCGCTGCTCGACCGGAAAATGCCGGAAATCGGCGGCGCCTCGGCACTGGGCTGATATTACCGGCATTAGCAATTGTGAAACCATGTTGACCCATATTGCTCGGGTACAAACACTTATCTGGATCAGGCTCCAATGCATATCGCTACAATTGCAATCGGTATCGTCATCGCCGGCGCATGGTCGGCCAGCGCGGCGGCACAAGATCAATCATTGCCTGTGCACGGTGACAATCTTCCCCCTATCGTTGAACCGGCGGGGGACAAGGGCGATCAGTTGCGCGGGTCGGTTGAATTGGAAATAGCGGCGGAATTCCTGTCGGGAATAAAATTGATGTCAGAACTCGACATTAAGGCTGCGATCGGCGCGGACATTGAACAATTGCCGGGTGATGGCATTGATCGGATTATCACCAGCGCGGTACGTAGCGACCTTGGGCCGCGGTCATTGGCACCTGAACTGAATTTCGCCGAACCGCCAATAGCACCGTTGGAACCGGTCGTCGGTTATCGTCTGTTCGACGAAATTAGCAAACAAATTTCCCTGGATGAAGTGGTGTTGCAGCAGGCCAATATCCTGCAAAGAGCGATTGCGTTAAATCCTTTTCCGTTAGCCGATGATAGGGCAGAATCCAGGCCGTTTGCCACTCATAGGACCGGTCAGGTTCAGACCGACTGGCAATAAACGGCGATTGGCCGGGGCTAATACCAAGAAAACTCAAATCAATCTGGCTACTATTGGTTTATTCACTCGCCAGCGCGGCACCGGCGATCAGCAGATTGTCGGCACCCTGGCGCACCGCACGGTCCATAGGGCCGGTTTCGGCTAAACAATTTTCGGCAAAGAAGCGGGCGAGCGCCACGCGTTCGCCTACCTCCTCGGCCAACGCCGACTTCGCCAGATAAACCCCGCCGGCGGCAAGACCGAACAGGCGCAGAAACGGCGTTGCGCCGGCTAGCGCTTCAGCGATATGGCCATCGGCTTGCGCCGCCAATAACCAGTCCTTGGACCGTTCAAGATCGTCCAACGCCTCGCTTAGACAGTCGGCGGTATCGCCAAAGCCATCGACATTGGCACCGCGCACCTGTTCCACCACGCCGCGCAATTCTTCAATATAGCCTGCCACCGCATCGCCCGATGCAAGCGGTAATTTACGGCTAACCAGATCGATTGCCTGGATGCCATTGGTGCCTTCGTAAATTGGATTGATACGGGCATCGCGCAGCAATTGTGCCGCACCGGTCTCCTCAATGAAGCCCATGCCGCCATGTACCTGCACGCCGATATTGGCAACCTCGCAACCAATGTCAGTGGAAAAAGCCTTGGCGATCGGGGTCAATAGGCTGGCCCGGTTTTTCCAAAGCTTCACCGCTTCCCCTTCGCCGGTACGTGACAGATCGATAGCGCGGGCACAGGCGTAACAGATCGCCCTGGCCGCCCTGGTCATGGTGATCATGGTCAACAGGTTGCGCATAACGTCTGGATGGCGCACGATCGCGCTCATACTGTCGGCGGTTTGCCCGGGCGCGCGGCCCTGGCGGCGATCATTGGCATAGGCAAGGGCGCGCTGGCAGGCTGCTTCGGCCACCGCCACGCCCTGGATGCCGACATTGAGCCTGGCGTTGTTCATCATCGTGAACATACAGGCCAGACCACGATTTTCCTCACCGATCAGCCAGCCGAGCGCACCGGGTTCGCCATCCACATAACCATCGCCGTAGATCATTACGCAGGTCGGCGAACCGTGAATGCCAAGCTTGTGTTCAACGCTTTGGCAAAACACATCATTGCGGGGTCCGGGTTGACCGGATTGGTCGGGGATGAATTTCGGCACCAGAAACAGGGAAATACCCCTTGTACCAGCAGGTGCGTCAGGCAGGCGTGCGAGCACCAGATGGACAATGTTCTCGGCCATGTCATGTTCGCCATAGGTGATGAAAATCTTTTGGCCGAAAATCCGGTAGGTGCCGTCGCCAACCGGCACGGCGCGCGATCTAAGCGCGTTGAGATCGGAGCCGGCTTGCGGTTCTGTCAGGTTCATAGTGCCGGTCCACTGACCGGTGACCAGTTTTTCCAAATAGGTCTCGCGTAGTGCATCAGATCCGTGTTGCTCTACCGCCTCGATTGCCCCGCCAGTCAATATCGGGCACAGGCCAAACGCCATCGACGCAGAGTTCCACATCTCGGTAGCGGCGACCGCAACCATCACCGGCAGCCCCTGCCCGCCATAATCTTGCGGCCCTGCGAGACTATTCCAGCCACCCTCGGCCCAGTCGCCATAAGTTTCCGCAAAGCCTGGTGCAGTGGCGACCACACCATCGTCAAGCGGGGTGCCGGCAGCATCGGCGCCTGGGTTCAAAGGGGCAATCCGTTCGCTGGCAAACCGGCCGGCCTCGGTCAGGATCGCCTCGAGCAAATCATCCGACAAATCGTCGAACCGGCCCTGGTTGAGATCATCGGCCAGGCCGGCGACGTGTTTCAGCGTGTGAAGAATATCGTCCACCGGCGCTTGATACATCGCCATCTCCTGCGTTCAATTTGATCTTTGCGGTTTGATTACGCAGTCGCCGTGTGCCCGTCAATCGCCTTTGCAAGTGGTCATGTGAGGATTTGCAATTCCCAAGCCTGCGCCAATTGGATACAGCACCGGTAATGGTTAAAACCTTGAAATGCGATCCAACCGGTGCGCTGCCGCCACCCGACATGGCAAACCTGGTGGCGCGGCTCCATGCCGGCGGCCTGGTGGCGATTGCTACCGAGACCGTCTATGGGCTGGCCGCCGACGCCAGCAACGGCCATGCGGTTGCGGTAATTTTCGCGCTAAAACAACGGCCGCAATTTAACCCGCTGATTTGTCATGTGGATGGTATCGCCATGGCAAAAAAAATCGCCAAGATGGGTGATATGGAACTGGCATTGGCCAAAGCATTTTGGCCCGGGCCTTTGACCCTGGTAATGCCCATTGCAGACAACACTGCGGTCCACCCCTTGGTGACCGCCGGCCTGGAGACAATAGCGGTGCGCCAACCAAGCGGGGTCGCCGGCGCAATCATTAGCCAATTCGGCCGGCCGCTGGCCGCGCCAAGCGCCAACCGGTCGGGTAAATTATCGCCGACCAGCGCACACCATGTTGTCGAGACATTCGGCGATAATGATCTTGTAATCGTCGATGCCGGCCCGTGTGCTGTCGGCTTGGAATCGACCATCGTTCGGGTGGACCCAGAAGGGTTTCGAACCCTGCGGCCGGGCGCAATAACCACCAACCAAATCGCTGGCATCACCGGGTTATGCGAAATCGAACGTGACGACGACACAATCATTGCGCCGGGCATGCTGGCCAGCCATTACGCGCCGCACGCTCAATTGCGGATCGGCGTTACCCACGCGCCAGCGGGTGCGATGTTGCTTGGTTTCGGTGCTGGCGATAGCACGGTACGGCAAATGGCAAGCCGGTTCATGAATTTGAGTGAAAGCGGCGATCTGGCCGAGGCGGCGGCCAATTTGTTTGAGTTTCTGGCAATTTTTGATAACGCCAACGCCGATTTGATCTTCGTCGAACCGATCCCGATGACCGGGCTCGGTATTGCTATTAATGACCGGCTCGCCCGTGCCGCCGCACCGCGGACCGCTGGCAAACCGCAAACCAGGTGAAACATGGCTCAATCCGTCAGCCCCGATCCACGATTGATCAACCAGGTGATCGCAAACGTCGGGCGCAAGAATTGCCTTGTCGACGGCGAGGACGACCTGAGAGATCATATCACCGAAAACCGGGATATTTTTACTGGCCGCACGGCGATTGTCGCCAAACCGGCTTCGGTGCTGGAGACCCAGCAGATCGTCAAATTGGCGGCGGAATATGGCACGGCGATTGTGCCCCAGGGCGGGCGGACCGGGCATATGGGTGGCACGGTACCGTCACCGGACGGGTCTGAGATCGTCATCTCGCTGGAGCGCATGAAGGCAATCCGCGAGGTCGATGTTGAAGGAAACCTGATCGTTGCGGAGGCAGGCGTCGTCTTACAGAACCTACAGGACGCGGCGCTAGCCCATGACCGCTTCTTCCCGCTCTCACTGGCCTCCCAAGGCTCGTGTACCATCGGCGGCAACATCTCGACCAATGCCGGCGGGGTCGGCGTCCTTGCTTATGGCAGCATGCGCGATCAGGTGCTGGGTCTGGAAGTGGTCCTGGCATCGGGCGAAATTTGGAACGGCCTTAGCCGGCTGCGCAAAGACAATACTGGCTACAGCCTCAAGAACCTGTTCATCGGCGCCGAAGGCACACTCGGTATCGTGACGGCAGCTGTGCTTAAACTCCAGCCTAATCTGCGCGGCAAACAGACAGCAATTGCTGCGGTAAATTCGCCTACCGGCGCGCTAGAACTTCTTGGCCGGGCCCAGCAATTGGTCGGAAGGTCACTGACCACATTTGAACTATTGCCGGAAATCGCCATTGCCACGGTGGTTCGCTTCGTTGCAAGCGCTCGCAGACCCCTTGAGACCCCCTACCCTTGGTACGTACTGGTGGAGATTTCTTCCGAACGCTCTCAGTCGGATGCAGAAGCGGCGATGGAACTAGTGCTGGAAGATGCGCTTGAACATGGCACTGTGGTAGATGCGGTGATCGCCCACAGCGGCCGCGAACGCGGTGAGTTTTGGCAAATACGCGAGACCCTGCCATTGGTTCAAAAACAACTCGGTGGCTATATCAGTCATGACATTTCGGTGCCGCTCGCCAGTATTCCACAGTTCATTTCGACCACCGAGGGGTTGCTTGAACGGCAATTACCGGGGGCACGGTTGATGTGTTTCGGCCACCTCGGTGACGGCAATCTGCACTTTAATCTGGTTCAGCCCGAAGAGATCGACACCGCAGCATTTTTACAATTGCGACCGGAAATCAACTCCCTGGTCTATGACCAAGTGGTGGCGTTCGATGGTTCTGTTTCGGCCGAACACGGGGTTGGTCTGTTGAAGACTGATCTGATCGCGGCGATCAAACAACCGGTGGAAATCGACATGATGCGTGCGATTAAGCGGGCGCTTGATCCATTAAATATTATGAACCCGGGTAAAGTGCTTGCGATTGACCGGTGATAATACAATCGGTTTTCCCCTGGCAATAAAGAAACCGATAACCCTAAGTGGATTTGACAAAGCCTTAACCGCGTTCGTTAAGCAGATCGCTCAGCCTGGGTGCTAAGTTCTGCTGGACGCGGAAAACAAAAACCACCGCGCGATATCGGAGACCGCTCGAAGAAGCCGGCTCTGAAGGGGACAGTGAGGCTCTACATGAACGTTGGCGCGATTGCGGGCGTGTGCTCGGCTCCATCATCAAATGCGGCACAGGCAGGTACGGGCGGCAATATTCGCCTTGACCCGTACCGCCTACCGCACCGCATCTCGATTTCCAATCCCAGCAACAGCGTGAGCGGCGATACCAGTTTTCGCCTTGACCGCCATGGTGCCGTTGTCAAATGCCGACTGGCGGGAGGGTTCGATCTATCGCTCGCCTTGCCGACACGTGCGTTTGCCGGCATCGCTGCCAGCGCTACCGATAGCGAATTTGGTGCCAGGGTTTGCTTGAAACTGCATCACCGCGATCCAGCGCTGTGCATTCCGTTGCTCGACAGCGATGATCTCGATGACATCGCCGCCGACTGGCACGCCTGGAGCCGGATCATGAGATTGCCGATGTTGGTCAGCGAGCAATGTGGTGATCTCACTCATTTGCAGCAAATGCTGGGCGAGATCATGGTCTCGAACCCGATGCAAAGGCGGCGGCGGGTTACCTGCGTCAAGCACCGGCCCTGGTTTCTGCGCCGGCGCAAATCCGGCATCGTCGGTCCGCTCACCCGTATCCAAGCGCACGAAATCATCGCTCGAAATTGACCTGCATCTAGCGCTTGTCACGAAGCGTTGGAATAGCTTCGTCGCGCTATCTGTTTGTTTTGTCGCGTATTCTTATCCGAAAACCACTACACACTTTTCGGGAATACGCTCTAGGGCCTGTTGACAATTATGGTTGTAGTGTCGGTTTGATATTCAATCGTGGATATCAATTGGGCATTTTTCAGGCGGGATTTGCATGGCCGGTGTTCAGTGTCGTCAATTTGTCAACCAATCCGGCATCCGATCGAGCGCGATCAGGTCTTCCAGCCTTTGCCGCGGTCGAACAATTTCGAAGCGCCCACCTTTGACCAGCACCTCGGCGACCAGCGGTCTTGTATTGTAGGTGCCGGACTGGACTGCGCCGTAAGCGCCGGCCGAGCCGACTGCGTAAAGATCGGCGGCGGCCAGTGGCGGCAATTGGCGCTCACGGGCGATGAAATCGCCAGTCTCACACACAGGGCCGACCAGGTCGCCGAACACCGGCTCGGCAGATATAAGCGCCTCATTGACCGGCACGATCTCATGCCATGCGTCATAAAGTGTCGGCCGGACCAAATCGTTCATCGCCGTATCGCCGATCAGGAAGGTTTTGTCACCGGAGTTTTTCACATGGATGATGCGACCTACCAAAATGCCAGCATTGCCGCAAATCAGCCGCCCCGGTTCGAAGATCACCATGCAGTCGAGTTGGCGCACATGTTTCTTGACCACTTCGGCATAGGCGCCGGGGTCGGGCGGCGGCACATTGTCCTTGCGATAGGGAATACCAAGGCCACCGCCAAGATCGACATGGTCGATTGCGTGGCCGGCAGCACGCAATTCACCGATCAGGCCGGCAAGCCGGGCAAACGCTATATCAAATGGCTCCAATTCGGTAATCTGGCTACCAATATGCATGTCAATGCCGGTAACCGAAATCGCCGGCAGTGATGCGGCGAGCGTATAGATTTCGCCAGTTTGTGCGAACGGAATACCAAACTTGTCCTCGCGTTTGCCAGTAGAGATTTTGGCGTGGGTGCGCGCATCTACATCCGGGTTGATCCGCAATGAGACTGGTGCAGTTTTACCGCAAGCGCTGGCGCGTTCCGACAAGAGGTGCAGTTCGGCAACCGACTCGACGTTAAAACAACGGATATTGGCAGCAAGGCCGGCATCTAAATCATAGGCATCCTTGCCGACACCGGAGAACATGATTTTGTCCGGAGCGATACCGGCGTTAAGCGCCCGCATCAGCTCACCGCGCGATACCACGTCAGCACCGCTGCCAAGCCGCGCCAAAGTAGCGAGTACCGCCTGGTTGGAATTCGCCTTCATCGCATAGCAAACCAGGTTTGGAATGCCGTCAAACGCGCCGCTGAACACCTGGTAGTGGCGCTCAAGGGTCGCGGTCGAATAGCAATAGAACGGAGTGCCGGCGGCCTCAGCAATCGCCGGTATCGCTACCTGTTCGGCATGCAGCACGCCATCGACATAATCGAAATGATTCATGGCGCGGGTTCCGTTGCGGCGGCGCAGGCCGCGCTGGTTGGTTTAGGGCTTAGAACAACAAGCCGTCGAGAATGAATGGCCTGTCGGGTTTTTCCTCGCCCACAGCACCGCCATCTGCCGTTTTGGTCTCGCCATCTAGCGTCGGCGTTGCCGCGTCAGGCGCCTGCAACGGACCACGACGGCCGCAGGCGGCAAGCGCCAAGACGATCGTGAAAAGCACCAGGCTTTTTGTCAATGTCCCGGATCTCAGGGTATTCATGATCTGGATTACTCCGATCGCGCAGCGTGCAGCTTAGGTCCGACTTATACCAAAAGAACTTGATATTGACCGATTTGACCACGACAATTTTGTCTTCTGACGAGGCGGATTGCGTGCCGTGGTGCCAACCCACCACAAGCGTGATCCAACAAGGCCAGAGGGCAAAATTGTGTGGCCATTCTACTTTGCAATATCAAACTATTAGAACTTTTCCAGGTGGGGCAAATCGGCTCACCGGCGGCGTTGCGAAGCTTGCCCGATACCCCAGCATCGCGCTGCGCTCCGCTTCTTGCCGGACAAACCGATTTGCCGCCATCAAATAGGCCAATATCAAGTTCCTTTGGTACTATTCTCTAGCAACCCGCAATTGTCAAACCTGCTGGCGCCAATGAGCAATCTGTTCACGCACATTTTCTGGCGCGGTGCCACCAAAACTAGTTCGGCTGGCCACCGATTGTTCGACCGCCAACACCTGATAGACCGATTGATTGATATCGGGGCAAATCGCTTGCAGTTGGCCGAGTGCCAGTTCGTGTAATTGACAGCCGTTGCTTTCCGCCAGTTTCACAACCTGACCGGTAACATGATGGGCGTCGCGAAACGGCATTCCGGTTTCACGCACAAGCCAATCGGCAAGGTCGGTGGCGGTGGCATAGCCGGCACCGGCGGCAGCAGCCATCGCCTTTGAATTGACGGTCAAGTCGCTAACCATGCCGGTCATTGCTGCCAGGCATAAATGCAACGAGCGCGCAGCATCAAACAACGCCTCTTTGTCTTCTTGCATGTCTTTCGAATAGGCCAACGGCAGACCCTTTAGCACGGTCAGCAGGGCGACCAGCGAACCGTTGATACGGCCGGTTTTTGCCCGCACCAGTTCCGCCGCGTCCGGATTGCGCTTTTGCGGCATGATCGACGAGCCGGTGGAAAACCGGTCAGAAAGGGCAATGAAATTAAATTGCGCGGTCGACCACAGCACGATTTCCTCGGCCATGCGTGACAGATGGGTGGCGGTGATCGCAGCAAAAGCGAGATATTCCAGTGCCGCGTCACGATCCGACACGCTGTCGATCGAATTGCGGGTTGGTTCGCGAAAACCGAGGGTTTTGGCGGTCTGCTCGCGGTCTATCGGATAGCTGGTGCCGGCCAGCGCAGCGGCACCGAGCGGGCACTCGTCCATGCGGGTAATCGCATCGCCGCAGCGTGACCGATCGCGGCCAAACATTTCCACATAAGCCATTAAATGATGGCCGAAGGTAACCGGCTGGGCCGATTGTAAATGGGTAAACCCCGGCATCACGGTGGCGGCGTTCACCTCGGCCTTGTCAAGCAAAGCGCTCATCAACCCGGTCAATTGCGCCAGGTTGGCCGATGCAGCGCGTTTGATCCACAGCCTGAAATCAGTGGCGACCTGGTCATTGCGCGAGCGCGCGGTGTGCAGACGTCCGGCTGCTTGGCCGATCAGTTCACTCAACCGGTTTTCCACATTCATGTGGATGTCTTCAAGTTGCCGGGAAAAGGTAAAAGCGCCGGTCTCAATTTCTGACAATATCGTGTCTAGACCGTCGAGGATCAATTTGGCATCTTGGGCATTGATCAACCCTTGCTTGGCCAGCATGCGGGCATGGGCGTGCGAACCTGCAATGTCTTCGGCATAAAGCACGCGGTCGAAATCGATTGAGGCGTTGATTTCCTCCAGGATCGCATCCGGCCCGGCGTCGAACCGCCCGCCCCACATCTGATTGCTGGCAGAGCCTTTAGGCATGTTATTCCCCATTTGGGCCTCATTCAGGAGATCGACAGTTGAGCGATGACATACAAGCGCCAAAAGCGCGCGCGACCAATTATTTGATCCTGGCGCTAGCGATTATCGCCATTGGCGCTGGGATATACTTCATCATGCAGCCTGCTGGCAACGAGGGTGTTGCGTCGGCCTGCCGCGATGCCGGTACCCGGTCGGCCCGCCTTGAACCGTTTGCGCACGGCGACATGGCCGGCTTGATACTCCAGGACCAGCCGAAATTGCTTGCCGACCTTTCCTTTCTCGACGGCGCCGGTGAACCGGTGGAACTTAGCCAGTTTGCCGGCAAAAGCGTTTTGTTGAACCTGTGGGCGACCTGGTGTGCGCCATGTCGCCACGAAATGCCGGCGCTAAATGCGCTTGAGCGCGAGCTTGGCAGCGCCGATTTTCAAGTGGTTGCAGTTTCGATCGATCTTGGCGAACCGCACAAGCCGAAAAAATTCTTTGCCGAGGTTGGCCTCGACGCCATGGCATTCTTCCATGACGGTTCAATGGATGTGTTTAGCGATCTTAAATCCATGGGCATGGCGACCGGCATGCCGACCACGATCCTTGTGGATGCCAATAATTGCGCGCTAGCGATATTAAACGGGCCGGCAGAGTGGGCAAGCAAGGACGCGATTGCGCTGATCCATGCAGCGATCGCGGCTAACCAAAGCGGTTAGGCCGCGCCGCCGCCCAACTCAGCGATCGCAGCAATGATATCGTCAAATGCCCGTCGCGCTACTAATGACGAATGGCGCGCCCGCAAATGGCCGTGCACCAAGCCCTTGTGGATCACACCCCGCGCTTGACCGCCGGCAGCGGTGATGTGAGCGCAATAATTAACCGCATCGTCGGCCAGCGGATCGCATTCAGCGCCAAATGCGACCGTCGCAGGCAAGCTGGAAAAATCAATATCCAACAAGGGAAAGGCGCGGCAATCGCGATCGCTTGATCCGCCGCCAATCGCATCGGCGTAGAATTCCAACTCCTTGACCGTCAACAACGGCGCGTTTGCGTGTTCCAAGTACGATCCGCCATGCCGCACGCCGCCGAGCCCGGGATAGATCAGTACCTGGCCGGCCGGCGCCGGCATGGTGCCCCGCCGGGCGTGGGCGAGGGCAGCGGCCAGATTGGCCCCGCCGCTATCACCACACAACACAATCGGTAAATTATCGGCGCTGGCTAACCATCGATAGGCGGCCTGCACATCGTCAAGCGCGGCGGAAAACGGAAATTCCGGCGCCAGCCGATAGTCGACCGAGACGGTCGCAAAGCCGGTTCGGGCGCAAATTTCCGCACAAACATCATCATGGCTATTAAGCCCGCCGACCACCAAACCGCCGCCATGGACATACAATACCCGTGCTTGGCCGGCACTTTCGTTGTGCCGATAAGCCCTTACCGGGACCTGGTGCCCGTCATCTTGCGCCGACAAATCCTCCACACCAATGCCGCTCGGATAGCCATTGAAAAACGCCCTACACATCGCGTTATAGACTTTGCGCTGTTCAGCAACCGAACGCGTGACCGCATCTGGCGGATAATATTGATTGGTGCGCTCGATGAAGGCCCAGATTTCAGGGTCGAGCAACCCATCATATTTATTGGCATAGTCGGTCATGGCCGCGCCTGGCGATTCTTACAGGCCGACGATGCGCGGGCCGCGCTCGGCTGAAGTTAACGATACCCCACCATCTTCGGTGACCAAAAAATCATCCTCGATCCTTATCCCGATCCGGCCCGGCAGATAAAGCCCAGGCTCGATCGTAAACACCATGCCGGGAACCAGTTCGGTGTGGTTGCCGACCATGATCTGCGGCGCTTCATGCACGTCCATACCAAGTCCGTGGCCGGTTTTGTGAACGATGAATTCGCCAAACGGTGAGTTTCGCAGCACCTTAGTCACCGCAACATCGACATCGTGCGCGGTCGTGGCACTGGTGACCATCTCACGGCCGCGGGCGTTGGCGCCGAGCACGGTTTCGTGGATAGCAGTGAATTCGACGCTGACATGTTCAAGATAAACCGTTCGGGTGATATCGGCGTTATAGCCAGCGTAAGTCGCGCCGAAATCGATCAGCAGCGGGTCGCCTGGCTGCAACCGCCGTTCGCGGCTGCTCGTTCCATGCGGGTCGGCTGCCGCCGCCCCGCTCAGCACCAAAGGAGCAAAGGCGACGCCGTCCGCGCCCTGGTCCAGCATCGCGCTCACCAAGGTTTGGCAAATTTCGACTTCACTGATACCGCGTTCGACCACTTTAAGGGTGGTTTCCAGCGCCGCCTCGGAGATGCGGATCGCCTCGCGCAGCAGATTGATTTCAGCATCGTCCTTGATAAGGCGCATGGCAGAAATCAATTCCTGCGCATCCTCTACCGAACCGTTACCCACATGATGGCGCAGGGCTTCGGCTTCGAACATTCGCATGCGCAGGCCTTCGACGCCGATCCGTTTGCCGGGCAATGCCGCCACCGCGTCAGCCATTGCGCGGTCATAACCATCACTGTCGCGCCAATAATGGGTTTCGCCGCCGGGCCCGGTACTTTGCCATTTGCCACGCTCAAGCGATGGCATCACCGCCGTGACCGTTGCCTCGTTATCGATAAACAAGATCGTCGGGCGTTCCATCAAATGAAATTTGATCCCGGTCAGATAGAAAAAATTGGCGCCGGGCACCATTGCCACCGCGTCGAACCCTTTAGCGCCGAGCGCTTCTCCAAGTCGTTGCCGGCGCATTGTAAAATCAAATTCAGTCATGATTTGTCGAACCGTTTAGCGATGAACCCATACCCCTCCAGGGCCGGTTGGGGTTCTGGACCCAAGGCCGTGTGGGCGGATTGGTTTTCGACCTGGCGCTTGTCAAATTTTGATCGTGAACAGGCGAAAGACGCGCCATGGTGTGACCGACCATCAGTGTCTTTCAACCCATTCACGGGCAAAATTCGCCGGGTCTTTAAAAGATATGGGCAAAATCGCTCGCCTTGTTGTCGAAAAGCCTCGAAAATGAGGGACATTGTCTGCGTCTTTCCTGCTAAAACCGGACGATTTTGACGCATACCACGTTCAAAATCCAATCCGTCCACACGGCCTAGGGACCGTTAGTCATTTTGACCGGTTTGGCTGGCATCGGCAATCGGCCATTGTCTAGCCGCGCCGCATGGTCGATAATGGTTCAACTACTACGCGAGTTCTGCACATATGTTTGTATCCTGCCGCGAACAGATTTCCGCTATTAACTGCGTGCTCGAAGCATTTTTGATCATGCTCGGCCAGGGCACAGTGCGCTATGTGCTGTTTGCCGGCTTAGTCTATTTGATCGTTAATATCGCCCTTGCCGGGGTGCTGACCAAGCGCAAGATCCGTGACGACAGCCCCGAGCGGCAACAATTGCTGCGGGAATTTTTCGCCTCCATGCGCACGGTATTGGTGTTTTCTGGATTTGGTGTGTTTGTCGGGCTTGGGGTTTTTACCGGCCTCATCGTCGTTCATCTTGATCCAGCTTACTATGGTTGGCCCTATTTCGTGGTCAATGTAGTGTTGTTGATTGTTGGCCATGACACCTGGATTTACTGGACCCATCGCTGGATGCACACCAAGCGGGTTTATCACACCTTTCACGGCTTTCATCACCGCTCGTTCAACCCTTCGCCGTGGACCGCTTATGCGTTCGCGCTTGGCGAGGCGGTGGTTCAGGGCGCTTATTTGCCGCTTATCATCTTCCTGCTGCCATCGAGCCTGCCGGCGGTTCTTTTGTTTACGCTGGCGGCGATATTGCGCAATGTGATTGCCCATTGCGGCTACGAACTTTATCCACCGGGCAAGGATGGTCGACCCAAATTCGACTGGCTGGCGACGGTTACCCATCACGATCTGCATCACGCCCAAGCGGGGTGGAATTTTGCGCTCTATTTCACCTTTTGGGATCGGTGGTTGGGCACTGAACACCCCGATTATCACCGCCATTATGCGGTTTCGGTGCGCGCGGAACCGGGAAAACCGGCACCGGCATAGACCTATTTCAGCATAAGCTCTCTAAAAAACCCGGTGGAACTGCGCAGCCAGTATTTTTCGCCGGATTTCGACACCCAGCGGCATTTATCCGATGACCCGGATTTGCGCAGACAAAATCGGTTGTTTCGCACATAATATTGCCCTTTGCCGCTCACTGAACCGGTAAAGGTTACGGTCTCATATTGTCTGCCTTCAAGAAATTTTGTGCTGGTGCCGTTTTGATTGTCGAGGGTTTTGCCGACCAGCCTGGCCTCGACCGCCTTTGCGGCGACTTCGCCAAGTGCAAACAACTGCGAACTGCCCGGCCTGTCCTGGGTCAACGAATAACCGGAAAGTGCATCGGTGCTTGGGGTGTAAATCAAATAGTCGCGCCGATTGCTTTTGGCATAGTCCAAAACCATGTTGGAACCGGATATAGTGGCGGTCACCGGGCGTATCAAATTGCTCGAGCGCCCGTCATCGTCGACCACCTGCACCACCGCGGGCAGGATGCGGGATCCGGAGCCGAAATCGATTTTATAGCTATATCCGGTTTTCCACTCACCGACAAAAATCCGGTTCGTCAATCGCTCGCGCACCCGCTTACTGAGCGCCGGGTTTAGGTCGACAAAGGCGGCGGAATCAAGCGCTTCCGTGGCACCTTGACACGCGGCTAACGCCAATGACAAAGCAATCACGCCCATCAGCGCCGGGAAACTGAATTTGCGCCTTAGCGCCATTGTGGCCTCCACCCTGCTTACGCAGGAGCAAAATCATAGCAGAACAGTACCGGTTCGCAAAATTGTGCGGCCATGCCAATATCGGTCGGGCGCTTGCAAGACGCACCGACTTTACCGGCGCAAACCCCAAACCGGGCGTCGGCAACAAAGCCCTGCCCGCATAATTTGCAGATGAGCACCTGCCAAAAATCCTTCTTTTGGGTCCTGGGAGCAATTTTTCGTTTTTGCGTTCCTCAAATATTTCAACATATTATCCTCTGATTAGGCACGTAGTACAGGTCGGGCAAGATTTGTCTGATACAGGCTGTAAAAGGTCTGTTTTGGCCAATATTTTCGATTAGAACAGTCTGGCACGCGCCGAAAATAAAATTGCCTGTCCAAAGTGCCTAATCAGATATTATCCGGTACTCGAAACTTCGAAGTCACACCCAGCCCAACAAAGTCGAGGGTTCTTAGAGGTACTCAGATGACGAAACAGCAGGAAAAATTACCGATACGGTTTTCTCGGCCAGCACTTATTGTTGGCGCAGGGTCGGTTGATGATGCCACATTGCGGCAAATGCACGCTTCGCAATATGCGCTGGTTGCCGCCGACGGGGCTGCCGATTTCCTGCATAGCGCCGGCATGATCCCGGACCTAATTGTCGGTGATCTAGATTCGCTCAGCGATCCCACCATGTGGACCGGCCGGTCGCGCATCGTTCACCTGCCGGAACAAGACACTACCGATTTTGAAAAATGCCTCTATGCAACCGACGCGCCGCTTTATCTGGGATTTGGCCTGACCGGTAAACGCTTTGACCACTCGCTCGCCACCTTGCACATTCTTACGAAATATGCTGGCCACAAGCAGGTGATCATTATCGACGAGACCGATATAATCATCGCCATCACCGGACCTTTTGCCGCCGAATTGCAGCCTGGCGAGCGGGTTTCGGTCTATCCGCTGGAACCGGTGCTGATGGCACGTTCGGTCAATTTGAAATACCCGCTTGATGGTTTGCGGCTTAGCCAGGGCCAGGCGGTCGGCACCTCGAACCAGGCCACCGGACGTAGCGTCGAAATTTTTCCCGAAGAAAATAATACGGCCAGTTACTGCGTCATTTTACCCAAAGCCAACCTTGAAGCGATGATCGAAAGGTTGACCGCCAAAAACGACTGATCCTTGTTTATTAGGGCAGTCACAGTTTTCCGCTCCATTTGAGTAAGGCCATTAGCACCACGTCATAGACCAGCGCCGGTATCTCACGCAGATGTGCTGCGGCAATGGCTAGCCAAGGGCGATGGCCGCCATCGCGTGCCGGCACGCCGGCGGCCGCGTCGATGCCGGCGATGCGCAGCAAACATACGCAACGCGGCAGATGAAAGGAACTCGACACCGCCCATACCGGCTCGCCGGCAATGGCGCGGCGATCAAGGATCGCCTTGCAATTTAACACCGATTGCAAGGTATCCTTAGCATCAGGCTCGACAATAATGCGATCACGGCCGATGCCGCGTTCGACCAGCAGATCGCCCATCACCTGGGCTTCGCTGCGCCCGGAACGGGCCTGGCCGCCGGTTGCCAAGAAAATTGCATTGTCTTGCTTGCCAGCGCTCGCGAGCGCCGCCTCGACCCGGCGTACCATCGTACCGCTCGCGGTTCCGTCGGGCTGCAATCGACAGCCAAAGATGAGGATCATCAAATGTTTTTCCTCCCCGGCGGGCACCACCATAAGGTTATCAATAATGGCTTTACACCACCACCGTGAACCTTACCGAAATCTAACCACGCCCTTAGCCAAAATTTAAGGCATCTGGGTTAGATTGTGGCGAGATTAGGTCTTGGTTTGAGTAGAGAGTAGTATGACCGATCAAGTACGGCCACGTGTCAAATATGTCATCGGCCCCGATGGGAGCCCGCTGACGATTGCCGACCTGCCGCCCACGTCGACAAAACGATGGGTGATCAGGCGCAAAGCTGAAGTTGTGGCCGCTGTTCGCGGTGGCCTGCTTTCGCTTGAGGAAGCCTGCAACCGCTATACCCTTACCGTCGAGGAATTTCTGTCCTGGCAGAGTTCGATCGACGAATATGGGTTGGCAGGACTTAGAACCACCCGGATCCAACACTACCGCCAATAGTCCCAACTGCCTTTGCTAATTTTCTAGTTTTGCGGTGTATAATGCCAAACCCAGTGATCTTTGGCTCACTGCTATTTGGCGTTCTCGCTCACGGCAATTCTTCGCTTCGCTCAGGCGCGCGCGGGCGCGGCGCATAAGCGCCGGTTCGCTCTTCGCGAACTATTTCCAGTCAATAGGTGAAAAGCAAACCCAGTGATCTTTGGCTACACTGCTATTTGGCGTTCTTTCCCACAAGGAAAGTAAATTAGGTCCACTACCCATTACACGTTGAATTTGAACAGCAAAACGTCGCCGTCGCCAAACCACTTTGTAATCCTTGGGCACCTACACTTTGTCTTCCTTGGCAACCCCACACTCCGTCATCCTTGGGCACCGGCCCAAGGATCCAGTGCTGCCTTGGGTTTAACCCATGCATTTTCAACCCGCCCTACGCTTGCCTGAGGGTAGCCGAGGCACGATGTGCGGCTTCGCCACTTATTATGCTGGATCCTTGGCACGGTGGCCAAGGATGACGGGCGTAAGGCCCGCCCCGCTGCCGTACTAGCGCTTGTCACGTTGAATTTGAACAGCAAAACGTCGCCGTCGCCAAACCACTTTGTAATCCTTGGGCACCTACACTTTGTCTTCCTTGGCAACCCCACACTCCGTCATCCTTGGGCACCGGCCCAAGGATCCAGTGCTGCCTTGGGTTTAACCATGCATCTTCAACCCGCCCTACGCTTGCCTGAGGGTAGCCGAGGCACGATGTGCGGCTTCGCCACTTATTATGCTGGATCCTTGGCACGGTGGCCAAGGATGACGGGGCGTAAGGCCCGCCCCGCTGCCGCACTAGCGCTTGTCACGTTGAATTTGAACAGCAAAACGTCGCCGTCGCCAACCCGCTTTGTAATCCTTGGGCACCTACACTTTGTCTTCCTTGGCAACCCCACACTCCGTCATCCTTGGGCACCGGCCCAAGGATCCAGTGCTGCCTTGGGTTTAACCCATGCATCTTCAACCCGCCCTACGCTTGCCTGAGGGTAGCCGAGGCACGATGTGCGGCTTCGCCACTTATTATGCTGGATCCTTGGCACGGTGGCCAAGGATGACGGGGCGTAAGGCCCGCCCCGCTGCCGCACTAGCGCTTGTCACCAAGCGTTGGATACGCTTCGTCGCGCTATCTTTTTGTTTGTGCGCGTATTCTTGTCCGAAAACCGCTACACACTTTTCGGGAATACGCTCTAGGATAAATACCCGACCTGCGGCTAACGCACCGTCTGCCAGATCGAAGCAGCCATAAGGCCAATAAAGAATATCCATCCTAGATGGCTGTTGGCCTTGAAATGGGCCAGGCAGCGATCAGGGTCATCGATTTGCAGGTTGCGGATTTGCCAACCCATGTGAACCCCAACTAATGCCAAAGCGAGATAGCCGACAACATTCATCGATGCCGCAATCAAACTTGCCGCAAACAGGGCGAACGCGCCACCATACAGGGCCGCAAGCGCCTCTTTGGTCTGCGACCCGAACAATAGCGCTGTGGATTTGACGCCGATTAGCGTGTCATCTTCCTTGTCTTGATGGGCGTAGATCGTGTCATAGCCGATCACCCACAAGATTGATCCGATATATAACAAGACCGGCGGCCAGCTAATACTGCCGGCAATCGCCGCCCAACCCAACAAAGCGCCCCAGGAAAAGGCAAAGCCCAGAAAAAGTTGCGGCCACCAGGTGACACGCTTCATAAACGGATAGATGATGATCAGCGCGATCGATGCGAAACCAAGGCCGATCGCGACCGGGTTGAACGTCAACAAGATCCCCAGGCCAACCGCCAATTGCAGCGCTAAAAACAACAACGCACCCTTATAGCCGACCCGCCCGGACGGCAACGGCCTGGAACGGGTGCGCGCCACTTTATCGTCGATGTCCTGGTCAACCAGATCATTGAACGTGCAGCCGGCACCGCGCATAACCATGGCACCGATCAGGAACAAGACCAGCATTGCCGCCACGCCGGCTTCACGGCCAACTGCCAATGCGCCAAGCGATATTGGTGCTGCTCCATCACCGGCGAAACCGTAAGCCAACGCGATCGACCACCAGCACGGCCACATTAACAGCCGCCAGCCGATCGGTCGTTCCCAACGCGCCAATTGCGCATAGGGCCAAAATCTCGCCGGCAGGAAACGGTGCACCCAGCTTCCCTTCAACGCATCGGCAACCATGCGCTCGGTAATGGATTTTTCGCTGATTTCGGTCATTGCGCATCCCTACGATGACTGTGGCATGTGCACAAGATCGGCCATCACTTGGCTTGCAGTAGTGCCCCGTGATATGCGCGCCCAGCAACCATTGGGAACATTGCCATGAACGTATTGATCATCGGCTCGGGCGGGCGCGAACATGGGTTGGCCTGGAAGATCGCGCAATCCCCGATGCTCGACACGCTTTATTGCGCGCCCGGCAATGCTGGCATCGGCGAAGAGTGCACTTTGGTCGCGCTCGATCCGCGTGATCATGCCGGCATCACCGACTTTTGCCGGCAAAACCAAATTGGCCTAGTGGTGATCGGCCCGGAAGCGCCCCTGGTTGCCGGGCTGGCCGACGATCTCGACCAAGCCGGCATTCTCGCCTTCGGGCCCAGTGCTGCGGCCGCGCAACTGGAGGGTTCGAAGGGCTTTACCAAGGAGTTTTGTACCGAATTCGGCATCGCCACAGCTGCATTTCAGCGTTTCAACAACGGGCCAAAGGCCAGGCGTTACGTGCGCGAAATCGGTGCACCGATCGTCATCAAGGCCGACGGATTGGCCGCCGGCAAAGGGGTGGTGGTGGCGCATGATCTGCAAACCGCGCTGGATGCAATTGACGATTTTTTCGAGGGCGGGCCGGGTACCGATCAGGGTATTGTGATCGAGGAATTCCTGGTCGGTGAAGAGGCGAGCTTGTTTGCGCTATGTGACGGTGCCTGCGCGCTGCTGCTTGGTACCGCGCAAGACCACAAACAGGCCCATGATGGCGATACCGGGCCAAACACCGGCGGCATGGGCGCCTATTCACCGGCGCCTATATTGGACCAGGCGATGATCGACGAAGTGATGACCGACATTATCGTACCAACCCTGGCTGGCATGCATGCGCGCGGCACGCCGTTTACCGGCATTCTTTATGCCGGGCTGATGATTACTGCCGACGGGCCGAAATTGATCGAATATAATGTACGGTTTGGCGATCCGGAATGCCAGCCGGTGATGATGCGGCTACGCTCGGACCTGTTGGCGCTGCTGCTGGCAAGCTGCGACGGCACATTGTTGGCCCATGAGGCACAATGGCACGACCACGCGGCGCTATGCGTGGTGATGGCGGCCAAGGGCTATCCTGGTGTCTATCAACAGGGCGATCCGATCGGCATTCCCCAGGAGCTATTGGACAATAGCGATCTAAAGGTATTTCATGCCGGAACCGCGAGGCTGGACAGCCAATTGATCGCCGCCGGCGGCCGGGTGCTTGGGGTAACCGCGATGGCGGGTAGTGTGACTTCGGCCCAGCAGCGCGCCTATCAAGCGGTCAACAAAATCGACTGGCCAGGTGGATTTAATCGCACCGATATCGGTTGGCGCGCGGTCGCCGTCGAGGCCAAAGAAAATTCGTAAAGCGCGTGGCGGCCAAAAAAGTTGGCCCTCGTGAACCGCGAATGAGCCAATATTAAGTTCCCTTGGTACAACGCAATTCAGCAGCAAGTTTTGCCCTCTTGAATCGGCGGGCATGGCACGGTGCCGTAGGAACAATACACGCAACAATCCCCCGGCAGCGGCTTTAACAATTCGCCGCAACCCTTGCAGTCATAAAACCATTGGCAGGCATTGAGCGGCATGGTTTCGGTCTCGGTGTGACCACACTTGGGGCAGGTGATGTCTGAGCAAGGTTCCATCTAGTGGTTCGATTCTAACATTTGCGTCCCGTTGCAACACTTAGGTTTGCAAATGTTGGAATCAAAAGAACCACTAGCAAGATATTGAATCTAGTGGAATTTTTAAATTTGACATTTGACAAACGACGATGCGGCAAATGGGCACCAAATGTCAAATTCATTCCACTAGAGCTCTTTTAATGAATTCCGCATCAATTCTGTTTCTTGATTTGCTAGAGCGTACCGGGGGTATGGCCATGTGCGTCGCTGCTTGATCTTGACGCAAAATCGCTCCATCACAATGGCTCCGAATTCATTAAAAGGGCTCCAGCTCAAGCCGCCGATTTTCGGAAATAGCCGATCACCGTGATTAATACCAACAAAGCCAGCGCCGGCAGCAATACATAATCAGCATAAACGATCATGGCGCCTATGCCGAGCGCGCCGAAAACCACCACCAGCAGGGGCGTGAAACAACAAATTACAGCGATGATGGTCCCAACCAATCCGAACCGAAACAGCCTGCGGTTTGACATCAACTTCCCTCAATCTTCGAGAAATCTGCAACCAGCATAGTAGCGGCGCGGATGCGGGTGAGCAATGCCAACCGATTGAGGCGCACCGCCGGGTCTTCGGCATTGACCAGCACGTCCTCGAAAAACCCGTCGACCGGCCTGCGCAATTCAGCAAGTGCTGTCATGGCAGCGCTGAAATCTTCCCGCGCCACCGCATCGCCGACATTAGTCTCAGCACAGGCGATGGCTTTGGCCAACATTTTTTCTGAGGCGTCGCTCAATAGCCCGTCGTCCACAACTCGCGGCACCTCGGTGCCCTTTTTTTCTTCCGCCGCGAGAATGTTGGTAGCGCGCCGGTAGCCGACGAGCAGGTCAGCACCCGCGGCCGAACTGATCAAACCCTGCAACGACAGCGCCTTTTCGGCAATGATCAGCAAATCATCCGCTTGGGCGGTGATCACCGCATCGATAATGTCATGACGCACACCCTGGTCGCGCAGCAGCCCCTTCAGCCGGTGGTGGAAGAAGGTCAGCAAATTGCCGGCGATTTCGCGTGGCGCATTGGCGGTGGAGTTTGACAGTTTGCTGCCGGTGGCAATTAGCCGGTTTTTCGCCAAATTCGTCATGCACGCAAGGAGCGAAAGCCGAATGCGGTTTTCCAACACCAACCTGATCACCCCGAGGGCGGCACGGCGCAGCGCATAAGGGTCCTTGGACCCGGTCGGCTTTTCGTCAATTGCCCAAAAGCCGACCAACATGTCCAATTTATCGGCCAAGGCGACCGCCACCGACACCGGCGCTGCCGGCACATCGTCGGTTGGCCCCAACGGCTTGTAATGTTCCTCAATGGCGCGGGCGACAGCAGGGTCTTCGCCAGCCAGTTCCGCATAGCGCCGGCCCATCTTGCCCTGCACTTCGGGGAATTCGAACACCATCGCCGATTGCAGATCAGCTTTGGCGAGGTGGGCGGCGCGTTTCGCCATTTCAGGATCGGCATCAACCAGCGGCGCCAGCTCTTTGGCCAGCAATTCGATGCGTTTGACCCGCTCGCCCTGGGAACCGAGCTTGGCATGGAAAGTGACCTGGTCGAGGTTAGCGACCCAAGGTTCGAAACCTTTGGTCGAGGTCGCCTGACGCACATCATTGTTCCAAAAGAAATCGGCATCGGCGAGCCGGGCATTGACCACCTTGGCGTTGCCGCGGGCGATTTCGGCGCCGCCATCTAAAGCCTCAATATTCGCAATAACCAGAAACCGGTTGGTAAGCGCCGGCGCGCCGGCAGTTTCGCCAACAGCGACCGCCTTGCGCAGCACAAAGCATTTCTGGTTCTCGCGAATGGTCAGCCGCACCACTTCGGGGGGAATGTCGAGGAATTTCTCATCGAACTCACCCATTAAAACTACCGGCCATTCGACCAGATTGGCGACCTCGTCCAACAAACCTTCATCCTCGACCAGCTCGTAGCCTTGGGCAAAGGCTAAGTTTTGCGCATCGGCGGCAATCATCTGTTGGCGCCGCTCGGCATCAAGCACGACCTTGGCTCGTTCCAACTGTTCGGCATAATCGTCGAACCGCTTCACGGTAATCGGTTCCGGGGCCAAAAACCGGTGGCCGCGCGTAGTATTGCCGGCGGTTAGTTCGCCGACCTTAAACCCGATTACCTGCGGCTCTTCGGTTTCCGGGCCAAACAGGCACAGGATAGAGTGCAGCGGACGTACCCAGCGCAGACCGCCGGGGGTTTGGCTCGACGTCCCCCATCGCATCGATTTCGGCCATGGAAAGTCACGGATGATCGCGGGCATTGCCTCGGCGATGATTTCGGCCGCATCACGCCCAGGCTTTTCGATCACCGCAACGTAAAATTCGCCCTTCTTTGGATCCCTGCGGATTTGCGCTTCATCAACCGACAAAAGACCAGCACCACGCAAAAATCCGTCAATCGCCTTTTGCGGCGCGTCGGTACGCGGCCCCTTGCGCTCGTCTCTTGTATCGGCTGAGCGGGCGCTTATGCCGCGCACATCAAGAGCAAGGCGACGTGGCGTCCAATATTCCTTGGCGCCCTCATAAGTTAGGCCGGCGGCAACCAGCGCATCACTCACCAGCCGCCGCAGATCGGCGCCGGCGCGGCGCTGCATTCGGGCGGGGATTTCCTCGCTAAACAATTCGATAAGAAGATCGGGCATGGCCAGGCAAAGTTCCGCGTGGGTTATGTCGCTGGGCGCACATAGCAAGCGACTGTGCCCCTGTCACCCGGCAAACCGCCCATTGCCTGTGTGAAGCTGCTCCGACGCCATTTTCCATCCGGCAGAACCTTTTTGATTGTAGCCAATTTTGCCGGGAACCGGCTTGAAACCGAAGCCAGCAGCCTATAATCGGAATTCGGTAGTCCCTGGTAATTCACCAGCCGGCATCGGGCTCACTTCGATCAAAGGGGCCTGAACTGGTCCCATTTGCCATAAGAAGGTGTTCAACTTGCCTTGGTGTAATCCGCCAACCGATCCAACAACACTTTACGGGGTGACAATGCCTACCAGTTATACCACAGACCGCATGCTCCATTTTGGTGATTGCGACATATCCGGCACCGCCTATTTTCCGTCCTATTTGAACCTGTTGAATGGGGTGATTGAGGAATTTTGGTCGTCCATCGGCTACCCCTGGCACCACATCATCTGGAACGAGGGATGGGGAACGCCGACCGTGCATGTGTCGTGCGATTTCTCCAAGCCTTCCTTTTTCGGCGAAACACTGACGTTCTGCTTGACCGTACAAAAGGTCGGGCGCTCGTCGTGCACAATCGAGCACATCATTTATTGTAAAGAGGAGCGCAGGTGGTCCGGCAACCAAGTGTTGGCGGCTAGCTGGCTCAAAGAGCACACGTCGATGCCATGGCGTGACGACGTTCGCGCCAAACTCGAATCTTTTCTGGAAGCTTAAAGATTCTTATGGCTGCCATCGCAAAACGGTGCGCCATCGGTTTGTTTGCAGGCACAGAAAAATTTTCGGCCGGCTCCGTCTGCGGTCCATTTAACCGGGCCAAATTCGGTGCCCTTGTGCGAGCCGTCGCAAAACGGCTGGTTGGCCGACTTACCGCATGCACACCAGAAATAGGATTTGCCTGCTTCGACCTCAATCGGGATCGGTGCGGCCTGTGCCACCATACCTTTGGTCATTAAATTTCTGCTCCATGGTTGTTTAAGTGTTCACGAAATTAGGTCTGCTGCACCCGCCGGCAAAGTCGATGCTGGGAAAGGTCTGTTCAAATATTAGCAAACCGCATTATTAGGCTGGCGTCATCCAACCGATCATCGCGCCACCCGGCTCGACCATGATGGCAATGCGGCCGATGCCCGGCATATCGAACGGTTCGCGCTTAACGCTGGCGCCGTGTTCTTTGGCCCGGGTGATGCATGCATCAACATCGTCAACGGCCAGATACGCCATCCAATGATCTGGCACACCGTCGAAATCCGGCCCGCTCATCGGGAAAATACCGGCGGCCGGCTGGTCGCCGGCCTTGGCGATCCAGTAGGTCGCATCATCACCCATCGCCATCGGATCCCAGCTCCAGCCGGCAATCTCAGTATACAACGCCTTGGCCTTTTCCGCATCGCGGGTCATCAATTCATTCCAATGAAATCGTCCGTGCATATTGGAGCTCTCCCTTGTGATAATTCACTGTATATGAGCATTAAACGGACACCAATTTGCCATTCTTGCAAGGCGCTGTACAGGCCAGGCAGAGATTGTCAGGCCCCAACCCTGCCGGCCTCGGTCTGCAAATAAGCCTCGCCGCAGGCTTTGGCCAGGGTGCGTACCCTTAGGATATAGCTTTGCCGCTCGGTAACCGAGATCACGCCGCGAGCATCGAGCAGATTGAAAATATGGGATGCCTTGATGCACTGGTCGTAGGCCGGATGGACCATGATGATTGCGCGGCCGTTGGCCGGGTCGATTTCCGGCTCGGCTAAGATGCGCTGGCACTCGTTTTCGGCATCTTCGAAGTGGCGCAACAGGACCTCGGTATCGGCAACGTCGAAATTCCACCGTGAATATTCGCGCTCGCTTTGCTGGAATATGTCGCCATAGCTGACCCGCTCGTCCCCCTCGCCGCCATTGAAATTGAGATCGTAGACATTGTCCACGTCTTGCACATACATCGCCAGCCGCTCCAGGCCATAGGTCAGTTCACCCGAAACCGGCGCGCATTCGAACCCGCAAACTTGCTGAAAATAGGTGAATTGCGACACCTCCATGCCGTCGCACCACACTTCCCACCCTAAACCCCAAGCACCGAGTGTCGGGCTTTCCCAATCATCTTCGACAAAGCGGATGTCATGCAGGGCCGGGTCGATGCCGATCGCATAAAGCGAAGCAAGATAAATTTCCTGCAAATCAGGCGGCGAGGGCTTCACAAGCACCTGGTACTGATAAAAATGCTGCATCCGGTTCGGGTTGTCGCCATAGCGTCCGTCAGCCGGGCGCCGCGACGGTTGAACATAGGCGGTTTTCCAGGGTCGCGGACCAAGCGAACGCAATGTGGTGGCCGGGTGAAACGTGCCAGCACCAACCTCCATGTCGTAGGGCTGAAGCACGACGCAGCCCTGTTCGGCCCAAAATTGATGCAGGGTCAAGATCAGCCCTTGAAAGGAGTGGGCAGGATGCATCGAAACTGGCATCCGCTCGGCAGTCTCATCGGCATTCGCCCGGTTCATATCGGCCATCCTGTCGGTCGCGGTTAGCGCAGATGGGTACCCTAATTCCCGAACCACCGCTCCAGGTCAAGGCACCAACACTGAAACCGACCCCGCGAGGCGCTTTCGGACATTGCCATGGGGAGCGATCCGGATTGAAACTGACCCGATTGACCGATCTGTGGGCAGGTGCCGCGATCATGACTTATAGTGCCCAAATAGAACAAGAACGAACAGCCGTTCCGCCGATGGCGATTGGCAGTATCGTATTTTCCATGATGCTCGCTGCTATCGGCAGTGGGCTGCTATTTGCTTTCATTCCGATCAAGCTGACCGCAGCCGGTTTTGCGCCCTGGGTACCCGGCTCGATGATCGCCGCATTGGCGCTAGGTGGCTTTGCCGGCTGCTTGGTCGCCAGCGCGCTGATCCGGCGGGCCGGTCATGCCCGGATATTC
This sequence comes from Rhizobiaceae bacterium, assembly GCA_965248715.1. Classification (GTDB taxonomy): domain Bacteria; phylum Pseudomonadota; class Alphaproteobacteria; order Rhizobiales; family Rhizobiaceae; genus CBDFKB01. The sequence goes on from CBDFKB010000005.1 coordinate 243,429, forward strand.
GCCACCATGCTGGCGCTGGTAACCCTGTCAGTTATTGCGCTTGCTCAGGGCACCAACCCATACATCTGGCTTGGCACCCGGGTTATCTACGGGTTTTCCATCAACATCTTGTTTATTGTGTCGCAAAGTTGGTTGCACGATGCCTGCAACAATTGTTGGCGCGGTCGGGTGATTGCTACCTTTTATATGAGCTACATTTTGTGCCTGGGGCTCGGTTCCTACACCATCCGCTTTCTAAGCATTGATGGTAACGGCGCCGCCATGTTGGCGATGTTGTTTTTCGTCGCCGCAATTGTTCCCGTCAGCTTGACCAAATTACCGCAACCGCCACCACCTGAAGTCGCCGCATTGGCGGTAAGAAAGGTTTGGACCTACTCACCGACCGCGTTGGTCGGAATGTTGGCGGTTGGCGGTTTGACCATGACGATCCAGGGTTTTGCGCCGATTTATGCCACCCAATCCGGCTATGGCAAAAACGATGTGGCGCTGTTGATGGCGCTGATGCAGGTCGGCATGCTGTTCGTGCAATTGCCGCTCGGCGCATTATCGGATCGTATCGACCGCCGGATGATATTGGCCTTTGCTGCGGTCCTGGTAGCGTTTGGCGCCGCTTTCGGCATCGTGTCGGGAACCGGATCATTAGTGATCATGATCGTGATATTCGCCGTGGTCAGCGGTGCCAACGAAACCATCTATTCGGTCTCCAACGTGCTGGCCAACGATCGGGCCGAAAAGGCCGATTTTGTAGCGGTTTCGTCCACCTTGCTAGTGGTCTGGTCAATTTCGAGTTTTGTCCTGCCGATTGTTGTCACCTTGGCAACCGGCTGGTTTGGCATAGTCTCGTTTTTGTGGATCGCTTCGGCGATGGCGGCGATTTTCGGCCTGTTTGTCAGCCTTCGCATGTTGCAGCGCGAAGCGGTCGACAATGCCGACAAAGAAACCTTCCAGCCGACCTCAGCCCAAGTGCCGTTTTCGCGTGAATTGGTCGATCCGGATGCCGAATTTGACGAAGCTACCGTCTCTTAGCGCTGGTCACGAAGCGTTGGGTTCGCTTCGTCGCGCTATCGCTTTGTTTATGCGGGTCATTTCTCCCAAAACCGGTACCCGCTTTTGGGTGATACGCTTTAGGAGGATCGAAACCGAAGGCACTGGTTGTGAGCCTAGAACTCTTTTAATGAATTCCGCAGCAATTGTGTTTCTTGATTTGCGAGGGTGACCGCAACTGAAACCTGCGCAGCGCGATGTGCTGCATCGGGCAAATCCGGTTCGGCGGCGGATGCCCACCAATCAGAAACTGGAAAGGATGGAGCGAATTCATCAAAAGGGCTCTAAATTTTATCGGAGGGACGATAGACGCCGTCACTGCCCTTTATCAAGGTCTTTTGTTCGGTTTGGGCGCGTTGTTCTGCCTCGCGTACTTCTTGTGAAACCCGTACCATTTCGCGTTTTACTACCTTGTAGCCATACCACAATGCAGCTCCCAACACGACAATTCCCAGCAGTTGCGGCATGAATTGGTTCCTCCCTAGGGTCCGTTGATAGGATTTGCCGTTTGTTGCTTACAGCCCGTAGCGTGACCATAATGCGCGTTCTTCAGCCGCTTCAATTGCACCGCCAATTAGCCGGTCAGCGATCGACGCTACCACGCCGGTACGCATGAATAGGCTACGCCGTGGTTGGATCAGTTTCAGCCGTACTTTTTCACCGTAGCGTTGTTTCAGCACTGCGCTGAGATGGCCAAAGCCGTCGATCAGGCCAAGTTCACGGGCCTTGGTACCGGTCCAAAACATTCCGGTAAACAAATCCTTATGGCTCGAAAGCCGGTCGCCACGAACCGATTTTACCATGTCGATAAATACCGCATGCATGTCGTTTTGGACCGACTTTATGTGGCTGACATCGGAAGATTTTTCCGGCTGGAACGGATCGAGCATGACCTTGTTCTTGCCGGCGGTGTAGACGCGCCGGTCGATGCCGAGTTTACTGATCGCCTTGTCAAAGCCAAAGGTGGCGGCGAGAACCCCAATCGAGCCGACAATCGATGTTTCGTCGGCAATGATTTCGTCGCCGGCAAGCGCGATCATGTAGCCACCAGAGGCCGCGACATCCTCGACAAACACCAGGACTTTCTTATCTTTTTCGAGCGCGAGTTCGCGAATACGCGAATAGATCAAGCGCGACTGCACCGGCGAACCGCCCGGCGAATTGATCGCGATTGCAACCACCGGAGCTTTTTTGTTGGCAAATGCCCGTACCAGCAATGGGGCAACGGTGGCCAGCGAAAGCCTTGGCCGAAATGGCGACGACGACGTGGCAATCGGACCCTCGAGCCGCACAACTGGAATTGTTGGTGCGTCGGAGCGCCAGTTTTCGAATGGGAACAATTTCAACCAATGCCTCAAAATAGGGAGTGCAATTCTAGCGCTTGTCACGAAGCGTTGGAGTAGCTTCGTCGCGTTATCTCTTTGTTTATGCGTGTCATTCTTCCCAATACCGGTGCCCACTTTTGGGTGACACGCGCTAGGGCCTGTGGACAATTATGGTTATGGCGCCGGTTTAATCCCACAAGCCTCACTTCTACATGGTTCCAAAGACATCGTATTGCAAGGTTTTCCGGATTTCGGCCTTACCAATCAGGAATCTCTGACGATCCGGGTTTTTCCAGCCAGGATTTTCGCCGCATCGGCGCTTGGCCGACCGTCCTTATCGTGTACCACCAGGCCCGGCAATATTTCCAGCGGCGCCCGCGATTGCTTGACTGCACGCAATACCATGCGCCCGGAGGCGCTGTCGGACTTAGCATGCAGCGGTAGCACCTGGAGGCCGCCGAACCGGCCCTGGAACGAAGCGATGATCGAGCCTAGGGCCTCGGTTTTGTGGATCATGCAGAAAACGCCGCCGGGCTTAAGGATAGCAGCCGCAGTACGTACCCAGCCGTCCAGGCCATCAGCCCCCATATGGTGGGCATTGCGGCGAAGCAGAAAAGGCGATGCCCGGCCAGTTTCGTCCTTGTATGGTGGATTGGCTATGACCGCATCGAAATGGTTACTAATCAGCCCGGCTTCTTCGCGTTCACGGCCAGTCAGCATGACATCGGCCTGCAAGACGTCGATGCGGCCGGCAAAACGCCGATTTGCCGGCAGTTCCAGGCCGGCGCGGGCAAGGTCGGCCATGTGCGGGTCGGCTTCGATCAAACAAACCGTAAGACCAGTAAATAAATTCGCCGCAGCCAGACCGGCGACACCGGCACCGGCGCCAAGATCCGCCAAAGCGCCGGAAATATCGCCCGGTAGGAATGCCGCCAGCAAAAGCGCGTCATGGCCAGCACGATGTCCACCCTTGACCGGTTGCAGCACTTCAAATGCTCCGTTGTGAAACCGGTCCTGGGAGACTTGATCGGAGACGATTGGCAATGCAGCACTCACCGTTCTACTCCACGGTTTTTAGCTCATGGCTGAGGCCGGCGTCGCCGACCACGCGCACCGCTTGGCCATGATGGGTTTCATCAACTAGGATTCGCCGTGGTATGGCACCGATCGATCCGTCCAGGATTGACATGTGTTGATCGGCCACCAGATGCCTGATGCCACAATCCTTCAACAAGGTGGTGACGAAGGAAATCAAGACCGGATCGTTCGAGGCGATCAGTTCCCGCATTCCGCACAACCCTCCAATTCAATAGATGAGAAGTTGGCACCGGCAAAGCAACAGATCAACCGGTAGATAGGGCTTTGCGATCACTGTTTGGTTATTGTTAGTGATCGGTCCGCCTGCAGGTTCGTGGCAATTGCAAAGCGCCACCGATACCGATTTACCGGCGATTGGGGGCAATTTTCGTTGGACCAATCCCCGGTGCGTTGGTGCTTTTGCACAATGCCGCTCAACCCTGTTGCAGATCAGCACTTGTGATGGCATAGGGCCGCAGCGTACATTTGATATTACCTTGAGCCGGTTAGTCGGTCAGATATATTGGATTGACCAAAAGGGGGCAGTGAATGACAGGGGTGGTAGTACCGATTTCCAGTAGCCGCGATGCGGGAAGTGGTGTGGAAAATCTGGTTAAGTTGGTTCGCCCGGACATGGCGCGGGTCAATCAGTTGATTTTGTCCAAGGCAGGGTCCGATGTCGAACTGATACCGGAAATCGCCAAGCATTTGATTGATTCAGGCGGCAAACGGCTGAGACCGATGCTGACCTTGGCTTCTGCGCGATGCTGCGGCTACCGGGGCAACGGCCACATTTTGCTCGCCGCCAGTATTGAGTTCATGCACACCGCGACGCTGCTGCACGATGACGTGGTCGATGAAAGCGATCTGCGCCGTGGCAAGTTGGCAGCACGGATGCTTTGGGGCAATCAGGCGAGCGTGTTGGTCGGCGACTTTTTATTGGGTCAAGCATTTCGGATGATGGTGGAGGTCGGTTCGCTGGACGCGCTGGGCGTACTGTCTAATGCCGCCTCGATTATCGCCGAAGGCGAAGTTATGCAATTGTCGGCGGCCAAAAACCTCGAGACCACTGAGGATGAATATCTGGCGGTGATCCGCGCCAAGACCGCCGCACTATTTGCCGCCGCAGCCGAGGTTGGGCCGATCGTGGCTGAGGCGGAACCGGCTATGCGGTCGGCATTTCGCTCCTATGGCAGCAATCTCGGCTTGATCTTTCAACTGGTCGACGACGTGCTCGACTATGGTGGCAAGGCAGCCGAGCTAGGCAAGAATGTCGGCGATGATTTCCGCGAAGGCAAAGTAACGTTGCCGGTGGTATTGTGCTACCGGCGCGGTAGCGCCGAGGAACGGGGGTTTTGGGTCAAGGCGCTGGAAAAAGGCGAAAATGACGATGCCGCTTTGGAACATGCGCTCGGCCTGATCGCCAAACACGACACAATTGCAGATACCATCGCGCGGGCCCATCACTACGCCTCAATCGCGCGCGATGCATTGGCACCATTGCCGCAGAGCCCGCACAAGGAAGCACTGCTCGATGTGCTCGGATATTGCATTAACCGGGTCAACTGATCGATATAGTTCGCTCAACCGCTTTGCGCCTTACCCCCTGCGCCACCGGGCGAAACGAATGTCGATGCAATGGGCACGGACCATGCGCCACTAATGCTTGGCGATGAAATTTGGTGCCATAGCCCTTGTGAGCGGCAAACCCGTAGTGTGGCCATTGCCGGTCCGCCATCGCCATCATCTGGTCGCGCACGGTCTTGGCGACAATGGATGCGGCAGCGATGCTCAAGCTTTTGGCGTCGCCACCGATTACCGCGCGGGACCTGTATGCGATGTCGCACGGCAGATCGCGGCCGTCGACCAAAATATGAGCGGCATATTGGGGCAATGCCGCTACTGCACCATCCATGGCGATAAGGGTTGCTTGACGAATATTGATCTGGTCGATCCGCCAAGCGGGAATAGCGACCCATGCAACCAACGCGCATTGCAACAATTGGGCCATGAGCGCCTCGCGCTTTGCGGCGGACAGTTTTTTAGAATCGTTTAATCCCGCAGGAAATTCGGCCTGATCCAGCACCACCGCGGCTGCCACCACCGGGCCGGCAAGAGGGCCTCTGCCCGCTTCGTCGACGCCGGCAATCAGACCGCAATGGTTTGGATTTATAACCCGCCACCCCTCTTCAAGCGCAAAATCAGGGGCCGGCGGATAGGAAAAAAGAGGCGGAGAACCGGTTTTGGGCTGGGGGATCATGCGGCGATCTTTGCCCTGAAACCGATTCTCCGCAAGTCCCGGACAGGAAATCAGCAAACACGAATAAGCCAATTTCGGTGAGGCGATGTCCGGGTGGGGATGGGTTAAACAAAAAAAATTCTAAAACAGATCGAGCTGATGCGCCGAACCTCCAGGCGGGCGAAAACTGTTGGTATCGAGTGCCAATTTGTCGCCGTTTAACCCAAGTCGCTTGCAAGCGATTTCAAAACGCCGCCCAATCTGCCAGGCATAAGGCCCGCTGCCACGCATGCGCTTGCCGAATTCGGCATCATAATCCTTGCCGCCGCGCATGGTCTTCAACACGTTCATGACGTGAAGATAGCGATCTGGATAAACCCGCATCAGCCAGTCGCGAAACAACGGCGCCACCTCGCCCGGCAGCCTAAGCAGGATAAAGCCGGCCTCGCCGGCGCCAGCTTCGCGGGCTGATTCCAAGATACGTTCCATCTCGTGATCGTTCAAAGCCGGGATCAACGGCGCCACCATCACAGAAACCGGGATCCCGGCCGCGGCCAGCTTTTCCATAGTCTCCAGCCGCAACCTTGGGGTTGCTGCGCGCGGCTCCATCGACCGGCTGAGCCGCCGGTCAAGGGTGGTCACCGACATCGCTACTTTAACCAGCCGCCGCTTCGCCATATCTTGCAAAATGTCGATATCACGCACAATCAATGCTGATTTTGTGACGATCGCAAGCGGGTGGTTGGCCTTTGACAACACTTCTAAAATTTGCCGGGTAATCCGCCATTCGCGTTCCACCGGCTGATAGGGATCGGTATTGGTGCCCATCGCCAACAAGCGCGGCTCATAGCCCTTTTTGGCGAGCTCCTGGCGCAGCCGCGCCGCAGCGTCCGGTTTGGCAAACAGCCGCGATTCGAATTCGACCCCGGGCGACAGCCCCAAATAGGCGTGGGTCGGCCGCGCAAAACAATACACACAGCCGTGCTCACATCCGCGATAGGGGTTGATCGAGCGCTCGAACGCAACATCAGGGGATTGATTGCGGGTGATGATGGTGCGTGGTCGTTCGATCTGCACCTCGGTCTTAAACGGTGGCAATTCGTCGATCGTTTGCCAGCCATCGTCAAACACATGCCTGGTGTGCGGCTCAAAGCGCGGCTGGGGGTTATACCCGGCGCCCCGCCCGCGCCTGCGGTTGGGCGCAACGCCCTTGGTCGCCATACCCGCCACGCCGGCACCGATTGCCTGTTCGGCAAGAACCCCGGCAGGGTTGGTGCGGTGCAAATCGCGCGACTTTTCTGCCTTGTTCATAATTGCCCTCGATGCGGTCGATGACTATTTTCCTATCATCGAAAAAAGAACAAATCAAGAACATTTTTTGGTACCGACCCGAATTTCACATCCGGCTGTTATGCCAAGTGGTCGACCAGTTCCATATTATCAGCAATGACAGCCACTTTTTCGAGCCAAGCTTCGACTATTTTCGGGGCCTGCGGTGCGGCGCTAACACCGGCTTCGATTTCGCCATCAAGCACCGCTTCGACCGCCAGGCTAACCGGTATGGAGACCAACCGCGCCATCGCCGAGGCTTCTTTATTGCCAAATGCATCCAAGACGTAGGTTTTATGCCATACAATGTCTGCGCCGCTTTGCGCTTTTAATTCGACACACAATACTACCCGGTCTGCTTCGCCCGGCGCAAACCGGTAGTCGTGCCAAAGCTGGGTGGATAGCTCGGCCAAACGGGCATCCCCTTTAGCGCCGCAAAGTGTTTCTACTTCGGCGAAAATGTCGGCCCAGGCCACCGCCCAACCCTTGTAGCGCAAGGTACCGCGCACGAATATATCCACCGGCCAATTGGCATCGAAGCCGTATTCTTCCATGAACGGCAGTGAATCGCGGTTGGGATAGACTTCGAATGTTTCGCGGCCCCAGGGCAATGGCGCTTCGAAATCACTGATCGCGTCCCACGGCCTGGCGACCACCCATTCCTGGCCACCGGCCAGGCTCTTCGAAGGTGAACGCAGCGCCTTTAGAACGCCAAGCGGCGACCAGGAGAATTTGTAGCAAAAATCATTCGCCACCTTTGACAACCCGCCGCAATAGCTGCGGAAGGTCAGCCGATTGTCGGGGGAAAATGTTGGGGCTTGGCGGTATTGGGCGATCATCGCATGGGCTAGCAAATGGTCGATACCAGGGTCGAGCCCAACCTCGTTGACGAGACAAAGACCGGCCGCGCGCGCTTTGGCATCGAGCGCCCGCATCGGATCGGCAATATAAGAACTGGAGACAAAATGAGCGCCGGCGGCCAAACAAGCTTCGGCGATCGGCACATGGAAATCGCCGGGCAGCATGGAAACCGCGAGGTCTCCAGCGGCTAGTTCGCAAGCAAGTGCATCCAAGTTGAACGGCTTGACAGTAAAATCCCCGGCCAGGCCGGCAACAGCGGCCTCACCGTTTTCTACCGTGCGGTTCCACACGGTTACTGCCCGGCCAGCGGCGATTAAGCGGCGCAAGCCCGGCGCGGCGGAAAGGCCCGTGCCACACCAATGGATCCTGGTCATGATTTAGTTTCCCCTAATTGAATTTGGCCATCGCCTGGTTGAATACATCACCGGCACGGCCCCAAATCCGCGAACCGGGACTGCCGAGCTCCAATAATGCCGGCAGCAATTGGGCCGAATAGTCGGTGCTGGCCTCGACCGGCAACAGTGACGGCAGATGGTCGATCGCCATCACGTCGAGAATTTGCGGCGCCGGAGCCACACGGATCACCGGATCGGCAAACGAGGTCGCCCTATCGTATATTGGAATTGGATTATACGCACTGGTCGGGTCGCAGCTCACGTCGGCGATGACGCTAAGGACGCGGGCCGGGTCGCCGATCGCGCTTTTGGGCACGAATATCGGACACCCGGGTGCGGCAAGCACCGCGTTGACGAAAATATCGTGGCTAAGGATTTCCGGGAAAGGCCCTCCGGTAGCGGTTTCCGCCATATCCCATGCGGTGACTGTGAGCCCAAGGTCGGCGGCCAGATCGCTGGCTCCTTTACCGCAACGGCCCAATGCGCCAACCACCAAAAGGTTCGGTTTGCCGGCAAGCCCCGACAATTCTTGAGCCAGTTCACCGATCAGCGCGTCTTTCGAACCATAGTCACCGACCGGGCCAAGGGTGGCTTGTGGATTGGTTCTCTGGCCAGCCCAGATTTTCACTGCCAGCGCGGCGCCAGCAAAGCCCGCCCAATAGCCGAACGCGGCAATGCGGCGGCCATTATCATCGACCAGGCATTCAAGATCGAGCAAGGTGCCGCCGCCGTCGGCAAAACGTTGTAACATTTCGCGCCACCCGGCCTGGCCTTTAAATACATGGCCAAAATGAATGTGGCGGTGGGTTAAAGGTTCCCTTCCCGCCGCCAATTCCTTCAACCCAAGCACGATTGCATCGTCTGGCGCCGAAGGCCAACTGTTATTTTCGACCAGTTGGCAGCCATGGCGCTGATAGTCGGCGTCCGCGAACGCGCGACGTTCGCATTTTTCAACGGTTATCGAAAATCCGGCCGCAACCAATGCGCCAGCGTCTTTTGGCACCACCGGCGCACGCCGTTCTCCGGTTTTGCTTTCGGCCCTGATCCAAATCGTTTGCGACACAATTTGCCCCTGTTTACTGTTTGAGCCAGCCCATGATCCGGGCTCTAGCGCTTGTCACGAAACGTTGGATTCGCTTCGTCGAGCTATCTGTTTGTTTTGTCGCGTATTCTTATCCGAAAACCGCTGCACACTTTTCGGGAATACGCTCTAGTCCGAGAGTGTGTTCACGTTTGTTTCTTCAAAAACCGTTGCGGTCAAGGCCTGCTGAGCGCAGCCATTGCAATGCTCAAACCAAGCAGGCAATTGGGGCCGCAGGCTTTGCGCATAGGCCGCCGGAGCCGGGCTAGGTCACATACCCATAAATTTCTGAATGCGGATTCACATAGCTGGACGAGTCAGATTCAACAGTGTGATGGAGGAATTTTCATGGCACGGTTTGATTTGTCTGATTTTGAATGGTCTGTAATCCAGCCCTTGTTACCCAACAAGTCACGCGGAGTTCCGCGCGTTGATGATCGCCCGGTATTAAATGGGATATTCTGGCGATTGCGAACGGGCGCGCCATGGGCCGATATTCCATCACGCTATGGCCCTCATACAACCTGCGTAAACCGCTTCAACAGGTGGCGGAAGGCCGGTGTATGGGATCATCTTTTGGAAGCCGTATCAAAGGCTTATGATGGCGACATCCAGATGATTGATTCATCATCCATCCGTGTTCACCAGCACGCGGCAAACGGTAAAAAAACAACTGCGATCCCGTTGCCCTCTCGGCGATTGCTAGCAATCGCCTGCCAGGTAATACATGGGTCGTTCGCGCGGCGGTCTGACAACAAAGATACATGCCCTTGTCGATATCGAGGGACTGCCGATCATGCTGAAACTCACAGAAGGTCAGGCGCACGACGGGCGAAGTGCTGCGGATATGTTCGACAGCATTAAGGCGGGCAATATTCTGCTGGCCGACCGGGCTTATGAAGCCAATGCCCTGCGAGATTGGCTGAAGGAACGAAGGGCATGGGGAAATATTCGAGCCATGCCCAATCGCCTTGAGCCACCGGCATTTAGCAAATGGCTTTACAGGCAGCGCAACGCAGTTGAACGTTTCTTTAACAAACTCAAGCACTTCCGTGCAGTAGCAACACGATATGACAAACGCGATGACAACTATCTCGCATCAATCAAACTCGCATCATTGAGAATTTGGCTCAGATTTAATGAGTCGGTGACCTAGTGGAATGAATTTGACATTTGGTGCCCATTTGCAGCTTCGCCGTTTGTCAAATGTCAAATTTAAAAATTCCACTAGATTCAATATCTTGCTAGTGGTTCTTTTGTTGCCAACATTTGCGAACCACAGTGTTGCAACGGGACGCAAATGTTAGAATCGAACCACTAGTTGACAAAATGCCTTCAGTCGCGGCGCGCCAGATTTTGCATCTAAATAGGCGAAAGACCCATATTCGCGTTGCGAACCCTTTCCCAAAAAGGGGAAGCCTTGTTCCATGAACCGCTCTATATCTGCGCGGTTTTTGAACACAATTTCAGCCAAGCCAACTCGTAGACCGATCCCAGCACACTTTACATTTGTCAAGTAATCTTCGAATTGTATATTAAATTCATATATTTGATTGGATTGAATTCCATATTGTAATTTCCATTTAGATGTATAGCATTGGGAGGTGGGGTGATAAGTGTTGGGTACGAAATTGACCGATCATACCGATATGGAGGTCTTTGCTCGGGTCGTAGCGACCAAGAGCATGACAGCTGCGGGCCGCGAGATAGGCCTGTCGCCTGCGGTAATCTCCAAACGTCTCAAGCGCCTGGAAACCAAACTTGGTTCGCGACTGCTGCAGCGCACAACCCGGCAGATTTCACTGACAGAGGCCGGCCAAGGCTATTATGAGCGCATTGTACCGATCTTGGCCAAGATCGAGGATGCGGAAAATTTCGTTTCCCGGCGATCGAATTACGTCTCCGGCAAGCTGAAAATCACCGCACCGACATTTTTTGGCAAACGCCACATCGCGCCGCATTTGTCATCCCTGCTGGAACGGCACCCGGATATGTCGATCAAACTTGAGCTTTGCGATGACATCGTCGACATCGTCGCCGATGGCTACGACATTGCGATCAAAATCGGCCAATTGCTGGATTCTAGTCTGGTTACCCGTAAGCTCGCCCAGGTAAAACAGTTTTTGTGCGCCTCGCCGGAATATATTGCAAAATTCGGCAGACCAACTTCGATTGCCGATCTTGCCTTTCACAATTGCATCTCGATCGACCAGGAGCCGGCGATCCGTTTGCACGGCCGCGACGGGCCGCACACTATAGCGGTGTCGACCCGATTGCAGACCAATTCCAACGAGGTAGTTCGTGCCGCAACCATTTCCGGTGCTGGCATCGCTTTGCAGTCCACCTGGGAGTCCGGTCAGGATTTGCGCGACGGCAGGTTGCAAATTGTTCTGCCAGAATATCGGGGCGCAGACGAAAGCAGCATTCATGCGCTGTTTCCGAGCCGAAACTTCCTGCCGGCCAAGGTGCGGACCTTTATCGATTATTTCGCCGCGCTGTACGGCAGTTCGCCTTATTGGGAAGATGGTATCTAGCGCGTATTCCCGAAAAGTGTGTAGCGGTTTTCGGATAAGAATACGCGACAAACAAACAGATAGCGCGACGAAACGAATCCAGCGCTTCGTGACAAGCGCTAGCGTATTCCCGAAAAGTGGGTAGCGGTTTTCGGATAAGAATACGCAACAAAACAACAGATAGCGCGACGAAGCTATTCCAACGCTTGGTGACAAGCGCTAGTCGGCATTTAGCAAATGCGCACCAGTCGCGCACAAACGTTGGGCAGTTGAGCCGCGAATTTGGCCGAACGAGGTTTATTCGGCGGCCGATTGGCGGTAACAATCACCACTGTACCATCATTTATCGGTCGTCATGCATCCCAGCCTCCAACCCAACGTGGCGATATTCGCAACCTGTCTGGTCGATCTGTTCCGGCCATCGGTAGGATTTGCCGCAGTAAAACTGCTGGAGCAGGCCGGATGCCAGGTCAGTGTTCCCAGGAAACAAACCTGTTGTGGGCAGCCGGCCTGGAACAGTGGTGAGAAAACCGACACCAAGGCAATTGCCAAACAGGTGATCGAAACATTTTCTCCATTCGATTATGTGGTTTTGCCATCCGGCTCGTGCGCTGGCATGATGAAGCGCCACTATGTGGAGGTTCTTGACGGCGAGCCTATTTGGCAGGCACGGGCGCTGGCGTTTGCTGGCAAGGTGCATGAGCTTGTCAGTTTTCTGACTGATACGCTCGGTGTTGACGCTGTTTCCGCAACCCTTGAGGGTACCGCCACCTATCATGATTCCTGCGCCGGCTTGCGCGAACTGGGCATTGCCGACCAACCGCGCAAGCTTCTGGCGACGGTTAAGGGTCTCGAATTGGTCGAATTGGAAGAAAGCAATGTGTGCTGTGGATTTGGCGGCGCGTTTTCGATCAAATATCCCAACCTTTCCAACGCCATCGTCACTGCAAAAACAAAGCACGTAGATAATACCGGCGCGCGCTATCTGATAGCCGGCGATCTTGGTTGCCTAATAAACATAGCCGGCAAACTTTCGCGCGAAGGCAGCACGATCGAGGTGCGCCATGTTGCCGAAGTACTGGCCGGAATGACCGATAATGCCCCGATCGGCGGTCCACGCAAACCTGGGCCGCGGTGACGCCGTGGAAATCCGTTCTCCGCAATTTAAAGACAACGCTGCAGCCGCCCTCAAAGACACCCAATTGCAGCGTGCGCTCGGCAATGTGCGGGCCGGGTTCATCGGCAAGCGGGCCAAAGCGGCGGCCAGATTGCCGGAGTTCGAGCAACTGCGCGATGAGGCTCGCGACATCAAGAACCACACGCTGGCCAATCTCGATGCCTATCTGGAAGCCTATGAAGCCCGGGTTATAGAAAGCGGTGGCGAGGTGCATTGGGCCGAAAGCGCCGAGGATGCACGTGGAAAAATCCTCGACATTTGCCGGCGCGTCGGCGCCAAGACCGTCACCAAAGGCAAATCGATGATTTCCGAAGAAATCAACCTCAATGAATTTTTGGAAAATTTTGGCATTAAGCCGGTCGAGACCGATCTCGGCGAATACATCATTCAACTTCGCAACGAACGTCCAAGCCACATCATCGCGCCGGCGGTTCACTTGAACATCGATCAGATTCGCGACGATTTTCGCCGCACCCATCGTGATCTGCCGCCGGACCGGCCATTGCAGGAACCGGAAACGTTGCTGCGCGAAGCCCGGTTGATCCTGCGTGAGCAGTTTCAAAAAGCCGATGTTGGGATCACCGGCGCCAATTTCCTGGTCGCCGAGACCGGCAGTTCGATCATTGTTACCAATGAGGGCAATGGCGACCTGACGCAGATTTTACCACGGGTGCATATCGTCATAGCCTCGTTGGAAAAAATCGTACCGACAATGGAAGACGCGGGGCAAATTTTGCGGGTGCTGGCGCGCTCGGCAACCGGCCAGGAAATCAGCGTGTATACCACGGTTTCGACCGGTCCTAAAAAGGCCGCTGATCCAGACGGGCCGGATGAATACCACGTTATTTTGTTGGACAATGGCCGCTCGTCGATGCTTGGCACCGAATTTGCCGAGATGCTGCGCTGCATCCGCTGCGGTGCCTGCATGAACCATTGCCCGGTCTATCATGCGGTTGGCGGCCATGCCTATGGCTGGGTCTATCCCGGGCCGATGGGCGCGGTGTTGACGCCGGCGCTGTGCGGTATCGACCAGAGCCGCCATCTGCCCAACGCATCAACCTTTTGCGGGCGCTGCGAAGCGGTTTGTCCGATGCGCATTGCGCTGCCGAAAATGATGCGCCATTGGCGTCAGCGCGAATTTGAGCGCCATTTGTCGCCCAAAAGTGCGCGCGCCGGCCTTAGGGTGTGGGCGTGGTTTGCCAAAAGACCGGCGCTCTATCGTTTGGTGACCGGTATAGTCCGCCGGGCACTGTGGATCGCCGGCGGCACCTCGCGCCGCATCGGCTGGTTACCACTGGCTGGCGGTTGGACCCAATTTCGCGACATGCCCGCCCCCGAGGGCGGCGGATTTGTCGATCGCTGGCGCCAAGGCAAAATACAATGAGCCGCGAAACCATACTAGCGCGCATTGGCGCGCAGCTTGATAAATCCAGCGATGGCGCGGCACGCCGCATGGCGGCTGGGAAAAGGTTGCGCAAGAAAACAGCCGGCACAGTGCCCAAGCGTGCCACCTGTACCGGGCACAAAGCACTCAGGCTATTTGGCAAGATGGCCCGCCAAGCCAGCGCGAGGGTGGTGCGCATCGACGATTATGCCGAATTGCCGGCCACCGTATCGGCATATTTGCGGCGCAACAATCTACCCGCAGTAATACGGATCGGTGCAGATCGGCGCCTGGCAACCCTATCCACCCGCCGGCAATCCATGCTCGACCTATTAACCGGCCCCAGTGACGGTCTCGACCGTACTGCCGTCAGCCACGCGAGTTCGGCGGCAGCGGAAACCGGAACGCTGATACTTGAATCCGGGCCGGATAATCCAACCACCCTCAATTTTTTGCCGGAACATCACATTGTGGTACTGCATGCCGATGACATTCGTGGCAGCTATGAAGAAGTGTGGAAATTGATCCGCAAGACCAGCAAACGCAAAGGAATGCCGCGCACGATCAACATGATCACCGGCCCGTCGCGTTCCGCCGACATTGAACAGACCCTGCTACTGGGCGCACACGGACCACTGGGCCTGTTTGTGATCATCGTCGGTGGTGATTGAGCGGGTAACCGACATGGCGCTGCAAAACCGGGTAACTCCTTTCGGCACCATCGTTGCGACAAACCCGCGCGGCACCATGATGGGCAATCGCGGCGGGCGTATTCATGTTTCCGCAACCCAAAAGCTTACGGCCAGGCGGTGGGCATCGAAGCGCTGGATCTGCTGCCAAATTAGTTTTCGTGGCCGCAACCGCACCGTTATGGGGCCGGGCTATACCGAATTGTTTTTCCTCGACGAGGTAACCGCTCTTGCTGCCGGTCACCGACCCTGTTTCGAATGCCGTCGGGCCGATGCGAGGCGGTTCGCAGAACTTTGGCACCGCGAATTTGGCTTTGACAGCGGTAGCCGTGCCGACCAGATGGACCGCCAGATGCACCAAGAACGAACGTTTGCGGTCGATCAGCGTACAATGATCGATAACCCGTCCACCTTGCCGAACGGCGCCATGATCGTTTGCCAGGGGCGACCTTTCGCCATTCTTGAGGGCCAAAAACTTGAATGGACTGCCAGCGGCTATCGCGACATCGCAGAGTTGGGTATTGGCGGCGCGCGATTGCTGACGCCGCCGTCGATCGTCGCAATCTTGAAATCGGGCTACCAGCCGCACTGGCACCCCAGTGCATGGTGAACGGCAACGCTTGCGCTTAGCCTTTGCCCATTCCATGTTCAGCCGATGGACAGATATGATTTCACCGCACCGCGGCTTTTCGTCGAAGAAACCCTAAGCGCCGGCGCCAGCTTTGCGCTAGACAAGATGCAGGCCAATTATCTTGCCAATGTGCTGCGTCTGCGCCCGGGTGCGATGATCGCGGTGTTTAATGGTCGTGACGGCGAATGGCTGGTGCGGCTTGAAGGTTCTAACAAACGCCGTCCGGTGCTGCGGGTTGAGCAAATTTTACGCCCGCAAACGCCCCCTGCGCGCCTGTGCTATATGTTTGCGCCGATAAAGCGAGCCAGGCTCGACTATATGGTGCAAAAAGCGGTCGAGATGGGCGCAGGAATTTTGCAGCCGGTGATCACCGATCATACCCAAATGCGCCAAACAATCGTCAAGCGGATGCGCGCCAACGCAATTGAGGCCGCCGAACAGTGCGGCATCCTGTCAATTCCGCAAACCCTCGAAGCGGTCGATCTACAAACCGCCGTCGCAGGGCTATTGGATGATCAACGGCTTTTTTTCAGCGACGAACATGCCAAGACCGGGCCGACCCCTGATCAATGGCGGCAATTGCGCGGCGCGACCCCGGTGCTGCTGGTTGGACCGGAGGGCGGTTTTTCACGTCGCGAGCGTGAGATGCTGTTGGAATTATCAGAAAAAGTAACGGCGATCAGCCTGGGTCCCAGGGTGTTGCGGGCCGATACCGCAGCGGTGGCGGCGCTGGCTTTAATACAACACCGGATCGGTGATTGGTAAGCTGCGGCAAATGACCCGTGTTTTTTGCTTGCAGCCGACCTAGATACTTGGCTAGAGCGGTATGGGATCAGATTGGATCGATGCCCCAAGGCAGACGTTATACCAAAGGAACCCGATGGCGCGCGATACCACTGACGATCGTCTAATCGAAGCCCATGATCAATTGGTCGACCATCTGGAGCAGGGCTGCAAGCCGCGCCACCAGTGGCGGATCGGCACCGAGCATGAAAAGTTCGGTTTCTTCCTCAAGGATTGTTCCCCAGTGCCTTATGAGGGGGAAGCCGGTATCCGCGCCCTTTTGCAAGGCATGCAGGGGTTGCTCGGCTGGGAACCGATCCTCGATGACGGCAAGATCATCGGCCTAGGCGGCCCCACCGGCCAAGGTGCAATTTCGCTTGAGCCAGGTGGTCAGTTCGAACTGTCCGGCGCACCGGTGGAAAATATCCACCAAACCTGCCGCGAATCCAATGCCCACCTGGCCCAGGTCAAGCAGATCGCTGAACCGATGGGCATTGGCTTTCTTGGCGCCGGAGCCAGCCCGCTATGGCGGTTCGACGAAACTCCACGCATGCCCAAGTCGCGCTACGATATCATGACCCGCTATATGCCCAAGGTCGGCACCAACGGGCACGACATGATGTATCGTACCGCCACCATTCAAGTGAATTTGGACTTTTCCAGCGAAGCCGACATGCGGCGTAAAATCCAAGTCTCGCAGAAGCTTCAACCGTTGGCGACGGCGCTGTTTGCCAATTCACCGTTCACGGAGGGCAAGCCGAACGGCTTGTTGTCATGGCGCGCCAATATTTGGCGTGATGTTGATAATCAGCGCGGCGGCTATCACCGGTTTCTACTCGATGACGGGTTCGGCTTCGAGGCTTATGTCGAGTGGGCACTCGATATACCGATGTATTTTGTGCTCCGCGATGGGCGTTATTACGACTGCACCCACGTCACATTTCGCCAATTCATGAAGGGCGCATTGCGCGGCGAAATTACCAACGCCGAAGCTACCATGGGCGATTGGACCAATCATTTGTCAACTCTGTTTCCCGATGTCCGCCTCAAGCGTTTCATCGAAATGCGTGGCGCCGATAGCGGGCGCTGGCGCGGCATTTGCGCCCTGCCGGCGCTGTGGGTCGGCTTGTTGTATGACGAAACCGCGCTTGATGCCGCCGAGCAACTAACCGCTCGCTGGGATGCGGCGATGGTGGGTACATTGCGCGATGCGGTGCCCACTGCGGGCCTGATGGCTGAAATCGATGACCGAGCGCTGTTGGAAATCGCCCGCGAGGTGCTGGCAATCAGCGATGCGGGGTTGAAATCACGCGCTTTTCTTAATGAGGAAGGTTTCGACGAGCGCCTGCATCTCGAACCGCTCAAAGAGACGATTGCCAGTGGACTAACTCCGGCTGGCCGACTATTGCAGAAATTTCATGGCGAATGGCAGGGCGACGTTCGGCAGATATTCAAAGAGTACGCATTTTAAACCGGTGCACCGAACTTTCACTAGGGTCTGTGGACATTCAGGATTCCCAAAAGCGTTGATTTCTGATTCAAGCTTCCAAAAGGGAGTTTGTAATGGACGAAAAGCGATTTGTTTTGAATGACCGGGTCTGGGAACGCCTTGCGCCTTTGCTCCCCGGCAAGGCAACAGACAGTGGCCGGACAGGCGGCGACAACCGGTTGTTTTTGGAAGCGGTGTTCTGGCGGGTGCGCACGGGGTCTCCCTGGCGCGATCTGCCGACGAAATTTGGCAACTGGAACAGCCAGTTTCGCCGGTTCCGACGATGGGCCGAGCAGGGTGTTTTCGAGAGTCTTTTCAAAGCCATGAGCAATGACCCAGACCTCGAATACGCCATGATTGATGGCACCATTGTTTCGGTTCACCAAAAGGCAACCGGCGCAAAAGGGGGACTCAAAATCAGGCCATCGGGCGCTCGCGCGGTGGGTTGACCACCAAGATCGTGGCGCTGGTGGACGCGCTTGGTAATCTTGTGCGTTTCATGCTGCTACCGGGACAGGCGCATGACATGAGGGGCGTGGCACCGCTGATCAAGGGCGTGTCATTCGCCGCTTTGCTGGCGGATAAAGCGTTTGACGCAAACTGGCTTCTGGAGGAGCTGGAAGACCGGGGCGCAACCGCCGTTATCCCGCCCAAATCAAATCGGATTGTGCAGCGAGAATACGATGAAGAGGCCTATTGTTGGCGGCATTTGGTTGAAAACTACTTCGCCAAGATCAAGGAATTTCGTGGCATCGCAACGCGTTACGATAAAACCGATAACAGCTACGCTGCCAACTGGAACCTTGTCGCGGCGCTTATCGCATCAAGGTGAATGTCCACAGACCCTAGTGCGTGTCACGAAGCGTTGGTTTCGCTTCGTCGCGCTATCTCTTTGTTTATGCGTGTCATTTTCCCCAAAACCGGTGCCCACTTTTGGGTGACACGCTCTAGTCTGAATCCAGGATGATTTTGCTGCGCCTGCCGAAACTGGACGGTACCACAATGCCGCGTCCGAATTCGTACAGCTTTTCTTCGACTTCTTCTTCCTCTTCCACAATGTCGATATGTGGTTTGGCGCCGCGGTCGCCGGTCAGTAAATCCCTTTCTTCAATCGGAACATAGGCTGTTTCCGAGGGTTTTAGCTGTTGTTTCATTGGCCGTTGAAATTGCTCGATTGGCGATGTGAAGGCGACACCGATCTCCTGGCTGCTGCGCCATACGACCTGACAATTCACGCGAATACCGTCTAACCCTACCGTTAGGGTGAATTCACCAGGGACCGCCGATGGGGTCTCGAATTTTAATCTGGCCCCAGTTTCCGATATATTGCGCAACACGCATTCGACATCGCTAAATCGCTCATCGAACTTAGCCGACGCGCGTTTAAAAGTACGTTTGCGCACTGCACAGCGATTTTCTGGGCAGGCGGGACCGGTTTCAGTGGTGCTCTTCAATTTGGTCATTTTCTCGCTCAAGCGGCCCGAATTTCCTCAACTGCTCCTCGGTTCGGTGCCGTATTATTGCCGTATCGTACTAAAAGGCGATCTCCAAAACATTAACGGCAGCGCTAAAAATCTTGCGGCATTTCATGCGACCCAATATTCATCTGAACAAATTACAATTTAGTGGGCAATAGATCTGATTTTGCCCGTGGCGCCATATGTTTCTCCCGCCAAAGGTCTGTTGACGATCATGGCGATGACGCTGGCGTGACCGCTTTATCCCGCGAAACCAATGTGCTGGAGCCTTGTCAAGTGGGGTGATCCGACCAATATCTGAGTACCTCTAAAAATCCTTGATTTTGTTGGGCTGGATGTGATTTTGAAGTTTCGAGTACCGGATAATATGTTGAAATATTTGAGAAACGCAGAGCGAAAAATTGCTCCCAGGACCCAAAAGAAGGGTTTTTAGAAGTGCTCATCTGGTTGCCTTGGTATTCTTGGGTCCTGACCCTTGGAAATCCTGCTATGAATTCGCCATCATAATGCGCGACAATTGCCGCGACCGGTTGGCCTACATTCACAAACGATCGATTAACGAAGTTTCTTATGGAGAAAAAATCATGCCTCCACTCATGGAGATGCTACTGAATACCCACGGCAATTCTTTCAGTGATGTTGGTTCCAGGCTGGGCCTGAGTGCTGATCAGAGCGAGCAGGCGATGGCGGCGCTAATGCCGGCATTCGCACAAAGCCTCAAACGCAACGCCGCCGATCCTACCGGCATGGGGCGGTTTGTGGCTGCATTGGCCAGCGGTCGGCACCAGCAATATGGTGATGATCCAAGCGCTGCTTTTACCCGCCAAGGCACACTGGATGGCAACGGCATTCTCGGCCATTTGTTCGGATCAAAGGATGTCAGCCGGGCGGTCGCCGCCCATGCTGCCCAATCAACTGGCATTAGCTCTTCGATCTTGAAGCAATTGTTGCCGGTAATCGCTTCGATGGTGATGGGCGGGTTGTTCAAGCAGTCGACAGGTAATGTGCGTGGCGGCGGTGGCCGGGCCGGCGGCGGAATTTTGGGCCAGATCATGGAACAGGTTTTGGCGCCCGGCGCCGGGCGAAACGCTCCGCGGCGCGGTTCCGGCCGGATAATCCGCTTGGTGATATTCTCGGTCAGGTGATGGGCGGCAGTGGCGCGGCCAAGCAGCCGACCGCGCGTCAAGGCGATAAACTCGGCAAGATATTCGAGGAAATGTTTTCTGGCGACCGTAAATCTAATACCCGAGAGCAAACCAATCCAGGCGGCATTTTGGGTGAATTGATGAAAGGCGGGCGTGACCCATTTGACAATTCGCTCAACCGCCGTCAACAACCACGCCAATCTGATCGATTGCACCGTCAACA
>CBDFKB010000006.1:0-262866 GCA_965248715.1 Rhizobiaceae bacterium
TTTGTGGTCCACGTCGATGCGCCGTGGGGGGCGGCAAGACCAGCTTTACCAATTACTTGAAGAAAATCCTCAATCCATACCGCGATACCGATCCGCAGCCGGATTGGATGGCGAACCTGCCATTCGACAATGAAGGCCATTGGCCCAAGCGATTTCGAAGGCCGTGGCATATTGTCGATTTCAATGCTTGGAAACATCAGGACGTGGCGCCACCATGGTGGGCGTTTTATCGGTCGATCCGCCTGCAGTGCATGCGCTCGATCATGCACGAAACGCTGCAAGCCAAGGCGAACAATGTACCTCTCCCAGAAGCACCGTACGGCTACAAGGCTGGGGTTTCTAGGTTTTTTTGTTGGCTCCACCTGCAGGTAGCAGAATATTGGTGGCGGATATTTACGCCTTCCATGCAGCTCTGGCTCGCGGTGGTCGGTATTGTGTTGGGTGCCCTAACGTTTGCAGAGTATTTGCAGTGGATCACCATTTCCCAATTCAAGCTGGGAGCGTCCGATGGCAATTCGACAGGGGTCGCAATCGTGTTGACCGCCCTTCTTGGCGGCGCGGCTTCGCTGTGGAAATTGGCGTCCACATTCATGAACTCCCTTGCAGCAGGCAAACCGAGTGCGGACAATAATTATGCAATGGGCTCTGAAGACCCGCTTGAACGGTTCCGGGAGCATTTCGCTCGGACCATGAAGCATTTCGAGCGTCCGATTCTCGTCGTGGTAGACGATCTTGACCGATGCAAGCCGGCATTTGTGGTTGACTTGGTGCGAGGCATGCAAACCATTTTGGTCAGTCCTCGCGTGATCTTCGTATTGCTGTGTGACCGCGACTGGATCGAGCAGGCATTTGCCGAAGTCAACAAAGCCATGGTAAATATTGATGTGGGGCCGGAGCATACATTCGGCGGCCGTTTTGTCGAAAAAGCGATACAGCTTTCCTTTGTTTTACCGGAGCCGAACCAAGATCAGAAAATGGCTTATTTGCGCCATGTGCTCGATGTCGACAACAAACCTTCACCAGAAGATGGCAGCCAGGAAGACCGATTGGCATCCGAGGAGAATGTTGGTGCGTACATCAAAGAAGCGCAGAGAACCGTCTTGGGAATCCAAGATTTTGCTTTGCGTGAAGAAGCAAATGTAAAGTTTCAAGCAAACATTGCCAATCAGATTGCCGACGAAAAGGAGCGTGAAACCGTTCAAAAGGCGGTCAACCGGCTATTGGCGCTCAAATCAGGCGCGGATACCACGGTCGAAAAAGAGACCGGTCACATGTTGCTTGATCTGCTGGAACTACTGCCCGAAAATCCTAGGCAGGTGAAACGGATCATATGCTCGGTGGTGCTCGCCCAAGAGGTCGCGCGTCTGCGTCTGCCGGAGTTCCGCCCAGGCGCAGACGATTGGCAACTGTTGGTGCGATGGATCATCTTGATGACAGAATGGCCAAAGTCCTGGTTCACTTTGTCGAAATATCCAGGCCTCGCGGACCTTGCCATTGGCAATGAAACAACGGAGGCGGCCCTGCCGACAGCGCATACCGACGAATATGTCACCCAACTAAAGCGCAAGAAGACGGTTATGCGCTTGTTGAAATTGGACCAAGCCATCGACAATTGGAAGCAAGGCCACCAAATCAATGCAACTGCGATTGAATGGCTGCGTGATATAACCCCCCCAACCAGCGGCCAGATGTTGGATAAGCCAAAGCCGCAAAAGGCCGGCGAAGAGAATTAGAGCACAATCTGAAAAGTGGTGGCCGGTTTTCAGAAAAATTGTGCGATAAAACAAATAGATAGAGAGCACTATTTGCGATTCACAAATCGCGAAAAGTACTCTAGCATTATCGTTCGGCGCCGTTGGCAAGGTTGCCGCAGGTCGCAAATGACGCTTCCCCAATATCACTACAATCTATAAAAACTGCACCGGCGCGGCGACCGGCCATATAATTCATAACAAAACAAAGTATTTGGGGGGTTTGTTGGAAGCAGATTTTGTCATCGTCGGTGCCGGGTCGGCCGGTTGTGCCATGGCCTATCGTTTGGCCGAGGCTGGCGCATCGGTGATCGTGATCGAGTATGGCGGCAGCGACGCCGGCCCGTTGATCCAGATGCCGGGAGCATTGTCGATCCCGATGAACATGAAAATCTATGATTGGGGCTACCGCTCCGAGCCGGAACCCAATCTCAACAATCGCCGGTTGGCCAGCCCGCGCGGCAAGGTGATCGGCGGCTCATCATCGATCAATGGCATGGTCTATGTGCGCGGCCATGCCCGCGATTTTGATGCCTGGTCCGACATGGGCGCCGCCGGGTGGGGTTATGCCGATGTGCTACCCTATTTCAAGCGCATGGAAAACTGGCACGATGGTGGCCATGGCGGCGACCCGGCATGGCGCGGCGGCAATGGGCCGCTGCATGTTAGTCGTGGCTCGCGCGCCAATCCGCTGTTTACCGCCTTTGTCGAAGCCGGTCGCCAGGCGGGTTATCAAACCACCGGCGATTATAATGGTGCCAAGCAGGAAGGCTTCGGCGCCATGGACGCGACGATCTGGCGAAGTCGGCGCTGGTCGGCGGCCAATGCCTATTTGAAACCGGCGCTGAAACGGGCCAATTGCACCTTGGTGCGCGGCTTGGCGGAACGGGTGGTGTTTGAGGAAAAACGCGCTAGCGGGGTCGAGATTTCCCGCGCTGGTGCCCGCGAAACCGTCTACGCCAGGCGCGAGGTGATCATCGCCGCATCCGCATTCAATTCACCGAAACTGTTGCTGTTGTCCGGCATTGGCGATGCCGGCCATCTGGCCGAACACGGCATTGAGGCAATCGCTGACCGGCCGGGGGTCGGGCAAAATCTACAAGACCATTTGGAACTGTATATCCAGATGGCATCGAAACAGCCGATCACGCTGTACAAATATTGGAACCTGTTCGGCAAGGCTTGGGTCGGCGCCAGGTGGCTTTTTACCGGCACCGGCCCTGGCGCTTCGAACCAGTTCGAAAGTGCCGCCTTTATCCGCTCTAACGCCGGGGTGGAATATCCCGACATTCAATATCATTTTTTGCCAATCGCGGTCTCCTATGATGGCAAAGTCGCGCCGCAAGGCCATGGCTTCCAGGCCCATGTGGGGCCGATGCGCTCAAAAAGCCGTGGCGCGGTGACCTTGCGTTCCGCCGATCCAGCAGAGGCGCCGGTGATCCGCTACAATTATATGAGCCATCCCGACGATTGGCGCGAATTTCGCCGCTCGATCCGGCTGACCCGGGAGATTTTCTCGCAACAAGCGTTCGCGCCTTATGTCAAGTACGAGATCCAGCCGGGCGCCGAAATCGTCGACGACGCGGGACTTGACGATTTCGTGCGCCAACACGCAGAAAGCGCATACCATCCCTGTGGTACGGCGCGCATGGGCCGCGCCGATGACAAGGGTGCCGTGGTCGATCCGCAATGCCGGGTGATCGGCGTCGACGGGTTGCGTCTTGCCGACAGTTCAATTTTCCCGCAGATCACCAATGGTAACCTCAACGCGCCATCGATCATGGTCGGCGAAAAGGCGGCAGACCACATCCTTGGCCGCACGCCGCTGGCACCGGCCAATGACCGGCCGTGGATCCATCCGGATTGGCAGACTAAGCAGCGGTAAAGGGGTGCCGCGCGAGCCGTTCATTGCGCGCAAAAGCGCTATCCACAACAGCGGCTAACCTACACCCCGCGCACTTTTGGCGGGTAGTAGAATTCCCATGGTGCCGGGAAGTCGCCGACCGGAACCTCGATCAGCGCCGGTGCGTGGTTGCGAAATGCCTGATTTAGGCAGGCCCGCAACTGATCTGGGCTATTGGCTCGGCGCCCACTAATACCGAAACTTTCGGCGAATTTGACAAAGTCAGGATTGGCGAGATCGGAGGCGATGGTGCGGTTGTTGAATTTATCGATCTGGAACCGGCGCACATTGCCATATGCATTGTCGGTAAACACGATCACCGTCAGCGGGATATTGTGGCGCACCGCGCTTGCCAGTTCGGCGATGGTAAACAGCGCCCCGCCGTCGCCGGTAATCGAGACTACCGGCACATCGCGCCTGGCGTGAGCAGCGCCAAGCCCGGTGGCGATGCCGAAACCAAGGGTGCCCTGGTAGCCGGTGGAAAGAAAGGTGCGCGGTTTCAAGGTCGGATAGGCCATGCGCGCCACATAGCCGATCTGGGTCATTTCCTCGACCAGGATACCGTCATCGGGCAATTCGGCACGGATCGCGTCCATCCATGCAAGCTGCGGCGCCACCACATCGCGGAACCTGGCGCTGGTCACGGCACGCGCATCGGCCACCGCACCCAACCACTGGCCACGCTTTTGTTCGTGGCCCTCGATTGCCAGGGTCAGTGCCGCTACCGCATCGGTGGCGTTGGCATTGATCGTCACATCTGGCGCATTGATGCGGCCGGTCTCGGTCTGGTCGATGTCGATATGGATGATCTTGAGATCGTCATCGACCCCCCAGACCATTTGTTGCTGGTGCAATCTTGTACCAATGGCGACCACCACATCTACCTTCGGCCACAGCGCGTGACCGGCCGGCAGGTTGAGCGCCAGATCATGGTGCGAACTAACGACGCCACGGCCGGTGCGAAACATCACTACCGGCGCGCTCAGCATTTCCGCCAACCGGGTGACTTCAGCGCTGGCATCAAGCGCGCCGCTGCCGACCACGATCATCGGTGCTTTGGCGCCGGTTAGCAGGTGTGTTGCCTGTTCGATCGCGTCGGCATCGAGCGCCGGATTTGCAGGCGGTGGGAAATGAGCGTTGAAATTTTCTCCGGCAAGCGGCTTTTTCCACACATCGACTGGCACTTCGAAACCGACCGGGCGCGGGCGTCCCGATTGCAGGGTGTCAAGCAACTCGCGCATCGCGTTGACCGTGTTTTCCGGGGTTAGCCGGCAAGCACGTTTGGTCAGCGTGCGCATGGTGGCCAATTGGTCCGGCACATCGTGCAAAATGCCGTAATCGCGGCCGATCGCATGTTCGGGGATTTGCCCGGAAATCACCAATAGCGGCGCATTAACCGCCCACGCAGTCGAGAGGGCGCCGGCAGTGTTGAGAAAGCCTGGCCCGGGCACCACGCAAAATGCCTGTTTCTTGCCGGTCGCCAATGCCGCGCCCATTGCCATATAAGCAGCGCCCTGCTCGTGACGGGTGTGCAGCGGATAGATCTGGTCCTGGCGGTCGAACAAAACGTCGAAGAAATCATCGTTCTGGATGCCAGGCAGGCAATAAAGGGTATCGAAACCGTTTTCGGTCAGGACATTGGCAACAAATTCGGCGATCGTTGTCGGCATGGCGAACTCGCTAACCCATTGGCACAGGCCGCCACAGGTAACAGATTTTCTGTGATGGGCAATCGTGGGTTGCGAACTGGGGCCAAATCTCTCCCAGTTGTGCATGCGGGGTAATGAGAAAAGCCGGGCAAGCAGCCAGAAACCAATACTTTGATGCAAGAATGGACAACAATAGACTATTGAACCGCAACCCATCCTGGTACAAAGCTGGTGCATGGTTCGCCATTTGTGAGCCTGAGGCAGGCAACATTAGATACGCTTTAGCAGGAGAATGCCGCCATGCGTTGGCGAGGACGTAAGCAAAGCTCAAACATCGAAGATCATCGCGGCAGCGGCGGAGGCGGTATGTTCGGTTCGCCTGGCCGCGGACTAGGCCGTGGCGGTCGCATACGCTTTCCCGGTTCCGGCCCGCGCCGCGCGCGCAGCGGTGGCATTGGCGGCATCGTTATTTTAGTGGTGTTGTTTTTCGCGTTGCGTGCCTGCGGCATTGATCCAATGCAAATTCTTGCCGGCGGCGGCGGTGGTCCAATGATGTCGCCGACGCCGAAACAGTCCGGCGGCGCCACTTTCGACCGCAAACAAGGGACCGGTGGGCGCGAGGATGCGATGAAGAGTTTTGTCGGCGTAGTTCTGGCTGACACCGAAACGGTGTGGAGCGAAATCTTTCGCGCCTATGGCAAGG
Source organism: Rhizobiaceae bacterium (assembly GCA_965248715.1). Taxonomy (GTDB): domain Bacteria; phylum Pseudomonadota; class Alphaproteobacteria; order Rhizobiales; family Rhizobiaceae; genus CBDFKB01. The sequence continues at coordinate 6,007 of CBDFKB010000006.1, forward strand.
ACTACCCGCTGCCGCGCCTGGTGCTATTTTCCGGCCAGGTGAAGTCCGCATGCGGTTTTGCGTCGGCCGCGTCGGGCCCGTTCTACTGCCCCGGCGACAGCAAGGTGTATATCGATCTGTCGTTTTACCGCGAGCTGGCAACCAAATTCGGCGCCGCTGGAGACTTCGCCCAGGCCTATGTGTTGGCCCACGAAGTTGGCCACCATGTGCAAAACGTGATCGGGGTGCTGCCGAAATTCAACAAAATGCGCCAGTCAATGGGCAAGATCGAGGCCAACCGTATGTCGATAAAGGTGGAATTGCAGGCCGACTGCTTTGCTGGCATGTGGGGTCGTTATGTGAACGAGAACGGCTTCCTGGAAAAAGGCGATCTCGAAGAGGCGCTTAATGCTGCCAATCAGATCGGCGATGACGCGATCCAAAAGCGCACCCAGGGCTATGTGGTGCCGGAAAGCTTCAATCATGGCACTTCCAAACAGCGCCGCTACTGGTTCCGCCGCGGCTTCGAATCGGGTAGATTGGAAGTCTGCAACACGTTTGAAGCTGAAGATTTGTAGCGATTGTCTTCCGGTTTGCCGGACATATGGCGGGCAGTAGCTTTTGCAAGGGAACTACAGGAACAGGCATGTTATGGGAATAACGTCAAAATCATCGACAATAGTTAGCGCCGCCATGGGCTTGGCATTGTTTTCCCAGGCGCCGGAATTTGCCAACCATTACCAGCAGCGCATAGGCGGCGCGATCGACGAATTGCGCCAAGTGGTGGAGGATTTTGATCAGGACGCCGACCGCTCGGGCATGAGCCGCAATAAAGCGGTCGAGCAGATGATCGAGTCGCAGGAGAAATTTCCTAAAGACCGCGGCATGAGCATGCAGCGCACTTTCACGCGATTTGATTCGCTGACCAATCAGAAATTGAAGATGGATCGGGCGCATCCGGTTACCCGTCCGTTGTTCATCCTGGCCAATCCCGATCTCAAGGTAATCGATGGCGCGTGGGAGGACTACAGACCAGCCCTACCGCTGACACTTGCCGGAGTGGCCTATGGCGTGGTCGGCCTGTTGTGTTTTGCGATTATTGTCCGGCTCGTGATCGGCGGCTGGCGGCGGGTCCGCCGCAGGCGTAACGACGAGGCGCTTGGCGCGTAATAGGGTGCTTCCCGGAAAGTGGAAACCGGATTTCCAATAAGAACTGCGGAAAATAATTGCTTAGAGACCCTTGATTCGATCAAATGGACGCTTGGCAATTCCTCTAGCGCTTGTCGCCAAGTGTTGGAATAGCTTGGTCGCGCTATCTGTTTGTTTATGCGTGTCATTTTTCCCAAAACCGGCACCCACTTTTGGGTGACACGCTCTAGCGCTTGTCACGAAGCGCAGGATTTGCTTCGTCGCGCTATCTGTTTGTTTTGTCGCGTATTCTTATCCGAAAACCGGTACCCACTTTTCGGGAATACGCTCAAGCCCGTTCTTCGATCAGATTAAGACCTTTGCGATCGCGGATCAGATTGACGAAGCGACGAAATAGATAGTGGCTGTCTTGTGGCCCAGGCGAGGCTTCGGGATGGTGCTGGACTGAAAATACCGGCTTGCTGTCGACTTTTAATCCACAATTAGAACCATCGAACAGCGAGATATGGGTCTCCTTGACCCCCTTAGGCAGGTTGGATCCGTCGACCGCGAAACCGTGGTTCATGGACACGATTTCGACCTTGCCGGTGGTGTGGTCGCGGACCGGATGGTTGGCGCCATGATGACCCTGATGCATCTTGACCGTCTTGCCGCCAAGCGCCAGCGCCAACATCTGGTGGCCCAAGCAAATGCCGAACAGTGGTATCCCACTATCGATCAGCTTATGGATCATCGGCACCGCGTGGGTGCCGGTCGCTTCCGGGTCACCTGGTCCGTTCGACAAAAATATGCCATCAGGATTTTCTGCCAAAACCTGTTCGGCATCAGTGGTCGCCGGTAATATGGTGACCCGGCAACCAAGGTCTGCCAATAGCCGCAAAATATTTCGCTTGATGCCGAAATCGACAGCGACAATATGAAATTGCGGATCGCTCAAGTTGGCGTAACCGGTTTTTGGCCGCCATGCCGTCTCGCGCCATTCGCCCGGCTTTTTGCAGGTCACATCAAGCGCCAGATTGGCACCGGCCAGTCCTTTAAATCGCGCCGCCTGATCCTTCAGTGCGGCTAGGTCGAAGGCGCCGGCGGGATCATGACAGATCACCGCATTAGCCAAACCATTGTCCCGAATATGGCTGGTAAGTGCGCGAGTATCGACGCCGCTTAGTGCAATGATCCGGTGCTCGGCCAGCCAGGCATCAAAACCAGCCTGCGCGCGGTAATTAGAGGGTTTGGTAATGTTGGTGCGAAAGATGGCGCCAACCGCTGCGGCATGGCCGCTAAGGCTTTCGATGTCTTGATCATTAATGCCGACATTGCCAATGTGGGGAAAGGTGAAGGTTATGATCTGACCGGCATAAGACGGGTCGGTGAGGATTTCCTGATAGCCGGTAATCGCCGTATTGAAACACACTTCGGCTTCCGCAGAACCGGTGGCACCAAGCCCAGTACCGGTGATTACCAGCCCGTCGGCAAGCACCAAAACCCCGGTCGGTTTAGGTGTGCTCCAAGCAATCGGATGGGACATGGTTTGCCTCTCGAACATCCAGCGCAAAGAATTTTGACCGGCCCTCAGAACCTGATAATGGGTTTTGACGCAAGCGCAGCCGCGTGCGATGAAGGCAAAAAACCCGGCGGTTTGCCTGTTCCGCAAGGATGATTGTGATAGCCGGATGGTCCAAGCGTGGAAACTATTCAAACCTCTTTGGCCAGTCAACTTGCGAAGAGAAAATATTTAGATGTTTAATATCAATCGGTTATCAAGTTTAGAAAATTTGCCTGGTTTGACCTCGTCGTTTATGCTCCAGCGCTGTCTTCGGGGAGATTAATTATGCGCGAACAGATTGGCGATGCGCTGAAAAAGGCGATGAAGTCACAAGAAAAGCGCCGCATCTCAACCCTTCGGCTGATTATGGCGGCGGTTCAGGACCGCGATATTGCCTTGCGCAGCAAGGGCAAGGACCGGGCCAATGAAGATGAGGTCATCGACCTTTTGACCAAGATGGTCAAACAGCGCGAAGAATCGTCCAGGCTTTATCGCGAGGGCGGGCGTGGGGATCTTGAAGACCAGGAGCTTGAGGAGATCACTATCATTCGTGAGTTCCTGCCGCGCCAATTGGATAATGAGGAATTAGAAGCCGCAATCGTCGAGGCGATTGAGAAAACCGGTGCCACGGGGCTGCGTGACATGGGCAAATGTATGAGTTTTCTAAAAGAGGAATTCCGTGGCCGGATCGATTTCAGTCGCGCTGGTGCCCAGATCAAGGATCGGCTGAACTAGTGCGTGTCACCCAAAAGTGGGTACCGGTTTTGGGAAAATGACACGCATAAACAAAGAGATAGCGCGACGAAGCTACTCCAACGCTTGGTGACAAGCGCCAGCACATTCATCGAATTGGAATTTCGATGTGGGGCTGCTGCCTCAAAAATCGTCCAACGTGAATTGAACCCCCTGGATCGCAAATCTCGTGCATCTTCAGGACCACTATGTTCCAATAATGTTTGTGAATAACGGTGACAAACCCGCCCGATGCGCCTGCGCGCTGGTTGCGCGCCACATTTCGATGTAACGATAATTCCCATGCGGTTTTCTGATCATTTTCTGAATGACATTCGCGAGCGGATCCCGATTTCCGAGATCGTCGGTCGGCGGGTGAATTTTGACCGCCGCAAATCCAACACCTCTCGCGGCGACTATTGGGGCTGCTGTCCGTTTCACGGCGAAAAAACCCCGAGTTTTCATTGCGAGGACCAAAAGGGCCGCTATCACTGCTTCGGCTGCGGTGTGTCCGGCGACCATTTCCGCTTTCTCATGGAGTTAGACGGCCTGCAATTTACCGAGGCGGTTGAACGATTGGCTGGCGAGGCCGGCTTGCCGATGCCGAGCGCCGACCCGGCGATGGCGAAGCGGGAGAAGGAAAAGGCGGGTCTACACGAAGTCATGGCGATGGCAGCGGGGTTTTTCCGCGAACAATTGCAAGAGGCCGACGGGGCCCGCGCCCGTGCCTATTTGCGCGACCGAGGCATGCGGGCCGAGATCCAGCAGACCTTCGGCATCGGATATGCGCCAAACTCCCGCAACGCGCTGAAACAATTTTTGGTGGCCAAGGGTGTCGACGCCGAGCAAATGATCGCCTGCGGCCTGCTGATAGCTGGTGATGACATTGCTGTCCCCTATGATCGTTTTCGCGGACGGATCATGTTCCCGATTGAAAACCCACGTGGCCAAATCGTCGCCTTTGGCGGGCGGGCGCTTTCTCCCGACGTGCCGGCGAAATATCTCAACTCGCCGGAGACTGAAATATTTTCCAAGGGTAATCTTTTATACAATTTTGCCCGCGCGCGCGTAGCTGCCCAAGAAAAGGGACAGTTGATCGTTGCCGAGGGATACATGGATGTAATCGCGCTGCATGGCGCTGGGTTCGACAATGCGGTCGCGCCGATGGGTACAGCACTCACCGAAAACCAATTGGCACTTTGCTGGCGTGTGGTTGACGAACCGACAATCTGTTTCGACGGCGACCGCGCAGGGGAAACCGCGGCCAATAGAACCGTTGATATTGCTCTTGGTCAGCTAAAGGCAGGAAAATCGGTAAAGTTCGTTTTGCTGAAGAACGGGATGGATCCGGACGATGTGCTGCGTGACCAAGGGCCACCTCAGTTTCAAGAGTACCTGAATAATGCAGCGCCTCTGCATGAACTTGTAATGACAAGGCGCTTGCACGAGATGATTGCCGAAACACCTGAACAGCAGGCTCGGGTTGAGCATCAGATCATGGCCGATATCAAATTGATACGCGATCCGGCGGTGTTCAAATATTACGCTGCCCATGCTCGTTTGCGGCTATTTGAACATTTCAAGCGGTATGGCAAGTCTGAGGACCGTGGGCTTCGGAAAAGCTCATCGTTGAAAATTGAAGATAAGTCAGTGGCAAAAATCCTGCTTGGATTTTGCGTCGAGTACCCCGGCATCATTCCTGAATATGTGGAGGAAATAAGCAACATAAGATTCAAAAAGGATCCATATAATTTTTTCGTACAAGAAATGTACAAACTATATGTTGAATATGCAGATCTAGACGTATCGATGATATATAATCAAATAGACAGAAGGTGTTTATTTGTAATAGAATCGATACATGGATCCGAGAAACACGGGGAAATCAAAGTCGAAAGTGGAAATAGTGTACTGGAGTGGTCCCTTGCGCGGGGGCATAGACTAAAGCGCCTGTTTCCGGCACTCAATTATGAGCCTCCCGAAGAAACTATCAAACTTACGTTTCGTCTCTTATTGGATAAAGTTGAATTGATAAATATGGAAGAAGAACTAAATTTTGATCAGCAAACCTCTGATGCGGAAATTGATGTTAATGCCATCGTTTGTTTGAAAAAGGCGGTTTTAGAAAAAGAGTTGGAAATATTGGCATTCGAGAGAGAACTGGATGAACAATTCCAATCTCTCAAGTCTCATTCCAGAGCGCGAAAATTAACTCTGCGGCGAGCGGCATAACCCCCTTGAAGATGCAATCGACGGGTGGCGGCAAGCTTAAGCATTGTATGTGGGCTCGCGCACCCTAAATAAGGAGCTTAGAGCGGCCAATTCCACGTTGGCTGGCGACAATAGCGACGAAAACTCGAACGATTGCTGCTGATCCAATCGGAACTGGGCCAATAATAGCCACCCTTGGTGTAAGATGGCATGGAAGCGCTGATCGATGATTTTGGGGTATCGGCAGGCAGAAAATCACGGCGTATGTGAGATAGTTGGACACTTCTAAAAACCTCGACGATGGCACCAATATGCGCTCGTCGGTGCGAACAGGTCAGATTCGAATAGTGAACAAACCAGAATCAAACGGCCTGGTATCTCGAAGCCTTGAATCGGTTCAGGGGTTTTTAGAAGTGTCCAGTTGGTGGTTGTACCGTTTTCACCATATCTTTTGAAGACGTACCAGTTTTTGCCCCTGAATGGGTTGAAATCCCCTTATGGTGCGGGGCACCACGGCGGGCCTTTCGCCGGTTCAGATACAAAATCTGGCACGCGCTGCAACCGAAACCAGTTTGTCAACGGGACCTAGTTAGCCCAATTTGGTGAGCAATGATGGGTTGGTATATCGGTTAAACCACTGCCGGGTCCGGGATCGTGGTTAAACCTGAGTTAACACAATCGGCTTATCGCCGGGTTCGACCTTACACGCGCGGCTGATTCGCTGCGCTGCAACAATTTCTAGATCGGTCGCCGCTATTGCCGGCTGGCCGCACGCTGTGGAGAAACACACCACATGGCGACAAACGCCCAGGAAAAAGCCGACGTACCAAAATCTGGCACGGAAACCCCGGACAGTCCGCTGCTCGATTTGAGCGACGCTGCGGTAAAAAAGATGATCCGCGCGGCCAAGAAGCGCGGTTATGTGACAGTGGACGAATTAAACGCCGTCATGCCGTCTGAAGAGGTCTCGTCGGAGCAGATCGAGGACACGATGTCGATGTTATCCGACATGGGCATCAACGTTGTCGAGGAAGAAGAAGCCGAAGAAGAAAGCACCGATCTGGTGGAGGCCGGCGACAAGGCGGTTACCACCACCAAGAAGCGCGAACCGGCCGACCGCACCGACGACCCGGTGCGCATGTATTTGCGTGAAATGGGTACGGTGGAACTATTGTCGCGCGAAGGCGAGATCGCGATCGCCAAGCGGATCGAGGCTGGCCGCGAAACCATGATCGCCGGCTTGTGCGAGAACCCGCTGACCTTTCAGGCGATCATCATCTGGCGCGATGAATTGAACGAAGGCAATATTTTATTGCGCGACATTATCGATTTGGAAGCAACCTATGCCGGCCCCGAGGCCAAGGCCGTGCCGGCGGTACCGGTGGCGCCGAGCCAACCGCCCCCGGGCGAAACCCCGCAAGCCGCCAGGCCAGTTGAGGGTCAAGCGACCGGTCAGCCCGGCCAGCCCGGCCAGCATGGTCAGCCCGGCCAACATGGCCAGCCCGGCCAGCCCGGCCAGCATGGTCAGCCCGGTCAACATGGCCAGCCCGGTCAGCATGGCGCGGCACCGCAAGGCGAGAACGCGGAGGGCGAAGAAGAAGATGATGATGACGACGACGATCTGGAAAACGCCCTGTCGCTAGCGGCGATGGAAGCCGAACTGCGGCCAGGGGTGTTGGAAACCTTCGACAAGATCGCCGACAATTATAAAAGACTGCGCCGTTTGCAGGACCAGTTGGTGGAAAAGAAACTCGGCAATAAGAGCCTGTCGCCGGCCCAAGAACGCCGCTACAAACAATTGCACAACGAGATTGTCGACGCGGTCAAGAGCCTGTCGCTCAACCAAAACCGAATCGATTCCCTGGTCGAACAATTATACGATACCAACAAAACTCTGGTCAGCCTTGAGGGCCGGTTAATGCGCCTTGCCGAATCCTATGGCGTGACCCGGGGTTCATTTTTAAAAGAATATATTGGCGCCGAACTCGACCCAAATTGGATCCGCCGCATCGCCAATTTGTCGGCGCCGGGCTGGAAAGATTTTGTGCGCAACGAAAAACCGGCGATGAAGGGGTTGCGCAACGAAATACACGAACTGGCTGGCGCCACCGGCCTGGAGCCGAGCGAATTTCGCAGTATCGTACACAAAGTGCAAAAGGGCGAGCGCGAAGCACGCCAGGCGAAGAAAGAAATGGTCGAGGCCAATTTGCGCCTGGTGATTTCGATTGCCAAGAAATACACCAATCGCGGACTGCAATTTCTCGATCTGATTCAGGAAGGTAATATCGGCCTGATGAAGGCGGTCGACAAATTCGAATATCGCCGTGGCTACAAATTCTCGACCTATGCGACCTGGTGGATTCGCCAAGCGATTACCCGCTCGATCGCCGATCAGGCGCGTACCATCCGCATTCCCGTGCATATGATCGAGACCATCAACAAGATCGTGCGCACTTCACGCCAAATGCTGCACGAGATCGGTCGTGAGCCGACCCCGGAAGAATTGTCGGAAAAACTGGCCATGCCGCTGGAAAAAGTCCGCAAGGTATTAAAGATCGCCAAGGAGCCGATCAGTCTTGAAACGCCGATTGGCGACGAGGAAGACAGCCATCTCGGCGATTTCATCGAAGACAAAAACGCGGTGCTGCCGATCGATGCCGCGATCCAGTCGAATTTGCGCGAAACCACCACCCGGGTGCTGGCCTCACTGACGCCGCGTGAGGAACGGGTGCTTAGAATGCGCTTTGGCATTGGTATGAATACCGACCACACCCTGGAAGAGGTCGGTCAGCAATTTTCGGTCACCCGCGAACGCATCCGCCAGATTGAAGCCAAAGCGCTTCGCAAGCTCAAGCACCCGAGCCGCAGCCGTAAACTGAGATCGTTCCTCGATCAGTAGGTGGGTTGGCGAACCACAGGGTTTTGTTGAACGTTGATCGGTCGACTAGCGGCCGCTAGGTTGACGTCTGCTGCTTGATCCCGCGCGGGCATTAGAACTCACACCATTGTTGTGCTATCTTATACCCATGAACATCCACACCACCCAGGCTGCCGAGGGGTTGCCCCGTCGTGGCTTCACCATCGCCGATGTTGAGCGCATGGTGGAGACGGGGGTGATCGGCCGCGACGAACGCTTCGAGCTGATCGGTGGGGAGATTGTACCGATGTCGCCCAAAGGCATTCGACATGAACGATTAAAGCAGTGGTTCACCTATCAATTGGTGCGCGGATTGAGCGACCAGTACAAAGTTATTCCCGAAACCACATTCCGGTTGTCTAAGGACACTTTTCTGGAGCCTGATTTCGTGGTTTACGAAACTGATACAGGACTTGAGGGATTAAAGGGCGATACCGCGTTGTTGGCGATTGAAATCAGCGTTTCGTCGCTTGCCTACGATCAGGGCCGCAAGGCGGCTATCTACGCCGAATTCGGCATTCGCGAATTGTGGGTGGCCGACGCGCTGGATTTGTCCGTGCGCATCCATAGGGATCCGGACGCAAGCGCGTATCGGCTCATTTCGAACCATGCGAGCGGCGACGCTTTGACACCCCTATTCGACCCGCAATTCGAACTTTCCCTTGCTGATTATGATTGAGCACAGATGTCATTTTTGAAGAAACTTTTTGGCGGAAGTGGCATGGGTTCATCGGTACCGAAGGTGGTGGCTGAGGAAACCCATGAGGGCTTTTTGATCCAGGCGACACCGATCAATGAAGGTGGACAATTTCGCCTGTGCGGTATCATCTCCAAAGAGGTTGGCGGCGAACACCGCGAACACAAATTGATCCGCGCCGATTTATTCATGAGCACCGATGACGCTGCCGCCGGGCTGATGCGTAAGGCCCGCCAGGTGATCAAGGAACAGGGCGAGCGCCTGTTTGATACCTAAGAGCCCAACCGAATATTCCCGTGAGGTTTGATTTTGCCATAACCCTTCGGGCGGGGCATATATTGGCTGTTTTTGTGTACAATCAAAACTAAAGGGCAGCACCCTATAGCCTTGATTTTACTTCAAAACATCTCAAAATCTGCCTCCGTCAAATCTTACGGGAATATTCGGTTGGGCTCTAGGGAACCCGATATTGACGCATTTGATTGCAGCAATTCGGATCGTCCAGCTTGGTGCTAAACATCGCCTGATACCTAGGTATCGGGCAAGCGGCGTTTTGGTTGCTGCCTGTCGGTTGGGTTAACAGGCCCGGTCAACCGCAGAAACTCTTCATAAAGTGCAGCAAAACGTCGGGGCCGGCAGCAGCCTCGATATGCAGCATGTCAATCGATGCGACGTATTCGATGCGCTAGCACCTGAGCACCTGCCAAAAACCGTTCTTTTGGGTCCTGGGAGCAATTTTTCGTTTTTGCGTTCCTCAAATATTCCAACATATTATCCGGTACTCGAAACTTCAAAATCACTCCCAGCCCAACAAAATCGAGGGTTATTAGAGGCTCTCACCTAGGCGGTTTGTTCGCTGTAGCACCGGCTTGGTCAACAAAAGCTGGCAAAAAAAACGGCCTGCCGGAGGTCGTTGCGAAACTTGCCCGATAACCCTGGCCCGATACCCCGGCATCGCGCTACGCTTCGCTTCTTGCCGGATGAACCGGTTTGCATCCATCAAATAGGCCAATATTAAGTTCCCTTAGTATTATTGCACTGGGTTGCCGATCTGGTGATGGCTTTTCGTGCCACATTAACCAGCATCGGTACTTTTCGACGCGGTATGCCGGCGATACGGTGAAGCTTTGGTCATGGTGTGCTATGTTTTTGTTTCCGTGGGACTAGCGCTTGTCACGAAGCGTTGGAATAGCTTCGTCGCGCTATCTCTAACAGACTGTGTGGAAACTCGAACTTAGATTCCATATAGGTGTGCAGCATGGTATTTTTCACCATGGCTCATATTTCTGGAACTGACCGCACCCAAATGTTGTTGTTGCCCGAAAGGGTGGAGGATTATGTTGGGGCGGATAACCCGGTTCGCTTCATTGATGCTTTTGTTGACGCCATGGATTTGCAAGGTGCGGGCTTTACAAGGGTTGAAGCCGAGGCGACGGGCCGGCCCGGCTATCATCCGGCGGATCTTTTGAAGCTCTATATTTATGGATATCTCAACCGGGTGCGCTCAAGCCGCCGGTTGGAGGTGGAGTGCTACCGCAATATTGAAGTGATCTGGCTGTTGCGGCATTTGAAGCCAGACTTCAAAACGATTGCTGATTTCCGACGCGATAACCGGGCGGCCTTCAAACATGTGTTCCGGGAGTTTGTGTTATTGTGTCGCCAACTTGATCTGTTTGGCCGGGAATTGCTGGCCGTTGATGGAACCCGGATCAAGGCTGTGAACGCCAAGGACAAGAACTTTACCAAAACCGGATTGACCAAAACCATCAAAGAGGCAGACGAGCGTCTGGCCGCATATCTGAGTGATATGGATGACGGCGATAATGGCGAGGATGGCTCACGCCCTTCAGGTGGTGATCCCAAGCTTGGTGAAAAGATCGCCAAACTTCAGGCCAGGCAAGGCCGCCACAAGGCCCTGCTTGGCGAAATGGAGTGCAATGGCGAAAGCCAGATATCGCTGAGCGACCCGGACAGCCGGTATCAAGCGGGCAAGTCCAAGGCAGGCGTTAGTTACAATGTGCAGATTGCAGTTGATTGCAAACACAAGCTGATCGTCGCGCAAGAAGTTTGTACACAGGTTGGCGATCTGGGCCTGCTGGCCAAAACGGCGGAACCAGCCCGCACGATCCTTGGTGTTGAAGAAATCAATGTTGTGGCTGACCGGGGCTACTTCAAGATTGAAGATATCGAGGATTGTGAGAAAGCCGGGCTTGTACCCTTTGTGGCCAAACCGCAGCGTGGTTCAGCGGTGCGCGAAGGTTTGTTTGCCAAGGATGTGTTTAGCTATGATGCGGACAAGAACCAGTATATCTGCCCGGCAGGTGCGGTTCTTTTGCCAATGTATGAAAGCAAAGTGCGAGGCAACAGGAAGATTGATTATTGTAACCGCAAGGCCTGCCGTACCTGTAATCTGAAAGCAAAATGCACAAAGAGTTTTCGACGGGTATCTCGACTGGAAAATGAAGCGGTTCTGGATCGTATGGCAGTGCGCGTGAAAGCCCAGCCCGAAATAATGAACGAGCGCCGCAACAGCGTTGAACATCCCTTTGGTTCGATCAAACAATGGATGGGTCAGGGTGCATTCCTGATGCGACATCTGGAAAACGTCCGCGCCGAGTTCTCGCTTACCGCATTGGCCTACAACATCCGCCGGGCGCTCAATCTCGTCGGGGTAAAAGGATTGATGGTGGCAATACGGGCTTGAGGAGGCGCCATTGGCCAAAATCAGTCAATATCAATCGATAAAACCCAAATACCGCCCGGTATCGCGTAATCATGACAATTGAAATCGAAATCTTGCATGAAGGTCAATATCTGAAAATAAACAGCCGCAATATTAAATTGGTCATCTCAAAAGGTGTTTCCACACGGTCTGTCTAAGTTTATGCGTGTCATTTTTCCCAAAACCGGCACCCTCTTTTGGGTGACACGCTCTAATATTCAGGAGAGGTCATTATGACCAGGGCCAACGACAATGGAGCCAAGCAAGGGGCCGGCAGCGCACACAAGACCAGCAAGGGCGTAAGGCCAGGAAAGGCGCCACGTTCCGCACACACGCCAGAAGCAGAAATTGGCAATGGCGCGGCACCCAAGGCCAAAGCGGAAGAAGTTGCGGGGCTCGAAACCGAGGCGGTAGCAGAAAACGAGCAGCCATCCATCAGCGAAGCGTCGGCGCAAAAAATCGTTCACGCCGCCCATGACGGGGAATCGATCCGTCATTTTTTCGAAACTGGCGAATATCCATACGAGCGCATGATGAACCGCGCCGAATATGAGCGCAAGAAAGCGCAACTGCAGATTGAATTATTAAAAGTGCAGGACTGGGTGCGCGCCACCGGCGAGAAAATCGTGGTGCTGTTCGAAGGCCGTGATGCGGCCGGCAAGGGCGGCACGATCAAGCGTTTCATGGAGCATCTTAATCCGCGCAGCGCGCGGGTGGTGGCGCTCGATAAGCCGAGCAACCGCGAGCGCAGCCAATGGTTTTTCCAGCGCTACATCGAACACTTGCCGTCGGGCGGCGAAATCGTCCTGTTCGACCGTTCCTGGTATAACCGGGCCGGTGTCGAACGGGTGATGGGTTTTTGCTCGCCGCAGGACTATCTGGAATTCATGCGCCAGACCCCCGAAGTCGAACGCATGTTGACGAGAAGCGGCATCCGCTTGTTCAAATTTTGGTTTTCGGTTACCCAGGAAGAGCAATTCCGCCGCTTCAAGAGCCGGGAAAAACAACCTTTGAAGCAGTGGAAATTATCACCGATTGATCGCGAATCCCTCGACAAATGGGATGAATATACCGAGGCCAAAGAGGCGATGTTTTTTTATACCGACACCGCCGACGCGCCGTGGACGATCATCAAATCGAACGACAAGAAGCGGGCAAGACTAAACTGCATGCGCTACTTTCTGTCTTTGCTGCCTTATACCCACCGCGACGACAACGCGATTGGTGGCACCGACCCGCTGATCGTCGGCGCCAGCGCCCATGTGGTTGGCGCCAGCGATCATATTCTCGGCAAGAGTTTGCACCCGGGTCAACGGCGCAAATAAGACTGTTCTTGCCCAGCATCGGCCAGATCGCGGATCGCTTTGCTGACCGCCTTATCTGGCGGTGTGGCGTCAAGAGCTCCAACCGCTAGGGCCAATTTGTCGCCGCAAAGCCGGTGCGGGCGAAACCACAGATAAGAGATCTCCGGCAGTTCGCGCCACACCGGGTTCACCAAGCCACCGGCGCGCACCAAGATCCAGGGCAGGCTGGCACGCTTTAACGGCCCCGCTACCGCCACGCTTGCATGGGCCATCATTTCAGCACCGGTCATGGTGTGGCCGGCAAAGGTAAAGGTTTCGAAATTGGAGAATTCTTTCCGTTTGCCGGCGAGCGCGACGAAAGCCTTTGCCAAGTCCGGCAAATAGGCCCAAGCGTGGGGCACGTCGATTGGGCCTGGATAGGTGAATATACCCTTGGCTAGTTTGGCGGTGATCACCAAGTCTAACCAGGAACCGCCGACCGATCCGCCATAAAAATCGCCAGCGCGCAGGATGATGGTCTGTACCTGATGCTGGCTGGCCGCAGCCTCGAAAATATCTTCCATGGTGATGCGCAGCCGGCCCTTCTTGGTGTTCGCAAAGAACGGGGTTAGTGGATCGCATTCAGGCGGGATATTGCGCCCATAATTATACACATTTCCTGGAAACAGATGGGTCGCCTCGTTGGCCTTGGCGGCGGCGACAACGTTTCGCGCCAACGGTTCGGCCATTTGCCGCCATTTGTGGTAGGGCGGGTTGAGGCCGTTGAAGATGATGTGGGCGCCTTTGGTGGCGACGACCAACTGGTCGCGATCGAGCGCATCGGCGGCGCGGGTTTCGATTTCGCCCGGCAGATGGTCGGCGCGGCCGGTTCGGGTAATTGCGATGACCCGGTATCCGGCGGCGTGAAAAGCCTTGGCGGCGGCGGTGCCGATGCGACCATTGGCACCCAAGATGACGATCGTTTGCATAATCTTTCCTCGCTGTATGAATTAGCGCTTGTCACGAAGCGTTGGAATAGCTTCGTCGCGCTATCTCTTTGTTTTTGCGTGTCATTTTGTCCAAGCCGGTATCCACTTTTGGGTGACACGCTCTAGTGAGTTCAATTTAAGAATTCATAATAAGATGAAAATACCAATTGATGCATATTAATTATTCATTATTGTATTGAAGATGAATTGGGACCGTGTTCGTCTGTTTCTCGAAGTCGCCGAGGCTGGCAGCTTGATTGCTGCCGCTGAGCGGCTTGGGGTTAGTCAACCGACTCTTGGCCGGCAGATCGACCGGTTGGAGCGCGAAATTGGTGTGACCTTGTTTCAACGCGGCCGCACCGGCATGGCATTGACCGAAGCCGGCCTGGCGCTGGTCGATGACGGCCGCGACATGGCGGCGGCGGCGGGTCGATTGCGACTGACCGCCCAAGGGGCGGTTGCCAGCGTATCAGGGCCGGTGCGGATCACCGCCTCCGATGTGGTTTCCAGCTATTTGCTGCCGGATATTTTGGTGGCACTCAAAGACGCTGAACCGGCAATCGATATCGAGCTCGTAGCTAGTAATCAGGTCGAAAACCTGCTGTTGCGCGACGCCGATATCGCGGTGCGCATGGTGCGTCCGACGCAAAACGATCTGATTGCCGCCAAGGTCAACAACATGGCGATGGGGACCTATGCGCACCGCGACTATCTGGCCCGGCATGGCACGCCGAAAACCATCGAACAATTATATGATCACCGCATTGTTGGCTACGACCGGGCTGATTTGATCCTGCGCACCATGGCCGAACTCGGTCTGACAGGCGGGCGGGAGATGTTTGCCTTTCGCACCGACGACCAAGTTGCTTATTGGGAATTGGTCAAGGCCGGTGCCGGCATCGGGTTCGGGCCACGCCTGATCGCCACCCGCTCGCCGGAACTAGTTGAGGTGGTCGAAGACTTGGCGATCCCGGCGCTACCGATGTGGTTGGCCTCGCACCGCGAACTGCACACTTCGGCGCGGATCCGCTTCGTGGTCGATTTTCTTGGCCGGGCGCTACGAGCCTTGCCGTTGTCGCGATAAGACAGATCACGTCGCTGCAATCATTGGACGCGGCCGATTAAGCGGCATAGTCTCATGCAAAGTACAACGCACCAAATTTGGATCCTGTTATGAGCGCCAATCCGTTCTCTGTGCCCAATCCCAAGATTGATCCGACCCGGCGCAAGCCGGACAATACGCCTGACGACAATGACCGGTTGGAAATCGGCCCGACCGCGCTTGCCTTTGATGAGTGGGCGGCGGCCGGACTTGAGTGTCCCGATCTTCAAGCCATGCGTCGCCATCGGCTCGCACGCTTGGTCGACGCCATCAACGCGCGCGATCTGGCCGGATTGTTGATGTACGACCCGCTGTCGGTTCGCTACGCCACCGATACCACCAACATGCAATTATGGGCCGCGCACAATCCGTTTCGCGCCTGTTTGGTTACCGCAGACGGCCATATGGTGCTGTGGGAATATGGCGGCTATGAGTACATGACGTCTTACAATCCGCTGGTCAAAGAGGTGCGCTCCGGCGGCTCGTTTTTCTATTTCGCGACCGGTGATCGGACCGAGGAAAAGGCAGAACTGTTCGCCCACCAGATCGACGAGTTGATGCGCGCGCATGCTGGCGACAACCGGCGGTTGGCGGTCGACAAGGTCCAGATTGCCGGTCTCAGGGCACTCGACGAACTGGGCATCGAAGTGCATGACGGCGAGGAACTGACCGAGCGCACCCGCGCGGTCAAAGGGCCGGACGAGATCAAGGCGATGCGCTGCGCGATTTATGCCTGCGAGCAATCGATCGCTGAAATGCGGGCGATGGTCGAACCGGGCATGAGTGAAAACGATGTGTGGTCCGAACTGCACAAATCCAATATCCGCCGTGGTGGCGAATGGATCGAAACCCGTATCCTTTCGTCAGGACCGCGCACCAATCCATGGTTCCAGGAGTGCGGTCCGCGGGTGATCGGCAACAATGAAATCCTTGCTTTCGACACGGATCTGATCGGCTGCTATGGCATGTGCACCGACATTTCCCGGACCTGGTTCATCGGTGACGGCGAGCCGACCCAAAGGCAAAAGGACATGCATGCGCTGGCCCATGACCACATCATGCAAAACGCCGAACTGGTGCGGCCAGGAATTTCGTTCCAAGAGCTTAGTTTCAACGGTCACCAATTGCCGGAAATCTATGTGCCGCAACGTTATGGCTCGCGGTTTCACGGGGTTGGATTGTGCGACGAATGGCCGTCGATCAAATACACTGTCGACTGGGAAGAGCGCGGTTATGAAGGGGTGTTGGAAGAAGGCATGATGTTGTGTGTCGAAGCCTATATCGGCGAGGTTGGCGGGCCGGACGGCATTAAGCTCGAAGACCAGTTACTGGTGACCGAAACCGGCTATGAAAACTTGACCAGCTGCCCGTTCGACCCGAGACTGTCGGCGCGCTGAACTTGGTACCCTTGTTATAATACCAGCCGCATTTGCTTTTCACCTATTGACAGGAAATAGTTCGCGAAGAGCGAACCGGCGTTTATGCGCCGCGCCCGCGCAGGCCTTAGCGAAGCGAAGAATTGCCGTGAGAAGAACGCCAAATAGCAGTGAGCCAAAAATCACTGGGTTTGCTTTTCACCTATTGACTGGAAATAGTTCGCGAAGAGCGAACCGGCGTTTATGCGCCGCGCCCGCGCAGGCCTTAGCGAAGCGAAGAATTGCCGTGAGAAGAACGCCAAATAGCAGTGAGCCAAAGATCACTGGGTTTGGTATTAGCAGGATTTTTGATGTGCTGGCCGAACGCTTGCAACAAAAATTTGCATAAACTCACATTCAACCAGGCCGCTATTTGTATGATTAGTCCGCTGAAGCGGCGACCGGCGCGTCACTATAGTCGGCCATTGCCAGGTCGGGCGGGCACAGATCATGGGGCTGGCTGTTGATCTGCGACAGGGTCATTTTCGGGATTATCGCGGTACGCGGATTGATGTCAAAGCCTGCCTGGCGCAAGCCCTCGGCGGCCCAACTGTTACAGGTCGCCAGCAGGTGATATTTCGAAGTGCTGGAATAAAACCGGCCATCGGTGAACCGGCCCTGTTGTACCGGCTCCATGTCTTCGATTTCGCTGCGCAAAAATCCGACCAAATTAGCCAAATTCTTGCTCGGCACCCTTAGTTCGATGATACTGCGCGGCAAATTTTTCATGAACTCCATGGTTTGGAAATACGGGATGTCGGAGCGCTCATAGATCGACATCGGCTCGAAATCATAGCCGGCGACATGAACGCTGGAATAAGACGGCCACAACAATGCGTTCATGATTACCCCGACCCGCTTGAAGCCGGTCAGTTCATGTAGCCTGGTGTAAAATTGATGATCGCCCCAGCCGAAATCGAGCCATTTTCCCTGGGATAGCGAAGCCAGTTCACTGCCGCCAAGGCGCCGCACATCGTTGGTGTTGACCACTAGCGCCATATGCACGGTGTTGCGGCGCAGGAAAATCCGATGACATTGTTCGGCGTTGGTGATGGTTGGCGCCTGTCGTAACGGCCCCATTGGGGTCACGGCGACTGCCGCGCCGAGCAACCCATAGGCGGCCAGCAGGAAAACGGCATATTTCGCGATTTTGCGCAGGATTTTCATCAGACCAAAATTTCGCCGAGAACAAGCGGTAATACCAAGCGTCCTTACTATTGACTCATATGGGTTAACAGTAAGGACGCTTGGTATTCATACCGGCTTGGTTGCTTTCGATAAAGAGCCCAATTCGCGCCACTCGTCGTCAAATATGCCCAGCATGTCCTTCCTCCTCGCGCCACGAAGCTGTACCAATGGGATCAAACCGGCATTACAACCATAATTGTCCACGGACCCTAGAGCGTGTCACCCAAAAGTGGGTGCCGGTTTTGGAAAAATGACACGCATAAACAAAGAGATAGCGCGACGAAGCAAATCCTACGCTTGGTGACAAGCGCTAGGGTCGTTTTGATGAATTCCAAGTCAATCATGAAACCCAATTGACTTCGAATTCATCAAAGGGACTCTGAAATCGGCTGGAGGCAATCGGCGGTGATCGCAAGGCATCTTTTTGTTCTAAACTTTCTTTTCGCAATTGTCGTTGGCTCTTCGGCAGGCTCGGCGACCGATCACAGCGAAGAACTTATATTGACCAGCGAGGAGATTTTCCAGGCGGTAACCGGTAACCGGTTCGATGTCACCTGCCGTGACCAGACTGGCAGTATCTACAATTTGGACGATGGTTCGCTCGAGGTCGAATTTAGGGTCACGATGACCGGGCGATGGTGGCTTGGCGAAAACCAGTATTGCCGGGCAATCGAGGTGCCTTCAATCTACCATTCGTTATTGCCGGATATGATCCGAAACGAACTAACCGCATGCTATTGGGTTACCCCTTCGCCTTTGGGCACGTTGTTGATGAGCAATGGCTGTGAGTGGCGTCCGAGCGAGCCGACGGCAAAAGCCGAATAATTCCCCAATCAATATGGGTGACTGCATATCAGCTCCACGCTTTATGAGGAGTACCCTACATCGCCAGCCAGGATGCGACTATGCGGTCGTTTGGCGGTATCAGCCGATCAGGCCGCGATTTTGGCACTGGCGAGGGGTCGGCGATCGCAGGAATGGTGGCCAGGATAGCGTGGTTGTCATCCGCCGCGTTGATGGCGAAATTGTCGCCATGGGGGGTCAACCGGCTTGGTCGCCGCGTCGGCACTGGATAGATATACTGCGGTGCGGAACCGTTGACCACTTGGATATTGACCGGGCTTGGTCCGCTCGCCCCACCTAGCTTCACCCAAGCGTCCGTGCCGGTTTGGATGCGGGGTGTAAGGAATACATCTTCCACCCTAACCAGGGATTGTTCGGCCGCCAATCGACGCGCTATTTCCGCCCCGTCGACAATCTCCGCATTGGCTGAATTGGTTTTACGACGGCACACCTGTCGCGATATGTCCTTCGGCGGCACCGGGTTCGATACGCGGGCAAAAGAAGAAATGTGCGGTGCGGCTTCCCAATGCATGGTGGCAAATCCGTCGCTCAACAGCCGGGCAGCGCGAATGTTGCGAAAGGTCGATTTGCGCGCGCCGAGCACCACGGCGATCAATGCGCGGCCATCAATTTGGGCGCTGGCGACAATGTTAAGGCCGGATGCGCAAAGGTAACCGGTCTTCATGCCGGTGGCACCGGCGAACCGTTCCAGCAAGGAGTTGTGATTGCGCAGGCGCCATCTGCCATGGCGGATTGCGGTGATCGAGAAATAGTCGAGATAGGGCCGGTAATTGCGGTGCAGCTCCATCGCCAACAACGCCAGATCGAATGCGGATGTGTATTGCCCGGGCTCATGCAGGCCGTGGGTGTTAAGCAAATGGGTGTCGCGCATGCCAAGCGCTTCGGCGTGGCGGTTCATGCGTCCAACGAAGGCCGGTTCATTGCCGGCAATCGCCTCGGCCAGCGCCACCGCCACATCATTGGCCGATTTGACCAGCATCATCTTCAATGCATTGTCGATGTTCATGATGGTGCCAAGCGGAAAACCCATCTTGGTTGGTGGCTTGGCTAGGGCCTGCTGGGATATTCGTACCGGCGATTGCAAAGTAATCTCGCCCGTCTCCAGCGCCCTGAATACCGTATAGGCGGTCATCATTTTGACCACCGATGCCGGGTGCCAACGATTGTTGGCATGGTTTGCCGCCAGTACCGCGCCGGTTTCAGCGTCAACCAAGATATAGGGGCGGGCGTGGGCGTTGTGTGGTGCAAGCACCAATGCGAGCGCCAATACGCAACAACAACCAATCAACCAGGTGACAAATTTGCCAACAGGCACAAACACCAAAACTCTCCGGTCCATAGCTCCCAGTTTTCATATTAGCGGTTTTGCAGCGGCAGGCAAACGCCGGGTTACACCCCGGCACCACAATCATGAACCTCAACAGACCCTAAAGCGATGCCCTTAATCGGCTTGGACCCTGAAACGAAACACACTTTCATGATCTGGCAAGCGGCGGCGTTTTCCGGTCAATTGGCGCGCTAACATGTAGGTGCTGCGGCGTAGGAACCGCAGCAGCTCGCCCCGGTCCCGATAGTGGCCATATTGCTTGGGTGTGATCGGCTCACCGATCACCAGGTCCATTGGGGTTTTCATGCGGCGGGCGGTTTCACGGAAAATCAACGCCAGACGGATGGTTTGGCTAAGATGGCTGGCGATCTGAAACAGGCGTGAGTTATGGCCGTCGAAATATACCGGGATAACGGTCGCCTCGGTGCGCCGCATAAGTTTGGCGGTGAATTGATGCCATTCAAGATCGACTGCGGCGCCACAAGGATGGTTGGGCGAGCGAAATCCATATGCAGATAGTCGTAGTATCCGGTCAATTAGTAGACATTATCGTCGGCAGTGATAATGGCGACGTCAAAGCCTGTATTTACGAGCCGGCGACAGAACTCCTCCATGGGTGCGGCAAACGTTAATGCGCGCCGCCATTCAATTGTTGGTCGACCAGCGCCACCCAGAACGACGAACCCGGTACCAGCGCATCATCATTAAAATCATAGTCGGCCGAGTGCAGCGGGCGGGCATTTGCCCCGCCAGTTCCGTTGCCCATCAAGACAAAGCATCCCGGCCTTTTGGCGGCCATGTGGGCGAAATCTTCCGAAAACAGCTTCGGCTCGCAATCCGCATTCACCGCAGCTTTGCCGGCAATGGTGCGAGCCGCTTGCATTGCCGCGTTGGTGGCCGACGCAGCATTGATTGTCGGCGGAAAAATCGTGTCGTATTTGACTGTCGCCGAAACCCCATGGGCCTGGCAAATACCGGCAACCAATTGCCGCATATGCGCTTCGATCGCCTGATTGATGCTTGGGTTCAATGCGCGGGCATCGCCCTTAAGTAGGGCCGTGCCGGGCAGCACATTGCGCTTTCCGTCGGTGATGAATTCGGTCACTGAGACCACCCCGTTCAGCCCGGGATCTAATTTCCTGGAAACAATCGTTTGCAGCGCGCTGACAATCTCAGAGCCAACCAGAATCGCGTCGACCCCCATATGCGGCAGTGCGGCATGGCCGCCCCTGGCAGTAATTTCGACCTCGAACAGGCTTTCTGAGGCAGTAATCGGGCCAACGCGCGAAGCAAATGTGCCAGTCGCCATCCCCGGCATGTTGTGCATGGCGTACACTTCTTCCACATCGAAACTCTTAAACAAACCATCGTCAATCATAGCCGCCGCGCCAAGCCCATGTTCCTCACTAGGCTGGAAGATGAAAACTACCCGGCCGTCGAAATCCTCTTCCTTGGCCAAGTGTCTTGCCGCACCCAACAACATGGCGGTGTGCCCGTCATGACCGCACGCGTGCATCACACCTTGGTTGCGAGATTTGTAGCTGAAGCGGTTTGTCTCGGTGAGCGGCAGCGCGTCCATATCCGCCCTTAGTGCGATGCTGCGGGTGCCGTTTCCCCGTTGCATCACGCCGACAACACCGGTTTTGCCAACCCCTTGATGTACGTCGATGCCGAAGCTTTCCAGCAGCTTTGCAACAACAGCCGAGGTGCGCTGCTCGTTAAACCCCAACTCGGGATGGCTGTGGATATCCTGGCGCCAGGCGACCATCTCATCGCGCAAATAATTGGTCTTCATGGGCGTTTTCGCATTTGGCGTTCCGATTAAATCTTGAGTCGGGCACGGTAAACTGCCGCGGGGCCAGGGTGCCCGATTCAGTCCAGATTTGAAGGCAGTGCAGTTTTCAAACGCAAAACGACGACTTCCGGCAGCCTGTCATAGTCGAATAGGCGTTCAGCCATTCATCCAACTCCATGTGCCGGGGTTACTACAAGATATTGCGGCAATCTTGTTTGCCACAACCGAGGCGTCGATAAATGCACCGGCTTCAGCGTAAGCATGGCAGACCGTGCCGTCAAACCAGTCGTCAAATCCCGGAAAATTCATTCCACTAGCGCTTGTCACGAAGCGTAGGATTTGCTTCGTCGCGCTATCTCTTAGTTTACGCGTGTCATTTTTCCCAAAACCGGCAGCCACTTTTGGCTGACACGGCCTAGATGAGCGCTGACTAAATCTCGCCGGACAGCGAATGTATGCATGTAGCGATATGTTGTGGAGCCGAATATGGCAGTTTCCGCAAACCGCACCTTTAGCGCACGTTTCGCCTAAATTGAATCGCTCAACGTGCTCTATTTGTTTGTTTTGGCGTGTACTCTTCCCAGGAAACCCGAAAAATCATAAGACAAGCAGGACGAAAGGGTTATTCAATAATTTGGTGGACTCACACGACCCGCAACTAGAGCGAGTTCCTTTGGTATAAGATGGGAGATTTGAATGCGGCGGTTCATGGTCATCGAGCGGTTCGATCCGGCAAACGTCGACGCGATCTACCGCCGGTTCGCCGAGCGTGGTCGCATGTTGCCAGCGGGGCTAATGTTCATCGAAAGCTGGCTGACCCTTAGCCAAGACTGCGTGTTCCAACTCATGGAAACCGATGATCCGGCTCTTTTCGAGGTCTGGAAACCGAACTGGGACGATCTGGTTGATTTCGAAATCATCGAGTTGGGCAATAAGCCGGTGCCAGCGGCGGGCGAAGCCAGGCGATGAGATGACCGGTCTTAACATCCGTCAATTCATCGACGGCTAATTTTGCTGATTTGCATTTGCCGGCCCGTGATCTATGCACATTTGAGCGGAGCAACGGAGCGGGCGATGGCCAAGGCGATCATGTTTCAGGGCACCGGCTCTGATGTGGGCAAGACGGTGCTGGTTGCCGGCCTGTGCCGGGCAGCGCTTCGGCGCGGCTATCAGGTCCGGCCGTTCAAGCCGCAGAACATGGCCAATAACGCGGCGGTGGCTGATGATGGTGGCGAAGTCGGCCGGGCGCAATGGCTGCAAGCACTGGCCTGCGGCGTGCCGGTATCGGTGCACATGAACCCAATATTGCTGAAGCCGCAAAGCGCGACCGGCAGCCAAATAATCGTGCATGGAAAATTGCACGGCAGCGCCAAGGCACGCGAATATCAAGCGCTGAAACCTGAATTGATGCAGGCGGTTGATGCCAGTTTCGACAAGCTTACTGGGGAGGCCGATCTGGTGATCGTCGAGGGCGCCGGATCACCAGCAGAGGTCAATTTGCGCGCTGGCGATATCGCCAATATGGGATTTGCCACCCGACACCGGGTTCCGGTGTGTTTGGTTGCTGACATTGATCGCGGTGGGGTGATCGCCTCATTGGTCGGCACCCATCAGGTGCTGGCGCACCAAGACCGGCAGATGGTCTGCGGCTATCTCATCAACAAGTTTCGTGGCGATGCCAGCCTGTTTGACGATGGCATCCGCATCATCGGCGAGCATACGGGTTGGCCAAGCTATGGGATGTTGCCGTGGTTACCGGCAGTGCAGCGGCTGCCGGCGGAAGATTCGGTGGTGCTCGACCGCGCAGGTGCGAAAAACCAGTTGGGCAAAACGGTGATCGCGGTGCCGGTATTGGACCGGATCGCCAATTTCGACGATTTTGATCCGCTTCGATACCAAGACGGG
Organism: Rhizobiaceae bacterium; assembly: GCA_965248715.1. Lineage (GTDB taxonomy): Bacteria > Pseudomonadota > Alphaproteobacteria > Rhizobiales > Rhizobiaceae > CBDFKB01. The sequence continues at coordinate 29,825 of CBDFKB010000006.1, forward strand.
GTCGAGTTGGTGATGGTTCGACCCGGCGAAGCGTTGCCGCAACCGGCGGCGGCGGTGATTTTACCCGGGTCGAAATCGACCATCGCCGATCTTAGCGCCTTTCGTCGCAATGGTTGGGACCGCCAACTTGATGAACACGTGGCGCGCGGCGGCCATGTGCTGGGCATTTGCGGCGGTTATCAGATGTTGGGGCGCATGGTCACCGATCCTGGTGGCGTCGAGGGCCCACCCGGCACCAGCCAAGGTCTAGGCCTGCTCGACATCGAGACCGTGCTGGAAGGCGAAAAACGGGTCGGTAATGTTAACGTTCGCGCGCCGGCTTATGATGTGGAATTTGCCGGTTATGAAATTCATATCGGCCGTACCCAAGGGCCGGATTGCGCCCGCCCCATGCTGGAAATTGATGGCCGGCTGGATGGCGCTATGTCGGCGAACCGCCAGATCGCCGGATGCTATGTGCATGGGCTGTTTGCGGCAGACAAATTTCGCACCCGATGGCTGGCTGAATTGGGCATCACCGACAGCCTCGGCGATTTCATTGGCACTGTCGATGGGGCGCTTGATGAACTAGCCGAGGCGATGGAACATTTTCTGGCGGTCGACGATTTGCTTGCACAAGCGGCCCAGGCGTCATCTGCGCCATTGACGTAAGCCGGCGCTATCCCTAAAGCAATTGTAACAACCGGTTCCCGCACGGCCGAAGGCCCGGGACGAACAGGGAATGGGACGGATCGACCCAAATAGGGGATCCTTATCCCGGCCGACCCCGCGACTGTAGAGCGGAATGGCGGTTCCAAAATGCCACTGGATAGGTCGCAAGATTGATCTTCCGGGAAGGCGGAACCAGCCGAACCCCGCGAGCCAGGAGACCTGCCGGTTAAGGGCATAGCGCCCAAACGACGGCCCGCATGGCCGACAAGCAATCACGGAGGTTGTCATGCTTGTAAAATCCCAATCGGTTACCGGTCCGATTTCCGAGCGGCTGGTTGCTGCCACGCTGGTGGCGTTTTTTGGCGTACTCCTGATCTATGGCGCCGGGCTGGCACAATCACAGGTGCTGCACAATGCGGCCCATGATGCGCGCCATGCCAATGGATTTCCCTGTCACTAAACAATCGCGGTCTGATCGGATCCGTTTGCATATACGAAGCGACCTAAATCGCGCTGAGGGATAATTCCATGGTAGTCAGAATATTGCTCGCTGCGTTGCTAGCGGGCATGATTGGCGGCGCCTTTTCCACCATCGCGCAAGCGGTGAAAGTGGTACCTATCATTCTTGAAGCCGAACACTATGAAGGCGCTGAACACAGCCACGGCGCTGAAAAAGCAACGACTAGTGAACCCTTAGATCATTTAGACCACGATCATGAACACGCAGCATCGGTAGAACCTTGGACACCGGCCGATGGTATCGAACGCATGTTTTATACCCTGCTCGCCAATATGGTCACCGGGGTTGGCTACGCGCTGGTGCTGGCGGCGGTGATCTTGGTATCGGGCCGCCCGCTTGATATTCGCACTGGCATGATGTGGGGCCTGGCCGGATTTGCCACCTTGATCCTAGCCCCGGCGGTTGGATTGCCGCCGGAACTGCCTGGAACCGCGGCGGCGGCGGTCGGCGAGCGCCAGATGTGGTGGCTCGCGACCGTGTTTGCCACCGGCATCGGCCTGGCATTACTTGCTTTTCGCCAGGGGCTGGTTTGGATGATAGCGGGGGTCGCGCTGATCGTCGCGCCGCACATTATCGGCACGCCCAAACAGCCATCGATAGAAAGTGCAGTACCGGCAGAATTGGCGGCGGAATTCGCGGTTGTCGCACTGGTCACCGCAGCGCTTGGTTTCGTGGTCATTGGTGCAGCGCTCGGCTGGCTGGTGCCGAAATTTGCGCCCGACAACGAGGCTAGTTGATCGTGGCGTCGGCGCAAAATGACCGTGTGACCTTAGTATTGGGCGGTGCTCGTTCCGGCAAAAGCCGGCTGGCCGAAAGCCTGGGCGATGCGGCATCTGACCGGGTCTACATCGCCACCGCCGAAGTGTTGGACGAAGAAATGCGCGAACGGATCGAAAAGCACCGCAAACGTCGCGGCGGCAGTTGGCAAACCTTTGAAGCGCCGCTCGATCTGGCCAGCGCGATTATTACCCACGCCAAACAAGAGCGTTTTATACTGGTGGACTGTTTGACCCTATGGGTTACCAATTTGATGTTGGCAGGCGCTGATATCGATCAGGCGTTCAACCAGTTTGTCGACGCGCTTGAAAAGGCGGCCGGGGTTATTGTTTTAGTCAGCAATGAGGTCGGACAAGGGATTGTACCGGACAACCCTATGGCGCGGGAGTTTCGCGACCATTCAGGTCGCCTACACCAGCGGGTCGCGGCGATTTGTGGGGAAGTTTATTTTGTGACCGCCGGTCTGCCGCAAAGGCTTAAATAATCGCCGCGCCATCGCGGCCAAACGGAGTCCAATCAATGTCGGCTAAGATACCCGCTACCGTGATTACCGGATTTCTCGGCGCCGGCAAGACCACCTTGATCCGCAATTTGCTACAAAATGCCGGCGGGCGGCGAATCGCGTTGATCATCAACGAGTTTGGCGAACTGGGGGTCGATGGGGAACTATTGCGCGATTGCGGTGGCGAGACCTGTAGCGCCGATGACATTGTCGAATTGACCAATGGCTGCATCTGCTGCACGGTCGCCGATGATTTCGTGCCGGCGATCACCGGCATTCTTAGCCTGGAAAACCGCCCCGACCACATCGTCATCGAGACCTCTGGCTTGGCGTTGCCGCAACCCCTGGTCAATGCCTTCAACTGGCCTGAGGTCAGCGCCGCTGTCACCGTTGACGGAGTGGTGACCGTGATCGATGGCGCCGCAGTCGCCGCCGGCCGGTTCGCCGATGACGAAAATAAGCTCGCCGATCAGCGGGCCGAAGACGACAGTCTCGACCATGAAAACCCGATCGAGGAATTGTTCGAGGACCAAATCAATTGCGCCGACATGGTGGTGGTCAACAAGGCCGATTTGATCGACGCCGTCGAATTGGAACGGGTCGCCAGCATTGTCAAGGCACAGACGCCGCGTTCGATCCGGCTGGTGCCGGCGCGCCATGGCCGGTTGCCGGCGGAAATCTTGCTCGGGCTTGGCGCCGAAAGCCAGACCGACATTGGCAATCGCAAATCGCACCATGAATTGCACCATGGTGATGACGATCACGAGCATGATGATTTCGACAGCTTCGAAACCTGGTTCGGCCCGGTTGGCGATGCCAAGGCGTTGGCAGGGCAATTAAAACCGGTCATTGCCGAACACGGCATCTTACGGCTCAAGGGCTTCGTGCATGTAGCTGGCAAGCCGATGCGCTTGGTGGTGCAGGCGGTCGGCGAGCGGGTGGAAAGTTATTTCGACCGCGATTGGCGCCCGGATGAAAAACCGCTGTCGCGTGTGGTGGTGATCGGCTTGTCGGGCATGGATCGTGGCGGCATCGGTCGCGCGATCACCGCGCTTGGCGCATAGCGCGCCATGCATCTTTTGGCCACCACCAAGGGTGCGCTCAACGAAACCGGCGAGGCGATCGACCTTGGCCAGGACAGCGCCGAATTGTTGTTTCTGTCAGCCGCTGACACGGAAATAGCCGCGGTCGCGGCGGCGGCAACTGGGTCCAACCTGACGGTTCGGGTTGCCAATTTGATGCAATTGTCCCATCCGATGTCAGTTGATCTTTATTGCGAAAACACCGTTGCCGGCTCGCGGCTGATAGTGGTTCGCCTGCTTGGCGGCGAGCGCTACTGGCCCTATGGGGTCGCCAAATTATTAGAAACCGCGCAGCAAAAGGGCTGCCATCTGGTGGTCCTGCCAGGCGACGATAGGCACGACCCGAACCTGGCGCCATTTAATACCCTTGGTGGCGATAAGGTTGACGCCATGTGGCGTTATCTGGTCGAGGGCGGCCCGCTCAACATGCGCCACCTGCTGGACTATTGCGGATTTGTGCTTGGCGGGCGCGAGGCGCCGCCGACCGCAGCGCCGTTTATCCGTGCCGGTCTGGTTTGGCCCGGCCTGGCCCGCGCCGACCTTCCAACCATCGCCAACCAATGGCACCAAGGCGGCGCCACGGTCGCGATCTGTTTCTACCGGGCGCTGGTTCAGGCCGGCAATTTGCAGCCGATCTATGCCTTGATCGAGGCGCTGCAACGCCACGGCATGAACCCGCTGCCGATTTTCCTTGCCAGCCTGAAGGACCCGATTTCGGTTGACATGGTGCGGGAATTGTTTCGTGCCGCGCCGCCGCAAATTGTCATCAATTTGACCGGTTTCGCGGTTGCGGCTGCCGGCGTCGACCATGTGCCGACGGTGCTTGATGAAAATGGCGCGGTGGTGCTGCAGGCGGTGCTGGCCGGTGCTTCGCTTGAAGCTTGGCGCGGCTCATCTCTCGGTCTTGGGCCGCGTGATCTGGCCATGAATATCGCCTTGCCAGAAATCGACGGACGGGTGTTTACCCGTGCGATCGCATTCAAGAACCCGCAAAATCATGACCAAATGGTGCAGGCGAACATCGTCGTTCATACGGCTGAGCCGGGCCGGGTTGATTTCGTTGCCCGCCAGGCTAAAGCGTGGGCCAGGCTGCGCCAATTGCCGGCAGCCGAACGCAAGGTCGCGATTGTGCTGGCGAATTACCCCAACCGCGACGGGCGGATCGGTAACGGGGTTGGGCTCGATACGCCAGCCGGCACGGTGGTGGTGTTAAACGCCATGGATGATGCCGGCTATCGGATCGATGATATTCCGCAATCTGGCAATACGCTGATTGAGCGCCTTTTAGCGGGCGCGACCAATGCGATTGGCAGCAGCGATCAGGCTACCAATCGCCTGACGCTTACTAACTATCTTGAACATTTCAAACTTATGCCGGCGCAATTGCGCCAAGCGGTGACCGAGCGCTGGGGTAAGCCGGAGGCCGACCCGCACTTTGATGGCGCTGAAAATGCATTCGCGATTGCCGCGATTTGGCTGGGCAATGGGTTGTGCGGCATCCAGCCGGCGCGTGGCTATAACATTGACCCGAAAGAGACCTACCACTCGCCGGACCTGATACCGCCGCACTCCTATCTGGCGTTCTACATCTGGCTCAAAGCGGTGGCCAAGGTCGACGCGGTGGTACACATGGGCAAGCATGGCAATCTCGAGTGGCTGCCTGGCAAGGCGCTATCGCTTGATGAAACCTGCTGGCCGGAAGCAGCGCTTGGAGCTATGGCGAACATCTACCCGTTCATCGTCAACGATCCGGGCGAAGGCACACAAGCCAAGCGGCGCACCTCGGCGGTGATCGTCGATCATTTGACACCGCCGCTGACCCGCGCGGAAAGCTATGGCCCGCTCGCCGATCTGGAGGCGTTAGTCGATGAATATTACGACGCAAGCGGCATGGATGTCCGGCGCTCCCTATCGCTTAAAAAGCAAATATTGGAACTGGCGACAGACGGCGGCCTTGATCTTGATGCTGGGATTGGCCACAGCGACGATGAAGCGGAACGCTTGACCAAGCTCGACGCCTATTTGTGCGATCTAAAGGAAATGCAGATTCGTGATGGGTTGCACGTGTTCGGCTGCTCGCCGCAGGGTCGGCTGAAAGACGATTTAGTGGTTGCATTGGCGCGGGTGCCGCGCGGCCTTGGCGCGGGCGGTGATGCTTCCTTGCAGCGGGCGCTCGCCGCCGATCTCGGTTTTGCCGGGTTCGACCCCCTCGACTGCGAAATGGCGGTGCCATGGAATGGGCCGCGACCCGCCCAGCTTGCTGATCTTAGCCCTGAAAGCTGGCGCAGCAATGGCGACACGGTGGAGCGTATCGAACTTTTGGCATCGCGTTTGGTTAGCGGCGAACTGGAACCGGAGCCCAAATGGAGCCAAGCGTTGGCGGTGCTCCACCACATCGATGAAACAATTAGGCCCAGGGTCGAGCGCTGCGGATCAAGCGAGATCGCCGGCCTGCTTGCGGCGCTTGCCGGAAAATTTCTGGCGCCTGGCCCATCCGGTGCGCCGACCAGGGGCCGCACCGACGTATTGCCGACCGGGCGTAATTTCTATTCGGTCGACAATCGCGCAGTGCCGACACCCACCGCCTGGACGCTTGGCAAGAAGTCGGCCGAATTATTGGTCACCCGCTACCGCCAGGACCATGGCCAGTGGCCGCGAGCTATGGGCCTCACCGCATGGGGTACATCGAATATGCGCACCGGCGGTGATGACATCGCCCAGGCGCTGGCGCTGATCGGCGCCGAACCGAACTGGGATCATGGTTCGCGCCGGGTCAGCGGCTATGAGATAACGCCGCTGGCCAAGCTTGGCCGGCCGAGGGTCGACATCACCCTACGCATTTCCGGCTTTTTCCGCGACGCATTTCCGACCCAAATTACTTTGTTCGATCAGGCGGTGCGGGCAATCGGCACCCTTGACGAGGAAGAAGCCGACAATCCGATCGCGGCACGGATTGCTGAGGAGGCGCGGGCGCTACGCAAAACCGGTCTCACGCAAGAAGAAGCCGAAATGCGGGCTGGATTTCGGGTGTTTGGTTCTAAACCGGGTTCCTATGGCGCTGGTCTACAGGCATTAATCGACGAGCGCGGGTGGGACGCCCGCGGCGACCTTGGCGAAGCGTTCATCGCCTGGGGCGGCTATGGCTATGGCGCCAACGGTGATGGCCAAGCCCTGCATGATGATTTTCGCGGCCGGCTTAAAACCATGCAGGCGGTTGTGCAAAACCAGGACAATCGCGAGCATGATCTGCTCGATTCCGACGATTACTACCAGTTCGAGGGTGGCATGACGGCGGCGGTCGAAGCGGTTTCTGGTGCCCGGCCGGCGATCTATCACAATGACCATTCGCGCCCGGAACGCCCGGTGATCCGCACGCTTGAGGAAGAAATTGCCCGGGTGGTGCGCGGCCGCGCGGCCAATCCGAAATGGATCGCCGGGGTGATGCGGCACGGTTATAAGGGCGCCTTCGAAATGGCGGCGACGGTCGACTATCTATTCGCCTTTTCCGCTACTACCGGCGCGGTGCGCGACCATCATTTTGATGCGGTCTATCAGGCCTATATCGGCGACGAGGCGGTGCGTAAATTCCTGGCTGAAAATAACCCGGCGGCGCTTGGCGAGATGGCGGAGCGTTTCTTGGAAGCGCAAGCGCGCGGTCTGTGGACGCCACGGTCCAATTCTGCCAAGTATCAGTTGGAAACCCTGATATCAAATAAACTCGATCTTGACTGAATTGACGGCGTCGCGGCAGGGATTTGATCCGCAACCCGAACTTTGAGGACCGGCAATGGCACAAAAGTCCGAACGGCTGAAAAATATGTCCGAACAAGAGATCGACAGCCGCCACGCCAACAAGATGCGAAAGAAAAAGGCCGCCCGTGACAAGATCATTGCCACCAAGACGATCGAAAAGGGGCTACTGATCGTTCATACCGGCAAGGGCAAGGGTAAGTCGACCGCCGGGTTCGGCATGGTGTTTCGCGCCCTTGGTAATGGCATGCGGGTCGGTGTGGTGCAGTTCGTCAAGGGCAAATGGAGCACTGGCGAACGGGTGGTGTTGGAAAAATTCGGCGATCAGGTGACCCTGGCCACCATGGGTGAGGGCTTTACCTGGGAGACCCAGGACCGCCGCCGCGACATTACCGCCGCCCGTGCCGCGTGGGATAGGGCCAAGGAAATGATCGCCGACGAGAACCTTGATCTGGTATTGTGCGACGAACTCAACATTGTGCTGCGCTATGACTATCTCGATGTGGCGCAAGTGCTGGCTGCGCTGGAAAAACGCCCGCAGATGAAACACGTCATCATTACCGGCCGCAACGCCAAGGACGAACTGATCGAGGCGGCTGATCTGGTCACCGACATGACGATGATCAAACACCCGTTCCGCTCCGGTGTTAAAGCGCAGGTCGGGATCGAATATTGACCGTTCGAACAAGTGCGAGCCAAACATGATCACTACAGCCTATGCGCGCACCATGGCGCGTTACAATCAATGGCAAAACGGCAGCCTGTATGGCGCCGCAGACGGCCTTAGCGAGGACCAACGCAGACGTGATCGCGGTGCGTTCTTTGGCTCGATCCACGGCACCTTCAACCATCTGCTGTGGGCAGATCAAATCTGGCTGCACCGTTTTTCAGCGGCTCCGAAACCGGCGGCGACAAGCATTGCGCAATCGGTCGGGCAAATTGAGGACTGGGCCGAGCTAAAACGCGAGCGCGCGGTGTTCGATATGCAAATGATCGATTGGGCGACGGGTCTGCGCGAGGATGATATTGCCGGTGAGTTGCGTTGGTACTCTGGAGCGCTTGGCAAAGAGGTAACCAATGAGCGGGCGCTGTTGCTTACTCATATTTTCAATCACCAGACCCATCATCGCGGCCAGCTTCACGCCATGTTGACGGCGGCTGGCGCCAGGCCTGATGCTACCGATTTGGCGTTCATGCCGGAAACATTCACTGGCGTTACCGGGTAACATTAGGGAATCAAAGGATGGCGAACCGTTTTCTTGAGATCGGTTTCACGGACGCGGTGCGCAAGGTCCAGGAGAATATGGACAGCCGCAAGATTTATGCAAAGCGCGAAGCAGGTCCGACCACCAATGACCGCCTCGGCGACAAAGAAGCAGCGTTCATCGCTGCCCGCGACAGTTTCTATATGGCGACGGTCAGTGAAAGCGGATGGCCCTATGTGCAACATCGCGGCGGACCTGTCGGCTTTGTGCGGGTGCTCGGTGAGACCAGCATCGGTTTCGCCGATTTTGCCGGCAATCGGCAATATATCAGCACTGGCAATCTGACCGCGAACGATCGGGTCGCCCTGTTCTTTATGGATTATGCCAACAAATTGCGGCTAAAGGCCTATGGCCACGCCGAAATCATTTCGCGCGACGATACGATAACCCTCGAACGCCTGACGGTGGCGGACTATCGGGCCAGGATTGAGCGCGGCATCGTCATACACATCGAAGCGCTGGACTGGAACTGCCCGCAGCACATCACTCCGCGCCTGACGCTGGAGGAGTTCGACACCATCGCCGGTATGCTCGAAGCGGATGGCGTAAGCTAAACTTTATCCCAATCAGTCGCCATCAGCGCCACCCTTGCTCGCCGCCGCCCTTGCTCCATATCGCTGCTGGTGCGAAGATCGTCGAATGGAGCCGTGCGGCGGTGCAGGAGGTAACGCGATGGCGAACGGGTTGGTGCATTCGATTAGAGCTTATTTCGAGGCTAACAAGAGCGTTCGCCGTGTTGCTGAAGACCCGCAATTAACCGCGGAATTGATCTTGCTGGTGCGGATGTTGTTTGCCGACGGCGAATTGAAGGGCGACGAATTGGAAGGGTTTAAGCGCATTTGCGCCAATTCCTTTGCAATCCCCAAGGAAGATGTGCCCGAGGTAGTAAAATTTCTGCGCGACTTCGGTTATGAGACTTCGAGCGACAATGCGGCGTTGATGTTCGACGAGCTCGATACCGAGCGCAAGCAGATGTTGCTGGTCCATATGCTGCGGCTTGCCAAGTCGGATCAGCAATTGCACCCGAGGGAAGCCGAATTGATCCGCAAGACCGCCGCTATTTTGCGCCTTTCGCCGGAAGACATGCAGCGGCTCGGCGGGTAGCGCATCAAACTTGTGCGGACAAAGTCGTTGGCGGGACGGTTTTGGCCGTATTCCAGTTTGCCGCGCTTTGGTTTTGCGGTAGGGTAAGCTCAGACGGTGCCTCCCGCAGGCGGGCGTTGAGCAGTTCATCTACCATCGCGGATGAGCCGACCTCAATGTCGCATGCATCTGATGGGGCTGAAAGCAATTCCGGTGCGGTTGACCCAACATGGGAACCAAGTTCGGAGCTGTCATTGCATACTGGCCGGCGCGTGGGCGCCGCTTGGTCTGTATTGCCTCAAGGGCCGTTTGAACGTGATAACCTTGAGGAGAATTTCCGTGAAATCATTCCATTATCTTCTTTCCGCTGTGGTTCTAGCTCTGCCGGCTTCGGCATTAGCCGATCCGGGCCATGGGACGTCGGGGGTTCATTGGCACGGTGGTGACATGGCGGCGACCGGCGCCGTTGCCCTGCTGGCTGCTTTCTTTGTCGCGACGCGCTGGCGTAAAAACCCATGAAACCCACTACCGCCCATAAACACTAAACCCAGGAGAAAATTTGATGTCGGGCAAGACCGGAATCATGGTGTGCGGCCACGGTAGCCGCAACCAAAACGCAATGCGCGAATTCGCCAGTGTCGCAGAAGGGTTGAAATTGCGTCGCCCGGATGTGCCGGTCGAATATGGCTATCTGGAATTTGCCAATCCGGTGATCTCGCACGGTCTCGACCGGTTGCGCGAACAAGGGGTTAGGGATGTGTTGGCGGTGCCCGGCATGCTTTTTGCCGCCGGCCATGCCAAAAACGATATCCCGTCGGTGCTCAACACCTACCAGGCGCAGCATCCGGGCATGACCATCCGCTATGGCCGCGAACTTGGCATCGATTTGCGCATGATCCGCGCCGCCGGCGACCGCATTCGCGAAGCGGTGGAACGGGCTGACGGCGAAAATCGGCCGGTAGCGCTACACGATACCTTGCTGATGGTGGTCGGGCGCGGCGCCTCGGACCCGGACGCCAATTCCAATGTCTCGAAGGTTATGCGCATGTTGTGGGAGGGGCTCGGCTTCGGCTGGGCCGAGGTATGTTATTCCGGGGTCACCTTTCCCCTGGTCGAGCCCGGTCTGAGCCACGCAGCCAAGCTTGGCTACAAGCGCATTGTCGTCTTTCCCTATTTCCTGTTCACCGGCGTGTTGGTGAAGCGCATTTACGCCCATACCGATTTGGTGGCGATCCGGTTTCCGGATATCGAATTCGTCAAGGCTAACTATCTCAACGACCATCCGCTGGTGCTCGATACTTTCGTGGACCGGATCGAGGAAATCGTCGCCGGCGCCAATTTGATGAATTGCCAGATGTGCAAGTACCGCGAACAGGTGCTGGGGTTCGAAGACCAGGTCGGCTTGGCCCAGGCGAGCCACCATCATCACGTCGAGGGGATCGGCGGCGGGTTGGAAAACTGCCCGTGCAATGGCGATTGTGACGCCTCGTGTCGCGACGAAGCGTTTTGCCGCCAGCATGGTCTGCCGTTTACGCCGCTGCAAAGCCACGACCACGGCGACCATGATCACGGGCCCAGCGATCACGACCACAGCCACGACCACGGCGACCATGATCACGGGCATGATCATCACCATCATCCCTATCCCCATGCCGATCATCCGCATGGGCCGAAATCCATGGAACGCCAGGGCAAGGGCTGATGGTACCGGACTATCTGCGCGACCCTGCCGAGATTTACCGCCGCTCATTCGCCCTGGTCGAGCAAGAGGCCCGGTTCGGCGCATTGAATCCAGGCCAGCGCACGATTGCCACGCGGTTGATCCACGCCTGCGGCATGACCGACATCGCCGAAACGTTGGTATTTTCCAGTTCCGCCGTTGCAAGTGGGGTGGCGGCGTTACAGGGCGGTTGTGCGATTTTCACCGATGTGGAAATGGTACGCTCAGGCATCATCCAGGCTCGCTTGCCGGCTGCCAATCCACGGATTTGCACCCTTGGCGACGATGGGGTCGCGGCCCATGCAGCAAAAATCGGCAATACCAGGTCGGCGGCGGCGGTCGATTTATGGGACGATCAGCTCAAGGGCGCAATCGTTGCGATTGGCAATGCGCCGACTGCATTGTTTAGGCTGCTCGAGCGGGTTGATGAAGGTGCGCCATGCCCGGCGCTGATCCTCGGCTTCGCGGTCGGATTTGTCGGTGCGGCAGAATCGAAAGCGGAACTGATTGCCGCACCACGTGGCTGTGAATTAATTGCCCTGCCAGGCAGGCGCGGCGGCAGTGCGCTAGCCGCTGCCGCCGTCAACGCGCTCGCCGGATTGGCCAGCAATGAGTAAACCCTGGCTCCACATTATCGGCATTGGCGAAGACGGCCTCGACAGCCTGTCGGCTGCTGCGCGGCAAATTTTGCTCGACGCCGAGGTGATTGTCGGCGGCGAGCGGCACCACGGACTGTCATTGGAAATTACCGCCGAACGTTTGTCCTGGCCGTCGCCGTTTGACGCCATGATCGAGACGATCAAGGGTCTGAAGGGCCGGCGTGTGGTGATATTGGTGACCGGTGATCCGCTATGGTATTCGGTCGGTGCGCGTATCACCAAGGCGATTAATGCCAGCGAAATCCGCTTTCACCCGCAATTATCCGCATTCCAATTAGCGGCATGCCGGCTTGGCTGGAGCCTGCCCGATTGCGAAACCCTGACTGTGCATGGCCGTGCCGACAGTCAGATCGTGCCTTATTTCGCACCCGGGGTTCGCATGTTGGTGTTGGCGAAAGACGCAACCAGTCCGGCCGCGGTGGTCAACTTACTGGTGGAGCGTGGCTTCGGCGAAAGCCGTATATGGGCGCTGGCAGCGCTTGGCGGCAAGGACGAACAGTTATTTGTCGGCACCGCATCTGATTGGCACCACACCGTGCCCGACTTTCACACAATGGCGATCGAATGCTTGGTTGGCCCCGATGCGGTTTGGCATCCACGCCTAGCCGGCCTGCCGGAAGACGCCTTTGTCCATGACGGGCAGATCACCAAACGCGAGGTTCGGGCGGCGACGCTTGCCCGGCTGGCGCCTTACCCAAACGCAATTATGTGGGACATCGGTGCCGGCTGCGGTTCGGTGTCGATCGAATGGATGCGTTCGGCGCGCGAGGCTTGCGCCTACGCCATCGAGCCGGTCGCAGAGCGATGCGCGATGATCGCCGCTAACGCAAAGCAACTCGGCACCGAGAAAATCCGCATCATTAAGGGCCATGCGCCCACAGCGTTGGTCGATCTGCCGGCGCCGGACGCGGTGTTCATTGGCGGCGGCATTGGCGACCAACAGGTGTTCGACTTTGCCTTTGCCGCGCTCAAACCAGGCGGCCGGCTGGTCGCTAATGTGGTGACGGTGGAAGGGGAAAACCGGCTTGGCGCGCTTTATCATGCCCATGGCGGTGAGATGAGCCGGATCGCGGTCGAGCGCCTCCATCCAGTCGGCAGATTGAACGGCTGGCGGTCGCTGATGAGCGTTACTCAATGGGCGGTGGTAAAATCATCGGAGCAACCCTGATGACCGGCATTTTATATGGCATCGGTGTGGGCCCCGGCGATCCTGAACTGATCACGGTCAAGGCACTAAAGATTTTGCAGCGCTCCAAGGTGGTGGCCTATCCGGCACCTGATGTTGGCGAAAGCTTCGCCCGCGCGATCGCTGCCGAACATATGCTTGGTGACGCTGAGGAAATTCCGATTGTCATTCCCATGCGGAGCGAGCGTTTTCCGGCCCGCTTGGTCTATGATGAAGCGGCCAAGCGGATCGAAGCCCATTTGGCGGCTGGAATATCGGTGACCGTGTTGTGTGAGGGCGATCCGTTTTTCTACGGCTCGTTTATGTATCTGCACGAACGGCTCGCCGACCGTTACCGATGTGAGATAGTACCTGGCGTGTCATCGCTGATGGCGTCGGCGGCCGCGCTTGGCCGGCCGTTGGCGGCGCGCAACGATGTGTTGACGGTCATTCCGGCGCCACTTGATGATCGAGCGATTGCGGCAAAGCTTGCCGCCGCCGATGCGGTGGCGATCATCAAGGTCGGGCGACATTTTGCGCGTATGGTGCGGCTGATCGACCAGGCCGGACTAACCGCCCACGCCTGTTTTCTTGAGCGCATCAGCCTATCGAACCAAAAGATCATGCGGTTGGCGGATGCACAATTTGAAACCGCACCATATTTTTCCATGATCCTGATCTATCGTGGTGCCGAACCGTTCGTCGCCCGTCTGCCGGTCGGTGGCGTGGCGGAGCAAATATCATGAGTGCAGACATTGCTGCGGTGGTCATTTTGCACGGCTCGGCGGTGCCGCTCGGACGCCGCGTTGCACGGTTGGTCGGGGGTGAATTGCATGGTGCTGCCCATCGCGTAAAGGGCGCCGACGTACCGTTTGCCGACCCGGCCTCACACCTGCGTGAATTATTTGTGGCTGGGCGAGCGATCATCGCTATTATGGCGTCTGGCGCTTTGATCCGCATTTTGCAACCGGTTCTCGACCGAAAAAAAGTCGATCCACCGGTGGTTGCATTGTCCGCCGACGGCGCATCCATCGTGCCCCTGCTCGGCGGCCATCACGGCGCCAACCGGCTTGCCAAACTGCTGGCGAAGGAAACCGGCGGCCATGCGGCGATCACCACCGTTAGCGATGTGATGCTGGCTGTGGCACTCGACGATCCGCCGCCGGACTATGTGCTGGCCAATCCGCGCGACGCTAAAATGGTCACCGCCGAACTGATCGAGGGCAAAGCGGCCAAGCTCACCGGTGCCGCGCCTTGGCTCAAAAATAGCGGTATACCTTTGGACGAAAACGGTCCGGTTCGCCTGACAATTGCCGAACAGCCGGCCGAGCCGCGACCACTGGAACTGGTGTATCACCCGCGCCAATATGTGCTCGGCATGGGTTGTGAGCGCGGCGCGTCAGCCGGTGAGGCGGTTCAATTGGCCGATGCCGTTATTGCCGATGCCGGCATCGCCCGCGGTGCAGTGGCCGCTGTTGCCAGCATCGATCTAAAGGCCGACGAGACAGCGCTGCATGCGGTGGCGGATCATTTGCGCGTGCCGCTGCGGTTTTTTGATGCTGTGCGGCTGGAACAAGAAGCCACGCGCCTTACCAACCCGTCTGATATCGTCTTCGCCGAAGTCGGCTGCCATGGGGTAGCCGAAGGTGCGGCGCTCGCAAGCGTCGGGGCGGATGGAGTTTTGGTGTGCGGAAAACGTAAATCTTCGCGGGTTACCGCCGCGCTGGCCCGTGCAAATTCGCCGCTGGTCACATTGCCGGGTCGGACGCGGGGTTGCCTGGGGATCGTCGGCATTGGTCCAGGCCAAGCCGAATGGCGCTCGCCCGAGGCCGGCATGATGATCGCTAACGCCACCGATCTGGTGGGCTATTCGCTTTACCTCGATTTGCTCGGTCGGCTCGCCGATGGCAAAGTTCGACACGATTTCGACCTTGGCGAAGAAGAGACGCGGGTACGCCATGCCATGGAGCTGGCGGGGAAAGGTAAACGGGTCGCATTGGTGTGTTCTGGCGATGCGGGCATTTATGCGATGGCGACCTTGGCATTCGAATTGATCGATCTTGATCGCTTGCCCGACAGCGCCAAGCGGATCGAAATCGCCGTCGCACCAGGCATCTCTGCGCTGCAAGCGGCAGCGGCGCGCGCTGGTGCCCCGCTTGGCCATGATTTCTGCACGATTTCACTGTCCGATCTGCTTACCCCGTGGCAAACGATCCAGCAACGGGTAAACGCGGCGGCTGTAGGTGATTTCGTGATTGCGTTTTACAATCCGGTGTCGAAACGCCGCCGCACCCAACTTGCCTGGGCGCGTGAAGCGTTGCTGGCGCACCGGC
Organism: Rhizobiaceae bacterium; assembly: GCA_965248715.1. Lineage (GTDB taxonomy): Bacteria > Pseudomonadota > Alphaproteobacteria > Rhizobiales > Rhizobiaceae > CBDFKB01. Next base: position 45,332 of record CBDFKB010000006.1, read on the forward strand.
CAGCCGCGACCCCGGTCATTCTTGCCACCAATCTCGGCCGCTTGGGCGAACAGGTGCGGGTGGTAGCGCTTGGTAAACTTCTGGTCGACGATGTGGACATGCTGACCGTGGTCATTGTCGGCTCTTCGCAGTCGCGAGCAATCGTCACCGGCGATGGCCGGACCTGGGTCTACACCCCGCGCGGTTATGCGGATAAAACAAACTACGCAGACAATCAGGTGACCCAGTCATGACCGTTTATTTCATCGGTGCCGGACCGGGGGCGGCTGATCTGATTACGGTGCGTGGCCAAAACCTGATCGAACGCTGTCCGGTTTGCCTATACGCCGGGTCGCTGGTGCCGGCGGAAATCGTTGCCGCCGCACCGGATAACGCGCGGGTAATCGACACCGCGCCAATGCATCTGGATGCGATTATTTTGGAAATCGAACGCGCCGATAAGCAAGGGGTTGATGTGGCCAGGGTGCATTCGGGCGATCCGTCAATATATGGCGCCACCGCCGAACAGATGCGCCGGCTCGATGTGCTAGGTATCGATTATGCGGTGGTGCCAGGTGTGCCAGCCTTTGCCGCCGCCGCCGCGCAACTAAAGACCGAATTGACTCTGCCGGAAATCGCCCAGACCGTGATCATCACCCGCACCGACATGAAGGCGTCGTCCATGCCGCGCGGCGAAAGCCTGGAAGTGTTGGGCCAGTCCGGCGCGACTTTGGCAATCCATCTGTCGGTGCGCAATCTGGACTATGTCTACCGGGCGCTTGAACCGTTTTACGGCGCCGACTGCCCAGTGGTTATCGCCTACCGGGTGACATGGCCAGATGAAAAGTTTATCAAGACTACATTGGCCAACATGAAAACTGAGGTGAGAACAGCCAAGATCACCCGTACCGCTTTGGTGTTGGTCGGGCCAGTATTTGGCGCAGCTAGTTTCCGCGACAGCGATCTATATAACGCGGATTACAGTCACGTCTTGCGCAACCGGGGCAAGAAAAAGGTGGGCTGAATATCGGGATAATTTGTGGGGCAATATCGATAATTTGGAGGGACAATGTCATGAAACGATCGATTTCGATTATTGCAATCATCTTGTTGATTGGACTTGGTTATTTGCTGTTGTGGCCGGTGCCGGTCGAACCGGTAGCATGGCAATCGACACCGACAAATGGTTATACCGGTGATTTTGCCGCCAACGATCGGTTACAGGCGCTGCAATTTATCGACCTAGCCGGAGAAAGCGGTCCGGAAGATGCGGCGGTTGGCCCCAATGGCGCGGTCTATGCGTCGACCCATTCCGGCAAGGTGTTGCGGCTCGACATCGAAACCGGAGATGTGACCGAATTCGCAACCCCGGGCGGGCGCGTTCTCGGCCTTGAATTTTCGACCAACGGCGAATTGTATGCGGCCAATGCCCTTCGCGGCTTAACAAAATTCTCCGCCGACGGCACCGAGACAATACTCGCGGATGAGGCAGGGGACGGATCACCGATCGGCTTTGCTGATGATCTTGATATCGCCCGCAATGGGACGGTCTATTTTTCCGATGCCTCGACCAAGTTCGGCGTCGATGCTTATGCCGGCACCCTGGCAGCGTCGATGCTTGATCTGATCGAGCATGGTGGGCACGGTCGGGTGTTGAAATTTGATCCAGGCACAAAACAGACCACAACGATTGTCGACGGGCTCAATTTCGCCAATGGCATCGCGCTGGCGGCGGATGAAAACTATCTGCTGATTGCCGAGACCGGTACCTATAGCGTGCTCAAACATTGGCTGAGCGGAGCGCAGGCGGGCACAACCGAGACCTTGATCGCCAATCTCCCGGGCTTTCCCGATAATATCAACGATAATCCAAATGGCACATTTTGGGTTGGCTTGGTCAGCCCCCGTTCGGGGCCAGTGGACAAGATGGCGCCGTACCCGTTGCTGCGCAAGATTACCATGCGGTTGCCCGAGGCTGTTCGACCAAAACCGCAGCGCTATGGCTTTGCTGTGCGGTTTGACGGGGACGGCAATATTTTGGAAACCCTTCAGGATCCCCAAGGCGGCTATGCCCTGGTGACCGGTGCGGTTGATACTGGCGACGGGCGAACCATCTTTACCAGCCTCAGCGAACCAAGGCTCGGCTATCTGGACACCGTAAAGTGATCCGTCGGCGGCAGTTCAACGTTCGATAATGATCACCGGCAGGCCGGCTTCGCGCGCGGCTGCAATTTTGGCGTAACCGGCGGCACCGCCTGAATTGCGACAGATAAGATGGGTGATACGGTGCTGGCGCAGTAGCGCTGCCTCGGCTTCCTTGTCACCAGGCTTGCCGACCACTGCGGTGTAATCGGCAAATGGCAATCGGTTGGCCGGTTGGTCGACCATGCGCACAACAAAATGAATGTCCGTGCGTCTGGCGAACGGTTCGATATGCTGGCTGCCGAGCGCCAGGAATGCTCGGGCGCCGGCCGGTATGGCATCGCATGCTTGTTCCAGGGATGCGACACTGGTCCACCGGTCGCCATCGGATTTCGACCATGGCGCACGAATATGGCATTCCAGGCAAATTCCGGCTAGCTCGGCGGCGGCTGCTGCATTTTGCGAAATTTGCCGCGCGAACGGATGGGTGGCGTCGATCAGCTTGGTGATGCGTTGGCGTTGCAAATAATCGGCCAAACCCTCAACGCCGCCAAACCCGCCGATGCGCATCTTGCCCTCGACCTTGGCCGGCGTGTGGGTGCGCCCGGCCAGCGAAGTGGTGACATGGTTGCCGGCGTGCACCAATTTGGTCGCCAGTTCGGCGGCTTCAGCAGTGCCGCCAAGAATTAGGATTTTTTCAACCATCAAATTTACCTGTGCGGGCCAAAATGGTGCCGTCTCGTCCGACCACGATGATTTCCAGTTCAACCGGCGCATCGCGCAGCACTTGGCTGGCGCTGACTGCGGCCAGTTCTGCGATGCGCGCCGGCAGATCGATGCCGACTTTCGTCGCTATTTGCAGGGCTTCGAGCGCGGTATTGGCGCTGGTAATTGCGTTTACGGTCTTAGGATTTGCGCCTAGGCCACCTGCTTGTTCGGCCAGCCAATCCATATCGACTAGACTGCGGCCGGAATGCAGATCCATTGCTCCATTGGCCAACTTGGTGAATTTGGCAAAGCCGCCGGCAAGGGTTAGGCGTGGGATCGGATGCTTGCGCACATATTTCAGCAATCCACCGGCGAAATCTCCCATATCGAGCAGAGCCGGGTTGGGAAAATCATACAGCACCCGGGCCGCGTTTTCCGAGGTGGTACCAGTGGCGCCAAGCGCGTGTTCGATCCCGCTTGCCCGGCACACATCGATCCCGCGATGGATCGAATGGATCCAGGCCGAACAGGAAAACGGATGCACGATGCCGGTGGTGCCAAGTATGGAAATGCCGCCGATAATGCCAAGCCGTAGGTTCCAGGTCCTTTCGGCGATCTTTTCGCCGTTAGGCACCGAGACGGTAATTTCGATATCAGGTGCGAGTTGGTGTGCGTGGCACAAATCGACCACAATCTTGCTCATCATTTTACGCGGCATTGGGTTGATCGCCGGCTCACCAACTGCAAGCGGCAGGCCGGGCCGGGTTATCGTACCGACGCCTTGGCCGGCGCGAAAAATAACCCCGGCGCCGGCCCGGCCATGGCGCACGGTAACCATGATCGTGGCACCATGGGTTACATCTGGATCATCGCCGGCGTCCTTGACGATCGCGGCACTGGCAGCAGCCTCATCCAGCTGTTGGCGGACAAGGGCAAAGGCCGGGCTTTCGCCGCCTGGAAGGGTGATTGTCACCGGGTCTGGAAATTTGCCACTAAACAGCGCGCTCAGCGCCGCTTTGGTGGCGGCCGCCGCACAAGCGCCGGTGGTCCACCCTCTTTTCAGCGCGCCTTGCGGCTTATCGGCTCTTTCCACAACGTCCATTGCAGATTAATAGCAAAGGAAACGGGAATTGATATGACCGATGATGATTGCCTGATGCCAATGCCACCGGCTGGCTTGTTGAGGCGTTGATGGTGGTAGGCGTGCAAAACCATGATGAATTTCTGCCCGGCTGGGTGTGGCTGGTTGGTGCCGGACCTGGCGACCCAGGGCTGATGACCGTTGCCGGTGCCCATGCGCTCGTCCACGCCGATGTTGTCGTCTATGACGCGCTGGTCGATGCCGGTATTTTGCGCCTCGCCGGCCCTGACGTGGTGCTGGAATATGCTGGCAAGCGTGGCGGCAAACCCTCCGCCAAGCAGCGCGACATTTCCCTGCGCCTGGTGCAACTGGCCAACCAAGGCAAACGGGTATTGCGGTTAAAGGGCGGTGATCCCTTCGTGTTCGGGCGTGGCGGCGAGGAAGCGTTGGTGTTGGTTGAGCACAATATTCCGTTTCGGGTTGTGCCGGGGGTCACCGCCGGAGTTGGCGGGCTTGCTTATGCCGGCATCCCATCCACCCACCGCGACCTGACCCACACCGTTACCTTTTTAACTGGCCATAACAGTTCCGGCCAAGTACCGGACCAGATCAATTGGCAAGCGGTTGCCAAGGGCAGTCCGGTGATAGTCATGTATATGGCGCTCAAGCATTGGGACACGATTCGCGGCAAATTGATTGAGGCCGGGCGCAGCGCTGAGGAACCGGTGGCGTTTATCTGTGACGCCACCACCGATCGCCAGCAGGTCCATGTCGGCGATCTTGCCACCGACCGGGCGACATTGGAAGGTGCAGGGATTGCGCCGCCGGCAATCATAGTGGTCGGCGAAGTGGTGCGGTTGCGCGCCAGCCTTGACTGGCTTGGTGCCATTGCCGCTGGCATTCCTGCGACCGACAAGAAGCTTGATGGCTCCTCTGGCGTGCTTGGCTGATATGACAACTACTGGTGCCCGGCCTCGCGGATTGATCATCGCTGCGCCCAGTTCGGGCAGTGGCAAGACCGTGGTGACCCTTGGCTTGTTGCGCACGCTCGCCACCGGCGGCACCAAAGTAGCGCCGGCCAAGGCCGGTCCGGATTATATCGACCCAGGTTTCCATGAATTAGCCAGCGGCCATGGCGCGATCAATCTTGATCCGTGGGCGATGTCGCGCGAACGTCTGACGAGGCTTGCCGTCGGCCATGCTGGTGACGCCGAATTGTTGGTGGTCGAGGCGGCGATGGGTCTGTTTGACGGCGCCGCCGACGGCACCGGTTCGGCGGCTGATCTTTCCTCCATGCTCGGCCTGCCGGTGGTGCTGGTGATTGACGTTACGGGTCTGTCTCATTCGGTTGCTGCGCTCGCGCGCGGGTTTCGCGATCACCGCACCGATGTGCAAATTGCTGGTGTAATTCTCAACCGGGTGGCCAGCGACCGCCATGATACGATGTTGCGCGGCGCGATGGAAAAAATTGCCATGCCGGTGTTTGCAAGTGTCTACCGCAACCAAAAACTAGTGCTGCCCGAGCGACACCTTGGCTTGGTACAGGCACGCGAAATCGATGGCTTCGCGCAGTTTGCGGACAATGCCGGGGAGGCGGTTGCGGCGCACCTTGAGCGCGATTTATTGCTTCATGCGGCGCCGCCGATCACGCCGGTCACAGTGGGCGGGGCGAGCGGCTCGCCGACAAGCATCCCCCCGCCCGGTCAACGGATCGCGATTGCCCGCGATGCTGCGTTTTCGTTTATCTACCGGCATCAATTAGCAGATTGGCGTGAACAGGGCGCCGAACTAGTGTTTTTCTCGCCGCTGGCCGATGAAACACCGGCGGACGATTGTGACGCGGTGTTGTTGCCCGGCGGTTATCCTGAGTTGCATGCCGGAAAATTGGCGACCTGCGCACGGTTTAAAGCTGCGGTTACCCGCTTAGCGGCGGCCGGTGTGCTGATACATGGCGAGTGCGGCGGCTACATGGTGTTGGGCGAAGCATTGGTCGATGCTAATGGCAAGGCCCATGCAATGCTCGGCCTGTTGCCGCTTGCGACTTCGTTTAGAGAACCGAAACTTCACCTTGGTTACCGGATCGCCGAACCCTGCAATAAAGACCGCTGGCCAGGCCCGGTCACCGCCCATGAATTCCACTATGCGACCATCATCAAAGATGGCGCCGGCGAACCATTATTTGATGTCCGCGACGCGTTCGGGGCCGATCTCGGCACGGCAGGCATGGCGGTTGGCTCGGTATCCGGCGCCTTTGTGCACGCGATTGATCCCTATTTCCGGTAAGTGGGGTCGCAAGGTTTTGGCGCAGCGAGCTCTGACAGGACACGAATTGCTTCCCAATTGGCTTTGTGCCAGAAAATCACGGCGGGGCGATTTCGCGACTCGGTTGGGCGGGTTGGCACAAAACCGGAAAAACCATGGCGAGTATGATGAATTCGGGAATGGTGATCTTGCTACTGGCGCTGATTCTCGACTGGAATTTGGGCGACCCGCGATGGCTGTGGGATCGGGTTCCGCACCCGGTGAAATGGTTTGGCCAATTGGTTGATATCGCCGACCGCAATTTAAATTTCGAATCCGACGGCGGCGAGCGGCAATATCGCAATGGCGCGCTGGCAATCAGCGGATTGATTATAGTTGCGCTGGTCGCAGGTAGCCTGCTTAGCGGGCTTTTGTCTTGGTTTGGCATTCTCGGATTTTTTGCCGAAATTGCGATTGTGGGTGTGCTGGTCGCACAAAAAAGCCTTAAAGATCATACTCATCAGGTGGTAGAGGGGCTGAGAAACGATGGCCTGGCTGGTGGCCGCGCTGCGGTCGCCCATATTGTCGGACGCGATGTTTCGAAACTAGACCAGACCGGAATTAGCCGGGCGGCAATCGAGAGCCTGTCGGAAAATTTCTCTGACGGTGTGGTGGCGCCGGCATTTTGGTATGCCGTGTTCGGCTTGCCTGGCATCCTTGTCTACAAGATGATCAATACCGCAGACTCGATGATCGGCCATAAGAGCGAACCGTACCAATATTTTGGCCGCGCCACCGCCAAGATCGATGATCTGGCCAATTGGTTGCCGGCGCGGCTATCGGCCGGTTTGATCGCGCTCGGCGCCTATTGGGTGCTCGGCATGGCCGCTACCCGCGCGGCGGTTGGTTGCGCGATCCGCGATAGCGGTCTGCACCCTTCACCCAATGCCGGATGGCCCGAGGCGGCGATGGCCGGTGCCTGCGGTATTAGACTTGGCGGCGCGCGGGTCTATGGCGACAAAGCAATGGCTCAGGCGCAAATCAATGCTAGCGGCCGCAATAACGCAGGCATTGTCGATATCGAAACCGCCCTGCGAGTTTATCGATATACATGCTACAGTATTTTTGCGATAATACTTATTATTATTGTATTATTCTGATAAATAGAATATTTATTGCTATTATCGCAATTATTTAAATGTATGTATTAAGATTTTAGTTTAAAATGGATGTGTATCTACTATAGAGATCGATCTATATGGCACGATGTATGCGATGGAATTTTCCCGGACAGCCGCCGTTGGCATAATTGTCAACAAGCGCTAGAGCGTATTCCCGAAAAGTGTGTAGCGGTTTTCGGATAAGAATACGCGACAAAACAAACAGATAGCGCGACAAAGCTATTCCAACGCTTCGTGACAAGCGCTAGAGCGTATTCCCGAAAAGTGGGTACCGGTTTTCGGACAAGAATACGCGACAAACAAACAGATAGCGCGACGGAGCTATCCCAACGCTTCGTGACAAGCGCTAGAGCGTATTCCCGAAAAGTGTGTAGCGGTTTTCGGACAAGAATACGCGCCAAACAAACAGATAGCGCAACGAAGCGTATCCAACGCTTCGTGACAAGCGCTAGAGCACCACGCCGCTGATTGGGGCAATCGTGATCGGGGTTGCAAAGGGTACTGGGTCAGCGAAGGCTTGGCGAAAAGTTTTGCCTTCTAGGATCATCCTGGCGGCGCGGATCGGTGTCGAATGACATACCAGCGCTGTTTCCGCGTTCGCGTCGGCGATTGCTGCGGCAATCCTGCCATGCAGCGAGCCGAAAGTCTCACCGCCGGGCGGCGCAATATTCCAGGGGTCTGACAACCAATATTTGGTTTCTGAGCGCACCAACTCGGTCCATGGCGTGCCCTCCCATTCGCCGAAATCGAGTTCCAGCAAACGTTCATCCCATATCGGGGTCAGATCATGGCGCGCGGCCAACAGCACAGCCAGTTTGCGGCAACGTTTGGCCGGACTGGCGCGCACGGTAGTGACCGCGGGGGTGGTGTTGAGCGCGGCAACGATTTCCTGTTCGCCATCGGGATGGATTTCCAATTCCGTGCGCCCATAGCAGGTGCCGGGTGCCACCAATGGGGTTGGATGACGCAAGAATATCATAGGAACCCGGCCCACAATGCGGTGGCGGCAATCATCACTGTGATTTCTGATAATTGCTGGGTGGCGCCTAAGGTGTCGCCGGTATAGCCGCCGAGCTTTATGGCGCAAATCGATGCGGCGATCACGCCGGCTGTAAGACCGATCGCCAACAAGACGGCACCGGTGACACCGGCCAGCAGAAAACAGATTGCCCCGGCCAATATTCCGGCGACCAGCAGATCGATGGTACCGAGCCTGCCGGCGATTGTGGCGGCCAAACCATCCTCGCGAGCGTTGGGAAATATTACGATCGCCGGGATAATCGCTGACCGCGATACCGCATGGGCGATGACCAACGCAGCCAGGCCGCCATGAAAGGTCAGGCTTGACAGGGCCATCCATCGAAGGCCGATCGAAATTATCAACGATACGGCACCAAAGGTGCCAATGCGGCTATCGCGCATGATTTTCAACGCCTGTTTGCGGTCGCTCGTCGCGCCTATACCATCCGCAGTGTCGGCCAGCCCGTCCTCATGCAATGCACCGGTGATCAATATCCCGCAGGCCACTGCCAATCCTGCCGCGAGCGATGATGGCAAAAACAGGCTGGTCACCATCCACACCATAGCCACCGCCGCGCCGATCAAGGCACCGATCAACGGGTAATAGCGAAACGATTGGGCAAAGCCTTGTGGGTCATGGGTCGCGCCAACCGGTACCCGGGTCAGGAACGCGACCGCCAAAAGATAGCTGTTGGTTTCACGGCCGAACGACCATTTGCTGCTATCTTGGGTCATCGGCTGCTTTTATCCGAAACATTCGCACTTTCAAACGTTGCCATGTCGCGCAACATGGCGGCGGCCGCGCGCGCAAGTGGCAAAGCGAGCAGTGCCCCGCTGCCCTCGCCAAGCCGCATATCGAGATCAAGCAGGGGCCGGACACCGAGCGCTTCCAGAACCAAGCGGTGTCCAGGTTCGTGGGAGCGATGCGCAAATACGCAATTGGACGCAATCTCAGGCCGTGCACGGATCGCAGCCAGGGCCGCCGCAGTGGCGATGAACCCATCGACCATCACCACCGTGCGCTTTGACCCGGCGCCAATGATAGCACCGGCCATCATGGTGATTTCCAGGCCGCCGAATGCCGCAAGCGCGTCGATCGGTTCAAGCCGACCTGGGCGACGCGCGGCGGTTTGTTCAAGAACCGTTCGCTTGTGCGTAACGCCGGCACCATCGAGCCCGGCGCCGGGCCCGGTCAGTATTGCCAGATCGATACCCTCGATCGCGTGGCAAATTAATGCCGCGCTTGAAGTATTGCCGATACCCATTTCACCAAGTGCCAGGATGCGGTCGCCATTATTGGCGGCTTTGACCGAAAGTGCGGCGCCAAATTCGAGCGCGACTTCGACTTCTGTGGCGTCGAGGGCGTCTTGGTGCCGGGCATTGCGGGTGCCCTTGCGGATATTGGCCCTAACAAGGCCGGCATGGTCTGGCAATTCACCAGCGATGCCGGCGTCGACAATGGTGATCGCGCAATTATTGAGGCGGGCAAACACGTTGGCCGCAGCGCCGCCTGCAAGAAAGTTTAGCACCATTTGCGTGGTTACTTCCTGCGGCCAGGCCGATACACCCTCGGCAACCAGGCCGTGGTCGGCGGCAAACAACAAAAGCCTAGCCGGGTCAGCGACCGGGTCGGGCCGGTTTTGTGCAAGAGCCAGTTGCAAGGCCAAGGTTTCGATTGCGCCAAGCGAACCCGGTGGTTTGGTTTTGTTGTCGATGCGCGCTTTTGTGCTGGCGGCCAATGCCGGGTCGGGTTTGGCGATTTTATATTGCGCGAGCATGGCGGCAACCATCCATATTGATCGGGGATGGCCACACCGGTGGGTGTTGTGGTTAGGCCATACGGCTGGGTAACGACAAAAGTCGCATCCGCCAAGGGTGGATTTTGCCTCCCCACTCTATATATCTTCATTCAGTTTCGTCGCCCGCAACCCGGCAAGGAAAGAAGTCGCTATGCCTTACATCACCGGTTGGTCCCACACCCCGTTCGGAAAACATGATGCGATCGAAGTTGAAGAGTTGATCCGCGAAGTCGCCAACGGCGCTATCGAGCATGCGGGCGTCGACCCGGAACAAATCGACGCAATCGTGGTCGGCTCGTTCAATGGCGGGTTTGTGCGTCAGGACTTTACCGGTGCGTTGGCCGGGTTGGCCAACTCCAAATTGCGCCACACCCCGGCGATGCGAGTGGAAAATGCCTGTGCTACCGGTTCGGCGGCGCTTTATACCGGGGCTAATACAATCGAAGCCGGCAGGGCCGAGACCGTGCTGGTGATTGGTGCCGAGAAAATGACCGAACTGCCGACCAAGGAAATCGGCGATGTGTTGCTCAAGGCGTCCTATGTGAAGGAAGAGGCCGACATTCCAGCCGGCTTTGCCGGCGTGTTTGGCAAGATCGCCCAGGCCTATTACGACAAATATGGCGATGCCTCGGACGCGCTGGCAATGATTGCCGCGAAAAACCACAAGAATGGTTGCGCCAACCCTTACGCCCATATGCGCAAGGATTTCGGCTATGAATTCTGCGCTACCGTATCCGACAAAAACCCGGCCGTTGCCGGGCCGCTTCGGCGCACCGATTGTTCGCTGATTTCCGATGGCGCGGCGGCGATCATATTAACCGGCGAACACGGACTTGCCACCGCGCGCCGGGCAATCGGTTTTCGCGCCCGCACCCATGTCAACGAGTTCCTGCCATTGTCGCGCCGGGATCCGACCAAATTCATCGGCGCGGAAAAGGCCTGGGCCGGATCGCTGGCCGAGGGTGCGATTAGCCTTGATGACCTTTCTTTGGTGGAAACCCATGATTGCTTCACCATTGCCGAATTGCTTGAATATGAGGCGATGGGGCTTGCCGCCGAAGGCCGCGGCGGCGACATTGCTAAAGAAGGGGTGACCGCCAAGAACGGCAAATTGCCGGTCAATCCTTCGGGCGGATTAAAGTCGAAGGGCCATCCGATCGGTGCCACCGGGGTGTCGATGCACGTGATGGCATCGATGCAATTGATGGGCGAAGCCGGCGACATGCAAATTGCCGACGCTACCCTTGCCGGCGTGTTTAATATGGGTGGTGCTGGGGTCGCTAATTATTGTTCGGTGCTCGAGCGGGTGAAGTAGACGCGCATTGTGCCTACCCTCACACCCCTTTTTGCGGGCGCATGTCGGCGGCATCGATGCCGGCCACGGTAACCGGGGTTTTCATGGCGTCGCGGCGGAATGGTTCGCCCAACTCCTGATTGAGGATTGCCTCGATAAACGTGGTCTTGCCGTTCTTTTGGTCTTCAAGTGCCGTCGCCAGCGCGTCGGTCAGTTCGCCCATGGTATGAGCGCGCACGCCTTTCAGACCACAAGCCTCGGCAATTTTGGCATAGTTGACCTGCAGGTCCAGTTCGGTGCCGACGAAATTATCATTGTACCAAAGTGTGGTATTGCGCTTCTCGGCGCCCCACTGGTAGTTGCGGAAAATCACCATGGTGATCGCCGGCCAGTCTTCGCGACCACAGGCGGTCATCTCGTTCATCGAAATGCCGAACGCGCCATCGCCGGCAAAGCCGACCACCGGGGTATCCGGGCAACCGATTTTGGCACCAAGGATCGACGGGAAGCCATAGCCGCAGGGGCCGAACAGGCCAGGTGCGAGATATTTGCGACCCGCTTCGAAAGTCGGATAGGCGTTGCCGATGGCGCAATTGTTGCCGATGTCAGACGAGATGATCGCCTCGCTCGGCAATGCCGCCTGCAGCGCGCGCCAAGCCATGCGTGGGCTCATATGTTGCGGCTGGCGGGTACGGCAGCGCTCATTCCAGGTGGTGCCGGGATCATCGTCCTCGTGGTCCATCGACGACAGTTCCTGCAACCAGCGCGATTTGGTATCAGCAATCAGATCGCGGCGCGCCTGGCGGTCATACTCACCCGCATTATCGCTGAGCAAAGCCAGCAGGCGCGGGGTCACCTGTTTGGTATCGCCAACGATGCCGACCGATACGGTTTTGGTAAGGCCGATGCGGTCGGGGTTGATATCGACCTGGATCAGTTTGGCGTTGCCGGGCCAATAGTCGAGGCCGTAGCCGGGCAGGGTGGAAAATGGGTTGAGGCGGGTGCCGAGCGCAAGCACCACGTCGGCCTTGGATATCAGTTCCATGCCGGCCTTGGAGCCATTATAACCGAGCGGTCCGGCAAACAGCGGATGCGAACCGGGAAACGCATCATTGTGCTGGTAATTGCAGCACACCGGCGCGTCGAGCCGCTCAGCCAGCGCCCGGCTTTCGTCAATCGCGCCGCCAAGCACCACGCCGGCGCCGTTGAGGATCACCGGGAACTTTGCTTGGCTCAGCAGTTTGGCCGCTGCCGCGATCGCGTCTTGGCCACCACACGGCAATTCGAATTCGACCATCGCCGGAAATTCCACATCAATGACCTGGGTCCAGTAATCCCGCGGAATATTGATCTGGGCTGGCGCCGAGCGCCGTTTGGCGTTCATGATCACCCGGTTCAACACCTCGATGATGCGGGTGGCATCGCGCACTTCTTCTTGGTAACAGACCATATCCTCAAACAAAGCCATCTGCTCGACTTCCTGGAACCCACCTTGGCCAATGGTCTTGTTGGCCGCTTGCGGGGTAACCAGCAGCATCGGCGTGTGGTTCCAATAGGCGGTTTTTACGCAGGTGACGAAATTGGTGATACCTGGACCGTTCTGGGCGATGATCATCGCCATTTTGCCGGACGAACGGGTGTAGCCGTCGGCCATGTAGCCGCCATTGCATTCATGCGCCACGTCCCAAAATTTAATCCCGGCAGCAGGGAAATAGTCGGATATTGGCATAAACGCCGAACCGATGATGCCAAATGCATGTTCGATGCCATGCATTTGCAAGACTTTTACAAAGGCTTCCTCGGTGGTCATTTTCATCGGGTTCGGTCCTTTTGGTCGCCGCGCAGGTTCCAGGTTTCAGGTGCCGATTTTCTCGCACCGGCTATGTGGATTAATGCGCAGAAGAATTTTCGTAGGATACGGGAAATGGTCGCTGATGAAAAACACCAAAACCGCATCAACGCTATAGGTCCAAAAGAGGCTTGTTATGGTACCAAACTGGCTGCCACTAACAACAGTCAAGATTGTCGGTTTGCCAATATCGCCGCCAGTGCTGCGCTTGCCAGGCGCGCCTCGGGTGGGTCGGCACGGCTGGTCAACAAGATCGGCACCCGCGCTCCGAGCACGACCCCGGCAGCGCATCCGCCAGCAAGGTAGACCAGAGCCTTGAACAAGGTATTGCCGGATACCAGAGCGGGCACGATCACCGCATCGGCCAGCCCGGCAACCGGGTCATGTGTGATCCCCTTGATCGCCACCGCCTCGCCCGACAGGATCAAATCGAGCGCCAAAGGTCCGCTGATATCGATGTCATCAAGGGTTTCGCGGGCCCAATTCACCAAACTAACCGCTTCCATCGATGATGGGATCGCGATTGATGGGGTTTCGGTCGCCGATAGCACCGCAATCCGTGGCCGATCGATGCCAGCAGCGCGGGCCACGGCAATCACCGCCCTGATCGCGCTCTTTCTGGTTTCAAGGTCCGGGCTCACATTGACTGCGGCGTCGCTAATAATTAGCGGCCGTCCACCATCGGGTGGCGAGATGTGGAATACGTGGACCAAGCGATCGGCGGTGCGCAGGCCATTTTCCCTGGCAATCAGCGCACGCATATAGGTATCGGTATGCAATTGGCCCTTCATCAGGGCGTCGACCTTACCGTCGCGGGCCGCGATCGCGCCGGCTGTCGCTGCATTCGCTTCGCCCATCGTTTCGATTAGATCGAAGCCGGCAATATCCCACCCGAGCAGAGCGGCTTCGCGTGCGATGTCGGCGGGTTCGCCGATGAACACCGGCTCCATTAGGCCTTGTTCGTGTGCCGCCTTGGCAGCAGCCATCGGCAAGGCAGCGCCGGCCCGCACAATTGCTGTTCGCACCGCAGGCGCCGACCTGGCGCGCTGCAGCAGGTTTTGCGGACATCTTGGCGCCTTGGCGCTAAGGAAGGGGGATGGGGTCATGAATACGATCTGCGATCAAAGCGACACCTTGGTCTATTCTTTCCTCGTCGATTGAGGAATAGGCGGCACGGAAAAAATTCTTACGGCAGGCGGCAGCGGGAAAGAACGGTTCGCCGGCTTCGATGAGAACGCTTTCACCGCATAGCTCCTTAGCCAACTCGCCTGAATCCAGTTCCGGCGGCCCTTCGATCCAGAAACTGGTGCCGCCAAACTGTGCCGCAGTGTTTTTCAGCCCATGGCGGTCGAGCGCGCGCTGCATGATTTTGCGCCTGATGGCAAGCGCGCGCCGCAATCGTCTGATCTGTGCATCATAATGGCCGAGCGCCATGAAATAGGCGGCAGTGCGCTGGGTGTGGCCGGGCGGGTGGCGCAGCATCAAATGACGCAGCCGGCGCGCCTGTTCGATTACCGGCGCTGCCGCGTTCATGTAACCTAACCGCAGACCGGGAAACAGGGATTTGGAAAAACTACCGACATAGATCACCCGCCCGGTTTCATCCATTGATTTGAGCGCCGGTGAGGCGGTGGTAAGGAAATTCAGTTCGAATTCATAGTCATCCTCGATGATCAGAAAATCGTGTCGTTCGGCTAATTCCAGCAATTTGCGGCGGCGCTCGATCGACAAGGTGGCATTGGTTGGCGACTGATGGCTGGGGGTGACGAATAATAGATCGCACCTGGCTAATACCTGCTCATCGGGAACAATCCCATGTTGGTCGACCGCAAGCGAAGCAACATGATTGGTGCGCCTGGTCACGATGCCGCGCATTTCCGGATAGCACGGTTCCTCCAGCACCACCTTGGTGGTGTGATCCGCCAACAGGCTAGTTAATAGATAGATCGCGTTTTGCGCGCCAAGGGTCACCAGAACCGTTTTCGGATCGGCCGGGATGCCCCGTTGCGGCAGGCTGTTGGAGGCAATATAGTTGACCAGTAGTGGGTCGTCGTGAATGCCGAAATCACCAGCCAGCAGGCTAAAATCGCGCACGCCGAGCGCTTGGCGGGCGCATTCGCGCCATTCGGAATGGCTGAACAGGCCGAAATCCGCCTGGCCGTAGACGAACGGGTATTTGTATTCGCGCCAGTTGAGTGGCTTGGAAACTGTGCGCAGTGGTTGCACCGGGTTGGCAAAGCGATTGTACCAAGTGATGCGGTCAGCACCTTCGGCTAGTGGTGGGGCGGTGGCGTTGGACAAAACCGGGGCGTCGCCGGCAACAATGTAGCCGGAGCGTGGGTGCGGCTCCAAATATCCGTCATCGACCAGCGCCTGATAGGCCAGCATCACCGTGTTGCGCGACACTTTAAGGTGCTCGGCCAGGCGCCGACTAGATGGCAACCGTTCACCCGGCACTAGCGCGCGCGCCAAAATGGCGGCAACCGCCTTGCGACGGATCTGTACCTGAAGGCCGATATCGCCTTCCGCGTCCAGTTGAAAAAGCGCCTCTTTCATAGTGCTCCACTAGCCGCCAGCGGTCGCCCCAGCGGTTCTGCCGGCCGGTCTACTGGCCCTATCCAATGCATGATCTGGCGCTATCAGGCAACTAGGCATAGTTCTAAGCGTTGAACACATACTTTTATTCCAGCAATGTATTTTGCCTTTTTGCGATTGGGGGAACCGATGCGCTACGACGTTAATTCGCTTGAAAACCACTGGATGCCGTTTACCGCCAATCGCGATTTCAAATCCGATCCGCGTCTGGTAGTGCGATCCGAAGGAGTTTACTGCTGGGATCACAAGGGCGGGCAGTTGATCGACGGTTCGTCGGGCTTGTTTTGTGTGCCGGCCGGCCATGGCCGCACTGAAATTGCTGATGCGGTGCACAGCCAGATGACCGCGAACGACTATGTGACCTCGTTTGGCATCGGCCATCCTGGGGCGTTTGAATTGGCGCAGTCGATTTCCAGACTGCTGCCGGAGCCGATGAACCGGGTTTTCTTCACCAATTCCGGCTCGGAATCGGTCGATACCGCGATCAAGATTGCGCTGGCCTATCACCGTGCGCGCGGCGAGGGCCAGCGCACCCGTTTAGTCAGTCGCGAACGTGCCTATCACGGGGTCAATATGGGCGGGGTCTCGCTAGCGGGCATGGTGCGCAACCGCGAAACCTTCAACCTTACTTTGCCGAACATCTCGATGATCCGCCACACCTGGGACCCGGAAAACCGGTTTGTTCGCGGCCAGGCTGAGCGTGGGGTCGAGCTTGCCGACGATCTGGAGCGGGTCGCGGCCAATTTCGGCGGCAACACTATTGCCGCAGTCTTTGTGGAACCGATCGCCGGCTCAACCGGGGTCTTGGTGCCGCCGAAAGGCTATCTGCAGCGTTTGCGTGAAATTTGCGACCGGCATGGCATCTTGTTGGTATTCGACGAGGTGATTACCGGGTTCGGACGCACTGGCAAGCCGTTTGCGGCCCAAACCTTTGGCGTAACCCCAGACATCATCACCATGGCCAAGGCACTGACCAATGGTGCCATCCCCATGGGTGCGGTGGCGGTGCGCGACGATATTTATGACACCGTGACCGGTGCGGCAGCCGCAGGCGGTGTGGAATTGTTCCACGGTTATACTTATTCGGCCCACCCGGCCGCTTGCGCGGCCGGCATCGCTACCCTGAAAATCTACCGGGACGAGGAATTGTTCGAACGTGCGGCAGGTCTGGCCGGTTATTTCGAGGATGCGGTGCACAGTTTGGCCGACCATGGGTTAATCGCCGACATCCGGGTTTACGGCCTATTGGCCGGCATCGAGGTGCACGCCGATACGGCACCTGGCGTACGCGGTGCACGACTGCAAAAGGCAATGTTTTGGAATGGCATGCACATCAAATTTACCGGCGACAGTGCCATCATGGCGCCGGCCTTTGTGTCCGAGCGTGCCCATATCGACGAAATGATCGATGTGTTCCGCAGAACCCTCGACCAGGAGGATTAAGCCAAGGCGCACATGAACCGCAGATTTCTTTACCACCGGCGGCAAATTTCGATGATTGCGGAGTGTTGTAAATTGTGCTGGTTTGCACCGGTGTAAATTCAACAAACCTAGAGCCCTTTTCGGTCAAATTGGAGCGGTTTGATGGAAGAGATTTTTCGTACCAGCGAGAAAAATACCCCAGCGCGATGGCAACATCGGGCGAGGATTTTGACGAAGCTGGCACGGAAAAGATATTCAAGCCGGGCTCTTATAAAATGTTGAAACATTTAGATAACCGCAATCGTGCGAGCTTGCTCTTTTGCATTCTGGACGTCGTTGCGACAAGCCTAACAGTGCTTGCACTGCATCGCTTATCGCGCCTCGCCAGACCACAAAACTGCGGCGCTCAAACGATTCAATTTAAGCGAAAAGGGCTCTAGGTGCGCAATGACCGATAAAGGGAATTTTTTTCAACCGGTTTCGGGATCGGATCTGCCGCGTTTTGCCGGTGTGCCGACCTTCATGCGGCTTCCCACCCTTGATCTTGATGACGATAAAATCAGCACGGTTGAACTCGGCCTGATCGGCGTACCGTGGGATGGCGGCACCACCAACCGGCCCGGCGCGCGGCATGGGCCACGGCAATTGCGCGATCTTTCTACCATGATCCGCTCGGTGCACCCGGTGACCGGGGTCAATCCGTACCGCACGGCCAATTGCGCCGATCTTGGTGATTGCCCGGTCAACCCGGCCGACGTCCAGGACACGCTGGTGCGGGTGGTCGATTATTATTCCAAAGTCGTTGGCAATGGCATTGTGCCGATGACGGTCGGGGGCGACCATCTGGTTTCGCTGCCGGTGTTGCGGGTGCTTGGTGCCGGTGATCCGGTTGGTATGATCCATTTCGACGCCCATACCGATCTGTTCGACGGCTATTTCGGCGGCTTCAGATATACCCACGGTACCCCCTTCCGCCGTGCGATCGAAGAGGGGCTGCTTGATCCTAAAAGGGTGGTGCAGATCGGTATTCGCGGCACCATGTATGACGGCGAAGACATAGAATACGGACGCTCGGTCGGTGTGCGCATCATCACAATCGAAGAATTGATGGAGCGCGGTATCGCATCGGTGATGGATGAGGCACGCGAGATCGTCGGCGATCAGCCTACCTATGTCAGCTTCGATATCGACGGCATCGACCCGGCATTTGCGCCTGGCACAGGAACCCCGGAAATCGGCGGTTTTAACACTTTTCAGGCGCAGCAGATGGTGCGCACGCTCGATCGGCTCAACCTGATCGGCGCCGATTTGGTTGAGGTATCGCCGCCTTTCGACCCGTCCGGCGGCACCGCCTGGGTCGGGGTGTCGATCATATTTGAACTAATGTGTGTGCTGACTACTGCGATCGTGCACCGCCAACAAAGCTGACCAAAATGGCTGACAATCGGAAATTCGTGATCGTCGGTGCCAGCCATGCCGGGGCATCGGCGGCGGTAGCGCTGCGCGACAATGGTTTTGATGGCACGGTGACAGTGATCGGCAACGAACCGGTACTACCTTACCAGCGCCCGCCTTTGTCGAAAAAATATCTGACCGGTGAGATGAGTTTCGACCGACTTTTGCTGCGTCAGCCGGAATTCTATGCCGGGCGCGGTATCGAAATGGTCACCGGCAAAGAAGTGGCGGCGTTCGACCCGGACGCTGGCACCCTAACCCTTGCCGATGGCAGCACCGGTAAGTTCGACAAAATTGCGCTTTGCACCGGTTCGCGGCCACGGCGTTTGCCGGCCTTGAACGGTGGCGGACTTGATAATGTGTTTTTGATGCGTACCCTTGATGACGCCGACCGGCTGGCGTCGCAAATCGTCGCCGGTCGGCGCATGGTGGTGGTTGGTGGTGGCTATATCGGCCTGGAAGCGGCTTCGGTCGCTGCGTCGTGCGGCATGGAAGTCACGGTGGTCGAGGCGGCGCCGCGTATCTTGATGCGGGTTGCCTGTAAACAAACCTCGGACGTGATCCGCAATTTGCACCACGCCAACGGGACGCGAATTGTCGAGGGTGTGAAACTGGCACGGTTGGAAAACTGCGAAGGCGGGATTGGTTCTGGCGCGTTGGCGCGCGCGGTTCTGGAAGACGGCACCGAGATCGACGCCGATGTTGCGGTGGTCGGCATCGGCATCGACCCTAACGTCCAACTTGCCGAACGCGCCGGTTTGGCGATCGACAACGGCATTGCGGTTGATGAGGCCGGGCGCACCAGCCATCGGTTGGTGTTTGCGGCAGGCGATTGCGCATCGTTTCCTTGGCAGGGCAGACGCATCCGGCTCGAATCCGTGCAGAACGCCCAAGATCAGGCGGTCGCTGCCGCCAAGGCGATGCTCGACATGGATGTCGCCTATCAACCGGTACCGTGGTTCTGGTCGGATCAGTTCGACGCCCACTTGCAAATCTGCGGTCTCGGCCAGGATTATGATCGGATCATTGAGCGCGACAACGGTCAGGGATCGTGTTCGTATTGGTACTATCGCGGCGATGAATTTCTCGCCGTCGACGCGGTCAACGATGCCCGCTCCTACATGGTGGCGAAACGCTTTCTGGAGATCGGTTACAATCCCGATGCTGAGGCGATCGGCGATCCTTCCAGCGATCTAAAAGCCATGCTCAAGGCGGCGCGTTAGAGAGTTTGTGGGGTTGCAGTCGCGCGGGCAGCAAAAATCGATACCACTAATACCAAGAAAATTTAATATTGACCCATATGAGTCAATATTAGCTTCCCTTGGTATAAGCAGCCAGGCGCTTGTTGATGGTATAGAATAAAAACGACATGCAATTGGCGCCGATCCAATAGAGAATCAGGCCGGCGGGCAGGGTGTAAACCAAAATAAACAACGCGATTGACACGATCAGGAAACGGGTCCGCATGGGGCGGTTATCGCCATATCTTATCTGGGCATCGATTGACGTCAGCATCAGCATTAAAACCGGGGTGATGTTGAGCGCGATGGTGCCGAGTGACAGATAGCGGTCCGGTTGGGACAGGTCGGAAATGTACAAGAAACTATTTCCGACTAGTTCCGGTGCCTTGGTGAACAATACGATCGCCGACAACAAAATCGGCAATGAGACGAGAAATCCTACCCCCACCATGGCGCTCTTTATCGGATGATAATTGTGCCTTTGATAGATTTCCTCGGTGGCGTTGAAACGCGCCTCGCCTTTTAGCGATCTGTCGATTTGCGCCACGTCGCGCTGCACGATTTTGATCTGGCCAGCAATTCTTTTTTCGACGACGTTAACGCGCCGTTGCAGCGGATATAATAGCAGCGCGAAAGTAGCGCTTAGCGCCAAAATCGCCAGGCCGGGCGAACCGAACCACGCCACATAGAGCCGGAACACCGCGCCCATGCACCAAACCACCGGGTTCAACAGGATCGCGATTGTTTCCATCAAAAGAGCTCTAATCTTCAACC
Organism: Rhizobiaceae bacterium; assembly: GCA_965248715.1. Taxonomy (GTDB): domain Bacteria; phylum Pseudomonadota; class Alphaproteobacteria; order Rhizobiales; family Rhizobiaceae; genus CBDFKB01. The sequence goes on from CBDFKB010000006.1 coordinate 66,113, forward strand.
CGACGGCGTTGCCATGTAAATGACGCGGCGGCCGCCCTTTAGCTCTTCGCGGTCCTTGATATCAAAGCGAGCCCGCAAAAGTCGCTCAAATTCGGCACGGGAATAGTCGGGATAATTCTCTTTCTTGTTCGCCAATAATTTGACGACCATTTCGTCGTGACGGTCGACAAATTCGATGATTATTTCCGACCCAAGCGAGCGCAGCCAGTCCAAAAACATGTCGAGGGGAATGTTGGCTGATATACGCATGTGATGGATCAGCGCTAAGCACAACACCAGGTCTGGGGTGCCTCTTTGCGGCGCGGTCTTGCGTTCGCCACCGCGCCAACCCTGGGCCGGTGAGGGATTTGCCAAATCTTGCACTAACGGCAAAATGTTGGAGCGTGGCATTTGGCTTTGGGATAGATAAAGGCTGCTCGGCCGCGTCGTGATCAGCATCAAACGCGATCACATTATCGGCGTGGGCGGCAGCGATTTTCGAGAACACGCCAGTATTGCAGCCGATGTCCCAGATCAGCGGCCGCCTGGTTGCGCCCACATGGCGCTCGACGAATGCCTGCTTGTGATCAAAATCGGCTTCTTGGTAGGTATGGGTCTGGTCGTAGTGGGACCATGCGGTGTGGGCGATATTTGGCTTGAACCCGCTAACCAGCCGGGTCATGCTTTGCACCAGACCGATGACCATCGCCTTGGAGTGCTTTTTTCCACTGCGGGCTTTGGCCGGCGCTGCATCGCGTTCGCGTTTTGCGATCGAGCGATCGACCATCGCCGGAAACACGATATGGGACATCACGCCCTTTTTGTAACGTGAAACTCCGCGCAGCATCTTGCTTGCTTCGCCAGCGCTGACCCCGTCGAGCCGTGATCTGAGGATGTTGGTATGGTCGAGGCCCAAATAGGCTTTCAACATCAAAGGTGTGAGAAACATGGCGCAAAATTGCTGGTAGCCGCGCCACGGTTCGCCCTTAGGCCATGGCTCGAACGAACCCACATCGATAAATATCGGCCGGGACCCGATCCATTGAATATTGTAAGCCGAAGCGTCCTTTAACGTCCAACCGTTTTCTAGGCTGGTTTCGATGATGCGCAATTGCAGCAAGGCTGCATCGCGCAACATGGAAAAGGTCCACTCATAGGGGTAGGAAACAAAGGCAACCGGCTCGTGTTCCAAATAGCGCGGCCAGCGGTGACCATCGGCTGGTCGCACAGCCTTCTCAGCCTTTTCGCCGATGATTTTGGTGCCAACCACAGCCCGGTCTGCGAGCAGCTTTTTAAAAAACGGTTCGGCGATCAGCTCACCCATGTTGGCGGCGCTATCCTCGTCCAAACCGCGTAATATTCTGCTGCCTAGGTGATAGACCCGCCCGGTTGGATCGCGAAACGAACCGGTATCCGCTACTGGTCGCTCGGCAGCGCTATCGCTCACCATCTTCCTTGCCTTTGACAAGGTAGTTCTTCAGCTTGAAGTAGTATTTCCTGAAGGTATAGCCGACCGCGGCAATCAAGCCCAAAACCGTTGTGACAATGACGCTGCCGGACCCAGGGTCGATATAAGCGTGCGCATGGGTAACCGAACCGAACAACAAGATCAGCGGCCCCAACACCAATTGCATCATTCTACTCAAAGAGAAAATCCTTAAACAACACCGGGGTTCCGTCGATTTCGGCCTGCAATATGCTGTCAGGGGGGTCGACCGTCAACGGGTCCTCACCACCGGCAAGGCATTGAACAAGCCGACGTGCCAGCGTCATGATGGTTGTAAAGCCACTTTTTTCGTCCTTGTCAAAGGTCGGACCGCAGGCTTGCGGCGGATAGATACCGCCAAGCACGGCGTACCGGTCCAAAATAAAGAATTTCGGGTCTTCCAATATTTTAGCGCCACGGGTAAGCCAGGTGCCGTGATCGCCAAATACGGCCAATATCGCGCCTTCATCTTCTTCTTGGATAAAGTCGACCAATGTCTCGATTATTTTCGCAGTCGTTGGCGCGTTTTTTGCATAGCGGTCGCGGTAAAGATCTCGCTGAGGGATATCGTTGTGATTATAATCCAACGGTGAATGGCCAGGGTGGTATATATAGCCAAAGAATATCTGTGGCCGCCCATCAGCGACGCCGGCGCGCATTTTTGAGAGTAGATATTCGAGCTGCGAAAGCTTGTTGCCGAACTCGGTATCAATGATGCTGGTAATCAGATTTCTGCCCCAGTCACTGCTGATAATGCGGCAGGCGCCGAAAAATACCAAGTGATTGATGTCTTCATCGATAAACTCACACGCTGCTGAGCGCTGCATGTTTATGTAGTAATTATCGACATATAGACCTTTGTGCTCGCCAAAATAGCTATGGCGGTACAAAGTGTTTGTCTGGTACCCGTTGTGCTTGAAAATCTGGAGCAAGGGGGAGGGCGCACCTCCTCGAAAAAGCGTCGATAGGCCCGTGAGTTTGGGCCCGTACTCGAGTGTCGCCGGGTTCCCCTGGTAGAAATATTCAAGATCGAGCGCGAGCATCGCATTCAACGATTCACGTGTTGGTGTGGCGTTGGAGAACATATTTCGAAAAACACGAAATCGGCTGTCCAACATATCGTGATAAACATTTTCGCTCTGCTCGAAGAACATTTCGGTAATTTTTCTTGGAACCAGAGCGTCGAAGGAAACCAGGTAGACATTAGGTTTGGTTTTGAAGTCGACAAGGCGAACATTGCGCGCAGCGGTGCTCGACCCTTCCGCGAAAGACACCTTTGGACTTTTGAAAAAATCCGACGACCGAATTGGCTCTAGATCGATTATTATGACAAGCGTCACCAATGCAAATGCGATTCCGGCTTGGCGGCGTCCTTCCGCAGCAAACGACAGCAATGTGAAGACAATAAAGACACCGATACCAAGGACGAAGCCGATCATCATCGGTGGCATTTGCACAATGTCCTCGACAAAGATTAGTCGCAAACAATATATGTTAAAAATCAGAGCAGAAGAAATAATTATTAAATAAATATTTTTTGGTATTCTGAAAAATTTCAATAAAAAAAATATTATTACTTGAGTAAATAATACAGCGCAAATCAAAAACAAAATAAACATGCCATCAAATCTAGTAAAGTCTTCCGCTTCCCTGACATAGGTGCCGCCAAATGCGCCAAAAGTCAGGGTGCAGAATATCGCGAAAATTGCCAATGAATTGACCTCAACAATCGAATTGTCCGTGATGTGCACCGCCTTTTTGCCGGTTTCGCCGATCGAGTCAACGGGTCTTTGCAGCTGGCATCGGGCTGCTTTCTCAATCGATTTCGTGGGTTGTGCGCCATTGCCACCTTAGCCGGGCTGCCTGGCCGACAAAATGCTCACCCGTGTTTGTACTGCTAACGATGCGGTCGATACGGAAATGGCGGAAATCATCGCGCAGTTCACACCAGGCGGCGACAACGATTGAGCCAACATAGTAGACGATCGCCAACGGCATAATGGTCCGTTCGCTGGTTTCGCCCTTGGCGTTGGTATAGGCAATGCGCAATTTCTCGGAATGGCGAACCGCCTTGCGCAATAAATCTGGCGCGACGGCGCTAGCATCGATTTCATGCCAATCGGATGCGTAAATCGGCCATTCTTCAAGGTCCGTTGCCACGTCTTCGGGCAAAACAGCGTTGATCTTATCTCCGGCGCGCTGTGCAGCATCGCCCAGCGCTTTGTCACCGGTTCGACCAATCAACGCCAAGCCGATGGCTATTGCCTCGACTTCCTCGGCAGTAAACATCAATGGCGGCAGATCATAGCCCGGGCGCATGATATAGCCGATCCCGGCCTCGCCTTCGATCGGCACTCCCGTGGTCTGTAGCGTGGCAATATCGCGGTAGATAGTGCGCTTGGTGACCTCCAATTCTTCGCCGATTGCCTGCGCGGTCAGCGCTTTGCCGGCGCCGCGCAGCAATTGGATGATTTCAAACATGCGGATTGAACGGCTCACCGCTTTCGCGCTCCGGTTTGTCGATTCGATCCTATCATAACCATGCTGACATCCAGTTGTCAGTAGTAGTCTGCTAGAGCGTGTCACCCAAAAGTGGGTACCGGTTTTGGGAAAAATGACACGCACAAAAAAAGAGATGGCGCGACGAAGCTATTCCAACGCTTCGTGACAAGCACTAGCTAGGAATTTAGCGGTGGCCACTTGCCCTGCCGCATACACAAAAGGCGCTTATAATATGATCAAATATTTCTATCCAGACGGCAGTCATTGTTATCGGGCACTGCACACGACCCACGCGATCTACCGAAATGACGATGGCAAACTGATAGCCCGCGCCGAGCGGCCAGACCGCAATGGTATGTACGAATTCGAAATCACCAAGTTCGAATTGGTGCAACCAGGGGTTGCCTGCGCTTGATTAGGTTGTTTCCTGTATAAATGCGTTCGTTTCCACTTGTTGTTTGGCACCCGACAACCTCACGCAATGCTTACGGTGATTACACTGCGGCAACCGGCGCTTGTTGCCGGAACAAAAAATAGCCGGGTTCAAACGCCCCCATTTAAACAGGAAAGAACCTAGCGCTTGTCACCAAGCGTTGGAATAGCTTCGTCGCGCTGTCTTTTGTTTATGCGCGTCATTTTTCCCAAAACCGGTACCGACTTTTGGGTGACACACTCTCTAGACCTTGAGACCGCGCACAAATTCGACAGCGCCGCCTGGATTGATTTCCGCCAACCGGATCAGTTGGTCGAAACGTTGGCCTAGTTGGCGTATGTGATCGACCGAGTTCACCACTAAATATAGTTCACCGATGAAGATTGCCGCGCGCACCGGGCCGAATACGGTAAAGGGCGCCGAATAAGTATGGGCCAGATCGTATAAAAACAGCCGCAGCGTTGGGTATAATTCGTCAAGCAGGTCGGCCATATGGTTGAGTTGGGCGACCCGCGCGCCGGGCGCAAGTGATTGCCAAATGCCGGTGCCATTGGCGAATGTGATCAGGGTCTGCTTCGGCATGCAGATTTCCATGTCGGTTTCCGGCCGCCGTGAGTAGACCAGCTGATGCTGCGCAGAGTGCGAGCGCGCCTCCATAATGTTGGAACGGTTGCGGCCATAAAGGTGCCGGGTAACTGCTTCGGTGCGCACCAGGTCAGGCAGGCTGGCCGGCACATGGCGGATCTTGTATCCGAGTGCTTCGCGATGCCACTCGACAAGCCTGGTTTCCTGGCCAGGAAATTCCGCCTGTTCGATATCAAGGATGGGCGCTACTTCCGTTGCCTTCCCCTCGCTTTGGCTAAGGCCCATCAACCAATCCAGCGAAACGTGTTCTGCCTGGGCGATCGTGCACAGGGTTTCGGCTCGCGGTAGGCGTAAGGTGTTGGAGCCGAAGAATTGGCTGAGCGCAGACCGGTCTACGCCGATGCGAGTAGCAAACCGTGACAGGTTCTCACCGCGCCTGGCGATCAGTTCGCGAAGCCGGCTGGCGAACTGGTCCGATAGCTGCTGTTTGTCGACCATATTTCAAAAATCACATAAGTTTCTGCTGTATAATAACGCATTTCATGATAATTCACAACAAATAGGATAAAAATTGCGAATTGTGTGATTGCAGATTGCAGGGCGCGACGGCACAATCAACCCATGGCTCACACAAATTCATCAATCAGCCCCGAGGCTAAAATTACTCCTGGTGCATGTCGCAACCCAGATTTCCCCGGATATCGCGCTATCGAATGGCCAACCATCGCCTTGATTGTGGCGTGCTTCGGGTTGTGGATTGGCCTGACCTTTTACTCGGGATTTTTGCCGGCGATAGTCACAGTGCCGGCCCTGACAGTGGTTTTGGGGTTGCACACTTCGATCCAGCATGAAGTGCTGCACGGCCACCCATTTCGCTCTACCATCGCTAACGACGCCTTGATGTTAGGTGGGATCAATATTTGGGTGCCATTTCTGCGCTTTAAGGACACCCACCTCAAGCACCATGAAGACGAAAATCTGACCGATCCGTTCGACGATCCGGAAAGTTTCTATCGGTGCCCGCTCGCTTGGAAATCAATGTCCAGGCCGATGCAGCGAATTTTGCAGATACACAACACTTTTGTAGGCCGCATGCTGCTCGGTCCTGGCATCACCATTTGCCGGCTGGTTATTGGAGATATCGGCACCATAATCCGTGGGCCCGATGCCGACCGGCGCCGTGTTGCTTTGTGCTGGGGGTTGCATTTGCCGGGTGCGGCGATTGTTATGGCGTTAGTGGTGAACTACGCAACCGTGCATTGGTTCAGCTATCTGATCGCAGTGTATTTTTCGATATCAATTATCCTGATAAGGTCTTTTCTCGAACATCAGGCGGACGAAGATATTCCGCGCCGCACCGTGATAGTCGATCATGCACCAATCATGGGATTTCTGTTCCTCAACAACAATCTGCACGTGGCCCACCATACGCGACCTAGCCTTGCCTGGTATCGTTTGCCAGGATTTTATCGCCAGCACCGCGAAAAATTCCTTGCCGCCAACGGTGGCTATCGGTTCGACAATTATTGGCAAATCGCCAAACGGTTTGCATTCACTGGTAAAGAGCCGGTGCCGCATCCGGTAATGCAACGAAAACTGACAAATGGCCGGGTGAGAGGCGTATCTTGATGACAATCTCTCATGCAGGATCGCATCCGTTGGCGGTGCTTGGCATGTATGATTTGCCGGAAATTCGTGGCGCGACAGATCGGTTGTGGACGGCAATATACGATCGGCTAAAGGTCGCTGGGGTTCCAGCGCCGCAAAGCCTTTCGCGGGATTGCGATATGTCGGCGGTGTGGCGCGATCCGGCGATGGTAGTGGGACAAACGTGCGGTTGGCCCTATGTGAGCCAACTACGAGGAGAAGTCGAGTTACTGGGGGTGCCTGACTACGGGATCGAAAGCTGTAAACCAGGTTGGTACAACAGCGTTTTGATTTCCGGCGGCGCGATCACGTCGGACGAATTGCCGACGTTGATCGCGCCGGGTGTCCGCCCGGACTGTATAATCGCATATAACAACAAAGGATCGCAATCCGGTTACCGGGTCTTGCGTGATGTATTTGGCGATACCCTGGAAGACCGTATCGACAGCAACGGGCTTGAAACCGGTTCGCACCGTGAAACCATCCGGCAAGTGGCTGCAGGGAATGCGCATCTGGGAGCGGTCGACGCTGTCACCTGGCGCTATACCGCGCCTCATGAACCGGCAACGCAATCCGTCAAAGTAATCGGTACAACCGAACCGAAACCGGGCTTGCCGTTCATTACATCGGCGGCCAATCGTGCCGATGCCGACAAAATCTCCAAATGTGTTCGCGCCGCGATTGACGACCTTGCAGCCGCCGACCGCGAGCAACTCGGCATCAACGGGCTTATTTCGGTCGCGGATGCGGACTACGAGGTGCTATACGAGTGATGCCGCCTGCCTGACTATCGGCTTGGTGGTTGCGGGTCGGAATACTTCAATCAATTTGCAATACTGTTTGGCCGCTTGGGTCGGCCGAATGCCACGCTTGCCCGATGGCTCGCGTCACATTGCGTGGGTTTCAGCGGGGATCGTATCGCACCAATCATGAAACCAACTGGCTCGGAATTTATAAAAGGGCTCTAAATGATGGAAGCAAGTTCTCAACAACCAGCCGCCCGCACGAAAAGAAGCGCGCGCCGTTCGGCGATGCGCACAAATGCCGCTGCTGCGCCAGCACTGGCCCAGCGCCCTTGGCAAATGACGGTGCTGCGCGACGATCCGACTTGCCCGCTGGATGGCACCGGTGTGGCAGCTATCGACGACGCGGCGATGCGGATATTGGAGGAAATTGGCATCGAGTTTCTGCACCAAACCGCACGGCAAGTTTTGGCGCGGGCCGGGTGCAAAATCGATGACACCAATGTGCGCATGGACCGGCATTTCGTGCGCGAAATGGTGGCGCGGGCACCGGCGACTTTCGACATCGTGCCGCGCAATCGGGACCGGCTGACCCGCTTCGGCGGGCGTAACGTTACGTTTGGATCGGTTGCCAGCCCGCCCAATGTCACCGATATCGACAATGGTCGACGAACCGGAAATCGGAAGGATTTCCGTAAATTGTTGAAGCTGAGCCAGACTTTTAATTGCATCCAGTTCACTGGCGGCTACCCGGTTGAACCGGTCGATTTGCACCCGCGCACCCGGCATCTCGATGCGATGTTCGATATTTTGACCCTTACCGACAAAACCCCGCACAATTATTCGCTTGGCACCGACCGGGTCGAGGATGGGTTTGCGATGGTTGCCGCAGCTCATGGCGTGGCGCGAGACAAAATATGCGAGGAAACCAGGTTTTTCACCATCATCAACTCGTCCTCACCGCTCAAACATGATTGGCCGATGCTCGACGGAGCGATGGCGATGGCGTTGGAAAATCAGGCGGTTGTAGTCACGCCGTTCACGCTAGCCGGCGCGATGGCGCCGATTACTCTTGCGGGCGCAATTGCGCAACAGACCGCAGAAGCGCTGGCGCTGATTGCCCTGTTGCAATATTTGCGGCCCGGCGCACCAGTGATGATGGGCGCATTTACCTCCAATGTCGATATGAAAACTGGGGCGCCGGCATTCGGCACCCCGGAAGCGGTGCGCGCCATGCAGATGTCGGGCCAAATGGCGCGCCACTATAACCTGCCATTAAGGGCGCAAAACGCCTGCGCGGCCAATTTCCCCGACGGCCAGGCGGTGTTTGAAAGCGCGCAATCGCTGTGGGGGGTAATGACGTCTGGCGTCAACATGGTGATGCACGCAGCCGGTTGGCTGGAAGGCGGTTTGGCGGCCAGCTTCGAGAAATTCATTATCGATTGCGATGCGATCGAACAGATGCTGGCCTATAATGATCCGGTCAAAACCGGGGTCGAAGAATTAGCTTTTGAGGCGATCCGCGACGTTGGCCCTAACGGCCATTTCCTTGGCACCGAACACACACAAGCGCGTTACAAAACCGCGTTCCACCAACCGTTCCTAGCCGATTTGCGCAATTTCGAGAGCTGGTACGAAGCCGGCAGCCCGAAACAATTCGAACATGCCAACCGGGTGTGGAAACAGGTGTTGGAAGAATATCAAAAACCGCCAATGCCTGATGACGATTTGGCCGGCTTGAGCGAATATGTTGAACGCCGCAAGCGCGAAGGTGGTGTGAAAACCGATTTTTGATGCAGCGTTAGCGCTTGTCACGAAGCGAATCCAATGCTTCGTGACAAGCGCTAGAATGCAAACCGGTGGCTTTGCTACTCATTCCACTAGGTCACCGACTCATTAAATCTGAGCCAAATTCTCAATGATGCGAGTTTGATTGATGCGAGATAGTTGTCATCGCGTTTGTCATATCGTGTTGCTACTGCACGGAAGTGCTTGAGTTTGTTAAAGAAACGTTCAACTGCGTTGCGCTGCCTGTAAAGCCATTTGCTAAATGCCGGTGGCTCAAGGCGATTGGGCATGGCTCGAATATTTCCCCATGCCCTTCGTTCCTTCAGCCAATCTCGCAGGGCATTGGCTTCATAAGCCCGGTCGGCCAGCAGAATATTGCCCGCCTTAATGCTGTCGAACATATCCGCAGCACTTCGCCCGTCGTGCGCCTGACCTTCTGTGAGTTTCAGCATGATCGGCAGTCCCTCGATATCGACAAGGGCATGTATCTTTGTTGTCAGACCGCCGCGCGAACGACCCATGTATTACCTGGCAGGCGATTGCTAGCAATCGCCGAGAGGGCAACGGGATCGCAGTTGTTTTTTTACCGTTTGCCGCGTGCTGGTGAACACGGATGGATGATGAATCAATCATCTGGATGTCGCCATCATAAGCCTTTGATACGGCTTCCAAAAGATGATCCCATACACCGGCCTTCCGCCACCTGTTGAAGCGGTTTACGCAGGTTGTATGAGGGTAATTACTCACCCCCTTGCCAACTTGGCTAAGTTCTGAATCCATGTGGGTATGGAACGCAGTGATTTGGAAAAGCTAAGTAAGCATGCGCTTGTGGATATGGTTTTGCGGTTGCAACAGCCGGTCAAGACGTCCCGCACGTCGTCCAAGCCACCTTCAACGGATAAGAAGGCGCGTCGTGAGCATTCCAAACCAGGCGGCGCGAAGCCCGGTCACAAGGGCCATTTCCGTTCTTTGCATGAGAACCCGGATGAAGTTTTCGACCACCGAGCAAAGGTCTGCCCATACTGCGACGGTTCTCTTGATAGCGATTTGCCAGGGGATATTATTGGTGAATATGATGCGATTGAAGTTCCACCGATTGCTCCTCATATCACCCGTCACCGTCGGATTTGTGTAAACTGCCCGCACTGTTCAACATCGGTGAAAGGTCCTGTTCCAGCTTCAGCCCATGGTTCGCCGTTCGGTCCCCGGCTGCATGGATTGGTGCTTTATCTAAAGACGTATCACGCAGTATCCTTTACCCGGTTGGAAGGGATGCTGGCCGACTTATTTGGCGCCAAAGTCAGCCAAGGCGCACTGGCTAACATGTTGAAGCGCTCTCATGTGCCGTTTGCAACCCGCAAGAAGGATATCATCAAAGACCTGCGCCAAGCCGAAGCCGTGGCATCCGATGAAACAGGGATACGCATCGAAGGCTTGAACGGTTATCACTGGATATTCATGAGCGGAACGGCGATTGTGCACGAAGCTCAACTGAGCCGCGCGGCGCAAGTGGTGCGCGATGTGATGGGCGACCATCAACCTAAACTTTGGTTATCGGATGGATATTCGGCCCAGCAGGGCCATGGCCAATTCCATCAGACCTGCCTTGCCCATCTGGCGCGGGATATTGCTTACGCGGTGGAGGCCAGCGACGACATGGTGCCGGTACGGCTGAAACTGTGGCTGGACAAGGTGTTTGTATTGGCCCGTTTCCTGCAAGGCTTCGCGGCCAGCACGGTGAAAACCAAGAAGCGGCGATTGGAAAACACTCTGGCGGATATTCTCGCCGATACCCCAAGCTGTGAAATTGCCCATACAATCAGCAGAAAAATGGCCAAATGGCGTAAATTGGGCCAGCCCACGGTTACTGACGTTTCTCGACTATCCCGGTGAAATCGACGTGACAAACAACGGATGCGAAAGAGGTCTGCGACCTGCAGTCATCCAACGCAAAGTAACCAACGGCTTCCGTTCCATGTGGGCAGCAAAGGGCGATTGTGCAGTACGAACAGTCGTTGACACCTCGAAGCTGAGCGGACATCCCCCATTCCATACAATCCTATCAACGCTGGCCTGAAACCGAACTCCAAATGACGGCAACGTGGGGGTGAGTAATTACGTATGAGGGCCATAGCGTGATGGAATATCGGCCCATGGCGCGCCCGTTCGCAATCGCCAGAATATCCCATTTAATACCGGGCGATCATCAACGCGCGGAACTCCGCGTGACTTGTTGGGTAACAAGGGCTGGATTACAGACCATTCAAAATCAGACAAATCAAACCGTGCCATGAAAATTCCTCCATCACACTATTGAATCTGACTCGTCCAGCTATGTGAATCCGCATTCAGCAATTTATGGGTATGTGACCTAGAGTATCCGTATTAATCAAGCGATGTTTTTGCTCCACATTCGTTGATCCCTTAGGAGGGCGTTTGCGAGTACGATGAGTTTTCGCATGACAGCGGTTATGGCGACTTTTGACGGTTTTCCTGCTGCTTTGAGCTGATCATATTTGGCCTTCATATCTGGATTGAACCGGGTTGCCACGAGCGCCGGCATATAGAGCGCCTGGCGCACGTGCGAACGACCACCTTGAACGAAGGCCTGTCCTTTTCGTTTTCCGGACTGTCGTAGCATTGGGGCCGTGCCGGACAGACCGGCCGCAGTCTGGCTGTTCAAGGTGCCGAGCTCGGGCATGTCGATGAGCAACGCCATCGCGGAACGCTCAGCGACACCGGGAATGCTTGTCAAGATAGTGAACCTTGCGGCTAGTGTGGGGTCGTTTTTGATGATGTCCATGATTGCCTTCTCGATCTGGGCCAAGTGTTCTTCGATCTGCTTCAAGCGCTGTTCGACTTGACGTTTGAGGATCGTCACGCAAAGGTTTTTCTGACGGTTCTTGGCGGCGGTCCGGTCCTTGATGAGAGCTATGCGGGCGACATGCATATCCTTGAGATTACACAGGATCTGCGGCACAGCCGGGCGTGTCCGGGGTTCGATGGCAACGCCGAAGCGTGCCAACAGGGCGGCATCCATCTTATCCGTCTTGGCCAGTTGACCAAGCGCCTGGCCAAACCGCTTGGCATGGAGAGGATTGATCTTGGCCAGAGGCAGGTCAGCCCGGCTCAACGCACGCTCAAAGGCGCGGTGATAAGGACCGGTTGCCTCGAAAACAATTCGGGAGACAGGCTCCTTGCCCAGCCATTTGACCAGGCATCGAAAACCTTGTGGATTGTTGGTGAACTGGCGATGCTTGCCTTCGGGATGGCGATGAACGTCCAAAGTCTCTTTCGAAATGTCCACGCCGATGGTAGATTGTGTCATCTTTTCCGCGCCTTTGCTTGTCATGCGGGCCTTCATGCCCTGGTATCCATTCAGGCCATTGGAAAAGACGAGGGTGATCATACTCTAGCTCGGCCCGTAAAACGGCCAGCACTTTCACGATCCATCCCTCGCCGCCGCAAGGGAGGTGGGCCTCCCCGCGGCGGAACCAAGTATGCCCGAACAACACGGAAAATCATAAGACAAGCACTTTTCGCGATTTGTGAATCGCAAATAGTGCTCTATCTATTTGTTTTGTCGCACAATTTTCCTGAAAACCGGCCACCACTTCTCAGATTGTGCTCTAGATCCTTGGCACAAAGGCCAAGGATGACGATTGTGGACCGCCTTTGACTTCCGGGTCCTCGGGTTGCGCTTTGCTTGCGGCGGCTAAGCGTAGCAGTACAATTCTGCCCAACGACAAATTTCCCACGCCAGGTGAGTTCACTTCCTGCGCAAATACTATAAGATGGCGGCCGATTACCGTTTACGTAAAGGGAAAGTTTCATGAACCTATCCAGTTCGATTACGATCGTCACCGGCGGTGCATCTGGGCTCGGCGGCGCCACCACCCGCGAATTGGCGGCAAATGGCGCCAAAGTGATGATTTTCGACGTCAACGCCACCAAGGGCGAAGCATTGGCTAACGAGCTTGGCGCTAATGTGGCCTTCAGCCGGGTCGACGTTACCAGCGAGGAAAGTGTTCAGGCGGGGATCGCTGGTACGCTTGAACAATTTGGCGGCGTTTCCGCTTGCGTTAATTGCGCCGGCATCGGGGTAGCAATGAAGACCATGGGCAAGAATGGTGCCCACCGCCTCGATCTGTTCAAAAAGGTAATCGACATCAATTTGGTCGGCACCTTCAACGTGTTACGGTTGGCTGCCGAAGAAATGTCGAAGAACCAACCGAACGCCGAAGGTGAGCGCGGCGTGATCATCAACACCGCCTCGGTGGCGGCCTATGAGGGCCAAAAGGGTCAGGTCGCCTATTCGGCCTCCAAGGGCGCCATTGTCGCCATGACCCTGCCGATTGCCCGTGATCTTGCCTTTTATGGCATTCGGGTATGCGCAATAGCGCCCGGTCTGTTCTTCACGCCGCTGTTTGAGGGGTTAGGCGAAGAGGTGGTCAATTCGCTCTCGGCCCAGGTTACTTTTCCCAAGCGGTTGGGCCGCCCAGAAGAATTCGCCACCCTTGCCCGCACAATTGTCGAACAGCCCTATTTCAATGGCGAGACCGTTCGCCTTGATGGCGCCATCCGGCTGCCTTGAACCCAAAGAGTGCCATGGAGAAGTGTCATGAGCGAGTTTACCACTCTTGTTTATGAGCCCGACGGCAAAGTGTGTACGATCACTTTAAACCGTCCCAGCGTGATGAATGCGTTCAACAAATTGTTGCGGGCTGAACTGCTGGCAGCGGTAAATCGCGCCAACAACGATCCCAAGCTTCAAGTGGTGATCGTCAAAGGTGCGGGGTCGGGCTTTTGCGCCGGTGCCGATCTTGGCGAAGCACCGGATACTACTGTCGAACAGCAATTGCTGCAGGAATACAAACCGTTCCTGACGGCTATCGCCGCTTCACCGAAAATCTACATCGCCAGCGTACACCGCACCGCCGCTGGCATTGGTGGCGCCTTGGCGATGACCTGCGATCTAAACGTGATGGCCGATACGGCAAGCATCTATTTGGCGTTTGCCGCCATCGCCTTGGTGCCAGATGGCGGCGCGACCTGGCATTTGGTGCGCAATGCCGGCTATCGCCGTGCGTTCCAGATCGCGGTGGAGGGGCAAAAAATCTCGGCCGAAACCTGCCTGGAACTGGGCTTGTGCAACAAAGTGGTGGTCGAAGACGCGCTTGCGGCGGAAACTTTGGCGTGGGCCAGGCAATTGGCCGACGGCGCGCGCGAAGCACAAACCGCGACCAAAGAAATCATGCGCCAGGTGGCAGATGTTTCCTATGGTGAAGCAATCGCGTTGGAAGCCCACCATCAGCAAAAACTGGTAATGCGCCCCGACTTTATTGAAGGGGTGACCGCGTTCCGCGAAAAACGCAAACCGGTATTCGGCGGGTAATATCGAGTTCCTTTGGTATAAACCGCCTACCGATCAAAGTTCACAGGAGCCAGTCTGCCATGCTGATCCGGGTCGCACCCGCTATTTTTGTGCTAATATGGGCGACCGGGTTTATCGGTTCCAAGCTCGGTTCGCCCCATGCCGAACCGTTCACATTCCTAGCGTTGCGGTTTGCGATCGCACTAACGATCCTGACCGCCTTGTCAGCGTTTATATCCTGGGGCACGGTTAGTCGGCGCCAATATGGCTATGCGCTGCTGGTCGGGCTTTTGGTGCAGGGCATATATCTCGGCGGCATATTCTACGCTATCGACCACGGTATGACCGCCGGGTTCGCCGCGCTGCTGGTAGGGTTTCAGCCGATCGTGACCTCGATCATGGCGTTCTACAACCTCAAACAAACCATCCGGCTTACCGATGTGGTGGTTTTGGCGATCGGGTTTGCCGGGGTTGTCATGGTATTGGCGCCAGATCTCATCGCCGGCTCCGGGAACCTTGGTGCGACGCCGGCCAATTTG
This sequence comes from Rhizobiaceae bacterium, assembly GCA_965248715.1. Lineage (GTDB taxonomy): Bacteria > Pseudomonadota > Alphaproteobacteria > Rhizobiales > Rhizobiaceae > CBDFKB01. Next base: position 81,189 of record CBDFKB010000006.1, read on the forward strand.
GCGGTGGGCTGCATCGCGGTTTTGGCGATCAGCGCCGGCACGATCCTGCAAAAGAAACATCTGGGCGGCATCTCTATGATCGCCAACACTACCACCCAATATGTTGCCGCCACCGGGTTTACCGCGCTGATTGCGGTGAGCACCGAGCGCATGGAAATCAGTTGGACCGGTGAATTTTTGTTTGCGCTTGCATGGCTGGTGGTGGTGCTGTCGCTCGGCGGCATCGCGTTATTGATGTATCTGATTAACCAGCGCTCGATCCTCAACGTGGCGTCGCTGTTTTTCCTGGTGCCGGGGGTCGCGGCACTGATCGCCTGGCCGCTGTTCGGCGAAACTTTGCAGCCGCTGCAGATCGCCGGTTTTGCGGTGGCGATGGCGGCAATCGCGGTCTCGTCGCGCAAAATAGTGTAAAGCCGGGCGGTTGCAGCCCCATTGATGGTAACCGTCCCATTGGCAGGTAATGCGCAAACAGCTATGCCAGGCGCGATAAATTGCAAGCGGTTTGGTAGAAGGCGGAAATGAGTATTATACGCAATATCGAACAATTGGAGGTGATCTACGGCGAGCCAGGTCTTAGTTCGACCGTCAAGGTTTGCGACCAGATCACGCCGCAATATCGGCGGTTGATTGAAGCAGCACCGTTTGTGGCCCTGGCGACCAGCGGGCCAGAGGGTCTCGATTGTTCGCCACGCGGTGACAATGGCAGAGTGATCCACGTCGCTGACGAGCGAACCTTGATGCTGCCAGACCGGCGCGGCAACAACCGGATCGATTCCCTGCGCAACATCGTACGCGATCCAAGGGTTGGTCTGTTGTTCCTCATTCCAGGCGTCGGCTATACGGTACGGGTCAACGGCACCGCACAAATCGATGTAAGCCAGGCGATCATCGAGCAATTTACGGTCAAAGGGCAAAAGCCGCGCTCGGTGGTGGTGATTTCTGTCGAGGCGGTCTATTTCCAGTGCGCGCGGGCAATCGTGCGTTCGAAATTATGGGACCAGGCGGCAAAGATCGATCCTAAAAGCCTACCGAGCCCGGGGGATATTCTGCAAACCGCTACCAAGGGTGAGATCGATGGCGCAGCCTATGATCGGCGATGGCCGAAGCGGGCTGAAGAAACCCTGTGGTAAGGCGATGAACCGAACCTTTGAAAGGCTACCAGAATGGATATGATCGCACCGCTATTTAGCGTCGAGGGCCTGTTTACCTTGCTAATGTTGGTGCTGCTGCAAGCGGTGCTCGGCTTCGACAATCTGTTGTACATATCAATCGAATCGAAGCGGGCACCGGTCGAAAGCCAAAAATTCGTGCGCCAGCTCGGCATTGCGTTGGCGATTGTGTTGCGTATTGCGCTGTTGTTCGTGGTGATCAACGCTATCGAACTGTTCCAGGGTCACCTGTTTGGCTTTAAATTGCCAGGCATCGCCGCCGGCAGTTTCAATGGCCACGCACTGATCGTGCTTTTTGGCGGTATTTTCATCATCTACACAGCAATGAAGGAAATTTTTCACATGATCTCGGTGCACGATCTGAGCCATGAAGGTGAGCGCAGCGCGCGCTCGGTATGGTCGGTGACGTTGTGGATCGTTGTGATGAATTTGGTATTTTCGTTCGACTCGATCCTGTCATCCCTGGCGTTGACCGAAGTCTTCATTATCATGGCGGTGGCAATTATTTTGTCCGGGATCATGATGATTGTACTCGCCGACCATGTGGCCGAGTTTCTTGAACGCAACCGCATGTACGAAGTGCTCGGCCTTTTCGTCTTGTTCATCGTTGGCATATTGCTGGTATCAGAAGGCGGTCACCTGGCCCATCTGGAGTTTTTCGGATTTGCGGTCGAACCGATGACCAAATCGACCTTCTATTTTGTTATATTCGTACTGGTGGTGGTCGACCTGGTGCAGGGCCGCTATCAGCGCAAACTGATGGCCGAGCAGGCCGCGGCACGCCATTCCGCCACACCGGGCGATATCCATGGCTGATCCCGACACCACGCGGCTCACCGGTGAAGTCGAGCGGCTGCACCGGTTTCTGCAGGACTGGATCAGCGGCGCGATTGCGCCTGATCAATCGTTGCTGGAAGCGGAATTTGCCGGTGCGCTGGCGCCAAAATTCTACAATGTCCAGCCGGCTGGCCAGGTGTTGCAGCGGGCCGATATCATCGAGCAGATCCAGGCCATGCATGGCGCCAATCCAAACTTTGCGATCCATGTCGAGGATGTGCGGGCGAGCGCAGTCCCAGCGCCGGGTTTGCTGCTTGGCACCTATATCGAAGTGCAATCAGGCGCCCGCAACAGCCCGGCTGACAATCGCCGGCTGTCGTCGGTGCTGATCGATTTCAGTGCCACGCCTGCTTCATGGTTGTTCGTTCATGAGACTTGGGTCGACGGTGATCAAATCGCTCCCATTTAAACCGGAGAGACTTGAGCGCCGGCGGTCGTCGTTTGCCAGATCATTCAATATTTTTCTGATATTTGCGGAATTTAACCCAGTTTATCTCCCGTTAAACTGCCGCGATTGCTAGATGTGGTTGTAAATCGTAAGATAAAAACGGGACTAGCGCTTGTCACCAAGCGTAGGATTTGCTTCGTCGCGCTATCTCTTTGTTTATGCGTGTCATTTTTCCCAAAGCCGGTACCCACTTTTGGGTGACGCGCTCTAGTGGAATGAATTTGACATTTGGTGCCCATTTGCAGCTTCGCCGTTTGTCAAATGTCAAATTTAAAAATTCCGCTAGATTTAGTATCTTGCTAGTGGTTCTTTTGATTCCAACATTTGCAAACCACAGTGTTGCAACGGGACGCAAATGTTGCAATCGAACCACTAGTGGAATGAATTTGATATTTGGTGCCCATTTGCAGCTTCGCCGTTTGATCCAGCTGTTGTTTGGTCACGTGCGTATTGAGCTGTAACAATTTGTGGTGGGTCTGCGTCAGAAAGGCTGAAAATGGCGAACAAATCTGAAACCGACCTGGACCTAAACAGTTTCCCGGAAATGACCCACTGGTTTGGGCCGATCATATTGGCGAAACTTGGTTGGCAGGCGATTGTTGCGGCGCTGTTTGGGCAATATGCCGACCAGCGCACCACACAGGCGGCACTCGATAGCGAACCTGCCACCAAGGTCACTCAGCGTTATGATTATTCAACAAAGCTTACGGCAGACCCACAAGGAGCTGTTTGGCTCGACTACGTGGCTGATTTAGGTGACGGTTTTGATGCCACTTATACGGTCGCCTCGATCTTGGCGATGCCTGAACTTAACCTGAAAGATAGCAAGGGGACGACGCACCAAACGCCGAGGGGCCAAATCTTAGTGATGGGTGGTGACGAGGTCTATCCGACCGCAAGCCGAGATGCCTATTGGGAGCGCACAAGACAACCCTATGAGCTGGCATTTCCCGAACGCAGGGGTACCAAGAAGGTGCCGTTTTTTGCCATTCCCGGAAACCATGATTGGTACGACGGCCTGGAGAGTTTCCACGATACATTTTGTAGAACCAAAACTACCGGCGCAAAAAGGGATGGAGTGAAAATCGGCAGCTGGCAATCGCGCCAACACCGCAGCTATTTTGCTCTCAAGCTGCCCTTTGATTGGCATTTGTGGGGTCTCGACATCCAACTTGGCGGCTTCGTAGACCAACCGCAGTTGGACTATTTCAAACTGGAAGCAAAGAAATTTACCGAAAAATCCAAGGTGATCATCTGCACTGCCCAACCGAGTTGGCTGAAAGCAAAAAACCGGGAAGATTGCGACGATCAGGCTTACAAATCCATGCTGTATGTCAAACATATAGCCGAAAGCAGCGGCGCAGCCGGATACAAGAAACGGGTGTGCGCACTGATAGCCGGCGATCTGCACCATTACAGCCGTTACGCCCATGACAAAGAAGAAATGCAGTTGGTGACCGCGGGCGGTGGCGGCGCTTTTTTGCATGCGACCCACCACCTGCCGGACCGTTTCGAAATCGAATGGTATGGGGCAAAATGGAATAACGCCGACGCCAAACTGTGCCACTATTCGCTATATAGCGATCCTGTAGACCCAGACACCATCCAAGACCAACCTGCCGTATATCCATCGCAGGATGTAACCCGCAAATTGTGCTGGGACAATTGGCGTTTTGCCTTGGACAATAAGATTTTCGCGGTGCTGGTTGGCGTCATCTATGCTTTGGTGGCAAGCTATATATCCATGACCGAAAGCACGGTTTTTAATGATCCGTTCTTAGCAATTTTGGCCGCCGCCCTGCTCGGCGCACTGATGTTTCACTCCTACAATTCCGGTCGCGCCGTTAAATATTGTTTATGGGGAATAGGTCACTTCGCTTTGCATGCAATCGCCATGTGGGCGCTGGCCAAATTATTATGGCCAGCAGGTGCTACGTTGTGCACGCAATACAATTGCGACTATTTTACCCTGATTTGGCTTGTCTATATGGCCGTATCCATTGTGATCGGTGGGGTGATCGGCGGCACGATATTCGGCATCTTCATTGCTGCTGCATGCGCCATCGGCAAAATCCATCAGGACGAAGCGTTCAGCGCGCTAAGGGTGCAAAGCTATCGCAACTTCCTGCGGTTGCGGCTGAGCGATAACGCGCTCACCATATATCCGGTCGGCATCGACAAGGTGCCTGGGCGCGCAAAGTGGGCAAAAAACCAAAACTCAAGCGAAAACAATCCGCCCGTCTATGTGGTCAATCCGCCGTTGGAGCCGCATTTGATCGAGGGGCCGGTAATCATAACCGCTGACACGGCCGATATGTAGAGCAAATTTCGACCATACGGGATCACTTGATGGTGCCAAATCAGTCCACTCAGCGAGGCGAGCAGCGCCTTGCGATACTGGTATCTCACAAGTTGCTCAACGAAACTGATGGGCTGATCTGGCCCACCGGAGGCCGATTTTTTGCGCCTTGCGGACTTTGTTGGGATTTCCTGGTGGTCGTCCAGACCAAGGCGTAAATCCCGCCTTGCCAGCAGACGCTAAAAATCGGTCAAGTGATCCCGTATGGTCGAAACTTGCTCTAGGTGAACTTTCGATCAGCCGCGCGATCAAAGGGCATCAGCCAAACCGCTGGTCCAGCCAATCGATAAACGCGGCGGTGACTGCCTCACGATTGATTTCGTTGAGGCTCTCATGGCGGGTCTTAGGCAACAGCGAAAGCGTTACATCAGACATGTTGGCTTTTTGCATACGGCGGGCGATCCGCGCCACGCCTTTGCCTTGGTCCGAACATGGATCAGCTTCGCCCGCCAGCAGATGGACCGGCAGGTCGCTCGGCAATTGATCGAAACGGTTCTGGTTTGCAGCCCACACGATGGCTGCGGTTAGATCGAGCCACAAACCACTTGAGCACGGATAGCCGCAATCGGGGTCCGCAACATATTTGTCGACCTCGGCTTGGTCGCGAGACAGCCAGTCAAATTCGGTCCGGTTCGGCGCAAAATTTTTGTTCCAGGTCTCAAACGTCACCTTGTTGGCCAACGCGCTCGCGGTATTGCGGCCTCTGATCAGCGCTTCGCATCGCAGCAACAGGCGTAGCACGGCCAGCAAATTTCCGGCATCCAGCCCGGAATTCCATGCCGCCAGCCCGTTGATTTGTTCGCCGTGGCGCATCGCATAAATGATGGCGATGATCGCGCCCATCGAGTGGCCGAAACACACGATCGGCACGCCAGGATGTTGGTGGCGCAAATGGCCGTTCATATGGTCGACATCAGCGATCACCTTGTCGAAACCACCAGGGGTGCCAAACACCCCGCGCGGTGCGTCTTCGGCCCTTGTCTCGCCATGGCCGCGATGATCGTGAACACACACCAGATAGCCTGCCGACGCTAAGGCACGAGCAAATCGTAAATAGCGCGCGCCATATTCCGCCATGCCATGGTTGATCTGGATGACCGCGCGCAAGTCGCCTTTTGCCGGTAAGGTGTCCAGGCAAAGATCGGCGCCGGTTGGCGATGCAATGCGTTCAAGTTTCCATTCTTGTTTCGACATGTCGTCACAAGGGCCCTATGCCCACCCGCGCAGATAACAATGATTAACCTAAGCGCATTTATGGCGAAATGCCAAACAGTTCACGGCGTTTGGCGCGATAGTTTTCGGCCCGGAAATAGCCGCTGGTCCACCCGTCGCTGGCGCCAAGATGGATCGCCCGGCTGGCCCCGCCGCGCCTTCGCGTGGCATTTCGGTTAGCCACATTGCGGAAGAAGAAATGATTGAACAGCCGAAAGAATTCGGTGAGATAGACATCGGCCACATGAGTATCGCCGCGAATCAGCAGCATATTTTCGTCATTGCTCGACAGCGAGCCTGGCGAAAAATTCGCCGAACCGGAAAATACCTTTGGATCGTCGGTCAAGGGATCGATGCACATATATTTGGTGTGGACGTAGAAGATGTGGCCGCGGGTGCGAAAATGCTCTTCGCGTCTAAACCACTCATCAAGTGCCCAGCCCTCGATGCTCCGGCGATGGCCCTTGGTGCCGAGGGCCTCGCCCATCACGATGCGGGTATCGCGATCGCGTGTTAACAACGCGGCGGTCTCGGCGCTGCGCGGCGGTTTTTCCATCAAGATAAACCGCAGATAGTCACGATCATTGTTAAAGTGCTCGGCGAGTTGGCGGGTGACCCCAAATGCTGATGTCAACAAAACCGTCTGCTCGGCCTCGTCAACCTTGCTGCCATACCAAGCCAGCATGTTGTCACCTTTGCGAGGCGAGAAAAATGCGCTTACCGAATTCTGCGGCAATTGGCCAACCGGGCGCGGCGTGTGCTGCATGTTGAATGTCTTTAGCGGCGCACGAAGCGTGTCGTCAGCAATCATTTGCCAGAATTCTAGATATTTTCGGGCGATCTGTTCGTCGCGGATGATGTGGCCGACATTCGATTGGCCAAGAAAGCCAGACGCGGTGATGTTGGTCGATCCAGTCCACACCTCGATCGGCCGGTCGCGGTCCATCAAAATGATGAATTTGTTGTGGGGAATGGCGATATGACGGGTGCGATCATGAAATCTCAGCCGCTCCCTGCCGACAAATGGCGCGATCACCGCCTTGTTGCGCTTGCCTTGATCCGAGGCTGCAAGTTGGTCGTTCCTGGCTGCGCGATGTCCGGCTTCATAGCAAATTTGCACGTCGGCGCCGTTTTGCGCCGCCTTCGCCAATGCGTCTAATATCGGGGTGTAGGTTAATTCGTAAAAGTTACATCGCAGGGAAAACCGGTGATCCTTGGCCTGGCCGATGAACGCCAGTGCGCCTTCCAGAAGGCCGCGCGAAAGCCATTTCGTCTGTTCGTTGTCAGGATCGCTGAGTTGTGCGGTGCGTGCGGCCTGGTCTAGTTCCAAATCACCAAATCGGTCGGCGAACGCTTGGCTGACGATCGCGCCCCGGTTAAACAGGATCGAATGCTTGCCACTGTCTTCGGCTTCAGTGCGGATCGATACATTCAGATCATTGCCAGGGACCAGATTGGCCGGATTGCCATTTGGCGGGAAGAACATTGGTCGAATGGTGTAGTGAAATTCGCGGTCAGGATCGGCTGTATAATGCCCCCACAGAAAGGTCTGGACCGGATGCTTGAAGGTGGAACGGCGTTCTCCAGGATGAGGATCGGGTACAACATCTTCAAAAAATTTAAAGCCGCGCAGCCAGCGGATTTCGCCTGGTTGGACGCTTTGCCTGGTGCCGATGGCAAATCCAGCAAAGCGCTCAAGCGCGGTTTCACGGCAGTTCATTGCCAGCAACACTGCCCTGGTGCCGGAAATAGCGTGAACCGAAAACCCGCTTTTTCTTGCCTCTGCGCGCATGAAAGCCTCCCGATATCTATTTTTCCAACCATTTCTATGTTATTGTAATATATTACAGTACATATCCCGCAAGTGTATGTAAATAATAATTACTACGCCAATATTCCAGTTTACTGCGAAAAGATGACCCCGCGCGGTGTTGGATTTTTGGCGGCGGCGCTGACATCAAACCAAAATCACGTGATTGGCATGGTTCCATTTGCTGCCCACCTGCTCTAAAAGGCGGCGCGGAATTCAACTGACAATAGGGCGATACACCATCCATGGCACGGCAATTCATCTATTTCATGCAAGGGCTTTCCAAGACCTATCAGGGCGGCAAGAAGGTGCTCGACAATGTGCACCTGTCATTTTACCCGGACGCCAAGATCGGTGTGCTGGGACCGAACGGCGCCGGCAAGTCGACCTTGTTGAAAATCATGGCCGGGCTGGAAGGCGAATATACCGGCGAGGCGTGGGCGGCCGAGGGCGCCAAGGTCGGTTATCTGTCCCAGGAACCGAAATTAAACGAGGCGCTGAGCGTCAAAGATAATGTCATGCTCGGGGTGGCGCAAAAACAGGCGGTGCTGGAGCGCTACAACGAACTGATGATGAACTACTCCGACGAGACCGCGGCCGAAGCGTCTGAGTTGCAGGATCGAATTGACGCCGAGGATTTATGGGATCTGGATTCCAAGATAGAAATGGCGATGGAGGCGCTCCGGTGCCCACCCGGCGAGGCCGAGGTCGGGCAGCTTTCCGGCGGCGAGCGGCGGCGGGTAGCGCTTTGCCAGTTGCTGTTGTCGGAACCGGATCTGTTATTGCTCGACGAGCCGACCAACCATCTCGACGCCGAGACCGTGGCCTGGCTGGAAAAACATTTGCGCGAGTTCAAAGGTGCGGTGCTGATTGTCACCCACGATCGCTATTTTCTCGACAATGTTACCGGCTGGATCCTCGAACTCGACCGGGGGCGCGGCATTCCTTACGAGGGCAATTATTCCGCTTACCTTGGCCAAAAGGCCAAGCGCTTGCACCAAGAAGGGCGCGAGGATGCAGCCCGCCAGCGCGCGCTTTCGCGTGAGCGCGAATGGATTGCCGCCAGCCCGCGCGCGCGCCAGGCAAAATCAAAGGCGCGCATCAAGGCCTATGACGAGTTGCTGAAAACCAATGAGGCGCGCAAACCCGGTGAAGCCCAGATTATTGTACCGCCCGGCCGCCGCCTCGGCCAAACCGTGATTGATGCCGAAGGACTTTGCAAAGGGTTTGGCGACCGGCTGTTGATCGACAACCTGTCGTTCAAATTGCCCGCCGGCGGCATTGTCGGTGTCATTGGACCAAACGGCGCCGGCAAGACCACCTTGTTTCGCATGATTACCGGCCAGGAACAGCCCGACAGCGGGGAAATTCAGCTCGGTGACACGGTTGATCTTGGCTATGTGGACCAAAGCCGTGACACTCTGGACGGCGCCAAGACGGTTTGGCAGGAGATTTCTGGCGGCAGCGATGTCATCAAACTTGGCAAGCACGAGATGAATTCGCGCGCCTATGTCGGCGCGTTCAATTTTCGCAAGGGCGACCAGCAGCAAAAGGTCGGCACCCTTTCCGGTGGCCAGCGCAACCGGGTGCACCTGGCCAAGATGCTGAAATCCGGTGCCAATGTATTGCTGCTCGATGAACCGACCAATGACCTAGATACCGAGACCCTTGGCGCGCTCGAAGACGCGCTGGAGGAATTCGCCGGTTGCGTGGTGATCATCAGCCATGACCGGATGTTTCTAGACCGGCTCGCGACCCACATTTTGGCGTTCGAGGGTGACAGCCATGTGGAATGGTTCGAGGGCAATTTCGAAGATTACGAGGAAGATAAAAAGCGCCGCCTTGGCGCCAACGCAGTGCTGCCGAAACGGATCCAGTATAAGCCGTTTACCCGAAGATAGTAGGGAACAATGTTCAAAAAATTACAAGATTGCGGTTTTGATGTTCTTTCGCTCCATCATGCGGAAGCAATTGTAAAAATTGATTTTCCTGAAGCGCTTATTGAACTTGAAACCGTACTCCAAAACCTCGAATTGCCCATAGTAGAGATTGTCAGCGGCGGCGGAGGTGAATCAAAGCTAACCCAGCGATTGAGACGCAATCTTGTTGAACATGGATGGCAGAAACGAAACATAGAGGTGCATAAGACCGTTCGCTGGGGCGCTGACCAACCAGAGATAGCCGTTGCGGCAATTTCCCACGAAATTGATCATGTTAATGCATTCGGCCCAAATGCGAATGTTTTTGCTCTGGAAATTGAGTGGAACAATAAGGACCCGTTTTTTGACCGCGATCTGGAAAACTTCAAACGATTGCACGCGGAAGGTGCAATTTCGGTCGGCGGCATAATTACCCGTGGCGAATCGCTTCATGCCAATATGCGATCCCTAGTTGCACGGTTCGCCGACGACAACGAAATAGAAGACTTTGTTACCTTGGGCCAATTTGGGTACTCACCTACCGGTCGGCAAAGAAGCAATATTTTCTCACGTGCGGAAAAACTCGGTGATTTTAGGCAAGCATGGGTTGAGTGGTTTGTTTCTGACAAGTTTGGCGAAGCAACCACACATTGGCAGAAATTGCATGACCGCGTTCTACGCGGAGTAGGAAACCCATGCCCGCTTGTCCTAATAGGAATTCCAGACAGCGTTGTCAGTTTCGACTATTCGGTGGCCGAATTATAGGCGTAGGTATTCCAATTTGGACGGTAGTTTTCGTCGGCTTCATCGCCCCAATAGGTCCAACCGGGTCTGGTGCCGCGTGCGAACAATTCGAGGTAAGGCCCGGGAGAACAATCTTCGATCAGATCATACTGTTCGTCTGGTTTGCGAGAATGCTCGCGCTTGCGCGACTGAATCATGTTGACCTGGCTTCGACCGGGCGCAAGCGTGCGAGCATTTTTACCCCGGACACCAAACAGTAGAATTTCAGTCACATTTCGAAAATAAAATCCAACTCCACGTCCATCTGAGCCACCATCCTTGCGGATCTTGTGCCAGACGATATTCGATTTATACTCGAATCCCCATGCCTTAATGACTTTCAGCCCTTCAGGGAGCAAAGCATTGGGTACCCACAAATAAAGGTGCGACGGGTTTGCAACCAGCGCATTTACTGGCAACTCGCAAATTTCTTCGGTGCTCAACGTTTGATAACGAGACAATCGTTTGTGCTCGGGAGCAATCTTTCCTGTCCTATTGGTAAATCTCCAAGGTGGATCGGCTAATATAGTATGAAACGCTTCATCACCGGCGGCGTCAAGAAGCTCGAATGCTGTATCGAACATCTCGGTAACCATTTCATTCTCCGTATCAGCCGCAAGGAACAAAAACAGAACAAATATCGATTGTCAATTGCCTAATCCACGCGGGATTGAGATATTCATCACCTCTTATTGCTGATTCGTAAATGCCTCGAGGGCAATTTCGAAGACTATAAGGAAGATAAAAAGCGTCGCCTTGGTGCCGACGCGGTGCTGCCAAAACCGATCCGGTATAAGCCGTTTACGAGAAGATAGTGGGGAACACGAGGTCCAGGATACTGTTCACGATAAATCTCACATAGTCTAGCCAGCCCAGCTCGGTCTCAGGAATTGGTTCCGGCTTTGGCAGCAATTGCGGACAAGGCTCGGTGGTTGCCAGCACCGCGCGGTAATCGCCGCGTTCGAACGCATCATCGACAAAGCGGCGGCGCTCGGGCGATAACGCTTGGCCCATGTCAGGCGGAAAATGCTGGGCCAGTAATTCTCGCCAACTATCTTGCGGTGGCACTAGGCGATTGAGAACCTGCTGAAGATAGTAGCGGACGTCTGGATTAAGCGCGACGACGGATTCCTCGCTTCCAAGAATCAGTGCCTTATGGGCAGCCTGGTAGATTCCGATCGAGGCATATTCGGTCAACTCATGCGCCGCCTCGGCGATGCGAAGCTCGTTTTTGTCCAGGTTTGGCGCAATGATCCCGCAATGCAAAACCCGATCGTACTTTTTACTGAACATGCCTGACATGACGATGCGGAACAGCTTCTCAAAAAAGCAGAAACCGAGTATCCCGCTATCGCCATTGTTATGAATGATGCTGCTGCGGCGCCATCGCGCGCGCATTCCCGGTTCGTTCATGATCGGGCGAAATTTTGGATGTAGGGTTGCGTAGGCCTCGTACGTCGCGTCCAACCATTGTGGGCAGCGGCCATCATTTGTTGGCCTGAACTGGTCGTATGTTGGCTGGCGCGGGCCGGAAAAATCCCATATCGGCGGTGCGGTTTCCTGTGCCGTAACCGCGCCTGCCACCTGCATGCAAGATGCAAATACGATGAATAAAATTGCGAATTTCCCCATAACATTCCACAGATTGAAAATAACTTATTCACATCATGTAGAACTGGCTCATTTTGTCTAGCCGTTTTGTAAGAAAGGCTAGAAGCAATGGGCGAGCATCCAAAATGCGAATTTTATAGAGATCTGTACCAACATCAGAAAAATTCATAAAATAGTTATAGGGTAAAATTAAATACTATTAATACCAAAATAAGAAATAGTAGTACAAAAATTTCCGATATTAAAAGACAGATAAATATTACTAATCATGATATTAATGACTTAATAGCAACAAGCCGGTTAAATAAAATCACAATTGTTGCAACTGCGATATTAATAAGACAGGCGAAAATTCGACTCGCGCGTCTTGAAGGCAATCTTACAGAAGAGCAATCAAAATTAGCTGGACGGTTCTATTAACCGGAGAATTAGCGATGACGGCTTGATTTACTGGTTTTTGGAATTATCGTTTCCCTACGGGGCAAAGGAGTTTGCCCAAACCCTGTCGGTTTGAGCCATTTTGGTAGATTTTGGACACACTTATGCTGCGTTCAGTCTTTCGTGATAGATCAGGCGACGCATGTTATAGGCGATATTGATCATGCCGATTTTGACTTTCGCACGAGCTATACCGATGGTTCTGACAAACAGGCCCATGCGGGTTTTCTGATCGCCAAACACATGCTCGACTTTGGAACGAACGCTTGAGCGTTTTGCATTGGCTATTCTTGTCCGCTGTGGCATGGGGCGACCCTTTGGTTTCTTTTGGTGGATGCGGGATTTGAACCCATTGTTTACCAGCCATGTTTCATTCTTCTTTGAGCGATAAGCACTGTCAGCCCACACATCTGATGCCGTATTATCTTTGCTGAGAACATCACGCAAATACCGGCCGTCATAAGCAGAGGCCCCGGTGACTTCAAAGCCACGGATAAAACCAAAGCGCCGATCTGTGGCGATGTGATTTTTAAAACCAAATGCGGGAATGGCAATATCCACATGCCCGGCCTTCTTGCTGCCATCGGCGGCAGTTTTGGCCCTGGAATATTTGATCGACCAGCGCGCATCGGTGTCTTTGTGACGTGCCTTGTGGGAGTTGCCCCAAATCTCGTCAGCACTTTTGCCTTCTTTGATCTGAGCCTTCTCTTCATCCTTCAATCGCTGTTTGGGAGCAGGTACAATTGTGGCATCCGCGATCTGGCCACCCATTGCCAAATAGCCCTTTTCAGTAATCATCGCGTCACATTTTTGGAACAAGGTATCAATCGCATCGGCCCGGGTCAGAAGATCGCGGTAGAGCCATATGGTGCGTGCGTCCGGCATCCGCTGGCCAGGTTCAAACCCCAAAAACCGCATGAACGACAGCCGATCATTGATCAGGAATTCAAGACGCTCATCAGACAAATCATTCATCGCCTGTATGACCAGTATTTTGAACATCGTGACAACGTCATAGGGTGGACGACCATCACTGCGATGCAAAGCCATGATCAAATCCGGTCGAAAGACCTCAAAGTCAACGACCGTATCCAAAGTTTCCAGTTGATCACCCAAATCACTCAGGCGTTTCAGTTGATTGTCTATTCCAAATAAATTCTTTTGAGCCATACGCCCAGTGAATCATAGAACAGGTGATTTGCATAGGTACTTAGAAGGGTCCAGCTGGACACCCGCAAAAACCTTAGCGGTCGTTCTGATGGTTGTCTGACAAAGAGAACATTCCAGAAACAAGCAATGAACAAACAGGAATCAAACGTATCTCCACATCCGGCTAAATATTTGGACTGGAGGTTTTTGCGGGTGTCCAGCTTCGGCAGAAAACGAATATTGCTCTACCCTGACGGGAGCCAATAACCACCCCTTCCCCTCCATCCATGTTCATGCTATGTTCCTCGCATGAGTGATTCGCAATTGATCTATTGCTGGTGTGACAGTCCGGTTGGGCGGTTGTTGCTGGTCGCCGACGCGCGGCGGTTGCGGATATTGAGTTTCGCCTCCGGGTGCGGCCGGGTAACCCCTGAGCCAAACTGGCGGCACGATGCGGAGCGCTGCTCGCCGATACTCAACAATGCGGCACGCCAGTTGGACGAATATTTCGCCGGCGCGCGGACCGAGTTCGAATTGCCGCTGGCGATGGACGGCTCACACTTTCAACAGGCGGTGTGGCGCGCGCTCACTGACATTCCGTTCGGCGAAACCAAATCCTACGGCGCGGTGGCTGAGGCGATCGGCGAAACCGTCGTGGCCAGCCGCGCGGTTGGTGTTGCCAATGCGCAAAACCCGATCGCCATCATTGTGCCCTGCCACCGGGTAAACGGTGCTGACGGCTCGCTCACCGGTTTTGGCGGCGGGCTTGAAAGGAAGGAAATTCTGCTTGCCCACGAGCGCCGGGTGCGACCCCTGCCCGGCCAGCAATTGGGCCTGTTCGAGGCGGTATAACCGTTACACCGGAAAGCGCCGGGCCGGATTTGCCAGACTTCTCCTGGTCCATTGTGAGGCCAAGCCCAGTCGCAAATTCAGTGTATGCCGGCATCGAAAAACCTTAAGGAAACCCCAAAGCGCTAACCCCAAATGACCGTTAGCGGGGAGCATCCAACGAATGGGTCGCCTGTGAAGCGGACGTTTCAAACGTTACATCTGGCAAAACGATTAGACGAATATTGGCTCACTTCGAACCGTCCTTTCTCCCATCAAAGTCCGGGCCGGAGGAAATATTCGGGGGTGCGATTGTTAGTCAAACAAACTCAATCATTTTGTTGAATTTCTGTAGCAAATCAGATTCAGATTGAACGATCAAAGGATTGGAGATCTGGATGGCTCATTTGTTTTGGCTTTCTGACGCCCAATGGGCGGTGATTGAACCCCATTTACCCATGAACCAGCCCGGAGCACGTCGGGTGGATGACCGCCGGGTGATCTCGGGCATTATTCATGTGCTCAAAACAGGATGCCGATGGTGTGACTGCCCTGGCGAATACGGCCCTTCGACAACGATCTACAACCGCTTCAACCGCTGGTCCCGCCGTCGGTTCTGGGTCGATCTGGTGGAGGCATTGGCTACCTCAGGTGCGGTGACGAAGAGCACGTCCATCGACTCAACCTATATCAAGGCGCATCGTTCGGCACATGGCGGTAAAGGGGGGCGAAAATCCAGGCCATTGGCCCCTCGCGCGGTGGCCAAACCACCAAAATCCATGCCCTCACAGACGTCATAGGCCGCCCCTTTGCCTTCATGCTCACAGCAGGCAATGTATCGGACACCAAAGCCGCACCCACTTTGCTGACAGGTTTGAGGGGCGCACGATATGTTCTGGGCGACAAGGGATACGATGCGGATGCGCTTCGAAAAGCTTTGCGCAATGCGGCCATGGTTCCTGTGATCCCCGGCCGCTGCAATCGAAAACGCAAAATCATCTACGACAAAGCCCGCTACAAAGAACGCCACCTCATCGAAAATGCATTCTGCCGTCTCAAGGACTTTCGAAGAGTGGCAACCCGCTACGACAAACTCGCAAGAAACTTCCTGTCCGCCGTAGCGCTGGCAACACTCGTCGCCTTCTGGTTATGATTGAGTCTGGACCCTAGTCAAACAAACTCAACACCGATTGCTCAAGAGCGGTCCGCCTTATGGCTTCTCCTATTAACTCGGCTACAGACAGAATTCGAATATTTTCTGCCTCATTGATTGATGTTGTAACTGCAATAGAATCTGTGATCACCAGCTCCTCCAGCTTGGATTCAGAAATCCAGTTGGAGGGTTCTATTAACCGGCGAATTAGCGGCAACGAGTGTCGGGCAACATCGACCACGACGGAAAAACTTTTGAGAAAATATCGAATGGAAAGCCGCAGATGAAATTGCAGCTATAGGCATTGTGAATACAAAAAGCCCGCCGATCCAATCGGCTGTTTTCGATCCATTCAGACCCTAATATCAACGGTATTTGCTATTGTTTGGATCCTAACCCTAAATCGGTCCCTGCCCAGCGATGAAACCGGGCAGGGGCCAAATTGTTAGGACGCCATTTGAACGTTGGTCGCCTGTTTGCCACGGCCGCGCGGATCATCTTCGATCTCAAACGTTACCGCATCGCCATCATTTAATGCCGGCAGGCCGGAGCGTTCAACGGCAGTAGCATGAACGAATACGTCCTTGCCGCCATCTTCCGGCGAAATGAAGCCGAAGCCACGGGTGTGATTGAAGAATTTTACAGTTCCGTTAACTCGCATTTGGGGGTCCTTTCCCGATTTAGTTTGCAAGTGTTGCTTGGAGTTTGAATCCACGTCGGCGCCTTTATTGGCGAGGTGTGGGTCACAGATCGTCGGGAAGGGGCGGCAAAATGCAAACGGTGGACGTAGCGGCCAGGTTCCAGTATCATTTTCGCTAGAACGCGGCTCTAATGCTGGCAGACGGGGGTTTTCTTGGTATCTGGCGTAAACGGCACTGTCGGTTCTCGGACAAGAATACGCGACAAAACAAATAGATAGAGCACTATTTGCGATTCACAAATGGCGAAAAGTGCGCTAGCTTGTTTTGGCCTTGGTTAGAACCAGAAATGTCATCATACCAAGCGGCGGCAAAGTTTTTTGTTCTTCGACCACCAGTGTCTGCTCGTGTAGGACCATCTCGATCTTGAAATCCGAATGCCAACCGATGATGTTGGCGAAAGGTGCAGATACCCGTTCGAGAAATGCTAATACCCCCTGCGTGCGCACAAAGTGATTTGTAATTACCACTTTGCCGCCCGGTTTCAGCACCCGTGCAATTTCGGCCATCACTTTTTCCGACTCCGGCACCACCGACAGCACATGCATAGCGGCAATGGTGTCAAAGGAGTTATCCGGGAAATCGAGCATTCGGGCGTCCATCTGCAGCAGTGCCACCACCTGCTTCAGTTTCATGCGCAGCACCTTGCTCCGGGCCTTTGCCAGCATCTTTGTGCTGAAATCAATCCCTGTAACCTGCAGGTCGGGTTTGTAGTGTTGCAGGGAAAGTCCGGTGCCAACGCCAACTTCAAGCACGGTACCTGTCAGGTTATTGATATACTCGACCGCCCGGCACCTGCCGACATTGGTCACCACACCAAAGGTTTTGTCATAGACTGGGGCCCAGCGGGCATAGGAGGTTTGAACTGCTTCGATATCCACTCTATTTTCCTTCATTAAATTTAGGCGGTTGCTTCGAAAGCAAGTACCAAGCCACCATTCCAATATATCCAAGACAAAGGACAATCAGGGTGATCCAAGCATAGGTCAGCACGGCGGCCCCAACAAACGCAAAGCCAACCAAGAGGAATTTTACATTCGTGCGCGATACTCGGGTGGTTTTGAACGACCAAGTGGGTATGGGGCTGATCATCGCCAAACCAACTACAACCATGTAGGCGCAAATGATGAAACCGGGCAGCAGGGGTGTTTGGGAAAAAGCAAAGGACACGTACATCGGCAACATAACCAGCAGCGCACCTGCTGGTGAGGGAACGCCAACAAAATGGGCGCTTGGTTCGGCCTGGTCACTGTCATGGTCGGTTTTGCTGTCGACGTTGAACCGAGCCAGTCGCAAAACGCAGCACACTGCATAGATCAGAACCGAAATCCATGCGGCACTGCGCATGTCCTGCAAGGCCCAGAAATAGACCACCATCGGCGGGGCAACCCCAAAATTCACAAAATCCGCCAGCGAATCTAGTTCGGCACCCATTTTGCTGTCACTGCTCAGCATTCGTGCCAATCTTCCATCGAGCCCATCGAGAATACAGGCCGCCACGATCAACTGCACCGCCAGCACGTAGTTGCCCTGAACCCCGAAGCGGATTGCCGTCAGGCCCGCACAAATAGCCGTGATTGTCAGCATATTCGGGATTAACTGAACCAGTGCAAAGTCGCTTATGGTTTTTTGTGGGGCTTGGGTCATTGATCTGTCACTCTAGCTGCCACCGGAAGCGTTCAGGTCAGCCAGCACTGTTTCGCCTGCAACCATTGTCTGCCCGATGCTGACCACAGGCACCACGCCGGGTGGCAGAAATACATCAAGACGAGAGCCGAACCGGATCAGGCCAAACCGGTCGCCGGTTTGCAACTGCTGGCCCGGTTTCGCGAAACAGATAATGCGCCGGGCAACCAATCCGGCTATCTGCACAACTGCCAGCTCGCTGCCATCGGACATCCGCACACAAAGGCTGTTGCGCTCATTATCTGCGCTGGCCTTGTCCAAAGAAGCATTAAAGAACTTTCCCGGGCGATAGGCCACCGAAGTGATTTCACCCGCAATTGGAGCTCGGTTCACGTGGCAGTTAAAAACACTCATGAACACGCTCACACGAATTAGGGCAATATCTGCCATACCCAACTCAGCCGGGGGAACAGCCGGTTCGATCAGCGACACAATGCCATCCGCCGGGCTTACAATCAGCCCTGGGCGCAAAGGTGTTACCCGTTCTGGATCGCGGAAGAAGTAATAGCACCAGATGGTCAGGCCAACACCGCTCCAACCCAAAACCGATGAGATCAGGAACAAGCCAACGGTGACGGTGGCAAAGATGGCGACGAATTTGATGCCTTCCGGATGCATCGGCTTGATGAATGTGGCAAGCATATTCATTATGGCTTCCCCGAGCGGTAAGTTGAGCCACTCTCATAAGGTGGTCTGGGCTGAACGCAAGAGTATTCTTGGATGCGTACCAAGGCAGTGCGATAGTTCTATAGGTGGTTGGAGGTTTTGGGTTCACTTCGTCGCGCTATCTCTTAGTTTATGCGTGTCATTTTTCCCAAAACCGGTGCCCACTTTTGGGTGACACGCTCTATCCTGCGCCGAAATAGATCACGACCCACCGACCCCGCCCGGTATCGCGATAGCGACCGTCTCATGCTTGCCGCAAAGCGGGGATGGTATGTGGCCGGTCTCGTCATTTGTTGGGAGCGCAGCAAATGACGAGACCGAGCCCTTTTCAGTCCTTGGGATGATGTTGCGAGTAGAAAGTGTTGGCCAATCACCGCACCCAATCATGGCCCGAAGCAGCCCAATTTGCATTCGGCCTCCTGATATGGGTTTGTTATAGGAGGCCTCTTGCAATTTTTGCAATTATGCCAAGGCGTTGTTATTCGATTGGCATGAAATCAAACTTTGAATCAGCGAAAAAGAAAAACTCGCACGGTATGTCGGAGACACAAGCGGTCGAGTGAACAGAGTTAGCGGGCACGTACCAATATGATCCAGCCGCCATTTTTGGCGGATCTTTTTGGTCTTTGAACGGATTGGTCATTATCCCTTTCAATACAACTCCATGATAGGCGCCTGAATGGGTGTGAATCCCGGAATCAAAGTTTGCGGGAAACTTGCCAAATGTTCCGTGCATCCCCTTCGACATGTCACCAAAGGCGTCAGCCATCTGAATGGCTGGGTTGATGTTCACGTATTTGAGTTGAGCTTTTGGCAGAGCGACATCTTTCGATGGGTCAAACTGCGAGCCCGCAAGTGCCGAGCCATTGGCAAGCGCTAGAGAGCAGGCAGCGGAGATTGTGAGAATTTTGAGATGTGAGAGTTTCATCGGTTTCTTCCTTGTGGTTTCAAATACACCACAGAAAGCATATCGACAGTTATTTGGATGATGAATTACAGATAGTCCGGAAAAACAAACTCAAAGTCCATTTGATCCACCGAATTTGTTGATTCATGCTGTGTTGAGGTGGTAAGTATTCGATCCAAGTGAATTGCGAGAACAGCGACATGCCAGACGCTCTAAGCGAGGTCATGCAGCGAATTAGATTGAAAAGCTGCGTATACTTTCAGCGAGATTTCCATTCACCCTGGGCTATGAAAATCGAAGGTACTGGCTATGCACAGTTTCACGTCATCACGCGTGGCAGCTGCGTTGTAATAACCGATGGTCAATCCTACGAATGTTCAACCGGAGACGTGTTGCTTTTTCCGCATGGGCTCAGTCACGTTCTTGCAGATCATCCTGATAGCAAGCCCTTGTCGGGCGCTGAAGTGATGAACTCTTTCGATGGAGAGAGCCCGTGTTTTGCCAAGGGTGGGTCCCCAACCCGCGTCATTTGTGGCCATTTTGAATATCGGACCGACATTCACCACCCGCTGATAGATGACCTGCCGGAACTGGTTCATGTCAAAACCATGGAAATTCTCGGCGAAAATCCCAATACAACCGTATTACCATTGATCATGGGAGAGCTTTCCAAGCGCAGACCGGGCCAATCGCTGATTGTTGAACGATATGCTGAAATACTGCTCATTCACACGCTCCGTCTACATTACGCCGAAACGAAGCATCCGACGGGTTTTTATACAGCACTGGCAGATGAACGGCTTGAGCGGGCAATATCCCTAATACACTCGGACTTCGCATCGCCAATCGGCTTGGCTGACTTGGCCGGCAGCGCGGCCATGTCGAGGTCAGCATTTGCCCAACAATTTAAGCACAAAGTGCGTATTTCTCCGATCGAATATCTGTCGAAGTGGCGGATGCTGGTGGCGGAGGAGTTGTTGAAAACCACTGAGTTGACCGTTGTCCGAGTAGCTGAAAAAGTTGGGTACGAATCCGACATCTCCTTCGCGCGAGCGTTTAAGCGCGAATACGGCGTCACACCATCATCATTTCGCAAATGGCAGTTCGAGCGAGAATGATTTGGAAGATAACTATCAGAAATTTAGGCGGCGCAGTTGGCCTTAATACCAAGGGAAATTACTATTACGCCTTGGTCTGGCCGACCAACAGAAAAGCCCAACAAAGTCCACAGGGCGCAAAAGATCGGCCTGCGGTGGGTCAAACCTTGCGCCGAAACAGGTCACGCCCACCGGCCTGCTCACCGCTCGGCCAGCAGCATCAACAGCGCTGCGACCGTCGCCGCCGCCCCGAGCCAGACCGCCGGCGCTACCCAGCCATGGCCAAACACGCCTTCCTGTATGATCACGAAGCTCGGCACCAAATAGCCATAAGCCATTACCTTGGCCGACGGCAGGCGCAGCGTCGCATATTGCACCAGGAAAAAGGTAAACGCGGTGGTAGCCACGCCAAGATAGACAATCGCCGCCCAGGCAACCCACGGCAGGGTTGACCACCAGGTGTCCACCACGTCGCCGGCGCCATAAATTGCGGTCACCACCAAGCCACCAACCAAGGTCGCAAATGTGTAGACCAGCACCGGTTCGTCGCGCCGGGTCATGCGCACAAGCGGGGTATAGAGCGCATGCATGGCGCACCCGGTCAGGAAGATCGCCTCACCACGACCAAGTGCCAGACCAAGGATCGCTGCCACATCAGCGCGAAAGATTACCCAGATTGCGCCGAGCGCCGCCAACAACAACGAAATAGCCATCACCGGGGTGGTGATCTGGCGCATCAAGAGGAAGGCAAAGCCGGCACTCATAACCGGGGTCAAGGTGAATACCGCGCCGGTGGAAATCGGATCGGTGATTTGCAGCGCCTCGAACATGGTGATGAAATAGCCGGCCATCAAACCGCCGAGCAGCGGGAAACGCCACAGCGCGGTAAAATGGCTCGCTCGCATTTTCGGCCAGGCGATCACGCCGATAACGCAAACCGCAAGCGCGAACCGCGCCGCCGTCAGCGCCGCCGGGTCGATGTGCGGTGCCGCCAGATCGCCCAGCGTAAACGAGATCGAAATTAGCACCGCGAACAACAACATCGCCGCGTGACCGCGCAGCGCTTCTGAGCGTTCATTCATGGTATGTCTGCTGCTCTAACGATGATTGCCGAACAAATTCGTCCGCTGGTCTGATCAATTCCCAGTAACTTCGGTTTCGCCGCTGACCGGTAAATTCGCGCACTATGCGCCCTTGGCAGGAGCTACACCGGCAGTATCCGCCGCTGCCTCGATCGGCTCCGCCAGGTTGCCCAATTCTTGTTGGATGTCCTTCTCCAATCTGCGCAGCAAGGTTTGGCGGGCTTCTTCGCGCTCTTCGAGCAAACGAAGCCCGGCGCGCATTACTTCAGACACGCCGCTAAAGCGTCCGCTTGCAATCAGATCAGCAATGAATTTCTGCTGATGTTCCGTTAGCGAGATACTTGGATTTCTCGACATGCCGACCTCCGTAACCTATGTCGCTATAATAGCGACAATTACCAAAATTCTCAATCGCGAAGAATATTGGCTTGCGCCTGTTTGGCACCTTCCGTTTCCATCAACGCCCAATCGATCGCGTTTTCCAGCCGGTCGTCACCCCAAAACAATTCGTCGCCGACGGTAAAAGACGGCGCACCGAAAATGCCAAGGGTTTCGGCCCGCTCGGTCTGAGCACGCAACGCCAGTTTGTTGTTGTCTGCAAGTGCCATTGCCAGCACCTGATCCGGGTCATGGCTACATTCCCTAATGGTTTGGCGCAAATTATCTTCGCTGCCGATCGCCGGCCCACCGCTCCAGTGGCGGCCAAACACCCCACGGCTGAACCCGCCGCACCAACCTTCGCGCGCCGCCACCATCGCCACTCTTGCTGTCATCAGCGAATTGGGTGGAAATACGCTCGGCTTGACGAATGGGATGCCATGTTTGGATGCTTGGCGTTCAATGTCGCGCCACATATAGGCGAGTTTGTCGGCGAAAGGCAGGAATGGGCCCTGGTCCATGCCTTTCTTTACGAAGATCGGCATCAGCAAAAACGGCCGCCAGATGATCTCAACGCCCTTTTTGCGCGCAACTTCCTCGACCCGCATCACCGACAAATAGGCGTACGAACTGCCATATTCGAGCCAGAAATCGACTTGTGTCATGACCGCAGCCCATTCGGTTTTGTCACCTACTCCGCCGGCTCCCGCACGCTTGGATTGTTCGGATGCATGGTCCAGTTGGCGTAGTTCGGGTCGACCTTTTTACCGGTGCGTTTGTCTAGTGCGCCGGGGGCAAGCGGGTCCAAGGAGATGCAATTTTCCACCGGACAGACATTGGCGCACAAATTGCAACCGACGCATTCTTCTTCGATCACCGTAAATTTGCGTTCCCCATTGCTGTTCATCGAAATTGCCTGGTGCGAGGTATCTTCACAGGCGGCAAAACAGCGCCCGCACTGGATGCACAGTTCCTGATCGATACTGGCCTTGGCGATGTAATTGAGGTTGAGATATTGCCAGTCGCTGACGTTGGGCACCGCGCGGCCGATGAAATCGTCCAAGCTATTGTGGCCCTGCTCGTCCATCCAGTTGGAAAGCCCGTCGGTCATTTCGGTCACGATCCTGAAGCCATAGGTCATGGCGGCGGTGCAAACCTGCACATTGCCGGCACCAAGGGCCATGAATTCGGCCGCATCGCGCCAGGTGGTAACCCCGCCGATGCCGGAGATCGGCAGGCCGGCGGTTTCGGAATCACGGGCGATATCGGCCACCATATTGAGCGCAATCGGCTTGACCGCCGGGCCGCAATAGCCGCCATGGGAACCCTTGCCGTCGATCGACGGTTCGGGCGAAAAATTATCCAGATTGACCGAGGTGATCGATGAGACCGTGTTAATCAGCGATACCGCATCAGCACCACCCGCCTTGGCGGCACGGGCCGGATAGCGGATGTCGGTGATATTCGGTGTCAGTTTAACGATCACCGGCATACGAGTGTAGGCCTTGCACCAGCGCGCGACCATCTCGATATATTCCGGCACCTGGCCAACCGCCGAACCCATGCCGCGCTCGCTCATGCCATGCGGGCAACCGAAATTAAGTTCGATGCCGTCGGCGCCAGTATCTTCGACCAACGGCAATATCTTTTTCCACGCCCCCTCCTCACACGGCACCATGATCGAAACTATCATTGCCCGGTCTGGCCAGTCGCGTTTGACCTGCTTGATTTCGCGTAAATTTACATGCAGATCGCGGTCGGTGATCAGTTCGATATTGTTGAGGCCCAGCAAACGACGGTCAGCGCCCCAAACCGCGCCGTAGCGCGGGCCGTTGACATTTACTACCGGCGGACCCTCCTCGCCAAGGGTCTTCCAAACCACACCGCCCCACCCGGCCTTAAAGGCGCGCACCACATTGTATTCTTTGTCGGTCGGCGGCGCGGACGCGAGCCAGAACGGGTTCGGCGATTTGATGCCGAGGAAGTTCGAAGCGATATTGGCCATTTGGTCCTCCTATTCCTCATCCGTCATCCTTGGGCTCCGGCCCAAGGATCCAGTCTGATGCCTATTTCATACTCGCCACTTGGCCATCCTCAAAACGTTTGACGAAGGTCGGCTGAAACAAATTGTCATGTTCATAGCAGGTCGGGAAAAGGTCAGCCCAACCGGGATTGAAGTTCTCAATTAGGTTGAGTTTCCATTTTCTTCGATAGAGCTTCAGCGGTTTTTCCCGCTGAATTGCTGTTTCAATATCGTAGTGGCGCTCATACCACACAAGCGTCTTGCAGCCATACTGGCGGGTAAACCCTGGAATATCGCCCTGTTTATGTTCTTGCGCCCGGCGCCAAAGATCAGAGGTAACGCCGATATATAGTGTCCCGTTTCGCTTTGAAGCCATAATGTAGACCCAACCCCCCATTTCAAAGCCGCCCGATTACTGGATCCTTGGGCCGGAGCCCAAGGATGACGGCCGAAATAGGTGTGGCGCGGACGCGAGCCAGAACGGGTTCGGCGATTTGATGCCGAGGAAGTTCGAAGCGATATTGGCCATTTGGTCCTCCTATTCCTCATCCGTCATCCTTGGGCTCCGGCCCAAGGATCCAGTCTGATGCCTATTTCATACTTGCCGCTTGGCCATCCTCAAAACGTTTGACGAAGGTCGGCTGAAACAAATTGTCATGTTCATAGCAGGTCGGGAAAAGGTCAGCCCAACCGGGATTGAAGTTCTCGATTAGGGTGAGTTTCCATTTTCTTCGATAGAGCTTCAGCGATTTTTCCCGCTGAATTGCTATTTCAATATCGTAGTGGCGCTCATACCACACAAGCGTCTTGCAGCCATATTGGCGGGTAAACCCTGGAATATCGCCCTGTTGATGTTCTTGCGCCCGGCGCCAAAGATCAGAGGTAACGCCGATATATAGTGTCCCGTTTCGCTTTGAAGCCATAATGTAGACCCAGCCCCCCATTTCAAAGCCGCCCGATTAATGGATCCTTGGGCCGGAGCCCAAGGATGACGGCTGAAATAGGTGCGGCGCGGACGCGAGCCAGAACGGGTTCGGCGATTTGATGCCGAGGAAGTTCGAAGCGATATTGGCCATTTGGTCCTCCTGCGTAAAACTCAACCGAGGCGAAAAATCATTTCGACCGGAGCGATTGTTTTTGAATTGACGCTCGTCACCATGTTGGCAATCTTTTCAACCGCGTGCTCGCCAACTATCAACGGTATTCCCAAAGGCGACTGACCGCTATTGGCGATAGTGGCACCGAGCTTGACAAAGAATTCACGGGCAAAATCACCGCGATCGCGCTCGGCGATCAGCGCAAAGCCAGCGTTTTTGGCTGCGTCGCGATAGCCTTGCGGGTGGCCCACGTGCGACTGGTCCACGGTCGTTGCCCACGGTACCGGATACGACACCGCGCCATCGCCGGTTAGCATAACATCGTAAACCGCGAAACTGCCGCCATTTTTCAGTACCCGCGCCACTTCGGTAAATAGGCGTTGCTTGTCAGGGATATTCATGCCGACGTGAATTAAGGTCGCAACATCAAAACTGTTGTCTGGTTCAGGAATATCCAGGACCGAGCCGGTTTTGAAAGTGGCCGCAATGCCCACCGCGACGCTCAGCTTTTGTGCGGTCTCGACAAATTCAGCAGTTAGATCGATGCCGGTAACATCGGCCCCATATCGTTCTGCGATGTATCGTGCGGTGCCGCCAATGCCACTGCCGAGATCGACTACCCGGCTGTGTTCGGTAATCGGCACCTGTGCCAGCAATGCTTCGGTGGCTCCAAGGCCGCCGATGTGGAATTCATCCACCGGTTTTAAGTCTTTAGCGGTGGCGCTCGTTAATTCTTTGCCGGTCTTGGCCAGTCCTTGTGCGATGCGGGCCAACAGCGAACCGGTGGTGTAATGGCCCGCGACTTGGGTTTCCAAATCCGACAAATTCATCCGCTCCTTTTGTTGACCGCCGGTTTCAACTATTCGCTCAGCGTTTGATGCATGCTTTCGGCCGCATCGCGACCCTGGGCGACGGCGAAAACGGTTAGATCATCGCCGCCGTTAACGCAGTCGCCGCCGGCCCATACATTTTCAAGCGAGGTGCGGCCTTCAGCGTCGATACGAATGCGGTCTTTGGCCATTGCTGGCCCACCATCTGCAAAACTCGCACCCGCCAGTTTCTGGCCGATCGCCACCAGCACCTGGTCTGCTGCGAGTACCAGCTTGCGTCCGGTGCCAGCAAGTTTACCGTTTTCGTGTGCAGTATATTCCAATTCGATTTGGTTTGCCGCGCCATTGTCGCCGCGAACCGCGACCGGTTGCAGCCAATGGCGGATCGTTACTCCTTTTGCGGCGGCCAATTCCTGCTCAAGTGCTGACGCATTCATACGGTCCTGGCCGCGGCGATAGCAGATCGTCACGTCCTCGGCGCCAAGCAGCTTCGACTGTATAGCCGCGTCGATAGCGGTCATACCGCCGCCGATTACCACCACCCGGCGGCCAACCGGTATGGTCGCCATATCTCCTGCCTGGCGCAAATCGGCGATGAAATCGATGGCATCGACCACACCGGCCAATTCCTGGCCATCAATACCGAGATCGTTGCTATCGCCCAACCCGGCGCCAATAAACACCGCATCGAAATCCTTACGCAGCGCTGCCAATTCAATTTCGTCGCCAAGCCGTTTGCCATGTTTGATAGAAATGCCACCAATCGCAGTCACGTAATCGACTTCGGCCTGGGCGAAATCTTGCACGGTTTTGTAGGCGGCGATGCCATACTCATTAAGACCACCTGATTTTTCGCGCGCGTCGAAGATCGTAACGTTGTGGCCAAAGCTGGCCAGCCGGTGGGCGCAGGCAAGACCGGCCGGTCCCGCCCCAACCACCGCCACCTGCTTGCCGGATGTTTCCGGTCGACTATAAAACTGACGGCCCATCGACATTGCGAGATCTGTTGCATAACGCTGTAGCCGGCCGATTTCCACCGGCTTACCCTCGGCGGTTTCACGCACACAAACCTCTTCGCACAAGGTCTCGGTCGGGCATACCCGGGCACACATGCCGCCGAGAATATTCTGGTCGAAGATGGTTTTGGCCGAACCGACCGGGTTGCCGGTGGCAATCTGGCGAATGAACATTGGGATATCGATCGTGGTCGGGCAAGCAGTCACACACGGCGCGTCGTGACAAAAATAGCACCGGTCGGCGGCGACCAGCGCCTCATGCGCTTCAAACGGCGGATGGAGGTCGGAAAAATTCTCCGCATAATCTTCCTCACCCAAACGTCCGGGGACGATGCCCTCATCATAAATTCCTGCAGCCATGAAACGCTCCCTCGTTTCCCATTGCGGTTCAAAGATAGACGCGATCGATTTTTTGATCAATTGGTAAAAAAACGCAATTACCGCATTTTTTCACCGGCAGTTGCCGAACCCTGTCGAATTCAGCTACCGAGGAGCGGTGTCCGGGCTGGTCGCGACGGCCCATAGTGTGGCATTGTCACCAGATAGGACGAACAAATTGGATATTGAATTCAAAACCCTTGCTATCCTTGCCGGGCTAACAATTGCCGCAGCCGGCGCGGTTGGTTTTGTCGGCGCTAAGATCGCGATCGGCGCCCGCATGGCCAAAACCCGCGATCCACGGTTATTTTCGCCGCAGGTCGAGGTCATGACCCGTTCGCAAAAACGCACCCATTATCACAAGGTCACCCGCGAAGAGTTGATGGCCACTAACGGCAAGCGTTTTGTTGCCATTGTCGCCGTCGGTCTGGCGTTGATGGCGGCGGCGGCGTTGTTATTGGAGAACAACAATGTCTGATCTCGTTGAGCATTTGCGCGCCATGGCCCGCAACAATCGCTGGGCCAACCACCGGCTGCATGGTGCTTGCGCCGAACTTTCGCCGGCACAATTGAGCGCGCCGCGCATCGGCTTTTTCCCGTCAATCGCAGCAACCTTGGAGCATATTTTGGTCGTCGACGATTATTATATCGACGCGGTCAAGGAAGCCGGGGTCGGTAAAGCAGTTTACGACAATTTCGAAACTGGCCGCGCCACCGCTGAACTCAGCGATGCACAACGCCAATCCGACCTGCGGTTGATCCGCTTTTGCGACTGTTTGAGTGACAACGACCCAGCTCGTGTGGTCACCACCGACCGCGCTATCGAGGGGAAGGTCAACGAAACCATCGGCGCGCTACTTGCCCATTTGTTCCAGCACCAAATCCACCATCGTGGGCAAGTCCATGCGATGTTATCTGGCACCTCCGTCAAGCCTCCGCAGCTCGACGACTTCTTCTTAAACCATGCTCGCGCGCAAGATATCGAGGTAGCCCTGGCGGATTTCTAGAGCGTGTCACCCAAAAGTTGGTGCCAGTTTTGGAAAAAGGACACGCATAAACAAAGAGATGAGTACCTCTAAGAACCCTCGATTTTGTTGGGCTGGGTGTGATTTCGAAGTTTTGAGTACCGGATAATATGTTGAAATGTTTGAGGAACGCAGAAACGAAAAATTGCTCCCAGGACCCAAAAGAAGGGTTTTTGGCAGGTGCTCAGATAGCGCGACGAAGCTATTCCAACGCTTGGTGACAAGCGCTAGCTAGCGATGGCGCTCCAGAAAAACCGCATTGCCACCAGCAACAGGAAAATTCCAAACGCCAATTCAACCGTGCGTCGCGGCAGCGCATGCACAGTGCGCACCCCGTATGGCGCGACCAAGATGGTTAGTGGAACGACCAGCGCCACCATCAGCAAATTGACAAAGCCAATCGAAAACGGTGGCAGGTTGGCGACCCCCCAACCGGCAATCACATAACCGATCAATCCGGGGATCGAGATCAGTATGCCAACCCCCGAGGAGGTAGCAATTGCCTGGTGCATAGGTCGACCATAAAGGGTCATAAACGTATTGTTGAGCACCCCGCCACCAATACCCATGAAGGTCGACAAAAATCCGATCGCCGCACCGGTAACCGATCGCAGCGGGTTGCTGGGAATATCGGTGCCGAGTTGCCAGTTTTCGCGTCCAAGCAGCAATCGGGCAGCTACCGTAAGCGCCACGCAGGCGAAGATCACCCTTAGCCCCGCGCCCGATACATAGGCGGCAATTGCAGAGGCGACGATGACGCCGATTGGTACCGCAAACATCCACTGCTTCAGCAATTGCAGATCGACCGCGCCTTTCGCCTTGTGGGACAAAAATGAACGGATCGATGTGGGTACGATGATCGCCAGGGAAGTGCCGACCGACACATGCATGCACACTTCGGTGTCGACCTTGAGACTGATCAACATTTGATAGAATACCGGCACTAATACCGCACCGCCGCCAATACCAAACAGGCCGGCGAGAAATCCAGCGACAATGCCAGCAATGATGATGCCGATAAGATAGGGCCATAACTCGGCTATCGAGGGCAGGAATTCCATCCGCTTTCCCTGCCTTAACGCGGACGTTCGATCAAGGCTTCAAGCCGCAATTGTGGTGGGCAGGTCGATCGCGCGAAATGCTTTCGACACAATTTCGGGGCCAGCGCCCTGGCCCACCGCCTCGGTAGCCAAGATTTGCCGAAAGCGCCTGGCCCCGGCAATTCCGTGAAAAAGCCCGGTCATATGGCGGGTAATTTGGTTGAGCCGGCCACCGGCAGCAAGATGTGCCTCGCAATAGTCGACCATGCAATGCTCGAACTCCTGCCAACCAATGTGTGGGCTTTCGCCGCCAAACACCAGCCGGTCGACCTGGCGCAGCATTGCCGGATTGCGATAAGCGGCGCGGCCAAGCATAACCCCATCGACCAACGCCAATTGCTGCAACGCCTGTTCGAGGGTCTCAAGGCCGCCATTAATGCCGATAAAGCGGTCTGGATTTTCTGCTTTCAACCGGTGCACCAAGGCGTAGTTGAGCGGCGGTACGGTGCGGTTGTCCTTTGGGCTGAGCCCATGCAGCCAAGCCTTGCGCGCATGCACCCACAACCGGTCAGCCCCTGCCGCCCAAACCGCGTGCGCCAGCGCCGGCAGGGCGATCGCCGGGTCCTGGTCGTCGACGCCAATGCGGCACTTAACCGTTACTGGTACCGATACCTTTTCCTTGATTGCCGCGACCGAACGCCCGACCAGTTGCGGTTCGACCATCAAGCAGGCGCCAAACCGCCCGGCCCGCACCCGGTTAGACGGGCAACCGACGTTTAAATTGATCTCGTCATAGCCGAATGCGGCACCGATCGCCGCCGCCGCGGCCAGTTTCGCTGGATCCGAACCGCCAAGCTGCAACGCCAGGGGATGTTCGGCGGCGCTAAAGCCGATTAGCCGCTCCTGGTCGCCGCGCAAAACCGCGTCGGCCACCACCATTTCGCTAAACAATTGCGCATGCCGGGTCAGCAACCGGTGCATGAAGCGGCAATGGCGGTCGGTCCACTCCATCATCGGGGCGATGGCGAGGCGAGCGGCGGCATTCGATAAAGGATACGAAACGGCATTCATGGCCGGTTCCATAGCGCCAGCGCCAAGCCGCTGTCAAAAATCGCACAACCGCTGGTAATCACAATTATCCTGAATGCGGGTCGCTCACAGCGCCGGGGGCATAACGCACGATCGAAGTCGCGCGGGCCACCTCATCGCCGAGCCGGTCCAGCATGCGCCGCTCGACGCCTGCCATCGGCGACGCGTTCCACGGCAATTGTGCCGCGTGCACAGCGACCCGCTGATCAAAGTTTGCGTTCAGTTCCATGTTTAAAGTTCGGTATTATGTCATTTCGCAAATCGCTGTTTCAACAATCGTCAGCGCCTTGTCCAGCTCGCCTCGCGTGATTGTTAGCGGCGGTGACAAGGTTAGCACCGAGCCTTGCGAGATCTTAAAACTAAGCCCAGCCACCAGGCATTTGTAATAGATCGCCTCGGCCAGATCAGTGGCCGGCTCCTTGGTCTCCCGGTCTAAAACGATCTCAATGCCGAACATCAGCCCGCGCCCGCGCACATCGCCGACAATAGACAAAGAACCGATGTTTTCCCGCAACCTTGCCAACCCATGCTCGCCCAGCGTGGCGGCATTTTCCACCAGCCCTTCGTCCTCGATGATCGCCAAAGTTGTAAGGGCTGCACGAGCGGTGACCGGGTTTTTCTCATGGGTGTAATGGCCGATTGCAAAATCGCCGGCGACGTTTAACTCGTCACGCGCAACTGCCGCCGCGATCGGCAACACACCACCGCCGAGTGCCTTGCCAACCACCACAATGTCTGCTGCTACATGGTCGTGTTCATGAGCAAACAAGCGTCCGGTTTTACCGAGCCCGGTCGGGATTTCATCGAAGATCAACAACGCGCCATGGGCGTCACAGGCCTTGCGCACCACTTGCCAATAGCCCGGCGGCGGTAATTGCGGTACTGCGCGCATCGGTTCAGCGATCACCGCAGCGATATCGCCCTCGCGCGCCAGCACATATTCCACCATGCGCGCGCAGGCCAGATCGCACACATCCGGACCTCGGTGGCCATAGGGGCAGCGATAGCAGGCAAACGGCGCCACATGCTCGGCCCCAGGCACCAGCGGCCCGGCGATACCGGAACGAAAAGTCGCTTCACCGCCAACCGCCGACGCGCCAAAACCGGCGCCGTGAAACCCATCCCAAAATGACAATGTCTTGAAACGCCCGGTGGCAGCGCGAGCGATTTTAAGCGCCACCTCAACCGCATCGGACCCGCCGGTGGTAAACAACACCCGGCCGGGTTCGGCAAAGGCGAGGGCAGCGAGTTTTTCCGCCAGTTCGACCGATACTTCATTGGTGTAACGGCGCGGCGAGAAACTGAGTGTGTCGAGTTGATCTTTGATCGCCGCTAACAGGCGCGGATGGCCGTAGCCGATATGATGGACGCTGTTGCCATGGAAATCCATGGTTCGGCGCCCATCAAAATCCTCGATCCAAATCCCTTCGGCCTTGGCAATGGTATTGAGGCACGGGGTGGAAAGGCTTTGGTGCAGGAAGGCGTCGCCATCACGTTCCAATAAGGGGCGAGAGCGTTCGCCAACCTGCTGCGCGCGCCAGTTTGCACGCGCGGCGGTGCGGTTGCCCTCGCCCTCGGTATGTATCGCCGGTGTTTCCTTATCCGCCATTTCGTGTGGCCCGTGGCCTTATGGTCGTTCGCCTCGCGCAAGCCGCCCGTTGATATCTTCAATTACCGGCTCGATGTCGGCAAGGCTGTCGATAACATAGTGGGCACCGGCCTTTTGCAAAATATCGCGGGTCTGGGCCATGCGCCGGGTGATCTCTTCTTGCGATAATTGCGCGCCCTGCTCGGGCGTGTCCACGTTCATGTAATTGGAATAGCGCACCACACCGACGCCCCAGCACCCGGCATTAAGCGCTTCGCCGATGCCGGACGTGGTGTCGTCGATCTTGACCACGGACTGGATCGGCGTAACGCCCATCAAGTCAAGGTTCCTGTAGACCATGAACGGGCCGGGACGAGCGCCGTGGATGACTTCGTCGCCGGCCACCGATGCGTCCGGCTTATAGCCCTGTTTGGCGGCTTCTTCTTCCAAGATATCGACCATCGGCCGGATAAAGCCGGTGGACGAACCGATTTTGATGCCCTTGGCCTGCAAGCGTTGGGTCACTTCGGCGACGCCTGGCAACAGGTCAGTGTATTGGCGCAGGCAAGCAAGCTGCATCGGCACGAAATCGGTAAACATGGCGTCAACTTCCGCCTGGCCCGGATAGCTGCCGTGTACGGATTTCCAACGTTCGCGGATTTCCGGCACTTCGGTCAACGCCTTGATGTGCAAATCCTTGCGCAGGCCCATCGGCCCGCGTGCCTCAAGCATCGAAATCTCGACGCCATGTTTCTTAAACACTTCGACGAAGACCACTGCGGGGGCCACCACATAGGCGTCGGCGGTAGTGCCGCTCCAGTCGAGGACCAGTGCTTTGACTTTGCCGCGATAAGAGCGGGTGAAAACGAAGTCGGACATGGATAGTATCTCCTGTTTTGATTTGGTTGTTTGAAATTCTGTTTACGAATTTGAGGTCACGCAGCAGCCGATCGGTCGGTAACGCTGATCTCGACCAAGGTATTGGCAACCGCATCCAATAAGCCGTTGATTTGCTCCGCGCCGATTGCGCCAATGCAGCCGATACGAAACGTGTCCGCGACGGTTAATTTACCCGGGTAGATCACGTAACCCTTGGCACGCAAATGATCGTAAAACGCCTCGAACTCGAAGTGCGGATCGCGCGGGCAGTGGAAGGTAACGATGATCGGTGCCTGCAAATTGTCCGGTAGCAGGGTCTGGAAACCGAGCCCGCGCATGCCTTCGATCAGCAATCGGCAATTGGCACGATAGCGTGCATTGCGGCCGGCGACACCGCCCTCTTCGGTAAAGATTTCAAGCGCCTTGTCGAAGGCTGCAATGACCTGGACCGGCGGGGTAAATCGCCATTGATTGTTTTTCTCCATCGCGGTCCATTGTTCGAACAGATCAAGCGTCAGCGCCGGCGCATTGCCTTTGGTTTCGCTGAGCGCCTGTTTTCGTGCGATGCAAAAGCCCATGCCCGGCACCCCTTCCAAACATTTGTTGGAGGAAGCGACCACCGCATCAAATGTTATGGTGCCGGCATCAAGCGGCAATGCGCCAAACGCGCTCATCGCGTCGATCAAATAACGCCGGCCATGCCGGGCGACCAATTCGCCAACCTCAACAATCGGGTTAAGGATGCCCGTTGTGGTCTCGCAGTGAACGATCGCCACATGAGTGATTGCGGCATCTAAAGCCAAGGCTTCATCCACCGCTGCCGGGTCGACCGGCTGGTCTTCCGGCACTTCGATGATTTTCACCGCGCAGCCACGATAGTCGGCAATTTTCGCGATGCGGTGGCCATAGGCGCCATTAACCAGCACCAACAGTTTACCGTCGCGCGGCACGAAGGTGCCGATCATCGCTTCGACCACGAAAGTTCCGCTTCCTTGCAGCGGCACGGTGGTGAAATCATCGCCTCCTGCAATGATCTCGACCAGTCGCTCGCGAACCCGGGCATTGACGGCGATGAAGTGGCCATCACGCGACCCGTAATCGTGCAGCATCGCTTGTTTGACTTGGGGCGACGTGGTCAACGGTCCTGGGGTCATCAGCCATGGATCACCAGTCGGTGTGGCTGCGATTTTACCGGTTTCATGACGATAGGTTGGTGCGGTCATTGCTCACTCACTGCTGGGTTAAATTGGATTGGGCCAGGTTCGATTGAGATTGTGCTGGGTTTGGGCAGATCGGGCTGGGTGGTCTTATCACCCGCTTTTTTGCATCCATGACGCCAATTTGTAAAATCTATAATTTAGATGTTACTATCAGAATTTCATATGAAAGGGGAAAGCCGTTGCGTTACACCCAATTACGCGCTTTTCACCATGTCGCGGTAGAAGGCGGTTTCTCGCGTGCCGCGCAGGTTTTGCGCCTGACCCAACCAGCGATTTCCGACCAGGTGCGCCGGCTCGAGGTTGACCATGACGTGCGGTTGTTCGACCGCGGGCATCGCCAGGTGAGGCTTACCAATGCCGGAAGACAATTGCTGGAAATCACCCACCGGTTATTCGATGCCGAGTTGCAGGCGCGAGAATTATTATCGGAGGCCCAGGTGACCGCCGCAGGCCGATTGCGCATCATTGCCGATTCAGCCCTGCACCTGCGCGCCATCCTGCCCGCCTTCGGCAAGCGTTTTCCAGCAGTGCGG
Source organism: Rhizobiaceae bacterium (assembly GCA_965248715.1). GTDB lineage: Bacteria > Pseudomonadota > Alphaproteobacteria > Rhizobiales > Rhizobiaceae > CBDFKB01. Next base: position 116,137 of record CBDFKB010000006.1, read on the forward strand.
ATCGAGATCAGGTCCGGCAATTCACGCGAAGTAATCGCCGCGCTTGGAGCCTACACCGCCGATCTTGGGGTTACCGGCGATGAGCCAGAAACCGGCAGTTTGATGAAGGTTAGCCTGGGCCGGTCGCCGTTGGTCGCCTATTCATCGGTGGATCACCCGGCCGCTAGAGCAAAATCCACCACCTTGAAACATTTGGCCGGGCTGTCGCTGGTGCTGCGCGAAACCGGTTCCCGCACAAGACGGTTGATTGAGCAGGCGGCGAATAAACATAAGGTGGCGTTGACACCGGCGATCGAGGCCGAAGGCCGCGAGGCGGTTACCGAAATCGTGGCCGCCGGTTTCGGCGTCGGCCTGATTTCCGAGGCCGAATTTCCTCGCGATCCGCGCTTGGCGATGATCCCGCTTGCCGGTACACCACCGGTGATGGAAGAAACTTTGGTGTGTTTAAAGGAACGCCGCAATAACCGGTTGATCGCCGGGTTTATGGGTCTGGCCGGCGAAATCGCTTCGCGCTAAGCGTATTCCCGAAAAGTGGAAACCGGTTTTCGGATAAGAATGCGCGCATAAACTAAGAGCTAGCGCTACGAAGCGTATCCAACGCTTGGTGACAAGCGCTAAGCGTATTCCCGAAAAGTGTGTAGCGGTTTTCGGATAAGAATGCGCGACAAAACAAACAGATAGCGCTACGAAGCGTATCCAACGCTTGGTGACATGCGCTATCGCGTATTCCCGAAAAGTGTGTAGCGGTTTTCGGATAAGAATGCGCGACAAAACAAACAGATAGCGCGACGAAGCTACTCTAACGCTTCGTGACAAGCGCTAGCCAGCCAAAAAGCCTTTCAATCCGGTCGAAAACCGCCCTATGCGTCTTCTGGCTGATCGGCTGTGGTGTCGACTAATTCTTCCCAGCGGTGGCAAGCGACATCGTGCTCGCCGCCAGCGTGGCTAAGCTTGGGCTCTTCGGCCCGACAAATGTCGATCGCAAACGGGCATCTGGTGTTAAATTTGCACCCGGGCGGCGGGTTGGTCGGCGAGGGAATTTCCCCTTCCAGCTTTTGTGCGTGGCCGCGATGGTCAGGGTCAAGCGACGGGATCGCCGACAACAACGCCTTGGTATAGGGATGGCGCGGCGCGGCGAATAATTCTCGCGTCGGCGCGGTTTCCACCAACCGTCCCAGATACATCACCGCCACATGGTCGCAGGTATGCGCCACCACCGATAGATCATGGCTAATGAACAAGAAGGTCAGTCCCATTTCTTCCTGCAACGAAATCAGCAAATTGAGGATATCGGCCTGGATCGACACATCAAGCGCGGCAACGCTTTCGTCGGCAACCACGAACCTTGGTTCCGATACCAAGGCGCGGGCAATCGAGATACGCTGGCGTTGACCGCCGGAAAATGCGTGCGGAAAGCGCCGCAGATGCTCCAAATTAAGCCGGCATTTCGCCGCCATTTCGCGCACCCGTTGATCGGTCTCCTCGCGGGACTTGGTAATGCCCATTACCTCCAGCGGTTCGGCGATAATGTCACGCACAGTCATGCGCGGGCTTAAAGCCGCATAGGGATCTTGAAAAATTAGTTGCACCCGGTGGCGATAATCCTTCAACTCGGCCTTGGACAAAGAGCCAACGTCATATTCGACCTCGCCATCATTGTAGACGACGGTGCCGCGCGAGATTGTCAGCGCGCGCAGAAACGAACGGCCAAGCGTGGTCTTGCCGGACCCACTTTCGCCAACCAAACCGAAGAACGATCCGCGTGGGATGTCGAGATTGACGCTTTCGACCGCTTTCAGGACAGGTTTTTCGCCGAACAAAGTCCCGCGAAGTGGGAAATGTACACATAGATCGCGGGCGGAAATGACCGGTTTGTCGCTCATGTCGCCCCACCATTTTCAGCCGCCACCAGACAGGCCGCCATATGTGCACCGCCAAAACTGCTCATCTGCGGCACCGTTAGCCGGCAGGCGTCGATGGCGTGGGCGCAACGGGTGTGAAAAACACAGCCGTCTGGTCTTTCCAGTGGACTTGGAATATCGCCCGGCACCGGGGTTAACTCCGAATCCAGGTCTTCCAGATCAGGCAAGGCGTTGAGCAGGCCCTGGGTATAGGGATGGACCGGCTTGCGGATCACATCGCGCACCGGCCCCTGCTCCACCAGTCGGCCAAGATACATCACCGCCACCCGGTCTGCGGTCTGCGCAATTACTCCGAGATCATGGGTGATGAAGATAATGCCCATACCGTAATCAGCCACCAGGTCTTTCATCAGTTCGATCACCTGCGCCTGGATCGTCACATCAAGCGCTGTGGTCGGCTCGTCAGCAATCAGTAATTTCGGGTTGGTCGACAGTGCCATCGCGATCATCGCCCGTTGCCGCATGCCGCCAGACATTTCGAACGCATATTGGTCGACCCGTTTGTCGGCGTCGGAGATACCGACCCGCGCAAGCATTTCAATCGAAATGTCGCGGGCCTCGGTTTTGTTGAGATTACGGTGCAGCATCAATTGTTCGACCATCTGTTCACCGATGCGGATCGCCGGCGCGAAACTGGCCATCGGTTCCTGAAAAATCATCGAAATCGCACCGCCACGCACCACCAGCATGTCTTTTGGCCGCTTCAGGCTCAGTACATCGACGGTCTCTTCACCGGTATTGAGCACAATGCTGCTTTGTTCGCCGTAGGCCGCGTTATCGGGATTAAGATGCATCAAGGATTTTGCCGTTACCGACTTACCGGAGCCACTCTCGCCGACCAGGCCCAGCACCTCGCCGGGTGCAACATCGAACGACACGCTGTCGACCGCCTTTACCAGGCCCTCGTCGGTCCTGAAACTGAGGGTCAAATCCTTGACCGAAATCAGCGGCGCGCTCATTTCTTTACTCCCCCATATGGATCGGCTGCATCGCGCAATCCGTCACCAACGAACACGAACGCCAGCACCAGGGCAATGAAGAAAATGACCGGAATGAAATACCACTGATAGTTCAGCAATACGTCTGCGCTGGTAACGTTTTGCAGCATCACGCCGAGCGAATTGACCGGGTCTTTGAGGCCAAGGCCGATGAACGAAAGCGCGGTTTCCGACAACACGATATAGGGGAACGAAATCACCAGATCGACGATGATGTAGGAGGTAAAACTCGGCAATAAATGACGGCGGATAATGTGGCCGGCCGGTGCGCCGCACAATTGCGCCGCAAGCACATAATCTTGGGTGCGCTCGGTCAACAAATGGGTGCGCACCCGACGCGCCAAGGTCGGCCAATTAATAAAGCCGATGATGATCGAGATGAAGAAGAACCTGGTCTCCGAACTCCATGTGTCGGGGATGAACGCCGCCATCGCCATGAACAGGGGAATTATTGGTATGGTGCGCACAGCGTCGGTGATCATCTGGATAATACCGTCCAAGATACCGCCGAAATAGCCCGACACGCCGCCGATAATCAGCGCCAGCACGAAGCTGATCAAAACCCCCAGGGTGCCGACCGCGAGCGAGGTGTAAATCGCGTGCAAGGTGCGCGAATAAATATCCTTGCCAGATGCATCGGTGCCAAACAGGTGAACTTTGCCTTTGTCGACCCCGAACAGATGAGTATCGAATTTCAAACCGATATGGTCGGAAGCAAACAGGCCGTATTCCCAATCTTCGACAAAGAACTGAACATAACGCCGGTCTTCAGTGTCGATCGTCGTAACCCACCTGAAATTGGTCTTAAACGAGCGCTCGCGCGCAACTCCGTAGATGAACGGGCGGGCCGAACATCCATTGTCATCGCAAAATCGCGGGATTTGCGGCGCGCCATTTTGGTATTCGGTATCGCGGCCGGCGATATTGGGATTGTAGGGCGACAGGAATGGCGCAAACAGGCCGAGCAATATCAGGCCAACTAACACAGAAGCGGCGATCATCGCCGTGCGGTTACGCTTGAACCTGGCCCAGATCAACTGGCCTTGCGAGGCGGTGAAATATGCTTCCTTGGCTTTTTGGCTCGACGCGGCGGCCTTGGCAATCTTGGCGCTTGTATCAGCCATCGCCCTAACCCCCCATTACCGAGCGGCGAACCCTTGGGTCGACCAGTGCGAGACCGATATCGGTCAGGAAATTGAGGGTGACAATCGAGGCGGTTAAAAGAAAAATAATCGCACCAGCAAGCTGCTGGTCGTTGGATCGTGCTAGCGATTCCAGCAGTAGCGCCCCGGATTCGGTCAGCGTCAATATCAATGCCACAATTGGCAGTTCGTTGAAGATGCGGTTAAGATCGAAACCGAGCGAATTGATGATCGGACCGAGCGCGTGCCGCGCCGGATAACGCCACAACAATTTGCGGCCGAACAGGCCTCGCGCCGAGGCCGCGGTGACATAAAGTTTGCCGATTTCGTCCAGCATCAATGCGCGCACGGTCTGCAGTGCGAAGGCGGTTGCCGACCAACCGAGAATAAACACGGGTAGCCAAGCCCGCGACAAAAAATCCAACAGCTTGGCAAGGCTCCAATCGGCATCGCGGTATTCCTTGGAGAACAGACCGGTTAGCGAATCGCCGAACACCACGGTGGAAAACAGCATGATCATCAGCGCCAGCAGGAAATTCGGCATCGCCAGGCCGAGATAGGAAACAAAGCGCAAGCTGCTGTTGAGCCACGGGTTTTTCGATGCCGCGGCTATGATGCCAACTGGTACCGCGATCAGATAAGCTAATAATAGCGAGGTCAGACAGATCGCCAGACTGATCAGGAACTTGTCGCCGAGAAGCTGGTTGATGTTGAGACGAAGAATGCAGCTATCGCCGAACTCGCCCTTAAACATCACATTGCCAACCCAACTGCCCCAGCGCACCACAAAAGGCCGGTCGAGGCCAAGGCGCCGCTCTTCGGCCTTGATGTCGTCAATGGTGATCTGGGAGCCCTGGGTATTCTTGAAAGCCAGGTAGCGCTCGGCGCAGGTGCCAGGCACCAGTTCCATCAGCGTAAATACAATCAGCGAAACGGTCAGCAGGGTAAACATCGCCATAAAGGCGCGAACCAGTGCAAACTGTGCAAATTGTGCAAATTGTGCCATTCAAGCCGTCCCGCATCCCGCCGATCTGCGAATTTTAAGATTTGCTAGCGCTTGTCACGAAGCGTTGGAATAGCTTCGTCGCGCCATCTCTTTATTTATGCCTGTCATTTTCCCCAAAACCGGTGCCCACTTTTGGGTGACACGCTCTAGACCGCGCCATCTCGATCATTCCGGGGGCCGCGATTGATGCGGCCCCCGAGATTTCTCATTCGAAGTGGTTGCGCCTTACTCGTCGAAGTACCACTGCTGGGCACGGTAAGGGAAGGTCCGATAATACTCGTAGGATGCGGTCTTAAACTCGAAAAAATTCTTGAGCGCATTGCGGCGGTAAATCGGATCAGGGGTCAGTGCGGTGCCAATAAACAGCAGATTGCCGGTCATGTTATCGACCAAACGGGCGCCAAGCATGTTGGACTGTTCGGTACCCGCCGGAGCCGACTGGAATGCGTCGATATCGGCAAGCAGCTGCTTGGCGTAGTCCGGAGGTTCAACGCCGCTGGCGCCATCGGAATCGACCCATTCGGCCCACAACATACCGGTGCGGTGGCCGAAATAGTTTTCAAATGGCGGCACCCACAATTCGTTGTTGCCGAGCACGATACCAAGCGGCTGGCCTTTTTCCCAGGCACCGACATCAAGCTGGTTCGACGACTGCGCCGAGCGGTACTCGTCTGGGGTGACCTCTTTGACCGTGGTTTGAACGCCAACATCCGACCAATATTGCCCGACCAGTTCAACCACCTGTCCGGCGATACCCTGGGTGGCGAATTGCACGTTAAGAACGATCTTTTCGCCACTTGGCAGTTCGCGGAAACCGTCACCATCAGTGTCGGCCATGCCGATTTCGTCCAACAATGCGTTGGCACCAGCGGTATCAAATTCGGTTGCAAACGTTGCCCACTTCGGATCGACGAAATCCGGCACCGGCGAAAATCCGGTATATTGCGCCGGTGTTCCTTGGCCGAAATAGGCGACTTCGTTCAGTTCATCGCGGTTGATCGCAATCGACATCGCCTTGCGGAACCTGAAATCGCTAAATACTTTACGTTTTTCCGGGTCGTCCGACGTAAGGTTGAAGGAAAACGCATGCATGGCGATTTTCGGCTTCAGATAAAGCGAGTAATCGCCCTTTTCCTGGTTCTCCAACAGCAGCGGCGCATCCGACAATTGCAACGACTGGGTTTTATAGTCGGCCTCCGCATTGATCAGTTTCAATATCCGCACTTCTTTGTCGTTGGCGTAAAGCTCATCCTGCTCGCTAATATAGGGAAGCTGGTTGCCGGCGGTATCGACCATGAAGAAATACGGGTTAGCCACATAGTGGCGGCCTTCCGTTGTGTCGGAAATCGTCAGGAAGCTTTCCAGGGTCGGCACCACTGCATGGGGCAGATTGGCAACAATGTCCGGGCTGTTCAGCAGCGGCGACGGGGTATCGGTCCAATCCGAATTGCCGAAATAGTTCTTGATCGCGTCCAGGCCATTTTCAAACCCGAGACCTTGGGCGTAGGCATCCGCATCCGCGTTGATGTCGGGATGGAACTTGCCAAGGAAGTGTTTTGGCTGGAAACCTTGCGCAAACGATGTGGCAAAGTGAGCAAGCAAGCCAGGCTTTGGTGCTGGCAGGTTAAATCGCACGGTCTGAGGATCGATCACGTCGATCGTCATCCGTTCGCCGCCAACCAACACATAGTCTTTCGGCTTTTCGATTACTTTGGAATCAAGCGCTAGATTATCGTACCAGAACTTGACATCCTCGGCGGTAAACGGGGCGCCATCCGACCATTTGTGGCCTGCGCGCAGGAAGAAGGTCAATTGGGTGAAATCAGCGTTCCATTCCCAATCCTTAGCCACCATCGGCACGATGGTTTGCAGATCGTCCGAATAACGCACCAGATTAACGTGCCTGGTCGACAAGAAATCCGACGTGCCGGCTTCGGTGGCGTTGGAAAGCGCATCGAGCGTGCCGCCATATTTGCCGATCGAATCGTATGGGGTAACAACCAGCGGCTCGGAAGGCAGCCGGTCGGCTAGTCCTGGCAGTTCCGGATTGCCCTGAATTCTGCCGTTAAGAGCGCCAATTTCCGGGTTTTGTTGGAATGACATGGTGCAGTTGGACAGTGACTGGTACTGTGACAGTTCGTATTGCTGACGGTATTTGCCGGCGGCAACACCTTGCATGTCGGCGACGGTTGCCGCCGGACAATCGGCAGCGTGAGCGCTGGTTGCCAAGGCTAACGCCCCCGCCCCCAACAGCGCGCTGGCGCTAGCTAGAAATTTCGTGATATTTCGCGGCATATTTTCCTCCACTGTTGCACTCTAATTGTCCGACAATCGATTGTATCGGCAGCGATCAATTTCGTTAGGTCCAAATTGACCAGCCCGATAGTGCCAAACCGCTTATCCCCTTAACCAATAACCAATTCGCACTGGTCGGCCAAGCAAGACGCCGGCTAAAATCCAGACCTGGCATTCAATTGCTTCAAATTTGTCCCAAGATTAACACCCACTTGGTGATTATGTGCAAGCGCTAATTTGCTTAGCATGGGTCAGTGGCCGTGAGTGAGTGGCATTGCGACCAAGCTGCCCAAATAGGCGCTTCTTGCTTTTCTCCTTTGTCTGGCGTGTAGAGAATTGCAAAATCGAATAGCTTTTCAATCGCCGGTCGGTATCAGCTTCAAGGCCGGTAGCAATTTTTTCGGCAATTTCGCGATAGATGCGGGCATGCCGGCCGTCCGGTTGCGAGGTCACCACCGGAGTGCCAGCATCGGAATTGACGCGGATGTCGATATCAAGTGGCACCGCACCAAGAAATGGTAGGTCACGTTTTTCCGCTTCTTTGCGAGCACCACCATGGCCGAAAATATCAGTCTGCTCTCCGCATTTGGGGCAAATGAAGGTGCTCATATTTTCGACGATACCGAGCACCGGCACGTCGACCTGGGAAAACATGGCGATCCCGCGCCTGGCATCAATCAACGCCAAATCCTGCGGTGTCGACACGATCACAGCGCCGGCCAACGGCACGCTTTGCGCCATTGTCAGTTGTGCATCACCGGTACCAGGCGGCATGTCGGTCACCAAGATATCGATTTCGCCCCATTCGACCTCGCGCATCATTTGCGTGAGCGCCGACATTACCATCGGCCCGCGCCAGATCACCGGCGTGTCCTCATCGACCAGGAACCCGATCGACATCACCTTCAAGCCATGGCGCATGATCGGTTTCATACCGCCTTGCTCTCCCGGCTGCGGCCGTTCGGTGATGTTTAATAGCCGCGGCATAGACGGGCCGTAGATATCGGCGTCGAGCACCCCGACCCGCAACCCAAGCCCGGACAATGCCAGGGCCAGATTGACCGACGTTGTGGATTTTCCCACCCCGCCTTTGCCGGATGCCACGGCGATAATCTTTTTGATGCCTTCGACCGGCGCTTTGCGCGGCAGGCCGCCATGGGGTTTTCGGCCGGGTTCGACTTGCGGTGGACGTTGCGGTGCCGGGCTTTGACCGGGTTTGCGCTCTGCTGTCAACGCCACCATGACCGACGAAACCCCATCAAGTGCCATGACCGCGTCTTGCGCCGCCTTTCTCAGCGATTCCATCGCCTGCGCCTTGTCGGCGGCAACGGTAATCGAGAACATGGCCTTGCCATCGGCGAGAAAAATATCCGACACCATGCCGGCGGCGACGATATCGGTTTCCCGATCCGGGCCGACCAGCTTCGAAAGCTGCTTGAGTATGTCGTCTTTATTGGCCGGCGCCATGCCTTATTCCCAATCATGCCGCTTAGGGTGGCTTTCGACAAATATGAGCCTAAGCGCCGTAGACAAGGCGCGACGATACCGATTTGCCACCATGTGCGCCATTGCCGCATTAATCATCAACGAGTTGTTGTATCATTTGCGCGCAGACATTATGGACAAGTGCTTCTTGCGGCTGTAAAAGCCCGCGAGCCGAGCTGGCGTTGGTGCGCCCAAATAGGCGATGGCACGCAAGCGCTGTTCACGAACAAATCGGAAAATGTAGCCAGCCCGCGTTTCCCGAAAACCCGAACAAATTACATTGAGGTGCGATTGTGTCTACCACATTCGACAAAGTCGCGGATATCATTTCCGAGACAAGTGAAATTCCGCGTGAAGAGATTGGCCTCGAAAGCCATACCATCGACGATCTGGGCATCGACAGCCTCGACTTCCTGGATATCGTGTTCGCAGTCGACAAGGAATTTTCGATCAAAATTCCGCTCGAAGCCTGGACCCAGGAAGTCAATGATGGCAAAGCCTCGACAGAAGAATATTTTGTCATGAAAAATCTGTGCGCAAAAATCGACGAACTCGTAAAAGCCGCAGCTTGATCGTCTGATGGCGTTTGGGGCATTCGGCGCTGCAGGCATCCATGCGGCTTGAATATTTTTTGATGATCGACCGGGTCGAGGAATTGGACTTGGACAACGGTTTTTTGCGGACATCTTCCACGGTGCCGCAAGAAAGTACTGTTTTTGAGGGGCACTTTCCCGATTATCCGTTGGTGCCAGGGGTTTTGTTGATCGAGACCATGGCCCAGGCTTCGGGCATCTTGATGCTTTACCACAAAGACTATCGACGCATGCCCTTATTGGCCGGCGTCAAAGATGCCAAGATCCGCGATTTCATCCGCCCCAACGCCCGCCTTGCGGTCGAGGTTCGTTTAGAACACGACGGATCCGGTTTTGCGATTGTAAAGACCATCATGCGTTGCGATGGCAAGCGGGTCGCCAATGCGCTATTGACCATGACCGAGATCGAATGGCCGTTTCCTCAGTTCAAGCAGGACATCCGCGACAAGGTCGAAGGGTTGTTCGACGGCATACCAATCGCATAGACATGCGCCATGGCCGCGATTAACACAAACATTTGCCTGCCACATGGTGTGGTAATTGGAATTTTGGAGCCCGCATGTCCACTGCGATAGAAGTTTGGATCACCGGCATTGGCCTCGTGTCATCGCACGGCGAGGGCGTGGAAGCCAATTGGCAGGCGTTAACCGCGATTGATCCGCAACCGGTGCTCGACCGCGAGAATTTCGCCCCCTACACCGTACACCCGATGCCGCAGATCGACTGGTCGGGACAGATCGCGCGTCGTGGCGACCAACGGCAGATGGAAAACTGGCAACGTCTGGGTACTTATGCCGCCGGCCTGGCGCTGGACGATGCCGGTATGAAGGGCAACGCGGAAATTTGCGCCTCCATGGACCTGGTGGTAGCTGCCGGCAGCGGCGAGCGCGATGTCGAGACCGACGCCTCGATCCTCGAAGAAGCCAAGACCAGAAACGACCGCGACCAATTAATCAATGACCGGTTGCAGAACGATCTGCGCCCGACCCTGTTTTTGGCCCAATTGTCCAACCTGCTGGCCGGCAATATTTCGATTGTCCACAAGGTCACCGGCTCTTCGCGCACCTATATGGGTGAGGAAAACGCCGGAACCTCGGCAATCGAAAACGCCCTGTCGCGGATCGCCAGTGGCCAGAGTGACCATTTGCTGGTCGGTTCGGCTTATAATTCGGAACGCTGGGATTTGCTGCTGCCGTTCGAACTCGGCCACTACATGATGCGCGGAGATTTCGCCGACGTGTGGTCGAGAAAAGGCGAAAATGAGGGCATGGCACTCGGTTGTGTCGGTGTGTTCCTGGTGCTGGAAAGCGCTGAACATGCCATGGAGCGCGGCGCAAAACCCTATGCCAAACTAACTTCCGCCGGCTCTAGTCTTGGTAGCCGCGAGCCGGGTGAGACCACGAAACGGGTTTCCCAGCTAATGGATCAGCAAAATGTTCCTAGCGCCAGCGACGGCCTGGCAGTGGTTTCTGGTGCCAGCGGTATGCAGGCGATTTCCGCAGAAGAACGGCAATTATTGCAACAACGGTTCGGCGACAATGTGCCGGTCCGCGGATTTTGCACCATGACAGGACACACGATGGAAGGTAACTTCCCGTTGGGAATAGCCCTGGCCGCGATCGCGATCAGCAAAGGCGGATTTTATCCACCGTTCGCGTCCGGTCAAGAAATTCCCGCCACCGCCGCACCTACGTCAATATTGATCACCAATTTCAGCCATTGGAAGGGTGAAGGGGTGGGATTGGTCGAACAAGTTTAGGCCGGATCGCCAACCGCTCGCACAAAATAGGAGAAACTGCATGTCGAAACCGATCAGGGATCACATGAACCGCATTCCGGTAGCAATAACCGGCATGGGCGTGGTTTCGTCCTTGGGGCGGGGCAAACAAGACAATTGGCGTGCGCTGACCCGTGGCCAGTCGGGGGTGCACCACATTACCCGCTTTGCGACCGACGGGTTGCGTACCCGCATTGCCGGCACTGTCGATTTCATGGACGTGCCGGAACTGTCGGCGCCATGCATCTCCCACGCGATGGCGGACGCAACAACAGAAGAAGCGTTGGCCGAAGCCGGTTATGGACGGGACGGGTTTCCCGGGCCGCTGTTTTTCGCCGCGCCACCGGTTGAGGTCGAATGGCAGCACCGCTTTGCGCTTTCCGACCAGGAGACGCAAGATGGTTTTGAGGGCTACCCACGCATGCTGGCCGCTGCCCGCGCCAAGCGCGATGGCGATCTTTACGCCCGGGTTCAACTTGGCAACATCGCCTATCAGATCGCTGAGACCTATGGCACCAAGGGTCTGCCGATTTCCCTGACCACAGCTTGTGCATCTGGTGCTACCGCGATCCAGCACGGCATCGAGGCAATCAGGCGTGGCGATACCGATGCCGCACTTTGCGTCGCCTCGGACGGTTCGGTAAACGCGGAAGGGCTGATCCGGTTTTCGCTACTTTCAGCGCTGACCAGGCAAAACGACGCGCCGGAAAAAGCCTCGAAGCCATTTTCCAAAGACCGGGACGGTTTTGTTATGTCGGAAGGCTCGGCAGCGATCGTGTTGGAATCGCTTGACCACGCCAAGGCGCGCGGTGCCAATATTCTCGGCATCGTACGTGGCGTCAGCGAGGCTGCCGATGATTTTCACCGTACCCGCTCGAAACCGGACGGTTCGCCGATCATCGCCGCGATCCGCCTGGCGATGGATGATGCCGGCATTTCGTGTGGCGATATCGACTATATCAATGCCCACGGCACCAGCACGCCGGAAAACGACCGCATGGAATATCACTCGCTGCATGAAGTATTCGGCGATGCGATTTCCTCGATCCCGATTTCGTCGAACAAATCCATGGTCGGCCACACCTTGACCGCCGGTGGCATGATCGAGGCGGTATATTCCACCATGACCATGCAGTCTGGCACGATCCCGCCGACGATCAACTATAACCATCCCGACCCGACATTCCGCTCGACGTTGTGCCCAATGTTAAACGGGATGCGGAAGTTGGCACCATATTGTCGAATTCGTTCGGATTTGGCGGCCAAAACGCCTGTTTAATCATTGGCAATCAACCTGCCTGATCTACCGGTTCCCGCCGGGACGTTCCGGCCAGTTTAATTCTTGGAGGCAATCGTGCGCGCGCTTCAGCTTGTGTCCGAAAGACATGTGGAAGTCAGGGATGTGCCAGCCCCACCGCCACCCGGCGAAGGCGAGGTGCAGCTAAAAATACGCGTGGTCGCGCTCAACCACATCGATGTGTGGGGTTGGCGTGGCATGGCGTTTGCCAAACGTAAATTACCGATGACCGTGGGTGCCGAAGCGAGCGGCGAGATTGCCGCCATCGGCCCCAATGTCACCGGGCTAAAGACCGGACAATTGGTTTCGATTTTTGGCGGTCCGACCTGCGGGCTGTGCCGGCAATGCCGCCAAGGTCATGACAATTTGTGCGAACAGCCGCTTGGTGTGCACGGATTTCACCTCGATGGGTATGCGCGCGACCTCGCCAACATGCCAGCTCGCAATTGCGTCCCGGCGCCGCCAGGGGTTGACGCGATCGGCGCGGCGCTGGCCCCGGTCACCTTTGGTACTGTCGAACATATGTTGTTCGACAATGCTTTGCTGCAGCCTGGCGAAACCATTCTTATCCATGCTGGCGGCAGCGGTATTGGATCAGCCGCGATCCAGCTTGCCAAACGCCATGGTTGTCGGGTGATCACCACCGTTGGCTCCGATGCCAAGATTGATGGCTGCATCGAACTCGGCGCCGACCACGTGATCAATTATCGCGACGACCGGTTTGAGGGGGTGACCCGCAAGCTGACCCGCAAGAAAGGGGTCGATGTGGTGTTCGAACATGTTGGCGCCGATACGTGGGCCGGTTCCATGCTGTGTATGAAAAAGGGCGGGCGGTTGGTCACCTGCGGCTCGACCAGTGGGGTTTCGGCCCAGATCAATTTGATGATGCTGTTCCAGCAGCAATTGCGCCTGATCGGCTCATTTGGCTGCAACCGTCGCAACATGGCCGACGCGATGGAAAAGATGGCACGCGGCCTGGTCAAACCGGTGGTCGACACTGAGCTTGAGTTTGGCGATCTGGCGAAGGCGCTGGAGCGCATGGAAAACCGTCAAGTGTTCGGCAAAATCGTCATGCACGTAGCGTAATACCAAATCGGCCAATATCCAGGTCCTTTGGTATAACCGGAGAGTTTTTCGCCAATGGCAACCGCCCGTTCGATCCTCACCCGCGCCTATGTGCTTGGCCGCAATGGCAAAGACTGGGTGATTGCAAAAATCGTCTTCGCCGTGCTCGATCTATTGAAGTTGTTGCCGGCCAATGCAGCAATTGATTTTACCGAAATGGCCGGGCGGCGGATCGGCATGTTGTTGCCGCGTACCAAGCAGGCGCGGGTCAACATCAAAGCAAGTTTTCCCGAAAAGAGCGCCAGGGAAATTGACACGATCCTGCGCGAAATGTGGGGCAGTTTGAGCCGGACGGCGGCAGAATATAATTACCTCGACAAGATTTTTGACTTCGACTATCGCAACCCGGACCAGGGCCGATTCGAGATCGCCGGTTCCGATATTTTCGCCTCACTTATCGATGACGGCAAACCGGCGGTGTTTTTTACCTCCCATACCGCGAACTGGGAAATCCTGCCCGTGGGCGCGATGGCGTATGGGGTAGAGATCACCGCATTATTTCGCCCGCCCAACAATCGCTACATTGCAAAACGGCTGCTGGCGGCGCGGCGCACGAAAATGGGTCACCTGGTGCCGTCGAAGGCTGGCGCTTCGTGGGCGCTTGCAGATGTGTTGGAAAAGAACGGCAAGGTCGGGGTTCTGGTCGACCAATATTTCCACCGCAAACGCGGCACAAGAATCGATTTTCTCGGCCGTATTACCTACGCCAACCCGTTACTCGGAAAATTGGTGCGCCATTTCGATTGCCCGGTCTATCCAGCAAGATGTATTCGCTTACCCGGCGGGCGGTTTCGACTGGAACTACAACCGGCGATCGACGTTCCACGTAAACCCGATGGCAGCGTTGACGCCAATGCACTAACGCAGAAAGTCAATGACGTCGTTGCCCAATGGGTTGCCGAATATCCAGGACAATGGCTATGGCTGCATAATCGCTGGCGCTACCGGCCGAGCGACCGGCCGGAAGACATCTACGCCAGCCCGGATCGCAGCACCGTCAGTTTGTGATTTTGATCCGCACATTGCCCGGCCCGACCCGTTGGGCCAACTTGAATAATGTACGTGCATGGTTTGGATGCAACCGAACGCAGCCATGGGACGCTGGCCGGCCAAGGTTCTTGATGTGGGGCGTGCCGTGGATGGCATAACCACCGTAGAAGAATATCGAGTGTGGCATCGGGGCCATATTGTATTTGCGTGAATACCACATTTGATGCATGCGGACCGGACGGTAACTGCCGCGCGGGGTGTGATATTTCCCGCGGCCGCTGGAAATTTTCCACACATGTTTTAAGCGGCCATTGCTGTAGATGCGCATTTTTTGTTCGGAAATATCGATCCGCGCTTCCACCGCCGCGGCAGCCGCGATCGATGGGGTTAATATCGAAAACGCAAATGCGAGAGAAAATCCCGCTATGGCAATAAAATTACGCATTTCCTACTCCCAACCATACTGAACTCTCGCACCATCCAAGTGCTGTCGAAATTTACCGCTCCAGAAACTCATACAATATTGCCGTCCAACAATCCATCTCCATCACGGATCAGTATTCGGGCATCAAGGCATTGTGAATATGGCTCCTGTTAGGACCTGTGGATAAATCATCCGCAGGCACCGAACGCCGAACCACGAAATGCGACCGCCCCTGACAGCCTGGTGGCGCAGTTGTAATATCGCTTTGGGGGAGAGATCATACCAATGGTGGGAACGGGCCAGCGGCCCCAACCAGGGCACCGGATATCGGCCAAAATACCCATGGCCGATACCCGGTGCGATACTGGAGGTCGATCCGTTCCCAATACGCAGGGAAATGTCCCGGTACGCAATACCTTTTCCGGGCCAGCCGGCGGTAGATCATTCCGCCGCGCCAGCAAGGTTTATGCCGATAACGTAAACAGGGCGCTAAGATTGGGTTTCCGTAGGGTTAATTTTGCGCTTTTTTTCAACGAGATGCGCGCCGATTTGATACACATGCATACGGCAAGCTCTGATTTCAAAAGTGTTTTGGCCCGCCCAATTGTGGAGCAGTAAATATTGTCCCGACCGTCGCTGATGCGACTGATAGAGAATTGACTGTATTTTTCCCCAGGCCCCTACTCGGCCGCCTGACGCGCTGGCACCTGCTCTACCCGTGCAGCACAATATTTGAACTCGGGTATTTTGCCGAAAGGATCAAGCTTGGGGTTGGTCAGTCGGTTGGCAGGAGCTTCATTAAAGCAAAATGGCACGAACACCATATTCTCGGCAACGTCGCGGTCTTCGCGCAGCACCGCATCGATCGCGCCACGGCGGGTGGTAACGCGCACCATCTGCCCGGCGGTAAAACCGTGCCTGTGTATGTCACGGCCATTCATCGCGGCAATGCCTTCCGGCTCGATTTCATCGAGCACAGCCGACCGGCGGGTCATGGCGCCGGTATGCCAATGTTCCAGCAACCTGCCGGTGGTCAAGACCAGCGGGTATTCCTGGTCCGGCACTTCATCTGGCGCCAACAGATCGGCCGGCACGATTTTGCCGCGGCCGTCAGCGGTCGGAAACCCTTCACGAAAGATGATGGCATTGCCGGGCTTGTCCGGCGCATCTGCCGGGTAAGTTACCGATCCTTCCTTTTCCAAACGCTGCCAGTCGATATTGTTGAGGGATGGCATCACCTGCTGCATTTCGCGGTAGATGTCGCTTGGGTCCTGATAGTCCCACCCAAGGCCGAGGCCGTTGGCGATTTCCATCACCAATTGCCAATCCTGGCGCGCCTCGCCCGGTGGTGAAATCGCCGGCCGGCCGAGCTGCACCTGACGGTTGGTGTTGGTGTAGGTGCCGGATTTTTCCGCATGGGCGGAGGCTGGAAACACCACGTCGGCATGCCAGGCGGTTTCGGTCAGGAAAATATCCTGCACCACCAAATGGTCAAGTTTGGCCAGCGCGGCGCGAGCGTGGATCTGGTCCGGGTCCGACATCGCCGGGTTTTCGCCTAGAATATACATGCCGGTAATCTGGCCGTCATGGATCGCATCGATGATTTCGACCACGGTTAGCCCGCGTTTGGGATCAAGGGTGCGGCCCCACAGATCGACATAGCCGTCGCGGATGTCTGCGCTCTCGACCGATTTATAATCAGGGAAAAACATCGGGATCAGGCCGGCGTCGGAGGCGCCCTGGACATTGTTTTGCCCGCGCAGCGGATGCAGGCCGGTTCCATCGCGGCCGACCTGGCCGGTAATCAGCGCCAGCGCGATCAAACATCGGGCATTGTCGGTGCCGTGGGTGTGCTGGGAGATACCCATGCCCCAAAAGATGATCGAGCGTTCCGAGGTCGCGTAGATGCGCGCCACCTCACGGATAATATCGCCATTAATGCCGCATACCGGCGCCATCGCTTCCGGCGAAAATTCAACCACCTTTTCCTTCAGCGCTGCAAATCCGGAGACATTGGCCTGAATATATTGCTGATCGTAAAGTTCTTCCGCAATGATGACGTGCAGCATCGCATTTAACAAGGCAACGTCGCTACCGGGGGTAAAGCGCAGCGCATAGTCGGCATGGCGCATCAATTCCTGGCCGCGTGGGTCCATGACGATCAATTTAGCGCCGCGCTTGACAGCTTGTTTGAGATAGGTGGCCGCAACCGGATGATTTTGCGATGGCCGGGCGCCGATGACGATGATGCAATCGGCTTTGTCGGCGGCGGTAAACGGTGCCGAGACCGCACCTGAACCGATGCCTTCCAACAAGGCGGCAACCGATGAGGCATGGCACAGTCTTGTGCAGTGATCGACATTGTTGGTGCCAAAACCCTGGCGCACCAGTTTCTGGAATAAATAGGCCTCCTCGTTGGTGCACTTGGCGGAACCGAAACCGGCCAGCGCAGCACTTCCCTTTCCCTCCAGGATCGATTTGAACCCGCTAACCGCACGTTCAATCGCCTCGGCCCAACTGGCCTCGCGGAAATAGTTGGAAACATCATCTCGGCCAATCGCGACATCACCGCGTTTGGGCGCGTCGTGGCGCCGGATCAACGGCTTGGTCAAACGGTCGCGGTGGCGCACATAGTCAAAACCGAACCGGCCCTTGACGCAGAGCCGGTTTTCATTGGCCGGCCCGTCGCGCCCGTCGACCTGCACGATCACGTCATCCTTGACATAGACTTTGGTTAGACAGCCAACGCCGCAAAATGGGCACAAGCTATCGACTACATCGTCGAAATCAGTCACCGCGCGGGTTTTGAATTCCGCATCCATCAAGGCCTTTTCATAAAGCGCCCCGGTCGGGCAGGCCTGAACGCACTCGCCGCAGGTAACGCAGGTCGAATGCCCCATCGGATCAGCCAGATCGAACACCGGCACCGAGCCCGCACCGCGTCCCGCCATGCCGATCACATCGTTGACCTGCACCTCGCGGCAAGCCCGCACACAGGCGCCACAAGCGATGCAGGCATCGAAATTGACCGCGATCGCCGGATTGGTGATGTCAAACCCGCAATCGGCTTGTGAAGCGGCAAATTTGGAGCCAAAGCATTCGCTGCCAGCAATCCCCATTTCGCCGGCCCAGTGCCAAAATTGCGACTGGTCGTCCGGGCTTTCCTTGGGTGCAGGCATATCGGCGGCCAATAGTTCGAACACCATTTCGCGCGACTTTGCCGCCCGCTCGCTGGCGGTCTTGACCTTCATGCCGTCGGTGACCTTGCGCACGCAGGAAGCGGCCAGCACCCGCTCGCCTTCGATTTCGACCATGCAGGCGCGGCAATTGCCATCTGGCCGGTATCCGGGCGCATCGAGATGACACAGATGGGGTATCGACGTTCCCTCACGCTTGGCGACCGACCAGATGGTCTCACCTTCGCTGGCCAGCACATTTCTGCCGTCGAGCGTGAACCTGATTGATTGGTCGTCGTTCATCTTGTCAGTTCCTCGGTCAGCATCCCTCGACAATGAGGAATTTCCCCACCGCCGCTTCTTGTCTGATTTTCATTGCCGCCTGGTATTCTGGCGAATGGTACCAATCGTGCGCTGCCTGGCGGTTGGGAAATTCGATCACCACCACACGAATGCCGTCGATATAATTTTCCAACACTTCCAGTTCACCGCCACGGGCGAGATATTTGCCGCCGAATTTATCGGTAATGGGGCCAGCAAGCGCTGCATATTCCTTGAAGCGATCTAGGTCAGTAACGTCGACCTGGGCGATCATGTAAGCGGTCATTGCCTCAACTCCTCTTTAGCGCCGCAAATAACAGGCCGAAGCCGAGCATACTTAGTAGCGCTCCGATTGTTGCATCGATCCGACGCTTAAACGATTGATAAAAACGGGTCATGCCTGTTGTGGAAAATGAAAGCGCCCACGCGATATGGCCGGCGAATGACAAAAAACCATTGCCAACGACAATTGCTACCGCCACCCAAACGGGAGCATCCGGGCGGATGACCAGTGCCGCGATTGCCATCCAATGCATTGCTGCTTTGGGATTGGTCATTTGCAAGGTAAGCCCCTGGCAAAACAGCACAAAACTTGAAGCTGGAACGCGCGCTGGTGGTGCGGAGAAAGCGTTGTCATGCCACGCTGAGCGCAGATATTTGAAGGCCAGCCACAAAAGATATAGTCCGCCAACAATCTTCAGCGTGACGGCAAACCAAGCAAAACTGGCCAAAACCGCGGTCAGGCCGAACACCGCTAAAGATGCCCAGATCACTGAGCCGGTTGATATGCCACATGCGATCGCAACGCCCGTACCGCGCGAAACCCCCATGGAGGCGCCGACAATTGCCAGTATGTTCGGTCCCGGGCTAAGGAGACCAATCCCAAACGCAAAATAGGCCGTCAGCAAATAGGGACCGTATTCAAGCAATCCTGCGGTCATTTAAATTCCACCTCGACGAACGAATATTCGAAATCATTGGCGTTGATGACGTTATGGTGGACGCCCTTGTTGCGGAAATAGGAAACCCCCTGTTTCAGCTCCGCTAAGGTTTCGGCGCCATCCGGCGCGACGATTTTTAGGGTCCCGTCGGCGCCCGGCACCACCACATAATCATATTCGTGAATATGCACACCGGTTTCCGCACCCGGCGCAAAACGCCATTCGGTGACCCTGGTGCGTTCATTGTCGATCTGGGTCGTGCCTGTTGCTTGTTTCATTTGCCTCTCCTCACGCGGATAAAAATTGCCGCTATAAATCTTCCCTAAAATGCACCAGCAGATGGTTGACCGGATTGGGCGCCGCCTGGCCGAGGCCGCAAATCGACGCGTCGCGCATCACGGTTTCCAGATCGCGGATCGCGGTCTCATCGAGAGGCTCGCCGCTTGCCAACATGGTGAGCATTTTTTCCGTGCCGCCACGGCACGGGGTGCACTGACCGCAGCTTTCATGTTTGAAGAACCGCAACAAATTGAGCGTTACCGCCTTAATGCTGTCCTGGTCGGACAGGATCACAATCGCATGGCTGCCAACAAATGCATCGAACTCGGCCAGCCGGCCGCCGAAATCAAGCGGGATATCGTCAAGATGGGCCGGCAGAATGCCACCGGAAGCGCCACCGGGCAGATAGGCCTTAAATTCGTGCCCCTCAACCATGCCGCCGCAATAGTCATCGATCAGTTCACGAACCGTAATGCCAGCCGGCGCCAGTTTGACACCCGGATCGTTTACCCGGCCCGATACTGACCAGGAACGCACCCCCGGGTGGCCATCGCGCCCCTTGGCGGCGAACCATTCCGGCCCGTTTTCGACGATATCGCGCAGCCACCACAGGGTCTCCACATTGTGGTTGAGGGTCGGTTTTGCGAACAGGCCAACCTCGGCAATATATGGCGGGCGATGGCGCGGCATGCCGCGCTTGCCCTCGATCGATTCCAGCATCGCGCTTTCCTCGCCGCAAATATAGGCCCCGGCGCCGCGTCTTAGTTCGATATAGCCCGGTGCAATCGTGCCCTGCGCTTCGAGCGCGGCAATCTCGCGCCTAAGGATTTCCAGCACCGCCGGATATTCGCCGCGCATATACAAATAGATCCGCTCCGCCTCCACCACATGGGCGGCGATCAACGCACCTTCGAACATGCGGTGCGGGTCGGATTCCAGGAAATAGCGATCCTTGAACGTGCCAGGTTCCCCCTCGTCGCCATTGACGGTCATCAGCCGTGGCCCGGTGAAACCACGCACAATCTTCCATTTGCTGCCGGCGGGAAACCCGGCCCCGCCCAATCCGCGCAGCCCGGCATCGCCCACCATGGTGATCAGCTGATTGGCAGAATGGGCACCGGCCCGCACCTTCATCAGCGCGTCGTAGCCGCCATCGGCCAGATAGGTTTCAAGATCGATATAAACCGGAACTTCAGTTTCGAGATCGCCAGCGCTTATCAGTTCGCCAATGCCGCCGGCCGTAGCGTGGTCGATCTCGCGGTTGCCCGCCCGTGCCGCCGGTGCGGTGGCGCAACGCCCCATGCAAGGCGCGCGCACGATGCGAACCTTTTGTGGGTCGTTACCGGCTTCCAGTTCGCCGATCAATGTCTCGGCGCCGGCCAGCATGCAGGAAAGGGAATCGCACACGCGCACCGTCACTGGCGGCGGCGGTGCCTCGCCCTCTTTGACGATATCGAAATGGTCGTAGAACGACGCCACCTCATAGATTTCCGCCTGAGACAGGCGCATCTCAAACGCCAGCGCGCGCAAATGGCGAGCGCTCAAATGTCCGCATCGGTCTTGAATTTTGTGCAAATGCTCGATCAATAAATCGCGGTCACCGGGCGCTGCACCAAGCATGGCCTGAACCTCCACAAGTGCCGCTTCATCAAGCTGGCGGCCCTTCACCTTGTGGGTATTGCGCCCCTTGCGCATCGGATTACCGGCCGTTTCTGCGGCCATATGCTTTGCGGACATGAGGTTGAGCTGTTCCTATCTCGTCGCCGACCGACCCATTGTCGCGGCTGTTCGAAAAATGACCAGCGACGACTGCATGCGGCTTACGGTTTGCACATGCGGCACCCAAGATGCCGGCCACCAACCCGGGAACCCTGTCCGGACACCCCTTCCTAATGACACATTGGGCGAGCATCAAGCCCCGATAGCACTGGTTGACCCATCTTGTTGGGTGTTGAGCACTCGAATTTCCTCGACAATTACATAAAGAAATGCTTATATGATTATATTCACTCTAATTATGGAATTTGAACCATGGCACGCGACAATCCCCTCGCCGAGCTGCTGATCGAAAGAGGCGTGCTGTTGGCTGACGGCGCCACCGGCACCAACTTGTTCGCGCTCGGCCTTACCTCGGGTGACGCGCCTGAATTGTGGAATGTCGACAATCCCGACAAGGTTAGGCAATTGCATCGCGGATTTGTTGACGCCGGGGCCGACATCATTCTCACCAATTCCTTCGGTGGCACCCGCCACCGCTTAAAACTACACCAGGCCGACCACCGGGTACATGAATTAAACCGCCACGCCGCCCTGCTGGCTCGCGAGGTCGCTGCAACCGCTAATCGGCGTGTAATCGTTGCCGGATCGGTTGGCCCGACTGGCGAATTGATGGTGCCGCTTGGCGAATTGACCCCCGAACAGGCCGAGATTTCCTTTGGCGAACAGATCGACGGCTTAATCGACGGCGGCGCCGATGTGATCTGGATCGAAACCATGTCAGCGGCCGAAGAAATGCGCGCCGCGGCCAATGCAGCGGCATCGCGCGGCATGCCCTACACCTTGACCGCATCGTTTGACACTGCGGGACGCACCATGATGGGCCTGGCGCCAAGTGATATTCATGGGGTGTTACCGGGTGGTGAAAACGGCCCAACCGCGGTCGGCGCCAATTGCGGGGTTGGCGCGTCCGATCTGCTGGCGTCCCTGCTCGACATGACGGAAGCAAATGCCAGCGCAACCTTCATCGCCAAGGCCAATTGCGGCATCCCGCAAATTCGCGGCGATAAGGTGGAATATACCGGCACGCCCGACTTGATGGCGAATTACGTGCACCTAGCGGTGGACGCCGGTGCCAGCATTATCGGCGGCTGCTGCGGTACTTCTTGCGATCATTTGGCGGCGATGCGCGATGCGCTAGACAATCATGTACGCGGACCACGGCCCAATATCGAGCAGATTACAGCGGGTATCGGCGATCTCGTCAATAAGACCGCTGCTGCTAATGATGACGCGCCAAAACGGCAGCGCCGCCGCCGGCGGGGGTAGAACTTCGGGTCAAGACCCTAAACTTGGGAACACCGGCTAGGCAGATTTTTGTTCGGAGTGATTGTCCGGGGCGTGGCCGTTTATGCGGCCTTCCAAAATCCGTCGTTTGAAACCAGATAGCAATACTGAAGCAGCCTTCGTTGCCAGTTGATTTTCAGTGTCGCAACGGACATCTGGCTCGCCTACGGCTTTCGGCCACACTTTAGCAAGATCGTATCCCACCATATCGAACTCATCATAATCGACAAAGCGGCCCGAAGACCGATCCAGGGCATACAAGCAAAGCGCTTCAGACAATAATTTTCTGCCTGCTGCACTACGCGCTACACGTTTTGCCTTTTCCATGGAATCAGAATGGAAACTTCGAAACCGCGCCCGCCATTCGGACACGGCATCATCTAGTTCCGGTGGATTAGAAAATGCGACACTCAACGTACTAACCTCTGGCTGACGTACTCTAGTGCGATTTTTGCGTGCTGACGAGTCCTGATCCTGCTGCCTGGGCAAAATCACGCTAGTTTCTCTGCCGCTAATATTAGTCATAGAAGGTTATCCTCGTGTTAATGCCGTATTTCTCCAACTCCTTTGCAACATTCACCAAATTTTCGCGTTTCCGGCCCGGCACACGTCCATATCTTCCCGATTTATTGTTTAGCTCCCATTGGTACGAATCTTCGAATTCTCGAAGTACTAGCTCGCCGGAGATACGCCCTTTGCCACATTTTACCATTGAAGGATGGCCCAACTTGAAGTCCGATTTCTGATTGTGCCTATTGTACAGCACAAGCGGACCTTCTTCCCTGCGGCCAGCCGGCCAGTCAACCACTTCTTCCAGGCAGGTCAACACTTCACCCTGCTGTGAGACAGTGAACAGTATCGTCGCCTGAAAGCATATTCTTGTGTAATAATCATTGGATAGGTCGTGCGAGATCAACTGGCTGATTTGTGAACCTGACTGGTTGAGGTTAGAAAGCGTTAGAGGTGAAAACTTCTTTTCCCACTCTTCGAAGCCATACAATCTCCGCCACTGGCTTCCGACCAGACTCCGCACCGGCTCACGTGCTTTGCCGAACAATTCGTCCAAATCGGTCAATTCCAGCCCCGAATCAATCTGCCGTAATAATGATTCGGTAACACGAACAAGTATTTCCAGCAAACACCTGAATTTAAGCAAGATTGAGGTTGAGCAGGTGTTCGCAAAATTTGCTATCCGACAAAAGCATCCATATGAAACCCTATTTGTTCTTGGATATACCGGTGATTGGTGCCGATTGGGCAGGCATCGCGCGCGCGGCATCCTAATGTTGCGCATACCGGTTCACTGCCACCTGCGATCCATTGCCGACATGCCGGCACATCATATCCCAGTTCAGAAAATGCATGGACCGGGCAAGCCGTAAGGCACGGTTTTTCGGCGCAGGTCATACATGGATGTGCGCTTTTGGGCCGGCGCACCGGCGGTTCCGCATCGCTAAACACCAGGACCGCGCGAAACCCCAGCCATAGCCCATAACGCGGGTGAATGAGGATACCGAGTGGCGAAGGTTGGATGCCGCTTGCCCGCATTGCCCAACGCTGAAACGGCCTGATCGGTTTGCCAAACGGATAGAGCGCGATGGCACCATATTTGTTGGCGATTTCATCGATTGTCCGGCTGGTCCAGCGGTTCAAGGGGTCGCTTTGGCGGTCGGCAAATTCAGCCGATGCGCGAAAGATCGGCCATAGTTCGCCGCCGACATTGGCGATCAACAGCGCGGAACGGCCGGCCATTTCCCGATCCTGTTGCCGGTCAAAATCACCCGCTTCGGTTAAAAACCAACCCAACGTGCGCAGGCCGGCCCGCTCCAGCGTGTCTTCCAACCGAACTTCGATTTTCATTGCAGAACGGGTCATTTCTTACCAATTACGGCCTTACCAACTACCACCTTGCTAACTACGAGCCTTAGGCCGTGGGCCTTACCGATCACCGGCGGCACAAGCCCCAGACGCCTCAAGCGCTTACTCAAAGGTTCAGTCGCCACACATCCTTCATGATGATATCGTGGATCTTTTCCTGGCTGCGAATTTCGGCTGCCAACGGCCCCCTTCAGGTAAACGCATCCGGCATCGCTTCCTTTTTGTGGGCGATATAGGCGGTCAGCGCTTCATCGATCGCTGGATCTAAATCGGGTGCCTGATAGCTGTTTAACCATTCACGGGCGATCCCATTGGCCTTCGCGGCGGCATTCTTTTCGCCGTCGAGATGCCATTGTTCGAAGGAATTATTGTCCGCAACCTTGGAGACAAAAAACGCGTCCTGGAAATTTGCCTGGGTATGGGCACAGCCGAGAAAATGGCTGCCCGGCCCGACCTCGCGGATCGCGTCCATGGCCTGGCCGTTTTCCGATAGATCAATGCCTTCGCTTATTTTTTGGTGCGCCGCCAACTGATCACAATCCATAATGAATTTATCATACGACGACACTAGACCGCCTTCCAGCCAGCCAGCCGAATGCAACATGAAATTGACCCCGCCAAGCATTGCTGGCCACAGGGTATTTGCGCTTTCATAGGCAGCCTGGGCGTCCGCTACTTTAGAGCCGGTCAGTGAGCCGCCGGACCTAAACGGCAGATTGTATCTTCGCGCAAACTGCGCCGCCCCCATCAGCAATTGTCCGGGCTCCGGGGTACCGAACGAGGGTGCGCCGCTTTGCATTGAAATTGCGGTGCCAAAACAACCAAGGATCACCGGCGCGCCTGGACGGCACAATTGTGAAAACGCGACTGCTGCCTGTGCTTCCGCTACTACCTGGGTCAAGGTGCCGGCAACGGTCACCGGCGACATTGCCCCGCCGACGATAAACGGCGACAAGATGCAGGCCTGGCCGGCACGGGCATAAACCTTCATCGCCCCCAGCATGGTCCCATCCATCACCAGGGGCGAATTGATGTTGATCAAATTGGTAACAACGCAATTGTCGGCGACGAAATCCTTGCCGAACAAAATTTCCGCCATTTC
The DNA here is from genome assembly GCA_965248715.1 of Rhizobiaceae bacterium. Lineage (GTDB taxonomy): Bacteria > Pseudomonadota > Alphaproteobacteria > Rhizobiales > Rhizobiaceae > CBDFKB01. The sequence continues at coordinate 141,951 of CBDFKB010000006.1, forward strand.
TACTGTGTCAGCGGCGCGCTCCGGCGCGGTTACCGATCCCATGAATGGTTTGTCGGAATAACGAATGTGCGAATACACCATGTCGAGGTGGCGCTTGTTGACTGCAACGTCGACCGGCTCGCAAACCGTGCCACCGGAATGGTGCATCGCCGGCGCCATGTAGGCCAGCTTCACGAAATTACGGAAATCCTCAATGGTCGCATAGCGCCGTTCACCTTCCAGATCGCGCACGAAGGGCGGACCGTAAACCGGCGCGAACACGGTCGCCTTGCCGCCGATTTCGACAGACCGCTGCGGATTGCGCGCATGCTGGGTAAAGGTTGGTGGCGCGGTTTTCATCAATTCACGGCAAAGACCCTTGGAAAAACGCACCCGCTCGCCTTGGACATCAGCGCCGGCAGCCTTCCACATCTCGAGCGCTTCCGCATCGTCACGAAATTCGATGCCGATTTCCTCAAGCAAAATATCAGCATTTGCCTCAATCAATCCCATACCTTCCTCATCCAACACATTGGTTGGCTCCACCTTGCGGCGGATATAGGTAAAAACATTGAGCTTTTGACTGGCCCGGTTTTGCCTGCGCGCCTCGGCACCGCCGCCGCCACGTCGCCCCCGGCGACCTGTTTCTGCTTCTTGTTCGCTCATCATCTGCTCCAACAATATCACCGGCGCACCCTGATCGGGCATACAATAATCTGTAAGTATATTTGTACTCGCCGACCGGTACGGACTATCACCACAGGCAATGGGCAACGGACTGCCTGCTTGCGTCCCACGTTGACGCAATTCCGACAAGCACGGCTTGTGGCCGAACCCCGGGCCACCAACAATGTGGATCAAATTTATCTTGGGCCAGCAATATCACGAATTTGGGTCGCAATTATACCAAGGGAATTTACTATTGACTTTATTGACCGCCGCGATTTTTCAACGCACTCCAACCTCTCGTGGTGGAGCAAACCGGCCGACTAAAGGCGCTTTTCCACCCGATTTCGGGCACCGAAAAGCGCCCTGTGCGTGGGTTTTAAACCGGTGATTATCGCAAAACCACGGTGCTGGTTTTTGCCCATACGTTTCCAACGTCGTTGCAAGATTTGCCCAATACCCGGACCCGATACCCTGGCCCAATACCCTGGCCCAATACCCTGGCCCAATACCCGGGCATCGCGCTGGGTTTTGCACCTAGCGCTTGTCACGAAGCGTTGGGATAGCTTCGTCGCGCGATCTCTTTGTTTATGTGTGTCATTTTTCCCAAAACCGGTACCCACTTTTCGGGAATACACGCTCTCGCCGGATCAACCGGTTTGCCTCCATCAAATAGGTCAATAGTAAATTCCCTTGGTATAAGTACAATCCCACACCAAAGCCGGTCATTTGCGGCTGCATCAGGTGTGCTGCCAATTTCTGCACGAGATCAGCCCAATTTTCATAAAATCATAACCAATTATAGCGATTACTTATTAATGCTGGTGAATTTGCCTATATTTTGGATTTTGTGGACCTCTTGAAAAATGACCGATGACTACCAAAACGAGCGCGGACTAAAGATTCTTGAAGGATTCGCGCTTATCGCCGCAAATTCCGACATTGAAGGTTTCTTTCGATCTGCTTGCCGTTACTTGGCTGATCAGTTAGATGCTGATTGCGTCTATATTGGAGAACTGGACCAAAAACGTGGCCGCAGGTTGAAATTGATTGCCGTTGCAGGCGGCCCGGAATCCATACCGGAGAATTTTCCCCTGCCGGGTTCATTGGCCGAAGAAGCGATCAATCTCGGCGCATTTTCCCACAACCGGGACTTGGCGGAAAAATTCCCCAGAGATCCCTTGGTCGCTGGTATCGCTGCCCAGTCCTGCAGGGTAGTGCCGCTTACCAATTCGCAAGGCGAAATTACCGGTGTGTTTGCGGTTTTGGTTGGCGCGCCGGTCGACGATAGTACCCACCTTGGCCTGATCTCCAACATTATCGCCGAGCGCATCGCATCAGAACTGGAGCGAAGCAGACTTACCCGATCGGTAACCCGTGGCATAAAACGCCTATCGGGCTTTGCCGAAGCGGCGTCGGACTGGTTCTGGGAGATGGATGAGGAACTACGGTTTTCCTATTTCTCCGATCACTTTACTAGCCTGACCGGGGTCGAAAAATCAATGCTGATGGGCAAGACCCGCCTGGAAACCGGAAATCCTAACGTTTCGCAGGAAGAATGGAACCAGCATTTGGCCGACCTGGCCGACCATCGCCCGTTTAAGGATTTTGTCCATCCACGCACGCGTCCCGATGGCAGTACGGTATGGATCGCAATTAGCGGCACACCAAATTTCGACGAAGAGGGAGAGTTTCAGGGTTATTTTGGCACCGGTCGCGATATCACGGAAGCCAAGGTGCAGAAAGACGATTTGGTCGCGGCCAAAAAGCGCGCCGAAGCCGCCAATCGTTCGAAAAGTGAGTTCCTCGCCAATATGAGCCACGAAATCCGCACGCCGATGAACGGCGTAATGGGCATGGCGGAGCTACTAACCAGGACCAGCTTGGACGACAAGCAGCGTTCGTTCGCAAATATCATCGTCAAGTCCGGAACGGCGCTGCTGACCATCATCAACGACATGCTTGATTTCTCCAAAATCGAAGCCGGGCAGATGGTGATCGATTTGGGGCAATTTGATCTATGGGAGACGATCGACGACATCGCCGCGTTGGTCTCTACCAAGGTCGCGGAAAAAGATATCGAATTAATTGTGCGCGTCGATCCCAACCTGCCGCGCCGCTATTCCGGCGATGCGGGACGCATTCGACAAATCGTCACCAACTTGGTCAACAATGCGGTGAAATTTACCGAAACCGGACATGTTTTTGTCGAGGTCACCGGCCAGCGTGCCAATCCAGATGAAGAAGAAGACGGAGAAATCCTCGATTACGCTTTGAGCTTTAGCATCCAAGACACCGGTATCGGAATACCCAGGCAACAGCTTTCGCGAATATTCAATAAATTCGTCCAGGTGGATGGATCGACCAGAAGGAAATATGGCGGCACTGGCCTCGGCCTTACAATTTCTCGCTCGCTGGTCGAAATGATGGGTGGTGAAATCGGCGTCGAAAGCGAGGCAGGCGTCGGCTCGACATTCTGGTTCCAACTGACACTGCCGGCTGAAACCAGGCCAGAAACAACCAAGACCGTCCTTGAAGAGGAACTGGCAGGCCTGCGGGTATTGATTGTCGATGACAATGAAACCAACCGGGCAATCCTGACCGAACAATTGCAAACCTATCAAATGGACACCGCAACATGTGCTAGCGGCGCAGATGCCATTTCAGTTCTCCGCAGAGCCCATCAACAAGATATTCCGGTTGAACTGATTGTACTCGACTATCATATGCCCGGTATGAGTGGGAGTGAAACCACCGAAATTATTCGGCAAGATGCGAATATCGCCAATACCCCGATTATCATGCTGACTTCGGTGGAAGAGATGGAAGACGGCAGCCGTTTTTCTTCGCTCAACATTCAGGGAAATTTGATTAAGCCGGCTGGAATGGATCGAATGATGGAAGCCATCCGCCGGGCGATGGAAATCAACCCCAACCGGAAGACCATGTCCGCGCCGGGCGAGACTGCTATTGGCCGGCAACAGGAATTCACGAATTCCGCTGAACCCGACTTCGATGAAACCATCGCTACCATCGAAAATGGCGTTGCGGTTTCCCCCGACATATTGATGATCAGTCGAAACCAGACCGTGACTTCGAAATTTTCGGCCGATCTTGCCAACAGCAATTTGCGCATTACTTGCACCAACGACCGCGACCAAGCTCTGGCAATTCTCGAGAATCAGGAGCCAATGACAATCTTATTTGACATGAGTTCGATTGGTGATGCGTTGCCCGCGCTGGTTAGCGAAATCGCGACCCTGGAATTAAATGAGGGCTTGCATACCGCGAAAATCGGCATAGTCGACAGCGCCTCGGAAGAAAACCGCCGGCGCTGCATCGATGCCGGTCTCGACGATTTCATCGAACAACCGGTTTCCGTAGCCGCATTGCGCGACATGATCGGCAAATGGACACCTTCGCTCGATGTCAATGCAGCGGTTGCCCCATTCTAGAGCACAATCTGAAAAGTGGTGGCCTGCTTTCAGAAAAATTGTGCGACAAAACAAATAGATAGAGCACTATTTGCGATTCACAAATCGCGAAAAGTGCTTGTCTTATGATTTTCCGTGTTGTTCGGGCATACTTGGTTCCGCCGCGGGGAGGCCCACCTCCCTTGCGGCGGCGAGGGATGGATCGTGAAAGTGCTGGCCGTTTTACGGGCCGAGCTAGAGTATGATCACCCTCGTCTTTTCCAATGGCCTGAATGGATACCAGGGCATGAAGGCCCGCATGACAAGCAAAGGCGCGGAAAAGATGACACAATCTACCATCGGCGTGGACATTTCGAAAGAGACTTTGGACGTTCATCGCCATCCCGAAGGCAAGCATCGCCAGTTCACCAACAATCCACAAGGTTTTCGATGCCTGGTCAAATGGCTGGGCAAGGAGCCTGTCTCCCGAATTGTTTTCGAGGCAACCGGTCCTTATCACCGCGCCTTTGAGCGTGCGTTGAGCCGGGCTGACCTGCCTCTGGCCAAGATCAATCCTCTCCATGCCAAGCGGTTTGGCCAGGCGCTTGGTCAACTGGCCAAGACGGATAAGATGGATGCCGCCCTGTTGGCACGCTTCGGCGTTGCCATCGAACCCCGGACACGCCCGGCTGTGCCGCAGATCCTGTGTAATCTCAAGGATATGCATGTCGCCCGCATAGCTCTCATCAAGGACCGGACCGCCGCCAAGAACCGTCAGAAAAACCTTTGCGTGACGATCCTCAAACGTCAAGTCGAACAGCGCTTGAAGCAGATCGAAGAACACTTGGCCCAGATCGAGAAGGCAATCATGGACATCATCAAAAACGACCCCACACTAGCCGCAAGGTTCACTATCTTGACAAGCATTCCCGGTGTCGCTGAGCGTTCCGCGATGGCGTTGCTCATCGACATGCCCGAGCTCGGCACCTTGAACAGCCAGACTGCGGCCGGTCTGTCCGGCACGGCCCCAATGCTACGACAGTCCGGAAAACGAAAAGGACAGGCCTTCGTTCAAGGTGGTCGTTCGCACGTGCGCCAGGCGCTCTATATGCCGGCGCTCGTGGCAACCCGGTTCAATCCAGATATGAAGGCCAAATATGATCAGCTCAAAGCAGCAGGAAAACCGTCAAAAGTCGCCATAACCGCTGTCATGCGAAAACTCATCGTACTCGCAAACGCCCTCCTAAGGGATCAACGAATGTGGAGCAAAAACATCGCTTGATTAATACGGATACTCTAAGCCTGTGGGCAATTAAGTTTGATTTGGCGCATCTTCTTATCCGAAAACCGCACCACACTTTCCGGGAATACACTCTAGCGATCCATCATTCAGTCGGCGTCAACGAAACTGATGAATACCGCATTGGTAAAGCCAACTACCGGCTTTCCATCTTGATTTTCGCCGCCCGCCGATCCGCTCATGATATGCCAACCGGTCTTTGATTGCGACGCCCGTACCGCGCCGACCTGATACCAATAACTGATCGTATCTCCGGCATAGACCGGGCGGAACCATTTCAAGTCACGAATGCCCGGTGCAGGGCCAAATTCGACCGGTATTTCGCCGGCAGCGCGCGCCGCCTCTTGTAATCGAACCAATTCGGCCGCCTGCAACCCCATCCACACCGCCGTGGTGTGCCAGCCGGATGCGCACAGCGCCCCATAAAGGCTGTTTCTTGCTGCCTCGGCATCGAGGTGAAAGGGCTGCGGATCAAACTTTTCGGCGAAGCAAATAATCTCTTCGGCGGTGAAATCGTGGGAACCAAGTTCCTGGCGCGCTCCAGGTTTGAGTGCATCACGCATCGGGGTTGGTGAGCGGTTCATCGCGAAATTTCCCCGGCGCTCGCATCCAAAATACGGTAGTAACCGGAGCCACGGGATCCGTAGACCTGATTGCCGTGCTGGTTAAACACCTCGTGACGCATGCCAACAATGCCAAGTTCGGGTCTGGAACGCGACACCCGTTTAGATTCGACAATGGTATGGCCGACCAACACATCACCAGGCCGCACCGGATAAAGCCAATTCATTTCGTCGAGACCGGGCGCGCCCTGAGAACTCGATCCGGAAATGAAAGCATCGCACAGCATGCGCATGACGATCGCTGCAACATGCCACCCGGACGCCGCCAGGCCGCCAAGCATGGTAGCCTTTGCAGCCTGGTCGTCGAGATGAAAGGGTTGCGGATCAAATTCGCGGGCAAACTCAAGGATTGCTTCGCGGCTGACCGTGTAGGGCCCGAGCACAATGCGGTGGCCGACTTCGAGTTGGTATATATCCATCATTACCACAGCCCCAAACGGTTTTTCCTAACCCAATTCCTTATACCAAGGGAATTTAATATTGACTCATTTGATGGATGCAAACCGGTTCATCCGGCTAGACGCAAAGCGCGGCGCGATGCCGGGGTATCGGGCAAGCTTTGTAACGACGCCCGGTGGGCCGGTTTGCTCCACCATGAAAGGTTGGAGTACGTTGAAAAAGCCACAATATGGCCGCGCGATTTTGGCCCCTGACGTTGTTGGAACCCGCTTATGGTGGGGTCCGTACCATGGCGCGGTCTTCGCCTAGTCAGCGAACAAAATCGCGGTGGTCAAATGGGTCAATATTAAGTTCCCTTGGTATTACACCAACGGTGGCTGATATCGACCTATTGAGCCACTGTTGGTATTATCCTTTTGATCAAGCCATCAAAAGCAAAATGCCTCAAGCGTTAACCATGCTGACAACCGATCAATGCCCGACCATTGAGTTGTGGTTAATATGAAGTTACGAATTTCCGTCCGCGACCAGGGAGATGCTTGCCTAACAGTCTTGCAACCTGGGGCTACGGTGACAATGGGTATATTTGCCAAACCATTAGCAAAAACTGGAGCAGTACGGGCGGCATTATCGATCACGATGGCGTCGGCATTGATAGCCGGTTGTGTCAGTCGGCCGCAGGAAAGTCGGGAAATCCGTACTTTGTTGCCGATGGAAGCGGTCGACATCAAAGCAGATGCCAACGAAGCGTTGGGCCGCAACCATGCCTCGGCAAAAGCGGAAATCGCCGACGACGGTGCCTATACGGTTTTGGCACTATCGTCTGGAGGCGCCGACGGCGCATTTGGCGCCGGGGTGATGAAAGGCTGGACCCAAAGTGGCCAGCGGCCTGAATTCGATGTCGTTACTGGAGTATCGACCGGTGCACTAATGTCTGTTCTGGTGTTTTTAGGACCAAGATACGACCAAACCCTGGAGCAATTATATACCACGATCTCCAATCAGGATTTGTTTAAGAAACGAGGTCTGGCGGCGGTGTTTTCCGATTCACTTTATGATTACGAGCCATTGAAGCGGCAAATCGCGGAAATAATAACCGAGCAAATACTCGACGATATTGCCACCGAACACGATAAGGGGCGCAGGTTGTTCGTCGCCACTACCAATTTGGATGCTGGCGAATTGGTGGTTTGGGACATGGGAGAAATCGCCAAGGGAGGACGCTCCGATTCGCTGCTGCATTTCCGCAAAGTATTGCGTGCTTCAGCCGCTGTGCCGGGCTTTTTTACACCGGTCTACATCAAGCCGCGACGGGGGGTTCAGTTGCGCCAGGCCCATGTCGATGGTGGTGTAAAAGCGCCGATCCTAATCGAGAGCTTCATGCTGCCGGCCGACGAACCAAACAAAATGGTCTATGCGATCATCAATGCCAACCAAACCCGCCGCAACGCCTCGGTGCCAATCAATGCCGACCTAGCATCGATTGCGCAAAAGTCGATCGCCGAACTGATGCGGGAATTGATGAACGACACGGTATTTCGCGGCTATGTCACCTCGGTAAACGCCGGCGCGATCTATCGCCAAGCCGCAATCCCGGACGAAATTCCGATCAGCCAAGAATCGCTGGATTTTGATCCGGTTCGCATGCGTGAACTCTACCAGGCCGGATATCAGATCGGCCTCAAGGGGCAAAAAAACTGGCCGGATCAACCAAATAATCTCAGTAATTACGAGAAACTCGTTCGTCGCTGAGCAAACCATACGGAGACAAAATAATGACCGAACGCACCCTTTTGATCACTGGCGCTTCGACCGGCATTGGAGCAGCCACCGCCCGAGCCGCTGTAGAGGCGGGATGGAAGGTGGCACTCGCCGCACGCACGGCTGAGCGTTTGCAGGCTTTGGTGGCCGAGATCGGCAATAAACGGGCGCTGGCAATCCAATGCGATGTTTCGAATGAGAGCCAAGTGCGCGAAATGACGGCAAAGGCGGCCAAATTCGGCACTTTGTCGGCGGTTTTTGCCAATGCCGGCCTTGGCGCTGCTAGTGCTGGGACCGAAAATGGCGAGACGGACAATTGGCGCGAGATGATCGACGTCAATATTTGGGGCCTATGTTTGACTGCGAAATACGCCCTGCCCCATCTGCGCCAGATCGAAGGCGGGCACATGCTGCTGACCGGCAGCCGCGCCGGCCGCAGCATTATTCGCGGCTCGATCTACGGCGCGACCAAATGGTTTGTGCACGGTTTTGGCCAGAATTTGGCGATCGAAATGGCCGAATGGGGCGGCCGTTGCACGGTGATTGCCCCTGGCATGGTCGACACCCCGTTTTTCGACGATCCGAAACCGCAAGCACTGACCGCCGAAGATGTCGCCACCGCAGCGATCTACGCAATCGAGCAGCCGGCGCGGGTCAATGTGCGAGAAATTTTGCTGACCCCCGGCGGGGTGTAAAGTCGGGCCTACAAATCTGCCAACACGTTATTCAAATCCCCATAACCGGTGAACCGTTTTTCATAGGTTAACCCAAGGAATTCAGCCGCTTTTTCAGCTGCCGCGTCGAGCGCCGGGTCTTCGCGTTGCGCCAAATAGACCAAGGTTTGGTAATTGCCAAAGTACATGTCGCGCAATTCAGGGTGCCGGTCGAGGCCGAGTGGTCGGGTGATGAAGGCATCAAACTGCCGGGCCAGAAAATCGGTCAGGAAAAAGCTGCGGATATCGTCTTCGTCACGGGCGGCAAATCCATCATTGCCCCAAAAAAACGAATAGCAATGCGGGCCGGCAATCCGTTCAACACCGTGCCGCTGGCATACGTTGTCGAGCAGCCCGCCAGTGCCGCAATCCGCATAAGCGATAAAGACGTTTTCAAACCCGCCAGCGCGCGCTTCGACAATTTCGCGCTCGACCTCAGCGGGGATCTTTTCCGGGTGGTGGTGCAAAATAGCCGGCAAGCAGGCCAGATCGATATGATCGAGCCCGTTGGCTTGGCAAACCGCAAGGATTTCACGCGCAATCGCGCCACAGGCAATAACCCTTAAGGATTTGCCGCTGCGAGCTGGAAAGTGTTGGTTCTGTGCCACCAACCCATCGGTTTCTACCGGCTGTTTCACCGATGTTATCCTTCGCTTCCAACAAAAACGGCGGACATTGCTGCCCGCCCGAAACCTGTGTCACCCTGGCGAAACCGGACGGTCAGGCGGTAGCCGCTTGATTGTGGCGCCTAGCCATGATCGCCTTTGCGGTTTCGACCGCCACCGCAGCGTCGCGGCAATACGCGTCCGCCCCGATCGCCTTGCCGAACTCCTCGTTCAACGGCGCACCGCCAACGATCACGTCTAACTGATCGCGCAAGCCCTTTTCCACCAACGTGTCGATCACAACCTTCATATAAGGCATAGTGGTGGTGAGCAGCGCCGACATGCCCAAAATTTCTGGATTATGCTCTTCGATCGCTGCCAGATAGGCGTCCACATCATTGTTGATACCGATGTTGAAGACATCGAAGCCGGCGCCTTCCATCATCATCGCCACTAAATTTTTGCCGATGTCGTGGATGTCACCCTTGACCGTGCCGATCACTATCGTACCGACTTTTGGCGCCCCAGTCTTGGCCAGCAATGGCCGCAAAATTTCCATTCCCGCCTTCATCGCATTGGCCGACATCAACACTTCAGGCACGAACAAGATGCCGTCGCGGAAATCCTCGCCAACGATGCGCATTCCTTCGACCAGTGCCTTGGTCAATACGTCGTAGGGCATCCAGCCGCGGTTGAGCAGAATATGCGTCGCCTCGACAATTTCCTCTTTCAGCCCGTCATACAGATCATCGTGTATTTGCGGCACGAGTTCGTCGTCGGGGAGTTCGGACAGGATGATTTCTTCTTCGTCAGACATCGTATCTACCTGTATTGTTGTCGTTTCCGAACCGGCGAGCCGGGATTGGCAGAGGATATCGCAACCTGTCTAAGACGCCCCAAAATCCACTGGATTTGTCTAGCGTGTCCATCGCAAACCGGGAATGATATATCGCGACCCGCAATGTGACGTATGCGACCTTCGTTGCAAGCCCTTTCTTGTTAACAGAAAATGATTAACGTTCAGGCCCCAGAGTATGGTCCCAAATTAGGAACACCATTATCAAAGCGGCGCCTGAAATTCGAATCCTAAGCAGGCGGCCATTTCTGGTCGCAAATGAAGATTATCGCGTCGCGGCAAAGGAAGCTGATTAACGGCAATTGTTTGAAAGCTGACCGGCAGACCCGCTACCCAATTGCCGGCGAATAACATGCCAGGCCATTGCTGCGGCGGTGCTCGATCAAGCTTTGGCATCAACCCAATATCGACTATAGAGGAAACCCATGGCAACGCTGACCACAGTATTTTGGCGTGATATACCGGCCCAGGTGATCGCCAAGGCGGGGCGTACCAACGCGAAACAGGAACTGTCGCTGCGCTTCACCGAGGCGATCGACATGGCCGCCATGCGCGATGGCGCGACCGAAACCGATGACTATTTGGCCGATTGGCGGCGCGGTGAGCCTGTCACCTGCGGCGATAATTTGGAAGCCGAGGCTGAGGCGGCAGCGGCCAAACTCGAAGCTGACTATCCTAAACACCGGCTGGCGCAACTTGCCAAATCAGCCGGCCGCGAAATCGAAGTTTAAGGCAACCGACCATGGCACACCATATTCCAGCTTCCATCGAAATATCGCCTAGCCAGGCTTTGCAAATGGAAGCGATCGAAACCTTCATTCCGGCCGGCGCCAGGGTCTACATTACCGATGTCGGCACCCACAGCTCCGCCGACATGGCCGCCGGCTGTGCCAGGCTCTTGCGGCATAGCCTGATCGCGGTGCCGCATATTGCCGCCAGACGATTATCCGATATGGCCGATCTTGAGGACAAAATCAAACGTTACGCCGGTGCCGGTGTTCACGACATCTTGGTGATCGGCGGCAGCCCGGACCGCAAGGTCGGCAACATTTCCGCAACCATGGAAGTGCTGGAAACCGGCTTGTTTGACGCAAATGGCATTAAGGCAATTGGCATCGCCGGCCACCCGGAGGGTTCCCCTGACTTTTCCGACGCGGTCGCCGCCGAGACCCTGAAACTCAAACTGGCGTTTTCCGAGCGCACCGATGCCAAGATGCGCATCGTCACCCAGTTCGGCTTCGACGCTAAGCGATTCATCAACTGGGCCGAAGGCGTGCAGCAATCAGGGATCGATTTACCGATTCATCTCGGCGTCGCCGGTCCGGCGAGAATCACCACCCTGATCAAATTCGCCGCCATGTGCGGTGTCGGCAATTCGTTGAGCTTCCTGAAAAAGCAGGCAACCAAGGTGACCACATTGGCGATCGGATTTTCACCGGAAAGCGTCGTCAAACCGATCGAAGAAAATTTTATTGCCAATCCGGATGGCCCCATTCGGCAAATCCATGTATTCCCATTCGGTGGTGCCAAGAAATCTGCCGAATGGCTGGCCGAGCGCGGGTCGTGGCAAATTGGAGCTTCGTTGGAGAACGCCGTCAACGGCTAACTTTCCAGACCCGGCACCGATCAATTTTTCGATACAGGAAACCGAAACATGACCCATACTATCGTCGCGTCCGCAAGCCGGGAAGTTGTGATTGGGTTTGATCAACCGTTCTGCGTGATTGGCGAGCGGATCAACCCGACCGGGCGCAAGAAACTAGCCTCCGAAATGATCGCCGGCAATTTCGAAACGGTCAAGGCGGACGCCCTAGCACAACTTGCCGCCGGCGCCAGCATATTGGACGTAAATGCCGGGGTCACCGCAGTCGATCCCAACCAGACCGAACCACCGTTGCTGCGCCAGACCATCGAATTGGTGCAGTCAATCGTCGATATTCCGCTTTGCATAGATTCTTCCGTCCCCCTGGCCCTAGCCGCCGGCCTGGAAACCGCCAAGGGTCGACCGCTGGTCAATTCGGTAACCGGAGAGGAGGACCGCTTGGAAGCGATCCTGCCGTTGATCAAGAAATATAATGTTCCGGTGGTGGCGATCTCGAACGACGAAAGCGGCATTTCCGAAGACCCGGACGTGCGCTTTGAAGTTGCCCGCAAAATCGTCCAGCGCGCCGCTGATTTTGGCATTCCGGCCTGTGACATCGTGGTCGATCCGCTGGTCATGCCGATTGGCGCCATGGGGACCGCCGGGCGCCAAGTGTTTGCACTGGTGCGCCGCCTGCGCGAGGAATTGAAGGTTAACACCACTTGTGGCGCCTCCAACATCTCCTTCGGCCTGCCGCATCGCCACGGCATCAACGCCGCATTCTTGCCGATGGCAATTGCCTCAGGCATGACCTCGGCGATTATGAACCCGTGCCGACCGGCCGAAATGGAAGCGGTAGCCGGCGCCAATGTGTTGATGGGAACTGACGAAAACTGTGCCCAGTGGATCACGAATTTCCGCGACTACGCGCCAGCACCGGCCAATGCCAATGCCACAGCGGAAACCAGCAATGCGGCAGCTTCCGCCGGCGGTCGGCGCCGTGGTGGACGGGCATCAAGGCGTGGTACGGCCTAGAGCACTTTTCGCGATTTGTGAATCGCAAATAGTACTCTATCTATTTGTTTTGGACACAATTTTTCTGAAAACCGGCCACCGCTTTTCAGATTGTGCTCTAGTTTCGCTTTTTTGATTACCACCGTCGCGCGCTACGGCGGGATTATCAGTGGTTACTCAAACTCTGGCCTTGCATGCAATGACCGATCCACTCGTCCTATTCATGCCTTCAGGCCGGCGCGGACGCTTTCCCAAGGGCACGCCGGTATTAGAAGCCGCCCGCCAGATTGGGGTCTATGTCGAAAGCGTGTGTGGTGGTCGCGGCATTTGCGGTCGCTGCCAGGTTGCGGTGGCCGAGGGACAGTTTGCCAAGCACGGCATCACCTCGTCAGCGGAAAATCTATCGGAGTTTTCCAAGACCGAAATCCGCTATGCCTCTAAACGCGATCTGGCAACCGGGCGCAGGCTGTCATGCTCAGCGCTGATCGATGGCGATCTGGTGATCGACATTCCGGCCGATACCTCCAGCAATCGCCAAATCGTGCGCAAAGCCGACGATGGGCGGGTAATCGAACGCGATCCGGCAGTAAAGCTTTGCTATGTCGAGGTTGCGGAACCGGACATGGACGAACCAACCGGCGACCTTGACCGCTTGCACTTAGCGCTGATGGAGCAATGGGGCCTCGAAAACATCGATACCGACTACCATGTATTACCATTGGTGCAACCGGTGTTGCGCAAGGGTGAATGGAAGGTAACCGCCGCCCTTTACGAAGACAATGGCCAGCATAAACTGATTGCGATCTGGCCCGGGCTGCACAATCGCGCCTACGGACTGGCGGTCGACGTCGGTTCAACCACCATTGCCGCCCACTTGGTTAATTTATTGTCTGGAACGACGTTGGCGACCGGTGGGGTTTCCAATCCGCAGATCCGTTTCGGCGAAGACCTGATGAGCCGGGTCTCCTATGTGATGATGAACCCGGACGGACGCCAGGCGATGACGATTGCGGTACGCGAGGCAATCAACGAACTGGCGGTCGAAGTGTGTGCATCGGTTGATGGCACGCTTGGTGACATTCTCGAATGCGTGCTGGTTGGCAATCCGATCATGCACCATCTGTTTCTCGGCATTGATCCGACCGAACTTGGTGGCGCACCATTTGCCCTGGCGGTTTCCCGACGCATCTATTGCCGGGCTTCAGCACTCGATCTGCACTTTAATCCCGGATGCCGCACCTATGTGTTGCCGTGCATTGCTGGCCATGTGGGGGCGGACGCTGCTGCGGCAACCCTGAGCGAAGGCCCGCACCGCTGCGACAAACTGATGCTGTTGGTCGATGTGGGCACCAATGCGGAAATTGTACTCGGTTCGAAAAACCGGGTGGTAGCAGCTTCGTCACCCGACCGGCCCTGCCTTCGAAGGCGCGGAAATTTCCTCCGGTCAGCGTGCCGCGCCTGGCGCGGTGGAGCGGGTGCGGGTCGATCCGCTAACCCTCAACCCTACTATCCGCATCATCGGCTCGGAGAAATGGTCGAACGAGGATGGCTTCGCGCAAGAAGCGGCAAACACCGGGATTACCGGCATATGCGGTTCCGGCATCATCGAGGTGGTTGCCGAAATGTTCTTGGCCGGTATTATTTCCGAAGATGGAGTGATCGACGGTTCGCTGGCCGAAAGGTCCGACCGCATCATCAAAAACGGCCGCACCTGGTCTTATGTGTTGTGGCGCGGTTCGCCGGAACTGGTTGTTACCCAAAACGATGTGCGGGCAATACAGTTGGCGAAAGCAGCGCTTTTTGCCGGCATCCGGTTGTTGATGGACAAGCTCGGCGTCGAAACAGTCGACACTATCCGCCTCGCTGGCGCATTCGGCTCTTTCATCGACACCAAATACGCCATGGTGCTGGGGCTGATCCCCGATTGTCCGTTGGAAAATGTCGCCAGCGTCGGCAACGCCGCCGGCACCGGCGCCCGCATGGCATTGTTGAACCGCACCTATCGCCGCGAGATTGAGGAAACCGTGCGCAACATCGAAAAAATCGAAACCGCGCTCGAACCGCGTTTTCAGGAGCATTTCGTCAACGCGATGGCACTGCCGAACAAGACCGAGGCCTTTCCCCACCTGGCCAAAACGGTCGAATTGCCGAAGCGCGAAATCGGTGCTGGCGCATCCGATGGCGATGGACCAGCCGGCGGTCGGCGGCGTAGAAGGCGCCGCAAGGTGCCCTGATACCGACGGTGGCTATAAAAGCTGGCATCAGACATTACCTGCGCTGGCGCCTGTGGACGATTTGGCGCTAGCGCTTGTCACCCAAAACCGGTACCCACTTTTGGGTGACAAGCGCTATAACTCACCGCCTTGGTCGAGGCATTTCAGGTCCAGTTTGGCGGATATCTTTTTCAGCAGGGCTTCGGCTACCAGATCGGCATCTCGATCCAGCGGAAATCCGCCCGATGCGCCGTCGTTGCCATCATTGACCCGAAGATTGTTTCCATAACCGGTATATTTAATTTCCCCCCGAACACTGGATGTGGTCACAGGGTCGATGCCAAGCGCGTTGATATCGCCACCATCAAGAGCCGCCCATTGTTCGATTTCGTTGCGGAAATTGTCGCCGAAAAACAAAAACACCCCGGCAAGCAGCAAGCTGGCCAGCATCACCGTGTTTCTCATCACGTTAAATAGGTTTTGCATCAACATGTCCGCCACTCCTCATAACCGGTGTAGCGGTTATTATGTCACGTCATGGTAAAGCGGCTGTTAATCTCCAGCGATATTGCCGTTTCCTGTGGTCTTGCTACTGCCGGCAATCGCCTTTCGCGCTTTGCGCAATTCCCGCCGGCAAATCAATAATGCCAGCACCGGCACCATAAACAGCAGCAAGGACACCAACAGCCGATAAGCCATTTCCAGGCTCACCCCAGTATCACCACTCGCAATAGCCTGCCACAGCGGGTAGATTATGAAAATTGCGAACGGCACGTATCGGAATAAATGGTACCGGGGGTTGGTGTCGACCTCCCGGTCGGCCAGCCAATTAAACAGAAATTGAAAGGCAATTGCGCCAACCCCGGCAGCGATCGCCCACAAATAGCCGCCGGCGGCCTCAAGCAGATAGAGTGCAAAGCCAGCCAGCATTGCGTAAAGAGCGATCGTGACCAGCCATTCAAGGCGGCAAGGAACCGCTCATCGCTGTACACGGCGAACAGTCCCTTTTGCGGTTTTCGCGTTCATGGCATTACCGGGTAAAGCCTATCCAGTTTTGGATTAACCGTCCTCGGCTAACGCCTTTGCTTGCTTGACCCACTGGTCGCGATCGATCCGGCCTTTGAAATTCAAATAGCTGTCGACCCAGTCTCGCTCGGCCTTTTTCCACTGTCCGATCTGTTCGAACTTGTAGATGCCGAGCCCGTGCAACAGGCCTTCCAACTTCGGACCGACGCCGGAAATTTGCTTCAGATCATCAATACTTGATGGCCGTTCCATTGCTGGCGGCCGGTCGCGGTCGAGCACTGCCGCGTCACTATCGCCTTCGGCTGTTGTGTCGCTGCTCATTAGCGAAGCGACGCTTGATGCAACACCATCATCGCCGCCGGAAGGCTGATCGTATCCGTCCGCACCGGGCATGGTGATGACCGGGCGCATATGCGCCAGAATTTCGTCCGGCAAGTGGCACTTGACCTGATGGCCCTCGGCAAGTTTGCGCACTGGCGGCATTTCGATATCGCACAATCCGCCCTCGACTTGATCCTTCCAACGGCAACGGGTCTGGAACGGACAGCCAGGTGGCGGGTTCATCGCCGATGGAATGTCCCCTTCCAGGACGATGTGCTCTTTGCGGATTCTGGTATCGGCAATTGGTACCGCTGACAGCAAGGCCTCAGTATAGGGGTGATAAGGCGGCGCGAACACTTGGTCGGTCGAACCCATCTCCACCACGTGGCCGAGATACATCACCATTACCCGGTCGGACAGATAACGCACGATTGACAGATCATGGGAGATGAACAACAGGGTGGTTTTCTCGTCGCGCTGGATTTCCATCAGCAGATCGGTAACGGCTGCTTGCACCGACACATCAAGGGCCGAGACCGGTTCATCGGCAACCACGATCTTGGCCTTGCCGGCGAACGCCCTGGCGATACCGACACGCTGTTTTTGTCCGCCGGACAATTGCCGCGGCATGCGCTCGGCAAATATCCGTGGCAGTTTCACCAGGTCCAATAGTTCCAGCATGTGCGCGCGGCGCTCAGAGGTATTATCGCCGATCCCGAACACTTCGAGTGCCCGGATGATCTGTCGCCCGACCGTCATCGATGGATTAAGGGTATCAAACGGGTTTTGGAACACCATTTGGATCGACGAAACGGTTTCCGTATTGCGATCGAAAATCGGAATGTCGCCGATCTCCTGATTGTCCATGATGATTTTGCCATCAGTGGCGGTTTCCAACCCCATCAACACCTTGGCGAAGGTGGATTTGCCACAACCAGATTCGCCGACGATCGCCAGGGTTTCCGATTCCCTAGCCTCAAACGACAGGGTCTCGTTGGCTTTGATGACCTTGGTTTCGCCACTTGAGCCAAAAAGCGCGTTAGCCGCAACCTCATAATATTTCTTCAGGTTCTGCATTTTCAGAACCACTTTGCCGATTTCCGCCTTTTCTTTGGCTATCTCCACCGGCAGCGGCGCGAACCAGTCGATTTCGGTGAATTTGATGCACCTGGTGTCGTGGCGGTCGTCACCTTCCACCGGATACATCGCGACATCAGCGGCATCACAACGACCTTCGTCGAAATAGTCGCAACGCGGACCAAAATTGCAGCCAGGCGGGCGCTCATGCGGTAGTGGGAAATTGCCCGGTATGGCGATCAGCGGCCGTTCGTTCTTGTCTGCTCCCGGCAGCGGGATCGAGCGGAACAATGCCTGGGTATAAGGATGCTGCATCTTATCGAACACATCCTTGATCGAGCCGGTTTCCACCGCCTCGCCAGAATACATCACGCAAAGCCGGTCGCAGGTCTCCAGAATCAAGCCCAGATTGTGCGATATAAACAGCATCGAAGTGCCGTATTTCTTGCCAAGACCCTTGACCAGATCGACAATACCGGCCTCGACTGTAACATCGAGCGCGGTGGTCGGCTCGTCGAGAATGAGCAGCGATGGTTTCGACATCAGCGCCATGGCGATGACGATCCTTTGCTGCTGACCGCCGGATAATTGGTGCGGGAAGCTTTTCAGGATCCGTTCCGGATCTGGTAGGCGCACGTCCTTGACCACTTGTAGAGCCAACTCATAGGCTTCTTGGTCGCTGGCGCCCTCATGGATCTGCGGCACTTCCATCAGTTGCCTGCCGACCTTCATCGCCGGATTGAGTGACGCCATCGGCTCCTGATAGATCATGGCGATTTCCGAACCGCGAATGTCGCGCAATTCCTCATCGCTGAATGTGTTCAAGTCGCGGCCCTTGAACTTGATGGTGCCGCCGACGACGGCGCCATTGACACCAAGGTCTTGCATGACGCCGAGTGCCACAGTGGATTTACCGCAACCCGATTCGCCGACCAGGCCCATCGCCTCACCAGGTTTCACAGTGCACGAAAAGTCCATCACCGCCGGTATTTCGCGTAACCTGGTAAAGAAGCTGATCGAAAGATTTTCGATTTCCAGGATCGGGCCGTCATAGTCCCATTTTGCCATGATCGTTTCCCCTAATCCTTGAGTGATTCTTCACGCAGACCATCGGCCAGCAAATTGAGACCCAAAACCAGGCTCATCAGTGCTAACGCCGGCGGAATCGCGGGATGCGGATAGATAGACAATAGCTTGCGCCCTTCGTTGATCGTCGAACCCCAGTCCGGGCTTTCCGGGCTGACGCCAAGGCCGAAGAAGCCAAGAGTTCCGAGCAAGATGGTGGTGTAGCCAATTCGCAAGCAGAAATCGACGATCAGTGGGCCGCGGGCATTGGGCAGGATTTCCCACAGCATGGTGTACCATGGCCCCTCGCCGCGGGTTTGCGCCGCCGCCACATAGTCGCGGGTCTTGATGTCGAGCACCAGGCCACGCACAATCCTGAAAACGGTCGGTGAGTTAACAAATACCACCGCAACGAATATGTTCAGCCGGTTGGCGTCAAGCGGCAGTGCCAATAGCGGTTTGTGATTTTCCGCAGTGGCTTGCATCCATTCGCCGATCGGGTTGCCCTGGTTCAGGTAAGCCATGATTGTGGTCCATAGCCACACGAACGGTCCTTTGCCGAACACGGTTCCGAAATAAAACAGGAACATGATGATGACGATCGGTACCGCGACCCGGAATAAGACCACAGGCTGGGTTCTAAAGCGCGAATAAAACAGGGTCCAAACGAAGATCACCGGGAAGATGAATAACACCCCGGCGAGCCAAGTGATAACCCCGGTGTCGCGAATTTCCGGCGTGACCAGCAGGTAAAACAGCAAGATAACCGGAAACGACAACACCATATTGGCGAAGAACGACATCACCGTGTCGTAGCGCCCGCCATAGTAGCCGGCCGGCACTCCAAGAGTGATCCCGACCATAAATGCAAACGCAGTTGCGGCCGGCGCAATCGCCAGCACTATCTGGCTGCCTATCACCACGCGTGAGAACACATCGCGTGCCAGATTATCGCCGCCAAGCAGATAATAGGCGTCCTCCATGCCCCTAACCGGAGTTCCCGGGATCTTGTTTTTCATGCCGGAGATTTGTTCGAGCGGCGGGAAAGTAATGATCATTTCCGCAAAAAACGCTGTGAACACCCAGAACATGACAATGGCAAAGCCGATCATTCCGATCGGGCTGTCAAACAGCTTGCCATATAGGCCAAGCCGGCGCTTGAACATGATCGATAATCCAAAAACTACGATCAAGGCAAACCAAACCGGGCTGAACTGCAAAAATATTCGGATCAGGATTTGACCCCAGGACAAAAGTTCCATGTCAGGCCCCCCTAAGAAACGCGAATGCGTGGATTGAGATAGACGTAGCCAATATCCGATATCAGCTGGGTCACCAGCACCACGAACACCGCTACGATCGAACAGGACAACAAAAGTTCGATGTCATTATTGCCCGCAGCCTGTACCAGGGTCCATCCGAAACCTTTGTAATTAAACAAGATTTCAACGATGACAACGCCGGTTAGCAGGAACGGGAACTGCAACATAATTACCGTGAACGGTGCAATCAGCGCATTTCTTAGTGCGTGCCGCAACACAATATTGGGGAAGCTTACGCCCTTTAGCCTTGCGGTACGGATATATTGCGCTGTCATTACTTCGGCCATCGATGCCCGGGTCATGCGCGCGATATAGCCCATGCCATAAAGCGCGATGGTCATCACTGGCAGGGTGAAATTGATCAGATTGGCATCGTCCATTGCGCTGGTCGCTGTCCCCTTGAACCATTTCAGGCCGAAGGCGGAAGAAGCGAATAGGGCAACGAATATGACACCAGACACATATTCCGGTGTCGCGGTGCTGGCGATAGCAAAAGTCGACAAGGCCCGGTCGGTTCGCGATCCCTCTCGCATCCCCGCCAGCACACCGACAATCAGGGCCATCGGCACCATGACGACGAATGCCCAGAACATCAATTTGCCCGTCAGCGCCAACCGGGTACCCAAAATCGAACTGACTTCGTTCTTAAATACGGTTGAAAATCCAAATCCGCCCTGCAGAATACCGCAAAATGTCGGAGTGTCCTGCGGCGCAATGCCCGGCCGCGTACAACGCCCGGTCACATTGCCATCTTCATCTGTCCGGCTCCAACTCGGCGCAACGCCAAGCCATTCGCCATATCGTTTCACAACGGATTGTTTGTAACCGTTACGATCAAGCCAGGAAAGCACCTGCGCGTCGGTCATGCGCATGTTGCCCTGGGTCTTGGCGAGTTTTTCTAGATTCGGAAAAAGATTGGTCAGAAAAAAGACAACAAACGTCAGGCATAGCGCGGTTAGGAGCATCACTCCAAGCCGCTTAAGGATGAAGATACCCATCACCGTCCCTGTATTTTATGATCGTCCGCTTTCGTTGGACCCGGTCACGGATCAGGCGGCATCGATCCCCTCGTTATATTTGCCGGGGCCAGGCGAACCTGCCCCCGACGATAATAGCTAACAAATCTTCAATTCAGGCCTTGGGTCAAGCCAACGCCAGATTGTGTGGATAGATCTCAAAGGTCGGATGCATTTCCGCGTTGACCACATTGTCTTTGTAGTGGCGGAACAGCGAGCGCCAATATGGCTGAATGATCACGCCTTCTTCGCGCATGATCTCCTGGATCCGAACCATTTTCTCACGCCGCTTGTCCGCATCGGCGATCGACAGAGCTTCGGTCAGCAGGCTGTCGAACTCGGCATTTGCGAACGCGCATTCGTTCCAGGCTTCGCCGGTGCGATAGGCAAGAGCCAGTACCTGAACGCCCAGCGGACGCATGTTCCAGTTGGTCGATGAGAACGGATATTTAGCCCAGTCGTTCCAAAACGTTGAACCCGGCAGGATGGTCCGCTTCACTTTGATGCCCGCATCACGCAATTGCGCGGCAACGGAATCGGTGGTGTTGCGCCGCCAGTCATCGTCGATCGATAGCAATTCATGCTCGAAATCGCCCATGCCAGCTTCATCCATCAACGCCTTGGCGCCGGCTGGATCATGTACGGCAGGACCGATATCAGCATATTCTGGATGGATCGAGCAAACGTGGTGGTTTTCCGCTAACGAACCACGGTTCGAATAGCCGAGTTCCAGACAAACCGCGTTGTCGACCGCCATCGCCAGCGCCCGGCGAACCTTGGCGTCGGCATATGGCGTCTTACCATCGATTTCCGCAGCTTGGTTGGTACGGATCACGATGGTTGCAGCCGTAACGGTATCGGACTTGGTCCAACCGATGCCGTCGAGCACGTCGACAAAGTCGCCGACGGTTTCATACAGCATGTCTATTTCGTCGGATTCTGCCGCCGCCGCAAAAGCTGCCGGATCGGTGCCCAAATCAATGAATTCGATCCGGTCGAGATAAGCGCCCTCGCCCCACCATTGGTGGTTCTGGTTGCGCACCAATATACCTTTGACGCCGACTTCAAGCGTTTCAGGCAGATATGGACCGGTGCCCACCGGGTTGGCGAGCATACTATTTCCATTATGCGAGGAATGCACGATCGCAGCCGGGTAGTCAGACATGCCAGGAATGATCGAGATGTCCGGAATAGGCAGGTTGAGTTTAACCGTGTGGCTGCCGACCACTTCGATGGCGCCATCGAGTGCATTGCCAGCATCGGCGTCGATCAAGGTAGCCATGCGGCCAGCCATTGAATTGCCTTCTACCGACTTGTCACACCACATGGCGATGTTGCGGGCAACATCATCGGCGGTGAAATCGTCACCATTGTTCCACTTCACACCCTTGCGAACATTAAGTGTATATTCGGTCGCGTCATCATTGATCTCCCAGCTTTCCAGGAGCCGGCCTTCGAACGTACCGTCAGCATTGTACTGGACGAGATATTCCAGCCAGCCGCGGGCGAAGTTGGCGATCTGGCTCCAATCAAAAGTACGCGGGTCTTTCAGTGCGCGCACTTCCTGCTGAATGCGCAGCGTGCCGCCCATTTTTGCATGCGAGGCTGCTTGGGCAGGCGATGACAAACCAATGAGGCTATAAGCGGTTGCGGCGGTTGCGCCAAATGCCGATGCCAGCGCGAGAAATTCGCGTCTAGGCATACGCCCGTCACGCGCCTGTTCAGCCCATCCATAAACCTGGTCGGCCAGCGGCTTACCGTTAATGTCGATGTGTTTTTCTGTCATCAAATCCTCCCGATGAAGTTCGATTGAATAAAAGATGCAAATAGACGGTGGAAACCATCAAGATATTACCATGTGTTTGGTTGCCCGAGGCTTCCATCCTTCCAAATTGACGCAACGGCTAGCTTCCCCAAATAGGCTTTTGCGGTCAAGCGTAACCTTGCTGTCAGCAATAGCAGCACGTCATGCCGCCAACGTCAACACTAACAAACCAACTAGCACGGATTGTCCCGTGATTGACACTGTGAACCCGGATCACGACGCCATGCAAACCCGTATCTCAGCCTGACCGCGGCATGTGACCATGCAACCGCCGGCACATTCCGCTTGCGACAATCAGGGCCATCAGATGTCGTCGTTGGACATTACCCTATAATGTTTCTACGGGCACTTTGCATCTCACCACACGCGGTTACGGGAGAAGCACCGTCATGAACGCCATTAATCCGAATTTGCCCGATCTATCAAATGTTAACGCGCCGATCACTAGCGCTAACGGCCTGCCCAACTGGCTCTATGCCGACAAGGATGCGCTAGCAGCGGAAAAACAGGCGGTTTTTGCTCCCGGCTGGGCAGCGATTGGGTTTGGCAAAGACGTTCCAAACAAGGGTGATATGAAACCGGTCGAGTTTCTCGGCCAGCCCTTATTAATTGTGCGTGGGCGCGACGGTGTGTTGCGGGTATTCCAAAACACTTGCAGGCACCGTGGCGTGATGCTGGTCGAAGAAGAAACCAACAGTTCTGGGCTGATCCGCTGTCCTTATCATGCTTGGTGCTATTCGCTGAAAGGCCAGTTGAAGCAGACCCCGCACGTCGGCGGACCTGATGTCCACGAGCATGAAAGCATTGATAAATCCGCGCTCGGCCTGTTTGAAATCCGCAGTCATGTGTGGTTCGATACGGTATTCGTGAACCTATCCGGCACCGCACCGCCGTTCGAGCAAGCCAATCGCGAAGTGCTGGAGCGCTGGGCGGAATACAATAAGCCGATTTTTCACGGCGGCACGGACTCTTCATTTAGCCTAGAAGTCGCGACCAATTGGAAGTTGGCGGTTGAAAATTATTGCGAAGCCTATCATCTGCCGTTCATCCATCCCGGTCTCAACAGCTATTCCAGGCTAGAAGATCACTACAACATTGTCGGCGAAGGCGGATTTTCCGGCCAGGGCACAACCGTATACAATCCTAAATTGGATGACAGCGGGCGCGCGTTTACCGATTTCGCCGGCATGTCCTCGAAATGGGACACCGGCGCTGAATATATTGCGCTTTATCCGAATGTGTTGTTCGGTGTTCAGCGCGATCACATTTTTTCGATCATCTTGGAACCGGTCGCGATTGACCGCACCATTGAGCATGTCGAGATATATTATGCCGACCCGGCAATGTGCGGCGCTGCCATGGCCGATCTGCGCCAGCGCAATTTCGAGCAGTGGAAGAATATCTTCATTGAAGATATTGGCGTGGTCGAAAGCATGCAGAAAGGCCGCAATGGCGACGCATTTGACGGCGGGCGCTTTTCACCGGTCCTTGATGAAGGAACCCACCGCTTCCACCAATGGATAGCCGACGCCTTTACCAGGTAAAATTTTGCAACCGACTACCCGCAAACCAACGTTGGTATGATCACTCCGGGACGGTTGCACGCATTGATGGGCGGGCCGAGAATTCTTCATACCAACTGGTAAGGCTCGGCCGTGACGTGCGCCAATCATGGTCCGGTTGGCGAAAATCGAGGTAGCCAAGCGCACATGCGGCGGCAATATCGCCGATGGTGACATCCGGTGCCGGCTCGGATCCAAGGGCAGCGGCAAACCCATCAAGTGCGGCGCCGATCTTGATCATCTGGCCGTCGACCCATTGCGGCCAGCGCTTGTCCTCAGGCCGCAAAAATGTCTCGTAGCGGATGCCGACTGCCGCATCCATGATGCCGTCGCCGAGCGCCTGGTGCCGGAGCGCGCGAAACCGTTGCGGGCCTGCGGGCGGGAACAATTTCGCGCCCTTATTAAGATCATCGAGATATTCGCAAATCACCCGGCTGTCATACAACGCCTCGCCATTATCGAGGACCAGGGTCGGGATTTTTGCCAGTGGATTTTGCCCACCAATATCGCTGTTACGCTCGATCGGCGTCACCCCCGTCAACACCATTAACTCAATTTTATCCGCCAGGCCGGCTTCGTGTGCAGTCGCCATCACCTTTCTGGCAAATGGCGAGGCGTGGGCAAAAAAAAGTTTCATGCAATTTCTCCTGGTGTCGGTTTTGCTAGAGCGTGTCATCCAAAAATGGGTACCGGTTTTGGGAAGAATGACACGCATAAACAAAAGACAGCGTCTGATTAGGCACGTAGTACAGGTAAAGGGACAGGATGTGCATGAATGCATGCAAAAAGCAATCTGTCGAACGCCTGATAGGGCCAGTATCTTCGGTTAAAACGGTAGGCAAATTCGGCCAGAAATGCTTTACGGTATTTTGGGAACACGCTGTGATCGGTCGAAAGAAGATAGCGTTTCAAGTTTGATGTTATAGTGTTGACCCATTTGAGATGTTCGTAAGTTTGCTCTGGTTCTTTCAAAGCAACCGAGCGGTCGTGCTTATAGCCTTGTTTTGACGCTTTCACGTAGGCACCGTCTCCATCCGACTTTATGGCGCTTGCCGGTTCAATATGTTTCTTGATGGCAGGCACGACATGCTGTTCATATATTGTCTCCAGTTCCTCAAAGGACAAAAAGCGCGGCCCGCCATCGGCGGTCTCCTGTACGGCGATCAGGAACGGCGTCTTGTTACTGCCCGCTTTACGGCGCTCATCAAGAGATTGCCTGCCGCCAATAAAAATTTCATCGGCTTCAACAGTGCCGTTCAACGTATATAAATCATTGCGCTGGATCATGGCCTGGCGAATCTTGTGGCCCATCAGCCACGCCGTACGATACGAACCTATGCCCAACTGTTTTTGCAAATACAGCATGGAAACGCCCTTTTTTGATGTCGCCATCAGGAAAATGGCCCAAAACCACTTTCGTAACGCAACGCGGCTTTTGTGAAAAATCGTACCGGCCGTTACATAAATTTGTTTACGGCAACCACGGCATTCAAAAGCCCTGCGGCTCTTGATGTAATCCAGTTTGCTGTCTTCACAACACGAACACCCGACACCTTCCGGCCATCTCATCTTTATCAGATAATCCAGGCAAACCTGCTCTGTTGGAAATCTATCATGAAATTCAAGCAAACTCATCTCTGTGTAACGGTTCTCTCCAGGCATGCGCCAAAATAACACAACCTGTCTAAAGTGCCTAATCAAGCTCTATCTATTTGTTTTGTCGCGTATTCTTATCCGAAAACCGCTACACACTTTTCGGGAATACGCTCTAACCCTTTGTTAGGTCACCCTTCATCGGCCGAAACCCGGCGCCGGCAACCCCAGCGTTGCAATACCGCGTTCATATCTTCCAGCACAAAGAAACGCGCCGCATCCACATCATATCCTTCCAACAACAGGGCATCATAGTCGCTGTGGCGGTGACGGACATGGGCGCTCACCGCCTGCCATACTGCGATCGAGATCGGTAAATGCCGCAAATGGCCAACCAGCGCCGCCTCGATAATCAGACCGGTATCGGCCTTGGCGGCCAGGGGTATCGTAGTTTCAACGCTCTTTCGCACCATATCGCGACGTTTGCGGCCGGCGCGCTTCATCGCCCCGCCAGCCTTGCCTGGGGTGCCACAATCCAATAGGCAGGGTTTTCGTCTGTAAATTTCACAGCATCGTGCATCCGATGACCGACCGTATTTCCCTTAAAGACACCATTACCGCGCTAAAAGCCGCCGGCGAAGCTACTCGTCTGCGCCTACTCGCTCTGTTGGCAAGGGGTGATCTCAACGTAAGCGATATGATCGAAATATTGAACCAGTCGCAGCCACGCATTTCCCGCCATCTGCGCCTGTTGAGCGAAGCTGGCCTTTTGGAGCGGTTCCAGGAAGGTGCATGGGCCTATTTCCGGCTGCGCGACGATGGTGCCGCATCCGCTGTCGCCAAATGCATTCTCGAAACCGTCGACGCCGATGATCCGGTCTTTGCCCGCGATATGGCCCGCCTGGCCGAAGTTCGCAGCCGCCGCCAGGAAAAGGCCAAGGCGTTTTTTGACGCCAACGCCGCCGATTGGGACCAAATCCGGGTTCTGCACGTCAACGAGGCACAAGTCGAAGCGGCAATGAAGGAAATTATCGGCGAGGCGAGCATACAAGCTATGCTGGACATCGGCACTGGCACCGGCCGACTGTTGGAATTGTTTGCACCGATCTGCATCCGCGCCACCGGCATCGACCTCAACCCCGACATGTTGGCTTTTGCCCGTGCCAATCTCGACCAGGCCGGATATTCGCGGGTCTCGGTACGCCAAGGCGATTTATTCGATCTGCCCGTGGCCGGTGGCGGGTTTGACCTGGTAACCCTACATCAAGTGTTGCATTTTCTTGATGACCCGGAACAGGCAATCGCTGCGGCAGCCAAAACACTTAGCCCCGGTGGGCGGTTGTTGGTAGTCGATTTTGCCCCGCACGGACTGGACCAATTGCGCGAAAGCCAGGCCCATGTCCGGCTCGGATTTTCCCATGAGCAAATGTCGGCCTGGCTTGTCGGCGCCGGCCTGGAAATGCTTAATTCGCGTGACCTGCCGGCCGACCAGCCCTCAACCGGTGATGAAAATTTGACGGTATCGATGTGGCTCGCCCGCGACCCACGGATACTGATTGCCTAAACAACACGCTTGGAACGCGCCATGATTTCTGGGAAACACCGCCGCACTCTTTATTGCTTATTGTTTCCTGACCCATTTCCTGAAGCCAACTTTGGTCAAAAAGGCCAAAATCAACCACCGTTGGTATTAGCATCAAGTTCTTTTGGCATTATATTCGGCCAATACAGTCAAACAGCCAATCGGGGCCTGCCTATGACCACCCATGCCGATACCGAACTGCAAACCAGCCCCGAGATCGCCTATGAAGACCAAAACGAATTTGTCAAACGGGCCATGGAAGACAATAAGCGCGAGGCGCTTCTTATCGCGGTGCGCACCAAATGGGCCGCTTTGGCAGTCATTTGCGTGTTGGTGTTCGTCATCAACCCGAGGCTGGAAGCCCTATATTACATTTTCATCATAAGCTTGTTCGCGCTCATCGGCTGGGGGCAGTTGCGGGTTGGGCGCGCCGGCACCTCGCGGCCGGAATTATTACTGATGTTTTGCGAGATCGCACTGATGACGATTACCTTCTTGGTGCCAAACCCGTTCGGTTCGCAGGACTGGCCGGCAACCATGCAATATCGGTTCCAGAATTTTCAATATTTCTATATTCTGCTGGCCTATGCGGTGCTCGCTTACTCGTGGCGCACCGTGGTTGCCATGGGCACTTGGACCGCAGGTATTTGGACCGCTGGCGCATTGGCAGTGTATTGGTTTTCCGGCACCCACCCGCAATTGAGTGCTGCTCTCGCCGATCTAAAAGCGCTTGACCCGGAACTTGGCGGGTTCCTCGATCCTGGCACGCTTGTTTATGGCATCCGGATTCAGGAAGTAGTGGTGTTCATGCTCGCCGCCGCGGCATTGGCGCTGGCTTCACGGCGATCGAACCGGCTGTTTACCGACCTCGCCGATAGCCAACGTCAACGCACCAATCTTTCGCGCTATTTCTCGCCCAATGTGGTAAACGAGCTGGCTTCCAACGACGAACCATTGCGGCAAATTCGCACCGAAGAAGTAGCGGTAATGTTCGTCGATATTGTCGGCTTTACCCGCATGACGCAAAACACCGATCCACGCCAGGTGATCCAGACCCTGCGCGCCTTTCACGGGGTGATGGAAGCGGAAGTGTTCCGCCATAAAGGAACACTGGACAAATATCTTGGCGACGGCTTGATGGCGACCTTCGGCACCCCCTCGCCCAGCGATATCGATGCCGGAAACGCCTTGCAGTGTGCCTTTGCCATGGAGCGCGCAATAAAACGCTGGAATGGGTCCGCCGACCGCAATGGCCAGCCGACCTTGCAAATCGGTATCGGGGTTCATTTCGGAGAAGCGGTGCTGGGCGACATCGGCTCGCATCGCCTCGAATTCACCGTGATCGGATCCACGGTCAATGTCGCCAGCCGCCTGGAAAGTCTGACCCGCAAGGTTGGCTCGACCATCGTGGTTAGCGACGAATTGGTCAATCAGGCGAAAATGGAACCCGCATCGCCAAGTAAACTGCTGTCTGAACTCAAATTCATGGCCGGCCAACGGGTCAAGGGCATCGACCGCCCGATCGATATTTGGACCGCAGGCAAAGCTGGCGCCTAATACCTAGCGCTTGTCACCAAGCGTTGGAATAGCTTCGTCGCGCTATCTCTTTGCTTATGCGTGTCATTTTTCCCAAAACCGGTACCCACTTTTGGGTGACACCCCCTAGGGAATTTTTTCTAAGAACCGGTTCGGCGGATCGGCGCGGTCGGCAGCGATGCCGCAATGTGGTGTTGCGCACCCCCATCTTCGTTGACTTGACCGCTCAACAAAACCTGAATCTTGCCCACCTGATCAAGGGCACGGCGCTTTAGCAATGTGATTTGTTGCGGCAAGTCAGCGACCGGCCCCATGCGTGTGACGATTGCCGCGATTTCGTTGGTATGGTCGCAAAAATCCGCCCACCGGAACAATTCCGCGTCGTGCAAAACCGCGTGGCGGCTCGCGTCGCGCCTAATGTTGCGGGCCACGGTTGTTGCATTGGCGCCACTTGCCATTTGCACATTGCGAACCAGCGAAACCAGATATTGATCGTGAATCGAACGCCGGCCCTGCGCCATCGCGCCGCTCCATTAGCTTGAGTTCTCATCGAGAGAACTGAGCCCCATTCGATGGATTCGAAGCCAATGGCTGCAAATTCACTAAAAGGGCGCTAAATGCGAAAGTAATATCTGATTTTGACCGTGATTCGCCGGCACCAGTCAATCTGCCGAATGCGGATTGACAAGAATTGGCTGCGTCATTTAGCCCGATTTCAATATCCAGCCGATCGGTCGACCAAATTCAGCAATTCGGCACCGGTGTTTAGGCGGCGATAATTCTCGGCCACCACCTCATGGGCGCCATCAACATGCCAACCTGATACGTGGTGGGTAGGCCAGAGCGTGTCCCCCAAAAGTGGGTACCGGTTTTGGGAAAAATGACACGCACAAACAAAGGGATAGCGCGACGAAGCGAATCCAACGCTTCGTGACAAGCGCTAGGCAATATTCAGCGATCTCTTCGGCCGGCGCATCGGATTTCAACCGGGCAATATGAACATGCTCAGCAAGGCTGCGGTCCTGCAAAATACCGTCGACCCCGGCGCCCAGTTTTTGCACCAATTGCAGATTGGGCAGCAGATCGCTGACCCCTGGATGAAGTTTCACCACCCCTGCCATGGTAACGTCCGGCATCGTTCGTCCGTCTAGACCCTTTCTACCCCGTCGCTTGTCCTTGCGGATCATACAGCCAGCGCTCCCACAACCTGGCGGTAACCTGTTCGCCGGCGGTAATCGTGCCCGGTCGTTCGACCATCGCCACCAGGCCGCGTTTTTGCTGCCCGGCCTTGACAAAATCGAGCTCCAACGCGGTTTGGTCGCGTTCGGGATATCGAATAGCGACCGATTTTCCGGCAAAGCGGCACGGCGCGTTATAGCCGTCGACCCTAAGGCTTACCCCGCCTTCGAAAAACAGGATCGTGCGCGGCGGCAACAGGGACAAATCCGCAATGCCCTCGATTACGATCTGGTTACCGAGCCATCCAGCCTCGATCTTCGGCAGGTTGAGGGTGGTCGCGATGTTGCTTAAATCTTCAACACTGATCAGGCTGATCTGGCGGTAGTTGCGCATGGTCGTACCGCGCTGATACCATGGTTCGAGCCCACTCGAGGGCCGGGTTACACCGGCGTGGCGTTCGTTTTCGATCCCGTCCCAATTGATTGTCAGCGCGTCTCGCGGGAAGGTTTCAAGTTCCTTGGTATCGGTTTTCAGCAATTGCCGGACCGCGCCCTTTAACCGCTTTGGCGGCAGCGTTTCGATCATTTCCCGCTCCTATTCGTAAAGCCATTGTTCGTGAATGCGCGCGGTGACTGCCTCGCCCGGGCTGATTTCACCTGGAATTTCCACCCATGCCACCAAGCCGCGCTTCAGGTGGGCGGCTTGAACGAACTCGAACGCCATGCCGGCGGAAAGCCAATCCTTTTCACCATCTTTTTCCGGCGCCGGCATGTTGAGCGCCTTGGCCACCTCGGCGCCGGCAAACCGGCACGGTCCATTATAGCCATCGACCCTTAATGCCGCGCCGCCGGCAAAGTTCAAAATCGTGCGCGGTGGTAGAAATGTTAGATCATCGATACCGTCGAGCACCAAATTGGCGCCGATCCAGGATGCCTCGATCTTGTCAACATCGAGCGCCTTGGCGATCGCCGCCAGTTCCCCTACGCTGAGGATCGAAAGTTGGCGTTCGTTGCGGATTTCCAGCCCTTTTGGATACCAAGGCTCGCGCGCACCAGCTTTGCGTATCGGTCCACAATGCAAATCCCCGGCCACCCCGTGCCAGTCGAGCACGAGCGGCGTCTGCGGCCCGGTTACGAAATGCTCGCCGTTGGCAGCAAGCGTATCGACCACCACCCCTTCAAGGCGCATTGCAGGCACGGTTTTGACCATTGGCAAATCCCCCGGTAATACGGTTCAACCTACCGAATTGTTTGGCATTTGAAAGATCAATTATATGGTGGCCGTTCACCAATGATTTCACAACATTATCGAAACCGAGCGGGAGACACGGGCATGACTGTCAAGGAAAAACCGATTATCGCGCTATCGCTTACCGACGAAGAACCGCTTACTGAGCGTCAGATGAAATATTTCGATGTTTGTATCGAAAAGCTCGGATTTGTGCCGAACGTGCTGAAAGCCTATGCATTTAATTCGACCAAACTCGATACGTTTGCCAACATGTACAACGACCTGATGTTGGGCGATAGCGGGCTTTCCAAACTGGAGCGCGAGATGATCGCTGTGGTCGTTTCATCGCTCAACCATTGTTACTATTGCCTGACCGCCCATGGCGCTGCCGTGCGGCGATTGTCTGGCGTGCCAGAACTTGGCGAACAGATGGTGATGAATTACCGCGTCGCCGAAATCACCGCAAAGCAAAAAGCGATGCTGGATTTTGCCTGGGCGCTGACCATCGCCCCAGCCGAAATCGAGGACGAAGAACGTGACGCTTTGCGCGATGCCGGGTGGAGCGACCGGGACATTTTTGACATCGCCTCGGTCGCTGCGTTTTTTAACATGTCGAACCGGGTTGCATCCGCCACCGACATGCAACCCAATCGGCAATATCACAGTATGGGTCGATAGGCTCACCACTCCCGTTGCGAACCATCCCAATCGAAAAACTTGCCGGTGCCGGCAAGGCTAAGTTTTTCAATCAACGACAAGATGCCGGCAGCGCTTTGCTCAGGCGCGATATTGGCGGCACTGCCGCCCATGTCGGTGCGCACCCAGCCCGGATGTATCGCGACGACCGCAATGCCAAGTGGGGCCAGATCGGCAGCCAACCCCTGGCTTATTTTGTTGAGCGCTGCCTTGGATGCCCGGTAGGCGATGCGGTCGGTTCCAGCATTGGCCATCGAGCCCATCTGGCTGGAAATGTTGACAATGCGCGGATTGGCGGCGGTTTTAAGGTGCGGCAAAAACGCTTGGGCAATTTTGAGCGGCGCCATGGTGTTGACGGCAAGGGTTTCGGCGAAACCGTCAAAGTCCATTTCGAGGGTCGACTGCCGGGCCGGGCCTATGATGCCAGCATTGTTGACCAATACGTCCAGCGGGCCGGCAAACCCATCAGCTGCTGCCTCAACCCTTTTATGATCGGTGACATCGAATGAAAATATTTCGGCACGCGGCAGCGCCGCCTGCAACATTTCAGCGGCAGCATTTGTGCGCACAGAACCGGCAACCCGCCATCCGGCCTGTTGCGCCAATGTGGCCAGATGAAAACCGATCCCGCGCCCGGCACCGGTAATAAAAATGGTGGGCATAATCTACCTCGTCGAAAATTTTCGCAGTTTTCCGTCCGGCCAAAGCACAATGGTAATGTGGGGTATCACGCGGTACGCTCGATCGCCAACCATGAGGATTATAAACCAACGAGTTGAGTGCCGCTAAAAACCCTCGATTTTGTTGGGCTGGGGGTGATTTTGAAGTTTTGAGTACCGGATAATATGTTAAAATATTTGCGGAACGCAAAAACGAAAAATTGCTCCCAGGTCCAAAAGAAGGGTTTTTGGCAGGTGCGCACTTTTCGGGATCAAGCCCTGGCGCTATCATGCCACGGTGTTACGGGGCGGGTTGGAGAGGTTTCGCGGGCGGAATGGTAATTTACATGCACGCACTAGCTGCATTCGCCATTTTGATCGCGGCGGCAAGCGCGGTTACGGCACAGGAAACCGAGCCGCCCATATGGGATTTTTCCGGCGCCAGGCAGCCCAAACACGAAATAAGCCCTATTTTTGAGCCCCCCGATGAGTATGGCTGTGGAAAATGGCCAGACCAACGCTACGAACAATACGCCAAGCTGCATCCGCAATTTCGTCCGCTGATGGCCGATCCGCAAATGCGTCGCCGATGGCGGCAAAGCTTGATATTGGCAACCGATAATCAATTCGATTACCAAAACGCCTGCTTTTATCAGAAACTGAGCCTGCACACCAACTATAGCATAAGTGGAGATTTGGGCAGCCAAATCATTTATTGTGGGATGATTCCACCTGGCCTTGATCAACATAAGCGCCGATGGGCGCAAGAGGCTCATGAATTAACCGAATATGGAATGATTGGGCGCTCGCTCGCGGCTTATACGGTACTCGTCACCTACCGCAACCATACGAATTTCAAACTCAATGCCGATGTGTACTACTACATTCAGCGCGTATTCCGCCGCCAGTTGCCGCCGTGGGACCAATCTCGCGAAATTTATGCCGACGTATTGGCTCCTGATTTCGGCGACTTGCTGACGGCTGAGCGCCGCCAATTTGTCGACGATGCGTTCGAACGCGGTGACTACCGGGCGGTACTGGCGACCACCGAACTCTGCCCGATCATTCCAGCAAAACTAGGCTTTGATGAGTTCTATCCATTGAACCCGCTGGCATATATTGTTTGGATCATTAAACGCGCATTCCAGTATCTGTCTCGATAGATATTGCTATGAATTCGTCGCGGCTCGAAGTTGGTAGATCGCCACATTATAAATATGAACATCCTCTTTTTCTTAATTCGTGAATTGTTGTCTTTACATTCCCGTCGAAGCTGGACACTTCTAAGTACCTATGCAAATCACCTGTTCTATGATTCACTGGGCGTATGGCTCAAAAGAATTTATTTGGAATAGACAATCAACTGAAACGCCTGAGTGATTTGGGTGATCAACTGGAAACTTTGGATACGGTCGTTGACTTTGAGGTCTTTCGACCGGATTTGATCATGGCTTTGCATCGCAGTGATGGCTCGAAGGGCGGTCGTCCACCCTATGACGTTGTCACGATGTTCAAAATACTGGTCATACAGGCGATGAATGATTTGTCTGATGAGCGTCTTGAATTCCTGATCAATGATCGGCTGTCGTTCATGCGGTTTTTGGGGTTTGAACCTGGCCAGCGGATGCCGGACGCACGCACCATATGGCTCTACCGCGATCTTCTGACCCGGGCCGATGCGATTGATACCTTGTTCCAAAAATGTGACGCGATGATTACTGAAAAGGGCTATTTGGCAATGGGTGGCCAGATCGCGGATGCCACAATTGTACCTGCTCCCAAACAGCGATTGAAGGATGAAGAGAAGGCTCAGATCAAAGAAGGCAAAAGTGCTGACGAGATTTGGGGCAACTCCCACAAGGCACGTCACAAAGACACCGATGCGCGCTGGTCGATCAAATATTCCAGGGCCAAAACTGCCGCCGATGGCAGCAAGAAGGCCGGGCATGTGGATATTGCCATTCCCGCATTTGGTTTTAAAAATCACATCGCCACAGATCGGCGCTTTGGTTTTATCCGTGGCTTTGAAGTCACCGGGGCCTCTGCTTATGACGGCCGGTATTTGCGTGATGTTCTCAGCAAAGATAATACGGCATCAGATGTGTGGGCTGACAGTGCTTATCGCTCAAAGAAGAATGAAACATGGCTGGTAAACAATGGGTTCAAATCCCGCATCCACCAAAAGAAACCAAAGGGTCGCCCCATGCCACAGCGGACAAGAATAGCCA
The DNA here is from genome assembly GCA_965248715.1 of Rhizobiaceae bacterium. Classification (GTDB taxonomy): domain Bacteria; phylum Pseudomonadota; class Alphaproteobacteria; order Rhizobiales; family Rhizobiaceae; genus CBDFKB01. The sequence continues at coordinate 176,992 of CBDFKB010000006.1, forward strand.
ATGCAAAACGCTCAAGCGTTCGTTCCAAAGTCGAGCATGTGTTTGGCGATCAGAAAACCCGCATGGGCCTGTTTGTCAGAACCATCGGTATAGCTCGTGCGAAAGTCAAAATCGGCATGATCAATATCGCCTATAACATGCGTCGCCTGATCTATCACGAAAGACTGAACGCAGCATAAGTGTGTCCAAAATCTACCAAAATGGCTCAAACCGACAGGGTTTGGGCAAACTCCTTTGCCCCGTAGGGAAACGGTAATTCCAAAAACCAGTAAATCAAGCCGTCATCGCTAATTCTCCGGTTAATAGAACCCTCCAGTTACATCGTCACCAATGATGTTCACAGCCCCATTGATGAGGTCATAGGGGAGGATAGAGCGCTTCGTATGGGTTTGCGTGATAAGCTTCCTGAAGTGCCTGAAGACATAGATGTTATTTATGATTTTGGTGGATATCCTGATGCCCGCATCATTGATGCGGCCAGAATCGCTGATACTGTGATTGTTCCTATTATCTGGACACCCGCAAAAACCTCAGCGGTCGTTCTGATGGTTGTCTGATAAAGAGAACATTCCAGAATCAAGCCACGAACGAACCGGAATCAAACGTATCTCCACATCCGGCTACATATTTGGACTGGAGGTTTTTGCGGGTATCCAGGTTCGAAAATACTCAAAATCAACCGTTGCGCCAAGAACCTCCAGCGGATCACCGTCCTTGCTGAGTTTCTCAAGATGGTCGGATAAACTGAAAAGGCTATTAGGATTCATGATGGTACCTCCATCAAGGAAGTGAATCACAAAACTGCTAAATTGGATAGGTTATTGCGGGTGTCCAGCTCTTTGTTTTATCGCGTATTCTTGTCCGAAAACCGGTACCCATTTTTCGGGAATACGCTCTAGCGCTTGTCACGAAGCGTTGGCATAGCTTCATCGCGCTATCTGTTTGTTTTGGCGCGTATTCTTGTCCGAAAACCGCTACACACTTTTCGGGAATACGCTTTAGATTGCCTTCGCGGATATCGGGCACATCTCGCGAAAGCCTACCCGCCCAACGGGTGCTATGTGCCGGTCTTGGCGCGTATTCTTTTCATAAGACCGCTAAGGATCGCCGATCAAGTCGAAGTCAGGCTATTTGGAAACACGCGCTTGAGCCAATCTACCCGCAGCCACCCGGCGTAGGGGTGTCGACGGTAACGGTTTCGCCGGCCTTGAGGCTGGTCTCGTCGCAGTGGTCGAGTTCGTCGACAGAGCCGTCGAGGCGCTGCACATAGGTGCGCCCGCACTGGCCATCGCCACCGCCGTCGAGCCCCTTGGGCGGCACTTTGCGGTGCGAGCCTAATATCGCGCACGACATATCTTCCAAAAACCGCTTGCGCCTTCTGGTGCCGTCACCACCGCGAAATTTTCCCTCGCCGCCGGAACCGCGGCGGATGGAAAATTCCTCCAGCACCACCGGGTAACGCATTTCCAGGATTTCCGGATCGGTAATCCTGGTATTGGTCATGTGGGTGTGCACCGCATGGGCGCCAGCAAACTTGCGGCCCGAATTCATTTTGCCGGCCGGCGCGCCGGAGCAAATGGTTTCATAGTTCTGATAGCGATCATTGCCATAGGTTAGATTGTTCATGGTGCCCTGCGCGTTGGCCAAGGCACCAAGCGCCATCAACAGGCAATTGGTGACATGCTGGCTGGTCTCGGTATTGCCGGCGACGACGGCGGCTGGATATTGCGGTTTCAGCATCGAACCGTCGGGGATGATGATATCGATCGGCTTCAAACAGCCGGCATTCATCGGGATGTTGCTCTCGACCATTAATCGGAACACATAAAGCACCGCGGCACGGGTCACCGGCGCCGGCGCGTTGAAATTGTTTTTTGCTACCGGTGAGGTGCCGGTAAAATCGACTTTCACGCGGCGCGCTTTGCGGTCGACGGTGATTTTGGCCTTGATTGTCTGGCCGGTGTCGGTTGGATATACCGCCTCACAATCGTTGAGTCGGTCGATCACCTGGCGCACGCTTTCTTCGGCATTGTCCTGCACATGGTTCATGTAGGCGCCGGTAGCGGCAAGGCCAAAATGGCGCACCATCTTGCGCAATTCTAAGACGCCCTTTTCATTGGCGGCGATTTGGGCGCGCATGTCGGCGATGTTGTGGTCGCGATTGCGCGCCGGGTAGGGGTGGTCGGTCAAAAGCGCGCGCAATTCTTGGTCGCGCAGCCGGCCCTGGTCAACCAGCAGAAAATTGTCGATCAGCACCCCTTCCTCATCCACATGGGTGGCGCGCGGGGTAGCAGAACCCGGAGCCTTGCCACCGACATCGGCGTGGTGGCCGCGCGAAGCGACCCAGAACAAGATTTCATTGTTTGCTGCGCCCTCGCCCTTCAAATCTACCGGTGGCGACACTTCACGATGAGGGCTGCCAGATGGCGTATCGTTGCCGATCCCAAATACCGGGGTTACCACGGTGATGTCCGGCAGATGGGTGCCGCCATTATACGGTGCGTTGAGCATAAATACGTCGCCGGGCCTAACCTTGCCGCGGTTAAGTTCGATGATGGTTTCGACTGATTTGTCCATCGAGCCCAGATGCACCGGCATGTGGGGCGCGTTGGCGACCAACTGCCCGTCAGCGTTAAACACTGCGCAGGAAAAATCGAGCCGCTCTTTGATGTTGACCGAGTAAGCGGTGTTTTGCAGGGTCACGCCCATTTGTTCGGCAATCGACATAAACAAATTGTTGAACACTTCGAGCAAAACCGGATCGGCGCCCTCGCCGTCGCCAAGACCGGTGCCAAGGGCCGCCTCGCGGCTGGCCGCCACCATGCGGGTCATCACGATATGGTCGCGTCCGGTAATAGTGGCGCGCCACTCGGGTTCGACAACAATGGTCTGATGCGGCTCGACAATCAGCGCCGGGCCATTAATCACCATGCCACGTTTCAGATGGTCGCGCCGGTAGGTGCCGGCCTGGTGCCACTGGCCGGAAGAAAAGAATTTCGTTTGGGTCTGAGCTTTAGCCAGTGCCTCGGGCGCGGCGTGCTGCGGCTCGTCGATTGCCGCCCCGCCGCCGATCGCTTCGACCTCCAGTGCTTCGGCGATCAGGCCCTTGTCCTCGAACACGAAACCGAATTGCTTTCGGTGCTGGGCCTCAAACCCGGCCTTGACCGCATCCAACCCGCCATAGGCAACCGGGATCGGCGTGTCGGTGCCGTCATAGCGCACGTGCAATCGCACCTCGATGCGGGCACTATCCGCATCGACCCCTTGGCCTGTCAGTTCATCAAGCGCGGTAGCGGCAAGTTCGGTGCGCAACTGCTCAAGCTCGGCTTCCAGTTCAGGCGCAAACGGTTTGATCACCGCCCGGGTGCGGTTGGCGCGGATATCGGCCAGCCCCATGCCATAAGCCGACAAAATGCCGGAGAACGGGTGGATCAGCACGGTTTCCATACCAAGAGTGTCGGCCACCGCACAGGCGTGCTGGCCACCGGCGCCGCCAAAGCAGTTGAGCGCATATTCGGTGACATCATAGCCGCGCTGGACCGAAATTTTCTTGATCGCATTGGCCATGTTTTCAACCGCGATTTTCAAGAAACCATCGGCTGCTTCCTCGGCGCTGGTTCCGGTCTCGGCGGCAATCGCGGAAAATTTTTCGCTAACCGTGCCCGGATCGAGGGGCTGGTCCTGATTGGGCCCAAAGATTGCGGGAAAGAAGTCGGCTTTCAGTTTGCCGACCATAACGTTGGCATCGGTCACCGCCAGCGGCCCGCCGCGTCGATAACAAGCCGGCCCCGGATTGGCACCGGCGGAATCCGGGCCGACCTGAAACCGGCCGGCATTGAGATGCAGGATCGAACCGCCGCCGGCGGCCACGGTGTGGATATGCATCATCGGCGCACGCATGCGAACGCCGGCGACCTCGGTCTCGAAACCGCGCTCGAACTCGCCGTCATAGTGGGAAACATCGGTGGAAGTGCCGCCCATGTCGAAACCGATCATGCGCTCGAACCCGGCCAGTGCCGCGGTCTCCACCGCGCCGACCACACCGCCGGCGGGACCAGACAGGATCGCATCCTTGCCCTGGAACAGATCGGCGGCGGTCAGCCCACCGGACGACATCATGAACATCAACCGCGGCCCGGGGCCAAGTTCAACCGCCACTTGCTCCACATAACGGCGCAGGATCGGCGACAAATAGGCGTCGACCACCGTTGTATCGCCACGGCTGACGATCTTGACCAGGGGTGAAACCTCGTGGCTGACCGAAACCTGGCGAAAACCGGCCTCGCGGGTCAGCGCTGCCACCATCTGCTCGTGCAGCGGATATTTCCAGGCATGCATGAAGACGATGGCAATAGATTCAAAGCGCTTTTGCTTGAGCTGATTGAGCACCGCCATCACCGCGTCCATGTCGGGCGCTTGCTCCACCGTGCCGTCAGCCAACACCCGCTCGCCGATCTCGTGCACTTCTTCGTAGAGTAGTTCCGGCTTGATAATCTCTTTGGCAAAGATATCGGGCCGGGCCTGGTAGCCGATTTCCAGCGCGTCGCCGAACCCTTTGCTGATCAGCAATGCGGTGCGGTCGCCCTTGCGCTCCAACAGCGCGTTGGTGGCAACCGTGGTGCCCATTTTTACCGTGTCGATATTAGCCGAGGGCACCGGTTCACCGGCGCCAACGCCGATCAGATCGCGAATGCCTTGGATCGCCGCGTCGCGGTAGGCTTCGGGATTTTCCGACAGCAGCTTGTGGGCGTGCAGGACGCGATCGGGATCACGCCCGACAATGTCAGTAAAAGTGCCGCCACGATCGATCCAAAAATCCCACTTGCCGCTCATCCAACATCCCCAATACGATTGATTTCGGCAACCTTAATCGGCCTCGGTTAGCACGGCAATGCGGCCCGTGGTGAAATCTAGAGACCGCTCAAAGTTGCCAGGTCTGGTCAGAACCAGAAGCGCGGCGCTGGTTGTAGATAATTTCGAGGAAATTCCACAATTCCGACCTGATTTCAATTGGAACATCTACCTGGCGGCCGAGCACCAGGCCGCTATAGGTGAAATCTTCCTGGGCGATATAGGCGCGCGCGGTTTCGCTTAACGCCGGCAGGATGATTTCGCGGTCGAAGCGAATTTCATAATAGGCGTGCTCGACGCCGGGCATCAGCAACGGATCGCCGATCGCCTCGTTGCGGATCACGTTGAGCCGGCTGTCGCGCAATTTGCCGCGCAGATCGATCGCTGCTTGTAGGGAATTGGCGCTCGGATCGAGCATGAACAACACCGCCACTTCCATGCCGGCAACTTTAGCCGCCGCCTCGAAACCGATATCGGAAAAGATCGAGAAAAACCTGATAAAATGCCGCGCCGACAAATCGACCAGATAGTCGAATTCAGGCTCTTCGAGCATGGTATCAAACAGCTTCATCTGGTCCGGGGTGCGGGCCAGGTCGACGATCTCACTATTGTCGGCGAACCAATAGGCCAATTGGCCCTTGGGGCCGTCGGTATCGAAAATCCGCAGCTTTCCAGATCGAAGGCTCAGGCAATCGGCAAACAGCCGCGCGAACAGGGTTTTGCCGTTGCGCTCGCGGTCGGAGCAGATGATGTAGATGTTGGTGTTCACCGGCCCGGCATCCGTGAAATCATACCAAATCGGTTAATGTGGCGCTCCATTGGTATTATCTGTTCGCGCCGCTCAGCCCGATTGTGCGGCTTCGGCGGCGGCCAAATTCTCCGCCCCTTCGCGGCCGGCGTCGAGCAATTCCTTGATCAGTTCCAGCTTGTCCCATTCCACATCAAGATCGTCGATCCATTTGCGCACATAGCCGCGCAGCACGAAGGAATATTTGGCATCCTTGCCCTGGGGGGTTTTGTTGGCGATGAAATCGGTAAAGGTAACCCCGGCCAGATCGACCTGCTCATAGGCCATCTCGTTTAATTTCGGCACCTCGATTTCCTTGGCGTCGGCCAGTTTGGCGAAATATTTGTTGTAGGTTTTTTCGTCCCACTCGAAAAAGTTGGTCTCGTTGATGAAATTGCGCGCCACCACGTAAGAAATACCCTTGGTGTATTGCGCCACCTCGGCCATTTCATCGAGCGAAGCGATGGCCGGCCCAACCACATGCACCAGCGACAGGTTAAAATCACCGTTGCGCGCCGCTTGCAGCACGCCGATACGGTCGAACAGATCCAAGGCGGTGGAAAGATTGCCGGCTTTCAGATCGACCAATGTGACCTTGACCGAGGCCGAATCCATAGTATCGAGCACCTTCATTTGGTCGGCCACATTGGCCAGATCGACGATGCGGGTGATGCCGGGGTAAAACCGTTTCAGGGTGCCGCGCGGGTTTTCGGTATCGAATGCCCTGGCCAAAACGTTGCGCCGGGCTAAAAAATCGAGCAATGCCCGCGAAATCGTGGTCTTGCCGACACCGCCCTTGTCGGCGCCGACAATGATCAAGGTAGGTTTCACGTGGGTTCCCCTTTTTGGTTTGGCAAACTGGGACGCCGGCGGGCATTTCGCCACCAGCCATGGCGGTGGGCGAACCCTATGGTTTTTGCAATTTTCATGCAAGGGCCGGGGTGCCGCGCCGCCTCAACTGGCAATATCGTCAACTGTTTGCGCCCACACGTCGGTGCTCAATCTTTTATGATTTGCAGATCAGGCAAATGGTTGAGCGGCGCGGTGTCGGCATTGGTGTTCCTGAGATGAAGCTCTTGCAGCGCGGTCATGCCCGTAAGGGGGGTAAGGTCGGTGATCTTTGTGCTGTTGAGGTAAAGCCTTTGCAGGGCGGTGAGGTCGGCAAGGGGTGCAAGGTCGGTGATCTTTGTGTTGTCGAGGTCAAGCGTTTGCAGGGCGGTGAGGCCGGCAAGGGGTGTGAAGTCGGTGATCTTTGTGTTGTCGAGGTCAAGCCTTTGCAGGGCGGTGAGGCCGGCAAGGGGTGCAAGGTCGGTGATGTTTGTGTGGTTAAGGTAAAGCCGTTGCAGGGCGGTGAGGTCGGCAAGGGGTGTGAAGTCGGTGATCTTTGTGTTGTTGAGGTAAAGCGTTTGCAGGGCGGTGATGCCCGTAAGGGGTGTGAAGTCGGTGATCTTTGTGTTGTCGAGGTCAAGCCTTTGCAGGGCGGTGAGGCCGGTAAGGGGTGTGAGGTCGGTGATCTTTGTGTTGTCGAGGTCAAGCCTTTGCAGGGCGGTGAGGCCGGTAAGGGGTGTGAGGTCGGTGATTTTTGTGCCGTTAAGGCCAAGTTTTTGCAGCGCGGTCAGGCCGGCAAGGGGTGTGAAGTCGGTGATCTCTGTGTTGTAGAGCCACAGACCTTGCAGGGCGGTGAGGTGGGCCAGCGGGGCAAGGTCGGTGATCTTTGTGTCGTTGAGGTAAAGCCTTTGCAGGGCGGTGAGGCCGGCAAGGGGTGCAAGGTCGGTGATCTTTGTGCTGTCGAGCCACAGACCTTGCAGGGCGGTCATGCCCGTAAGGGGTGTGAAGTCGGTGATCTTTGTGTTGCCGAGGAAAAGCCTTTGCAGGGCGGTGAGGCCAGCAAGGGGTGTAAGATCGGTGAATTCGTTTTCGCTATTTAGATTTAGTTCAAGTACGTATGGCGCCCATGCGCGCGGTGGCGCCTGGCCTGCCAGCACCATTTCGCGGACCTTGTCCATGTCGAAATCGGCGGGCGGGAGGGGGAGGGGTAGGTCATTGGAACCGGAGATTTTTTTTCGCCAGTAGCGCAACTTCTTACCTGCGTCCTCAAAACCTTCGCCTACCGCTTTTATGGCCTCAATGGTCCCACTGAACGCAATATCCTCCAAGCGCTGCCACAGCCGAACCGCTGTTTCGCCAAAATCCGCGCTTGCCTGAATAACCAGCCCAGTATTTTCCAATGCAGTCGCGGTACCGTCGACGGCTTTGCCCATGCGTTCCAATAATGTTGGTCTTGGCGCCGGCATCGAGAGCTCGGATCGACCCGCCTTAATCTGGGTTCCAGCGTCGCTAAGGGTCCGTTTAAGGTCGTCCGCTGCAGGTAGTGCGGCACTTACCTCATCACCAATGCTGGAAGCCGCATTTCGAACTGCTTCTTGTACGGTTTGCGCTGTCTTTAGGTTTGTGTCGCGGTCGAAATCCGCACCTGGTTCAATTTCCGGTTCCGGCTCAATATCCGGCGGAAATTCATCGCCTGATTCAGTCTTATAGTGCTCGATTGCGGTACCGACAGCGACATATAGCAAGCTAATCTTGCCATCCAGGGGCTCGCCACGAAACAGGATTGGTGTTTCATCGGCGCCTGGGTCCCCTGCGACGTGTTCAGGTTCGGGTTCGGCGGGGATATATTTTGTCCGGATAGCTGGAAACCGTGCACTTGCTTGCAACAAAGTACTAATGCTGCCTTCGGCCGTGCCATTGGGCAATCTCGCTAATGCCTGGCACAGCTCCGCCACCTGCTCGGTCGGAAAACCTTCTGGTAGAAGATTTGCCGTTCCGAGATAGTCTTCCAATCCCCGGGCAAATCGAGCTACTTCACGTAATTCCCGTAAATATTCGGGGCTTGGTGCGGTATATTGAAGTGCCATTAATTCCGCCAAATAAATACTATTAAGTTTATATGACCTTTGGCTGGAGCCATGCAAGCGTAACTTCGGCGTTTCCGCCGCCTATGGCAAATTATAGTTTGCCCCTGAAAGCGCAGGTTCTTTCGTTGTGCAATATTTGGCACGCGGCATTGCCATGCTTGACACCCGGCCCCTACACATTACCTCTTAGGCACGGGTGATTCCGATAACGGAGCGAAATTTGCAATGCGCGAAGCACCGGAAAAACCGATTTTCGGGCCGGAAGACCTGGGGCTAGACCCGAAAAACCCGCCAGAAATCAAACCGTGGCGCAGTGCTGCCAAAGCGGTTTCGTGGCGCGTGGTCGGCACGCTTGACACTTTGCTGCTGTCGTTCCTGGTGATCAGTTTTCTCGGGCCGCTGTTCGGCATGCAATTGTACGAAAGCAATGCCGAGGTTTTAGAGACCGCCGGCTACATCGCCTTGACCGAAGTCGCCACCAAAATGGTGTTATATTTCCTGCACGACCGCATGTGGGCGCGGGTCAAATGGGGGGTCAGCGTGGTCGACGGCATGCGCAAGGAAGCCCATAAGCGCACCGCCACCAAGACCACCACCTGGCGGGTCATTGCCAGCCTGGACACCTTCCTGCTGGCGCTGATTTTTACCGGCAATGTGGGCACCGCGATCTCGATTGGCGGCATCGAAGTGATCACCAAACTGATTTTATATTATCTGCACGAGCGCGCCTGGGTAAAAATCCCGTTCGGCCTCGACAATACGCCAACGGAAACCCCGGCCGCATAAGTCGTCCGCATGAGACCAACTCCAGCGGCAAGGTTTATGCGCGGGCGATTTCGATTGCTTCGGTCAGGTCCATCTCGCCCGTAAACAGTGCCCGGCCGGTGATCGCGCCTGCAATGTTGGGCAGATATTTCAGGGTTGAGATGTCATCCAGGGTCTTGACCGTGCCGGACACGATCAGCGGTGTGCCCACCCCGGCGGCGATTTCCGTGGTTAGGCCCAAACTGCTTTCCGGCAGTTCCACATCACGGTCGATGTCGGTAAAGATGATCGCGCCGACCATATCATTGTCGAAATAGCGGGCAAATTCCAGTGGCATAAACGCGGTTTGGTTGGTCCGGCCGTCGGATACCACCATGCCCTGGCTGGCATCGATTGAAATAGCGATATTGTATGGATGGCGCGAACATGCATCGCGCACCGTGCCCGGATCTACCACCGCCATGTTGCCGACCACCACCCGGGCGGCGCCATGCTCGAGCCACCAGTCGATGGAGGTCGCGGTGCGGATGCCGCCGCCGACCTGGACCGGGATGGTTACCGCATCGATAATATCCAGCACCACCTTATGATTGTCGTTTTCCAGCTTGCCGACCGCGTCGTGGTCGACCACATGCAGCCATTCCGCGCCTTCGGCGGCAAATTTCTTCGCCGCGACTACCGGGTCGATGTCATAAACCGTGGGTTTGTCCATCAGACCATAAAACAGGTTGACACATTTGCCCTTCTGCAATTCGATATTCGGGTAGATGATCATGGCAGCAAACTCCGCATCGCAATAGAATGGCTTATTTGGCCGTGTAATAGATTACCGCATATCGCGCCAAAAAGGTACTCATTGGCGTGCGCCTGCGCCTTGGGCTTATTTGCTTGCGACCCAGATAGCGGTTTTGCTGCAAACCGGCGAATTTTGCGGCATCTTGATGTTTGATATAGCATCCACATTACATTTGTTACCGAGTATACGGAAGCCAAAATGACAAACCGTACCCAACCATCTGCCGACCGCTTGGCGGCACCGATCGGCGACGGTGCTTCGCTGGCCATATTGAAAGGGCCGGGCGGGCCGCTTGAACTGGTGCGCGCGATCATCCGCCGCGGGGTCAAAAATTTGCACCTGATCACCGTGCCGACCGGCGATATCGCCGCCGATTTGTTGATCGGTGCCGGTTGTGTGAAAAGCGTCGAAACCTCGGGCATTGCGCTCGACGAATTCGGCCAGGCGCCGGCGTTTAACCGCGCGGCGCGTTCGGGTGCAATTCACATCTACGATTCTACCTGTCCGGCGCTCTATAGCGGGCTACAGGCCGGGCAAAAGGGCATTCCGTTCCTACCGATCCGAGGTTTGGTTGGCTCCGATGTTTTGGCCAACCGGCATGACTACAAGGTGATCGACAATCCGTTTGAAACCAATGACCCGATCGTGGCGGTGCCGGCGATCAAACCGGACTTCGCCTTAATCCATGTGCAAACCGCCGACCGGGGCGGCAATCTTTATGTTGGCGACCGGCCTGAGGTTAAGATGATGGCATCGGCAGCGCGCGCCACTTTGGCGACCACGGAAACTATCACTGAACAAAATTTGGGGGATGATCCGCAAATGGCGGCCGGGACCCTTTCCTCCCTGTATGTGACCGCTATCGCGATCGCGCAAAACGGTGCCTGGCCTTCGGCGCTCACCGGCGCTTACGGGATCGATGGGTCACATATCGCTGCCTACGCGCAAATGGCGCGAACCGAGGAAGGATTTGCCACCTATCTGGAGCGGTTCGTCTCCGGCGAAAAGCGCGGCACGGGATGAGCGGCGCAGTTAGACCCGAAGAATTGCTGATCCATGCGATTGCCGGCATGCTAACCGAAATTCGTCACATCGCGGTCGGGGTGTTGTCGCCGATCCCCGGCTCGGCAGCCCTGCTGGCGGCAGCGCGTAGCGGCATCCGGGTGACGATCCTTGGCTGCGACATCGCCGAATATCGCAGCGCCGGCGGGGTCGACCTGTTCGACAGCGCCGCCCAGGGTCGGATCGACGCATTTTTCCTGAGCGGCGGTCAGATCGACGGCGCCGCCAACATCAATTTGACCGGCATCGGCGCCTATCCAGAGTGGGATGTGCGCTGGTCGGGGGCGTTCGGGTCGGCTTTTTTGTATTTTCTGGTGCCGCGGGTGATCTTGTTTCGCGAAGAGCACACCAGGCGCATTTTCGTACCCAAGGTGGACTACATCAGTTCGCCCGGCACCAGCGCCAGCGAGGTAATGCGGCCCGGCGGGCCTCATGCACTGGTTACCGGACTTTGCGTAATGGGATTTGATCGCGTCCGGAAACGGTTTTGCCTAAAAAGCGTCCATCGTGGCCACACTTTGGAAGAAGTGCGCGACAATACCGGCTTCGATTTCGATATTCCGGACCAGGTTCGCGAGACCGAGATGCCCAGCGCCGACGATTTAAGGATTATTCGTGGCGAGGTGGCGCGGGTGATCAAGAACCCATATCCGAAATTCGCCGAAAGGCTGTTTGCGGTATGATTTCACAAAAACCGTTTTGGGGCGCGATTACACAAATTTTGGGGTTGGGATAAATGCAAACTGTACGTTTGGGCCGGACCGGTCTTCAAATATCCAGACTGTGCCTAGGCACCATGAGTTATGGTACGCCGGGTGGCAAACAACATCCCTGGGTGCTTGATGAAAAGGCGGCCCAGCCGTTTTTTCGCCGCGCTTACGAAGCTGGGATCAATTTCCTTGATACCGCTGACATGTATTCGAACGGGGTGTGTGAACAGATCACCGGTCGCGCGGTAAAGGAATATTGGCCAAGCCGCGCCGATGTGGTGATCGCCACCAAGATCAGGCATGGCACCGCCACCGGTGCCAACCGCAGCGGCCTTTCACGCAAGCATGTGTTTGAGGCGGTGGACGCTTCGCTCAAGCGGCTTGGTACCGATTATGTCGATTTATTGTACATCCATCGTGTCGACAAGGAAACCGAGATGGACGAAACCCTGGACGCGCTCGAACAGGTGGTACGCCAGGGCAAGGCGATCTATCTCGGCGCCTCGTCGATGTGGACCTGGCAGTTTGTCAAGATGCGCGAGATGCAACGTGCGCGCGGCTATCAAATGTTCGTGGCAATGCAGAATTTCTACAACCTTGCCTACCGCGAGGAAGAACGCGAAATGATCCCCTATTGCGTGGCGGAAGGGGTGGCGGTGGTGCCGTGGTCGCCGATCGCACGCGGCTATCTGGCCGGCAACCGCAGTGACGGAACCGCGAAAACTGACCGGGCGCGCCGGGATCGCATGGCGCAGGGCTATTTTGGCTCCAGACAGGACGAAGCGATCTACCGGCGGGTGGTAAAACTCGCCGATGAAATGGGGGTCAAGCCGGCGCAGATTGCCTATGCCTGGACCCTACACAAAGAGGCGGTCACGGCGCCGATTGTTGGCGCCACCAAACTTTGGCAGTTGGACGAAGCGATTGCCGCCCTCGACATCGGCCTGACCCCGGCGCAGGTCAAACGGCTGGAAGCGCCGTATCGGGCCAGATCGGTATTGGGACACGCATAGGGTTGTTGGTAGGTTGCCGGCCCGTCACACTTTTCTGGTCGCCGCCACGATCACGGTCACCAATATTGCTGTGCCAAGGGTGATGATATCGATCGCCTCGCCCAGTATTAGGGCCGCCAGGGCCAGGGTAAAGAAGGTCTGCATCAATTGCACCTGACCGATGCGGGCAATCCCGCCCAGGGCAAGCGCTGCGTTCCAGGCAAAAAACCCGATCAGCATGGAAAACAGACCGAGATAGACGAGTGCCGCGATCCCAAGTGTTGAAGCCTCGCCGATGTTAACCGGCCAGGTCCACAGCGTGCCGGCAACCGTCACCGGCGCCCAGATCAACAATGCCCAACTGATCGCCTCCCAACCCGGCATGGTGCGCGACATGCGCCCGAGCAGCACATAACCGGCGGACGCTGCAAGGGTGGCCGCAAACAACCAGAGATCGCCGGCTTCGAACGCAATCGTGCCTTCCTTTTCAATGCTGCGATAAGCGGCAAAACCGACCACCAATATGGCCCCGGCGAGGCTGAGCAGCCAAAAGCGGGTTGAATGCCGTTCGCCAACCAAGACTGCCGCCAAGACCGCGGTAGCTATCGGCAATAATCCCAATACCACCGCGCCGTGGCTTGCCGGAACCCTTTGCATGGCCAGGGCCATGAAAGCGGGAAAGGCGAGCACCACCATCAAGCCGGCGACGAACAAGGTTCGCCAATGGCCGTGCGGTAGCGGCTTTTTCAGGATGGCGAGCATGATCGTGGCGGCGGCGGTGGCGATCAGGGCGCGCGCGAAGGTAATAAAGCCTGGAGAAAAATCGATTAGGGCAATTTTCGTCAGCGGCAGGGTTGCGCCGAAAACCGCTATTCCGATAATGCCAAGGAGATAGGCGAGCGACAGCGAGCCGGCAGGTTTGCCGCCGGCGGGCGCGGCACGGTTGGAGCTATCGGCGTTATTCATGTTTTCGACAAGAGTGTTGGATACAATTGCAGCACGGCCCGCTGACACGGCCAATTGATAGGAAAACGGCAGGTCCGGCAATTGCCAAATGACACGGCAATGTTTGGCCTTGAGGAACAGGCAGATGACAGTCTGGCAAAGCATAGCCGAACAGGCGGCGCAAGTGACCGGCAATCCGTTTCTTCGCCTGCTCGAAGCATTGCGCACGGCGATTTCCGGCGACCCGGAGACCCGCGCACAAGTGGCGTTTTCCGCAGCGATGATCGCGTTGTCGGCAAAGATGGCCAAAGCAGACGGGGTGGTGACCGCCGAAGAGGTCGAAGCGTTCCGCGAATTGTTCCAGATACCCGACGGTGAAGCCGACAATGTGTCGAGGCTTTATAATCTCGCCAAACAGGATGTGGCGGGTTACGACGCTTATGCCAGCCGGGTCGCAACCTTGTTCGCGAATGATCCAGACATCTTGCAAGATGTGCTCGACGGCTTGTTTCACATCGCCAAGGCAGACGGCATTGTCCACGACGATGAACTTGCTTTCATCTTTGACGTGGCGGCAATTTTCGGTATCGACGAAGTTACGTTCGAGGCGATCCGCATGCGTCATGTGGAGGTCGGTAGCGATCCTTATCTGATACTTGGCGCCGAACGGGACTGGGATATGAAACAGATCAAGGCCCATTACCGTCGCTTGGTGCGCGAGAACCATCCCGACCGGCTGACCGCTCGTGGCGTGCCGGCGGAATGTATTTCGATCGCCAATGACCGGTTGGCTGCGATCAATGACGCTTTCGCGCACATCGAAAGGCTGCGCTTTGAGCGGGTTTGAGGCCGACTGTTTATTCGTTGACGATTTGGTGCCTTCGCCCAATTTCGGACCCCGCGAACCGGCAAAACCGGTAAACCTTTTGATCCTGCACTATACCGGTATGCCAGTTGCCGATGCGGCACTGTTGTGGCTTGGGTCGCCGCAAAGCCAAGTATCGTGCCATTATTTCGTGTTCGAGGATGGCCGGATTAGCCAATTGGTCGCGGAACAACAACGTGCATGGCACGCCGGTGTCTCGTGCTGGAAGGGCGCAAACGATATAAATTCGCGCTCGATCGGTATCGAGATCGCCAATCCCGGCCACGACCATGGCTATCCCGAATTTCCGAAAATTCAGATCGAGGCGGTGGCACGGCTTTGCCTGGATATAATGTCGAGAACTGGGGTGATGAGCGGCAATGTGCTGGCGCATAGCGACGTGGCGCCGGGCCGCAAGATCGATCCTGGCGAAAAATTTCCGTGGGGCCAACTTGCCGAGGGTGGGATTGGGATTTTCGCGCCACCGATACCGGCTCAAACCGGAACCATTGCCGATTGCGAGCCGGCGGATAAGGTGCAGCGGTTGCTGGTGGCTTTCGGTTATTGTGTTGGGCAAAGCGGCGAATATGACCGGCAAACCCGGACCTGCATCGAAGCATTTCAGCGCCATTTTAGGCCCGAGCGGGTCGACGGCATTGTTGATTATTCAACTTTCGATGCGCTGACAAAGCTGGTTCAAATTATAGCACCGGCGAGCGCTTAAAACCAATCTGGTTTGTATGGTATCGAAACCAGGCGCCAATATTAACCACCGTTGGTATCAGTGCTCGAACCCGATTGCCAATGCCCACAAATCATCAAGACAATGCCTGATTTTGGACAAACTGGCACCAGAAATCGGTCTTAGCAAACATTGTGATAGCGCTGGGTGGCTTTCAGCGGGCCAAGGTATTTGGTCCAAGGCGGGGACGTAATACCAATGGAACTTAATATTGACCTATTTGATGGATGCAAACCGGTTCATCCGGCGAGGCGCGAAGCGCAGCGCTATGCCGGGGTATCGGGCAAGTTTTGCAACGACGTCCGGTGGGCCGGTTTGCTCCACCACGAGATGTTGCATCGGGTTGAAAAATCGGCGCTATTTGGCCGCGCGATTTCGTTTACTGACGTTGTTGGAGCCCGCTTGTGGTGGGTTGGCACCACGGCTCGGTTTCCGCCTAGTCAGCAAACAAAATCGCGGCGGTCAAATCGGTCAATATTAAATTCCCTTGGTATAATGCGGATAGTATCGTTTGCCGGTGCTTTGTTGCCGGCGCTTCTTCTCGTGGCATGTGCGAGCGGTTCGGCGATCTCGACCCATGGCAATGACCGGGCGGCGGTACCAAAAAGGTTAGCTGCTCGCGAATATGTGGTTCCCAACAACGAGCACCCGGCCGACCGTGCTGAGCGGATGCCGGTTGCTGGGCAAGAATTGTCGGCAGGCAAAAGCGGGCGCTCGGCGGCGCTGGCTGAACGAGCCCACGCCGACGCACCGTTCGCGGAAATGATCGCTCTGCATGCAAAGCGCAACGGGGTTCCCTTGGCGTTGGCCCACGCGGTGGTCAAGGTTGAGAGCAATTACAATAAGAAGGCACGTGGCGCTGCCGGTGAGGTCGGTCTGATGCAGATCAAGCCGGCGACTGCCCGCCTGATGGGGTATGACGGCTCGGTGCAGCAATTGTTCGAGCCGCAAACCAATATTCGCTACGGCATGGAATATCTCGGCGGCGCCTATCGTCTTGGCGATGAAAGCGCATGTGGCGCGGTTCTGCGCTACAATGCCGGTCATGGCGCCAAGCGCATGAACCCGACCAGCCGGGCCTATTGCGATGAGGTGGAGGCAATTCTCGGCGCGCCTGGGTAGGGTGCTGTATCGAAACCCACACACGTGAAATTTGTTCTAACAATACACCCATCAGCCGGTTTGTTGGTGGTCAGCGCTTGCAAGCGGCCTAATTAAGTGGAACCATGGTTTTCCGATTGGCCGCCATTGGATGCCAACATCCTCGCATCGCAGCATTGGGCGGCCAACCCGCCCAATGCGTTATGATGGAGGAGCATGAAAATGGTTGACAATGTGCGCGAACGCCGGACCGGTCCAAAATGTGTGGCGATCTTAGGGCCGATGTCGAGCGGCAAGACCACCCTGTTGGAAGCAATGCTGGCGCGTTCCGGCGCCATTCATCAGCAAAATTCCGTCGCGTCCGGCAACTCGGTAGGCGATGCCAGCGCCGAGGCCCGTCAACATGGCATGTCGGTCGAAGCGACCTTTGTCAGCACAGATTTCATGGGCGAGCCGATCACCTTTGTCGATTGCCCGGGCTCGGTTGAATTTTCCTTCGAGGCCGACCCGGTGTTGGCGGCGGTCGACATGGCGGTGGTGGTAACCGAAGCCGACGACGCCAAGATACCGGCGCTACAGCACATCCTTAAGAAACTGGACGCTCGTGGCATCCCCCGGGTGCTTTTCCTCAACAAGATCGACAAGGCGGTCATGGGCGTGCGCGATGCACTGAAATTGCTGCAACCGGCCAGCGCCTCGCCATTATTGTTGCGGCAAATTCCGATCCGTAGTCAGGGGGAAGCGGTTGGCGCGATCGATCTGGCGCTGGAACGGGCCTATATTTATCGCCAGGGCGAGGAAAGCGAAGTCACCGAAATTCCCAACGAGGAAAAGGCCCGCGAAGTCGAAGCGCGGTTTTCGATGTTGGAGACCATGGCTGATTATGACGACTCATTGATGGAACAATTGCTTGAGGATATCGAACCATCTGTCGATACGGTATTTTCCGACCTTTCTTCCGACTTGCAAAAAGGCCTGTTGACGCCGGTATTGATCGGATCGGCCGAAAATGGCAATGGCGCGCTCAGGCTGTTGAAAACCATCCGCCATGACGGACCGGATATCGACCAGACTTGCCAGCGGCTTGGTATTGCAAGCGACGGTGGGTTCCTGGGCCGGGTAATGAAGACGGTACACAATCCCCATAGCGGAAAACTTTCCTTTGTGCGGGTGCTGCGCGGCCAGGTTTCCGATGGCAGCCAAATCGCCGGGCAAGATGGCGCCAGCATGCGGATCTCGGGATTGTACCGACCGATGGCCGGCGGCGCGGAGAAAATCAGCAGCGCTAATGTCGGCGATTTGGTAGGGCTTGGAAAACTGGACGGTGCGGCGACCGGAAATTTC
Organism: Rhizobiaceae bacterium; assembly: GCA_965248715.1. Taxonomy (GTDB): domain Bacteria; phylum Pseudomonadota; class Alphaproteobacteria; order Rhizobiales; family Rhizobiaceae; genus CBDFKB01. Next base: position 194,867 of record CBDFKB010000006.1, read on the forward strand.
ATTGCCCAGGAAAAGAGCGACAACATTCCAATAGATATGCCCGAGCGCCCCTATCCGGTCTATTCGATCAGCGTTCACGCGGTCGAGCGGCGCGACGAGGTGAAAATGTCGGCGGCCTTGACCAGGCTTGGCGAAGAGGATCCGTCTCTGAGCATGGAGCATCAGCAAGGCAGCGGCGAACTGGTGCTGCACGGCAATGGCGAGATGCATTTGCGCATTGCTATTGAGCGCCTGGAAAACCGTTCGCAAATCAAAGTGCTGACCGGGGTGCCGGTTATCCCCTACCGCGAAACCATTGCCCGGGCCACAACCCAGCGCGGGCGCCACAAAAAGCAGTCAGGCGGCCACGGCCAGTTCGGTGATGTGACATTGGAAATCCGACCGCAGGAAAGCAATGCCGGTATCAATTTCACCAACACGATCACCGGCGGCGTAGTGCCGAAACAATATATTCCTTCGGTCGAGCATGGGGTGCGTGAATATCTCGAACGCGGCCCGCTTGGGTTCCCGGTGGTCGATGTCACGGTCAATCTGGCGGACGGATCGTATCATTCGGTCGATTCGTCGGACATGGCGTTCCAGATGGCGGGCAAGGTGGCGATGCGCGAGGGCATGCCGCATTGCGGGTCGGTATTGCTGGAACCGGTAATGAAGGTGACCATCGATACTCCAAACGATGCGACCAATCGGGTAAATGCGATCATTTCCCAGCGCCGTGGCCGCATGCTTGGTTTTGGTCCGCGCGAGGATTGGCCCGGATGGGATACGGTGGAAGCGCTGATGCCCCAGGCCGATATTGGCGACATGATCATCGAACTGCGTTCGGCGACCGCCGGTGGGGCGACCTATGCGGCGGAATTCGACCACATGGCGCGGGTCGAACAGCGTCTAGCCGACGCCATTATTAAGGCCCGCGCCGAGGCGGCATAAAGGGTTGCTTGGTGCTGACCGGTACCAGAACCGGCAGGGGTCAGCCGCCCTGTTTGCGTAAGTACAAATAGCGCGCCTGCTCGACCCAACGGTCGCGTTTAATGCGATCGGGAAAGGTCTTGATTGCCGCCGAGATCCACTCGACGTCGCGATCGGTGAATTCGGCCAATTGTTTGAAATGATAACAGCCATGGGCGTTGAGCGTGCGCTCCATCACCGGGCCAATGCCTTTGATTTCTTTCAGATCATCGGCCGGCTCTTGTGGAGCGCTGGCATATAGGCCGGTCGGTTTTGCGGCATCGGTGGTAAACGCGCTGCCCTTGGCGGGCTTGGATGTTTTAGCTGCCGGTACCGGTTTAACGATGGCTGCCGGCGCGTGCACATTGCCTTCCCTAGCTTCGCGATCGCGCCGGCATTCGGTCAATTGGTCGCGCAACTTGCCGATCGTCGCGCTCATATCAGCACGTTCTTCAGCCATCTGCGATAGCCGGCGGCCCCAGATCAACCAGCCGAGCGCCAGGCCGAGCAAAAGCGCGACGATCAGATAAAGAATGATCTGAGTGATGAGATAAGACATAATTTGCTCCAAATTTGCCAACCGCGCCGCACTGCGGATTTGTTATCGGGCCGACCAGTCAAACGAGATGCGGCGGTTGGCGGCCCGGCCTTCTTCCGTGTCATTGTCGGCGATCGGTTGGGCCTCGCCATACCCGATTGCGCTTAACGCTTGCGGATCGACGCCGCGTTCGACCAGGGCTTCGCGCACGGCGGCGGCGCGCTGCTTGCTCAGTTCCATATTTGCGTTTTCATCGCCTTCAGCATCGGTATGGCCGCTAATTTCGACCTTCAAGCCGTCACCACCGGCGCAGGCTAGCGCTACCCCGGAAATCCGATTGAGCAATGGCGCCGCGCTCGGATCGATTTCCGATTTGCCGGTTACGAAATTTATACCGGCGCCGGCAAGCAGGGATTGCGCCGCCATATTGCAGTTGGCAACAAACACTTGCATAAAGCTCTTGCTTGGCGATGTGGTGCCGCTAGCGCCGCCAACCGATTGGCCGGCACATTCGTCACCCGCAGAGCTTGACTGCGCGCCAGCCAATTGCAGCTGACACTGCTCAAGGGTTTCGTTAGCCCTTTGTGCGGCTAATCCTAACGCAGCGATATTTGCCTGCAGCGCCGCACTGTCGTTAACGGCTGTATCAATGGTCCAACCGGCGTCGCGAAGAGCCTGCATCCGCTCACTATGTTCGCCACCGTCAACCATCTCGCCACGCATGATCGGCTTGCCGTCGGGATCAATAATAATGGAACCTGATTTCAGAAGTTCGAGTTGCTGTATTGCTGACAGGGCGATTTCATCATTCCGGTTGCCGGCACCGATGCTGGCGATATTCAACCGGTCGACTACTTTGGCACCGCTAATGCTTTGCGCCGCGGTGACCAATTTGCCCCGTGCGGCGTCACTGCCTAGCGCACCGAGCAGCGCAATAGTTCCGTCGCCATGTTTAATGGCAGCGATAGACGACAGGTCGTTCGGCTTGACGATCAGGGCGTCAATCGGCCGATGGGCGCCATACACGGTTCGTGCCGCGTCAATCAACTGATCGCGCGAGGCTTGGTCATGGACCACCCCGCGCACAGTGACGTAACGACCGTCGGCCAATACTTCGATAGCGCTGCCGCGGTGGGCAACATTTGCGATCTTGGCATCAGCGCGCGCCAGCACATCGGCTTCGATCGCCGGCGCCTTGTGAAAAATAGCGCTGTAGAACATTCCGGCGGTCAACCCGATCCACAACAACCACACGATCAACTGCACTTAGCTATCTCCCAGGCTGCGATTGGAAAGAGGATATCGTTCAAGCGACGGCAATTATCAAGTAGTTTTTCAGTTATTGTCGGCGATGAATTTTATGGATTCATGGTGCCGGAACATGTTGCTGTTTTGCTCCGGTCTCGTGCAAAAACAATGCGGCAAGGAAACCGGCGGCGGCCCAGGCGACCAACATTGTGAGCGCGTTACGGTAATCTACTGCGTCGTAGAGCCGCATGCCGTTTGCCATTGTGCCGTCCCAGAACCGGTCAAGAGCCAAGCCGATCAACGGCTGAAGAACCGCACCCGAGGCAACCGTCATGGCATTGACGATGCCGGTGACCGAACCATGAATAGCCCCTGGGGTTAGTTCGCGGGCAAGCGCATAACCGACCGTCATGCCGGCGCCGACAAAGCCAAGCACAAATATCAGCCCAGCGAGCAGTGCCAGCGGGATAGCCGGCACCAATACGATCGCTGCAAGGCACAAGGTGGCGATCAGCGACGGTCCGAGCAGCAATTTTTTACGGGTGCGCAGCCGATCGGACAGCCAGCCGCAGGTCGGTGCGCCGAGTGCCCAGCCAAATAGCAGCAGCGACACGTAAAACGCGGCTTGTGGCCTCGACATGCCGTATGTGGTCATCAGGAATGGTGTGCCCCACAGTCCGCCAAACGCCAGCATTGGCCCGCTCATCGCCGCAGCAACGATGGCGATCAACCACACATGGCCGCTGGCTGCCGCCTGCCAAAGTCCACGGCCAATTTCACCCCAATTGCTGACCGGTTTTTGTGTCGCTGCATTATCAAGCGGCCCGTTTCGGACCACCAGCAATACTACGATCGCCAATATCGCGGCTGCACAACCAGAGGCGATCATGGCGCTTCGCCAACCGAAATTCGCAATCGCGATCGCCAGCGGCGCCTGGCCGGCAATGCCGCACAACATGGCCAAAAACATAGCCAACCCGGCGAGGAGCGCGAAGCGGTGGGTCGGAAACCATTTTGCCGCCAGTGCCAGGGAACCGATAAATCCAACAGCGGATCCGGCACCGATCAATGCGCGGCCGGCATAGGCGGCACCAAGGCTGGTCGCCGAACCGAACAGGACCGCGCCGATCGCAGCAATTCCAAGCGCGATGGTCAGCAACATTCGGGCGCCAAAGCGGTCGAGCAGCGCGCCGAGTGGAATTTGCAACAGAACATACGGGTAAAAATATAGCGCCGACAGATTGCCGAGCACCGCCGCTCCAACCTGGAACTCGGTCATCAGTTCAGTGACCATCACACCAGGTGACACGCGCCAGAAAAACGCAAATCCGAAGGTTAGGGCAGCAAGGAACCAAATAGTCCAGGCGCGTGGGCCGCCAATTTGTGAATTTGTCAAGATGATTTCTTCGAGATGGAGGAAGAAGACCCACTCCATGCCCGATTTGGCACCATGCCGCAATAACTGTATCTTCAACGGCTAATTGCAGCGAACCGCAACACGATGGTGCCTCTGGCGCTATTTGGCCATCGCCAGTTCGGCCCGGTCGTATAGCGCTTTGTTTTGCGTACCTGGAAATCCGCAAGGTGACCAAATTTTTGAGCGATAGCGTGAATTTCATCGCGACAAATTGTTTCGGCGATTTGAAACGGAAGAAATTTGCAATAATGCTTAAACAGGGCGGCGCTGGCGCAAGCTGGCGTCTTTGTGATTGTGGGGTTCCCATTGATTTTTTGGACGATTGGCGCTTGTCACGAAGCGTAGGATTTGCTTCGTCGCGCTATCTGTTTGTTTTGTCGCGTATTCTTATCCGAAAACCGTTACACACTTTTCGGGAATACGCTCTAGCGCACTGGCAAATGGGTGCTGAGAAACCGTTTCACCGCTTCGCTTATTGGGTCGCCGGCAGAGGCGATGCGGTTATTGATGCCGTCATGGGAATAGGCCGGGCCGGCGAACAAGACCACTTTGGTACCATATTGTCTGAGCGTGTGCGCGAACCGTTTGGAGATGCGTTTCTGGTTTGGGGTTCCCGACCAGGCAATCAGGGTTGGCGGGTGGCTGCCATTTGGCGCGTACGATACCGGCGACCATTCGTGCCAACGGTTGCGGTCGGCAAACGGCAATGCGTATAAGATCGGCAGAAAGCCGCCATTGATCTTGGCAAGATAGGGTAGGTCGAAAGCGCCGGAATCTATTAATGCCAATGCTGCAACGTGGCGGGTGCGCTTCGACAGGACAGCCAGCGCGCCAAGATGGGCGCCAGAAGAGTGGCCGATCAGACCGATGCGGGTAGGATCGCCACCGTAGCTGGCGGCATTGGCGCTGAGCCAGTTGATCGCGGCGGCCACTTCGTCGGCCTGTTTGCCCACATTGGCGATCGGATACAGCGTGTGATCGATCGATGCGAATACATAGCCGAGATCATTGAAAAACCGCGCTTTTTGGCCGATCCAACTGCGCGAGCGCGAGGCCCACGCGCCGCCATGCACAAACACGATCACCGGTGCCGATGCCGCGCCTGCCGGGGCATGAACGTCGATCAGCGCCGGGCCGTAACTGACCCCAGCGTATGTTTTGGCGCTGGCAGGCGCGCCTAGGCCGAAAACCGCTAAGATGAAGATAATCCAGTAACGCGGTCTGGACGAATATAAACCTGACATGCCGGCATTCTTATACCGACAACGCGCCTGTGTCAGTTATGTTTAGCCCTTGTGCGGTGCGATAGCTGCGGCTACGCGCCCACGCGCCGCCATGCACAAACACGATCACCGGTGCCGATGCCGCGCCTGCCGGGGCATGAACGTCGATCAGCGCCGGGCCGTAACTGACCCCAGCGTATGTTTTGGCGCTGGCAGGCGCGCCTAGGCCGAAAACCGCTAAGATGAAGATAATCCAGTAACGCGGTCTGAACGAATATAAACCTGACATGCCGGCATTCTTATACCGACAACGCGCCTGTGTCAGTTATGTTTAGCCCTTGTGCGGTGCGATAGCTGCGGCTACGCGCCCACTCGCGCCGAGCGGAATACCGGCGCTGGAACATCCAAGGCTTGGGAAGGGGCAGCGGAGTTGGCAGTATTGGAACTACTCGCCGTGCCATCGGGTACTTTGCAATGTTGCGCTATCGGTCCAGGATTGGATTGGCCGCCCGCCGGGCACAAGGGTTTGGCGAAGGCGTAATCGATAAACTCAATTACCGCGCCGCTGACATGGCTGTTGGCGGCGCCTAGCCGGGAATTGATCGAACCATGATTATAGCGCCGTCCGTCATATTTGCTGACGTCCATACCGCCATCTGCGAGGGCGCCGGCAAAATGCAGGGAAAGCCGGTCGCGGCCCGAGCCGCCGGAATAAAGCACCATGGTAGGCGGTTTTGGGGTCATGGAAGCCGAATAGGTTATTGGCGACCAGCGGGTCCAATTTTCGCGTTTGGAAAACGGCGCCGCATATAGCGCCGGCAGGCCGCCATGATTGGTGCGCGCTAATTCGTGCAAATCATAGGCGCGCGTGTCATTGCACAAAAGCGCCCTGACGCCGGTGGAAAGGCCGGAAAGGGTGGACAGCGAGGCAAGGTGGCATCCAGCAGAATGGCCGATCAGCGCGATGCGGTCGCGGTCGCCGCCAAAACCGTGGGCGTTCTCGCGTACCCATTGCACCGCCTGTCCGATTTGGCTCGCTTGGGTTTCCACCGAGGCAACCGGAAATAGGGTGTAGCCAACGGAAACGAACACAAAGCCCTTGTCGGTAAAAAAACGCGGTTTGCGACCGACCATGGATTTGTTGCCCATCAACCATGCGCCGCCATGCACGAACATGATGATCGGCGCGTTGGTCACGCCATCAGGAGAGTAAACGTCGAGGCGGTTGTCGCCATAATTGATGTTTTTGGCTGATTTCGCCGATGCCGGGGAGGAAATTAGCGGAACCAGCCCGGATGCTGCAAAGCAAGTAGCTGTGGCCGAACCAAGAAACTGACGTCTGCTGATCATGGTACTACACTCGCACTAAGATTGTGCCGATCGTGCCCAATGGCCGCAAGCCATCACAAGAATATGTCCCTAAATGCACAATACGGCGAAAGCCCGCCCACATTGTCATAGTCAGCCTAACACGCGGTTAACCTTAACCGAATTGGCATAAACCCACTAATCGCATCGATTTCGTGCTAGCAAGCGCTTGTCACCAAGCGTTGGAATAGCTTCGTCGCGCTATCTGATTGTTTATGCGTGTCACCCAAAACCAGTACCAACTTTTGGGTGACACGCGCTAGCGCACGTTTCGCGCAAATTGAATCGCTCAACGGGCTCAATTTGGTCTGTTGTGGTGTGGATTCTTATCCAAAAACCGCTACACACTTTTCGCGAATGTGCTCTAACACCAAGTTCCTTTGGTATAATTTGTTGGTTGGACATGCGCAAAGCGCGGCCCGATGTTCGTGAATTGTTTCCCGCAGTCGGAAATTTATGTATACCGCAATCGCCAGCCGGCCGGGTGGCCGCTCCCGCATCGGTGGAAACGCCGCGGGGGAGGAAAGTCCGGGCTCCATGGAAACACGATGCCGGGTAACACCCGGCGGGGGAACGAGCGCGAAAGTGCCCGCCAACCCTAGGGAAAGTGCCGCAGAAATAAACCGCCTTTCCGGCTTGCCGGCAAGGTAAGGGTGAAAAGGTGGGGTAAGAGCCCACCGCGCGCGCCAGCAATGGCGGCGGTCCAGGCAAACCCCATCGGGAGCAAGACCGAATAGGGACAACGCGGGCAGCAATGCCCAGCCGGTTTTCAGGCCAGTTGTCCGGGTGGGTTGCACCGAGGTGCCCGGCAACGGGCATCCCAGATGAATGGCCACCACGTCTGACGGGAGCAATCTTGTTAGGCCATACAGAACCCGGCTTACAGGCCGGTTGGCAACTTTACTGCTTCAGCACTTGGCCGGGTCACCCAAAAGTGGGTACCGGTTTTGGGAAAAATGACACGCATAAACAAAGAGCGTATTCCCGAAAAGTGTGTAGCGGTTTTCGGACAAGAATACGCGACAAAACAATCAGATAGCGCGACGAAGCAAATCCAACGCTTGGTGACAAGTGCTAGAGCGTATTCCCGAAAAGTGTGTAGCGGTTTTCGGATAAGAATACGCGCCAGGAAAAATGCGGCCCGCGTATTCCCGAAAAGTGTGTAGCGGTTTTCGGATAAGAATACGCGACAAAACAATCAGATAGCGCGACGAAGCGAATCTAACGCTCCGTGACAAGCGCTAAGCGTATTCCCGAAAAGTGTGTAGCGGTTTTCGGACAAGAATACGCGACAAAACAAACAGATAGCGTGACGAAGCAAATCCTACGCTTGGTGACAAGCGCTAAGCGTATTCCCGAAAAGTGTGTAGCGGTTTTCGGATAAGAATACGCGACAAAACAAAAGATAGTGTGACGAAGCTATCCCAACGCTCCGTGACAAGCGCTAAGCGTATTCCCGAAAAGTGTGTAGCGGTTTTCGGACAAGAATACGCGACAAAACAAACAGATTGCGCGACGAAGCAAGCGTGACGAAGCGAATCCAACGCTTGGTGACAAGCGCTAGTAGCGATGATGCTGACCCGAATTGTTGGGTTAATATTAGCCACCGTTGGCATGACACAGAAAACCGCCGGGCCGGTTTGGAACAGCCCGGCGGCCAGTAGGCCTGACGCGCTCTTATTGTGAACGAAGCAACCACCGGCAGGGAGGTATGTCGCCTCTGCTTCGACCCACAGCAGTATTTGACCGCATGGCGGTTCAGGCTTTTGCGATTTTGACTTCGTGGGTCCAGGGTTTGGTAGGTTCGGATTTTGGAACCATTACGGTCAAAACTCCATCTTCAAATTCAACTTTGTTGCCCTCAATGCACGGCAAATTCCGCGCGCCGATCGGGCCTTCAGCCGGAAACGGCCACCTCAGGGCGCGGAAGGAATTTTCAAATACTCGATTGGTCCAATTTTGTAGCGTAGAGAACATATCACCGAATTTTCCTTTATCACCGCAATTATCTTGCAATGACAATTTCAATATTTCTTTCTTTTCAACCCATTGTTCAAGATATTTTATCATAATTTATCAAATAAACCATTATAGTTATTTGATCTGAGTCAAGAAGGCGTGATTTATCTGTTGATTTTGGTTGAGCTAAGGTGGTGCGTTGTGGCTGCTGGAATACGCTTTTTTTGGGCGTTGGAACACGAAATTGGTGGCGCCAAATTGGCCAAATTGGATTGACAAAGCCCAGTCATCGGCCTGAATGTTCCATTGACCCCCAAATTATCCCATGATATCCCATAAAAATACTATTTGGCTCGCCATTTACCGCCAGGCATCCCTCGTCGGGGTGGATTATTTGAGTGCCGGAGGCCGGGAAACCCGGAACCCGGCTTAAATGCGTCACGGTGGCGACGTGTACGCGCAACGGATCGGGAATGATGGATCGATTTCTGTCGAATACCATCAATGGCATCGATAAAAAGGGCAGGATTTCAATCCCGGCCCCGTTTCGATCCCTATTGTCGCGTCATGGCGACCAATCCTTGTTCACCTTGCTGGCGGTCGACCAGCCGGCGATCGATGCTGGTGGACGGGCGTTGCTCGATGGCCATGAAGGTCGGATCGCCGACATGGACCCGCTGTCGCAAGAGTATGAATTGTGGTCGTTCCATTTGCATGGCGATAGTCAGGAACTGCGCATCGACGGCGATGGCCGAGTGGTGTTGAGCGAAGATATGCGTGTCCACACCGGGATCACGAACCAGGCGGCGTTCGTTGGGCGCGGGCATTTCTTTCAGATTTGGCAGCCTGAAAGGTTCCGCGACTACCAGGCGCGAGCCCGCGAGCAGGTGCGTGCGATGCGGCGCCAATTGGGCAAACCAATTCCGCAACAAGAGGGCGCGGCGCAGACATGAAGAAAATGACCGGCAACCATTTTGACAAGCGTGAACAGCCCCAGGACGACGCGGAAGATGGGTCGACCGGCCATATTCCGGTACTGCTTAACGAGGTGATTGCCGCGTTGGCACCGCTTGACGCTTCGGTGGTTGTGGATGGGACTTTTGGCGCCGGCGGATATGCGCGCGAAATTGCCAACCGTGGTGCGCAGGTGCTGGCGATCGACCGCGACCCCCAGGCGATCAGGCATGGCCGGCGGCTTGCAGATGAATTTACCGGCCGGATCCAATTGATCGAAGGTCGTCATTCCAAGCTTGACCAATTGGCAACCACAGCCGGCCACGCGAGCGTTGATGCGGTCACTCTCGATCTTGGCATTTCGTCGATGCAGGTCGACCAGGCCGGGCGCGGTTTTTCCTTCAACAAGGACGGGCCGCTTGACATGCGCATGGAGCAATCCGGCCCAAGTGCTGCCGAAGCGGTCAATCATTTGGCCTACAAGGACCTGGTTCGGGTAATCGGTACTTTGGGCGAGGAACGGGCAGCGGTGCGCATTGCCCATGCGATCGTTGACCGGCGCGCCGCGCGGAAATTTGAGCGCACGGTCGACCTTGCAGCCGTGATCGCCAAGGCAGCACCGGCACGCGGACCAACCAGGTTGCACCCGGCGACCCGGACCTTCCAGGCATTGCGCATGTTCATCAACCGCGAACTCGAGGAATTAGTATCCGCGCTTTACGCTGCCGAACGGTTGCTGAAAACCGGTGGCCGGATCGCGATCGTCTCTTTTCATTCGCTCGAGGACCGGATCGTCAAAAGATTTCTCGCCGGCGGCGGCCCTCGCTCGACCCGGTCACGGCATCTGCCTGAGGTCGAAATACAAGCGCTGGCATTTGATCTGTCAGGACGGCGGTTGGTGCGGCCCTCGCAAAGCGAATTAGCGGCAAACCCGCGCGCGCGTTCGGCAAAGCTTAGAAGTGGCCTTCGTTCCAACACCCAGGCGCGAGAAACTGATCTCGAACCTTATCGCCTGCCACGACTGGCGCAGTTGGAGACGCTCGCATGTTAAAATTGTCCGACGTACTGCTGATAGGCCTAGTGGTGGCCGTCGCCGCGACCACGTTCCGCATCAAACACAAAGCCGAATATCAGTTTGAGCGAAACGCCGAACTTCAAGCCGACATTGAGGCCGAGCGCGAGACCATCAACATTCTCAACGCTGATTGGAGCCTATTGTCACGCCCGGCCAGGTTGCAGGCGCTAACTGAGCATTATGGCGAGGAATTGGGATTAGAGCCGTTGCGGGCCGATCAAGTGCGCAATACCGAGCACATCTCCAATTTGCAGCGCCGACCATCCGGCCAGATAGAAACCTTGCTGGAAGATATTGATGGCGGCGCTGTGGGCGGGAGCGGACAATGAGCGTGTTTCATCCAACCGCCAATCGGCGTGAGCATGGTGCTGGCGGTAGTGAGTATTTCGCGTCAACCCTCAATCTCGATGGAACCCGCAAGACCGATACCCAACATGCCCGCACCCGGGTGGCAATGGTGATGGCCTGCGTGGTGCTGGCCTACTCGGTCATCGCCGGCAGGCTGGTTTATCTCGCCAATCAAACCCTTTCTGGTGGTGCCTCCCATGTGCTGGCCGATGCCGCGACGGCAGCGGTCAGACCGGACTTGAAAGACCGCAACGGCCAGACCCTGGCGACCGACATCAAGACCTTTTCGCTGTACGGCGAACCGCGCCGTGTTGTCGACGCCGATGAAGCGGTGGAACTATTGTCTACGGTATTGCCGGATATCGACATTGAACTGATGCATAAACGGTTGACCAGCGGCGCCGGCTTCGTGTGGCTACAGCGCGAATTGTCGCCAAAACAACGCACCCAGATATTGGGGCTAGGCGTGCCTGGAATTGGCTTTCGTGCCGAGAACCGGAGATTTTACCCCAATGGTCAAACCGCGGCCCATATTGTCGGCCATGTCAACATCGACAATGTGGGCACTGCCGGAATGGAAAAATATGTTGATGACCTGGGGTTGGCTGATTTGCGCGCGGCCGGGTTCACGCTCAAGCGTAATCTCCAGCCGGTAAATTTGTCGATCGATCTGCGGGTGCAGCATTTCGTGCATGACGAATTGATGAAGGCGATGGATCGCTATGGCGCGATCGGTGTCGGCGCCGTGGTGCTCAACGTCCACACCGGCGAAATCCTCGCCATGGCATCGGTGCCGGATTATGACCCGAACGCGCCGGCCGGGGCGCTAAAGAAGGAAAGCATCAACCGCATGACCGCCGGCCTTTACGAAATGGGCTCGACATTTAAGGCGTTTACTGTGGCAATGGCGCTCGACAGTGGTCAGGTGCATCTGAGCGATCGTTTCGATGCTACCAAGCCACTGCAAATCGCCGGCTACACGATCAAGGACTTCCACGCCAAGCGGCGTTGGCTGACCGTGCCGGAAATCTTCATCTATTCCTCCAATATCGGCGCCGCCAAGTTGGCCAATATGATTGGCATTGCCGGGCACCGGGAGTTTCTGCATAGGCTCGGCCTGCTCGATCGTTTGGAATTTGAACTGCCGGAAGTCGCTCGTCCGAGCGAGCCGAAAAAGTGGACCAAGATCAACTCGGTCACCATCTCCTATGGCCATGGCGTGCAAACCACGCCGCTACAGACTGCAATTGCCGGTGCGGCGCTGGTCAATGGCGGCAAATTGGTGCCGCCAACCCTGTTTCCGCGCCAACGCGAGGTTGCCGATATGTTGGCGCGCCAGGTGTTACGCCCGCAAACCAGCGACGCGATGCGCGATTTGTTGCGGCTCAATGTGCTCAAAGGGTCGGGCAGGCGAGCAGCGGTCGAGGGTTATCGGGTCGGCGGCAAAACCGGCACAGCCGAAAAAGTGGTTAACGGAAAATACGTTTCAGACAAACGTTTCAACGCGTTCTTGGCCGCGTTTCCAATCGATGATCCACAATATGTGGTGCTGGCGATTGTCGACGAACCGAAGCCGGAAGAAGGTAAAAAATCGGCGACCGCCGGGCTAAATGCAGCGCCGCTGGTGGGGGCGATCATTCGCCGGTCGGCGGCGGTCTTGGGGGTTGAGCCGACAATCAGCGAAACAAAGGCAGCAAGTGTCTACAATTGATCCTGATAACCTTTCGCGATCAGCGGTGGCTATGCAGCTTTCTGAAATCCGTACGCTTGACCAAGGCGTTGAAATAGATGCCTCAGTGTCTAAGACGCAAATTTCCGGGGTCAGTGCTAACTCACAGCAAATCGCGGCCGGTGAGCTGTTTGTAGCAATCGATGGATCCCAGCGTGATGGCGCCGAATTTGCTGAAGATGCAATCGCCAACGGTGCGGTCGCGATTGTCGGCCATCGCGGCATGGCTGGTTGCAAATATTTGGTGCCATTGCTGATCGCTGATCAACCAAGGCTGATTTTATCACAGCTTGCGGCGCGGTTTCACCCCGGACAACCGGAATATGTGGTGGCGGTCACCGGTACCGCTGGTAAAACCTCGGTGGCATCGTTTGCCAGGCAAATTTGGGCAGCGGCCGGATTTAATGCGGCGTCGATCGGCACCACCGGGTTGGTTGCTCCAGGCCGGCGTGATTATGGCAGCCTGACCACCCCGGATCCGGTGCAGTTACATGAATTGCTTTCGGAACTTGCCACCGCCGGCATCACCCATGCTGCGATGGAAGCCTCTTCACACGGGCTCGACCAGTTTCGTCTCGACGGCGTGAAACTGGCCGCCGCTGCCTTTACCAATATCGGCCGCGACCATCTCGATTACCACCTTGATATGGAAAGCTATTTCAAAGCCAAGATGGGATTGTTCAACCGGTTGCTTAGCAAGGGCGCGCCGGCGGTTATGTTTGCCGACGATGGTTGGTCGAAACGGGCAATCGAAGCAGCCAGGCATGCGCAACTCGATATTTGTACGGTGGGGCGGGCCGGTTCGTTCATCGCCATTAAGCGGGTCGAGCACGAACAATTTCGCCAAGTAGCGGAAATCGTACACGCCGGTCGGGTGTACCGGGTAGCGTTTCCGCTAGCCGGCGACTTCCAAATCGCCAATGCGATGGTGGCGGCCGGGTTGGCTATCGTTACCGGCGGCGACCCAGAGGCAGTATTTGGCGCGCTTGCTACCCTGGAAGGGGCACCCGGTCGCCTTGAACTGGTTGGCCGTTCGGTCGCTGGCGCGCCGGTCTATGTCGACTATGCCCACAAGCCGGAAGCGCTGGAAAATGTTCTGACCTCGCTTCGACCCTTCACCACCGGTCGATTGTGGGTAGTTTTCGGCTGTGGTGGCGATCGCGATCCGGGCAAGCGGCCGGTTATGGGAGAAATCGCCGAGCGCCTTGCCGACATGGTGGTGGTGACCGATGACAATCCGCGCACCGAACACCCGGCGGCGATCCGTGCGGCTATATTGGCGGCCAGCAATCGGGCACTGGAAATTGCCGACCGCAAGCAGGCGATCGCCCACGCGATTACCAATCTTGGTACGGGAGATTGCCTGGTGATCGCCGGCAAGGGCCATGAGGAAGGCCAGATCGTCGGCGACAAAACCCTGCGGTTTTCCGATCATGCGGTGGCGCGCGAACTGATTGCGGAGCAGGGCCAATGATTTCGTTGTGGATGATCGATGAATTTCTGTCCGCAATCCATGGCCGGCCGATCGGCGACATGCCGGAAGCAATCGATGGCATATCCATTGACAGCCGCACGGTTGGTGCCGGTGACGCATTTTTTGCCATCAAAGGCGACCGGTTCGACGGTCATGAATTCATCCCTGCGGCCGGGCGTGCCGGCGCGGTGGTCGCGATTGCCGGTGAACACCGAATAGCGGCGCTCGGGTCCGCCAATATGCCGCTGGCGATTGTCGATGACGTTTTGGCAGCACTGGGCCGTCTAGGGGTAGCTGCGCGCAACCGCAGCGAAGCCAAGATCATTGCCGTGACCGGTAGCGTGGGGAAGACGTCCACCAAGGAATTGTTGCACCACAGCTTGGGCTCGCTTGGTACCACCCATGCCGCGCAAGCCTCGTTTAACAATCATTGGGGGGTACCGTTGACCCTTGCCCGGATGCCGAAAACTGCGGCCTTCGGTGTTTTCGAAATCGGCATGAACCATCCTGGTGAAATCGAGCCGCTGGTTGCAATGGTCCGTCCCCATGTGGCCCTGGTTACCAATGTCGGCGCGGCCCATCTTGGCGCATTTGACAGCCTCGACGATATTGCCCGCGCCAAGGCGGAAATCTTTTCTGGAATGGTCGACGGCGGGGTCGCGGTAATCAATGGCGATGACGAGCGCTGCGCGTTGCTACGCCGATTGGCAAAGGCTGCCGGCGCTGCGCAGGTGACGATGTTTGGCACTGGCAAGAAAAACCATGTGAGGTTAGAACAAGTTACCCCGCTTGAACTTGGTTCCCGGGTCGATCTGCGGGTTGGAAAAACCAAACTGAGCTTCAAATTGGCCTTGGCCGGACGCCACATGGCGCTTAATGCCGCCGCAGCGGTTGCCGCCGCCGATGCAGCAGGCATCGATTGCGATAAGTTGGTTGAAGGGTTTTCAACGGTCACGGCGGCGCCTGGGCGCGGCGACCAGTTAACCTTGTCGGTTGGCGGCGAAAGCCTGCTGGTGGTTGACGAAAGCTACAATGCCAATCCGGCATCAATGGCGGCTGCACTCGATCTGCTGGCCGAAACGCCGCTACCAGCCGGCGGGCGGAAAATTGCCGTGCTCGGCGACATGTTGGAACTAGGGAAGGCATCGAAGACGATGCACGAAGATTTGGCCGTGCCAATCGCCCGATCCGGTGCCGATTTAGTGTTTCTCGCCGGCCCCCAGATGGTCAATTTGCGTGATGTTCTTGAAACCAACCGGGTGGGCGGGTACGCAGACAATGCCCTGGCGCTCGGACCGATTCTTCTCGAAATGGTACGTGGTGGCGATATAATATTGTTTAAGGCTTCGAATGGATTGAATTTCGCGCGATTGGTGAAGTTGCTGCGTGAACATTTTCCGCCGCACCCAAACCCGGATCAGGCTCCCGCTGAGTAGCCGTTATTTGGCGCGGTTTTGGAGAAATCATGTTTTACTATCTTGCCCAGGAATTGTTGCCGACCCTGTCTGCGCTGAACGTATTCCGCTACATCACCTTTCGTACCGGCGGCGCACTGGTTACCTCGGCAATCATTGTATTCCTGTTTGGTCCGTTGATAATTAGGTCCCTGAGAGTGCGCCAAGGCAAGGGTCAACCAATTCGCCTTGACGGCCCAGAAGGCCATTTCAAAAAGGCCGGCACGCCGACCATGGGTGGGCTGATGATCCTGGCGGGTATCGTTGGCTCCTCGTTGCTGTGGGCCAATCTTACCAGTGCTTATGTGTGGGTGGTGCTGATGGTCACGCTCACGTTTGGGTTGATCGGGCTTTACGACGATTATTTGAAGGTAAATGGCGCTTCGGCGAAGGGGTTTTCCGGCCGGGCGCGTCTGACTTGCGAGGCGGCGATCGCGATATTTGCCTGCTATCTGATCACCAATGTTGGCGACCCGGCGCTGTCATCGCGCCTGACCTTTCCGTTCTTTAAGGACCTGACCCTCAATCTCGGCCTGTTTTATGTCATCTTCGGCATGTTCGTGATCGTCGGTTCCGGTAATGCGGTCAATTTGACCGACGGGCTAGATGGGTTGGCGATTGTGCCGGTGATGATCGCTGCCGCGTCTTTTGGCGTGATCGCCTATCTGTCGGGCAATGCGATCTTTTCGGGCTATCTACAGATTCATTTCGTACCAGGTACTGGAGAAGTGGCGGTAGTGTGCGGCGCGCTAATTGGCGCCGGCCTCGGGTTTTTGTGGTTCAACGCGCCGCCGGCGGCGATATTTATGGGCGATACTGGCTCGCTCGCGCTTGGCGGTATGCTCGGCACCACCGCGGTCGCGACCAAGCACGAGATCGTGCTGGCCATTATCGGCGGGCTTTTTGTTATCGAGGCACTGTCGGTGATCGTCCAGGTGGCGTCGTTCAAATTGACCGGCAAGCGGGTGTTTCGTATGGCACCGATCCACCATCATTTCGAAAAAAAGGGTTGGACCGAAAGCCAGATAGTCATCCGCTTTTGGATCGTGGCTGTAATGTTGGCGTTGGTTGGGCTGTCGACGCTGAAACTGAGGTAATTAATGATCCCGGCAACCTGCTTTGGCGAACAAACGATAGCCGTCTTCGGTCTCGGCAGTTCCGGGTTGGCGACGGTCGCGGCGTTGATCGCCGGTGGCGCTAAGGTGACCGTTGCCGATGACAATCCTGACCGCTTGGCTGAGGCGGTAGATTTGGGCGCGGCACCTGCCGACTTTCGTGAAACCGGCCTTTCAGGTTGCGCCGCCTTGGTGCTGGCGCCGGGGGTGCCGCTGACTGACCCCGAACCCCATTGGGTGGTCAAATTGGCAAAGCAGGCCGCGATACCGATCATCGGCGATATCGAATTATTTGCCCGCGAGCGACGCCGTTTGGCGCCAAATAGCACCTTGATCGCGATCACCGGCACCAACGGCAAATCGACCACCACGGCGCTGATCGCCCATGTGCTCACGCAAATCGGCATGAAAGTGGCAATGGGCGGCAATATTGGCGAACCGGTTTTAGCGCTGGCGCCGCCGCAAGAAAATAGCGTTTACGTGGTCGAGTGCTCGTCCTATCAAATCGAACTGGCGCCGGGCATCGACCCTGACATTGGCATCTTGCTGAATCTGTCGCCGGACCATCTCGACCGCCATGGTACCATGAACCATTACGCGGCGATCAAGGAACGCTTGTTGGCGCAAAGCCGGCATCGTATCGTCGGTACGTCAGACCATTGGTGCCGGGCGATCGCCGGGCGGCTTGAAACCGAACCTGGGAAATCCACGGGCGGGCTTTTCCGGTTGGACGCGGACAAAAACCAAACCGGCATCGCCGCATACGGCACACAATTGTCTGAAACCGATGGTGGGCGGTTTAAAGAATTATGCGATCTTAGGGATGCGGATCATCTGCGTGGCGCCCATAATGGGCAAAACGCCAGTGCTGCCGCCGCCGCTTGGCTGCTGCTTACCGAAGGCGAAGGCGACAAGTCAGATCTGAAACGGGCGTTCGACACTTTCCCCGGCCTTGAACATCGCATGCAGATTGTCGGCCGCCGCGACCACGTGTTGTTCGTCAACGATTCCAAGGCCACCAATGCGGACGCTGCTGCTGCTGCCCTATCGAGCTTTGAGCGTATTTACTGGATTGCCGGCGGTCTTGCCAAGGAAGGTGGCATTCAATCTCTGCGGGAATATTTCCCAGGGATTGCCAAGGCCTATCTGATCGGCGAGGCGGCACCGGAATTTGCTTCCGTGTTGGGCAGTACAACTAAATTTGTGATCTCCAAGACCCTGGAGCGGGCGGTAGCCCAAGCGGCGGCGGACGCGGCTAAGGATCAACATGACGAACCGGTGGTTTTGTTGTCGCCGGCGTGCGCCAGTTTCGACCAATTTGCCAATTTCGAGGTTCGCGGCCGGGCCTATAGCGCGCTGGTAGCTGGGCTCCCACAACCGGACGGCCAAACCGCTGCAAGGGAGTGCTGCTAATGGTAAGCAGAACCCGGCGTAGTGCATTTTCGGAATGGTGGTGGACCGTCGATCTATTGCTATTGGCGGCGCTGCTGGTGATCTTGGTCTGCGGTATTGTGCTTTCGTTTGCCGCCAGCCCGGCGGTGGCCGAGCGCATCGGCTTCGACAGCCTGCATTTCATCAAACGCCATGCGACCTACGCAGTGCCGACGATTTGCATCATGATCGGCCTGTCGTTCCTCACCCCGCGCCAAGTGCGCCGGGCGGCATTCTTGCTGTTGCTGACGAGTGTGGCACTGTTGATCGCCACCTTGTTTATCGGCGCAGAGGTCAAGGGCTCCAGGCGCTGGCTGCAATTTATCGGCTTCTCTTTGCAACCCTCCGAATTGATGAAACCGGCCTTCATCGTTATCACCGCGTGGCTTTTTGCCGAAAACGCCAGACGGCCGGAAATCCCCGGCAATTTGTTTTCGATCATGTTGTTCGGCATCATCGCTGCATTGTTGATCGCACAGCCGGATATCGGCCAAACCATGTTGATTGGCTTGGTATGGGGCGTGTTGTTCTTTTTGTCCGGCATGCCATGGGTATGGATCGTCTTACTGGCCGCGCTCGCTGTGTCTGCGATGGGTGCGGCTTATCTGTTTTATCCCCACGCAGCCGGGCGCATCGACCGGTTTTGGACCGGCCAGGGCGACACTTTCCAGGTGGATACCGGCCGTGAGGCGATCGTGCGCGGTGGCTGGTTCGGCCAGGGGCCTGGCGAAGGCACGATCAAGAAAATATTGCCAGATGCCCATACCGATTTCTCGTTTGCGGTGGCGGCAGAGGAATTCGGCATATTACTGTGTGTCGCGGTCGCGGTGCTGTTCGGTTTCGTGGTGCTGCGCGGCTTGATGCATGCGATAAGGTCGAAGGACGAATACATCCGCTTGTCGGTTAGCGGGCTGGTATTGTTGTTCGGCCTGCAATCGATGATCCACATGGCGGTCAATTTGAATTTGATGCCGGCTAAAGGCATGACCCTGCCCTTTATTTCCTATGGCGGCTCATCAATGTTTTCGGTTGCCATTTCCATGGGGTTTGTATTGGCGTTGACCCGCAAGCGGCCAGAGTCGCGCCAGGCTGAACGGTTATTTTTTAGTTCCGGCCGTCTCAAGTCCGCTGGATAGCCGGGTTTCGATGTCTAGTTCACCACCCATCCTGCTGGCAGCCGGCGGCACTGGCGGCCATCTGTTTCCCGCTGTCGCGGTTGCTGAGGAGTTGGGCCGCCGCGCCTGGTCGGTGCATCTAATTACCGACAAAAGAGCCCGCGATTTTGCCGGTGATGATAGCTTTGCGGCGATCCATGTGGTGGCTTCCGCAACCATTGGTTCTCGTAAGCCTGCCGCGATCCTGGGTAGCATTGGCACCTTGGCAAAAGGGGTTGTACAGTCGCGCATGGTACTGCGTAAAATTGCCCCGGCAGTCATTGTCGGGTTCGGTGGTTACCCGACCTTGCCGCCGCTGATCGCCGCACGAATGGCGCGTTTACCGGTAATACTGCACGAGCAAAACGCGGTCATGGGCCGGGCCAACCGGTTGGCGGCGCGCTTTGCCGACAAAATTGCCTTTGGTTTTACGCCCGGCCACACCGGTGGTGCTGATCAGCGCATAGAAGTAACCGGCAATCCGGTGCGTAACCAGGTTTTGGTTGCACGAGATAGTGCCTATGGGATGCGAGATGTTGATCAACCGTTCAACTTATTGGTGTTTGGCGGCAGCCAAGGCGCCAGCTATTTCGCCGAAATCGTGCCGAAGGCGCTGGCACTGATGACCCCCGGTGAAAGGACAAAACTGCGCCTGGTGCTGCAGGCACGGCCCGAAGATGTGGCGGATACCGTTGCGGCACTTGAAAATCTCGGTCTCGACGCCGAGATTAGGCCGTTTTTTGATGACATGGCGGCGCGGATTGCTAACGCCCACCTGGTTGTCTCGCGGGCCGGCGCTTCGACCGTCTCAGAACTGTCGGTAATTGGCCGGCCGGCCCTTTTGGTGCCCTACCCTTACGCGCTTGACCACGACCAGGCGGCGAATGCGGCGGCCCTGGCATCAAGTGGCGGCGCAAGCGTCGTGCAACAAAGCGAATTGCCGGAGAAACGCCTGGCTGAATTTCTGGGCGATGCCATTAGGCAACCGGAAAGACTTGCACAACAAGCGCAGAACGCCAAAAAGACCGGCAGGTTGGACGCCGCCGCGCGGGTGGCGGATTTAGTGGAAAATCTGGTGTGGGAGAAACCTAAATGAGCATACCGGCGACCATTGGGCTTATCCATTTCATTGGCATTGGCGGTATTGGCATGAGCGGCATCGCCGAGGTATTGCACAATCTCGGCTATCGGGTGCAGGGTTCCGATATCGCTGACAGCAGCAATGTTAAACGGTTGCGGGCGAAAAATATCGCGGTGGCGGTGGGTCACAGCGCAGACAATCTGGGTGATGCGGCGGTGGTGGTCTATTCCACTGCGGTCAAACCGGATAATCTGGAAATTATCGCCGCGCATGAGCGCAAGATCCCGGTCGTGCGCCGGGCCGAGATGCTGGCCGAGTTGATGCGGTTCAAGAACGCGGTGGCGATCGGCGGCACCCACGGAAAGACCACCACCACCTCCATAGTTGGCGCTCTGCTGGAAGCAGGCGGGTTGGACCCAACCGTGATCAATGGCGGCATTATCAACGCGCTCGGCACCAATACCCGCATGGGTGGTGGCGAGTGGATGGTGGTCGAGGCTGATGAAAGCGATGGTACGTTTTTGAAATTGCCGGCCGACGTGGCGGTGGTGACCAATATCGATCCTGAACACCTCGATTACTATGGTGATTTCGACCATGTGCGCGCCGCCTTCGACCAATTTGTTGGCAATGTGCCGTTCTACGGCTTTGGCGTGGTGTGTCTTGATCACCCCGAAGTACAAGCGCTGGTATCGCGCATATCGGAACGCCGTATGGTTACCTATGGCGCCAACCCGCAGGCCGATGTGCAGTTCTACAATGTGCGGGCCAAAGGCGCGTCAACCTTGTTTGATGTGAGGATCGGCTCGCGCCGTGGCGAAGCGCCGGTCGAACTGCGTGATCTGCTGCTGCCGATGCCGGGCCAGCACAATCTCGCAAACGCGGCCGCGGCGATCACGGTTGCGTTTGAGCTCGGCGTCGATACCGATGCAATACGTTCCGGGCTGGCTGAGTTTTCCGGGGTCAGTCGCCGCTTTACCCATACCGGAAGTTGGAACGGGGTGGAGATTTTTGACGATTACGGCCATCACCCGGTTGAAATCGCGGCGGCACTGAAGGCGGCCCGGCAAGCCGCAGAACGCAAAGTGATCGCGATCAAGCAGCCGCACCGCTTTACCCGGCTGCGTGATCTGTTTGAGGATTTCTGCGCTTGTTTCAACGCCGCCGACAAAGTGCTTGTAGCACCGGTCTATCCTGCCGGCGAGGCGCCGATTGAAGGGTTCGACGCAGCAGCATTAGTGGCCGGATTGACAGCTGGCGGTCACAAGGACGCATCAAAGATCGACGGACCGGATGCGATCGCGCCGATTATCCGCGCCTGTGCCGAGCCAGGCGATCTGGTGATTTTCCTTGGCGCCGGCAACATTAGCCAATGGGCGCATGCGCTGCCAGACGAATTGGCAAAAGGCGACCAAGGGGAGACGAAACCTTGAGTGGCCAGGAGTTGCTGGACAATCTGAGCGGGCGCTTCGGCAAAGTTCGCGGCCGGATCGTCGCCGACCAGCCGCTTGCGCCCTATACATGGTTTCGGGTCGGCGGGCCGGCCGACATCTGGTTTCAGCCGGCTGATTTCGAGGATTTGCAAACGTTTCTGCGCGCATTACCCGATGCGGTGCCGGTCACCGTGGTCGGTGTCGGCTCAAACCTGTTGGTGCGCGATGGCGGTATCGAGGGGGTGGTGATCCGGCTGTCGGCCAAGGGGTTCGGTTCGGTCGAACATTTAGGCGGCAACCGCCTTAGGGCCGGGGCTGCCGTACCTGACCGCAAACTTGCCGCCGCAGCGTTGGATGCCGGCATCGGCGGCTTTGCCTTTTATCACGGCATTCCAGGCAGCATCGGCGGCGCACTAAAAATGAACGCAGGCGCTAATGGCACCGAGACGACGGAACGATTGGTCAAGGTGATAGCGGTTAATCGATCTGGCGAAAAGGTCGAACTGGCCCATCAGGCCATGGGCTATTCCTACCGCAAAAGCAATGCGCCGGATGGTTTGATATTCGCCGGCGCCGAGTTCCAAGGAGTGCCGGCAACCAAACAAGAAATCCACACGGCGATGGATGCAGTGCAACTACACCGCGAGACCGTGCAGCCCGTTCGCGAGAAAACCGGCGGTTCGACGTTTAAAAACCCACCCCGCGAGAGCGCTTGGAAACTGGTCGAGCGAGCCGGGATGCGCGGATTTCGGGTTGGCGATGCACAAATGTCGACCATGCATTGCAACTTTATGATCAATACCGGGGCCGCGAGCGCGCATGATTTGGAAACCCTTGGCGAAAAAGTTCGCCATAAGGTCTTGGAAAAAACCGGAATTCAGCTAGATTGGGAGATCAAACGCATCGGGCGATTTGCAGGCCACGCGGCCGATTGAGCCGATTTGACTATGGCGGCAAAGACAATCGTACACCGAAAGCGGCACAACACCGGCAAAAAGCCGGGACTTTTTCAGTAGCAGGGTAGCGATAAGTTCGTCTGTCGCGGGAGTTTTCCCCGCCGCGGGCGCGTTGCGATTCGAAATTCGGGTGCTTTAATCAGCGGCCGAAAGGTTGGGCTGATACTGATGAAAAAGATCCACGTAGCGATGTTGATGGGCGGATGGTCCTGTGAACGCGAAGTTTCGCTTTCATCGGGCAATTCATGTGCTGTTGCGCTGGAGGAGGCAGGCCACAATGTCACGCGGGTCGATGTTGACCGTGATGTTAGCTGCCAGCTCGCCGCACTCAATCCGGACGTTGTTTTCAACGCGCTGCACGGTCCGTTTGGCGAAGACGGCACGGTGCAGGGCATTCTCGAATATCTCGGTATACCCTACACCCATTCCGGCGTACTGGCCTCGGCGTTGGCGATGGATAAAGCGCGCGCAAAAATCATTGCCAAAGCGGCCGGGGTGCCGATTGCCCTGTCAAAAGTGATGCACCGGTTGGAAGTGGCTGAAAAGCACGTCATGACCCCGCCTTATGTGGTCAAACCAGTGTGTGAGGGGTCTAGTTTCGGGGTGCTGATCGTTGGCGAGGACCGCTCGACGCCCCCGCAGGAACTATACTCCGACAGTTGGCCCTATGACGATCAGGTAATGGTCGAACGCTACATTGCCGGCCGTGAATTGACCTGCACGGTAATGGGCAATGTGGCGCTCGGCGTTACCGAAATCATCCCGGTTGGCGAAGGGTTCTACGATTTTGACGCTAAGTACCGGCCCGGCGGATCAAAACACGTCATTCCAGCCGAAATTAAACCAAATATTTACCAAAAGATTCAGACACTGTCGTTACAGGCACACTTGGCGATCGGGTGCAGGGGAGTAAGTCGGTCCGACTTCCGACTGGACGACGGATTGATGGGCACGGGCGAGTTGATTTGGCTCGAGGTTAACACCCAACCCGGCATGACGCCGACCTCCTTGGTTCCGGAATCCGCCGCCCATGCCGGGCACTCGTTTGTCGAACTGTTGGAATGGATGCTGGAGGACGCCAGTTGCTGCCGATAACAGGCAATAGCAAAACCAAACGATCGGCCGTAGCGGAGCAATCTGCGCGCGGCGGCATCGTGCTGCCAAAATTTCTGCGCCGGCCGGTACGTTTGGTGCGGCGCGCGGTGGAAAACGGCAGCCTGGTCCATGCGCTGGCGATGCCGGCGCTGGTGCTCGGTGTGATTTTGCTGGCCGGCATCGCCGGTTCGGTCGCCGGCAACAAGATCCTCGCTTATAGCGACCGCGCGCTTTCCGCATCTGGCCTGCGGGTACGCTCGATCCAGGTCGAAGGCAATCACGAGGTCTCCAAGCTCGACGTGCTGCAAAGCGTTGGCTTCGGCGATCGATCGATGATCGCAATCAATGTCGGTGATATTCGTGGCAAGATCCGCAACCTGGCATGGGTGCGCGATGCCACCGTGCGCAAGATTTACCCTGGAACATTGAGCGTGGCGATCAAGGAGCGCGCGCCGTTTGCAATCTGGCAACACGGCTCGCAACTGACTTTGGTCGCGCAGGACGGACAACCGATCGCGCCTTATGACAGCCGGTTCGCCGACTTGCCGCTGGTGGTCGGTGAGGGCGCGGCAAAACGCGCCGCCGGGTTTATCGCGGTAATTGCCCGGTTCGGTGAAATTGCACCCAAGGTCCGCGCCTATATTCGTGTTGCCGATCGGCGTTGGAACCTGCAATTGACCAATGGCATGACGATAAATCTGCCCAGCGCGGGTCAACAGGCGGCACTGTTGGAATTGTCCGCACTTGCCCGCGAAAACGATCTGCTGGCCCGCGATGTGGCGATTGTCGATATGCGCCTTAGTGACCGGCTGGTGATTAGGCCGCGGCCCAAGCCGGCCGAAACCAACATCGAGGCCCATGCCGGGCAGTCGAAGCAGGAGGCCAAGCTGTGAGCTTCCTGCGCAATTCCGGTTTTTTACCGCGCATCCGCCCATTGTCGCGTAAACGGCCGAGCATTGTCACCGTGCTCGACATCGGCACTTCGAAACTGTGTTGCCTGATCGCCCGACTAACGCCGCGCCACGAAAGCGATATTTTGCCGGGCCGCACCCATGAAATCGAAGTGCTCGGCATCGGCCATCAGCGCTCGCGCGGCATCAAATGCGGCAAGGTCGATGATGTGGCAGCGGCCGAACAAGCGATCAGGCGTTGCGTCGATGCGGCTGAGAAAATGGCCGATGTGACGGTCGATTCGCTAATTGTCAACGTTTCGTCCGGGCGCATCGCCAGCGAGGCGTTTACCGCCAACGTGTCGCTTGGCGGCAATGAGGTCGAGGCTGCCGATATCGTGCGGGTGTTGAACGCCGGCGCCGAAGCGACGCTGACCTCGGAACGCACGGTTATCCATTCGATCCCGATCGGATACTCGTTGGACGGCGATGCCGGCATCCGCGATCCGCGGGCCATGTTTGGCGATAGCCTTGGCGTCAATATGCATGTGGTCTCCAGCGAGCATGGACCGCTGCGCAATCTCGAACTAGCGGTCAATAAGGGCCATTTATCGGTCGAGGGCATGGTCGCAACCCCTTATGCCAGTGGATTGGCAGCATTGGTCGAAGACGAGGCGGAGATGGGCTGCGCCTGCATAGATATGGGCGGCGGCACCACCACGATTTCGATCTTCATCGAAGGCAGGTTCGTCTACACCGATGCCCTCACGCTCGGTGGTATCCATGTCACCAACGATATCGCGCGCGGGCTTTCGACCCGTATCGACGACGCAGAAAAGCTCAAGGTGCGCCATGGTTCGGCGTTGGCTGGAACCGCCGATGACCACGACATTATCATGGTGCCGCCGATCGGCGAGGACGAGCGCGACCTGCCCTATCAGGTTTCCAAGGCGCAATTGACCCGCATCATCCGGCCACGGATCGAGGAAACCCTGGAAATGCTGCGCGACCGGTTAAACCGGTCGGGTTTTGCCGGTGCGGTCGGTAAGCGTTTGGTTTTGACCGGCGGCGGCGCTCAGATGACCGGGGTCGCCGAGGTGGCGCGGCGGATATTGGCGCGCAATGTACGGATCGGCCGGCCAATGGGCGCGCGCGGTCTGCCGGAGGCGCGCAAGGGCCCGGCGTTTTCGACCGCAGTCGGTTTGTTGATCTATCCGCAGCATGCGGAAATCGAGAGTTTCGCAACCCATCGTCCAACCGTGCTTAGCCGAAGCAGCGCCGGTGGCGCATTCGGCCGGGTCGGGCGTTGGTTGAAGGAAAGTTTTTAGCAATTCCGGCGCTATCGCGCTGGATCAAGGGCACTCGGAGTGAGGCTGAATGCCCGCAATACGGAGAAATCTAGGATGACGATCAATCTTCAAAAACCCGATATTACTGAACTGAAACCGAAGATCACTGTATTTGGGGTCGGCGGCGGCGGCGGTAATGCGGTCAACAATATGATTACCGGCGGTTTGGAGGGCGTGGAGTTCGTGGTCGCCAATACCGATGCCCAGGCGCTGACCATGTCGCAGGCTGAAAAGGTCGTGCAAATGGGGGTGGCGGTTACCGAGGGGCTCGGCGCCGGTTCGCAACCCGAGGTTGGACGCTCGGCGGCGGAGGAATGCATCGACGAAATCCGTGATTTCCTCAACGGCACTCACATGGCGTTCGTAACTGCGGGCATGGGCGGAGGCACTGGCACCGGCGCAGCGCCAGTGGTTGCCAGAGCGGCGCGTGAACTCGGCATCCTCACCGTCGGCGTTGTCACAAAACCGTTCGATTTCGAAGGCAAACGGCGTATGGCGACGGCTGAAACCGGTATCACTGAACTTGGCCAGAACGTGGACACGTTGATTGTGATCCCGAACCAGAACCTATTCCGCATCGCCAATGACAAGACCACGTTTGCCGATGCGTTCAGTATGGCCGATCAGGTGCTATATTCCGGTGTTGCATGCATCACCGACCTGATGGTCAAGGAAGGGCTGATCAATCTCGATTTCGCCGATGTGCGCTCGGTGATGCGGGAAATGGGCCGGGCCATGATGGGCACCGGCGAAGCGACCGGCGAAGGCCGGGCGATGCAGGCGGCAGAAGCAGCGATTTCCAACCCGCTGCTGGACGAAACCACGATGCGTGGCGCGCAAGGTTTGCTGATTTCGATCACCGGCGGCTGCGACCTGACCTTGTTTGAGGTCGATGAGGCGGCGACCCGTATTCGCGAAGAGGTCGATGCCGACGCCAACATTATTCTCGGTGCCACGTTTGATGAAGGCCTGGAAGGAGTAATTAGGGTCTCGGTGGTGGCGACCGGGCTGGAAAACGGTGCTGGCGTAGCAACCCAATCTGGACATTCTGCCAGCGTTCTAACCGGGCGCCAACTAGGAGATGGGTTGGCGATAACTCCCGGCCGACCGGGAAGACAGATACCTCTGGCTGCTACCAACCAACAACGCCCAACTGCCGACGCGACCAAGGTTGCGCAAGAACACAAAGGCGCCGAAATAGCACACTCGCTTGAAATTTCCGTGGCTGATAGTGGCCCTGTGCTTGGATCCCAGGGCATCGAATTGCAGCGTTTTAAACCGGAACAGGAAATGTTTGATGATGCCGCACTCGAAGACGAGTTCCGCGCGGCGTTAGAAGAAGAGCTTATGCCCCCGGGCAGTCCTTATATCCCGCCCAAGCCAACGATGCCGCATGGGGCGGTCCGCAACACCCTTATACCAGCGGTCGAGGAATTTCCGCCAACGGTCATGGCTGAACTCACACGCAGGACCAACAGTGCTGCAACCGAGGAAGAAACTGGCGGGGCCAAAGGCTTGCTGCGACGGCTGAAATCAGGCTTTGGCGGCCGCGAGGAAAGTTTTGCCGGCCTGGATATGGCCAACGCGGCGGCAATGGCGCCCCAGGAACCGGTTCCAGACCTTGGCGATCCGGTGGTGCCGCCGATGGCGGCACCACCACAACGCTTGGAGCAGGTAATGCCGGAAACAGCGCAGATCGCGCCGGCGCGTGAAGACAACAATCCCTACGCGCCAAAAAGGACCGGTCTCGACCTGCATGGCCGAATCGCGACGACGGAAAAATCGGCCAATGAAGAAGATCAACTTGATATCCCGGCGTTTTTGCGCAGACAGGCGACATGAATCGCACCAAACGGTGGAAACATTTCGCTTTTACCGCCTTGACGCGATTGCGAGGATTAATCGTTAAGGCTATGGAATGTAGCCAGAAAACCATTGCCACACCATATCTGCGTCCGTAACATTGGGTAAGAAAGCGTGATTTGGCCCAGGGTTGTACTGCCGGTATGGTCGCGCCAACGACAAGCCGAAAAATCGGCAGGCATATTCGGGGCAGGGATTGGACATAATTGTGAGCCAGCTGCCGAGTAGCGAGTAAGACAGGTGGCTCAATGGGGATTGACGTGCTGGAATACCAGACGACTCTCGGTGACAAAGTTGAAGTAAAAGGGGTTGGCGTTCACTTCGGCAAATCCGCTTCAATGACACTCCTTCCGGCAGATTCTGGAACCGGAATCGTATTTAACCGAACAGATATCTACACAGCGACTTCCGGAGATATTCCGGCGGTGGTGGATTCGGTCGGCTCTACTGATCTGTGCACGGTTCTCGGTGATCCTTCTTCGGTATTCGTCAGCACGGTCGAACATTTGATGGCGGCTTTGCGCGCACTTAATGTTGACAATGTGATTGTCGAACTGGACGGACCGGAAGTGCCGGTAATGGACGGCAGTTCGGAAACCTTCGTAGATTGCATCAAGCAAGCCGGGATCAAGACATTGTCTTCCCGGCGTTGTTATATCCGGGTCAAGAAACCGATCCGCGTCGATATGGGCGCTTCTTGGGGCGAATTTGTACCTTACGAAGGAACTCGGTTCGAGATCGAAATCGACTTTGACAATGATTTGATCGGCCGCCAGGCATTTAATTCCGATTTGACCCCCGACATTTTTTGCAAGGAATTGTCGCGCGCGCGCACCTTCGGCTTCATGAAGGATGTAGAGCGCCTTTGGGCCGCCGGCTACGCGCTTGGCTCATCGCTGGAAAATTCGGTAGTAATCGGCGACGACAATACGGTGATCAATCCGGAAGGGCTTAGATTTAGCGACGAATTCGTTCGCCACAAAGCGCTCGACGCGGTGGGCGATTTGGCGCTGGCTGGGGTGCCAATCCTCGGCTGTTACCGCTCTTACCGCGGCGGCCATAAACTTAACGCATTGGTATTGCGGGCACTTTTGGGCGAGAAAGACGCGTTCGAATTTGTCGAAACCCGTGGCCGGGTTCGTTCCGTTGGACATGCCGAGTTGGTGGCAATTAGCGCGCCGGCCTATGCGGCGATGAAATCCTGATCGGGTTGGCCGCGCGAATATTTACCCTGAACTAGATTGTATCGGATTCTGCCTTGAAATAGTGCGGTTTTGCATGCAATCGGTTTGGCGTTGGGGCGATTTTGCGCTAGATTGCAAGGGGTGAAAGCCGCGCGGTAGTGCGGCTGAGTGAAAATCAACAAGCTGGCGGCATCGTAAAGCGAATGCGGCCGGCGTTTTGTGCTGAATGAACTGGACCGCCAGAATGTTGTTGGTGTCTGGCCGGGGAAGTTGAAAATGGCGGGTAACGAAGCTGGATCATTTGCTGCGCGGCTACGGCTGGCCGCGATTGCCGGGGTATTGGCGGTCTCGGTTTGTGCGTGCAGTTCGGACGAGGAATTCAGTTCGCACGATTTCGTCGACAATGTTGAACCAGCCGACGTGCTTTACAACCAGGCCCTTGCCAATATGGACGCCAAGGACCTGAAAGAAGCACGGGTCAAGTTCCAGGAAATTGATCGCCAGCATCCCTATTCGGAATATTCGCGCAAATCTTTGCTGATGGTCGCCTTTACCAGTTATCGGATGGGCGACTATGGGGAAGCGACGAACGCCGGCAACCGCTATGTGCAGTTATATCCGGGCAGCGATGATGCGGCCTATGCGCAATATCTGGTCGGCATGTCTCATTTCCGCAGAATTTCCGATGTGACCCGCGATCAGGGAAGCGCCCGCAAAGCGATGCGTTCATTTACCAAACTGATCGCCAACTATCCTGAAAGCGAATATGTGGCTGACGCCAGTACGAAAATTCGTGGTGCACGCGACCAGCTTTCCGGTAAGGAAATGTTGGTCGGTCGTTATTATCAGGAGCGCCGGGAATTCCTGGCCGCGATCAACCGGTTTCGCTTGGTGGTGGAGAGCTATTCCAATACCAGGCATGTGGAAGAGGCGCTGGCTAGGCTGACCGAATCCTATTACGCGCTCGGTCTAGTGGGCGAGGCCCAGGCCGCCGCCGCGGTGCTCGGGCACAACTTCCCCGACAGTCAATGGTACAAAGAAACCTATGAATTGCTGGCCAACAACGGCATCCGCCCAGAGCAGCAGCCCAATAGTTGGTTTAGCCGTTTGACCTTTGGCTCGACCAGCCAGCCATCCTAAATTAGAGCGTGTCACCCAAAAGTGGGTACCGGTTTTGGGAAAAATGACACGCATAAACAAAGAGCGTATTCCCGAAAAGTGTGTAGCGGTTTTCGGACAAGAATACGCGACAAAACAAACAGATAGCGCGACGAAGCTATTCCAAAGCTTCGTGACAAGCGCTAGAGCGTATTCCCGAAAAGTGTGTAGCGGTTTTCGGACAAGAATACGCGACAAAACAAACAGATAGCGCGACGAAGCTATTCCTACGCTTCGTGACAAGCGCTAGAGTGTGTCACCCAAAAGTGGGTACCGGTTTTGGGAAAATGACACGCTTAGACAAAGAGTGTGTCACCCAAAAGTGGGTACCGGTTTTGGGAAAATGACACGCTTAGACAAAGAGCGTATTCCCGAAAAGTGTGTAGCGGTTTTCGGACAAGAATACGCGACAAAACAAACAGATAGCGCGACGAAGCTATTCCTACGCTTCGTGACAAGCGCTAGAGTGTGTCACCCAAAAGTGGGTACCGGTTTTGGGAAAATGACACGCTTAGACAAAGAGCGTGTCACCCAAAAGTGGGTACCGGTTTTGGGAAAATGACACGCTTAGACAAAGAGATAGCGCGACGAAGCTATTCCAACGCTTCGTGACAAGCGCTAAGCGTATTCCCGAAAAGTGCGTAGCGGTTTTCGGACAAGAATACGCGACAAAACAAACAGATAGCGCGACGAAGCTATTCCAACGCTTCGTGAAAAGCGCTAGTGGTCGGCCAGACCAAGGCGAAGTTCCCGCCTTGCCAGCAGACGCGGAAAATCGATCAAGCGTTACCGTATGGTCAACAAGCTCCAGGGTCTGTAGACAATTATGGCTGCAGTGCCGGTTTGATTAAATTGGTGCAGTTTCATGGTGCGAGAAGGAAGGACATGTTGGGCATATTCGACGACGAGCGGCGTGAAACTGGGCCAAGGGGGTCAAATCCATTCGGGACGCGGCAGATTTTGCGCCTGAACCGGTTGAAATCCCCTGATAGTGCGGGGCACCACGGCGGGTCATTGGCCTGTCCAGACACAAAATCCGGCACGCGCCGTGACCGAAACCAGATTGTCAACGGATCCTAGTTGCCGGCATGCTCAGAACGCTCTCGATCCGAAACATCGTTTTGATCGACACGCTCGAGCTTGAGTTCGGGCCAGCCATGACCGTGTTAACTGGCGAGACCGGGGCAGGCAAATCCATCCTTTTGGACGCATTGTCGTTGGCGCTGGGTGCGCGTGGCGATGGTGGTTTGGTGCGTACCGGCGCCGACCAGGGCCAGATTATCGCGGTATTCGAACCCCAAGATGGTCACCCGGCATACGAAGTGATGCGAGCACGAAACCTGGAAACGTCCGGCGATTTGGTGCTGCGCCGGGTGCAATCGCGGGATGGGCGAACCCGCGCATTTATCAATGATCAACCGGTTTCGGCCGGGCTGTTGCGCGAAATTGGTGCCACGTTGGTGGAAATTCACGGCCAGCACGATGATCGCGCTTTGCTCGACCAGGACGCGCATCGTGTGCTGCTCGACGCGTTCGGTGGCCTGGAAGCCGAAGCGGGGATGGTCCGTGGTGCGTGTACCACACTTAAGCAGGCGCAGGCCGAGCTTGAGCGGCTTAACGTCGAGGCGCGAAGCAGCGCAAAGGAGGCCGATTATTTGCGCGCTAGTGTCGAGGAATTAACCATTCTCGCGCCGGAACCTGGTGAAGAGGATGGGCTGGCGGCTAAGCGCCAAACCATGATGCATGCGGAAAAAATCGCCGGCGAGGTGCGTGATGCCTATGAAGAGATTGCCGGCGCCGGCTCGCCGGTGCCTGCAATCGCGTCAGTGGTGCGCAGGCTTGAACGCAAAATCGAGCAAGCGCCGGGTCTGCTCGAAGACACGGTTAAGAAGCTCGATGCAGCATTGGCCGGGCTACATGGCGCTCAAGATGCGCTGGAAGTAGCGATGCGGATTTGCGACCACGATCCGCAGGAGTTGGAGCGCACCGAGGAACGGCTGTTTGCTTTGCGCGCCGCCTCGCGCAAATTTTCGGTCCCGGTTGAGGGGTTGGCTGATTTGGCTGTGCGCATGGCAGATCAGTTGACTGCAATCGATCATGGTGGAGCCCTAATCGCGCAATTGACGCAACAGGTCGAGGGTTACAAAAAAGAGTATTTGCGGTTGGCGGCGATCTTGTCCGAACGGCGGGCCGAAACCGCTCGGCAATTGGAAACATCGGTGATGGCGGAACTGCCGTCACTCAAACTGGAACGGGCGATTTTCACGGTTGCGATGGAAACCGATCCTGCCAGGGTGGGCGAGAGCGGCCAGGATCAGGTAACGTTTTTCGTGATGGCCAATCCCGGCACCAGGGCGGGACCGATTGCAAAAATTGCCTCGGGCGGCGAACTGGCGCGCATCTTACTGGCGCTCAAGGTGGCTTTGGCCGACCGTGGATCGGCGCCAACCCTGGTGTTTGACGAAATCGATACCGGCGTTGGTGGCGCGGTCGCCGATGCGATTGGGGTGCGGCTATCACGTTTGGCGCGAAACGTACAAGTGCTCTCGGTCACCCATGCGCCCCAGGTGGCAGCCCGTGCCGACGACCATTTGGTTATCGCCAAAGAAGTCTACGGTGCTGGCGAAACCGTTACCCTGGTTGAGCCGGTTTCCGGCAGCCGGCGTAAGGAAGAAATTGCTCGCATGCTGGCCGGCGCCACAGTAACCGAAGAGGCGCGGGCGGCGGCGGAAAAGCTCATTGCCCAATCGGCGGCCTGATTGGCACGCTCAAATATGGTGAGCCACACTTGATTTATTACTTGCCGACAGCAAGGTAATGCAACTGGAATGGTCATTCGGGGTTTTGCAATGGAGAACATGGGGCGCAAATTACCGGCAATTTTCCTATTGCTCGTGGCCGGGCTTGTCATGGTGGCATCGACGCCATCGGCAAATGCCAAGGTGACGTTGCGCGAATCGGTTCGCCACTACGCTATATCTGGCAAGTCGGCCAAAGCGCTGGCGCAATCCTTTGATAAGAGTGGAACCAAGGCCACCCGGATTGAATCCGCGATCGGCGCCACCCGGATATCGTTCGCGATCAAGGACGTGGTCGGCGGAGTTCAGGGAAACCGGTGCATGATTAGCGACGTGCATGTATCGCTTGAACTGCAATATATCCTTCCCAAATGGCGCCAGGAAAAACGCGCTGGGCAGGATGCGCAACGTGCCTGGCGCAAATTATACAAGGCGATCGTCAGCCATGAAAAAATCCATGGTGGAATTGCCAAGGCCACCGCTAAATCCATTGAGCGCTCCTTGTTGCGCACTTCTGGGCGTGCCGCCGACGAATGCGAGGACATGATTGCCCGTGCCAAACGGCGGCTAACCCGCATTGAACGCCGCGACGAACGCCGGCATGGGAATCTGGATCGACGCGAAAACCGGTCGGTCGGCAAGTTTTTACGCATGGAGCGCGATCTTTACCGGGCGCTCGCCAACTAATACCAACGGTGGTAAATATAGATCCATTTGGCCGGAAAAGCCTTTAATACCAAGGGAATTTACTATTGGCCTATTTGATGGAGGCAAACCGGTTCATCCGGCTAGGGCGTGTCACCCAAAAGTGGGTACCGGTTTTGGGTGACACGCCCTAGTCAGCGAACAAAACCGTGGCGGTCAAATGAGTCAATAGTAAATTCCCTTGGTATAATTCCGTTTTCAAGCATTTCTCCTGGAGCCAAACGCCGTGTCCAACGACAAGCCCGTTGATCAATTGTCGCCAACCGAAGCGGCGGTCGAACTGGCCCGCCTGGCAAAAGAGATCGAGCGCCATGACCGGCTCTATCATGGCGACGACACGCCTGAAATCAGCGATGGCCAATATGATGCCTTGCGCACCCGCAATCAGCAACTAGAGACTGGATTTCCTGATTTGGTGCGCCCGGATTCGCCGTCCCGTCAGGTCGGACACAAGCCTGCGGAAAAGTTTGCAAAGATCAATCATCGGGTGCCGATGTTGTCACTTGGCAATGGATTTGATGATCAAGATGTAGTTGATTTCGACGCGCGTATTCGCCGCTTCCTGGGGCTCGATGCCGAGGCGCGGTTGCGCATAACCGCTGAACCGAAAATCGACGGCCTGTCCCTGTCTCTGCGTTACGAGGACGGCGAGTTGGTGACAGCCGCGACCCGTGGCGATGGCACCACCGGTGAGGACGTTACCCGTAACGCCAAGACAATATCCGACATACCCGAAATCCTCGCCGCCACGGGCGTGCCGAAAGTGCTGGAGGTGCGCGGCGAGGTCTACATGACCCAGCAGGCGTTTGCCGAGCTTAACGCTCGCATGGAAAGCGAAGGTAAGCCGACCTATGTCAATCCGCGCAACACCGCTGCCGGCACCTTGCGTCAACTTGACCCAAACATTACCGCCGAGCGGCCGCTCAAATTCTTTGCCTATGGTTGGGGCGAAATCAGTACCATGCCGGCCGATACCCAGTTTGCCATGGTCGAAAGGTTCGCCGCCTGGGGGTTCAAGACCAACCCGCTGATCAAGCAGTTTGACGACGTGGCCGGCCTGCTTGGCCATTACCGTATGATTGAGGAGCGCCGGGCAATGCTCGGTTATGATATCGACGGAGTGGTCTACAAGGTTGACCAATTGGATTTGCAGCAGCGGCTCGGTTTCGTTGCCCGAAGTCCGCGTTGGGCGATTGCCCACAAATTCTCCGCCGAAAAGGCGATCACGATCCTAAATGGTATTGATATTCAAGTCGGGCGTACCGGGGCCATGACCCCGGTGGCGCGGCTGGAACCGGTAACCGTGGGTGGTGTGGTAGTGACCAATGCTACCCTGCACAACGAGGACTATGTGGTCGGCATCGGCAATGATGGCAATCCGATCCGCAACGGTAAGGATTTAAGGCTCGGCGATACGGTCACGGTGCAGCGCGCTGGCGACGTGATCCCGCAGATCATTGATGTGGATCTCGACAAGCGGCCGGAAAGTGCCGAGCCGTTTGAATTTCCCACCATATGCCCTGCCTGCGATAGCCATGCGGTGCGTGAGGTCAACCCCAAGACCGGCCGCGAAGACAGTATCAGGCGTTGTACCGGCGGGTTGATATGCCCGGCCCAGGCGGTTGAAAAGCTGAAGCATTTCGTATCGCGTCTTGCCTTCGACATAGACGGGCTTGGCGATAAGCAAGTTGAAGCGTTCTACCATGACCGGCTGATCGCCAATGCCGCCGATATTTTCACC
This sequence comes from Rhizobiaceae bacterium, assembly GCA_965248715.1. Taxonomy (GTDB): domain Bacteria; phylum Pseudomonadota; class Alphaproteobacteria; order Rhizobiales; family Rhizobiaceae; genus CBDFKB01. The sequence goes on from CBDFKB010000006.1 coordinate 230,555, forward strand.
CTTGCCGCACGCGACGAAGAAGCGCCGACTAAGCTGAAAGATCGTGAGGGCTGGGGCGAGCTAAGCGCCAACAATGTGTTTGCGGCGATTGCGAACCGGCGCTCGGTGGCGCTCAACCGGTTTATTTTTGCGCTCGGCATACGCCATGTCGGCGAGGAAACCGCCAAGGATTTGGCGCGCGCCTACGGGTCGGCCGAGGAATTTGCCAGCGCGATGGCCGCGGTCAACGGGCCCGACAGCGAAGCTTGGCGGGAACTAAACACAATCGACGGCATTGGCGAGACGGTGGCGGCAACGATAGTCGAATTCTTTCGTGAACCGCGTAATCTGGAGGTGTTCCGTGCATTATTGCGCGAAGTAACGCCGGTAGCGCCGGCCGTCGCCGCTAGCACATCGCCGGTTTCCGGCAAGACCGTGGTGTTTACCGGGAGTTTGGAGCAGATGACCCGCGACGAGGCCAAAGCGATGGCAGAGCGGCTTGGCGCCAAGGTCGCGGGTTCGGTTTCCAAAAAGACCGATCTGGTGGTGGCTGGACCCGGCGCAGGATCGAAGGCAAAAAAGGCCAATGAACTTGGGGTGGAGACCATCGACGAGGCCGGTTGGTTCGATTTGATCGCAGGCGCATGATGGCTATCGGCAAAGTTCATGACCCAAACAAGCGTGCGGAGTTCCTCCAAGGGGTGCGCGATGGGATGACCATCGTCGGTGCCGCAGCACCATTTGGCATGTTGTTCGGCGCAATTGCGATTGACGCCGGCATGAGCCCGTTCGAGGTCATGCTAGCCAGTGCGCTGATGTTTGCTGGCGCCAGTCAGTTCGTAATGATCGAGGTGTATGGGCTCGGTGTGCCGGCCTGGTCGGTAATCCTCGCTGTGTTGGCAGTCAACTTTCGCCATCTTTTGTACTCCGCCTCGTTAGGCCGCAAAATGACCGCGTTTTCACCGCTGCAAAAGGGGGTAGCGTTCATCTTTTTGACCGATCCGCAATGGGGCGCCAGCGAGATGCGGGCCGAGCGGGTTGGGCTCAGACCGTCTTACTATTTCGGCTATGCGTCGCTGCTCTACACCATGTGGCTGGTGGCGACCGCGATCGGCATCGCCTTTGGCGCGCTGATCGACGATCTAGGCGCGCTTGGCCTCGATTTTCTGTTACCGATCTACTTCATGACCTTGGTGATGGGCTTTCGCAGCCGCGCTAATTGGCTGATGGTGGTATTGGTTTCCGGCACGGTTTCGCTTGGGGTTTATCTGACCATTGGCGCGCCCTGGCACATCTCGGTCGGTGGGCTTGCCGGCATTGTTGCGGCAGCAGTGTTTGGCGCCAAGCCGGATGAAACCAGCCTCACTCGTATCGGTGGTGGTGATGAGTAACTATGCATGGTTGATATTGGTGCTGGGGCTGGTGACCTATTTGACCCGCTCATCAGGTCATGTGGTTTTGTCGATGTTTCGCAACATTCATCCCAGGGTTGAGGCAGCGCTCGATGCAGTGCCGGCAGCGGTGATTGCTACCCTGGTGATACCGCCGGCGTTGACCGGCGGCGGAGCAGAATTTATCGCTATGGCAGTAGCCGTGGTTGCGGCATTTCGCCTTAATCCGCTGGTCGTGATCGCCATCGGCCTGGCGGTGGTGGCAGTGCTAAGAAGTGCCGGGTTTTAGCGGCAATATAATTTACGCACTGGCCGCCGGCAATTCGCGCGACAAAGGCCAGCAGGCGCGGGACAACCATGCTTGTTCATCCTCGTTGAGATAGGGCGAAAGTGTGCGGTTGACCCAGCCGTGATAGGCGTTGAGCCAATGCAGTTCCTGGTCGGTCATGATGTTGGGCGCGATCAGCCGTTGGTCGATCGGTGCCAGCGACAGGGTTTCAAAACCGAGCATCGGCGTATTGCCGCCGTCGATTTCAGTTGGACCGCGCACCAGCACCAGGTTTTCGATACGAATGCCGTATTGGCCTTCGCGATAATAGCCAGGTTCGTTGGAAATGATCATGCCCGATATTAGCGGCTCCATGGCGCGCCTCGAAATCGATTGCGGGCCTTCGTGCACTGACAAATAGGCGCCGACCCCGTGGCCGGTGCCGTGACCGTAATCCTTGCCTTGGCGCCAAAGCGCGTAGCGGGCCAAAACGTCGAGGTCGACCCCGCGCGTGCCTTGAGGAAATCTAGCCTGGGCGATGGCGATATGGCCTTTCAGTACATAAGTGAAGTCGTTGATCGCGTCGTTCGGCGGGGCGCCTAGCGCAATCGTGCGGGTGATGTCGGTGGTGCCGTCTGAATATTGGCCACCGGAATCGACCAGATAGAGCGACCCATCGGTTAGGGTTGCGTTGCTGGCTTCGGTGACGCGATAATGCACGATGGCGCCGTTGGCGCCGGCGCCGGAAATTGTGTCGAACGAGAGGTCGAGCAGTTCGTTTTCCATGTCGAGACCAGTTGCACGGCGCAGGGTCTCCAACTGCTTGGCAGCGGAAATCTCGTCGACGGCGCCAGGCACTTGCCGGTCGAGCCAGCAAAGAAACCGGGTGACCGCGACCCCGTCACGCAAATGGGCGGCGTGGGCGCCTTTAATCTCGGCGTCGTTCTTGATCGCGCGTGCCAGCACGCTCGGGTCGCGCCCAGCAATCACGATCCCGCCTGCGGCTTCGATCGTGCGCGCGAAAGCTGTTGCGGTGTGGTTCGGGTCGACGAGAACGGAACTATTTGCCGCAAGTGCTGCTAATCTAGTTTCGATCTCCCGGGGATCGGCGAGTTCGCACAGATCACTTAGATAGTCACGTGCTTCGGCACTGATCTTTTGCTTGTTGATAAACAGCAGCGGCTTGCTGCCGGTGCCGATTAATGTTCGTGCCAGCACCAATGGGGTATGAGCCACGTCCGATCCGCGAATGTTGAATAGCCAGCACACCGATGCCGGGTCGGTGATCAGGCACCAGTCCGCATCCTTTTCAGCGATCGCCTCGCGCGCTGCTGTGATCTTGTCGGCGGCCGCGCGCCCAGCAAGTGCCAGCGGATGCACGGTGACCGGGTGGTTCGGCGCGACCGGGCGCAGGTGCCAAATGCTGTCGAGCAGATTGTCATGCGATGAAAGTTCGGCCCCAGCCCCGGTTGCGCGCGTTTCAAAGTGTTTTATTTCGCTGATCGACAGGGTGTAAGGATCAAACCCGACACGCATACCGGTCTCAAGAACGTCGGCCAGCCAATCGTATGGCGGGTGTTTGACCAGGCTTTTGATTTCGAAACATTCAGGGTCGGTCTGGTTCGCGGCTTGCAGGGTGTAACGGCCATCGACAAACAGTATGGCGCGATCTTTCATAACGACGCCAAAGCCGGCCGAACCGGAAAACGCCGAAATATAGGCCAACCGCTCGTTGCAGGCAGGCAAATATTCGTTGCGGAATTCGTCGCCATGCGGCACCAGCCAAACATCAATGCTGTGCTCGGCCATCGCTGAGCGCAGGGCATCCAGTCTGGCGCTAACTTTTGCTCGGGCGCTGGTATCGCTGAAATTCTGGAACATGGATTTGATCCGATCGGGTAGGCTGTTGACGGTCTGGCGATCCACGGGGTATGGCGCAAATTCGCCGCCGCCTCAACAAAACCCTAACTTGGGAACACCTTCTAAGTGTCGACCGCCACATTGGCGTGGAATTTCCTTCAAAACTAAAGCTGCTCCATGCCATAGATAGACATTGCAACATTTCCAACTACACAAAGCTCCCGTCATGAACCCCAAACTCTCGGTAAACCTCAATGGCCCGGCTTTCCTGCGCAACCGGCGTAATCTGCCATGGCCGGACATCGTTGAACTTGGCCGCATTGCGCTGAACTGCGGCGCCACTGGGTTGACTATCCATCCGCGCCCCGACCAGCGCCACATCCGCTACGATGATGTAGCGGCAATCCGGGCGTTGATCGACGATGAATTTCCAAGCGCCGAACTTAATATCGAAGGCTATCCGGGTGAAGCGTTTTTAGCCCTAGTCGAGGCCAATGAGCCGGATCAAGTAACCCTGGTACCGGACGACCCGACCCAGGCGACCTCGGACCATGGTTGGGAGTTCGCCGCCAACGGAAATTTGCTGCGCGATACCGTACAGCGGCTAAAACAACGGCAAATACGGGTCAGCCTGTTTTGTGATTCTAATGCCGACCAAGAGGCAATCTTAGCCGCGCGCGCCACGGGCGCCGACCGCATCGAACTGTATACCGGGCCTTATGGCGGCTGTTACGATGACCCTGAAGAAGCGGCGCGCCAGGTTGAAATATTATCCGATACGGCAACCCACGCCGCCGCCGCCGGTCTCGGCATCAATGCCGGGCATGATTTGACGGTCGACAATTTGCCAGCGCTTGCGGCGGCAATTCCCGATCTTGCCGAAGTATCGATCGGCCATTGTTTGACCGCCGATGCGCTGATCCATGGCATGGAAGGTGCTGTAAAACGGTTTTTGGCGGCGCTGCAACCGGATCAGCCCCGGTGAGGCGTTTCGATTGCCGCGGTTAGTGCGGCGATTTCCCTTGCATCGAACCGTACCGTACGGTACCATTTAGATATGAAACGGCAATCCTGGGAAGTTGCGCCGGTGGCGGTGCGTGCTGAGACAATCGAAGCTGGGTCAAATGACCCGTCTGGTCGGCAGTGTGAGGTGCTGGCTTGCGTGCTCGATTTGATGGTTGAGACCGGCGATGGATTTTCCATGGCCGAGGTTGCCGGGCGGGCGAGTTGCTCAAAAGAGACCTTATATCGCTGGTTTGGAGACCGCGACGGGCTGTTGACCGCGACCGTTCAGTGGCAGGCCGCCAAGGTGATGATGCCGGAACTCGATCACGCCGATTTAACCCCGCAAACCTTCCGCGGCGGGTTGGAAACATTCGCGATCAGTTGGCTTGAGGTCATTACCGGCGATATATCAGCCGCCCTCAACCGGTCGGCGATTTCCCATGCCGGCTCAGCGGAAAACGGACTCGGCGAAATCGTGCTGCAAAATGGACCGCTGGCCATGTCGCGGCGCTTGCAGCCGATCTTCGAGATCGGCCGGCGCGCCGGGTTTATCGAGTTTGACTTCCACGGTACGGTATTTCGCAGCTTTTTCGGCCTTGTGGTTGGCGATTGGCAAATCCGCAAATTGCTCGGTGAGGCCACCCGGCCATCGGCCAATGGCATCAAATTAACAGCCGCGCGTGCGGTTGGCCAGTTCCTAACCCTTTATGGTCGAGGCTACTCGACCGAAACCCACACACCATAAACCAGGAGAAAACGATATGCGTGTTTACTACGATCGCGATGCGGACCTAAATCTCATCAAATCGAAGAAGGTCGCCATTATCGGCTATGGCAGCCAGGGCCGCGCCCACGCGCTCAATCTCAAGGATTCCGGCGTCAAAGATATCGCCGTTGCGCTGCGCCAAGGTTCCGCTTCGGCAAAAAAGGCCGAGGCCGACGGGATGAAGGTCAAGAGCGTTGCTGATGCTGCCAAATGGGCCGATTTGATGATGATGGCGACGCCGGATGAATTGCAGGGCGACATTTACCGCGACCACATCGCCGGCAATATTCGCGACGGTGCGGCAATTGCCTTCGCACACGGGCTCAATGTGCATTTCGGCCTGATCGAAGCCAAGTCCACCGTCGACGTATTGATGATTGCGCCGAAAGGCCCTGGCCACACCGTGCGCGGTGAATATGTCAAAGGCGGCGGTGTGCCGTGCCTGGTGGCGGTTGACCAAGATGCCTCGGGCAATGGGCTGGAACTCGGTATTTCGTATGCTTGTGGGGTCGGCGGCGGCCGCTCCGGCATTATCGAGACCACCTTCAAAGAAGAGTGCGAGACCGATCTGTTCGGTGAACAAGTAGTATTATGCGGCGGCTTGATCGAACTAATCCGCGCCGGCTTCGAAACCCTGGTGGAGGCTGGTTATGCGCCGGAAATGGCCTATTTCGAGTGCCTGCACGAGGTTAAACTGATTGTCGACCTGGTCTATGAAGGCGGCATCGCCAACATGAATTATTCGATTTCGAATACCGCTGAATGGGGCGAATATGTCTCCGGCCCGCGCATCATCACCGCCGAGACCAAGGCCGAGATGAAGCGGATTTTGACCGATATCCAGACCGGCAAATTCACCTCTGAATGGATGCAGGAATACAAGGGTGGCGCGGCGCGCTTTAAAGGTATCCGCCGGGTCAATGACAGTCACCAGATCGAGGAAGTCGGCGAAAAACTGCGCGCTATGATGCCGTGGATTGCCGCCAACCGGTTGGTCGACAAAGGCAAGAACTGAGGCTTACTGTTACAAAAATGCGGTCACCCGATTTTTTTACGCCACCAGTGTGAAAATCTGCGCTAACCGCAATAGCGACCATGGCAAACGCCCTGGTCGGCATGGCCTATTTGCACCGAAATTCTACTAGGAGTACCTGCACCATGATTGTTGTTTCAGGAGTGATTGAAATTGCCCAAGCCGATATTGAGGCCGCAAAGGCAGCGACGATTACGATGATGCACGAGACCGCCAAAGAGGCTGGTTGCCTCGTATACCGTTTCGCACAGGACTTGGAGTTTCCAGCCCATCATCCTCTAAATGCAGCCCGCCATCCTTGGGGTCTGGCCCGAGGATCCATGGGCGCAAGCGGCAGCTTTACTCTTGTCACCTGCGCGGCTGTGGGACTATCATTCAATATCTGAACAAGTAGAAAACAGATCATGGCCTGTGACCGAAATGGCTAAATGCCATTTTTTGCGTGCACAACCGGCGGCATGTATTCGTGGGAGGATGTAAAATGTTTAAATTCATCTTGATGAGCGGCGTGGCGAGTATTGCGCTCAGCGCTTCCTTGGCGACCACTAAGGCCAGTGATGAACTGATCCGCATCGCCAGCGTGCCAAAGGGTGCGGAAGTTACCGGGCCTGCTGTCAACGGTCTTGGCGAATTGTTCTTTAACGCCCAACACCCAGGTGGCAAGAGTGTATTGGCGGCCGGCGGGCCAGCAGCCTTAATCGGCTATGTGGATGGGCTCGACATCCGCACGTTTGCCGGACCGAGCATGCCAATTCCCGCCGACGGCGATCGCAACAAGGTCCATGTAGCAGCGGGAAATTACACTACTCTTGGCAAGTCTGGCGATGATATCGGCGGTGGGCAAAAGCTCGGCGGTATTTATACCAAGAGCGGCGATTTGATGTTCATTTCCAACGATGTGGACTTCAACGCTTTCATTCCGCTGAGTGCCAGTTCAGCCTATCTATATACGGCCTGGGAAGGTGGCGGCCGCAAAGGCGTTGCTGGTATCAGCCGGCTTAATCTCAACCGCAGCGAAGGCCATTGGCGGGCAGACCTGAGCGCTTCAAAAATGATGGATCTCAGCTCCATCGATGGCGGTTGGGTGCTGTGCTACGGCACAATTTCGCCCTGGGGCACGCCGATCTTTTCGGAGGAATATTATTTCTTCAACACATCCCTGTGGAACCATCCCAACAACCATGACGAAGACGAGCGGCCGGGTTTCGCCAAAGGCAATGACAATATGTACCACCAGCCCAAGCGGATGAATGAGTATATGGGCGCTAACTCCAATCCCTATCGCTATGGCTACAATATTGAGATGAATAATGCCGCCGACGCCGATGATGCGGGTTTCACCCGGCACTATGTGATGGGGCGTTTTAGCCATGAGAACGTGGTCGTTATGGGCGATGGCCGCACCGTGTATCAATCCGATGACGACTCGGCCAAATATACCGACGCCAAATATAACACCAATTCCGGTGGAGTGTTTTTCAAATTTGTTGCAGATCACAAGGCGGATTTGCGCGCTGGCACTTTGTACGCCGCCAAATTGACCCAAGACGACAATGCGGACCCCGCCACCGCCGGTTTCCATGTCGATTGGGTCACGCTTGGCCATTCGACCAACGTGGAAGTTGAGCGCTGGATCAGCGAATACGAAAACATCGGCACCGACGCCTATCAGGAAGGCAGCACCAATTTTATTGCAGACGCCGATGTTATCAATTGGGCCGAGGGCAAGACCGGCAACGACATTAATGGCGACGGCACGGTTGGTTCTTATCCAGACGACCGTCCGGCGTTCCTGGAAAGCCGCAAAGCCGCCGCCGCCATGGGGGCGACCTATGAATGGAACAAATTGGAAGGGGTTACTGCCAGCGATGACACGCTTTATCTCGCGGTTTCGGAAATAACCGATACGATGGATAAATCCTGGGGCCATGTGGCTTGGGATACCGGCGCCAGAGACGAACAAAACCCTGGCACGATCGCGCTCAACAAAGAAAATTGCGGCGTGGTTTACGGCGGCAAGATTGGGTTCAACTACAATGTCACGCGGTTGGATCCGGTGGTCGTGGGCCGCACCATGGAAGACGGCACCTGTGACCCTAATGGCATGGCCAGACCCGACAATATTTTAGCGCTGTCGAACGGGGCGTTGTTGATCGGCGAGGACGCCGGCAAAAAAGCCCATCCTGTCGACATGCTGTGGATGAGAAAATAGCCGGGCCTGACTTGGGAACACCCTCTCGCCGCTTTGGGCCTGGTGATGTGTCATCCTCGCCCGTGGGGCGCGAAATTGTGGACAAAAGCGAGGCTTTAGCCACTTGTCGCGCGGGATATGAACATCCTCCGGTAAACCGGGAGCGGTTCAAGAGACCCAATTTGGCCCGTCATCTCGCACCAAATTGGCACACTTGCCGCTCGTGTGGACAGCAAATTGCTGTCTGGCAGGAAAAATTTGCGGATATCGGTCGCGGCGGCTTGGCACGAAACTTGCTATTTTGGTTGGTATAATCCGAGGAGCCAACCAATGCTTGCAGTTCAAATAGATCAAACCACTGTCGCCCAGCCTACCATTAACGGCACGGATGCGGCCGAACAACGCATCGCCCATCGCCGCCGGGTATACAAAGGCGCGATGATAAAATTTGATGACGGTAGTTCGACCATGGAATGTGTAATGCGCAACGAGAACGCCGAAGGAGCATTGCTTAGTTTTGGCGGTTTGGTGTTGCTGCCCGACCAGTTTTCGCTGATCGACAAATTAACCGGTAACGTGCACCGCGCTGAAATCGCCTGGCGTAAGGGGCTCAAAATTGGGGTTCGCTACACCTGAAATTCTTTGCCATTCCCCGTCGCCTCAGCACTTCATCAACCTGCTTGGGACAACCAAAGGGCAACTTCCTGAACGAATTTGTCTCCAAGGCGTCCGACGCGCTGTGTTGGAGTTGAGATGACCGTATTGACAGCAATTGCGACCAGAAACCCAATGTTTCCATCGCCCTTCAAAGACGCATCAACCGCTTGTATTGTATGAGCTGCAATTATATTTCCGGTCTCCGGGTCAGATATAGTAACAGTGCCGGTAACGCTGCTGTCCGATTGGAATAATGCACGCCCTGCCGCCGAAGCCATCTTAATATTGCTAAACAGGACATGAACCTCCGCTGGATTAGTCCCTTTCAATCGCTCGCTAAATAAGGCCGCAAGTTTGACTTCAGATTCTTCAATGAATATCTGCCCCAATTCCGCAGCCCTTTCCTTGGCATCGAGGCTTAAGCCTTGGACAAAATTACTCGATTTACTGCTGGTTAAGGATTGGAAATAGTAGGTATTGGCCGCATATTGAATGGACGGATCAATTTGCGTTGTTGTACAAGCCGTTGAAGTAAAAAGCAAAACACAAAATACGCCAAGATACCGCATCAATAATCCCCCAACCATCAATCACCGCTCTTATGATAAATAATTATTAAACAGCAAGCAATAGACATACATATTTTAAGTCCGGATTTTTTTTGATCATTTCCCATCCATTGAAGTCTATGCAGCCAACATTCCTATTTGTGAGTAGCGCTTTGCCGCCTAATCGAGGTCAGATTTGGCCGTTGCGAATCGCCATCATATCTGTGGCTACATGGCTGGGTTTTGGAACGATGTTGACTTTGTTGGAAAGACCGACGGTGATCAATTTATCAACTGTGAAATCGGGTTTGCCGATGGTCTTGCTTGCGCGCCATGTGCGAACGCCGATATGCCTAATCCTTGAGCCGCAGCGGCGAAGCTGGTTTAATCGCTGCGGGCGACGCCATGAGGGAAAGCAATGCGATTTTTTGCCTATTTCTACCTGTTCTTATTTTTGATTGCGGCCACAACTGCGGTTGCCCAAGACGGCCCGGTCGGCATCGCCTTTGTCGAGGCGCCGGAGCAATCCCACGGTATGTGCGTTGCCGACAATGCCGATCGCGCTTTCGATTGCGCACGGCAAAAATGCGCCGAAAACGCGATCGACATTTCCGATTGTTTACGGGTCGCTTGGTGTTATCCAGCCGGGTGGAGCGCCGACATTTTCATGCAGCACCGCGAGGGTCCGCATTGGCATCAATATACCTGCGGCTGGCAATCGCGATCCGACGCTGAGGCGGCAGCGAAAATTGCCTGCGAGGGTAGCATGGCGGAGTTTTTGATCGAATGTGCCGTCGTGCAGATTTGGGATCGTGATGGCGTTCGTGTATTTGGCGAAGACTAGATCCGCATGACCGCGACAATTTCCAACATCCGGTAAACCACCATGGCCTTGCGCATTGCCACCTTCAACGCTGAAAACCTGATGCACCGGTTCGACTTTTCCGGCTATCGCAATGAGTTGCGCAAGGATCGAACCCTGCACATGGTGGATGTGCGCGACGAAGCGCATTTCCGGCAGTTAGAACAAGCGCGGGTTGTCGCCCACACCGACGACACGATGCAACTGACCGCATTGGCGATTGCTGATACTCGCGCTGATATTGTGTGTCTGCAGGAAGTCGAAAACATAAAGGCGCTCGATGGGTTCGAATATGGCTATCTGTTCAAAATGATCGGCCAGGGCTATCGGCGCAAATACCTCGTTGAGGGCAATGACGGGCGCGGTATCGACGTCGCGGTGATGACCCGCGATGTGACCGCTGATGGCGATGAGATCGAGTGCCTGGCGGTCAAAAGCCATGCCCATGTGACCTATGGTGATCTTGATCTGATGAACGATGAACTGCGCGCGCTCGGCGAAAAACCCAATGAGCGGGTGTTTCGCCGCGACTGTTTGGAGCTCGATTTCCGCATTGGCGGGCGGCGGCTAACATTGTTCGTGGTGCATTTCAAATCGATGGGCGGGTCGCGCGGTGGCAGAGACGGACGCACGGTGACGATGCCGGTCCGCAATGCCGAAGCGCGTGCGGTGCGCCACATAATCGAGAAAAAATTTGGGCCAGGGAAAACCGACACCAAACGCTGGCTGGTGTGCGGCGATCTTAATGATTATCGCTCGCGTATCGTGGTCAGTGGTGACCCGCACCATGGCCATCATTTCGAGCCGATTGAAGAGACAATTTCTGGATTCGATCCGCTGATCGACGGTGGTTTTGCCGTCAATTTGGTGGCGCGACGGGAACCGGTCGAACAATGGACGCTGTATCACACCAGGGGGCCAAACGAGCGCCATTTGTGCCAGCTAGACTATCTATTGGCGTCGCCGGTGATCGCCGATAGCAACCCGAAAGCGGTGCCCGATATTATTCGTGCCGGCCAGCCCTACCGGACCATATTTCCGCCCGGCCAGGACGTGGCGCGTTACCCACGTACCGGGTGGGATCGGCCGAAATCATCCGACCATTGCCCGGTCGCGGTAACGCTCAATGTGGTCTGACGGGCCGGCGGCGTGCCGCATTTCGCAAGTCGATATCCGCCTGGAAGACAAGCCGCATCCAATAGACCTTGAACATCGCCCAGCGATCGAACAGCACTGGCAAGCGCTGCTTCGCGCCAACCCGGCACTATATGATGGCGCAATGTTGCTTTGCCGGTCGCTGGAACTCGACGGCAATTGCTTGGCGGGAATTTCTTGCCGGACCGGGTTCGCCAGCTTTCTTTATTGGCGGGACAAATTGGCCAATACCGATGAAGCGTTCCACGTATTCTCCGCCGCCGCGATGATCGGCAACGACGGCCGAGTGATCATGGGGCGCATGGCCGCGCACACTGCTAGCGCCGGCAAGATTTATATGCCCGCAGGTAGCATTGACGAACAAGATGTGCGTGGTAACCGGTTGGATTTTGACGCCGCGATGCTGCGCGAGACCTATGAGGAAACCGGCATCGCGCTTGATGCCAGTCAAGGCGATGGCAGTTTTTTGATGGTTCGTTCGGGCCGCATCGTTGCCCTTATCAAAGAATTTCGCTTTGATATTCCTGCCCAAGAATTAGTAGAACGCATCACGGCAAATCTTGCGATTGTCGAGGAAGACGAATTGTCGGAGATTTTGACCTTTGCGCCCGGCGAGGTTGATCGCGCTATGCCGGACATTATTCAGTGCTACCAGCGATGGCGGGTTGGGAATGAGCGCTATCCTGTGTAAAGTGATCCATGCGGCTATCAACAAACATTAGCCGCTTTGGCAGATTGCTTCCGGGTCCTGCCGCTAGGTTGGTCGGCGCACAATGCGACCGATCTGTAGATGCGCCGATGGCAATCAACCAACCCCACAGGCGGGCCAAACATCATGCTTTCCCTGTTCGAAATTGCCGCATCATTGTTGGCGCTGTCGGCCCTGTTTGGCTGGGTCAACCACCGGTTCGTTCGTCTGCCGCACACCATTGGCCTGTTGGTGATGGCGCTGGTGGCCTCGCTGGCGCTGCTGGGCGCCGAGTGGTTGATGCCGGGATTGGGGATTACCGACACAGTGCAAGCAGCAATCGGCCAGATCGATTTTTACTCAGCGGTGATGGAGGGCATGCTGGCGTTTTTGCTGTTTGCCGGTGCGTTGCATATCGATTTCGATTTTCTGCGCGATCAGAAATGGGCAATTGGCATCATGGCGAGTGCTGGCGTGGTGTTGTCGACCTTTATCGTTGGCGTCGGCTTTTGGTATTTGTCCGGCCTGTTTGGGCTACAGCTTCCCTTTGCTTGGGCGTTGGTGTTTGGCGCGCTGATCTCGCCGACTGACCCGGTAGCGGTGCTGAGCTTATTAAAATCGATCAACGTGCCGCACGCGCTTGAAGCTAAGATCGCAGGCGAATCCCTATTTAACGATGGTGTTGGCGTGGTGGTATTTACGATCCTGCTGGCGGTCGCGGTCGGTGCCGGTAATGGCCATATCGATGCCATGCACGTCGCCGAACTGTTTTTCGTCGAGGCCGGCGGCGGTGCGCTGCTCGGCCTCTTTACCGGTTGGCTCGCATACCGGATCATGGCGACCATGGACGAATACACGTTGGAAATTCTGGTTTCGCTCGGGGTGGTGGCCGGCACCTATGCGCTGGCCCAGCGCCTGCATTTGTCGGGACCGATTGCCGTGGTGATCGTCGGACTTTTGGTTGGCAATCGCGGCGCCCGGATCGGCATGAGCGAGCAGACCCGGCAATATTTGTTCAGCTTTTGGGAGTTGATCGATGAAGTGCTCAATTCAGTGTTGTTTTTGTTGATCGGGCTCGAAGTGCTGGTACTGACATTCGACCCGTCGTTCGGCTGGTTGGCGGTGTGCGCCATCCCGCTGGTGTTATGCGCGCGCTTTGCTGCCGTTTCGGTGCCAATCATGACCTTGTCCTATTGGCTGAAATTTACCCGTGGCGCGATCCCGGTATTGACCTGGGGCGGGTTGCGTGGCGGCATTTCAGTGGCGCTGGCGCTTTCCTTGCCGGATATCGAATACAAGCCCTTGATCCTTACCGCGACCTATGTCGTTGTTCTGTTTTCAATCATCGTGCAGGGGTTGACGGTCAAGGCGGTAGTTAACCGCACGGTCGATCCGACTCTGTTGTAAGCTGGATTTTCCGGACCGGAGATCGCAAATGGCCAGACGCTATCATATTCTCGATGTTTTTACCGACCAGGCCCTGGCCGGAAATCCGTTGGCGGTGGTGCTCGACAGCCATGATCTTGACGGTAAGGCGATGCAGAAAATCGCTGGGGAATTCAACCTGTCGGAAACCGTGTTTGTGCTGGCACCGGCCAATGCGGACAACCGCGCCGCCATGCGCATATTCACCCCGCGCCGCGAGCTTGAATTTGCCGGTCACCCGACGGTCGGCACCGCTAGCCTGCTGGCGTCGCTTGACGGGCTCAGAACCGGCCATCTTGATTTTACCCTTGAGGTCAGGGCCGGAGAAATCCCGTGCCAGTTGACCGGGCGTGCCGGACTTATTTCCTGTGAATTCGCAATGCCGAAATTACCGGAAAAATTGGCCCAGTTCACCGATATCAAAGCGCTGGAAAAATCCGTAAACCTACCGAGTGGTTCGCTCGGGCTTGGCGAGCATTTAGCCTCGATTTGGAATGCCGGTGTTAACTTTGCGCTGATCCCGGTTGGCGACCCAAATGCACTTTCAGGCGCCAAGATGAAATTTGATGCTTTTATGGCGCTGGCCACTGAGCCGGCAACTGAAATACCCGGCGCATTTTTATATTGCCGAAGCGGGGACAATCATTACCGCGCGCGCATGTTCGCGCCGCAATTCGGCATCGTCGAAGATCCGGCCACCGGGTCAGCGGTTGCCGCGCTTTGCGGCGTATTGGCGCGCGATGTGGCAGCAAACGATGGCGAGCACCGGTTTATTATTGATCAGGGGATCGAGATGGGCCGGCCGTCGCGCATCGAACTGACCTTGACAATTAAAGCGGGCAAATTAACCCGCGGTGTTATCGGCGGCAGTGCGGTGCAAATCGCTTCCGGCATGCTCGAGGTGTAATACCGTGCCCAATTGGGCAAGCAAACAAGGCCGGTTTGCTATACCAATGGACACTACTGTTCGGGGAAATAGGATGGCGCTTGCGATCCAGAGCGCCAATGCCGTCGAACGCTATTTGCGATCTGGCCACGGGGTTGCAGCTATTTCCTTTCGGCAATGAACGTGGCAGGTAGATTTCGCTTTTTGACGGCCTCTTGCAAACCGGTAATTTGATGTCCCAATTTTATGATCTTGAAACTTTGAGCCTGCATGCTGGCCACGTTCCCGACAAGGAACATGGTTCGCGCGCGGTACCGATCCACCAGACCACGTCTTATGTATTTGAGGACAGCCGCCACGCCGCCGCGCTTTATAATATGGAAATCGGTGGCCATCTTTATTCCCGCATCACCAATCCAACGGTTGCGGTATTAGAACAACGCATTGCGGCGATGGAAGGCGGCGCTGCGGCGGTTGCTACCGCCTCCGGCATGGCGGCACTGCATGCGGCGGTGACCATGCTGGTTAGCGCCGGCGACCACATCGTCTCAACTGCTCAACTTTATGGCGCCAACATCAATTTGCTGAACAACACGCTGCCACGTTTCGGGGTCGAGACCACCTTCGTCTCAGCGCGCGATCTGGACGGCATAAAGGCGGCGATCAAACCCAACACCAAAGTGATCTTCGGCGAATTGATCGGCAATCCGGTGCTCGATGTGTTGGATATCGAAGCTGTCGGCAAGATCGCCGACGCGGCCGGTATTCCGTTCATGCTCGATGCTACCTTCAACACACCGGTATTGTGCAAGCCGCTCGACTTTGGCGTCAACGTGATCATTCATTCCCTGACTAAATGGATGGGCGGCCACGGTACCACGATCGGTGGCGTGGTGGTCGATGGCGGCAATTTCGATTGGGGCCGTAACGACAAGTTCCCGACCCTGACTTCACCGCATTATGCCCTCGACGGCATCGTGTTCTGGGAGGAATTCGGCCCCCAAGCGCTAACCATGCGACTAAGGGCGGAAGCGATGTATAATTACGGCCCGGCACTGAGCCCGATGAGTGCATTTTTGCTGCTGCAAGGCATCGAAACTTTGCCGCTTAGAATGGCCAAGCACATGGAAAACACTGCCGCATTGTTGGAATTTTTTACCAATCATGAAGCAGTCACCTGGGTGCGTCATCCTGATCTGGCGGACCACCCCGACAACCAGATCGCCAAGCGTTTGTTGCCGAACGGATCGGGATCAGTAATCGCATTCGGTGTCGCCGGCGGGCGCGATGGCGGTGCCGCGTTCATCGAAAACCTGCAACTTGCTTCCCACCTTGCCAATGTGGGTGACGCCAAGACCTTGGTCATCCATCCGGCATCGACCACCCACTCGCATATTTCGGCCGAGCAAATGCAGGTGGCCGGTTTAAGTGAAGACATGATCCGCCTTTCGGTGGGGTTAGAAAATGTCGACGATCTGAAAGCCGATTTCCAGGCCGGCCTTAGGGCTGCGGCCCGCCTGTCGGGAGGATAGGCTATGTATATCGATGTGGAAGGCGACAAAGCCTATGCGTCCACCGGCGGCCGCGACCATGTTGCCGGCCAACCGGCGGTGGTATTTATCCACGGCGCTGGCCAAAGCCATCTGACCTGGCCGTTGCAGGTTAGAACCTTTGCCTATGACGGCTTTAATGTGCTGGCACCGGACCTGCCCGGCCATGGCCTCTCCAAGAGTGCGGCGATCAGACGATATCACTGGCCAGGCGCGCTGGATGCTGAAGCTGCTGGATAGGGCAAACATCGAACGCACCCACATCGTTGCCCACAGCCAGGGCGGGCTGGTGGCGTTGGAACTGGCTGGGTTGGTACCGCAGCGGGTGGCCAGCATCGTATTTGTCGCCACCGCTGGGTCGATTGCTGTCAACGAGGCGTTGATTGGCTTGTCGCAGAGCCGACAGGAAAAGGCGATTGCCGCTATGCTGTCCTGGGGTTTTGGACCGGACGCCCACCACCATGAAAATAGTCTGCCTGGGGTATCGCTGATCGGCGCTGGCACCAGGCTGATGGAGCAAAATGCCGATGACGCGCTGCCGGCCGATTTGAAATCCTGCGCTGAATATGTCGATGGTTTAGACCGGGCGGCGGCGCTTGCCTGCCCGACCCTTTGCATATTTGCGTCGAAGGACAAGATGACGGCACTAAAATTCGGTCGCAAGCTAGCAGCGGCGCTGCCCAACAATCACATGCATATCATACAGGGCGCCGGCCATATGTTGCCCGGCGAACGGCCCCGCGAAGTCAACCAGTTGATCCGGAAATTCTTTGCCGGCCTTCAGGCGTCGGCGCCATAACCATGATTGCCGACATGCACTGATCCGGAGTTTGAATTCCCATGGTAATTTCTGCCGACGATATTAGAAAAGTTGCCGTGATTGGTGCCGGCACCATGGGGTCCGGCATCGCCGCGCAAGTTGCCAATGCCGGGCTCAATGTGTTGCTGTTGGACGTTGCCGGCGAAGGTAGTGAGCGCAATGCGGCCAGCGAACGGGCGCTCGTTCGCATCGGCAAATCCGACCCGCCGCTATTGATGCGGCCGGACGCGATCGGCAACATCGAAATTGGCAATATTGATGATGATCTGGCGCGGGTTGCCGAGTGCGATTGGGTCGTCGAAGCGATTGTTGAGCGGTTGGAGATCAAGCGCGGCCTGTATCGACATTTGGCAACCCAGCTTAAAGACGAGGCGGTGGTTTCGTCCAACACCTCCACCATTCCGATCGCGCTGTTGATGGAGGATATGCCGGCCTCGCTGGTTACCCGGTTCTGCATCACTCATTTTTTCAATCCGGTGCGCTATATGCGACTTTTGGAGTTGGTCAGCGGTGCTGATACGGACCCGGCAGTCCTCGCAGCGCTCGGTGATTTCTGCGACCGGATGCTGGGCAAGGGAATTGTCGCCTGCGCCGACACGCCGGGTTTTCTCGGCAACCGGGTTGGTGTGTTTGCTATGCAGGCGGCAATCCACGAAGCAACCGAATTGGGTCTCGATATCGAAGAGGCTGACGCATTGTTCGGCCGGCCGATGGGCATTCCGAAGACCGGCTGTTTCGGCCTTTACGATCTGATCGGGGTCGATCTGATGGCTGATGTGGTGCGCTCGCTTAGAGGAATATTGCCCCAAGGCGACCCGTTTCACCTGGTCGGCGCGGAAAACCCGTTGATCAACAGGCAGATCGCCGCCGGCTATACCGGCAATAAGGGCAAGGGCGGTTTTTACCGCGAGATCGATGGAAGGCGCCAGGCGCTTGATCTTACCAGCGGCAAATGGCGACCGCGCAACCCGCGGCTACCGCAATTGGCGATTACCGGCGAGCGCGACGGATTGACGAGCTTGATCGCCGGTGATGATCGCCTATCGGTGTTTTGCTGGCGCACGCTGGCCCACATTCTTGGTTACGCGGCAAATTTGGTGCCGGAAGTTACTAATTCGCCCCAGGACATCGATGATGCCATGAAGCTCGGCTACAATTGGCTGCATGGGCCGTTCGAGATGATCGATATCATCGGCTCTAAAACCCTAGCCACGCGGATGGCTGATGAAGGCTGGCACGTGCCCGAGTTTCTGCGCCATGGGGCTGGCGAACCGTTTTACAAAGTGCAAGGCGGTAAGCTGTGCGTGCGGCACGGGGATGGCGAGTATCATCCGGTGAAACTGGCCGACGGGGTGGTGCGGTTCCATATGTTGCGGCGTACGCTTGAGCCGGCGACCGCCAACCGTTCGGCCAGCCTGTACCACCTCGACGATGGCATCCGCCTGGTAGAGTTCCACACCAAGGCCAATGCGCTAGACCAGCCGGCGATGAAGATCGTCGCTGCTGCGGCTGGCGACCCCGGAAACGGGATTATCGTCCACAATGACGCGCAGCACTTTTCCGCTGGGGTCAATCTTGCGGGTGTGCTCGATCTCATCGACCGTAAAGACTGGGACGGTATCGACCAATTCTTGATTGGCTTCCAAGGCGCTTGTGCCGGGCTTTGTTATTGCGATGCGCCGGTGATCGGCACCCCAAGTGGGCTGGCGATCGGCGGTGGCTACGAGGTGCTGGCCCATTGCGACAAGGTGGTGGCGCATACCAACACGGTGATGGGGCTGGTGGAAACCCTGGTCGGCCTGGTGCCCGGCGGTGGCGGGGTCAAGGAAACCTATTGGCGCTGGTACCAGCGCACCGGCGACTGGCAAAAGGCGGCCTGGAACACCTTCAACCAGATCGGCTATGGCCGCACCGGTAGCTCACCATGGCTAAGTGCGAAGCTTGCCTATTTCGAACCGAACCGTGACGAGGAGGTAATGAACCGCGATCGCTTGGTGCAGGCGGCGCTACGCTCGATTGCTGAGATGTCTGACGGCTACCGGCCGCGAACCCGGCCGCAACTGGTTCTCGCCGGCGGCCAAGTCTATGCCGCCATGGTTGCGTTCCTTGAAAAGGGTCGCGACAAGGGTCAGTTTTTCGACCATGATGTAACCGTGGCCAGCGCGGTTGCGGCGATCGTCACCGGTGGGGCAGGAGCGGCGGCTAAGATCGTGAGCGAGCAGGATATGTTCCGCTTCGAGCGGGAAAATTTCATCCGCCTGGCAAAAACCCCGCAAACCCGGGCGCGAATCGAGAGCCTGCTGACCACTGGCGGCGCCGTGCGCAATTAAGCGGGATTGCTGGGCTTAAGAAGGTTCCGAGCCCCGCCGCAAGCGGCCGTATTGAAGCGGCGCGAAGGGGGGATGCGGCCAATTTCGACCGGAAACCTCCACGCCTTTCAGGCGCATTTGTGAGTGCGGATACCCCAAAACAGGCGGTGACAATGCATATAGACCCGGCTGGCGACCGGGCCTGCATGCAGCACAAATGGGAAAGTTTCGAGCGGCGTGGTGGTAGATTACCAAGTTATGAGTTTTGTTCGACAATTGTCGTCGGCAAATTCGGGTCTCGCGCGCAATTCTTTCAAGAGCCAACCCGTTCCGACCACGCTGATGTCGACGCCGGGGTTTGCGTCACCTGCTTCGGACACCAGTGTCTCGTAAGTTTTCGCGTCCTTTTTTTTCCGAACCAATCCCGTATCCCGTATCAGCACGCCACGCCAACCAGAAATCCTTATCAGTCACATTGCCTAGTGCAAGGCCATGGATAGTGGTGTCAGTAACATAGATCGGCCAGATATCGCTCTCAACGAGCGGCGTTCCATCACGAAATTTGGGAATAGCAATGGGCATCCAAAAGGGTCGGCTCAGATCAAAAACCGCTTCATAGCCCAGATTCAAGCCGTTTTGCAGCCGCACGCACTGATGATGCCTGTTATAATAGACAAGGAATGGCCAAGCGGCAATCAATACACAAAACATCACCCCAAGGATGACAATGCACCCGATTGGCTTTTCCTGTGCAGGGTTTTTATCGGTGTTCAATATTCGTCACCAAATTTTTTGTTCAACCATATATGCTCCTTGAATTATCTGCATAAATCTTTCCTTCAAACTTTCCGGACCATTCATCGGTAATCGGATAGGGCTCGCCTGTATGGACACCAAGTCGATCCTGCTTGCGCTGGCTGATCCGGTCGGAAATTAGCCGATTAACTCGATCCTGAATACGGCTCTCGATTGGCCTCTGGAGGTTCTCGTAGATGGTTTCTACGGGATCAATAACCTCCACGCCGATGTCCAACGGGTCGACGAATTCGTCCCGCAGGTAAAATTCGAGCTCGCCCGAAATCTTCAATATGCCAGATTGCTCGGAACTGCTGCCGGAAAACTCCCCGCCTATTGTTGTGTCGCCAATACTGAAGGCAATTCCGGTCATTTTGTAGGTATTTCTAAAATCATCTGAAAATGAGCCGTTTTTGTTCTGACGCGCCAATCCAGCAATGTGGTTTTCGATCCACGTTTCTACCTGGCCCATATAGGCGGATACGATGCTGCGCAGGTGCCCCGTCTCGCGCACTGTAACGCCGCGACCTTTGCCTCTGAAGTAATGTTCGACGAAATTCCGACTGGTCCAAGCGGAGCCATCTCCCGATGTGCCGGTAAGCGTGATTGTAATTTGTTCTCTTGTGACCGGGAGATACGGCTCCGCCGTGCAACGGCATCCATAGTCCTCGCCTGGATGGCCGGTTGGCGGTGGGTTGTCCCAGGCGAAAATTTTCCTGTCATTGGTGGCATGGCTTGGCCGAACTTTGCCATCTCGTCGGGTCCGCCAAATATAGTGGGTCGTCGGGCGCGATTGCTGCTTTAGTGTCAGCGCGATCGGAGTACCCCTGCGGACATAGGTCTCAAAGGCATTTCTATAGGTAAGATTGCCTGTGTCCATAATACCGGTTCCTGTTTGCTGCGCGTCGGCTTATCGGCGAGAAATCTCATCTCTTGCCCGGACGCTCATTTTATCACAACAAACACGAGTGTTAATAACTCCCCTTCTTGCCAGTGAAGCGCTGTGGCCGTTGATTGGGGCAAGGCGATATGATCCTTGCAAAATTGAGAAGAATTCGTATGGCGTTCGCTCCACTTCCGATCTCGCGATAGCGCTGATGCCATTTGATCACCGATGATACGGCACGCCGAAACGCTCGGCCACCGCCCGCGTCGGCTCTCTTGTAACGACAGCAGCAACAACACGTTCTCGAAAGTCATTGGAATATGGTTGGGTCATGCATGCCGGCCTCCTTTTCCAGCATGCAGCTCGAATCACAAATCAGACAATTTGGGAATCCCAAAACGATTCAGTAAAAACCTGATCCGCTCTAAATCAGAAAAATGGTGACAGCATATCTATCACGAATCTAAACCGGCTGGGTTTGATCTCGCCTGCCTATGTTGAATTCAAGGTTTTCGTTCCTAACAAAGATTACATTGGGGCCTGTTGAGTATCAGGGTTGTGAGGTGGTCCCGGATTGTTGGACAGGTTAGCAGCTTTGTTAAGGTGTATTTTGTTGTCTGATCATGCTGCCAGTTTCTCGTCTTGTTTCTCTTTTTTCAACCCGTAGATTTCGTCGGGCGTTGCACCGTTGAATGTCGAGTGTGGACGTTCTTCGTTGTAGAAGGCAAGCCAATTTTTAATATGGCGTTTGGCCACAAAGCCATCGGTCATTTCGTGCAGGTAAACGCATTCGTATTTCAATGACCTCCACAGCCTTTCAATGAAGATGTTGTCCAGAAAGCGGCCACGTCCATCCATGGAGATTTTGATCTTTGCATCCAGCAACACGCCGGTAAAGGCGGAACTTGTAAACTGACTGCCCTGATCCGTGTTGAATATCTCCGGTTTGCCGTATCGGGAAATGGCTTCTTCCAGAGCCTCTACACAGAAACTGGCATCCATCGTATTTGACAACCGCCAGCTCAGCACTTTTCTCGTTGCCCAGTCCATGATTGCCACCAGGTACAGAAACCCCCGCCTCATCGGAATATATGTGATGTCGCTGCACCAGACCTGATTGGGCCTGTCAATCACCATACGCCGCAGCAGATATGGATAAATCCGATGCTCCGGGTGCGGTTTGGACGTGTTGGGAGCCTGATAGATCGCACACAACCCCATCAACCGCATCAATCTGCGAACACGGTGACGGCCAATCTTCACGCCGCTCCGGCGCAAAATCAGAAAAATGGTGACATGTCTCTGCGCTTTCTCCCTTTGGCATATCTATCACGAATCTAAACCGGCTTGCGTTCCGCCCTGCTCATTGCTTGAGCCCTTTTGCCAAAAAATCCCGTTCCACTGTCAACTGACCGATCTTGGCGTGAAGATCATGAACTTGTGCATCATGCTCGGCACCATCTTTTCCAGAGCCCTTGGAAAATACATCCGCAAGACCATCGATTGCCTGGCGCTTCCACGCCGAGACCTGGTTGGGATGCACCTTGTGCTTCGATGCGATCTCCTGCACCGTCCTGTCACCCCGCAACGCTTCCAGCGCTACTCGGGCCTTAAATTCGTCTGTAAACCGGCGTCGTTTCGCCATGTCGTATTCCTCCATCGTCGAAGAAATACACCTTAACAGGCTGTCCGATTTTCTAGGACCAGCTCATTGTGGTGCCGGTTCGATCCCATTGGCCCAGTTTGATCAAACCGGCACTACAATCATGCTTGCCGCCAAGCCCTAAAACAAATCACCTTGGTCGCCGGGTTTTCGTACCCGTCGCGGTTGTGCCTTGGGCTTTTGCGGCAACGGCGCTTCGGTGGTGCCGGCGACCGCATCGAACTTGCCGTCATGCAGTTCCACCGACAATGCCGCACCCGGTGTGAGCGCCAGCGCGGTTCTTAACGGTGGCCCGCCCTGGCTACGCACCACCGCGTAACCACGTTCCAGCACCTGTTTGTATCCGAGGCTTTGCAACAGCCTGGCCGAGCGCCCGGAACGCTGGTGTTGATTTTGTAATCCGAGGTCGAATGCGCGGCGAAAATAGCTATGGCTATTGGTCATCCGTTCGCACAATTGGCGGATTTGCCGGGTCAATCGTTCCGGGCCGCTGCGCGCGACAACGATGTTAAGTCGCTCGCCACGAACGCGCACTTGATTGGCCAGTGAAACCTGGCACCGGGCCGCTAATTCATCAAGGCGTTTGAGCGAGCGGGTGATCGCCTGGGACAGTGCGCGGCCTGACAACCGGTGTGAAACCCGCTCCAGCCGGGCGCGTTTGACCACCGCAAGGCCGCCAAGGGCGCGAACCAGCCGGTTAGCGATCTCGTCAAAACGGCGGCTCGGCATCGCCAGCAGATTGTCGGAGGAAGGCAGGGCCCGGGTCACCGCCCGGGTCAAGCTGGCCCGCTGGTCCAAGCCGCGCCGGACCGATTGAGTCAACCGAGCCGAAAGATCGGCGATGGTTGCGATCAACTCAGCCTTGACCGGCACCGACAATTCGGCGGCGCCTGTCGGCGTCGGCGCGCGCACATCGGCGGCATGATCGATCAGGGTCCAGTCGGTTTCGTGGCCGACCGCCGATACCAGCGGAATATCTGATTGCGCGGCCGCCCGTACCACCGCCTCGTCGTTGAAACCCCAAAGGTCTTCCAGCGATCCGCCACCTCGCGCGACAATAATAATGTCTGGGCGCGGTATCGGATCGCCGGCGCCAATTTGGTTGAAACCGGTGATCGCGGCTGCCACTTCGCTACTGGAACTTTCCCCCTGCACCCGAACCGGCCACACGATTACGTGCAGCGGAAAACGGTCGCGGATGCGATGCAACACGTCGCGTATTACCGCCCCGGTTGGCGAGGTAACCACTCCTATCACCGCCGGTAAGAACGGCAATAATTGTTTGCGCTCTTCGGCAAATAGACCTTCGGCAGCGAGCTTGCGGCGCCGCTCCTCCAACAGTGCCATCAACGCACCGACGCCGGCCGGTTCCAATTTTTCGATAATGATCTGGTATTTTGACGCGCCGGGATAGGTGGTCAGTTTGCCGGTGGCGATAATTTCCATGCCCTCTTCAGGCAGATATTTCATCCGCGATGCCACACCGCGCCAGATTACCGCTTCTATCCGCGCACGTTCGTCTTTCAGCGAGAAATAGCAGTGCCCGGAGCTATGTGGTCCGCGGAAACCAGTTATCTCGCCACGAATGCGCACATGGCCAAAGGCGTCCTCCACGGTACGCTTGAGTTTCTGGGAAACCTCGCTGACAGTGAGTTCGAGAATATTGTGGTTTGGTTTGCGGTTCATTTCTTCCATGCCCAAACCTATCACGCCTGGCAACCGGAACCAGAGTGCCTACGCGCACTGGCCGGCCAACACCGGTTAACCCTTCATATTGTCGAGGAAGCCGTCGAAAATTGATTCCACCCCTTGCTGGTATTTCTCCTCGACCGGTCGCCCGCTATCGAACATTTCCCCGAACAGATCTGGCAACCCGCCGTCGCGTGCTTCGTGTTGACGGTGCAATCGATCAGATTGGCGTGGTTGTTGACGGCGGTTGAGCGAATTGTCAAATGGGTCACGCCCGCCTTTCATCAATTCACCCAAAATGCCGCCTGGATTGGCTTGCTCTCGGGTATTAGATTTACGGTCGCCAGAAAACATTTCCTCGAATATCTTGCCGAGTTTATCGCCTTGACGCGCGGTCGGCTGCTTGGCCGCGCCACTGCCGCCCATCACCTGACCGAGAATATCACCAAGCGGATTATCCGGCCCGGAACCGCGCCGCGGAGCGTTTCGCCCGGCGCCGGGCGCCAAAACCTGTTCCATGATCTGGCCCAAAATTCCGCCGCCGGCCCGGCCACCGCCGCCACGCACATTACCTGTCGACTGCTTGAACAACCCGCCCATCACCATCGAAGCGATTACCGGCAACAATTGCTTCAAGATCGAAGAGCTAATGCCAGTTGATTGGGCAGCATGGGCGGCGACCGCCCGGCTGACATCCTTTGATCCGAACAAATGGCCGAGAATGCCGTTGCCATCCAGTGTGCCTTGGCGGGTAAAAGCAGCGCTTGGATCATCACCATATTGCTGGTGCCGACCGCTGGCCAATGCAGCCACAAACCGCCCCATGCCGGTAGGATCGGCGGCGTTGCGTTTGAGGCTTTGTGCGAATGCCGGCATTAGCGCCGCCATCGCCTGCTCGCTCTGATCAGCACTCAGGCCCAGCCTGGAACCAACATCACTGAAAGAATTGCCGTGGGTATTCAGTAGCATCTCCATGAGTGGAGGCATGATTTTTTCTCCATAAGAAACTTCGTTAATCGATCGTTTGTGAATGTAGGCCAACCGGTCGCGGCAATTGTCGCGCATTATGATGGCGAATTCATAGCAGGATTTCCAAGGGTCAGGACCCAAGAATACCAAGGCAACCAGATGAGCACTTCTAAAAACCCTTCTTTTGGGTCCTGGGAGCAATTTTTCGCTCTGCGTTTCTCAAATATTTCAACATATTATCCGGTACTCGAAACTTCAAAATCACATCCAGCCCAACAAAATCAAGGATTTTTAGAGGTACTCAGATATTGGTCGGATCACCCCACTTGACAAGGCTCCAGCACATTGGTTTCGCGGGATAAAGCGGTCACGCCAGCGTCATCGCCATGATCGTCAACAGACCTTTGGCGGGAGAAACATATGGCGCCACGGGCAAAATCAGATCTATTGCCCACTAAATTGTAATTTGTTCAGATGAATATTGGGTCGCATGAAATGCCGCAAGATTTTTAGCGCTGCCGTTAATGTTTTGGAGATCGCCTTTTAGTACGATACGGCAATAATACGGCACCGAACCGAGGAGCAGTTGAGGAAATTCGGGCCGCTTGAGCGAGAAAATGACCAAATTGAAGAGCACCACTGAAACCGGTCCCGCCTGCCCAGAAAATCGCTGTGCAGTGCGCAAACGTACTTTTAAACGCGCGTCGGCTAAGTTCGATGAGCGATTTAGCGATGTCGAATGCGTGTTGCGCAATATATCGGAAACTGGGGCCAGATTAAAATTCGAGACCCCATCGGCGGTCCCTGGTGAATTCACCCTAACGGTAGGGTTAGACGGTATTCGCGTGAATTGTCAGGTCGTATGGCGCAGCAGCCAGGAGATCGGTGTCGCCTTCACATCGCCAATCGAGCAATTTCAACGGCCAATGAAACAACAGCTAAAACCCTCGGAAACAGCCTATGTTCCGATTGAAGAAAGGGATTTACTGACCGGCGACCGCGGCGCCAAACCACATATCGACATTGTGGAAGAGGAAGAAGAAGTCGAAGAAAAGCTGTACGAATTCGGACGCGGCATTGTGGTACCGTCCAGTTTCGGCAGGCGCAGCAAAATCATCCTGGATTCAGACTAGAGCGTGTCACCCAAAAGTGGGCACCGGTTTTGGGGAAAATGACACGCATAAACAAAGAGATAGCGCGACGAAGCGAAACCAACGCTTCGTGACACGCGCTAGTGAAAGTTCGGTGCACCGGTTTAAAATGCGTACTCTTTGAATATCTGCCGAACGTCGCCCTGCCATTCGCCATGAAATTTCTGCAATAGTCGGCCAGCCGGAGTTAGTCCACTGGCAATCGTCTCTTTGAGCGGTTCGAGATGCAGGCGCTCGTCGAAACCTTCGTCATTAAGAAAAGCGCGTGATTTCAACCCCGCATCGCTGATTGCTAGCACCTCGCGGGCGATTTCCAACAGCGCTCGGTCATCGATTTCAGCCATCAGGCCCGCAGTGGGCACCGCATCGCGCAATGTACCCACCATCGCCGCATCCCAGCGAGCGGTTAGTTGCTCGGCGGCATCAAGCGCGGTTTCGTCATACAACAAGCCGACCCACAGCGCCGGCAGGGCGCAAATGCCGCGCCAGCGCCCGCTATCGGCGCCACGCATTTCGATGAAACGCTTGAGGCGGACATCGGGAAACAGAGTTGACAAATGATTGGTCCAATCGCCCATGGTAGCCTCGGCGTTGGTAATTTCGCCGCGCAATGCGCCGTTCATGAATTGGCGAAATGTGACGTGGGTGCAGTCGTAATAACGCCCATCGCGGAGCACAAAATACATCGGTATATCGAGTGCCCACTCGACATAAGCCTCGAAGCCGAACCCGTCATCGAGTAGAAACCGGTGATAGCCGCCGCGCTGATTATCAACATCACGCCAAATATTGGCGCGCCATGACAACAAGCCGTTCGGCTTGCCCTCCGTGAACGGTGAATTGGCAAACAGCGCCGTCGCCAACGGTTGAAGCTTCTGCGAGACTTGGATTTTACGCCGCATGTCGGCTTCGCTGGAAAAGTCCAAATTCACTTGAATGGTGGCGGTACGATACATCATGTCGTGCCCGTTGGTGCCGACCTTGGGCATATAGCGGGTCATGATATCGTAGCGCGACTTGGGCATGCGTGGAGTTTCGTCGAACCGCCATAGCGGGCTGGCTCCGGCGCCAAGAAAGCCAATGCCCATCGGTTCAGCGATCTGCTTGACCTGGGCCAGGTGGGCATTGGATTCGCGGCAGGTTTGGTGAATATTTTCCACCGGTGCGCCGGACAGTTCGAACTGACCACCTGGCTCAAGCGAAATTGCACCTTGGCCGGTAGGGTCGCCTAGGCCGATGATCTTGCCGTCATCGAGGATCGGTTCCCAGCCGAGCAATCCCTGCATGCCTTGCAAAAGGGCGCGGATGCCGGCTTCCCCCTCATAAGGCACTGGGGAACAATCCTTGAGGAAGAAACCGAACTTTTCATGCTCGGTGCCGATCCGCCACTGGTGGCGCGGCTTGCAGCCCTGCTCCAGATGGTCGACCAATTGATCATGGGCTTCGATTAGACGATCGTCAGTGGTATCGCGCGCCATCGGGTTCCTTTGGTATAACGTCTGCCTTGGGGCATCGTCCAATCTGATCCCATACCGCTCTAGCCAAGTATCTAGGTCGGCTGCAAGCAAAAAACATAGGTCATTTGCCGCAGCTTACCAATCACCAATCCGGTGTTGTATTAAAGCCAACGCCGCCACCGCTGCGGTGTCGGCCCGCAACACCCTGGGACCCAGGCTGATCGCCGTTACTTTTTCTGGTAATTCAAGCAGCATCTCACGCTCGCGGCGTGAAAAACCGCCCTCCGGCCCAACCAGCAGCACCGGGGTCGCGCTGCGCAATTGCCGCCATTGATCAGGGGTCGGCCCGGTCTTGGCATGTTCGTCACAGAAAAAAAGCCGTTGATTATCCAATAGCCCTTCGACGGCGGTTTGTAGATCGACCGCTTCGAGGGTTTGCGGAATTGACAGGATGCCGCACTGTTCGGCGGCCTCAATTGCGTTGGCGCGCATCCGCTTGACGGTTGTTTGGCGCATTTGGGTATGATCGGTGATCACCGGCTGCAAAATTCCTGCGCCCATCTCGACCGCTTTTTGCACCATATAGTCGAGCCTGGCTCGCTTTATCGGCGCAAACATATAGCACAGGCGCGCAGGGGGCGTTTGCGGGCGTAAAATTTGCTCAACCCGCAGCACCGGACGGCGTTTGTTAGAACCTTCAAGCCGCACCAGCCATTCGCCGTCACGACCATTAAACACCGCGATCATCGCACCCGGGCGCAGACGCAGCACATTGGCAAGATAATTGGCCTGCATCTTGTCTAGCGCAAAGCTGGCGCCGGCGCTTAGGGTTTCTTCGACGAAAAGCCGCGGTGCGGTGAAATCATATCTGTCCATCGGCTGAACATGGAATGGGCAAAGGCTAAGCGCAAGCGTTGCCGTTCACCATGCACTGGGGTGCCAGTGCGGCTGGTAGCCCGATTTCAAGATTGCGACGATCGACGGCGGCGTCAGCAATCGCGCGCCGCCAATACCCAACTCTGCGATGTCGCGATAGCCGCTGGCAGTCCATTCAAGTTTTTGGCCCTCAAGAATGGCGAAAGGTCGCCCCTGGCAAACGATCATGGCGCCGTTCGGCAAGGTGGACGGGTTATCGATCATTGTACGCTGATCGACCGCAAACGTTCGTTCTTGGTGCATCTGGCGGTCCATCTGGTCGGCACGGCTACCGCTGTCAAAGCCAAATTCGCGGTGCCAAAGTTCTGCGAACCGCCTCGCATCGGCCCGACGGCATTCGAAACAGGGTCGGTGACCGGCAGCAAGAGCGGTTACCTCGTCGAGGAAAAACAATTCGGTATAGCCCGGCCCCATAACGGTGCGGTTGCGGCCACGAAAACTAATTTGGCAGCAGATCCAGCGCTTCGATGCCCACCGCCTGGCCGTAAGCTTTTGGGTTGCGGAAACATGAATACGCCCGCCGCGATTGCCCATCATGGTGCCGCGCGGGTTTGTCGCAACGATGGTGCCGAAAGGAGTTACCCGGTTTTGCAGCGCCATGTCGGTTACCCGCTCAATCACCACCGACGATGATCACAAACAGGCCCAGTGGTCCGTGTGCGCCCAGTAGCAGGGTCTGTTCAATGTCGGCGGAACGCGACGGGCCGGTGATCATGTTGATCGTGCGCGGCATTCCTTTGCGTTTGCTGGTCTTGCGGATCAATTTCCACACTTCTTCATAGCTGCCACGAATGTCATCGGCATGCAGTACCACAATGTGATGTTCCGGCAAAAAATTGAGGGTGGTTGGATTATCCGGCCCGGATTCAAGTATCAGCGTTCCGGTTTCCGCTGCCGCCGAACTCGCGTGGCTGACGGCAGTACGGTCGAGACCGTCACTGGGGCCGGTTAATAGGTCGAGCATGGATTGCCGGCGGGTGGATAGGGTTGCCAGGCGCCGATCTGCACCGATCCGTATTACTGCGGGTAGATTGTTGCGCCGCAAATATGCCGATACGGTGGCCGGCAATTCGGCATAATCGTCGATGCGCACCACCCTCGCGCTGGCTTGGCGGGCCATCTTGCCAAATAGCCTGAGTGCTTTGTGCCCGGTACAGGTGGCACGCTTGGGCACTGTGCCGGCTGTTTTCTTGCGCAACCTTTTCCCAGCCGCCATGCGGCGTGCCGCGCCATCGCTGGATTTATCAAGCTGCGCGCCAATGCGCGCTAGTATGGTTTCGCGGCTCATTGTATTTTGCCTTGGCGCCAGCGATCGACAAATCCGCCGCCCTCGGGGGCGGGCATGTCGCGAAATTGGGTCCAACCGCCAGCCAGTGGTAACCAGCCGATGCGGCGCGAGGTGCCGCCGGCGATCCACAGTGCCCGGCGGACTATACCGGTCACCAAACGATAGAGCGCCGGTCTTTTGGCAAACCACGCCCACACCCTAAGGCCGGCGCGCGCACTTTTGGGCGACAAATGGCGCTCAAATTCGCGCTGACGCCAATGGCGCATCATTTTCGGCAGCGCAATGCGCATCGGACAAACCGCTTCGCAGCGCCCGCAAAAGGTTGATGCGTTGGGCAGATGGCGGCTCTGGTCGATACCGCACAGCGCCGGCGTCAACACCGCGCCCATCGGCCCGGGATAGACCCAGCCATAGGCATGGCCGCCAACCGCATGATAGACCGGGCAATGGTTCATACAGGCACCGCAGCGGATGCAGCGCAGCATCTCGGCAAATTCGGTGCCAAGCATCGACGAGCGGCCATTGTCCAACAAAATAACGTGGTATTCATCCGGCCCGTCTGGATCAGCGGCCTTTTTAGGACCGGTCGAAACCGTGGTATACACGCTGATTTCCTGGCCGGTTGCCGAGCGCGCCAGCACCCGCAAAATTTGCCCCGCGTCTTCCATTGTCGGTACGATTTTTTCCAATGAGGCTATGACGATATGCACCCGTGGTAAAATCTGCGTCAGGTCGCCATTGCCCTCATTGGTAACAATGATCGAACTGCCGGTCTCGGCGACCAGGAAATTGGCGCCGGTGATCCCAACATCGGCTTTTTGAAACTGCTCACGCAGGATCAACCGGGCTTCGCGCAGCAACGTTTCCGGTTCCTGCAATGGCCGGTCCGGCGGTAGATCACGATGGCTGCGGCGAAAATCGTCGCGAATCTGATCGATGTTCAAGTGAACCGCCGGCGCGATGATGTGGCTTGGACGTTCGTTGCGAAGTTGAATGATGTATTCGCCGAGATCGGTCTCGACCGGCTTAATGCCAAAATTTTCCAAAAATTCATTGAGGTTGATTTCTTCGGAAATCATCGATTTGCCTTTGGTGACGGTCTTGGCGCCGACGCGCCGGCAAATGTCGAGGATTTTTCCACGTGCATCCTCGGCGCTTTCGGCCCAATGCACCTCGCCACCGCTTTCTATAACCCGGGCTTCATAGGCTTCCAGATAGGCATCGAGATTGGCCAGCGTGTGGTTCTTGATGTCGCGAGCCTCATCGCGCAGTTGCTCGAACTCCGGCAATCTGGCCGCCGCTTTGGCCCGCTTGCCGATGAACCCGGCCCGCACATTGCCGAGCGCACGCTGCAATTGGGTGTCTTTGAGGGCGGCTGCAGCGTTGTCTTTAAATTGCGGAGAACGGATTTCCACGGCGTCACCGCGGCCCAGGTTTGCGTGGACCGCCGATCGGGGCATTATCGGTCATTCCGGCCAGTACTTCGGCAACATGGCGCACCTCGATCGTGCTGCCTTCGCGCGAAAGTTTGCCGGCTATGTTTATTAGGCAACCAAGATCGCCGGCTATCAGATAGCGCGCGCCGGTATTATCTACGTGCTTTGTTTTTGCAGTGACGATGGCGTTGGAAAGGTTGGGATATTTGATCGAAAACGCGCCGCCAAATCCACAGCACACATTGCTTTCTTCCAATTCGACCAATTCGAGACCCTTAACCGTCGCCAGAAGCTTGCGCGGTTGGTCGGCAATGCCCAGTTCGCGCAAGCCGGCGCAGGAATCATGATAGGTGGCGGTACCCTCAAGGGTTGCGGAAACAGCGTCAACACCGAGCGTATCAGTCAGAAAACTGACAAGCTCATGCACCTTGCCAGCAAACGCCAGCGCCCGTGCCTGCCAAATAGGCTCGCCGTCAAGAACCTCCACATAGTGGCGCTTCATCATGCCAGCGCACGAGCCGGATGGCAAAACCACATAATCGAATGGAGAAAATGTTTCGATCACCTGTTTGGCAATTGCCTTGGTGTCGGTTTTCTCACCACTGTTCCAGGCCGGCTGCCCACAACAGGTTTGTTTCCTGGGAACACT
>CBDFKB010000007.1:0-230000 GCA_965248715.1 Rhizobiaceae bacterium
TAGGTCCAGGTGCCATTAACAAGCGCAAAGGTGCCATAGCCATTGGCCCCGGTGCTTGTTGCCACATCGGCAAACGATGGGCTGTCGGAACCGTCCACATCAGCTGATTGACAACCCACCGGTGGCGGTTAATTGCCCGTCTTCGGCCACATTGCCACTAAAGGCGCCAGCCACCACCGGTGCGTCCTCGGCCCCGGCAATGGTAACCGTTACCTGTTGCTGGGTACCGTCACTGGCGGTGAAGGTGAACGTGTCGCTCAAGGTCTCGCCCTGGTCGAGCGCCTGTACTGCAGCGTGGCTATTGTTGAGGCTATAGGTCCAGGTGCCATTAACAAGCGCAAAGGTGCCATAGCCATTGGCCCCGGCGCTTGTTGCCACATCGGCAAACGATGGGCTGTCGGAACTATCCACATCAGAAATTGACAACCCACCGGTGGCGGTTAATTGCCCGTCCTCGGCCACATTGCCACTAAAGGCGCCAGCCACCACCGGTGCGTCCTCGGCCCCGGCAATGGTAACCGTTACCTGTTGCTGGGTACCGTCACTGGCGGTGAAGGTGAAAGTGTCGCTCAAGGTCTCGCCCTGATCGAGCGCCTGTACTGCCGCGTGGCCATTGTTGAGGCTATAGGTCCAGGTGCCATTAACAAGCGCAAAGGTGCCATAGCCATTGGCCCCGGCGCTTGTTGCCACATCGGCAAACGATGGGCTGTCGGAACTGTCCACATCAGAAATTGACAACCCACCGGTGGCGGTTAATTGCCCGTCCTCGGCCACATTGCCACTAAAGGCGCCAGCCACCACCGGTGCGTCCTCGGCCCCGGCAATGGTAACCGTTACCTGTTGCTGGGTACCGTCACTGGCGGTGAAGGTGAACGTGTCGCTCAAGGTCTCGCCCTGGTCGAGCGCCTGTACTGCAGCGTGGCTATTGTTGAGGCTATAGGTCCAGGTGCCATTAACAAGTGCGAAGGTGCCATAGCCATTGGCCCCGGCGCTTGTTGCCACATCGGCAAACGATGGGCTGTCGGAACTATCCACATCAGAAATTGACAACCCACCGGTGGCGGTTAATTGCCCGTCCTCGGCCACATTGCCACTAAAGGCGCCAGCCACCACCGGTGCGTCCTCGGCCCCGGCAATGGTAACCGTTACCTGTTGCTGGGTACCGTCACTGGCGGTGAAGGTGAAGGTGTCGCTCAAGGTCTCGCCCTGATCGAGCGCCTGTACTGCAGCGTGGCCATTGTTGAGGCTATAGGTCCAGGTGCCATTAACAAGCGCAAAGGTGCCATAGCCATTGGCCCCGGCGCTTGTTGCCACATCGGCAAACGATGGGCTGTCGGAACTATCCACATCAGAAATTGACAACCCACCGGTGGCGGTTAATTGCCCGTCCTCGGCCACATTGCCACTAAAGGCGCCAGCCACCACCGGTGCGTCCTCGGCCCCGGCAATGGTAACCGTTACCTGTTGCTGGGTACCGTCACTGGCGGTGAAGGTGAACGTGTCGCTCAAGGTCTCGCCCTGGTCCAGCGCCTGTACTGCCGCGTGGCCATTGTTGAGGCTATAGGTCCAGGTGCCATTAACAAGCGCAAAGGTGCCATAACCATTGGCCCCGGCGCTTGTTGCCACATCGGCAAACGATGGACTGTCGGAACTATCCACATCAGAAATTGACAACCCACCGGTGGCGGTTAATTGCCCGTCCTCGGCCACATTGCCACTAAAGGCGCCAGCCACCACCGGTGCGTCCTCGGCCCCGGCAATGGTAACCGTTACCTGTTGCTGGGTACCGTCACTGGCGGTGAAGGTGAACGTGTCGCTCAAGGTCTCGCCCTGATCGAGCGCCTGTACTGCAGCGTGGCTATTGTTGAGGCTATAGGTCCAGGTGCCATTAACAAGCGCAAAGGTGCCATAGCCATTGGCCCCGGTGCTTGTTGCCACATCGGCAAACGATGGGCTGTCGGAACCGTCCACATCAGAAATTGACAACCCACCGGTGGCGGTTAATTGCCCGTCTTCGGCCACATTGCCACTAAAGGCGCCAGCCACCACCGGTGCGTCCTCGGCCCCGGCAATGGTAACCGTTACCTGTTGCTGGGTACCGTCACTGGCGGTGAAGGTGAACGTGTCGCTCAAGGTCTCGCCCTGGTCCAGCGCCTGTACTGCAGCGTGGCCATTGTTGAGGCTATAGGTCCAGGTGCCATTAACAAGCGCAAAGGTGCCATAGCCATTGGCCCCGGCGCTTGTTGCCACATCGGCAAACGATGGGCTGTCGGAACTATCCACATCAGAAATTGACAACCCACCGGTGGCGGTTAATTGCCCGTCCTCGGCCACATTGCCACTAAAGGCGCCAGCCACCACGCCGGTCTTCAGTTTCAAGACCATGGTGCCGTTGCCGTCATCGGCGACCTCGAAGCGTGCGTCGTCGACGCCGTAGGTATGGGTATCACCGGTATCCGGATCGATGGTGGAAATCGGCGTAATGACAACACCGTCGACTTCTTCTAGAACCGTGAAAATGTTCGACGAAACCGTTGCCACGTCTAAGACAGTGGCGACAGTGCCGGCGGCGCTGGTGGTAAGCGGACTTTTATCGGTGATCTCAACAACGCTGTTGTCGGTTTTGACAGCATAGACCGATCCGTCTGGCGCCACTTCGACTTCTAAATAACCGGGGCCATGATTTATCCAACTACTGCCGACTGAATCGCGGTGAAATAAATCCCCGCCTGCATTGACGGCCCAGACCGTGCCGTCGCCCTCGACGGTGATTTCATCGAGGCCACCTGAAATAAGTTGCCATCCGGCAGCCGCGGATTCTAGGGTATAGATCTGATCTGTGATTTGGACGCCCCAAACGCGACCGCTGTCGTCAACGGCAATATCAGACAAGCGTCCTCCGAAAATGTCCCAGGTGTTGGTTGCGTCATTCCAATGGAATATTTCTGATCCGGTTGCATGGACCGTGGGGCCGAGCGCCCATGCATCACCGCTGGCGTTTACCGTAATATCGGTATAGCTGCCAGCATAGGTGCTCCAATTGGTTTGCCCAGGACCTTTGATCTGAATATCGCCATTATCGTCGATCGCCCATATCGTGCCATCGGCCGAGGCATCGACTTGCACCAAATTATCGACCTGTTGCCAGGGGTCGGCATCAGAGGTGCGTGTAAACACCTCGCTTTGCATGTTCATGCCCCATTGCTCTTCGGTGACAAGATCGGTCGGCGCGTCGTTGGCGTCGGTGACATTGACCGTAAAGGTTTCGTTGTAACTCAGGGCACCCTGGTCGGTGGTGGTGACCACCACATCGACGCTTTGTTCGGTCTCGTAATCAAGGCTCACACCGGCTTTGAGCTTGAGCACCATATTGCCGTTACCGTCATCGGCGACCTCGAAGCGCGCGTCATCAACCGCATAGGTATGGGCGTCTCCGGCATCGGGATCGGTGGTCGTCACCACGCCGACAGTGGCGCCGTCGATCTCTTCGGTGACGGTTTGGTTGTCGAGCACAATGTCGGTGGGCACTTCGTTGATGTCATTGACGGTGACAGTAAAGGTTTCGTTGTAACTCAGGCCGCCCTGGTCGGTGGTGGTGACCACCACGTCGACGCTTTGTTCGGTCTCGTAGTCAAGGCTTACACCGGCTTTGAACTTGAGCACCATATTGCCGTTACCGTCATCGGCGACCTCGAAGCGGGCGTCGTCGACACTGTAGGTGTGGGTATCGCCGGCATTGGGGTCGGTGGTCGATAGCGCGTCGAAAATAGCGCCGGTAGCATTCTCGTCCACGGTCATGTCGCCGGTTCTGACCAGCGAAACACTGTCAATGTAGGTGCCAACTCCGTCCGAAACATCGATTTCTTTAAGTTCCAATTTGTCGGAACCGTCACCGGAACCGCCAGTGACCGTGAAACTGTAATGCTGCGTTGCCGGGCCGCTCGGATCAATGGTAGCAACCAAAGCGCCGCCCCAATATATTTCCAACTGACCGCCGTAGTTCGGGTCCGCGGCATCAAGGCTCAGCGTATAATCAACACCGTCAAGCGCACCATTGACCACCTGGGTAAAATGCGAGTTGAAATAGCCGGCGGCATCCAATAAATAGTCACCGTCAGTGGCACTAACGCCGAGAAGGCCGTCGTCTATCAATTCGAAAGGTTCACCGGTTTCGCTGGTCCAGCCGGTCAATGTGCTGGCGCGAATACCCCATACGTTCACCACGCCGCCGCTAAAATCTTCAAAGCTGCCATTGATGATCAAATTTGGGTTGTCGACCGCGATGTCGGTTGGCGCGTCATTGCCGTCGGTGACATTGATAGTAAATGTTTCGTTATAACTCAGGGCGCCCTGGTCGGTGGTGGTGACCAGCACGGAGACAACCGGTTCGGTCTCATAATCAAAGCTCTCGCCGGCTTTTAGTTTGAGTACCATATTGCCGCCGCCGTCATCGGCGACCTCGAAGCGCGCGTCATCAACCGCATAGGTGTGGGTATCGCCGGCATCGGGATCGATGGTGGAAATCGGCGTAATGACAACACCGTCGACTTCTTCCAATACGAAGAAACTGTTCGATGAAATGGTTGCCACGTCTAGGACAGTGGCGACAGTGCCGGCGGCGCTGGTGGTAAACGGACTTTTATCGGTGATCTCAACAACGCTGTTGTCGGTTTTGACAGCATAGACCGATCCGTCTGGCGCCACTTCGACTTCTAAATAACCGGAGCCATGAGCTACCCAACTACTACCAACTGAATCGCGGTGATATAAATCCCCGCCTGCATTGACGGCCCAGACCGTGCCGTCGCCCTCGACGGTGATTTCATCGAGGCCACCTGAAATAAGTTGCCATCCGGCAGCCGCGGATTCTAGGGTATAGATCTGATCTGTGATTTGGACGCCCCAAACGCGACCGCTGTCGTCAACGGCAATATCAGACAAGCGTCCTCCGAAAATGTCCCAGGTGTTGGTTGCGTCATTCCAATGGAATATTTCTGATCCGGCTGCATGGACCGTCGGCCCGAGCGCCCATGCATCGCCGCTGGCGTTGACCGCAATATCGGTATAGCTGCCAGCATAGGTAGTCCAATTGGTTTGCCCAGGACCCTTGATCTGGATATCGCCATTATCGTCGATTGCCCAGATCGTGCCATCGGCCGAGGCATCGACCTGGACCAGATTATCGACCTGTTGCCAGGGGTCGGCATCTGAGACACGCGTGAACACCTCGCCCTGCAGGTTCATGCCCCACTGCTCTTCGGTGACAAGATCGGTCGGCGCCTCATTGCCGGTAAGTGTGCTTTGCCAATCTTCGGCACTTACTTCGCTGGTCTGAATTTCACCTTCTTCGATTTCCAGGTCCCAATCGCCATTGAGCGATTCATGACCGGTTAGATCGTCCGAGGCGGCAATGTCCGCACCGGTGATCTCGGCCAGCTTGCGGGCGGCATCCAGACCGTCGTCACCCTCGCCGAAATTACAGCCATAGATGAGAATATCGCCATCTTCGGTGAGCGAATTGCCAATCGTCAGCAAGGCATTGACATGTTCGCCGGTAATCGAACCTTCGGTCAATTTCGCCGAACCCAGGGACAGGAAGCCCGAACCGCCGTGGGACAGGATATGGATCGCGTCGAGGTCATCCATGCCGGCCACGATCGAAGCAATTTGTTCCACGCCATCGGTAGTTTGATCGAGAATATAAATTTCGACGCTGGAATCTAGATCCGCGATCAGGCCGCCAATGTCTTCAATCGCCGCGTCGATAAATACGATTTCCTTGCGGTAGGGTTCCGCTGAATTGGCGATTGCCAGAAATTGCCGGTCATCATCACTGTCGCCGACATCCGGCGCGAGGGCAATGTTCGGCTGATCAGCCGGGTCCGGAATATAGGGCGCAGCAATTGACGGATCGATTTCTGAGACCGGGTCCGGATTATATGGCGCAGCAATCGGCGGGCCGATTTCTGAGACCGGGTCCGGATTATAAGGCGCGGCAATCGGCGGGCCGATTTCTGAGACCGGGTCCGGATTATAAGGCGCGGCAATCGGCGGGCCGATTTCCGAGACCGGGTCCGGATTATAAGGCGCGGCAATCGGCGGGCCGATTTCCGAGACCGGGTCCGGATTATAAGGCGCGGCAATCGGCGGGCCGATTTCTGAGACCGGGTCCGGATTATAAGGCGCGGCAATCGGCGGGCCGATTTCTGAGACCGGGTCCGGATTATAAGGCGCGGCAATCGGCGGGCCGATTTCCGAGACCGGGTCCGGATTATAAGGCGCGGCAATCGGCGGGCCGATTTCCGAGACCGGGTCCGGATTATAAGGCGCGGCAATTGACGGACCGGTTTCCAAGGCCGGGTCCGGATTATAAGGCGCGGCAATTGACGGACCGGTTTCCAAGGCCGGGTCCGGATTATAAGGCGCGGCAATCGGCGGACTGGTTTCTGAGACCGGGTCCGGATTATAAGGCGCGGCAATCGGCGGACTGGTTTCTGAGACCGGGTCCGGATTATAAGGCGCGGCAATTGACGGACCGGTTTCCAAGGCCGGGTCCGGATTATAAGGCGCGGCAATCGGCGGGCCCGACGGTGGAGACGGATCTAATGTATAGGGTGCGGCAATCGGCGGGCTCGATTTTGCGGCGGGTGCTGCCGCCGCCGGTTCCGTTAGGGTTTCGGTTGCAGTCTCGAACGCTGCCGCATCAAGCATTACCCGTGGCTCGAGCGCCCTGAAAACCATCCGATCACCGTTTTGGGCGGTGGCTGGTGTGTATTCCGGTTTTCTGAAAATCGAACTGAACATCGTCTACCTCAAATTGACACTCGAGCACATGTGCACATGGCCCACGCACAAGCGAAACCCATTGCTCCAACTCCAATCAACTGCAAAATGGATTAAAATTCCTTAACAGGGGACAGGGGCATAGGTGATTTCGCCCGGATATTAATAGATTGTTACTGGGACGAATCGTTTTTCGGACCATCGGCGGAATTACGAAATAGCCCGCCGTCAAATTGATTGATAATCAGCAATAAATTTTGGAAAAGAATACGCACCGAACCAAAAGATAGAGCGCAGTGTTGTTTCATCGATGTCAGCGCTAAAAGAAATGCCAAACTCACCACAAGAAATTAGCAGTGGTTCCGGTCGCATTTTCAAACCAGCCGGTCAGGACCGTGCGTTCAGTCGCAGCCATGCCGGTGATATTGCCGGGCGGCATCGCGTTCGAGCGGCCAGCCTGCAGGTAAATCTGCGCCGCATTAACTGCGATCTGCCGGTCGGTCTCCAGCACCACGTTCTTAGGCGGCCGGGTGATGCCTTCCCATACCGGTTCACCGGCGTGGCACATCGAGCAGCGCGAAAGCACGATTTCGCGCACCTCAACGAACCGTTGATCGGTCAACAGAGTGGTATCGATGCCGGTGGTACTTTCGACCGCGTCATGGGTCGGTGGCCCGGCCTGGCTGAGCCAGACGATGATTACGAATGCGATTGCCGAAATCAGCCAGGTCCACAGGGCAAAGCCCTTACCTTGATGCATGGTATTGAAGAAATGCCGGATCAAAATGCCGATCAGCAACACCAGCGCGATGATGATCCAGTTATACGCGGTGGCATACGCCAGCGGATAATGGTTCGACAACATCAAGAACAATACCGGCAAGGTGAGATAATTGTTGTGGGTCGAGCGCTGTTTGGCCTCGATGCCAAGCGCCGGGTCGGGCTTTTCGCCGGCCAGTAATGCGGCGACCGTTTTTTTCTGGTTGGGGATGATCAACATCGCCACATTAGCCGACATGATGGTGGCGATCACCGCGCCGGTGTGCAGGAACGCTGCCCGTCCGGAAAAGACCTGGGTAAACCCCCAACCAATGGCAACGATGCCGGCAAACACGACGATGGTTAGCATAGTATCGGACTTAGCGACCGGGCTCTTGCAGGTAAGATCATAGGCGAGCCAGCCGGCAACCAAACAGGCGAGGCTGATCAAAATAGCTTGCCAAGTGCCAAGGTCGGCAACCGAGCGGTCGATCAAATAGAGTTCGGACGAGCCGTAATAGACCACCGCCATCAGGAAAAAGCCCGATATCCAGGTGGAGTAGGATTCCCATTTGAACCAGATCAGCTCATCAGGCATGTTTGGTGGCGCCACGGTGAATTTGCGCATCTGGTAAAACCCACCGCCATGCACTTGCCATTCTTCTCCAGCGACGCCTGCGGGAAGATCGGGCGGTTGGCGCAGCGACAGATCAAGCGCGACAAAATAAAACGACGAGCCGATCCAGGCAATGCCGGTGATTACATGCACCCAGCGGATCGCGAATTCCGCCCAATCAATGACCAGGGTTTCCATAAACCTTTAACTCCCCCGATAGGTCGAATAGCCGTAAGGAGACAGCAATAACGGCACATGATAGTGGGCGTTCGCATCCGATATCGCAAATCGGATCGGGATCTGGTCGAGAAAAGCTGGGTCGGTCAATTTCGCCGCGGTGGTGCGCAGATAGTCGCCGGCATCAAACATAAGCTCGTAGGTGCCGGCGGCCATCGCCTCGCCCTCCAGCAATGGCGCGTTGCAGCGCCCGTCATCATTGGTAATCGCTTCGGAGATTTTAGACCATTGGTCGCTGCGCCATACCTTGAGTTGCAGCCGCAGACCGGCCGCCGGCCGGCCGGTTGCAGTATCAAGCACATGGGTAGTCAATCGCCCGCCAGCCATGGTTTCCCCTTTTGGAAAGTCCGCAGCAAAGATTGCCATATTGCGTCAGGTGGCGCAAAGAACAAAGATAGCTATGGACCCGAAAAGATGCATTCGCAAAATGTTTGATCGTTATCCCCGAGACCTTAGTGGGTATGGCGCCAATCCACCCGATCCGGCCTGGCCCGACAATGCGCGTATAGCCGTACAATTCGTGGTCAACTACGAAGAAGGTGGTGAGAATTCGATTCTGCATGGCGATGTGGCATCGGAAGCGTTTTTGTCGGAAATTACTGGTGCAGCACCCTGGCCCGGCATGCGCAATTGGAACATGGAATCGATCTATGAATACGGCGCCAGAGCCGGATTCTGGCGCCTGCACCGCCTATTTGACCATGCCGGCATTCCCGTCACCGTTTTCGGCGTTGCCACCGCGCTGGCGCGTTCGCCGGAGCAAGTGGCGGCGATGGCGGAGGCAAATTGGGAAATCGCCTCCCATGGCCTAAAATGGATCGACTACAAGGATTTTTCGCCCAAAGCTGAGACCGAACACATGATCGAGGCAATCGCCTTGCACCAGGAGGTTACCGGCCAGCGGCCGCGCGGTTGGTATACCGGGCGTTGTTCGATCAACAGTGTGGATATCATCGCCCGCGAGGGCAAATTTGCCTGGTGCGCCGATACTTATGCGGACGATCTGCCCTATTGGTACACGAGCGATGACAGTAACGCCGCACCGTTGTTGATGGTGCCCTATACCCTTGACGCCAACGATATGCGGTTCGCAATTACCGCCGGTTTTAGCGATGGCGAGGCGTTCTTCGTCTATTTGCGTGACAGTTTCGACGTGCTGTACGCTGAGGGACTGGCAGGCAGCCCAAAAATGATGAGCATCGGCCTGCATTGCCGCCTTGCCGGGCGGCCTGGCCGTCTGGCCGCGCTCAAGCGCTTCATCGACCATATCGACGGCCATGAAGGGGTGTGGTTGGCCAGGCGTATCGATATCGCTGAACATTGGTGCGCCAACCATCCATACCATGGCCAAACCATGCCAAGTAATTTCGACCGAGCCACATTGGTTGAGACTTTTGGTGGAGTATTCGAACATTCGTCTTGGGTCGCCGAGCGGGCCTTTGATGCGGGTCTCGCAACTGTGCATGACAGTGCTATTGGGCTGCACAACGCGCTTTGCCGCCAGTTCCGAACCGCAGACCGGGAAAAGCAATTGCAGGTGTTGCGCGCGCACCCGGACCTTGCCGGCAAGCTTGCCGCGGCAAACCGGTTGACCGAGGCTTCCACCAACGAACAGGCTTCCGCCGGCCTTGACAGTTTGAGCGCTGCCGAACATGCCGCCTTTAGTGATCTCAACCAGCGTTATATTGAGAAATTCACCTTTCCATTCATCATGGCGGTCAAGGGGCTTTCCAAGGACGAGATATTGAACGCATTTAGCAACCGCATCGACCATGATCCCGACACCGAATTTGCCACCGCCTGTAGCGAAGTGGAAAAAATCGCCCTGCTGCGTCTAAAGGAAATACTGCCATGAACGAGCGCATTGTTGCGCCCAAAGTCGAACTGCCGCTATTTGCCGCCGGTTCGATCAATTTGGCCTCGGCCAAGCTCGGCGCCGCCGGCATCTCGTCGAGCGATGAATTCTTCGCGCCATTGGCGCGCATGCTCAGCGACGAGCCGCCGGTGTTCCTGCCAGTGGTCTATGACGAACACGGAAAGTGGATGGACGGCTGGGAATCCCGACGCCGGCGCGGGCCTGGCAACGACCATGCGGTGGTCCGCCTGGCCCGGCCTGGCACGATTAGCGGTTTCGATATCGACACCGCGTTTTTTACCGGCAATTACCCGCCGGCGGCGGCAATCGAGGCCGCCAATTGCCAAAGTGACGATGTCGACGAGGCGGCGTGGCAGACCATTTTGCCGAAGGTCGAACTAAATCCGGACGCACATCACTTCATGACCATCGGCGCCGATGTGGACCCGGCCACGGTTTGGACCCATGTCCGTTTGCAGATTTATCCCGACGGTGGCGTCGCCCGGCTTAAAGTGTTTGGTGCCGCCTATTTCGATTGGAACATGGTGGCCGAAGACGATGAGATTGACCTGGTGAGCCTGTTTCACGGTGGCCGGGCGCTGGCTCGCTCGGATGCCCACTATGGGGCGCCGGAACGGATGCTGGGTCCCGGTCGTGGCGAAAACATGGGGGATGGCTGGGAAACCGCGCGCCGGCGCGGCCCCGGCCATGACTGGGCGATCATTAAACTTGGCCATCGTGGTGTAATCGAAAAAGCGGTGGTCGACACGGCACATTTCAAGGGCAATTATCCCGAAAGCTGTACAATTCAAGGCATCGATCTTGGCGATGTCGATGTCAGCCTCGACCAGGACGCGGTCAAGGCGTCGCAAGACTGGCTAATGCTGATGGACAAGGTGGAGCTACGCGCAGATCACGTGCACGAAATCGGTTCTGATCATATTGCCAGTGGAGGGGCGGTTACCCATGTGCGGTTAAATATTCATCCCGATGGCGGGGTTAGCCGGCTGCGCCTGCGCGGCCGCAAAGCCTGATCATCTCCTTGGTTCCAATAGATCTGCGGACCGCAGCAAATAAGCCTTGCCAAAGCCGCCATTAAGGTCGGCTCGTTGCACGGCAATTCGGTAGAAGGCGAAATCGGCGAAATCCACATAGAGTTTGGCTTTTGGATGATTTTCCAAATAACGCGCCCTAACCTGGCGATGTTGGTCGCTATGGCGATCCAACCGTTCCGCGGTGCCAACCACGGTAATGCGCGGATGGGCCAGCGGATCACCCCTGCCCGGTTCACCCAGCATCAGCGAACAACGGCCATCGGCGGCGACCGCCGACGCATGGGTCGATATATCGGAGCCAAGAAAAACCGGGCAACCGTGTGGGTCAC
Source organism: Rhizobiaceae bacterium (assembly GCA_965248715.1). Classification (GTDB taxonomy): domain Bacteria; phylum Pseudomonadota; class Alphaproteobacteria; order Rhizobiales; family Rhizobiaceae; genus CBDFKB01. The sequence continues at coordinate 11,635 of CBDFKB010000007.1, forward strand.
TAACCACACCGACCCTAGATACCAGCGGGTAACCGTCCTTAGGATCGAGCACCGCCAGGCTGGCGAATTTCGCATCGACAATTAGTGTGCGCGCCAATTGGATCGCGTGATCATCGACCGGCCGCAACACCTCAGCCTTGTTTTTCATCATTTTACCTTTGTCACTGGCCGCAGGAATCCAAATCTTAGGTTCACGATCCAAGCCACTTCACACCCGGCATCTTCCCAGATAAGTTCCGGCAAACGGAAATCGGAGGAACCTACATGCACGGATTGATGATGCATGACAAATTGCTGGTCTCAAATCTGATCGACCATGCCGCGCGCTATCACGGTGACGCGGAAGTGGTGTCGGTTTCCTCGGATGGGACGCTTTCGCGTCACACCTATGGCGAAATTCTACCGCGCTCGAAACGGCTGACCTCAGCGTTCGCCAAACGCGGGCTAAAACACTCCGACCGCATCGCCACTTTAGCCTGGAACAATATTCGCCATTTCGAGCTCTACTACGCGATTTCCGGCGGTGGATATGTGTGCCATACGGTCAATCCGCGCCTGTTCGCCGATCAAATGATCTACATCATCAACCATGCCGAGGACAAACTCCTGTTCTTCGACAAAACCTTCATGGCGCTGGTTGGGCCACTACGCGAAAAGCTCAATGTGGAAACCTATGTGCTGATGGAACCGCGCGACGATGCAATCGCCGCCGACCATCCCTGGATCGAATTCTACGAAGAATTTGTCGCCGAGGGCAGTGACGACGACTGGCCAGACGATGTCGACGAACTCGATGCCTCCAGCCTGTGCTATACCTCCGGCACCACCGGCAACCCCAAGGGCGTGCTTTACTCACACCGCACAACCGTGCTGCACGCGATGGCATCGGTCGCGCCTGATGTAATGAATTTGTCGGCGCGTGAAACCATTTTGCCCGTGGTACCGATGTTCCACGTCAATGCTTGGGGATTGACCTATGCTTGCCCAATGGTCGGCGCCAAACTTATCTTACCGGGACCCGGCCTCGACGGCGCCAGCCTGACCAAGCTTCTAGTCGACGAAAAAGTTACCATGGCTGCTGGCGTGCCGACGATCTGGAAAGGTCTGCTCGACCATCTCGACGCCACCCAAACCAAATTGCCCGATCTGAAAAACACGATTATCGGCGGCTCGGCCTGCCCGCCATCGATGATCGAGAAATTCAGAAATGATTATGGCGTTGACGTACTGCACGCCTGGGGCATGACCGAATTAAGCCCGCTTGGCAGCGTCAACAATCTCAAGAGCAAACATTTGGCACTGCCCGAAGCCGATCAGATCGCGCTTAGGGTCTCGCAAGGCCGGCCGCCATATGGCATCGAACTCGGCATTTTCGACGAGGACGGCAAGCAATTGCCCAATGATGGCACGTCCCAAGGTGAATTGTATTGCCGCGGTCTGTGGGTGATAAGCGACTATTTCCACAATCAGGAGGGTTCGCCCCTGCGCGATGGCTGGTTCCCAACCGGTGATGTGGCAACACTCGACCAAGACGGCTACATGGTGATCCGCGACCGCTCGAAAGACGTGATCAAGTCCGGCGGGGAATGGATCAGTTCGGTGGAACTGGAAAACCTCGCCGTCGCCCACCCCGATGTCGCCGACGCAGCGGTAATCGCCGCCACCCATAGCAAATGGGACGAACGGCCACTATTGATCGTCATCCCAAAGGAAGGCGCCAAATGCGACGAACAGGAATTGTTGGCCTATTATACCGACAAGGTGGCTAAATGGTGGATTCCTGATGCGGTCAAGGTGGTCGACGAAATTCCCCGCAACGCCACCGGCAAAATTTGGAAAACCGTGCTGCGCGAGAGATACGGCAACGAATTGATCGACCGCGGCATGTAATCGCTTGGTCGGTAACCAACCCTACGATTGGAATTGATGAGCGAGACTAATGTCCGCGCCTCGTTTTACCGCCAAGCGGAAGCTTGCGCTGAACTAGGCTCGCCATTTACTGCCACCTTGTGTCGGTTGCTCGGTGATCGGCTTGAGCATGATACCCCGGTTGGACGCAAAGTGTTTGCCTGGCAAGGCGATCCGGGCGGCACAGGTGGCGCGGTGGCGCTCAGGCTTTGCGGCGCCCTGCACGGCCTGGTGCTGGAAAATGTCGATGCAGGGCTGGCTGCCGTCTACCCAGCATCCGCAGCGACGATTGCGGAACCGGCGTTGTGGCAGGCGGTCGAACGGGCGTTGATCGACAATGATGCATTTGTGCTGGAACGACTAAAATCGCCACCGCAAACCAATGAGGTGCGGCGCTCAGCGGCGTTAGTACCGGGCTTTCTTGCCATCGCCGCTACTACCGGCAAGCCGTTGGTGCTGTCGGAGATCGGCGCCAGCTCCGGTATAAACTTGTGTTGGGACCAATACCGGTATCGGTTGGGCGACCTTAACTGGGGCAACGCGGACGCAAATGTTGTGCTCGAGCCACAATGGGACGGCCCATCGCCACCTGATGCCAAGGTCACGGTCCAGCAACGGCGCGGTTGCGATCTCAACCCGCTGGATGCGGGCGACCCCGCCGACCGTTTGCGCTTATTGTCCTACATTTGGCCCGATCAGCACCAACGCCTTGAACGCACTCGATACGCGCTCGAGGTCGCCGCCAAATCTGACGCAATCGTCGACCGCGCCGACGCCGCCGATTGGCTGGAACAACGTCTAGCGATGCAAATTGATGGAGCCACACACGTGCTGTTTCATTCCATCACCTGGCAATATCTGCCGTCAACCGTTCGAATTCGGGTCGAGGCGGCGATTGCCGCCGCCGCCGCCCGAGCTAACGCCAGTGCACCATTTGCCCATTTGCAAATGGAGGCCGATGATCAATCCCCGGGCGCAGGTTTGTCGCTAACGATATGGCCTGGCGGCGAGCGCCGCGCCATCGGCCGGACCGACTATCACGGCCGCTGGGTCGATTGGTCGGGATTTGACTTAACCAATTGATTTAGCGAATCACCTGGCAAATGTAACGTGCAAATACCCAACCGCTCGGCCCGGAATAATTCTCGTCGTGCTCGCTGGCACGAACGATCACATGGCGCCAACCGTTTTCGGCAAAGGGCTCACTCGACAAAAGCCAGGAACCTGGTCCCAACCGCATGATCTCGTCACATTTGCTCGACCCGCAGGTACGCAAGGACAAATAATTGTCGCCTTGCGGATTGAGCCGGCAGACGATGAAGTCCTCGCCAGAATAGGCAATAGCGGCCTGAATTCCGACAGCCAGCACAGCCTGGGCAATGAACAGGATAACGATCATTTTCAATGCACATTTCATGGCATTTTCCTTTTCGAATGGGAAAGAATAACATTATCGTCACTTGGGATAAACCGGATTGCAATAAGCGCCATCTTACGTTAACGTAAGAAGCAACGATGCTGACTGGTGTCTGCTGCCTTGACGCCGGCTTCATCTACAAATGCACCCCACCAACCAAGGAAATCCAGATTATGTCGATCGAACAGGCAACCAAATCCATTGCGGACAAAGTGGGCGACAATAGCGGCCTCGGTGCCACGGTCAAATTTGACTGCGGCGACGATGGCGTTATTTACGTTGACGGCGCTTCGAGCCCCAACGCGGTCACCAACGACAACAATGATGCCGACTGCACCGTCAATCTCAGCCTCGATACTCTGAATGCTTTGGTCGCCGGCGATCTCGACCCCACAGCGGCCTTCATGCAGGGCAAGCTGAAAGTCGATGGCGACATGGGTGTCGCCATGCGTCTTGGCAACGTATTGTAACCAAGGCCCCAGACGAAATTTGGCCCGGTGGCAACCCTGCTACCGGGCTTTTTATTTGCGGGTGCTGGTTGGCGGCTTGCATGGCAGGCCGGCAACATAGGTCTCGGTGACAGCACGGTCGTCGCCCATAATCATCAGAGCAAACAACACATCGTGCAAATCGTTGGAAAGGCGGTGACGCTCGGCCATGATCGGGGTTGCGCGCGGATCGAGCACCGCTAGATCGGCGCTCATGCCTGGCGCAATCGCGCCGATTTCATCTTCCAAGCCAAGCACCCTGGCATTGCCAAGCGTCGCCAGGTAAAATGCCTGGAACGCTGAAATACGCGCGCCGACCAATTGTGACACGGTGTAAGCATCGCGCAGGGTCTGCAACATTGAAAAACCGGTGCCGCCACCAATATCGCTGCCTACCCCAACTTGTACAAATTGCCGGCAATGGCGGAGCTGGTGATGGCCGGAGCCAAGAAAATTGTTCGAGGTTGGGCAATGTACGATGTGCGAACCAGCATCGGAAAGCGCGTCGAGCTCGCGCTGCGACAAATGGATGCCATGGGCGAAACAACTTTTCGGCCCCAGCAACCCGTAACGCTGGTACACGTCGGTGTAATCCTTCGACCACGGAAAATCTTTTGCTACGGTTGCAATTTCACGTTGGTTTTCCGACAAATGGGTCTGCATCCACGCATCAGGAAATTCCCTGACCAAGGCACCGGCGGCTTCCAATTGTGCCTCGCTCGAAGTTACCGCGAAACGTGGCGAAATCCCATAGCCGACCCTTGGCGCGCCACGCCAACGTTCGATCAATGCCTTGCTTTCGTCATAGGCTAATTGCGCCGTGTCGGTTAGCCCGGTTGGCGCGTTGCGGTCCATCATCGTGCGGCCGGAGATCACCCGCATGCCACGCGAACCGCAAGCGGCAAATAAGGCATCAACAGCGGCGACATGAATGGTCGAGAACGCCTGGATCGCGGTGATGCCGTGGCGCAGCAATTCATCCAGGAATAATTGCGCTGCTTGTTCGGCGATCGCTTTGTCGCCATAGCGTTGTTCTTCGATAAAGGTGTAGCGGTTGAGCCAATCGAGCAGGTCTTTACCGTAGGCTGCGATCATTCGATATTGCGGAAAATGCAGATGGGTATCGATAAAGCCCGGCAATATCAGCCGCTCGCCATGATCGTCCCGTGGCAGATCGCGATATTGCCCCGGCAACACCCCGCGTTCACCGACCCAAGCGATTTTTCCCGCTTCATCGACCACGATAGCGCCGGCTGTAATGTGGGTAAAACTGTCGACCCCATCGGTGACAAACGGGTCATCGACGAAGGTAACGATCTGGCCGCAAATGACTTTCCCGGCGGGCTGGGCAGAAGGTGCGCTCATCGGTGCACTGTTGCCGATCGTGTTTGCGCTGGCAATATGGATCGTTACTATTTGCCAAAATTGAGCTCTTTTCAAACCCCGATTTCGTGCTACCGTCACCACAAATCAGCAACGCCGGTGAGCAGTACTGAGGACAAATGACCGACAACAAGCAAAACACCGGTCCGATTGTTATTTTGCGCGCCGGCAAACCGGTTGAAATTGCCGAGGTTGATCCAAACGAAACCCTGCTCGACTATTTGCGTTTGCGCGAACGGGCGACCGGCACCAAGGAAGGGTGCGCTGAAGGCGATTGCGGCGCCTGCACGGTGGCAATCGGCCGCCTGATCGACGGCAAACTTACGTATGAGCCGGTAAATTCGTGCATCCAATTGCTGGCCATGGCGCACGGCAAGGACGTGATCACGGTCGACGATTTGGCTAACAACGGTGAACTGCATCCAGTGCAGCGCGCCATGGTTGACCAGCACGCTTCGCAGTGCGGATTTTGCACCCCGGGCATCGTCATGAGCCTGTTTGCGCTTTACCATAGCGGCGAAACCACCGATCGCGCAAACGTCAATGACTGGCTGGCCGGTAATCTGTGCCGGTGTACCGGCTACCGGCCGATCGCCGCCGCCGTTGAAGCCTGGCAAGGTCCGCGTTCCGACCGGTTTGCTGGCGCAATCGCCAAAACCGAGGAAAAGCTGCGGGCCCTGGCCTTGGGCGATCTGCTGATCGGCGACGAGGAGCGGTTCTTTGCTGCCCCGGCCAGCCTCGACAGCCTGCTCGCGCTCGCCGATAAGCACCGTGACGCGACCATCGTCGCCGGTGCCACCGATGTGGGACTATGGATCACCAAACAATTGCGCGACCTGCCAAAGATCATCCACGTCGGACGGGTCGCCGGCTTCGCAGATATTAGAGACGAAGGCGATACGATCCGTATTATGGCTGGTGCGACGTATCGCGATGCCGAGGCGGCACTTGGGTCGATTGACCCAGACGTCGGCGAAATCGTGCGCCGTATCGGCTCCAAACAGGTACGTGCCTCAGGTACCCTCGGTGGCAACATCGCCAACGGTTCGCCAATCGGCGATACCCCACCGGTGTTGATCGCGCTTGGCGCTGAACTGGAACTAGCCGCGCTTTGCGGCCGCCGAACCATGGTGCTGGAAAAATTCTTCATCGAATACGGCAAGCAGGACCGCCGGCCGGGCGAAATCGTCGCCTCGGTCACCGTACCGCGTCTGGCGCCAAACCAAAAATTCCGAGCGTTCAAAATCTCGAAACGGTTCGACCAGGATATTTCCGCCCTGCTCGGCGCATTTTGTTTCACCCTCGAAGGCAGTCATATCACCGTCGCGCGGATCGTCTTTGGCGGCATGGCCGCGACACCGAAACGCGCCGCCAAAGCAGAAGCCGCGATCATTGGTGCGACCCTTGACGACGAGAAATCCTGGCAAAACGCGATAACGGCGCTTGAAGATGATTTTTCGCCGATCGCCGACATGCGCGCCAGCGCCGACTATCGGCGCACCGTAGCCGGCAATCTGTTGGCGAAAGCGTTAAATGAAATCGCCGGCGAGCAAGCTACCCGGGTTATCGGCGAACGGGAGGCCAGCTGATGGTGCGCGCAACCAACACTAGCAACCAATTGCACGCGGTCGGTCTGGCGCTTGCCCACGATAGCGCCGAACGCCATGTGCAGGGTTCGGCCCATTACATCGACGATATGGCGGAACCACGCGGCACGGTGCATCTGGCGCCGGGCTACGCGCCCTCAGCGGCCCGTGGAGCCATCACCGCAATCGATTTGAGCGCAGTCGAGCGGGCGCCGGGCGTGGTCGCGGTTTTGACCGCGGCTGATATTCCCGGCACCAATGAATGCAGTCCGTCGCTGGGCGGCGATCCGATTTTGGCGGCGAACGAAATATGGTTCCATGGCCAGGTGATATTCGCGGTGGTTGCCACCAGCCACAATGCGGCCAGGCGGGCGAGCAAACTGGCGAAAATCGAGATTGCGGTTGAGGACCCCGACATTGACGTAAGCGAAGGGCTTGCCGCCGGCCGCATGGTGCTCGACCCCTATGAGTTCAAGCGTGGCGACCCGGCCCGGGCGATAGTCGAAGCGCCGATTGCAATGGCCGGCAAGCTGCGGATTGGCGGTCAGGAGCACTTCTACCTCGAAGGCCAAGTGTCGATGGCGGTGCCGATCGAAGGCGGTGACCTGCGGGTGCACTGCTCGACCCAGCATCCAAGCGAAATCCAGCACCTGGTAGCGCGCATGCTCAAGAAGCCGGACGCGGCGATAGTATGCGAGTGCCGACGCATGGGCGGCGGCTTTGGCGGTAAGGAAAGCCAGGCGGCGCAATGGGCATGTTTGGCGGCGCTCGCTACCCATGTAACCGGCCGCGCGGCCAAGATGCGGCTCGACCGCGACGACGATATGATCATGACCGGCAAGCGGCACGATTTTGCCGTCGAATGGCGCGCTGGCCGTGATGAAAAGGGAAAGCTGTCTGCGGTCGATGTGACGTTCGATGCCCGTTGCGGGTGTTCGGTTGACCTGTCGCTTGGGGTCACCGACCGCACCATGTTTCACGCCGACAATGCGTATTACTACCCAGATGTGCGCATCTTGTCGCGACGGGTGCGCACCGATACGGTTTCCGCCACTGCGTTTCGTGGATTTGGCGGCCCGCAAGGCATGGTGTTTGCGGAACGGATGATGGACCAGATCGCCATCGAGACCGGGCTCGATCCGCTAACCGTGCGCAAGCGCAATTTGTATGCCCGCGGTCGCGACATCACCCCATACGGCATGAAGGTACACGACAATATTGCACTTTCAGTTATTCGCACCTTGGAGCGCACCAGCGATTATCAGCGCCGTCGCCGCGATATTGCCCGGTTCAACAAATCGAACCGCTGGCTGAAAAAGGGCATTGCGCTGACCCCGATCAAGTTCGGCATCGCCTTTACGCTGAAACATCTTAACCAGGCCGGCGCGCTGGTTCATGTCTATACCGACGGTTCGATCCAGCTTAATCATGGCGGCACCGAGATGGGCCAGGGCCTTTATTTGAAGGTAGCCCAGGTGGTAGCGGAGATTTTCGGCGTTGATGTTGAGCGGGTGCGAATCATGGCGACCGCCACCGACAAGGTGCCGAACACGACACCGACTGCCGCATCGTCAGGCTCCGATCTTAACGGCATGGCGGCCAAACGCGCCGCCGAAACCATCCGCGAACGCATGGCTGAGCTGGCCGCGCAAATTTTGCAGGCGGACAAGAGTTCCCTGCGGTTCTCAGGTGGAAAAATCAGTACGCAAAACCACGAGATTACCTTTGGCGAACTGGCCAAAAAATGTTTCCTGGAGCGGATTTCCCTGTCCGCCACCGGCTATTTCGCGACCCCGAAAATCACTTGGGACAGGGATACCAAAAGCGGCCGACCGTTTCTCTATTTCGCCTATGGGGCGTCTTGTTCGGAAGTCACCATTGATACGCTGACCGGCGAGATGAAGGTTGACCGGGTCGATATTTTGCACGATGTCGGCAGTTCGATTAACCCGGCAATCGATATCGGCCAAATTGAGGGCGGGTTCGTTCAGGGCATGGGTTGGTTGACCACCGAGGAACTGGTGTTCGACCGCTTAGGGCGGCTTTCCACCCATGCACCCTCAACCTACAAGATCCCGACCTGCTCGGACGTTCCCGAAGATTTTTTCGTCGATTTGTGGCGCTCGCCTGGAAACCGCGAAAACACTATTTACCGCTCCAAGGCGGTGGGCGAGCCGCCGGTCATGTTGGCGATGTCGGTGTTCTCGGCGATCTTTCACGCCATCGCTACAATCAAGCCCGGCAAGGTTCCGCAACTCAATGCCCCAGCAACCCCCGAGGAGATTTTGCGCGCTGTGCAGGGTATGACTGAATAGATAATTATTTCATGCCTTGACTATTTTCCAATTGCCCACCACTATTTAATAGTAAATTATATATATATTCAGGTGTGCCGTGAGCGTATCTCCTGCTGAATTAGCAAAATATGTGTACAGAGATGCCAAATGGTTGAAGATTATTGGCATTTTAATTTTTGTTTGCATGATTGCTATCATCGTCATTCCCATCCTAAGTGAAATTCGCGGTTCTGGTCTGGTCGCTGCGTTGAAGTCGGTCGACTGGAAACTACCGGCCATATTAGGCACCTTGAGCGTAGTGATTTATTGGACCGGTATAGCGCGCGAAAATCGGGCACATGCCTTGCAATTGGGGCCTGATGAATTTCCGGCCACTTCGGCACCTGGACCAGGATTTTTCGGTATGCCAGTTCAAATTCAACTGGTCGCGATGGTGGGCACAGCGACGGTAGCAACAGCGATCCTGCTATTGTTCTTTGCGCCGCAAACACTCGAACGGTTTCCCTATTTGATGCCGGTCGTCATTGGTGTCATTGCCTTTCCATCGCTTCTTTTCACGATCATCTACATGTCCAAAATCGCCGATAGCATGGGTTTTGGTTCGGCCAGACATGCGTTCGGTCTGCCGCCGGGCACTATGCGTGGTGTGTTGGCAATCGGTTTTATGATCATGGTGTTGATCTTCGGCGCGTTTACCATCTCTGTGGTTTCTGGCGGAACAGGCACATTGCAAACAAAGCAACTTACGGTGCCGGCAGAAACCAATGCGGTTGAATACTGGAATGATGTCGGTGACAGCAATCCGGGATTCTTTTTGAAGAGCGTAAATCCTGGTGAAGATGGCACGGGTGGCAACATTACCATCGAAAAACCGGGAGCGGACGGTTCTGTGGTGCAAATCGCCCAACAGGTATTGACCATGTTGGCGACCGCGCTGACGGCGATTGTCGGATTTTATTTCGGCAGCCGCACCGCCAATGAGCCGGATATGACGAAATTTGTAGACAAGGCGCGTAAAGATTGGCGAGCGCTTGAGAAGATAGCGAAGGAAGCCGAGGTGCTGACCGAAGATTTCAACAGCGCTAAAAATGACGATTCATTGACCGCGCTGGCAAGTAAGTTTGACGACAGCCAAAATCGAAATCTGGGCAAGTGGCTTGCCGCCTTGCAAAATGCGCTCAAGGAAGTTGCCGGCATCAAGGCTCTGACCGATATTGATGATCCCGCAGATATCGTCAAACAGCTCAACCAAGCCCGAAGCGAATTGAAGACAGCAAACGATGCTTGGAATTTGATCTCCAAACTTATCAGCGACCCAAGCGACCAGATTGCGCTAGCGCAACTTGCCGATCTGCCCGAATAAGCCGGCCCTTACAACAATCCCCTTAGGATACCGCGCGCTGCGGGTCGTCCGCTCAGCTGAGCGGCTTGCGGTTGATCGCATTATCTTATGTCCGGCGCGGTTCAAACGGCCGCATCTTTCCCATTGCGTTAGCTCGCCAACACGCTAAAAATAATCTCTGACCGATTGCGCATTGCCCTGGGGAGAAAACGGCTATGAAATCACCCGCTGCGGTGGCGTTTGCCGCCGGTAAACCGCTGGAGATCGTCGAGGTTGATTTGGAAGGCCCCAAAGAGGGCGAGGTGCTGGTCGAGATCATGGCGACCGGCATCTGCCACACCGACGAGTTCACCCTTTCCGGTGCCGATCCTGAAGGAGCATTTCCGGCGATCTTGGGCCATGAAGGCGCCGGCATCGTGCGCGATATCGGACCCGGGGTAAGATCGGTCAAGCCGGACGATCACGTGATCCCGCTCTATACGCCGGAATGCCGCGAATGCGACTATTGCCTTAATCCGAAAACCAATTTGTGCCAGGCGATCCGCACCACCCAAGGCCAGGGCGTGATGCCCGATGGAACTTCGCGGTTTTCCTATAAAGGCAAAAAAGTGCTGCACTATATGGGTTGTTCGACCTTTTCCAATTTTACTGTGCTGCCGGAGATCGCGCTCGCCAAGGTCAACCAAAAGGCACCGTTCGAAAACATCTGCTATATAGGCTGCGGGGTGACCACCGGTATCGGCGCGGTGATCAACACTGCAAAAGTTGAAGAGGGGTCCAATTGTGTGGTGTTTGGTTTGGGCGGCATTGGCCTCAACGTCATCCAGGGTTGCCGATTGGCTGGTGCCAGCATGATTGTTGGCGTTGATCTTAATGGCGACCGCGAAGAGTGGGGTAGAAAATTCGGCATGACCGATTTCGTCAATCCCAGCGATATTGACGGCAAGCTAGTCGAGCATATTGTCGAATTGACCGGCGGCGGCGCCGACTATTCATTCGAGTGCATTGGCAATGTCAATGTGATGCGTGACGCATTGGAATGCACTCACAAGGGCTGGGGCGAATCGGTTATCATCGGTGTCGCCGGCGCCGGCCAGGAGATTTCGACCAGGCCATTCCAATTGGTCACTGGCCGAGTGTGGCGCGGCACGGCGTTCGGCGGCGCCAGGGGCCGCACCGACGTGCCAAAAATAGTTAACTGGTATATGGATGGAAAGATCCAGATCGACCCGATGATCACCCATAAGCTAGCGCTGGAAGATATCAATCAGGCTTTTGACCTGATGCATGCGGGCCAAAGCATCCGCAGCGTTGTGGTGTATTAGCCGTAAATAGGGCGCAGATAACATAGAGGAAACTGAAATGCCGATTAGAATTATCCAAGGACTGAGTATCATCGCTTTATCGCTGATGTTGGCTACCTGCAACGACAGCCAGCAGGGAGAAAGCGGCTCGGTTGAATCCAAGGCAGTAGAAGACGCGGCCAAAGCCGAAGCCGAAGCTGCCACTAAAGCTGCAGAGGAAGCCGCCAAGGCCGAAGCTGATGCTGCCGCCAAAGCTGCAGAAGATGCGGCTATGGCAGCAGAAGAAGCGGCCAAAGCGGAAGCTGATGCTGCGGCCAAGGCTGTGGAAGAAGCAGCTAAAGCAGTAGAAGACGCGGCCAAGGCAGAAGCCGAAGCTGCCGCCAAGGCTGCGGAAGAAGCGGCTAAAGCAGTAGAAGACGCGGCCAAAGCCGAGGCTGAAGCCGCCGCTAAAGCCGCCGAAGATGCGGCTATGGCAGCAGAAGAAGCCGCCAAGGCCGAGGCTGAAGCCGCCGCCAAAGCTGCGGAAGAAGCGGCTATGGCAGCAGAAGAAGCCGCCAAGGCCGAGGCTGAAGCCGCCGCCAAAGCTGCCGAAGAAGCGGCTATGGCAGCAGAAGAAGCCGCCAAGGCAGAAGCTGAAGCCGCCGCTAAAGCTGCGGAAGAAGCGGCTATGGCAGCAGAAGAAGCCGCCAAGGCCGAGGCTGAAGCCGCCGCCAAAGCTGCCGAAGATGCCGCCAAGGCAGAAGCCGAAGCCGCCGCCAAAGCTGCGGAAGAAGCGGCTATGGCAGCAGAAGAAGCCGCCAAGGCAGAAGCTGAAGCTGCGGCTAAAGCTGCAGAAGATGCAGCCAAGGCAGAAGCTGAAGCTGCGGCTAAAGCTGCGGAAGAAGCGGCAATGGCTGCAGAAGAAGCCGCCAAGGCCGAAGCTGAAGCTGCGGCTAAAGCTGCGGAAGAAGCGGCAATGGCTGCAGAAGAAGCCGCCAAGGCCGAAGCTGATGCCGCTGCCAAAGCTGCAGCAGATGCGCCCAGCCGCCGCCAAAGCCGCCGAAGATGCGACCAAAGCGGCGGAATAGGCAGCCAAGGACGGTGGCGAAAGCAGCATAAAACCGGATAATCTGGAAGCAATCGTACCACCGGCCAAAAGCCTACTGTCCGATGCGGCGGAAGTGGCGGTCCACAACCGTACGCAATTTTGGATTTCCAATATCGGCGCGTGAGCAAACGGAAAACAGGGCAGCGGATTGACACGAATTTTCATCGATGCCGACGCTTGTCCGGTCAAGGATGAAGTGTTGGCAGTGGCAGCGCGCCACGATTTGGCGGTGACGATCGTATCAAATGGCGGCATGCGCCCAGCCCGCGACCCGCTGGTGACTATGATTACAGTGCCGAAAACCCCGGATGCTGCCGACGATTGGATCGCCGAGCGGGCTGTGGCCGGCGATATTGTGGTCACCGCCGACATTCTGCTGGCCAAAAGATGTCTTGATGCCGGTGCCCATGGGATCGGGCCAACTGGCGAGCCCTTTACCGCTGCAAATATCGGCATGGCGGTGGCAATGCGTGATCTGAAACAGCAATTGCGCGAGGCAGGCGAAATTCGCGGCCACAACCCGGCTTTTACCGCCAAAAACCGCTCGCGTTTCAAACAAGGGCTGGAACTGCTGATCCGCCGCGCCGCATGATAACTACTGCCAACGATTGTGGCATTTGAGCACCTCTAAAAACCCTCAATTTTGTTGGGCTGGAGGTGATTTTGGAGTTTTGAGTACCGGATAATATGTTGAAATATTTGAGGAACGCAAAAACGAAAAATTGCTCCCAGGACCCAAAAGAAGGGTTTTTAGAGGTGCTCACTTGCTACGCTTTGATATTTTTATGATATCATCAAAAGCCAATGCTGTGGACCAGATGATAATTAGGAACATTGCCACGACCTGTTCGAGCGTTTTTAGCAGGGCGCAAAAGCCGCAGGAAAATCGGCCGAGCAATTGGCCCGTGAGGCAATCGCCTCACGACCGTTCTTTCGATCGAAACAATATTGGTTGATTCTGGCCCATGAAAATCCTTTCCGAAAACCGTTCCCATGGCGGCGTGCAATATGTTGCATCCCACCGTTCCGCCGTTTGCAATTGTGACATGACTTTTGCGATGTTTTTGCCGCCGCAGGCTGAAACCAATGCTGTGCCGGTTCTGTGGTATTTATCCGGGCTCACCTGCACCCATGCCAATGTTATGGAAAAGGGTGAATATCGCCGCGCTGCTGCCGAAAACGGCATTGCCATTGTGTGCCCGGATACTAGCCCGCGCGGCGCCGATGTTGCCGACGAAGATGTCTATTATTTCGGTTCTGGCGCCGGCTACTATGTTGACGCGACCAAGGCACCTTATGCCGAGCACTACCGCATGTATTCTTATGTGAGCAAAGAACTGCCAGCGCTGGTACTGGCTGAATTTAACCTCGACCGCGACCGGCAATCGATTTTCGGCCATTCCATGGGTGGACATGGTGCGCTATCGATTGCGCTGAAAAACCCTACCACCTATCGTTCGGTCAGCGCCTTGGCGCCGATTTGCGCCCCGTTAGGCACCGAGTGGGGTAAAAATGCTTTTGGCAAATATCTTGGCGCCGACCAATCCAAATGGCGCGCCTATGACAGCGTCGCCCTGATCGAGGACGAGCACCGGGTACCGGAAATCCTTGTTGACCAGGGCAGTGCGGACGAATTTCTCGACACTGGACTTCAGCCGCATTTGCTGCGTGATGCATGTGCGGCGGCCTCAATCCCACTCGACCTTCGGGTGCGCGAAGGCTATGACCATTCGTACTACTTCATTTCGACATTCATGGCTGACCATATCGCCTGGCATGCCGAACGCCTGAAATAACCTGCCCCGCCAATGGAGACCACATAGGATGCGGCTAACCGAACAGCACCAACAGCTACGCCACACTGTTACCCGGTTTGTCGAAACAGAGATCAATCCCAATGTCGACGCATGGGAGGCGGCGCGCCAATTTCCCTCCCATGAATTGTTCAAAAAATTGGGCGATCTAGGCCTGCTCGGCATCAAATACCCAGAAGAATTTGGTGGCCTCAACCTTGATTTTTCCTATTCGATGGTGGTCGCGGAAGCCTTTGGCAATATCAATTGCGGCGGCATACCAATGGCGATCGGCGTGCAGACCGACATGTGCACGCCGGCGCTGGCCCGCTTCGGCAGCGACGAATTGCGGCGCGAATTCCTGGTACCGGCGATTGCCGGCGATGCGGTGGCCTGTCTTGGCGTTAGCGAAACCGGCGGTGGTTCCGACGTCGCCGCAGTGTTGACTACTGCGCGCAGCGACGGCGACGACTATGTCATCAACGGTGCCAAAATGTGGATCACCAACGGCATGATGGCCAACTGGTGCTGCCTGTTGGCCAACACGTCAGAAGGTTCGGCACACAAGAACAAATCGCTGATCATCGTGCCGATGGACGCGCCTGGCATCGAACGCCGCAAAATCGAAAAGATCGGCATGCATTCTTCCGATACCGCGCAATTGTTTTTCGACGACGTTCGGGTACCCAAGCGCAATCTTATCGGCGCCGAGGGCATGGGCTTTACCATGCAAATGATGCAATTCCAGGAGGAGCGCTTGTGGGCTGCCGCCAACTCTTTGACCATGCTCGACAACATCATCGACGCCACCATCGAATATACCCGCGAGCGCAAAGTGTTCGGCGCCTCGGTCCTCGACAATCAATCGGTACATTTTCGCCTGGCGGAGCTAAGAACCGAAGTCGAATTGTTGCGCTCGCTGACCTGGCGCGCGGTGGCAGAATATGTCGGCGGCAAGGACGTGACCCGCCTGGCCTCGATGGCGAAACTGAAATGCGGCCGGCTCAGCCGCGAAGTGGCCGATTGTTGCCTGCAATATTGGGGCGGCATGGGCTTTGCCTATGATAACTTGGTATCGCGCGCCTTCCGTGATGGCCGACTTGCCTCGATCGGTGGCGGCGCCGACGAAATCATGCTTGGCATCATCGCCAAGTTTGAAGGAACCATGCCCAAGCGCGTGGTGGGTTGAACCGCTTATACGGTTACGGTCGATTTCCCCGGCCAAAGTCAGAATATGGCAACTAGCAATGTCACCCAAGGTTTAGACCGGCGAATGTTTGACCGCAATTGCCACCGGCGAACCGCCGCCGCACAAATTGTTCGCGCGCTGAAAAGGCGAAAAGCCCACGGTCTTCGAAGACACCCGAAAACTGCTCGCCGCCTGCCTGTTGTTAGCTTCGGATTGACCGGGCCACATTGAATCCCATTTGATAGGGTGATGGCTGTGCAAAACCGGTTGAGTAGCGCGCCACAAACACGCATAATCGGCCAAACCGCTGTTCGGCGGAACGAAGCAATTCGGGGAGGAAACAAGAATGTCGGAAGCAGCAATAGTCGATGCCGATAAGGTCGAGATCGCACCACGCCAGTTTGAACTAACTGCGCGCCAGCATGGCGCATCGATCGCCTACCGCACCCTCGGCGACAATGGTTGGGAATCCACCAATTGGTCGCACTATCTCGATGAAGTGCGCCGGGCCGCCCGCGCACTAATCGCGCTTGGGGTAAAGAAGGGCGACGCGGTGTGCATCCTCGGCTTCAACAAGCCGGAATGGACTATTATGGCGTTCGCCGCGATGATGGTCGGCGGCAAACCGGCGGGTATCTATTTTACCTCCTCGCCGGAAGAGATCGCCTATATTTTAAACCATTCAGATGCGCCGGTGCTGCTGGCGGAAACCGACGAACATTTCGCCCGCGTTGCCGAGGTCCGCAAGGAGCTAAAAACCCTGCGCCATGTGGTGATGATGCGCGGCGCGCGTTCCGCCGACAAGTTGCAGATGAGTTGGCAGGAATTTAACGACAAAGGCGAAGACCGTTTCAACAAGGAACTCGACGAGCGCATTGCCGCCATCGCACCCGCCGACGCGGGCACATTGATTTATACCTCCGGCACCACCGGCCCGCCAAAAGCGGTAGTGCTCAGCCACCGCTCGCTCGCCTGGACCGCCGAAACGATCGGCAATATGGGCCTATCCTCACCAGAAGACAGGATCCTCTCCTACCTGCCGCTTGCCCATATTGCGGAAGCGATGAATTCGATCCACGGTCACGCACGGGTCGGTTACGAGGTTTGGTTCGCCCAGTCGATCGACCTGTTGGGGCAGCATTTGAAAGATTGCCGACCGACGATCTTTTTCGGCGTGCCGCGGGTCTGGCAAAAAATGCACGAGACCCTACAAAGCCGGCTCGGCGAGGCGACCGGGGTCAAGGCCAAACTCGCCGCCTGGTCGCTCAAAGTTGGTCGCGAACATTCGCAAGCCCTGCTCAACGATCAACAGCCAAGCGGGTTATTAGCTTTCAAGCACCGGATCGCCGACAAGCTTGTATTGTCAAAAATCCGCGACGCGCTTGGCCTCAATTTGTGCCGGTTTCCGGTTTCCGGTGCAGCACCGATTTCGTCCAATATCCTTGATTTCTTTGCCTCCCTTGGCATCATTATCTACGAAGTCTACGGCCAGTCCGAAGATTGCGGCCCGACCACCTTCAACCTGCCTGGCGCGATTAAATTCGGCTCGGTCGGCAAGGCAGTTCCGGGCCTGGAGGTGCGTATCGCCGATGATGACGAAATCCTAGTGCGTTCGCCGAGCGTGTTCGACGGATACGCCAAGGATGAAGCAGCGACTGCGGAAACGTTTATCAAGGGCTGGATGCATACCGGCGATCTTGGTCGTGTCGACAATCATGGCTTTGTCTATGTGACCGGGCGCAAGAAGGACATCATCATCACATCTGGCGGCAAGAACATCACGCCTGCCAATCTGGAAGGCGACCTGATGGATATTTCGTTGGTCGAGCACGCGGTGGTAGCTGGCGACGGTGAGAAATTCTTGACTGCGGTTTTGACCCTGCAACCGGAAATTCTGACCGGGTTCTTGCAAGGCAAAGGCATCAAGGACGATAGCAACGTCCGCAGTCACCCGGAAGTTCTGGGCGCAATCCAGTCTGGCGTTGATGCCATGAACGATCGCTATGCCCGGGTCGAGAATATACGTAAATTTGCGATCCTTGACCGGCAATTGACCATGGAAGACGACGAATTAACGCCAACACTTAAGGTCAAGCGCAAGAAAGTGCTGAAGAACCACGAGGCAGTGGTTAGGCAAATGTACCAATCATAGATGGTAACCAGCGCGACAAACCAAACCGGGAGCAAACCGAACCACAGCGGTAATTATTGAACCTGCCGGCGAATATGCCGTGATAGCAGGATGCCGGCGCGACTGTGTGGTAAACCATGCCACCTACTCGAAATAGCCGCTGGAATTTCTACTCAGCCGGTTCAGCCTTTGCCTTTGCGCTTGATTTGCCCTTGGTCGCAGTCAGCGGATTATTGAATTTCTCCCATAATGGCACCAGGGTGGTTTTCGCCGTTTCCACGCTTGCTGCTTTCACCGGACCATAGCCGCGAATGCTGTCTGGAACCGTGGCGATCTCGATCGCGTAGCGGTGATTATCCTTGGTAAGCGCGCCGATCAAGGTTTCAATATGACCTTCATAGTCAGTGATCAGCCGGCGTTCCATGCGCCGTTCCTGGCTACGCCCGAACGGATCAAAGAAGGTTCCGCGCAGACCTTTGAACTTCGCCAGAAAGCGGAACCCGGTCATGGCCCATGGTCCAAATTCACGCTTGCGTGGCCGGCCATTGGGCAATTTTTCCGATAGAAAAATCGGCGCCGCCAGGTGAAATTTCATCCGATAGTCGCCGTCGAAATGTTCGCGAATGCGGATTTCGAATTCACCGTTGGTAAACAGACGCGCTACCTCATACTCGTCCTTGTAGGACAAAAGCTTGAAGTAGTAGCGGGCCACCGCGCGGCTTAGTTCGCGTTTCTTGCCGAGCACGCCTTCGGCGGCCTCGACCCGCTCAACCAGGGCCCGGTAGCGCGAAGCAAGCGCCTCATTTTGATAATCGCTAAGAAACGCCGCCCGGCGCTCGACCAGTTCTTCGAGGGTTTCCGATTGTTTGCGAGTCGGGTGCGCCGCTTCCATCATTGCCAGGGTTTCTGACGGGTGCGCGGCCAACCGACGACCCCATTCAAACGCCCGCTTATTGGCATCGACCGCAACCGCGTTTAATTCGATTGCCCGCATCAGCGCATCGACGCCGACCGGCAACAGACCCGCTTGGCTAGCATAGCCAACCATCATAATGTTGGTGGCGATGGCGTCTCCGCATACCAACTCGGCAAAGCCGGTGAAATCGATCTTCGCGGCATCGCCATCGACGGTCTTTTCAATCGTATCGATGACCATTTTTTCGCGAAAATCGAAATCGCGGTTGAACACGAAATCAGATACCGGGTTCAAATGGGTATTGAGTACCGCCTTCGTATGTTTGGGCGCGATCAAGGCTATGGTTTCTTTAGCGGCGGCAACCACAGTGTCGGCGGCCAGCATTACGTCAGCCTCGCCGACAATGATCTGCGCCGAGGCGATTTTATCCGGGCTGTCGGCTATGCGCACATGGGATAGTACCGCTCCACCCTTTTGCGCCAGACCCGAGAAATCCTGGATCATCGCGTGTTTGCTTTCCAGGTGTGCGGCCATGGCAATGATCGAACCGATGGTCAAAACCCCGGTCCCACCAACTCCGGTGATTGCCAGATTGTAGACATTATCAAGTGCCAATAATTTCGGTACAGCAAGATCAGCGTCGGTAAGTTCCGGCAGTTGGCGTTTTTTGAGCTTTGCACCCTCAAGGGTAACGAACGACGGACAAAAACCGTTCACACAGGAAAAATCCTTATTGCAGGACGATTGGTTGATCTGGCGTTTGCGGCCGAATTCGGTTTCCAGCGGTTCGATGGAAATGCAATTCGACAGCACTGAGCAATCGCCGCAACCCTCGCACACTAACGGGTTTATGAAGGCCCGTTTGTCCGGATCGGCAATCAGGCCGCGTTTGCGCCGGCGCCGTTTTTCGGTGGCACAAGTTTGGTCGTAAATGATTGCGGTGCAACCCTTCACCTCGCGCAGATGTTTCTGCACCGTGTCGAGATAGTCACGATGGCGGATTTCGATGCCGGAAGCGAGATCGGATTTGGTGTATTTTTCCGGCTCGTCGCTAACCAGCCAGATTTCCTTGACCCCTTCGGATTTAAGCTGATGCGACAGTTCCGGCACCGTTAGCGAACCATCGATCTTTTGCCCGCCGGTCATCGCCACCGCGTCATTGTACAAAAGCTTGTAGGTAATATTGGCGCCGGACGCGACCGCCTGGCGGATTGCCAATATGCCGGAATGGAAATAGGTGCCGTCGCCAAGGTTGGCGAACACGTGCTTTTCATCGGTAAATGGCGCGATGCCGGTCCAAGGCACGCCCTCGCCACCCATATGGGTGTAGGTCTCGGTGTTGCGGTCCATCCACAGCGCCATGAAATGGCAGCCAATACCGGCAAATGCACGACTGCCGTCCGGCACTTTGGTCGAAGTATTGTGCGGACAACCAGCGCAAAAATGCGCGATCCGGTTGACCGGCGCCTGATGCCCAGTGCGGATACCATGTCGTTTGGAAAATATTTCAAGTCGCTCATTGATTTGCCGCTTTAGTCCCACCGGCAGATCGAAATGCAACAGCCGCGAGGCAATGATCCGCAGCGCCACGCCGGTGGTAATTTCCTCATACAGCGACAATATGTGATTGTCTTCATGGTCAAACTTGCCGACGATGCGCGGTCTGACATCGGCACGCCAGTTAAACAATTGCTGCTTGATCTGGTGTTCGATCACCTCGCGGCGCTCCTCGATCACCAGCACTTCTTCCAGACCTTCGGAAAATTGCCGCACCCCTTCGGGTTCCAACGGCCATGTCATGCGCACTTTGTAGAGCCGTAATCCGATCCGGTCGGCGGTCTTGTGGTCGATGCCAAGCTGGCGCAACGCCTCGCGCACATTCTCATAGGCTTTGCCGGAAGCAATGATACCGAAGCGCGGTTTGGCGGAATCGATCACCAATTGGTCGACCCCATTGGCGCGGGCAAAGGCGATCGCCGCATAGCCCTTATATTCCTGAAGCCGTTCGTCCTGGTGAAACCGGTCATCGGGCCAGCGGATATTCAATCCACCATCGGGCATTTCGAAATCCTGTGGCAATACGAGCGGTCGGTTTTCACGCTCGACATCGACAATGCCAGTGGTTTCTATCGTGTCGGAAATCACCTTGTAGGCGACCCACAATCCCGAATATCTCGACATCGCCACCCCAAGCAGACCAAGTTCGACGAATTCTTGCACGCTTGAGGGAAACAGCACCGGCATGATCGCCGCGGTGAAGGCATGGTCCGATTGATGGGCCACCGTCGAGGATTTGGCATTGTGGTCGTCGCCGGCGATCGCCAACACGCCACCATTGGCCGCGGTGCCGAACGAGTTGGCGTGTTTGAACACATCACCGCACCGGTCGACGCCGGGGCCCTTGCCATACCACATGCCCATGACACCGTCGCGCCTTGCACCCGGCGACGTCCCCACCTGCTGTGAGCCCCAGACCGCGGTCGCGGCCAGGTCTTCGTTGACGCCGGGCTGGAATATGATCCTATGTTGGTTGAGATGTTGCTTGGCGCTGCCTAGCGCCAGGTCAAATCCACCTACCGGCGAACCGCGATAACCGGAAATAAATGCTGAGGTATTGAGCCCGGCTTTCTTGTCACGCCGCATCTGCACGATCGGAACCCTGACCAATGCCTGAGTGCCATTGACCAAGATCGACCCGGTCTCAGCTGTGTATTTGTCGTCAAGCGTGATATCGGGCAGTTCGCTCAACGGCTTTGCGTTAGTAAGCGGTCGGTGCTTGGCCATGGTTTCCTCCTGAACCGCCATTATGCCGCAGGTTGAGGGAATTCACATATCAAATTGTTATGGCACGGACGCGATCAACAAGAATGGAATTCATTTTTCCAACAATTATTAGGTCATCATCCTACAAAGGAAGATGCCAAGTATTTTTGATCTCATTGAGAGAAAAATGTGAGTTAATTTGTCCTACATGGGGTAAATGCAATAATTTGCCTTTGACGGTTTTTTCGTAAGCCCGCACTGACGCGACCGCGATCCGCAGCAAATAGTCGAATTCACCGCTCATAGTGTAGCACTGCAATATTTGTGGCACTTCGAGAACCGCACTTTCAAATTGGTTGAGCGCTGGCTCGTTGTGCACGGATAGCCGCACCATAACGAAGATGGTCACGCCAAAGCCGAGTTTTTCCGCATCGAGCATCACCGGTCGGCCGGCAATGACGCCGCTTTGCTCGAGTTTCTTGATCCGCCGCCAGCACGGGGTGTGGCTCAACCCCACCTGCTCGCCGATTTCGGCAATGCTGAGATCGGGGCGACGCTGCATGACACGCAAAATGTTCCGGTCAATGTCATCCATGATCGCTCCAGCCTATCACCCCACGCCAAACCTACAAACTCATACCTCCATTGGTATGATCCGGGCAGCCGATCTGGCGACCGATTTCAGATCGTTTGTCGGCGGTTTGCGGCGATCAGCCGCTGGGCTGGGTGATAATATTCAACAATCGGCAGAAACAAACGTTATACAAGCGGTGACGATCATATCGACCAGGCAGTCAACGCCGCATAGGTAGGAAATCATGGAACTCAGCAATGAAGTTCGCATAGCCGCACCCCGAGATACGGTTTATAGAGCACTCAATGATCCAGAAATTTTGAAAGAGTGCATTCCCGGCTGCGAGGAACTGCTCAAGCATTCCGATACCGAGTTGGAGGCCAAAGTGGTGCTGCGGATCGGTCCGGTCAAGGCCAAGTTCGCGGGTAATGTGGTACTTGATCCAAGCGAGGCGCCGCAGCGGTTTTCGCTTTCCGGCCAAGGCAATGGCGGCATTGCCGGTTTCGCCAAGGGCGGTGCCGATGTTGAACTGGTTGAAGATGGCGAGGAAACCCTTCTGCGTTACGAAGCTAAGGCCGATGTTGGCGGCAAACTGGCGCAATTGGGCAGTCGGCTGGTTGCCAGCACCTCGAAAAAGCTTGCCGCCCAATTCTTTGATAAATTCCGCGATGCGGTATCGGCCAATACCGACGCAACCTGAAGTTTTCGCTTGAATTCGCCCTGCAGAAATCCGGTACGGTTCAGGGCCCACAAAAATTCAAGCGGATCACATTGTAGGCGGCCATGGTGAAGGTGAACCGCCATTCAACCCGAGCAAGGCCATGATGCTTTGTCTTTGCCATGCCGCCAATCGTCTTGGCCCAGCCGAACGCTTCTTCGATGCGCTTTCTTATCCGTTGGCTGATGCGGTAGTGGTTCGATTGCAATTATCAAAAAAGGGAATATTTCCAGAGTGCCGGCTTAACGGTAGCAAAATAATGCTGAATAGTGCTAGGGTCTGTGGACATTCACCTTGATGCGATAAGCGCCGCGACAAGGTTCCAGTTGGCAGCGTAGCTGTTATCGGTTTTATCGTAACGCGTTGCGATGCCACGAAATTCCTTGATCTTGGCGAAGTAGTTTTCAACCAAATGCCGCCAACAATAGGCCTCTTCATCGTATTCTCGCTGCACAATCCGATTTGATTTGGGCGGGATAACGGCGGTTGCGCCCCGGTCTTCCAGCTCCTCCAGAAGCCAGTTTGCGTCAAACGCTTTATCCGCCAGCAAAGCGGCGAATGACACGCCCTTGATCAGCGGTGCCACGCCCCTCATGTCATGCGCCTGTCCCGGTAGCAGCATGAAACGCACAAGATTACCAAGCGCGTCCACCAGCGCCACGATCTTGGTGGTCAACCCACCGCGCGAGCGCCCGATGGCCTGATTTTGAGTCCCCCTTTTGCGCCGGTTGCCTTTTGGTGAACCGAAACAATGGTGCCATCAATCATGGCGTATTCGAGGTCTGGGTCATTGCTCATGGCTTTGAAAAGACTCTCGAAAACACCCTGCTCGGCCCATCGTCGGAACCGGCGAAACTGGCTGTTCCAGTTGCCAAATTTCGTCGGCAGATCGCGCCAGGGAGACCCCGTGCGCACCCGCCAGAACACCGCTTCCAAAAACAACCGGTTGTCGCCGCCTGTCCGGCCACTGTCTGTTGCCTTGCCGGGGAGCAAAGGCGCAAGGCGTTCCCAGACCCGGTCATTCAAAACAAATCGCTTTTCGTCCATTACAAACTCCCTTTTGGAAGCTTGAATCAGAAATCAACGCTTTTGGGAATCCTGAATGTCCACAGACCCTAGCAGGTTGCTGAAATAGTTTTACGGACGAGCGCATTTGGTTGGTTAGTCATTTTTGCACTTCACTTTGACTGATTTGCAGGCGTTTTATCACGGTTCTTATGCGTTGCCGGCATCTTTGCGCCGATTGTCCTTGGCGTTGTCGATATTTGCCCGGTCATGGCACCGCTGCCAGCAGCTTCGGCAACCGGATCACATTGTAGGCGGCCATGGTGAAGGTGAACCGCCATTCAACCCGAGCAAGGCCACGATGCTTTGTCTTTGCCATGCCGCCAATCGTCTTGGCCCAGCCGAATGCCGGAGTACAGGCCACGGGATTGACCAGACAGTTACCGCACATCTGCTGCAAGCGGCGATTGTAGGCGCGATCCTTACGACCAAGATCGTATCCAACGCCGTCTTCGTTCGGTGGGCAAATGGTTCACTGGATCATTTGCTTGTCCGCCTCACTGTCGTAGATGGCCCGTGCACAGGCCCCACCGAAAATGGCAAACGCCTGATCTTCGCAATCGTTTCCACCACCAACATCCCTGAAAAGCTCCCAAAATCAGGGGCATAAAAAACAAATTATCAGAGGGTCAATTTTGGACCCCGGTTACCCCAATAACCGGGTCAATTTTGCATGCCGGTTCACATGCTTCAGGCATTCGGCTCAGCAGGAACCCAATCTGCTGGGCTTTGGGAGTTCTTGCGCGATGCCGTTGATTCCAAGCAGTTGCATACAGGCAAATCCGCCGCCGAAGGGTTGATGGCGGCATGGACTGCCAATAAGGGATTTACTGGTGCCAGGCAGATACTGGAAGGTGCACAGGGACTTGCCGTGGGAATGTCGAGCAATGCAGATCCACGTAAGCTGATTGATGGGCTAGGTAAGCGTTGGTGTGGTTTGGAAACATCCTGCAAGTATTACGCCTCGTGTCGCCACACACACCCTGCCACTGATGCCTTACTAAAAATCGTGTCTGAAAATAACCTTCAGGCAAGTGATATTGCACATGTCACAGCCCATGAATATCAAGGGGCTATCGACGTGCTGGGGTGGCCGCAAATCCAGTGAGTGCCCATCAGGCTAAGTTCTCAATGCCTGCAACTCTCGGTCTCATTGCGACCCATCGCAAAGCGGGCCTTTGGGAATTTGCGCAGCTTCTTGATGATGCCGTTGCACTCTCGTTTCTGGATCGGGTGACAATGGAACTCGATAGTGAAGTGGACAATGCTTTTCCAAAACAATGGATTGGGAAAGTGAGTGTTGTAACAAAAGATCAACGCACCCTGTCTAGCCGGGTCGACGAACCAAAAAATGATCCTGGCAACACCGTGAGCAGGGATAAACTGGACGTTAAAGCACGCGTGCTCTCGTTATCCGGCAAGGCTATTGACGACCGTGAATTGGATGTGCTCATGGAACGGTTGTGGACAGTCAGCGCAACTGACAAAATCGGAAGGCTTCTCCAGTGAACGATGTTGTGGGTCATAACGATTATCAAACTTTGTTGACTGAAAGAAAGGGCGAGCACGTATTGCTTGTCACTCTCAACCGACCGCATGTTGCCAATGCATTCAATACACAGATGGCTCGCGAATTGATCGACCTGGTTGAGGGGGTGAGCCTTGATGCGGGGGACATTCGTGTTCTAGTCGTAACGGGTTCTGGAGAAAAAGCGTTTTGTGCAGGTGGCGACCTTAAAGAACGCAACAGCATGAACGATGAGGCATGGGGTAGGCAGCATCTGATCTTTGAGAGAATGACCCGCGCATTTATTAATTGTCCGATTCCGATCGTCGGAGCCATCAACGGTGCTGCTTATGGCGGAGGCTGTGAGATAGCTGGAACATTCGATTTTATCTACGCGGCTGAGAATGCCCGTTTCCGACTACCCGAAACCAGCCTGGGAATACTACCCGGCGCTGGTGGAACACAAACCATTGCGCGGGCGATCGGTGAACGCAAAGCCAAGGAACTTATTTTGACAGCTCGTCCATTCAATGCACAGCAAGCGCTGGAATGGGGCCTGGTCAACGATATTTATCCTCAAGGCGAATTGCTGGATTCTTGCCTTGAGACTGCTGGATTAATTGCTGCGAATGCTCCGATAGCCGTGCGGCAAGCCAAACAGGCAATTCACAAGGGCATGCAAATGTCGCTGCATGATGGATTGGCCTTTGAGATCGAAGCCTACAATCGCCTTGTCCCGACAAAAGATCGCAGAGAGGGCTTGCTGGCCTACCACGAAAAGCGCAAGCCCAACTTTAAGGGTCGGTAGTAGGTAGGAAACTATGGCAGACAAAGTAACAATCAGGGAAGTTGGTTTGCGTGACGGGCTGCAAATGGTCGCGCAGGAGGTGTCGAGCGATATCAAGTTGGAATGGTGCAATTTGCAACCTAAAGCAGGTTTTGACGAAATCGAGGCGACCTCATTTGTTCCTCCCAAAACCCTGCCGCAATTTGCCGATGCAGCTGTTGTTCTTGCCGAGGCCCGAACATAAGGGGAATGGCATGATTGAAGCGAAACCCGTGTTCCAGACGCTGGAGGAATACTCCAGTGCCTATTGCTCAAAAGACCTCAATCGATTGATGGATATTTTCGTGGATGGCGATGAAATTTCGCTTATCGGCACAGGTGCTGACGAACTTTGTTCTGGGAGAAGTGAAGTCGCGTCGGTTTTCAATCGGAATTTCCGGGACGCAACCGCAACGCGGTTTGAGTGGGGTTGGAAAGATATTGCTATCCACGGCAATACAGCGACCGTTGCGGTTGCACTCAACATCCACCTGAAAGCCGATGATGAAAATTTGGTGGTTCCTGTGCGTTGGACTGTGTCTCTGGTTAAAACCAGTACAGGCTGGAAGTGGATTCATCGTCATGCATCTGCCGCAGCAGGTTCACAAGATGAGGGGTCCGCCTATCCAACTGCAGAGAAATGAAGTAACCGCAGCAATGTTCCCAACTCGCTCATTGAAGATCAAAGGATTCCATAAATGTGGGAGATATGATTCGAGTGGGCAGGAGGGCCCGCTTATCTGTAGAAGGCAAGACTGAAACTTTGGAGTTTCAAAACCGCATCAAAACCGAGAAATTACAAAATAGCGTGGTTCCCAATACCCGGTTTATAGAAACGTTTCGAACCGCCATGGAGTTTCTGGCAAACCCCTATAAACAATGGATTTCTGATGCTTTTGAGGACAAGAGAATGGTCCTCAGATTAGCATTTTCCGGTAAGGTACGATTTGCGCAAAATGAAGGGCTATCGAACCGTTACAACCACCCTACCTTTCAAGGTGTTTGGGAATATCCGCATGGGTAATTTTAAAATGGTGGAGCCGAGGGACAAACCTCGGACCCACAGGGTTCGCAAGCCCGAACGGGCGCCGCGCGGTCAGCGCGCCATCGCAGGCCCGAGCGAAGCGAGGAATAGCCGTGAGATATGGAAAATGGTGGAGCCGAGGGGAATCGAACCCCTGACCTCGTCATTGCGAACGACGCGCTCTCCCAACTGAGCTACGGCCCCTTTGCGGCCGCGAATATGATCCGCCGGCCGCGGTTCTTTTAGTCACGGTCCGGTTTGCGGGTCAAGCAGCATGGCGCGCCGGCGGCGGGCGCCCCCGCAAACCGGCCATTGTTACCATTGCGACCTCAAAATCCGTATTTTGACATTGCCGATCGCGGCCGTCTCGTTAGTCTGCATACTATTGCCCGCTTCAAGGCAGGAAACATCATGCCGGTCGATCCGAGCCAATTGATTGATCTAAGCCGCTATCCGCTCGACCGGGCCGGTTCAGCGCCATACCGCGCGCTGATCCGTACCATATCCAAGCAATTGGCAGATGATGGCTGCGTAGTGCTGAAAGGTTTCGTGCGCGCCGACAAGATCGCCACCCTGGTCAAAGAAGCCGACAAGGTGGCGGCGAACGGTCACCGGTCCAATTCCAAATCCAATGCCTATTTTACCCAAGACCAGCCCGAGCTGGCGCCGAGCCATCCCCTACGCCGGTTTTACCAGCGTTCGAACGCGTTTGTGCCGGCTGATAATTTCGGGCCGCAAAGCGCGCTACGCGGTATCTACCAATGGCCGCCCTTTGCCCCGTTTATCAAGCAGGCGCTCGGCGAAAGCCGGTTCTACCCCTATGCCGACCCGCTGGCCGATGTGATCATCAACACGGTCGATCAGGGCAATGGCTTTCCCTGGCATTTCGATACCAACAATTTCACCGTAACTTTGGCGATCCAAAACGGCGAAAGCGGTGGCGCATTTGAATATTGCCCCAACATCCGCACCCGAGCCGATGAAAATTACCCCGCGGTCGAAGCGGTATTGGACGGGGAACGCGACCTGGTGCGGACCCTGTATCTGGAGCCGGGCGATTTACAACTATTCAAAGGGCGCTACTCCCTGCACCGGGTGACCCCGGTGCAGGGTCGGCGAACGCGGCATGTCGGCATCTTCTCGTTCGTCGAGGAACCTGGCATGGTCGGCAGCCCGGAACGCATGCGCCAACTTTATGGCCGGGTGCTGCCGATCCACCTTGAGCGGGCCGGCCTGCGCGCCGATGCGCTAGTCGACTGATCGCCTGCTTGACCCGGAGTGGCCTTGTGATACCGCTTGTGCGACCAATCAAGGCGTTCAACCAATATGACAACCCCCCCTTCCAACGCAAAACGCGATCTGGCTACCCTGTTTGCTCAGGCCGCCGGTGCCATTGACCAACTGAACGGCGGTGTAGTGCCGCCGATCCAACCCTCGACCACCTTTGCCCGGGCGCCCGACTATACTCTGCCCGACCCGACGCTGAACTACGGCCGCGATCAAAATCCGGTGGTCAGGATCGCCGAAACCGTTTTGAGCGAAGCCGAAAACGCCGCCGCTGGTCTGTTGTTCCCATCCGGGATGGCGGCGATCGCGGCAGTGATGCGCACGGTGGCGAACGGCGCCACCATCGTATTGCAGTCCGGGATCTATTGGGGCACCACCCATTGGGTGCGCGAATATTGCGCGCGGCGCGATATTATTTTGGCAGAGGTGGACGCGGCGGATACCGCACTGCTGGCGGAGACCGTTCGCGAGCGGCGGCCGGCAATCGTGTTCGTCGAAACTCCTTCCAATCCGTGGCTCAAATCCGTGGATCTGGCGGCGGCAAGTGCTGCCTGTGAGGAAGTAGGCGCCATATTGGTGGTGGATTCCACCGCCGCCACCCCGGTACTGGCCAATCCGCTCGACCATGGGGCGAGGATCGTCATGCATTCGGCCACCAAGGCGATCAACGGCCACAGCGATGTGCTGGCCGGGTTCCTCGCCACCGGTGATCCCGACCTGGCGATCTGGCAGGCGATTGCCGCCGACCGCGCCGGCGCCGGCGCCATTCTCGGCACCTTCGAGGCGTGGCTGTTGTTGCGCGGCATGCGCACCCTGCCCTTGCGGGTACAGCGCATGAGCGAAACCGCCCTGGCGATCGCTGAAAATCTGCAACATCACCCGGCGGTTGAATTGGTGTGTTATCCGGGCCTTAGCAATTATCCGGGCCATGACGTAGCGGTGCGTCAGATGAGCGGCGGGTTTGGCGGCCTTTTGTCCATCTGCGTGAAGGGAAATAAGGCGGACGCACTTGCGGCCTGCGGAAGGCTGAGACTTTTCAAGCGCGCGACTTCGCTTGGCGGGGTGGAAAGCCTGGCCGAACATCGCCATTCGGTCGAAAGCGCCATTCCCGACAATTTGATCCGCTTGTCGGTCGGCATTGAAAGCGTGGATGAATTGATCGCCGACCTCGACCAGGCGCTTTCGGCCATCGCCAAAGGCTGAGCTAAGGGGAACACCACCTTTCAACGACAAATCCCTTGAACCCGGCGGGCAATCTCTTACTAATGGCACTGGGTTGAATGATCTCGAAAGGACCTTGCTTATGGCCGGCCCGGCAACTCCTCATTTCAAGAATGACAGCGGCGTTCATGAAATCCGCATTGGCGTCAAGGAATTCAAATGCTGCGGCGCCAGCGCCCCTTATGACCATCCACATGTGTACCTGGACATGGGTGCGGAAGCCGAAATCATTTGCCCCTATTGCTCGACGCTTTTCCGGTTCGACCCGGCCATCGATGCCCATGACAGCGATCCCAAGGATTGCATGTACAAAGAGGACGCGGCCTGAACCCAACCCTCCGTGCCTGGTAAATGGAAATTTCAAAAGCGCGTACAATCATCATTGGCGCATGATATGGCGAATGTCGGGCGTGCGAATATGGCACCTCTTCTGAGATTTTCATCGTACCAGCTATATGAAACACTTACCGTATAGATTTTCGTTGTATGCAAAGCCCTACTTGACCTGTGCGCTGACCGACCTCCTTACCGACATGCACTAGCTCAATGCGCCGCCGGTAGCGCGCTTGCCAGCCTTGAAAACATCATCGCTGAGAACAATGCGCCTGCACCACATCCTTAACTTAAAGCGTGCTGCGTTTAGATGTGGCCATAGCCAGAATTTCGGAAGTAGTTTCTGCATTCTTGTTTTGAATATCATCGCAATAATCTGCCAACAGCTTTCCACTAGGATCAATGCACTTTCTCCTATTGGTGCCCCAGATATCTGACGAAAAATACGGCCAAACCCTAATCCACGTCGAAGTCCAGCGGCTTTACCTGGGTGAACGCCGGATAAGATTGTATCGCCGCTAGCAGGTCAGCCGACGCCGGTTGGTCGAGATATAGCAGCGCAATCGCATTACCGCCCGGCCTGTCGCGGCCAAGGGTAAAGTTGGCGATGTTGGCGCTAGCCTGGCCGAACGCGTTGCCGACCATGCCGATGATACCCGGCACGTCACGGTTAGTGAGATACAGCATGTGTGTACCAATTTCAGCATCGAGATTGATGCCCTTGATTTGGATTAACCGCGGTTTGCCGTCGGAAAACACTGTGCCGGCGATCGACCGCTCCTGGGTCTCGGTCACCACATTGATTTTCATATAGGCGTCAAACACGCCGGATTTGTCGCGGGTCGTGACCGACACTTTGATGCCGCGTTCCTTGGCCATCACCGGCGCCGAGACCATGTTCACATCGGCGACCAACGGCTTCATTATGCCAGCGATTGCGGCGCTAGTGAGCGCACTGACATTCATTTCTGCAATCGATCCGTCATAGAGAATTTCCAGCCGTTCAATCGGACTTTCCGTCACCTGGCCGCAAAAGCTGCCCAGATGTTGGGCCAGCCGTACGAATGGTGCCAAGCGCGGTGCTTCTTCCGCCGTCATCGACGGCATATTGATTGCGTTCGACACCGCGCCGTAATTGAGAAAATTCGATATTTGTGCCGCGATCTGCAGGGCGACGTTTTCTTGCGCCTCGCGGGTCGAAGCGCCAAGATGCGGTGTGCAGATAACATTGGCCAGGCCAAATAGTGGGCTGGCGATCGCCGGTTCCTGCTCGAACACGTCGAATGCGGCGCCAGCCACTTTGCCGGCGACGATCGCATTGGCCAGCGCCTGTTCGTCGACCAACCCACCGCGGGCGCAATTGATCACCCGAACTCCGTTTTTCATCTTGTCGAGCGCTGCCGCGTCGACCAGTTTCGCGGTCTTTTCTGTCAATGGGGTATGCAGGGAAACGAAATCGGCGCGGGCAAATAATTGCTCAAGTTCAACTTTTTCCACCCCCAAATCTCTTGCCCGATCATGGCTAAGAAACGGATCGTGCGCGATCACTTTCATTTTCATGCCTTGGGCTCGGTCAGCGACGATCGAGCCAATATTTCCGCAGCCGACAATGCCAAGGGTCTTGCCGGCAATCTCGGAACCCATGAAGCGGCTTTTTTCCCACTTACCCGCTTGGGTGGAAATGTCGGCACTGGGAATTTGTCGGGCCAACGCCATCATCAGTGCAATCGTGTGCTCGGCGGTGGTGATCGAATTGCCATAGGGGGTGTTCATCACCACAATGCCCTTGCGGGTTGCGGCCTTGACGTCCACATTATCGACACCGATGCCAGCGCGGCCGATTACTTTCAGTCGATCAGCGCGGCGCAGCACTTTCTCCGACAATTTCGTAGCCGAGCGCACGGCAATTGCGTCATAGTCGCCAATCACGGCAGCCAATTTTTCCTTGTCCTTGCCGAGATCGGGCAGATAGTCGACCTCGATACCGTTGTCGGAAAAAACCCCAACTGCGGTCTTAGAAAGCTTGTCCGATACCAACACTTTTGCGGTCATTATTTTCGTCCATTTATGAGAGTTGCAGGCAGTTATGC
This sequence comes from Rhizobiaceae bacterium, assembly GCA_965248715.1. Classification (GTDB taxonomy): domain Bacteria; phylum Pseudomonadota; class Alphaproteobacteria; order Rhizobiales; family Rhizobiaceae; genus CBDFKB01. Next base: position 43,884 of record CBDFKB010000007.1, read on the forward strand.
GGTCTCAAGCAGCCGATCCAGGCCGATTTGATAAGACCATTTGATCCACGGCGTTAGGGCCAATAGATCATCGCGCTCAACCGTCGCGCCGGTCCATATCCTGAGCCCCGGCGGTGCGTCACGGTATCCACCGATGTCAAAAGCGATCGCGTCGTCTTCGAGCCGGCTGGCCACGGAACTGGCGAATGCGATCTGTTCAACTGCTGGTAGTTCGGTAATTTGCCGCGCGGTGAATTTTAGGCACACCGATGTGTTGGAACGGGTTGCCGGTATTTCAGCCAGGAATTCGATCCAGTCATTTTGCGCAACAAATGCATCAACCGCTGCGAAATTCGCGGTGGCGCGGGCATAAAGCGCATCAAGGCCACCGATTGACCGGGCCCAGCCGAGCGCGTCAAGATAGTCTTCCACGCACAACATCGACGGCGTGTTGATGGTTTCACCGCGATAAATGCCTTCGATCAGTGCGCCCTTGGATTTTAAGCGGAAGATTTTCGGCAATGGCCATTTCGGGTGATGGGTTTCGAGCCTGGCGACCGCCCGTGGCCCCAAAATCAACATGCCGTGGCCGGCTTCTCCACCAAGCGCTTTTTGCCACGAAAACGTGGTGACATCGAGTTTGTCGAAGTCAAGCGGTTGGGCAAAGGCCGCCGAAGTAGCGTCACAAATGGTCAACCCGGTGCGGTCATCGGCGATAAAATTTGCATCGGGAACTCTTACACCTGAGGTAGTGCCGTTCCAGGTAAACACCACGTCGCGGGCAAAATCGACCGCGCTAAGATCGGGCAATTGGCCGTATGGTGCGTCCAATTGCCTTACATCGTCGATCTGCAATTGGCTGGTTATGTCGCTCGCCCACCCGGCGCCGAAACTCTCCCACACCAGCACATCGACACCACGCGCGCCGAGCAGGTTCCACAATGCCATCTCAACCGCTCCGGTATCGGATGCCGGCACTATGGCGATGCGGTGCGATGGCGGCACACCGAGCACGTCGCGGGTTCGCTCAATTGCTTGTAGGAGTTTTGCTTTTCCGGCACCGGAACGGTGCGATCGACCTAAAACGGCGCCGTTTAACACTGCCGGGTGCCAACCGGGGTGTTTCGCGCAAGGTCCAGACGAAAAAAGCGGATTAGCCGGACGGACGCCCGGCTTGGCGATCTTACACATTAGCTCCATCCTTACAGATAGCCGCCTCTCGTTGGGGAGAGGTGTCCCACTTCGGGTGCTAGAGCCGGTGTCGCAAATTGTCAAGCAAGGATAGTAATTGCGACTTGGAGCATGGTGCGCTCCAGTTGCAACAATTTTGTTTTATTCTTCGCGCGTGCGGTCTGGCGAGATACCGGGCGCGGCAGGTATTGCAGGCTCAAAGTTTCTCGAACCAAAAAGAAACGGCGGGCAATTGGCCCGCCGTTTGAAGACAATTTGCTGCGCCTAGAACGTGTCACCCAAAAGTGGGTACCGGTTTTGGGAAAAATGACACGCATAAACAAAGAGATAGCGCCACGAAGCTATTCCAACGCTTCGTGACAAGCGCTAGCGCTTACCAGATCTGATATCTAAGACCGACGCGGAATTGGTGCTCGTAGTAATCGTCGAATTCGACATCGCCGTTGAGGCCGGTTCCGCTGGCATTGATGATTGTGCCATCACCGACGCTCAAAAGGCGGTAATTGGCATCGAATTTCCACCGCGCATCGATGTCGTAGCTAAAGCCAGCCATCAAAGCATAGGAAAAGCGCCAATCTGATTCGGTGCTAAAGGAGGTGGGCGTACCGGTAAAGCTCTCCGCATCGGTACCACCAGTATGGGTGCCGTATTCGCAGGTTTCGCCCGGATCAAGGGTACAAGTAGGCGTGGTGGTGTAGTCGTTCCAGCTTACATAAGATGCACCAAGGCCGGCACCTACATAAGGCACGATACCGTGGAAATGGCCGAGATCGTAATAGGCGTTGAACAGGCCGGTCCATTGATGCTGATTTGCTTCATCGTATGAATAACATTCACCGGTGTAAGTGACGCCGCAACTAGAACCGGTGGTCGAACCATGCCAATCGGCGCTGAACGAATGGTCGATCGTCGCGTCAACCCTAAAATAGTCGTTGATCGTGTAACCAAAACCGACACCAAGCAGAAACCGACCGTCGATATCCTGGTCGTCAAAACTATAGCGTTGATCGCTGTAAAATGTAACATTATGATCGCTAAACGTGGTGTAGCCAATATCACCGCGTAAATACCATCCTGATGCGAACTCCACCGGTGTCACCTCCGGCGGCAGTTCAATATATGGTGGCTCTGGCAGATCCGCCGCCAATGCCATCGTCGAGGTAGCCGCGGCCATGGCGCCTGCGAGCATGATTTTCCTGAACCCGTCCATTACAACATCCTTCCTTGCACGACGGACTTTACTGTGTCCGGTTCTTTGATGTTGAGACGGATAATTAACCGTATTGGTTAATAGGCGATTAACCGTAATAATTAACTTACAGATTTTTTGATTAAGCAAAACTTGATGAATTATTGATAAATTGTTAAGAATATTACGTAAGTTTGCTTAAGGTTGCAGGAAACCCGGCAGCAATTGGCGAAAAGCCAGCACGTGGGCCGAATTCCGCTGGGAACCCAGGTAAATATTGATAGATCGTCGCGCCAGCGCTCTTTTGATGAATTTGCGGCCAATATTGCTTATTGATTGGCGGGCACTAGCGCTTGTCACGAAGCGTTGGAATAGCTTCGTCGCGCTATCTGATTGTTTATGCGTGTCATTTTTCCCAAAACCGGTACCCACTTTTGGGTGACACGCTCTAAACCTGGCACTGAGGTTGTAGACAGCCTGATTGGCCGGTGGTCATACCGGTCGATTACCAAGTCGGTCGATTATCAGGCTGCCGTCTTTTTCAAGGCACTGACAATATCGCTGACCACGCGCTCAACCAGCGATCGGTCATCGCCTTCGGCCATCACCCGGATCAGCGGTTCGGTTCCCGAAGCGCGAATTACCAATCGGCCTTGGTTGCCGAGGGCGTCGCGTCCTTCTTCGATCGCTTCCTTGACATGGTTGTCGTTTAAGGGCTGGCCGCTCTCATAGCGCACATTGCGCAGCAATTGCGGAACCGGCTCGAAGCGATGGCACACCTCGCTGACTGAGCGGTCGCGCTCACGCACCACCGAAAGGACCTGCAATGCGGCGATCAAGCCGTCGCCGGTGGTGGTGAAATCCGACATCACCATGTGCCCGGACTGTTCGCCACCGAAATTATAACCATGCTGGCGCATATGTTCGACCACGTAACGGTCTCCGACCTGGGTGCGGATTAATTGCAGACCGGCATCGGACAAAAACCGTTCCAGGCCGAGATTGGACATCACGGTGGCAACCACGCCGCCGCCACGCAGGGTGTCCTTGCTCTTCCAATATTCGGCGATCAGCGCCATTAGTTGGTCGCCGTCAATCGCCTTTGCCTTTTCATCGACCAAGATTACCCGGTCGGCATCGCCATCCAGCGCAATGCCAATATCGGCCCGGCGCTCCTGCACCATCGAAGACAGCGCCTCGATGTCGGTCGATCCACAATCGCGGTTGATGTTGAATCCATTCGGTTTGTCGCCGATGGTGATGACTTCGGCGCCAAGTTCCCACAATACCGCTGGCGCGACCTTGTAAGCGGCACCATTGGCGCAATCGAGCACGATCCGCAGGCCCGATAGCGAGGCTTCACGTGGCAGGGTTCGCTTGGCAAACTCGATATAGCGGTCGTCTATCCCCTCGACCCGGGTGGCGCGGCCGATCTCGGAGCTTTCGGCCAAAGTAGTGGACAGATCGCCATCCATGATGGTTTCGATTTGCGCTTCTATATCGTCGGACAGCTTGTAGCCGTCCGGGCCAAACAGTTTGATTCCATTGTCCTGATAGGCATTGTGCGAGGCAGAGATCATCACACCAATATCGGCGCGCATCGAACGGGTCAGCATCGCCACCGCCGGGGTCGGAACCGGCCCGAGCAGAAACACATCCATGCCGGCAGCGGTAAATCCAGCCACCAGCGCGTTTTCGATCATGTAGCCGGACAGCCTGGTATCCTTACCAATGATGACACGGTGCTTGTGCTGACCTCGCTTAAACAGATAACCGGCCGCCATGCCCAAATGCACGGCAATCTCCACGGTCATCGGATGGGTATTTGCGGTTCCCCTGACCCCGTCAGTCCCGAAATATTGCTTACTCACCTTATCTCCCAACGCCTACGCGCCATTGTTGTGGGCGCACGTTCACACGGTACCATGATTGCTGCGCCGATCTGGCCCAAACCCGCTTCTTGGAACCCGTTGACAAACCTTGCTTCTTGACCACACCAATAGTATCCCGGATTTGCTCGAACCCAGTTCACATCTTGTATCCAAATGTGTCAAAGACAGCGTTAATCGGTAGTCTTAACGCTGCATTATTGCTGGGCATACGGCAATGCTTGGGGGTTAGTTACACTGGGCGTCCAAAATATTGGCTCATATGAGTTAATAATGGCGAGGCTTGGCATTACGCCACCAGCAATGCGCCAATCCTCATCGATTGACTATGATTGCGGCTGTGGTTCCATGCCGCCGGAATCCGGCTCTTTGGGTTTGCCGGTGCGCTTCTTTTTGCCAGCAGTAGGTACCGCCGAACCGCGCGACGGCGGACTGTCGTCTCCAAGATCGCGGGACGGGGTCTTACCGTCGAGCAATTGCAGGATTTCGTCGCCAGTCAACGTTTCATATTCCAGCAAGCCTTGGGCGATCTTTTCGAGTTGGTCGGATTTGGTGGTCAAAATCCGCTTAGCCTCGCAATAGCCTTCATCAACCAACCGGCGGATTTCGCTATCGATCACTTGGGAAGTATCTTCCGACACGTTCTTTTGCTGGGTCACCGAATGACCAAGGAATACTTCTTGCTGGTTTTCGCCATACGAGACCTGGCCGAGTTTATCGGAAAACCCCCATTGGGTAATCATCGCCCGGGCGAGCTTGGTCGCCTGTTCGATGTCGGATGCCGCACCGGAAGTCACCTTGTCATCGCCAAAGGTCAGCTCTTCGGCCACCCGACCACCCATCAAGATCGCCAAGCGCGAGGTCATTTGCTCATAACTCATGGAAAGTTGGTCGCGCTCGGGCAATTGCATGACCATGCCCAATGCCCGGCCGCGCGGAATGATCGTCGCTTTGTGCACCGGATCGGTGGCCGGAACGTTAATCGCCACCACCGCGTGCCCGCCTTCATGGTAGGCGGTCAGTCGTTTTTCTCCCTCGGTCATGGCCATCGAGCGGCGCTCGGCGCCCATCATGACCTTGTCCTTGGCATCTTCGAATTCCTGCATGGTAACCAGGCGTTTGTCGCGTCTTGCCGCCAGCAACGCCGCCTCGTTAACCAGGTTCATCAAATCAGCGCCGGAAAATCCCGGCGTGCCACGGGCCAATACCTTTAGATCCACATTGGGCGCCAAGGGCACATTGCGCACATGCACTTTGAGGATTTTTTCGCGACCGTTGACGTCCGGATTGGGTACAACGACCTGGCGGTCGAAGCGGCCAGGCCTAAGCAGTGCCGGGTCAAGCACGTCCGGCCGGTTAGTGGCGGCGATCAGGATTACCCCCTCATTGGCCTCGAAACCGTCCATTTCGACCAACAATTGGTTCAGCGTTTGTTCGCGCTCGTCATTGCCGCCGCCAAGACCGGCGCCGCGGTGACGGCCGACCGCATCGATCTCGTCGATAAAGATAATGCATGGCGCGTTTTTCTTCGCCTGTTCGAACATGTCGCGCACGCGGCTGGCACCGACACCGACGAACATTTCGACGAAATCGGAACCGGAAATGGTAAAGAACGGCACTTCAGCCTCGCCGGCAATCGCGCGCGCCAGCAATGTCTTACCGGTTCCAGGCGGGCCGATTAAAATGACGCCACGCGGTATTTTGCCGCCGAGCTTCTGAAATTTCTGCGGATCGCGCAGGAATTCGACAATTTCTTCCAAATCCTCTTTGGCTTCATCGACGCCAGCGACATCGGCAAATGTTACCTTGCCATGAGCCTCGTTCAGCAGTTTCGCCTTGGATTTTCCAAAACCCATGGCCTTGCCGCTTGATCCCTGCATCTGACGCATGAAGAAAATCCATACCCCCAAGATGATAATCATCGGCAACCAGGTTACCAGCGCGCCGAGCAATGAATTGCCCTGGCTCATTTCCGGTTCAGCGGCAATCTTGACGCCCCTAGCCTCAAGCCGATGCACCAGTTCCGGATCGTCCGGTGCATAAGTCTCAAACTTGCCGGTGCCATCGGCAAAGATACCGGTAATGTCCCGGCCAGCAATGATCACCGAGCGAACCCGGTCGTTTTCCACTTCCTTGAGGAATTCCGAATAGGCGATTTCTCGCGAATTGGCGGCTTTATCAGTGCTCTGAAACAGGTTGAATAGCGCAATCAATACGATCGCGATGATCGCCCACAGGGCAAAATTTCGATAGTTGGCATTCATCTACGCATTCCGCTTTGTCCAGATGCAGGTAATTGTCCTGCCGCATACATAGGTCTTGGTGCCTTCGATGCCAAGTTTAACACGAACAAATATGGCTTTCGCAACCGTGATCACTGGGGATGGTAAATTCCGGCCGGTTTTGGTTGTAGTGAAATGTCGTTACAGCCTTCATTTCGTCTGGTCCGATAAATGGTCGCGAAACCAATTCAGGATCGGATAGTCGTATTGTGGGCAAAATTGCTCAAGCGCCGGCGCCTGCCGCCGCCACGCCAACCCGACAGTAGATGAAAGTGCCGCTTGCTCAAGCAAAACCGCCTTGCCGCCATCTGCAATGCGTACCAAGGGTGCACCTGGATTTGCCCGGCGCGTACTTATACCATCGCCCGACACGGTGCCGGCGGCCAAAATGTCCACCGCGCATTTCTTTTGATTGTTGATGGCAAACCGGTTGTCCCATACCGCAGTTTGACCCGGTTCGATCCGCAAAATTTTCAGATTTCGGTTCTCACGATCGATCTTGAGCATGCCGCCAACGGTTTCAATCACACAATGGCCAACAGTACTGCGAGAGCCCGACCCTTCTGCGCTGGCCAGTAATTGGCGGGCCTTTGCGGTGGAAATGCGATGCGCACCCCCGCCTTCGACGGCGACTACCGCCCGCAGCACCTGGGCCAGAACCGGTTTGGCGATCGTTGCGGCGCGGCTTAGATCAAGCCACCAAGACCCATCGGCATCTTGGGTAACTCTATTTCGAAGGACCCGGCCGGTTTCCCCGGCCAGCACCGCCCGATAGCGTCCCGCCACCGCGCAATATCGCCCAATCGCTGCCCGATCATTTATTGCAAGCCGCGCAATCCATCGGCGCATCCGCACCCGCTCAAAGGTCAAATCGTCATTGGAAGGATCATCGCACCAGCTGATTGCTCGCCGAATTAGAAAGGCGCGCAACGTCTGCCGGGAAATGCCGAGCATCGGCCTGACGATTTCGCAACCTGCCAAATGGCCTGTGCATACCGCCATCGCCGACAAACCCAGCAAAGGCGGTTCGCCACGACCAAGGCGCATGAGGAAGGTTTCCAATTGATCATCGAGGGTGTGTCCGGTTACCACCGCGCGTGCGCCCAATTGTGCCGCGCGTTCGCACAGCGCCGCATAGCGGGCCAACCTAGCCGCCGCCTGAATGCCGGATCGCGGCTTTTCGTTAGACCAATGCAAAAGGTGGTGTTCGACCCCAAGCCGTTGGCAAATTTGCGCCACGTGATCACTTTCGCCGGCTGAACCGATACGCATGCCGTGATCGAAGGTCATGGCACAGATCGTAGCACCGCACGATCTCGACCATTCATTAAGGAGCGCTAGTACCGCGAGAGAATCGCTGCCGCCGGAAACCGCCACCGAAATCGGGTTAGGCCCGTCAAACAGGCGATCGAATTGATCAAAAACCTGAGCAACATCCAGGGTTTCGGCGCCGGCGGATTGGCTGTCTGGTGATGGTGCGATCACAAACAGTGAGCCGCCTTGCGCTCTGCCATTAGCTTTTGCTTTACTAGGCTTGAAGCGCCGGGATAGGCGGATTCCACCTTGGCATAGGTGGCGCAGGCTAGTTCACGCTGGTTCAACCCAGCCAATGACAGGCCAAGCTTCAACAGGGAATCCGGGCCTCGCCTGGCATCGGGATATTGTTTGTATGCGTCAAGAAAAACCGTGGCCGCATCTTCAAACCGGCCGCGCAAAAACATGCTCTCGCCAAGCCAATAATAGGCATCGGCGATGCGCGGGTGGTCCGGGTAGTTTTCACGGAAGGTTTCGAACCTTTGTTCGGCGCGTTGGTAGTCGCCGGCCTGAAGGTAACCATATCCCTGACCGTACAGCGCATCGGCGCTGTCACCGGTCGGCAGATTAAGCGCAATGTGAGTGTCATCCATGGTTCCCGTGAGATCGAGCGGTCGGCCAAGCGCACCGTCGACCACATTGCCATGTTCATCAAATATCAGCGTACCGAGATCACGCGCCGGTGCGCCCGGCACCACCTGGTCGTCCAATCGGTCCAACTGCCCGACATCAATGAGCACCGGGTTACCGTTCTCATCACGCAGATCGAGCAAATCAGCCTCGGCGTCGGCTTGATCGGCGCCGGCTTGATCGGATTGATTTGATTGCGCAGCGGCAATTTGCCGATCATTGTTGTTGAGGAGCGGGTCACCGTCGCTCCCACCGCCTAGCTCCGAGCGCTGGCCTTCAATCTCTTGGAAGCGGAATTCATTGTCTTCCTGTAGGCGCCGCAAGTTCTCTTCCATCTGCAAAAGCTGAAAGGTCAGTTCCTCGATCCGACCGTTAAGCACTCGCACCTGGTCTTCCAACGCATTAAGCCGCACCACCGCGTTGGTATTTTGCGCTACCTTAATTGTTTGCGCGGGAACATCTGCCCTGGTACCCCACGACCGTGCAGGGCCAATTATCGACGATGGCCGCAAATTCTTTTCACCGTTTTGCGCTGGCCACGCCGACGCCAAGCCGCTGGGTGATAGTTCTGCTTTAGGTAGCGCCGCCGCGCCGTTGGTCGCCAATCCCAAGAATACCGCAGCAATCGTCAAACTCTTCATGATATTTTCCCGCGCAATAATCACCACCAATGGCCCCTGCCAACCACAACCTTATAGCAAGGAAACTCGATATGGTTCCATTTGACCATGAGTTCGGCCAAATTTTGTCGCTGAATGGCCAAGCTTTTCAAACCGGCCTGTCAATCGACGATAAAACCAAGCTGCCGCCCGCGAAAGCGAGCGGCGCTGTAATGTACAAAAAGCAGTATTTTTCAGCCGGTTCGGCTTGGAGCTATCAGCCCGATAGTGCTGACAATACGGTCACTGTCCTGCGGTTCTGCGACCAGCAGGAAATGTTGGCGCAAACCGCAACCGGGCGTTCCTTGCCGAAGGAAACCGTGTTCAGCCGGTTTCGCGGCACCCCCTTGGAAACCAGATAGTCGCGGGTCACCGCAGCACGGCGGGCGCCAAGAGCCAAATTATATTCGCGCGTCCCACGTTCGTCGGCATGGCCTTCGAGTGTTGCCGGATAATTCGGGTAGCGCAACAACCATTGTGCCTGGCGGTCAAGGGTTTGTCGGGACTGGATCGTCAATTGCGAGGAATCAGTTTCGAAAAACACCCGATCGCCGACATTGACTGTAAAATCTTGTTGTGAGCCCGGCGTCGCCGCATTGACGCCAAGGCCAGCAGCATTGTCCGGCAATTTGTTCTGATTGGCACAAGCGCCAAGCATCAGCGTGGCGGCGAGCGCCAAGGCCAGTGGCAATTTGTGCATCAAAGGTGCGGTATCCATGAACCGCTACTCCTTTACGTAGTTTATTTACCTATCCATAACCATGACCCGGTTAACCGCGCCTCAAGGAACACAGTTACAATTTGGTTAACCGATCGGCTGCGGGTGGCAACACGGTGAACGCCATGCCTTCTGCCGCGACTTTGTCGAAACCAAGGCCGGGGCGTCGGTAGCAAAATCCAGGCTATTGGCGAAGCGGCGACCAGGCTGGATCTGAAGCGAAGGTTTCGGTTGGGATCGCCCGCTCATTGTATCCGGTCAAATCAACAGAAGCGAGTTTTGGACCCGAAGTCGCGACCCGGGCTTCGCGAAAAAACATCAGTACCCGACCGTTCGGCGACCAGGTTGGCCCTTCGATCAGATAATCTTCGGCGAGAATGCGTTCGCCCGAACCGTCCGGCTTCATAACTCCGATCTGAAACTTGTCCGATCCCAATTGCTTGGTGAATGCAATCAGATCGCCGCGTGGCGACCAGACCGGGGTTGAATAGCTTCCGGTGCCAAACGAAATTCGCTGCGGATTGCCGCCATCGGCGCCAGATACATAAAGTTGTGGTCGGCCACCACGATTGGAGGTGAACACGATCCGCCCGCCGTCCGGCGAATAGGACGGGCTAACATCGATGTGGATGGTGTTGGTGATGCGGGTTGCCTTGCGCGACCCAAGATCCATGGTGAAAATGTTGGAATAGGTGTCCTGCGGCAAGCTCATGATCACTTTTCTGCCATCAGGGGAAAACCGTGGGCTGAAATTCATGCCCGGATAATCGCTTACTAATTCGCGTTGCCCGGTTTCCAGATGCAGCAGGTAGACCTTCGGCTGGCCATCTTCATAAGATATATAGGTAATCTCCTGGCTGGTCGGTGAAAACCGCGGGGTCAACACCAAGTAGCGGCCATCGGTTAAATAGCGCAAATTGGCGCCATCCTGGTCCATGATCGCCAACCGTTTGATCCGTTTGGTTTTCGGTCCGGATTCGGCAACGAACACAATGCGTGTATCGAAATAGCCGCTTTCGCCGGTCAGCCGCCGATACACTTCATCTGCAATCATATGGGCGATGCGCCGCCAATCCTCGCGTTCGACCACATATTGTTCGCCGGCAAGCTGGTCGGCGGAAAATACATCCCACAGCCTGAACCGTGCTTTAAGCCGCCCGCCCGCCTCCTTATCGATACTACCGATGACCAACGCCTGGGTGGCGAGCACCTGCCAATTGCCGAAATTCGGCAACACGTCCGGATTAGTGTTCTTGTCGAGAAAGGCCGCCCGTTCGATCGGCCTGAACAGGCCAGAATTTCGCAAATCGCTTTCAATGACCCGCGCGATCTGATCGCTTAGATCGACCGCGCTGCCGCTAAATTGCGCCACCGCCACCGGTAGGGGCTCGACATTGCCCTTGGTGATATCGATTTCGACTACGGCGAACGCCGGGACCGCCAGCAACATCATGATTAAGGCTGCGACCAGCAATCGCAACCGCATTATAAATCGCGCACGCCGATGCAATACGCAAAGCCATTCCTGAAATGGCGACAAACAGTTCGGAATTTTCCCAGACAACATTCGCTACAACTCTTTTATTATTGAAACATCGCACTTGGATCAAAGTTTACCACTACGTCTTGCCAGGCATCGTATTTGTCTAGCGGCAGATTGTAGGGCGCGCAGCGCATCACCGCACGCTTGGCGCCGCCCTCGAAGGCGCGGCGGGCATCGGGCGGACCACCAGACGAACTAACCGTCGGCCGCCCGGCGATCGCACCGTCCTTGTCGAGCCGCATGCGCACCGTCACCCGCATTTCGGCAATTTCCTCCATCCCGGCCATGATCACCCAACACTGCTCGATTTGCGCCCTAAGAGCATCCATTTCGCTTTGGCTCAGCTTAACCTCGGAATTGGACTTTTTGCTGCCGAGCGACGCCTGCTTGTCGGAACGTTTCGAACCGCCAGCGCTTTGTTCCTGTTTGTTTAACAGTGCCTTGATGTCGTCTTCAAGAGAATCGTCGGTTTCCGGGTCTGGGCGTACTTGCGGCGCTGGTACCAATTCCGGCAGGCTGGCAAATACTTGTGTCTCTTCGGTAATCTCGGTCGTCTCCGTTACTGGTATAATTTCGGGTTCTGGAACAATAGCCGGTTCAATCGGCAGCGGTTCGCTTGGTTTGGGTTCCTCGGCCACCTCGGCTGGAACCGGCGGTTCCGGGACTATTTCAACTTGCGGTTCGGCAACCGGTTCCGGCAAGGCGGCTATTTCAACCGGTGGCTTCGGGGTTTCTTCAGCCGTATTGGCGGGGGTGTCGGTTTCTGTTTCACCTGGGTTTTGTGCTTGTTCCTCGACCGGCGGAGCGGTGGTTGGAACCGGCGCCGGTATTTCGCTGAGATCTGCTTCCGGCGCACCCTTTATCGATTGGGTCAGCGCCTCAATCGGGACGATATCGACAGGAAACGCTTCGACTTCCGCGGCTTCGAAGCTTTTTTGCGAGGAAATCGAAGTTATGCCCCAGGCGATTATTGCTATGTGCAATACACTGGATACGGATATGCTCGCTTTCATCGGGTCCTGACCCTAGGCCGTTTGGACGGATTGGTTTTCGACCTGGCGCTTGTCGAATTTTGATCGTGAACAGGCGAAAGACGCGCCATGGTGTGACCGACCATCAGTGTCTTTCAACGCATTCACGGGCAAAATTCGCCGGGTCTTTAAAAGATATGGGCAAAATCGCCCGGCTTGTTGTCGAAAAGCCATGAAAATGAGGGACATTGCCTGCGTCTTTCCTCCTAAAACCGGACGATTTTGACGCATACCACGTTCAAAATCCAATCCGTCCACACGGCCTAATCCTAGCCACCGACCTGCTCTTGCAGGGTCACCATCGCCAGGCGTCGATATCCGGCCGACGACACGCGGGCCATCACCTTGATCACGGTGCCATAGTCGGCGTTTTGATCGCCACGCACATAGATGCGCTCTTCATAACCATTGCGCGCTATCGCCTCCAATTTGGCAACAATTTCGTCGACCGGCACTTCGGTATCCTGTAGGAAGATTTGTCCGTCCTGGTTGACCGAAATGGTGATCGGCTGGGTCTGAGAGTTGAGTGCGCTGGCGCGGGTTTCCGGCAAATCGATTGGCACGCCAACTGTCAATAATGGCGCTGCGACCATGAAAATGATCAACAACACCAGCATAACGTCAACGAACGGCGTCACATTGATCTCGCTCATCGGCTGGTGGCGTCTACTACGCCGGCGTCGGCCGGCGCTGGTACTGGCAATCCCGGTTACCGCCATGTTGGGCGCTCCTTGAAGACATTCATCGCATCACTTCCCCTGTTTTTCATCCATCTGTCGCGAAAGTATGGCGGAGAATTCGTCGGCGAAACCTTCGAGCCGGCTGGCGATGCGCGATACATCGGTGGAAAGCTTGTTATAAGCGATTACCGCCGGGATCGCCGCCAGCAGGCCGAGAGCGGTCGCCAACAGCGCTTCGGCGATGCCGGGCGCGACTACGGCTAGATTGGTCGACTTCGAACCGGCGATCGCCTGGAACGAAGTCATGATGCCGATAACGGTGCCAAACAGACCAATAAATGGTGCTGCCGAACCGATCGAGGCCAACACCATCAACCGGGTTTCCAATCGTTCGGTTTCACGGGCAAGCGACACATCCAGCACCTTGTCGATCCGGGTTTGCAGACCGATCAGCGAATTGGCGCCGCGTTCAAACGACCGCTTCCATTCGCGCATTGCCGCAACAAACAACGCGCCCATGCCGCGCGGCGAAGATTCGGCCAGGCTTCGGTATAATTCTTCCAGCGATTGGCCGGACCAAAAGGTCTTTTCAAATTGATCGAACTGGCGGCGGGTGCGCGCGAACAGGAGCCATTTGTCGAAAATGATCGCCCAACTCCATATCGATGCCATCACCAGGCCGACCATGACGATTTTGACCACCAGGCCAGCCTGCCAGAACAAATCGAGCAGCGAAGTGTCAGCTTCGATGGTGCCGATCGACTGCGCATGGGCTGGCGCCGCGAACAATATTGTCAGCCCAGCCATTATTGCCAGTTTCGCCTGCACGCATCGTGTCAACGCAATCGCGTCCATTGCACAATCACCTTTGCAAGTTTCGAATTCGGAAAATCAGATCCCGCCGGTACACCCGCATCCAAACGGCAAGTGCCTGTTTGCGCGAAAATTTGTTCACACCATGACGCTTCGCACCGGTAATCCGCTACAGCGCAAATAAGGACCAATTAGGGTTAAGGAAGCGTTAGATCGGTTTTGGCGTCTTCACCGCTGTTTTGCCGCCTCGATGAGCGGTGCCAACGCGGATTGCATCTCATCTGGCAAGCGCACAGGCCGGCCCGATTTGTTGATCAAAGCCACTTCCACATCGGCGACGGCGACCGGTTTGTCCTGGCGGCTGACCTCTTGGCGCATAAACAATCGCGCACCCGATGCGCCGATAACGAAGGTGCGCACAGTCAACAAATCGTCGATGCGTGCGCCAGCGATGTAACGGATATTGAGCCGATGCACCGCATAGACGATTTCCTGATGTTCGAGGGTTACGTGATCGATACCCAGCAACCGCACCAAATCGGAGCGTCCACGTTCCATATAGCGCAAATAGTTGGCGTGATAGACCACACCGGAAAAATCCGTATCCTCATAATAGATGCGGACCTGCATTTCGTGACCGCCAGAAATAAGGCGATTGAACAGGTTAATGTCGCGGCTTTCGTTCATTGCCGTTAGATGTGCCAATAGTAAGTTCCTGTGGTAAAATCGCTTCGCTAATCAGTCACCCTCTTCAAACATATGGAATTGGCTGGCCACCAGGTCTGGCGGCGCGGCGAGCCCCAAATGTTGCCAGGCATGGCGCGTCAATATCCGGCCACGAGGTGTGCGCTGAATGAGCCCCTGTTGGATCAAATACGGCTCGATGATTTCTTCGATCGCATCACGCGGTTCCGACAGAGCGGCAGCGATGGTTTCAATTCCCACCGGACCGCCACCGAAATTCGCCGCGATCATCGACAAATAGCGCCGATCCAATTGGTCGAGGCCGCGCTGGTCGACTTCAAGCCGGCCAAGCGCGTCGTCGGCAATCACGCGGGTAATCGCATCGGCCTTTTGCACCACAGCGAAATCGCGCACCCGGCGCAGCAGCCGGCCGGCGATACGCGGGGTGCCGCGGGCGCGCCTAGCGATTTCGGCTGCCCCGTCTTTGGCAATGCCAATGCCGAGAATGCGCGCACCACGATTAACGATGGTTTCCAGTTCCTGGTCGGTATAAAAATTAAGCCGAACCGGAATACCGAACCGGTCGCGCAGCGGCGTGGTTAACAAGCCAATGCGGGTGGTAGCCGCCACCAAGGTGAACTGGGCCAAATCGATCTTGACCGAGCGCGCCGCCGGCCCTTCGCCAATGATTAGATCAAGTTGGAAATCCTCAAGTGCTGGATAAAGGATTTCCTCGACCGCCGGATTGAGCCGGTGCACTTCGTCGATAAACAGCACATCACGGTCTTCGAGATTGGTCAAAATCGCCGCCAGATCACCGGCCTTGGCGATTACCGGGCCTGAGGTCGAGCGGAAATTGACCCCCAATTCCCGGGCCATAATCTGCGCCAGGGTAGTTTTTCCAAGGCCCGGAGGACCAACGAACAATACGTGATCGAGCGCTTCGCCGCGGATCTTCGCCGCCTCAATAAATACGCTTAAATTCGCGCGCGCCTGTTCCTGGCCGATAAATTCGTTAAGCCGCTGCGGCCTGAGCGAAACATCGGCGTCCTCGCCATGCTCGGTTGCGGAAATCAGGCGCGCGGGATCGTTCATGCCAAAAGCTCCATACCCGAGACGGGTATTGCCGCGCGCCGGTCGAAAGTGACGGTGGCGGGACACCCGGCCTTCGCGCCGAGAAAAATAATCAGACAGTCGGCAGTCAGCAACCGTACAAAGACGGCGGTATCAACCCCAATATTCGACAATCCGATCACTTCGCCAGCTCCCTGAGCCCCAGCCGGATCAATGTCGCGCTGCCCGCGTCGTCACCGGCCTGGCGCCGCGCCACGCTCACCGCTTCGGCCGCCTGTTGCGACGAATAGCCGAGATTTGTCAGGGCCGATACCGCGTCATTGAGCGCCGGTGCGGCAACCCCGGCGCCGATTTCGCGCTGCAATCCCATTTGCGCCGGATCGAGGCTGGTTCCTAATGGCGCTTTGTCCTTCAGTTCACTAACGATGCGCTGCGCCACCTTCGGCCCAACACCTGGCGCGCGCGCCACCATCGCTTTGTCCTGCAATGCGATCGCCGACGCTATATCGTTAGCGCCAAGCGTGCCGAGGATCGCCAGTGCCACCTTGGCACCGACCCCTTGCACGCTTTGCAGCAGCCGAAACCAGTCACGTTCAACATCGTGAGAAAAGCCGAACAGTTTGAGTTCGCTTTCCCGCACATGGGTCTCGATCGCCAGCGTCGCTACCTCGCCGGCCTGGGGCAGATCGGCTAGGGTGCGGGTCGAACAATGCACCAGATAACCGACACCGCCAACGTCGAGGATTGTCCAATCATCGCCGCTCGTGTCGACTATTCCTTTCAATTTGCCGATCATGTTTGCCCCATCTCCCGGTGGTTAGGCAGAAATTCGGGTAAGAATGTCGCGCCCGGCCCGATGGTGGGCATGGCAGATCGCAATCGCCAACGCATCGGCAGCATCATCGCTGTCATATTCGGCTTTTGGCAACAGCATTCGCAACATCGCCTGGATCTGCTGCTTGTCGGCATGGCCAACCCCGACGATGGTTTTTTTCACTGAATTGGGCGCGTATTCATGGACTGGCAATCCGGCCAGGGCCGGCACCACCAAAGCGATGCCCCGGGCCTGGCCGAGTTTCAAGGTTGCCGCGCCATCCCGGTTGACGAAGGTTTTTTCCACCGCCGCCTCCTGCGGAATATGACTATCAATGATCGCCCGCAGTTGCTCGTGCAGATGACAAAGCCTTACCGCCAATTCGTCGCTCGCGTTTGAGCGCGCGGTGCCGGCGGCAACAAAGCTTATCCGATTGGCTTGGCATTCGATGACCCCCCAGCCCATGTTGCGTACACCAGGATCGATGCCGATAATGCGAATCACTGAACCGGTCATGGTTTCGCTGTAGCGCGTTCATCGAATAACTACCATGTTCCTACCGACCTCTTACGCAAATGCGGTGCCGTCTTGTTCGAAACCGTCCTTACGCTATTGGCGACCCGCGACATGCAATTGCTGCTGGCATGCGTGCTAATCGCTGGCATCGTGCGCGGTTTTTCCGGTTTCGGCACCGGCATGATCGTCTCGCCAGTGGTCGCGGCGCTTTATTCTCCCAAGGCAGCGTTAATTGTGATCTTCCTGATCGATTCCTGGCCGATGCTGTTCATAGCGGTTCCAGCATGGCGACAGGTCGAGCGTAAGGAATTGTTGCCGGTGGTCGGTGGATACGCGCTGATCCTGCCGCTTGGGATTGTCTTCGTTAGCTACAGCGACCCGGTGTTTCTGCGCTGGTTCATATCGCTGACCATCTTTGTGCTGATCGCCGTGCTGTGGAGCGGTTGGCACTACCAGGGTCGGCGTACCGCGCCGATCTCGCTCAGCGTCGGCGGCGTATGTGGATTTCTTGGTGGATCAACAGCGCTGGCCGGCCCACCGGCGATACTCTATTGGTTAGCGGCGCGGAAACCGGCGATGACAGTGCGCGCCAACATGACGGTAATGTTGGCGCTTACCGGTATGCTCGCCGGTTTCGGTTATTGGCTAAGTGGCTTTTTTACCCGCGACGCGGTGATTTTTGGCCTGGCCGCGTCACCGGTCTATCTCGGTGGCTTGCTGGTCGGTACAAAAATGTTCAGTAATGCTGGTGAAACCGTCTACCGAATGGTTGCCTATGTGATCATCATCGCTGCCGCGTTGATTTCTCTGCCAATTCTCGATGGTGTGGCGAACCGATAGCGGACAGGCAATTTAGGGCCTGTTGAGTATCATGATTGATGCTCGATACCGTCAGGCCGCCGATAACCGCTCCATTATTGCATCGTCGATCTCGAAATTAGCGAACACGTTTTGTACGTCTTCATCGTCTTCCAGCCCATCCATCAATTTCAGCAATGTAGCTGCTTTTTCTTCGTCGACTGGAGTTAAGTTCTGCGGTTTCCACACCGGCTTGACGCTTTCGGCTTCGCCAAGCACCTCTTCCATTGCCTTGGCGACTTCGCCGAGATCCTCGAATGCGCAAATGATCAAGTGCCCGTCCTCGTCGCTCGTAACATCCTCGGCGCCGGCCATGATCGCCGCGTCCATCACCGCTTCTTCGCCTCCAGCTTGCGCCCGATAAACGATTTCGCCCTTACGATCGAACATGAATGACACCGACCCGGTCTCGCCCAATTGCCCACCATTCTTGGTAAAGCAGGCGCGGATATTGGCGGCCGAACGGTTGAGGTTGTCGGTCAGCGCCTCGACGATGACGGCGACCCCGCCCGGACCGTAACCTTCATAGCGGATTTCCTTGTAGTCCTCGCCCTCGCCACCGGTGCCTTTGCTAACCGCGCGCTGGATATTGTCCTTTGGCATTGACTGGCCCTTGGCGTTCTGGATCGCCAATCGCAGCCGCGGGTTCATGCCCGGGTCGGTCACACCAGCTCCCATTTTTACCGCCACGGTGATTTCCTTCGACAGCCGTGAAAACAGTTTCGAGCGGGCCGCATCAGCGCGGCCCTTTTTATGCATGATGTTTTTGAACTTTGAATGGCCAGCCATCGCCGATCCTTGGGTAGGAGTAATGCCACGGTTTGCCGGGCGCAATTTGCCGCTTATAACCAAAACCGCACACAAGCGTCCAGATCAGCAAGAGGCCAAGCAAATGACCAATGAACCGCATCCGGAAAATTCCCAGACCGGCGGATGCCAATGTGGATCGGTGCGTTATCACTTAACAGGTGCGCCGCTGACCTTGTATGCCTGTTATTGCACCGAATGCCAGGCCCAGTCAGCCAGCGGGTTCGGCATGTCGATGCGCGTCCACCGCAAAGACGTCGCGGTCGATGGAAATACTGCCACATGGCGCCGCGAACCCGGCGCCGGCAATGTGTTGGAATGCATCTTCTGCCCGCAATGCGGAACCCGTTTGTTTCACCAGCGGCCGAAATACCCAGACACATTGAACATCAAGGCCGGTTCCCTGGATGAGGTCGCCAATCTGACCCCGGTCGGTCACATCTGGACCGCCAGCAAGCCCAATTGGGTCACAATACCACAGGCGACCTATCAGACCCCGCACCAACCACCAGGCTATGAAGAGATGATCGCCTTGTGGCGCCAACAGCACCCTAACTGGTCTTCTGGATAGGGTCCGTGTCCATTCATCGGGGACCCTTACCAGGGCATGACGTTTTCCAACCTTGGGCCAACCCGCAAAGGCGCAATGTGGGTGGCAAGCCCGCTATCATCATCGATAATGATCCCGGCCCCGCACAGGGTCGCCTCGCCGGTTGCCGCGTCAAGCTTGGCCTTGGGCACTTTGGTTACAAAGCGGTTGATCGGTTCTTCCTTTTCCATGCCGAGTGAGGAATCATAATCCCCGCACATGCCGAGGTCCGACATATAGGCGGTGCCGCCACCAAGAATGTGATGATCGGCGGTTGGCACATGGGTATGGGTGCCGACAACGGCGCTGACCCTGCCGTCGACGAAATGGGCGAAACACTGTTTCTCCGAGGTTGCCTCGGCGTGAAAATCGACGATGATCGCATCTACTGTCGATCCTAGCACCACATTTTCCAGCAATGCCTCGCCGCAGGCGAACGGATCGTCCAGTTCTGGTTGAACGAACAACCGGCCCATAATGTTGGCGACCATGATCCGGGCGCCGTTTTTGGCTTCAAACATATCGGTGCCACGGCCTGGCGTGCCGGCGGGATAATTCGCAGGCCGCAAGAAACCGCTGCGGCGGTCGGCGAAGGTCAGCGCCTCACGCTGGTTCCACACATGGTTGCCGGTGGTCACCACATCAGCGCCGGCTTCAAGCAATCCATCGAAAATCGGTTCGGTAATGCCGAACCCACCGGCGGCGTTTTCGCCGTTGATAATCACCAATTCGGCGCCGAGCCGATCAATCAAGCCCGGTAATTGATCGGCAATCGCATTGCGTGCCGTGCGCCCGACCACATCGCCCAAGACCAGGATTTTCATGACATGGTTCCCGTTGACTGGTGTTGGTTGAAAGCGCGGTATCCATCCTCAGTGACAATCGCGTCGAGTAGCCGGTCATGGGCTTCAAGCGGCACCTTTTCCACCTCCTGGCAGGAAAAAGCAGCACCAATCAGCGCCGGCACAATACCGAGCTGGCAAAGCCGTTCGATTGCCCGGTCGTAATATCCAGCGCCATAACCGATCCGCCCACCAACTGGGTCGAACACCGAAAGCGGAACCAGCATGATCGCCGGGTTCAGGCATTGGGCGTTAGGAGATGGGCCGATTGTGCCGAAACCGGTCTCGATCAGGTCGCCGTCGCGCAACAATTGACGAAACTCGATTGTCGTTTTATCCACCACCGCCGGCAGGCAAAGCCGGGCCCCGCGCTGGCGCAAGCGGTCCATCAGCGGTCGAAGATCGACTTCCGAGCGGATTGGAAAAAATCCGGAAATGACCGTACCGGGCGCGAAATCAACGTTGCTACTGGCATGCTCGCAAATGGCTAGCGATTTTTCGATGCGTTTAGCTGCCGGTAGGCCATCACGATGGGCGAGGATTTGTCCGCGCAATGCTTTCTTAGCGGCGCGCACATCATCCTTCGCAAATTCAGCCATTGATGGTTCCTCGACAATTCGCCGGCAATTCGCAATTCGGCTTTTGTGGGAAATGCGAGCCGCCATAGCCGTCGTTACTATTGATCCCGGGAACCTACATAGTAGGTGGGCACCGTGTTGAAACAGCCCACGAGCCGTTTCAGGGACAGCTCCCGTTGGGATCGTAAGGCCCCGGGGAAAATTTCGCGACGCACCAGGCAGCCCGCGCAATCAAAATAGTAATCCGTGGCCGCGAATGCACGATAATTCGTTCGTGCTCGACTTGCGGCAATCTGCCGCCTCATTCGCCAGTAAGTTTGGTGGCGAGATTTTCAATGCGCTCCGCCGCCTGATCGAGTGCTCGCGCCAAATGCTGCTGTGCACCGTCGCGCAGCTTAATTGCGTCATCGCGCGCCTGGCGCATGCCGGCCAGATCGTTTTCCATTCCCTGGATTTTCTTCTGCAATTCGGTCAATTCGTCGGTAATCAATATTCCAGCCATAATTGTCAACCGCTGGTCACCCATCTCTCCGAAAGAACCTTTGAGTTTGGCAATATAACCGTCAACCTTTTCGGCCAGGGCCAGCAGATGGCTCTCCTGGCCCTCGTCACAAGCCATGCGATAGGTCTTATTGTTGATGGTAACCGAGACCTGGGGCATTATGGCACGCTCAATGTGGCCGGCGCATGCGGCCTGGTCATGTCTGGACCCCATTGCGGTCAAGCACCGAGCGGATCGCCTCCATCGCCTTGACCAGACGGGCGGATACTTCGCGATTGGCCTCGCTTAACCGTTTGGCTTTGGCCTTTGAACCATCCAGCGTCTCGGCCAATTTGGCCCGATCATTGGCCATGCGTTGTAAAACCGCATCGGCATCGTCAAGCTTGGCTTCACGTTCGATGCGCGAATCAACCGCTTGCTCCAACGCATCAATGGCTGCGCCGAAACGTCGTTCCACCTCTAACCGGTCAGTTTCCGTTGACAAGCCCGCGTCCCTCAGGTTGACCGGCCGCGCAGTAATCACCTTGTGGGATCGCGAGTGCCGATAAGGTGCGGAATGAAATCATAACACCAACGCAATTCGTTACATGGAAAACATTATGCAATGGACAAACTGTTCGTCAATCATGCAGCGATGATTCCCACCGGCAATTACAATAGGGCCAAAATGCAACCAATGCCGGTTCGCGGGCACAAATTGCCCCCTACAGGCGTTATGCCACAATAATCCCGGGCCCGGTTCAATTGACTCAATGATGCTTCCTGCTATGTGTCTGCCGCAAATTGGGCGTTAGCACGGCCGCGTACCGAAATGCGCGCGAAATCATCACTGGATCTCCTTCGTTTGATGGGCATTACCGACAATCACAACGGCATGGCGAACGCCATTCGTTTCTTGGCCATCGACGCCGTGCAGGCGGCAAAGTCTGGCCATCCGGGGCTGCCAATGGGTGCGGCCGATATTGCCACTGTGCTGTTTACCAAGCACCTGCATTTCGACCCCAAGCAGCCCGAGTGGCCGGATCGCGACCGGTTTGTACTATCGGCCGGCCATGGTTCGATGCTGTTGTATGCAATCTTGTATCTGCTCGGCTATGAAGATATCGGCATCGACCAAATCCGCAATTTCCGCCAGCTTGGCTCCAATACTGCCGGCCATCCCGAATACGGCCATGCCGCCGGCATCGAGACCACTACTGGCCCACTTGGCCAAGGCCTGGCAAATGCAGTCGGGATGGCGATCGCCGAGCGTTCACTCAGCGCAAAGTTCGGCGATGCGATTGTCGATCACCACACCTATTGCCTGGTCGGCGACGGTTGCCTGATGGAAGGTATCAGCCAAGAGGCGATCTCGTTGGCCGGGCATTTGTGCCTGGACAAATTGGTGGTGCTTTGGGACGACAATCGCATTTCGATCGACGGACCGGTTTCGTTGACCGATTCCACCGACCAAATCGCCCGGTTTGCCGCCAGCGGATGGAACACGATCGAGATCGACGGTCATGATCCCGAAGCGATCGACCAGGCGCTAAGCGATGTCCGCACCGCCGACAAACCGACTATGATCGCTTGTCGCACCACCATCGGTTATGGCGCCCCCAATAAGGCCGGCACCGCTAGTGCCCATGGCGCACCCCTTGGCACCGAAGAAATTGAACTAACCCGGGCAGCGCTTGGCTGGGATGCCAGCCCGTTCAAAGTGCCGTCCGACATTCTCGATGCCTGGCGGGTGGCCGGCCTTCGCTCCTCCGCACGCCGCAAGAAATGGCAAAAAAAGCTCGAGGACCTGGAACCTGAGGCGCGGGGCGAATTCGAGCGCCGCATGCGCGGCGAATTGCCAGCGACCCTTGCCGATGTGATCGCCAAATTCAAAAATGCCGCAGCAAAAGAACCGGAAGCAACCGCAACCCGCAATGCCTCGCAATCGGTGCTAGAAGCGGTCAACGCAGTGGTGCCGGAAACCATTGGCGGCTCCGCCGATCTGACCGGCTCCAACAATACCAGAACCACCCAGACCGAACCGTTTTCCGCCAGCACACCCGAAGGCCGCTATATCCATTTCGGTATCCGCGAGCATGGCATGGCGGCGGCGATGAACGGCATGGCGCTGCATGGTGGGGTTATTCCCTATGGCGGTACGTTTTTGGTGTTTTCCGACTACAGCCGACCGGCGATCCGCCTGGCAGCGCTAATGGCGAAACGGGTGATACACGTGCTGACCCATGATTCGATCGGGCTCGGCGAAGACGGGCCAACCCACCAGCCGGTCGAGCATCTGGCAGCATTGCGCGCCATTCCCAATCTCAATTTGTTTCGCCCAGCCGATGTGATCGAGACCGCTGAGTGCTGGCAATTGGCGCTGGAAACAGCCCACACCCCGAGCGCCATGGCATTGACCCGGCAGAAGCTAAAACCGGTCCGCGAGGAAGCACGGGACAAAAACCTATGTGCCCGCGGCGCCTATGTGCTGCGCCCGGCAAGCGGCGACGAGGCGGTGACCTTGTTTGCCAGCGGTTCGGAAGTGGAAATCGCCATCGAGGCGCGTGAAATCCTGGAGCGGGACGGCCATCCAACCCGTGTCATCTCGGTGCCGTGCATGGAATTGTTTGCGCGCCAAAGCGCCGAATATCAGGCATCAATTATCGGCCAGGCGCCGGCGCGGGTTGCGGTCGAGGCAGCTATCGGCATGGGCTGGCAACGCTTCATCGGCGTAGATGGAATTTTTGTCGGCATGCACTCATTTGGCGCCTCGGCACCGGCAGCAGACCTTTACGAGCACTTCGCGATTACCGCCGCCTCGGTTGCCGATGCGGCCCGGCAATGCCTTTCTAACGATAAATGACCGGGCAATTGCCAACTATTTGATAGTAAACTCTGGGCGAACAAAGATAGGAGATGATGAACCATGGCAGTCAAGGTCGCCATTAATGGGTTTGGCCGGATTGGCCGAAATATATTACGCGCGATTGTGGAAAGCGGCCGCGAGGACATCGAAGTGGTTGCGATCAACGATCTCGGTCCGGTGGAAACCAACGCCCATCTGCTGCGCTATGACAGTGTGCATGGCCGCTTCCCGGCGACCGTGATCACTGACGGCGAGACCATCAATGTAGGTCGCGGTGCGATCCGCGTGACCGCCGAGCGCGACCCGGCCAAGCTTCCATGGTCTAATGTCGACATCGCGTTGGAATGCACGGGCATATTTGCGTCGCGGGAAAAGGCCGCCGCCCATCTCGACAATGGCGCCAAGCGGGTGCTGGTATCAGCACCAGCCGCAGGTACTGACAAGACCATTGTGTTCGGTGTCAACCATAACACCCTAACCGCCGATGATCTGGTGGTCTCGAACGCATCGTGCACCACCAATTGTCTGTCGCCGGTGGCCCATGTGCTGCATCAGGCGATCGGCATTGAACGGGGCATGATGACCACGATCCATTCTTATACCGGCGACCAGCCAACCCTGGACACCATGCACAAAGACCTGTACCGGGCCCGCGCGGCAGCGATGAACATGATCCCAACCTCGACCGGCGCCGCCAAGGCGGTGGGCCTGGTGCTGCCGGAACTAAACGGCAAACTGGACGGTTTTTCGATCCGCGTACCGACGCCGAACGTTTCGGTGGTCGATCTTAAATTCATCGCCAAGCGTGACACCAGCGTCGAGGAAATCAACGATGCGATCCGCACTGCCGCCGAAGGCGAGCTGAAGGGTGTTCTGGGCTATACCGACGAACAATTAGTGTCGATGGATTTCAACCATGACCCCCATTCGAGCGTGTTCCATACCGATCAGACCAAGGTGCTGGACGGCAATTTTTGCTCGATATTGACCTGGTACGACAATGAGTGGGGCTTTTCCAACCGCATGGCCGACACTGCGGTGGCGATGGGTAGGTTGCTTTGAATAAGCGCATCAACATCAATCCACCGGACATGTGGTCTGATAGCGGATTTCCGATGAACCAGGGGGTTGTCGAACCTACGGGGCACCGGATCCACATTTCTGGTCAGGTTGCATGGGATGCGCGGCTCAACGTATTGCATCATGGCGATGCTGGGGCGCAAACTAGCGCCGCATTAGGGAACATCGAAAAGGTATTGTCGGCGGTCGGCGGCACGCTGGATGATGTCGTGTCACTGACGACCTACTATATACGTGAGGAAGACAAAGCCGCGATAACTGCTGCACGCGCTAAAGTATTTAAGAAAGAATTTGGCCCGGCATCCACAGGAATTCAAGTGATGAAAATATGGAACAACGATTTGCTTGTGGAATTGGTTGCAACGGCGGTAGTTCCAGAAAATCGATTTTACCAGCCGGACGAATAATCCCATGGCGTTTAAAACCCTCGACGATCTCGACTTTGCCGGCAAACGGGTTCTGGTGCGTGTGGATTTGAACGTACCGATGGCCGACGGGCAGATCACCGACATGACCCGGCTTACGCGGGTGTTGCCGACGATCACCGAAATATCGCAAAAAGGCGGCAAGGCAATCCTGTTGGCCCATTTTGGCCGCCCAAACGGCAAAATCGTACCGCAAATGTCCCTGGCGACAGTCGCAACCGCCCTATCGCACCTGTTGGAAAAGCCGGTTCAATTTGCCACTGACTGTGTTGGGCCGATGGCGGAAGCGGCGGTAGCGGCGATGGAAAATGGCGATGTGGCGGTGTTCGAAAACACCCGTTTCCACGTGCAAGAAGAACAAAACGACCGGCAATTTGCCGCCGCCCTTGCCGCAAGCGGCGACATTTACGTCAATGACGCTTTTTCCGCCGCCCACCGCGCCCATGCCTCAACCGAGGGGCTGGCCCACCTGCTGCCAGCGGCGGCAGGCCGGGCAATGCAGGGCGAACTGGATGCGCTGGAAACCGCCCTTGGCAACCCCAAACCACCGGTGGTGGCTATCGTCGGCGGCGCCAAAATTTCGACCAAGCTCGACCTTATGGGTAATTTGCTCACCAAGGTCGACGCCCTGGTGATCGGCGGTGGCATGGCCAACACCTTTCTCAATGCCAAGGGGGTCGCGGTTGGCAATTCACTGTGCGAATTCGACCTTGCCGGCACCGCCCGCGCCATCCTCGACAAAGCGTCCGCCGACAATTGTGAAATCATCCTGCCGGTTGACGCGGTGGTGGCAAATGAGTTAGCGGCCGGTGCAGCCAATCAGATCTATTCGGTAGACGCCATTCCCAGCGCCGGCATGATCCTCGATGTCGGACCAAAGACCATTGCAAAAATCTGCACCGCACTTGATAAAGCGCGAACCCTGGTGTGGAACGGGCCGCTTGGCGCTTTTGAAATCGAGCCGTTCGACCGCGCCACTGTGGCGATTGCCAATCATGCTGCGGAACTCACCGACACCGGGTCCCTGCGCACGGTTGCCGGCGGCGGTGATACGGTGGCTGCTCTCAATCATGCCGGTGTCACCGATCGGCTCGACTATGTATCAACCGCCGGCGGTGCGTTTCTGGAATGGATGGAGGGCAAATTATTGCCAGGGGTAGAAGCACTGAAAACTGTTCCGCTCGTCCCAACATTCTGCTAACACCGCCGACAATCTCAAATACCATGGAGGCAAGCTGTGAGCGAACGACTTGAAGACATTGCCATTGCCATGACCGCAGAAGGCAAGGGCATTTTGGCGGCCGATGAATCCAGTGGCACAATCAAGAAGCGGTTTGATTCGATCGGCATCCCATCGTCCGAAGATAACCGTCGCGACTATCGAGAAATGCTGTTTCGCGCTGACAAAGCAATGACAAAGCACGTGTCAGGCGTGATCCTGTTCGAGGAAACCTTGTACCAAAAAGCGGCCGATGGCACGCCCCTGGTCGACATCATCAAGAACGCCGGTGCAGTTGCCGGCATCAAGGTCGACAAGGGTGCCAAGCCGCTGGTCAATTGCCCGGGCGAAACCGTTACCGAAGGCCTGGACGGCTTGCGTGAGCGTCTCGCCGATTATCACCAAGCGGGCGCAAGGTTCGCCAAATGGCGTGCGGTGATCGCCATTTCTGACAACGCGCCAAACGCCAATGCGATCAAGGCCAACGCCCATGGGCTGGCGCGCTATGCGGCACTGTGCCAGGAGGCCGGCATCGTGCCAATCGTCGAACCCGAAGTGCAGATGGACGGTGCCGGCGCTGTGCACACGATCGAGCGTTGTGGCGAAGTCACTGCATGGGCATTGCAGATGCTCTACAGCGAATTATACGATGCGGGAGTAACGCTGGAAGGCACGGTTCTCAAGCCGAACATGGTGGTTCCGGCCAGCAATTGCCCGGTGCAGGCATCGGTCGAAGAGGTGGCGGAAAAAACTGTTCGGGTGTTAAAGGCCCATGTACCGGCAGCCGTGCCGGGTATCGCATTCTTGTCCGGCGGCCAGTCGGAAACCGATGCAACCGCCCATTTGTCGGCGATGAACGCGATGTACGACCTGCCGTGGAAACTGACTTTTTCTTATGGTCGCGCGTTGCAGGCGGCAGCGTTGCAGGCATGGGGCGGCGATCCGCAAAATGTCAGTACGGCCCAGGCGGCGTTTTCCCATCGGGCACGCATGAACGGGCTTGCCGCGGTGGGCAAATGGGACTGGAACGCCGAAAAAGTGGCCTGATCAGCGGGTCGGAACCGGCTCGTCACCGCGATAGTCGTAGAAGCCTCGGCCGGATTTGCGGCCGAGCCATCCTGCTTCGACATATTTGACCAATAGCGGGCAGGGTCGGTATTTCGAATCTGCCAACCCGTCATGCAGCACCTGCATGATCGACAAGCAGGTATCGAGCCCGATGAAGTCGGCAAGCTGCAACGGGCCCATCGGGTGGTTGGCGCCAAGCCGCATCGAAATATCGATGCTCTCAACATTGCCGACCCCTTCATACAGTGTGTAGATCGCCTCGTTGACCATTGGCATCAAGATGCGGTTGACCATGAAGCCGGGAAAATCTTCCGACACGGCTATGGTCTTTTTGAGGGAAGCGACGAATTTGCGCGCGGTCTTGAATGTATCGTCGTCGGTGGCAATACCGCGTACCAGTTCGACCAGTTTCATCAATGGCACCGGGTTCATGAAATGGATACCAATGAACCGTTCCGGACGATCGGTCGATGACGCCATGCGGGTGATCGAAATCGACGATGTGTTGGTGGCAAGCACCGCCTGCGGGTTCAGCAGCGGGCACAATTTGGCGAATATCTTGCGTTTGATCGCCTCATCCTCGGTTGCCGCCTCGATCACTATGTCGGCATCGGCTAATGCTTCCATGGAATTCGCCGCGCCAATGCGCTTGATCGCCACCTGATGTTCTTTTTCGGAAATCTTTTCGCCGACAACCTGACGCGCCATATTGCCGTTGATGGTTGCCAGACCGGATTCGATGGTTTCCGGCGACAAATCGTTTAACAACACGTCATAGCCAGCAAGCGCGGAAACATGGGCGATGCCGCCGCCCATTTGTCCTGCACCAATCACGCCAATGGTCTTGACCACTTTCTACTACCCCCAAATTATCGGGTCCGCGTTGCCGCCGACCACATTTTCTTGCCCAAACAATTGTTTATTGCACTGGGCTGGCAAAATAAAGACGCTGGCTGATTTGCCTTGACACTGTACCATTTGCCGCAATGCGTATCTTCTATTTGATCAATGCAGGAAAATCGGGTTGGTCCACGCGTGTTTGCCGGCCCGGTCGATTACCGAAACCCTTATCCACGGGCTTTGGCGAAATTTCGAAAGCTTGATCTCGGCAGTAGTCATCGAATGGCCGTGCACCGGGGTGGCGGCAGTACCTTGACCTAATACAACGGCGGTTGAAACCGCCGAACTGACAACCGTTATGCGATCATTATCGATCTCAACGTGATCGATGCGCGGGCCTTGGGAAGAATAATGGCGCCCCGCCTTTAACGCCGCAAGCAGGCTTTCCGGCGTGTTTTCCTCAGCCTTGACCATCACCCAGCCACCAAAATGATCCGGCTCATAAAAATGGGCGTCATCGGTCGCGATCAGATCGAGTTTTCGGCCCTCGCTCAATAACAAGTCAAGGGTTTGAAACCCGTCCGGTCGGTCGGCGCCGATCGCACAACCATGATTGTATATTTCAACCGCATGGGCCGCCTCAATCGTGCGCGCATCCGCCATGGTAAGTCCGGACCATTGCGGGTGGGCGATGGCAACGAATGCGCCGGCAGCGCGGGCCCGTGCGGCAATATCAGCACCACATTCTTGGCCATCGACCGGCGTTAAATGCGGTGCCTCCGGCGGTGTAAAATCCTGCGGTAAGCCAACCGCTAAGATGTGCCACAACTGGCCGTTTTGCATGGCGCCAGAATGCAGTTCGGCGCCCAAAATCGTGGTAAAGGTATTGTCGCGATAAGGCTTGGTATCGGCGATCGGGTAGTCGAACAGGCCGACCAGATGATCGGTCAGTGAAATGAAATCATAACCCTCGGCCTTATAGCGCCGGCACACTTCTTTGGGTGTCAATACGCCGTCGGACAAGGTTGAATGGGTGTGCAGATTGCCGCGAAAAAAGCGGCCGGGCGCGGCAAAGGCTTCTGGAACCATAGTGTCATCTCCCTAAGGTCAGGACCATTTCAGCGTTCGGTTGATGGGTCGCCTAATATCAGCCAAGTACCGAGAAACTGCTATTTGGATTGATCTCGCGCTTTCTGGAATAGAACCCGGTATCGATCCTCACCCCGGTATAGGGCATGGCAAATTGCAGCGGGTTGGTGTCCTGGTCATTACCGCTTTCACAATAGCCGATCATTTGCGCCATCATCATGCCGGCGATCGGAGCGTTTTTGTACTGATTGCCGCTGGTGCCGATCGCCATATAAAAACCGGGCAGCGATGATTTGTCATAGATCGGGATCCAGTCCTCGGTCACGTCGTAAAGGTCGACCACGCCGGAACTGGTGTTGGGGATGCCAAGGTTCGGCACCCGCTGGCCATAACGGTGCGCCTGATGGGTCCACTGCTCGGTAAACTCGCGGTTATAATCGAGATCGTCGACAAATTCTCGCTCATCGCATTCGGGGTCCTCGCTGCCAATTAGGATATTGTTGCCTTTTTCTGGTCGGCAATAGCAGGCGATATCGCTGTCGGAAACCACAATGCCGTCTTCGTAAAAGTCAAACCCTTTAGGCGCCGGCACGTGCACCACTTCCTGGCGTAGCGCCTTGGTAGTGATCGTCATATCGTCGAGTACACCGGCCATGGCGTTGATCTTGGAAGAGGCAGGGCCGGCCACATTAATGACGATCGGCGCCCGCACCTCGCAGCCATCATCCAACGTCACGCCGGCAGTGCGGCCGTTTTCGGTGATAATGCCAGTCACCGACTTATTGAACAAAAAGCGTGCGCCCTTAGCTTCGGCGGCGCGCTGCAAATTATGGGTCGACAATTGCGGGTCGGTGACATAACCGGCGGTTGGGTAAAACACGCCACCACGCACTTCGCCTTTGTTGTCCGGTTCGCCAAACCCAGCATCGCCCATGCGTTTCGGTGGCCAAAAGCTTGCCAGATCATAAATCGGCAGCTTTTCCTTAACTTTGTCATTGTCCCACAATTCATAGGGGATCGACAATTTGTCACTATTGGCGATGTGTTTAGCCATGAAACCGTTTTGTGGTGTGCGCATGATCAAACAGCCGGTTTCGCGAAATTCAGCCAGGCCGCGCTCGTCTTCCACTTCCAGATATTGCGCCCAGTCGCGCCAGTAGAAATACCCTTCATAGGCAAACGCCGTGCCCTCATAGGTGGAATAATGCACCCGGATGATAGCACAAGAACCCGAGGTCGGTCCGTAGCCGGCGGCCGGATTGCGGTCGATCGACAAGGTCTTGTAACCCTGTTTCGCCAACTCGAACGCGGTAGCCGCGCCGATAACACCGGCGCCGATGATAATGGCGTCTGTTTGATTAGTCATTTCGTTGCCCTCCCCATTCAAAACACAATATAATTTGGTGCAGATAAGCGGTTTGATTATTGGCGCATGCGCGCGCCCGATGGATCATGTGGCGATTGCTCTATTACTGTCGCTGGGCATTCCTCGCCGACAATATGGACCGACAATTTGGTGCCCGGCGCAACATGATCGGTATCGATCATCGCCATCGCCAGGCTTTGTTGGAGACAATGGCCGTAGGCGCCGGAAGTAACATAACCAACCCGCCTGCCATCCGCCCACACCGGCTCATAACCGCTGGCGTCGGCATCGCTGGAGTTGACCGCCAGCGTAACGACCCGGCGTGCCGGTCCGCTGCTTTGTTTTTCCGCCAACGCCTTTTCGCGGCCGATGAAGTCACCCTTTTTGAAAGCGCAAAACCGGTCCATGCCGGTCTCGCCCGGGGTATATTCCTGGCGGAATTCAGCCGACCAGATGCCGAAACTTTTCTCGATCCTGAGCGACAGCAGCGCATTCATGCCGGTTTCGACCAAGCCGCTTTCGGTCCCGGCCGCTAATAATTGCCGGCGCAAGGTAATGTGTTCGGCCGCCTGGCAGTGGATTTCGTACCCCAGTTCACCGGCCACCGACAAGCGTCCGACCTTGGCGCGGATAAGGCCAACATCCATGGTCGTGCAGCCAAGGAACGGCAATGCTTGGTTGGACAGGTCGGCTTCGGTCAGGCGGGCAAGGATTTCGCGGGAATTGGGTCCAGAAAGGCTGAAACCAACCATGTGATCTGATACATCGCGCAGCAAAACGTCGCCAACCAGATGGTCGGCAAACCAGCGCAGGTGCCATTCGCGCAGATAATAGCTGCCCATGATCCACCAGGTGCCGTCGCCCCAGTTAAACACGGTCAGATCGCCCTTTAGTCTTCCATCTGGCGCCAGCATCGGTGCCAATTTCGCCCGGCCCGGCTCCGGCAGCCGACAGGCCATCACATGGTCGAGCCATTTGGCCGCGTCGGCCCCGGTAACTTCGTAACGCGAAAAGCCTGAAATATCGAGCAGGCCGGCGTGCGAGCGGGTCTTGCGGCATTCCTCGCCAACTATCTCAAACGCGTTCGAGCGTTTTAACGTTGGGGTTTCTTCGAAACCCTTCGGCGCAAAATAGATCGGCACCTCCAGCCCCCAACTTTCCCCCCAACAGGCCCCGGCTTGGCTCATCGCATCATGGGCCGGCGCACATTTTAGTTTGCGTCCGGCCGGCAATTGCTCATTGGGATAGGTCATTACGAAGCGGCGCGAATAGAACTGGCCCGTGGTTTGGCGAATATATTCACGGTTGGAGGCAAACTGGCCGTAACGGGCGATGTCCATCGGCCAGGCGTCCGCCTCGGTCTCGCCATGGATCATCCATTCAGCCAAGGTTTTGCCGACGCCGCCGCCTTGCAGAAAACCGGCCATAACGCCGCAGGCGAGCCAGTAATTCTTAACCCCGCGCACCGGTCCGACCAACGGGTTGCCGTCCGGTGAAAAGGTGAACGCGCCATTGACCCAGTTCTTGATGCCGACCTCTTGCAGGCACGGATAGCGGTTAAACGCCAGTTCCAGTTCGTCAGATATCCGGTCGATATCTTCTTGCAGGAGTTCGAAACCATAATCCCACGGCGCCCCATCCATCATCCAGTGGCGATGGTTGACCTCGTAAATGCCGACCAGGATGCCCTTTTGGTCCTGGCGCATATAGGTAAAGCCTTCGAGATCTACCGTCATCGGCACTTCGAAATCGAGCGCGGCGAGTTCAGGAATGGTATCGGTCACCAGATAATGGTGCGATAGCGGCGACAATGGCAGGTCGAGCCCGGCCATGCGGCCAACTTGTTTCGCCCACAGACCGCCGGCATTGACCACATGTTCGGCGTGGATCGTGCCCTTTTCGCATACCACATCCCAGGACCCGTCGGCGCGCTGGTTGAGTTCCAGGACCCGGTTGTTCTGGATCACCGTAGCGCCGCGTTTTTTGGCCGCGCCGGCATAGGCGTGCACGGTGCCGGTGGTGTCGATATAGCCTTCACGGTCGGCCCAAAGCCCACCGATCACCCCGGTGGTGTCCATGATCGGGCACCGCTGTTTGATCTCCTCCGGCGTCATCAAATGGCAGTCTTCGATGCCGATAGTCTGGAACACCCGGTAGGCCGCTTTGAGCCACTCCCAGCGCTCAAGTGTCGAGGCGGCGGTAATCCCGCCGGTCATGTGCAAGCCGATGTTCTGGCCGGATTCCTTTTCGACTTCCGACAACAAATCGATGGTGTAGGCCTGTAGTGCCGCCATGGTCGGATCGGCGTTGAGCGCGTGAATGCCGCCTGCTGCATGCCAGCTCGATCCAGCGGTCAGTATTGAGCGTTCGACCAGGGCCACGTCGCTCCAGCCGAATTTCGCCAGATGGTACAAAAGGCTGGCACCGACCACGCCGCCGCCGATCACCACTACCCGATAATGTTCACTCATATGTCGCTGCCTTGCCAATTTGCCGCCGCCTGATGGTGGCTACATCCGCATCCGCTTGCCTTCGGGGTCAAACAGCGGCTCGCGATTGATGGTCGCCTTGTACATGCCGCCGATGATCTCGATTTCAAAGCCGGATTCATGGTCGGCCAGTTCGACCGGAATGTAGCCTTGCGCCAGGGATTTTTCGACCCAATGGCCATAGCCGCCGGAGGTTACCCAGCCCACCACCTTGCCGTTATGGAAAATTGGCTCATCGCCAATCACATCCGCATCGTCCGCATCAACAATGAACGATACCCGCCTAAGCTTGCCACCGCTTTCGCGCTCAGCAACCGCCGCATCGCGGCCGATAAAATCATTTTTCGCCAAGGCGACAAACCGATCCATGCCAGCTTCGAACGGCCCGTAAATCGGCCGCAATTCACGGAACCAGGTCGGAAAGTTTTTTTCCAGGCGCATGGTCAAGAGCGCCCGCATGCCGAAATTAACCATGTTGAATTCGGCACCGGCCTCAGTGATGGCACTATAAAGCCGGCGTTGGAATTCCGGCCTTACCCAGATTTCATAACCAAGATCGCCGGTATAGCTCATCCGGTTGATCATCACCGGCACTCCGGCAATGTCCATTTCACGGAAATCCATGAAGCGGAAATTGTCGCCGGAAACATCGTCGCCAGTCAGCTTCTCCAGCACCTGACGGGCGTTTGGCCCGGCGATCGACAGGCCGGTCAGGCTGAGGTTGAATGCTTTGATCTCAACCGACCCATCGCTTGGCAAATGGCCCTCAAACCAGCGCATGTGATAGATTTCCGCCTGGCTCGACCCCCACATCATGAACCGCTCGTTAGAAGCCTTGGCGATGGTGAAATCGCCGATCAGCTTGCCGTTTTGATTAAGCATCGGGGTTAGGATTATCCGGCCGATCTTTGGCATCCGGTTGGTCATCAATTGCGATAGCCAACCTTCTGCGCCCGGCCCGGTGATCTGATATTTGGCGAAGTTGGAAATTTCGGTGAGGCCCACCCGTTCGCGCACGCCGCGCACCTCGTTGCCGACATGTTGGAAATCGTTGGAACGGTGGAAGGAGAAGATGTCGCGCGCCTCCACCCCTTCAGGCGCAAACCATAACGGAGTTTCCAGGCCCCAACTGTCACCCATCACCGCGCCATTGGCGAGTGCCAGATCGTAAATCGGTGTGGTCAAATGCGGGCGCGCCGCCGGCAATTCCTCGTTGGGGAAGCGGATGCGGAAGCGGCGCGAATAGTTTTCACGCACTTTGTGATTGGTATAGGCGAGTGTCGCCCAGGTGCCATAGCGCGCCACATCCATACCCCAAATGTCGAAACCTGGGTCCCCGTCGACCATCCAGTTGGCAAGGGTCAAACCGACGCCACCACCCTGGCTGAAGCCGGCCATGACGCCGCAAGCGCACCAAAAATTGCGCAACCCGCCTACCGGGCCGACCAGCGGGTTGCCGTCGGGCGCAAAAGTGAACGGGCCATTGATAACCTTGCGCAGGCCAATTTTCTCAAATGCCGGGAAATGTTTGAAGCCCAACTCCAGCGACGGCGCAATGCGATCGAGATCGGGTTCGAGCAGATCTTGGCCGAAATCCCACGGGGTCCGGCGAGGGCTCCACGGGGTTGCCGCCTGCTCATAGGTGCCGAGCAACATGCCGCGACGCTCTTGGCGGACATAGATTTCGCCGCTGAAATCGATCGCGTGGATCATTTCCTTGCCGGTCGCCTGGTTGTGTTCAATTACTTCCGGCATATCTTCGGTCAACAGATAATGGTGTTCCATTGCCAGTATCGGCAATTCGATGCCAACCAGGCGACCGACCTCGCGCGCCCACAATCCGCCAGCATTAACCACATGTTCGGCGTGGATTGTGGCTTTTTCTGTGATCACATCCCAGGTGCCATCGGCGCGCTGCACCAGTTCGGTTACCCGGTTGTTAGTGACAATTTCAGCACCCTGGATCCGCGCCGCTTTGGCATAGGCCATGGTAGCGCCGTAGGGATCAAGATGACCTTCGACCGGGTCCCACATGGCACCGACAAAATATTTTTCGTCCATCAACGGAAATAACTGCTTGGCTTCTTTGGCCGAGATAATCTCGGTGTCCATGCCAAGATAGCGGCCACGGGCATGGGCCATTTTCAGCCATTCCAGGCGCTCGGGCGTATCGGCCAGAGCCACGCCGCCGGTCAGGTGCAGGCCGCATTTTTCGCCGGAAATTTCCTCCAGCTCCTTGTACAGGCCAACCGTGTAGCTTTGCAGCTTGGCGACGTTTGGGTCGCCGTTCAGGGTATGAAAGCCGCCGGCAGCATGCCAGGTCGAGCCTGAGGTCAATTGCGCACGCTCAACCAGCAGCACGTCTTTCCAACCGGCTTTGGTAAGGTGATAAAGCACCGAACAGCCCACTACGCCGCCGCCAATGACGACCGTTTGATAATGTTTTTTCATCTAATTTCCACTCGTTCCGGCGTTGGTGCCGCATACCTTTACATCAGAGTTGGATCGACAGCGATATCCCCCGAATGCGAAATCTGCGACCCAATATGCGTCAATTTGCTGCTGCACAAGTTGCCGTGCGTGGCGGGTGGAAACTTGCATTCGGCGCGCAAAAAATGCAGTTGGATCGCGTCTTGCCGGATTGGCCGGTTGCAAGCGGGGTAACAATGAAAATCGTCATGATCGGAACGGGCTATGTTGGCCTGGTAACGGGCACCTGTTTCGCGGCTATCGGCCATTCGGTCACCTGCTACGACAAACTGCCCGAAAAGATCGAAATGTTGGAACAGGGCCAGATACCAATTTATGAACCGGGTCTTGCGGAATTGGTCGCCGAAAATCGCTCGGCCGGTCGGCTGTCATTCACCACTGCCCTAGAAACGGCAATGGAAATCGAGCCGGATTTTGTCTTTGTTGCGGTTGGCACGCCGCAAAACCCGGAAACCGGCCATGCCGATTTGAGCTTCGTTTATGCCGCGGTTGAGGAAGTAACCCGCATACTTGGCGCGCAAATCGATGACGGTGCTGGCGCTCACCACACGGTGATGGTTACCAAATCGACGGTTCCGGTCGGCACCAGCGAGGCGGTAAAGCGGATCGCCGCCCGTTTTGTCGCCAAAGAGCGGATTTCGGTTGCCTCTAATCCGGAATTTTTGCGCGAGGGCGCGGCGATCAAGGATTTCATGGAACCGGACCGCATTGTTGTTGGCAGCGATGCGCAAATTGCCGGTGATATGCTGAACCAGCTTTACAAACCGCTGACCGATAAGGGATTTAAACTAGTCGCCACCACCACCGTGGCCACCGCGGAATTAATCAAATATGCCGCCAATTCATTCCTTGTTACCAAGATCAGCTTCATTAATGAGATCGCCAGATTATGCGAGAAGGCCGACGCCAAGGTTGACGAGGTCGCCATGGGTATCGGCCTTGATGACCGTATCGGCAACAAATTCCTCAATCCCGGGCCTGGTTATGGCGGCTCATGTTTCCCCAAGGACACAACGGCTTTGATCAAAACCGCGGCTGATTTCGGCTCGCGGGTGACAATCATCGAAGCGGTGGTCGCGGCCAACGATACCCATCAAAAAATGATGGTCGAGAAAGTACGCGGTGCGCTTGGTGGGTTACACGACCGACGAATTGGCGTGCTAGGCCTGACCTTTAAGGCCAATACTGACGACGTGCGCGATTCACCGTCCCTGGTAATCCTGCCCGAACTGCTGCGCGAGGGTGCACGGGTCATCGCCTATGACCCTAAGGGAAGCGAACAGGCGCGCCAATTGCTGCCCGGTATCGAAATTACTGCCAGCCACCGCAAACCGTTCGAGGATGCCGATGCGCTGATCATCATCACTGAGTGGCCGGAATTTAAAAACTATGATTGGGCCGGGCTGCGTGAGTGTATGCGGGCGCCGGTATTAATCGATCTGCGCAACTTGCTCGACCCGGCGCAAATGGCCGGGCTCGGCTATGAATATCATTCACTTGGCAGATAGCCGCCCGCCGGGACTTGCGGGTTAAAAACCAGTCTAATTAGAGGCGGTGGATGGGGCCGCGTCCGTAGAGCGTGTCACCCAAAAGTGGGCACCGGTTTTGGGGAAAATGACACGCGCAAACAAAGAGATAGCGCGACGAAGCTATTCCAACACCACACTACACGACAATTTTGGTTGAGAGCGTGAATTGATGGTATTTTGAACGATTCATTTGCAATGGCGTCGTTCGATGTCGATACGGTTATTAACCCACGCTCTCGGTGTGAATTTATCGTGTCATCTTGGTTTGAACAAGAGCCGCATTGAGACGCTTATTGTGATCATTGTTGGTCTTGTGAATGGCCGCACGGTAAATTTGCGCCACATTGCTTGCCAGTTTTGCGGTCCTGCCAAACACGCATCCAACTACCGCCGCCTGCAGCGGTTTTTTCAGTATGTGCGTCTTGATAATGATTGGGTGGCGCGGATGATGGTGCGCCTGTTGAACCAGTGCGGACCCCATGCCAGACCATGGCTGCTGGCACTTGATCGCACCAACTGGAAGGTTGGGTCGCGAGACATCAATATATTGATGCTGGCGCTGGTGACACGCCGGTTTCGCGTGCCGCTGATGTGGGTAATTCTTGACAAGCCGGGCAGCAGCAATAGCGCCGAACGCATCACGTTGATGCGGCGTTATCTGGCTTTGTTTGGCGCATCATCGGTTCGAATGCTACTGGCTGACCGGGAGTTCATCGGTCACGACTGGTTTGGTTTCCTCAACAAAAACAACATCCCCTTCGCCATTCGCATCAAGAAGGCGATGTATTTGACACAACAAGACGGATCAAAATGGTCGTTTCAAACATTGTTGCGCAAACACCGTTCGATCAAAACAATCAGGACATGGTCGGGCTGGTTGACAGATATCGAGCGCAGGCAGAACAACCCGTTGAACTTTGCAGCACGGCGCATCAAAGACGGCGATTGGCTGATCATCGCCTCCAATCGCGAACCCAAAGATGGGTTGCGCAAATACCGCAAAAGATGGGCCATCGAATGCCTGTTTGGTGACACCAAAAAGCGAGGCTTCAACATTGAAGACACCCGCATTATACCAAGGGAACTTAATATTGACCTATTTGATGGATGCAAACCGGTTGATCCGGCGAGGCGCGAAGCGTAGCGCGATGCCGGGGTATCGGGCAAGTTTCGCAACACCGTTGGAAACGTATGGGCAAAAACCAGCACCGTGGTTTTGCGATAATCACCAGTTTAAAACCCAAGCGCAGGGCGCTTTTCGGTGCCCAAAATCGGGCGGGAAAGCGCCTTTGGTGGGCCGGTTTGCTCCACCACGAGATGTTGCATCGGGTTGAAAAATCGGCGCTATTTGGCCGCACGATTTTGTTCGCTGACGTCGTTAGAGCCCGCTTGTGGTGGATCCGCACCACGGCACGGTCGCCGCCTAGTCAGCAAACAAAATCGCGGCGGTCAAATGGGTCAATATTAAATTTCCTTGGTATTACCGATCCGGGCAAACTCGATCTGTGGCTGGCAATAATCGCTCTTACAATGAGTTGGACCTATCGTTGCGCCAGCAAAACCATCGGGCTTTCCCCGATCAGGAAAAAGAGCCATGGATACAAGGAAAAATCATGGTTCAGAACCGGACTTGATCAACTCAGAAGATGGATCATTCACCAGCCAGAAAAGGCAGCAAGGGTCTGGATGAAGCTATGGCCAAAGATGTGAATTGGCATGCAAAATTGACCCACTTAGGTGGGTAATTGGCGTTTAAAATTGACCCGCCTGTTTTGTTAGCATCCGTGCATTTAAGTGCGGAGAATGAGCAGGTGATATTAATGGAAAGTGCAGCAAAGATTCGTCGTCTGGTTTTGCGCGATGGCCACTCTATCCGGTCAGTAAGTCGAAGCACGGGTTTATCCCGCAATACGATCAGAAAATATCTGAATGACGCGTCACCGCCGAACTATCATCGTAGTGGACCACCTGTGTTGCACAAGCTTGCTGGTTTTGAAGTTCGTTTGCGGTCGCTTTACAAACAGGACTTAAGCCACCCCCGCCGGGAGCGCCGCACTGCGGTGAAGCTTTATGAACAACTGGTTGTGGAAGGTTATACCGGTTCGTACTCACCAGTCTGCCGGTTCATCAAGGTATTGAAAGCCGATGGATCACAACTTCCCGGAGCCTTTATTCCTTTACACTTCAAAGCCGGTGATGCGCTGCAGTTTGACTGGAGCCAGGAGCATGTTGTTCTGGGTGGCGTAGAGCACAAGATCAAGGTTGCGCACTTCCGTTTGTGCCATTCTCGCAAGCCTTTTGTGGTGGCTTATCCTGGTGAATCCCAGGAGATGGTGCTGGATGCCTTTATGCGGGCATTGGCATTTTATGACGGGGTACCGCGCCGGGTCATCATCGACAATCCCAAGACACCCGGCTCCTGCCTTGTGCAGAGCCCAAAGGCGGTGGTGACCTATGTGTCGCGTTCAAAGATGCGGATATTCCATCCGCGCTTTTTGGCATTGATGAACCATTACGTTATGGAACCGGTTGCCTGCACGCCCGCAGCTGGCTGGGAGAAAGGCCAAGTTGAGAACCAGGTTCAGGATTTACGCCGCCAATTGTTCACCCCCAAGCTGTGCTTTGATGATCTGGAAAGTTTGAATACCTGGCTGTTTGCGCGCTGTAACGCGTTGGGTTCGCGGCGCCACCCCGAACAAAAAGAGCAAACCATTGATGAAGTCCTTGCATTGGAACGCGCCGAACTGCGGCCACTGGGGCTTGGCTTTGACGGTTATGTTGAGAAAGCAGTGCGTGTGCGCTCCACCTGCCTGGTTCAATATGACAGTAACCGTTACAGCGTTCCTGCCCGGTATGCCGGGCGCCATGTCTCGTTGCGGGCTTATGCAAGTCGAATTGTCCTGGTTGCCGCCGATGAGGTGATCGCCGAACACAAACGTCATTTTACAAAGAACATCAGTTACTTTGAGCCTTGGCACTATGTGCCGCTTCTGTCGCGCAAACCCGGAGCTTTGCGCAATGGTGCACCTTTTATGGAATGGCAGCTTCCCGCCGCCATGAACAAAATCAAGGCCCGCTACATGGATACCAAAGGCGGTGACCGAGACTTTGTTGAACTTTTGATGCCCCTCTCGGCGATGCAAACATCGCCTGCCGACAACGAGCCCAGGAACACGGGATCGAGACAGTGGAAATAGCTTGCGATCTGGCTGTTGAGCAAAAAACAACGCGCCTGCCGGCAATCACCAACCTGATCAACCAGCTTGTGGAACCAGTGATTGATCCGCTGCCCCGGACCCATTGCTATCCACAGCTGCAGGTAATGCCACAAGCCGATTGCAAACGCTATGAGCTGCTTTATGCAACGCCGCGGGTGATGTCATGAATGCCATCATTGAACAGCTTACAGCCCTGCGCCTGCACGGCATGGCACAAAGTGCACAGGACTTGCTAACGGCCCGCACCCCGCTCAATCTGACAACAGCGCTCAAACAACTGATCAATGCGGAAACTGTTGAGCGGCGTGTGCGCTCCATTCAATACCAGATGCGCATTGCTCGCTTTCCTCATCATAAAGACTTTGCCACATTCGACTATGGCGCATCGGCTGTGAAGCCCGCTGAGATCAAACAGCTATGCACCGGTCAATTCACACACGATGCCCACAACCTGATCCTTGTCGGCGGTACTGGAACCGGTAAAACCCACATCGCCATTGCACTGGCAACGGCACTTATCGCTCAGGGCAAAAAAGCGCGCTTCCATAATGCGGTTGATCTCATTAATGCGCTGATCAGGGAACAAGCTGAGGGAAACACCGGTAAAATTATCCGCCAGCTCAGCCAGACCGATTGCGTCATCATCGATGAATTGGGCTACATTCCATTCCCTAAATCAGGTGGAGCACTGCTCTTCCATCTCATCAGCAAACTCTATGAAAATACCAGTGTCATCATTACCACCAACCTGGAATTTGGCGAATGGGTCTCCGTCTTTGGCGATCCCAAGATGACAACAGCACTCCTCGACAGGATCACACATCATTGCTCAATCATTGAAACCGGCAACAACTCATACCGCTTCTCGCACAGCCGTAAAAAGAAAACGCTCACAAGCCCGGCT
The DNA here is from genome assembly GCA_965248715.1 of Rhizobiaceae bacterium. Lineage (GTDB taxonomy): Bacteria > Pseudomonadota > Alphaproteobacteria > Rhizobiales > Rhizobiaceae > CBDFKB01. Next base: position 85,628 of record CBDFKB010000007.1, read on the forward strand.
TGACCACAGCCCCCGCTCCGCTACGCCTGCTATGGGGCCACTTCGCGAAGCGGGACCTATGGACAACCCTCCGCAACATCATTGGCTATTAATATCCCGTTTTGACACCCATAGGGCGGGTCAGTTTTAAATGCCAAACAGGGGTCAGTTTTAAACGCTCATTGACAGTCATGTCCAATAGATCCTGAACCCGTGCGGTCAAATATCCTGACCCGATATCAGGCAGGTAGTGCCCGACCGGTTTGTTGAGATCGAGCAGGTTCTGATCCACAAGGCACCCGACAATCAGATGGATATGTATTTTGGTGACCGACTGAATGGAATGCGGACGTGTTGTGCTGAAATCGGCGGCATGGCGTTCCAGAAGTATCTGGTCGCCCTTGATGCAAACCAATGCCGAAAACGCCGGATGACCGGTCAGGCTGACCACCTCTGGTGAGTTGACCAGAAGCGGGTCTTCAGCAGGATGCAATGCAAGCACATTGCGGGACCGCGCCATATGCGCACGTCTAAACAACAGATGCGCGTTGTGAAACCCATGTCGGCGATGGGCTGCCCGGTTCCAACGCTGTTTGTTGTCGGCCCCCACGTTCAGGTCTGGATTGGGGAACGTTTCGCTCATTTCGGACAGGCCACATGCAGCAGGACATCCACCGCCTGCATCCTGTCTTCGTAGATAAACAGCGGGTTTATTTCGACCTCGCAAACAATATCCGAGTGTTTGGTAACGTATTCTGAAAATTCAAAAATTGCCTTTGACAGCCCTTCAATATTGGCAACAGGTTTGCCGCGGAATCCTTGCAGCAGCTTTGTCGCCTTCAGGCCGATTAATGCTTGGTGAATATCGTTCTGGCTGGTTGGCAGCAGAATAGTTTTGGCATCGCCAACCAGTTCGACCAGAATACCGCCGCTGCCCATTGTCATGGCAAAGCCAAATTGCGGATCGCGACGGATACCAACAATGAATTCCGCTAGGGGCGGGTCGGCCATCTGTTCAATCAAAAAGCGGTCTGTTACGGCATCCGCGTCATAGGCCGCGACTTTAGCCTGCATTTCGGCAACTGCGTTCGCCACCTGATCCGGATCTTTCAGACAAAGGGCCACGGCTCCGGCTTCGGTCTTGTGCGTCAGTTTAGAACCCATCATCTTTAACACCACCGGAAACCCGATTTCTCTAGCCACATCCGGTGCCTGCTGCGCATTTGAACAACGACCCTGTGGAATGCCTAGCCCTGCCCTGGCCAACCACGCCTTCCCCTCGGCCTCGTCCACCAAGGTACACGTTCCAGATATCGGAACCGGGTTCAGGGGCAGCGGCTGCGCCTTCAGAATGCGCGCGCGGGCCTGATGCCAGCGGCCGGCCGCCGCGATGGCGTTCAAGGCCTCGTGAATTCCCTGCATCGGTGCCACACCAATCCTGATCAGATGCTCGCGGGTCTGCAGGTCCATGTTTTCAGGCAGTGTCGCGCAGATCACCGCCGGAATTCCGTTGGCCGCAGCGGCGTCGGCAAATGCGGTTGCGTCGTTCTGGTAATAAACTTTGGAATCATCCAGGCCCGGTGCTGGATAGTCCTGCACCAATAATGCGACATCAATATCGGCGCGTTCCAAAGCGCGGGCAAAAACCGGTGAGGTGAATTCAGGCTGGCCCCAGATCGGCGTGGTATAATCTAGAGGGTTGGACACGGTGGCAATATCCGGCAACACCCCCCGCAGAGCGCATGTGGTGCCATCGTCAAATGCCGGGAATGTCAAACAGATGGTTTCCGCATGATCCGCCAGCATTGTTGCACCACCACCCGAGCACGTAAAACCAGCAACACGCGTGCCTTTGGGCACCTCCACGGCACACAGATATTTCAGCGTTTCCAAAAACTGCGCCGGATTGGTGACGCTGATCACGCCGGTGCGCTCAAACGACGCCCGGTATAACTCGTTGGCCCCCGACAGCGACCCGGTGTGACTGACCGTCAGAGCCGCACCAATGGCTGAACTACCGGATTTCAACGCGACAATCGGCGTATCATGCGCCAGCGCCTTAAGCGCGGCACGCTCAAACCGGGAGACATCCCGCAACCCTTCAATATGCACGCCAATGGCCCGGACTTCCGGCTTTTCGCACAAGGCTTCGATAAAGTCTTCTACCCCCAGAATCGCTTGGTTTCCGGCTGAAATCATGTATGTCAGCGGCAGCGACCGCTGGCTCATGCTGATATCTGATGAAAACATGCCGCTTTGGGTGATGATGGCCGCACCAAATCCAGGCGATCCGCCGCCATGGGCAAATGGCCAGAGCGCTGAATTATCGATATAGTTGATGACGCCGTAACAATTCGGCCCGATCAGCGCTATATCGCCGACCGCATCTTTCAGCGCAGCTTCCAGCCGGGCTCCTTCATCACCCGCCTCTTTGAAACCAGCCGTATAACAAACGATGCCACCTGCCCCCATGGCTGATAGTTTTTCTACCGCGGGAATGACCGCCGCAGCGGGAATAGCCATAAACACGGCATCCGGTGCTTGCGGCAGGTACTCTATCGATGCGTAACATGGCACCCCGGCCAGATCGTTGCGTTTGGAGTTCACGGCCCAGTATTCGCCGGTAAAACCGCGTCTGCGTGCTTCGCCAACTGCCACGATTGCATCCGCACCGCCAACAAAAGCGATGTGGCGCGGGTTCAGCAACCGCTCAAAATTCTTGCATTGCGCCGGGGTCATGCAACCAATGGCCTCAAGATCGCACGGGTAATGATGTGACGCTGGATTTCGCTGGTCCCATCCCAGATCCGCTCCAGACGCGAATCCCGCCACATGCGCTGGATCGGGAGCTCTTCCATCAACCCCATGCCACCGAATATCTGAACCGTATCATCAGCGACCTTGTTCAGCATTTCAGAACAATAGACCTTGACCATGGCCGCATCCATGTCCTGCATATGTCCTGCATCTGCGCGTTGAACAGCATCCGTGACCAGCAAATCAGCGGTGCGCAATCCGATCGCCATGTCCGCCAAACGAAACCCGGTGGCCTGGAAAGTACCAATTGGCTTGCCAAATTGTTTGCGATTGGCGGCCCAGTCGGTCGCCAGTTCCATCAGGCGTTCCGCTTTGCCGCAGCAGGTGGCCCCAACCCAGATACGCCCCATGCCCAGCCATTTGCCCGACAGTTCCAGGCCGCGCCCTTCCTCACCCAAAATCTGATCCGGACCAAGGCGCACATTGCCAAAACTTAACTGGTAGGTTTTGTAGCCGCGATAGCTGACGCATTTGCCGCCTTCCTGGCAATCGAATCCCGGCAATCCGACATCGACAAGAAACGCGGTTATCCGCTTGCGGGGGCCGCGTGGGGTTTCGTCCATGCCGGTGACCGCAAACACAATGGCAAAATCGGGCATGCATGGGCCGGAGATAAAATGTTTGCTCCCGTTCAATATCCAGTCATCCCCGTCCCGTTTGGCATTGGTTTTCATCCCCATCACATCGGAGCCCGCTTCGGGTTCGGTCAAAGCAAAAAGCTCGCGTTTCGCGCCGGTCACGCAAGGGGCAAGGTAACGGGCGATCTGGTCGCCCTCACAGGCAAGCAACAGCTCGGTTGGCCGGGCGATCCAGGAATGCAATGCATGGCTGGTCTTGCCATATTCACGTTCGACCACCGCCATGGCGGAATAATTCAACCCGCCGCCTCCCACATTCTCAGGCAGGTTCGACGCGTAAAGGCCCACTTCCTTGGCGCGTTTTTCGATCTGGCGGCCCAAATCCTCAGGCACCTCGCCGGTTTGGTCCACCATTTCCTCGTGGGGATAAATCTCGGCTTCAAGGAAGCTGCGCACGGTATTTAACAGCAGTTCGTTCTCGTGTGACAAATTGGTGCTCACTTTAATCTCCGATCAGGATTTTGTTGCTTGTTCGCGCCGCCGCGTCAAAATTGCGGAAACGCCAAAAGCGATGACAGTGATGGAGATCAAAACCACGGCCGCAGCGGCCACGGTTGGATCAGTGTTTTCGCGGATGCCGTTCCACATCCGGCGCGGCAGGGTGTAGACATTGAATTTCGAGATGAACAGCGTGACCACGATTTCATCCCAACTGAGGATGAAGGCAAACAAGGCACCGGCAAACACACCCGGACGGATGGATGGCAGGATCACCCTGCGCATCGTTGTCCAATTTGACGCGCCAAGGTTTTTTGATGCCTGTTCCAGTTTCGGATCAAAATTGGCAAGTGATGCGCTGACCGTAATCAACACCATCGGCGTGGCCAATATTGTGTGCGCCAGGATCAGCCCCGGATAGCTGTCCAACAATCCCAGCGGGATCCACAGCCGGTAAAACGCCATGGCTGAAATAATCTGCGGAATGATTAGCGGCAACAGCAGGAAGGCGCGAACAACTTCGCTATATTTTGATGACACCCGCCACAGCCCAATAGCACAAAGGGTACCCAGAACCGTGGCCAGCAAGGCCGTGATCAGTCCGACAATTGCGCTTTGTCCAAAGCTGGACAACCATTCCGGGCTGGTGAAAAACTTTTCAAAATGGCGCAAGGACAATTCACCCTCGGGCATCGACAAGAACCGCTTTGGCGTCAGCGAAACCGGTATGGCGATCAACGCCGGGGTCACCAGAAACAGCAGCAAAACCCATGCGCCGGTACGGTTGAAGATTGTCAAGAAGCCCGGATTCATGAGTTACTTCCCCCGAATACGGTGCTCAGCTTCATGAATTTCGACATGATGTAGAGCATGGCGAGCACACCAAACAACATACTGGTCGCCAACATCGCGGCTGTACCCCATTTCAGCGTAACCAGCAATTGTACCGAGATGTATTCGGCAATCATCAGCACCTTGCCACCGCCAAGTATGGCCGGAGTGACATAAAACCCAAGGCTTAAAATAAACACCAGAAGCGATGCTGCTACCAGTCCCGGTGTGGTCAGCGGCAGATAGATGCGCCGGAATGTCTGGGCACCGGTGGCCCCCAGATTACGAGAAGCATCCATCACCCGCAGATCCAGTGTCTGCATGTTCACCAGCAAAGGCAGCACCGCGTATGGCACCATATAGTGAACCATGCCAATCAGCACGCCCAGTTCATTGCGCATGAAAGCAATCGGTTCGGAAATGATACCAATGCCTTCCAGCGCATTGTTAACCAGCCCGTTGCGGCCCAGCAGCATTAGCCACGAGAATGTTCGCACAAGGATCGAAATCCAGAATGACACAAGCAACAGTGTCAACATCCGCGTTTTCTGCTTGTTGTGGGCATGCACCATTGCATAGGCAATCGAGTACCCGAACAGGACACTAAACGCCGTTGTGATCAGGCATATCCGCACGGTTTTCCAGATGATCCGCGCCAGCGTATCGCTTTCGATTAGCTTTTGGTAATTTCCGATCCCCGGCTCGGGGTCAGTAACACTAAGCCATAAAATGTTCAGGATCGGCCCAAGATACAGCACAACAAGCAGCAACAGGAAGGGCGCGACCAGCATCCATCCGGGGCTCACGTATCGACGAAGTGTGTTGTACAGGATCTTGGCCTTTCCTGTGCCAAATTCAGGTCAGCCCGATCGCGTGGTGATCGGGCTGACCTCCGGGATTTAGCTTATGGCTTCGAGGAACGCATTGACCGCATCACCACCATTTTGACCCCACCATACCGGATCATTGAAGGCGACCTTGTCGATATTCATCGCCGACGTGATGGCATAGGCCTGCTGCTCTTCAGGGATCAGCGCAAATGCCGCCGGGTTGGACGGTGTCATGCCAAGGCAGTCAAGCAGCTGCAATTGCGCCGCCGGATCCTGCGCTGTAGCGATGAATTGCATGATTGCTTCACGCCCCGCCGGGTTGCCCTTGGGTACGATATACGCCCCTGGCATGGCCAGTGCCTGGTTCATGACCAGCTTGAAGCGGCCATCGGTGTCAGACTCGATGTTTTTGCCACGGTTCTGCCAAACCATTCCCAGGCTAACTTCGCCGTTAACAACCATCGAGTGGGCCGCCGAGGCGGATCCCCAGTACAAGCTGTCATCCTTGATCGATTTGATCTTGGCGAGTGCGCGTTTCATATCCAGCGGATACAGCGCATCCTTGGCCACACCGTCAGCCATCAGGGCTGCTTCTAGCGAGCCGTTTGCCCATTTGTAAAGCGACCGTTTGCCGGGGAATTTGGCGGTATCAAAGAAATCGGCCCAGTTGTTAGGTGGGTTATCGCCATAGGCTTCGGTGTCATAGACAAAAGCGTAGCCATAAAGGATAATGGAAACGCCATACTCCAAAGCATAGTTTGGCAAGGTCTTGTCCTTGCTGACTACATTGTAATCAATCGCTTCCAGATGCCCCGTTGGGCCAAGCGATATGGCGTCAAACAGATCAGCGTCAGCGACATCTGCCGTCACATTTCCACTGTCGACCATTTCCTTGATCTTGCCTTGCAGCGGGCCGGATGTGTCAAACCGCAGCGTCATACCGGTTGCCTCTTCAAAAGGTTTACCGATTGCGTTGCCGTGGCATTCTTCGGATTGACCGCCCCAGTTCCACATAACAATTTCGTTCGCTGCGGCCTTCGCATCACCTGACATAACTGTGGCTGTGACAAAGCCAGTCGCTAAACAAAGTGTCAGAAAGCTGCGCCGGTCCATTTCACCTGCCTTAAACGCCTTGGCCCCGTCGGTCAGGGTCTCGCGCATGAATTGACGATCTCGCATTATGATACTCCTTGTTGATTTTTGAAGGCTGGTTGTCAGCCCCTTCTTATATTTGCGCCATTTGGCTGGCGTTCTCTTTCTAGGGCCCTATCCAGCACCCAATTTCACAACGGCTTCGTCTTGCCATGATAAATCTACCGCTTGTCCTTCGTTCAGAGGTTGCTTGTTGCGCCACGAATCGATGTCGACCTCCAACTCGTCAGCACCCGGTATGTCGACAATAATCCGCTGCGTTGACCCAAAATATGTCATCGATTTTATCGTGCCGGTAAGCCGTGCGTTTTGTACTGTTTTCCCCGCCAGAGAGATGTCAATTTTTTCAGGACGCAAGGCGAACAACCCATCCGGTTGACGCAAAAAATTGCTTTTCCCCAAAAAACTGGCAGCAAATTCGGTGGCCGGTCTTTCATATAGGTCTACCGGGCTGCCCACCTGTTCGACTTCGCCGTCCCGCATGATGACAATGCGATCTGACATCGACAGCGCCTCTTCCTGATCGTGTGTGACATAGATGAAGGTCGTGCCGACGCGCCGATGAATATCTTTCAACTGCCCCTGCACTTCGACCCGCAGTTTTTTATCCAGCGCTCCAAGAGGTTCATCCAGCAACAAAACGGGTGGTGCAAAACAAAGCGCCCGCGCCAGCGCGACACGCTGTTGTTGTCCACCGGACAATTGGCTAGGTTTACGATCACTGAAATCGTTCAGCTGGACCAGTTCAAGCATCTCGTCCACGCGCTGGACAATCTCTGCCTTGGGGCGTTTGCGCACGTCCAATGCATATCCGATATTGTCGCGTACGCTCATATGCGGGAACAGGGCATAGCCTTGGAAGACCATGCCAAAATTGCGTTTTTCGGCGGGAACGTCTGCGATTGATGCACCGTCCAGCTGAATATCACCTGACGAAATATCAAGGAAGCCAGCGATCATCATCAACAATGTTGTCTTGCCGGAACCGGATGGTCCCAGAAGGGTCAGAAACTCACCCTTTTGTATTTCGAGATTGACGTTGCTGACAGCGCGAAATTCACCAAAATACTTGGTCAGGTCCCGCAATTGCATGCTGCCTTGAGGTTCGTTGCTCATCACCGTATCATCCTGTTGCTCCGCGCAGTTTCAATTTATTTCGTGCCTCACCAGGGGTCACTGCCCGCCCGCCCATGCGTTCAATAATTTCGACAATGCGGGTCACCAACTGCCCGTTGTTGGCCAGCACACCCCTATCCAAAAACAAGTTATCCTCCAGACCGACCCTTACGTTGCCGCCCATTGCAACGGCCGCCGCAGCTATTGGCATCTGCATCCGCGAAATGCCAAACCCGGCCCAGTTGGCACCTTGCGGCAAGTGATCTTTCATCACCTTTAATGTATCCACGCTTTGATCAGCGCCCCAAGGAATTCCCAGACAAATCTGGAACATCGGCGGATCTGCAATCAATCCCTCGTCGATCATCTGACGGGCGAACCGGATATGCCCCAGCTCGAACACCTCCAACTCTGGTTTGACGCCCCAGTCCCTTGTCATTTCTGCCATCTTGCGCAAGGTGGGCGGGGTCGAAATATAGATGTTGTCGCCATCGCCAAAATTGAGAGTGCCGCAATCGAGCGAGCAGATATCGGGGAGGCATTCATGTACATGCTCCAGCCGTTCTTCTGCCGAAATCATGTCAGTTCCCGGACCGGGCATTGCAGGGTTTTCTGCGTCGGGCACCCAGTCACCGCCCATTCCGGCGGTCAGGTTGATAATCACATCGGTATCGCTGTCGCGCACCCGGTCGACGATTTCCTTGAACAGCTTGGGATCGCGTGATCCTTTGCCGGTTTCAGGGTCGCGTGCGTGGACATGCACCACAGCCGCACCGGCCTTTGCAGCTTCAATTGCGGCATCCGCAACTTGTTTTGGTGTGACCGGAACATGCGGACTTCTACCCGTGGTATCCCCAGCACCCGTAACCGCACATGTGACAACGACATCGTAATTCACGCGCAACTCTCCCTGTTTTCATATTATTTTGGGACGTGAGTGGAAAAAATGTATCGATTTTTCGCAGGAATGGGTTATACTTTGGCGAATAATCGCATCCTGCTCAGCCAATCGGAATCCACCAAAAATGCACAATGAGCCAAATCCAGACAGCCGGACAGCCCGCATTTTCTTTGTCCTGATTCCGCGGTTCAACATGTTGACGCTGACCGGATTGATCGAACCTGGACGTATCGCAAACTATCTTTCACCAAGCCCCATCTATTCGAACACATTCCTGTCGTTCGACGGTTTGGAGGTGGCCGCCAGCAACGGGCTGACAGTGACCTGTCAGGAGCCACCCGAAAAACTGGATCGGAATGACATCCTTTTTGTCTTGGGTAGTTGGGGCGGCGAACATTATGCAAACCCAAAACTGTTTTCATGGCTACGACTTCAGGCCCGGCTGGGAATGCGGTTGTGCGCGGTCGAAATCGGCAGTTACCTGTTTGCCCGTGCCGGTTTGCTGGTGCACAAGCTGTCCACTACTCACTGGAGCTACCTTGCCGGTTTTCAGGAACAATTTCCCGATACGATAGCCACTGAGCAATTGTTTACCGAGGACGGAAGAATAATGACCTGTTCCGGTGGCACTGCCGGGATTGATCTGATGCTGCATCTTATCCAGCAAGAACATGGCGAGTGCCTGACAGGCGAAATTTCCGATCAGATCATTCACCACCCGGTGCGCCTGCCCGATGCGCCGCAACGAAGGACGTTGGGGCGTGGTATAGAAACACTAAATCTGGTCGTGCGCGCCGCTATTGACCTTATTGAAAACAACATCAGCGAACCCCTGAGCGTCCCCCGGATTGCTGCAAAAATCAACGTGTCTCAACGACAACTTGAACGCAAATTCAGCGCCGCAATGGGATGCAGCGTGGTGCAGTTTGGCCTGTTATTGCGGTTGCAACACGCGCGGGTCTTGCTGATTTCGACGGAGTTGGGCGTGCGCGAGATTGCAACCGCATCGGGTTTCAACTCTTTGTCCCATTTCGCATTTTCCTTTAAAAAGTGCTTTGGGCGACGAGCCAGCGATTACCGGCAAGCTTGGCCGGACCAGGATTCTGAGCCGCACTGGCCCGGCACCCTGTCCAAGTATCTTGACACGATCGAAATCAAGCGCCAAATCGGGTTGTTGTAAATTCAACCTTTATCACCCGGCCTCGCGCAGCGCCCGAAGAACGGCGACAATCTGCTGGTCGCGTTTTGCGGCCATTTCCTCGAACCCGCGATCTCCGGCAATCTCCTTGCATCCGTTGATCATCCGGTTACGCAATTTCTGCGTCAATTCGGGAGCCTCCAGACGGGTCCAGGGCAGTTTCAGCGCCGGGCCAAACTGGTCCAGATTGGTCGCCATGCCGCCCGCACCACAGGCCACATGAAAGGCCATACATTGCCCTTGGGCAACCATGCGTGGTGCCGGGCCATTCATCAGCGCATAGTCGATATCCGCCGGCGACGCCTCGCCATTGGCCACCATATGCAATGCTTCGCGCCACAACGCCTCTTGCAGGCGGGTGGCGACAAAGCCCGGAATTTCCTTCTTCATCAGCAGCGGGGCCTTGCCCGCCGTTTTGTAGAATTCGCCAGCCCATGCCACCGCTGCGGGATCGGTGCGTTTACCTCCCACAATTTCAACCAGTGGCAACAGGTATGGCGGATTGAACGGGTGGCCGATAACTGTGCGTTCCGGCGTTGCGCATTTGGTCTGAATATCACTCATCATCAGGCCGGATGTGGATGAGCCGATCACCACATCCACCGGAACAATCCTTCCCAGCGTCTCATATAGCGTCTGTTTCAAGCCCAGATTTTCCGGCGCGCTTTCCTGAATGAACTGCGCCCCTTCAACCGCCGCGCCAAGGTCGGTGTCGATCCGCAGCCGGTCAATCGAAGCTCCGGGGGCAAGACCCAGCTCGGTCAGGCTGACCCACGCGGTCTCAAGGATCGCCATAAAGGCAGATGTTTCCGCCTCATCGTGCAAATAGGTAGTTACATCATAGCCACGCGCCAGGAAATGCGCAGCCCAACCGCCGCCGATCGGCCCTCCGCCAAGGCTGGTGATCCGGGTTACTTCGCTGGGTGACGGATCCATCGTTATTCGCCTTTAAAAACCGGTTCGCGTTTCTCGACAAAAGCGGCCACACCTTCTGCGGCATCGTCGGATTTCAGCATCTTGCGGTAGGTTGGCATCGGATCGTTCCGCATTTTGTGGAACGCCTGTTCCAGCGGCACACATTCAATGGCGCGCTGGACTTCCTTGATGCTTTGCATCGCCAGCGGGGCGGACCAGGCAATCGAGTCGGCCCATTCCCGCGCCGCATCCATTAGCTGTTCTTTGGGCACGACCTTGTTGACCAGACCATAATGCGCTGCCTCGGTCGCTGTCATCCGGCGGCCCAGCAAAAACATCTCCATTGCAATATTGTGCGGAATGCGCCGTGGCAGGCGCTGCAAAGCACCCGCATCCGGTACGATCCCCAACGGCATTTCGGGCAATCCGAATTCCACATGATCTGCCGCAATCAGCAAATCGCACCCCAACGCCATTTCAAACCCGCCGCCGATGGCGAGCCCGTTGATAGCAGCAATGACAGGCTTGTTCAGTTGCCAGTTCTCGGTCAGCCCGGTAAAGCCGCCTTCGCCGTAATCATCACTTTCCCACCAATTGTCCAATTGCATCTCACCAGCGTTGAGCGCCTTGAGATCCCACCCGGCTGAAAAAATTTTGTCACCGCCGCTGGTCAAAATGGCAACGCGCAGTTCGGGATCCTGACGCAGTTCCGAAAACGCGGCAGCAAGAGCGCGCGATGTCGGGATGTCGATTGCATTGACCTTTGGGCGGTTCAGTTTGACTTCGAGAACATGGCCGTCACGGTTGACTTCTACTTCATTGGACAAAGCGTTTCTTCCTCTATTTTCAGGTAAATGCCGGCATGACGTCGTTACAAAACAGTTCGAGTGAGCGTTTCTGCTCGGCGTGTCCCAGCCCAAGGCTCGCGTAGTAAATAAAGCTGTCTATACCAAGCGCTTCGTATTTTTTGAGCTTCTCGACCACCTGATCCGGTGTCCCGAACATCAGGTTTTCAGCAAGCATGTCTGAATCATATTCAGCGCGGTTTTCAAGGCTTTCCAGCGGGATTGGCTTGGCAAAGCCATTTGTTACATCGCCCAGATTCTTGAAATAATTCTCAAACTGGCCAAGTTGTCGCCGCGCCGCGGCCATCGGCACATCGCGATCCTCGGGCCGGTCATAAACCGCCGTGTGGCGCATCATCGCAATCCTGGGCCGTGGTTTTCCAGGATTATTATCAACCGCTTCCTGCAACCGCGACAAATAAAGCTCGACTTCGCTCATCGGTCGAGTCAGCGGCCAACTTTGAATATTGTACGCGTGTTTGACGGCATAATCAAAAGTGATCGGTGCCCTCGCAGCCACCCAGATGGGTATATTGGCCTGCAATGGTTTGGGCACCGAGGTTGAAGTTGGAAAGGACCAGAAATCGCCGTCATGGGCGTAATCGCCCTTCCAGAGCGCTTTCACGGCGGGCAGCATTTCCTGCATATAACGCCACGCGTCGGATTGTTTCAGCCCCGGGTGCATGCGGTCAAATTCGCGCTGGTAGGCACCCGAGCCGATGCCAAATTCGAGCCGCCCGTTACTCAGTAGATCGGTCATTGCGGCCTCACCCGCCAAACGGATCGGGGTCCAGTAGGGTGCAACAGCCACTGCTGTTCCCAGACGGATTTTTGTGGTGTTCTCGGCCCACCATGTCAGTATCTGAAACGGGTTCGGGGCGATGGTCATTTCCATCGAATGGTGTTCTGCGGCCCAGGCGATTTCAAATCCGCCCTGCTCAGCCATCTTGACCATATCAAGGGTATGGTCACGGACGGTCTTCATATCCAGACTGTCGTCCATTCTTTCCATGTTGATCGCGATTTGGAAATTCATAATCTTCACTCCGTTCTTTCGGGCTGGTTTCAGCGCATTACAAAGGGGTTTGCCATCGGCTCATCCGAGGTGTTCATCCAGATCGTTTTGGGGCGGGTGTAATCATACATTGCCTGAAAGCCGCTTTCGCGGCCATAACCCGATCCCTTGACGCCGCCAAATTCGGCAATCGGCGACACGACGCGATAAGTATTGACCCAGACAATTCCGGCTCGAACCGCACTGGCCATACGCAGCGAACGCGCTGAGTCGCGGGTAAAAATACCCGCCGCCAACCCGTGTTTGGTGTCATTGGCCAGCGCAATTACCTCAGCTTCAGTTTTAAACCGCTGCACGCTCAGCACCGGGCCAAACAATTCAGTATCGACAATTTGCAAGTCCTGACGCGGGCAGTCGATAATGGTTGGCTCATAAAACAGCCCCCCCAGATCAGCCGGTTGCTTGCCGCCGGTCAGAATGGTGCCGCCTTCGGCCTGTGCCTGAGCCACCACGCGTTTGATGTGATCCAGCTGACCTTCGGTGCATAGCGGGCCCATCTGGGTGTCTTCTTCCAGCGGATCACCAATGCGAATTTCCCGGGCCATCCCGATCATCCGTTTCAGAAACTCATCCGCTATATCCTCGTGCAAATAGAGCCGCGATCCGGCAACACAGCTTTGCCCGGTGGCACCAAAAATTCCGGCAATGGAAGCGTTGACAGCGCTTTCGATATTGGCGTCGTCAAACACGACAAACGGTGATTTACCGCCCAGCTCCAAAGACACTTCGGCAAAGTTTTGCTTTGAATTTTCCAATACATGGCGCGCCGCGTTCGGGCCGCCGGTAAACGATATGCGTGCCACCAGGGGGTGGGATGTCAGCACCCGACCGCAAGGATCACCATGACCGGTCACGATATTCACCACACCGGGCGGAAATTTGGCGGCTTCGATCAACCGGCCAAATTCAAGCATCGCCCCCGAGGCATGTTCCGAAGCCTTCAGAACCACTGTATTGCCCGCCGCCAGCGCAGGGCCGATCTTGACCGCAACCAGAAACAACTGCGAATTCCACGGCACAACAGCGGCGACGACGCCCAGCGGCTCGCGCTTGGTGAAAACAAACATGTCCGGCTTGTCAATCGGCAGGGTTTCACCACTGATCTTGTCGGCGCAGCCTGCATAGAACTGAAAGAATTCAGCAATATATTTTGCCTGCCAACGGGTTTCTTTCAGTATCTTGCCGGTATCTACCGACTCGGTTCGACCCAGTTCTTCTGATTTATCGGCCAATAATTCCGCCAGACGGCGCAGGCATATTCCACGTTCGGTCGGCGTTATTTTTGCCCAGGGGCCTACTGTAAATGCCCGATGCGCAGCCTGTACCGCGCGATCAACATCCTCGGCGGTTGCCTCTGGTACGCGTGACCAGACCTTACCATCTGTCGGGTTTATGCTGTCAAACATCGCCCCGTCTGACGCATCAACCCAAGCGCCGTCGATCAGCATCTGATAGGTTTGAATATTTGTCATTGTTGTGCTTCCTCCCATCGGCATAATTCCTATTCTTGGCCGGATTATATGAAATAGATGCGATTTTTCGCCGGAATGTGACGAAAATTATCAGCTACTGTGACTGCCAAGCCGCCTACGCTCGACTAGCAAGCCGCTTACATTCTAAAAAAGGTAGATGTCTGTGACCGATAAAAAGCAAGTTGTCGGCAATCCGCTTGAAATCGGCGGGCGGGTATTGTCGCTGTCACGGGCAATTCGAGCAGGTGATTTTGTATTTTTAACCGGGCAAATCCCGATGGAAGATGGCGCACCGATGACAACTGGTTCCGTCGAAAAACAGACCAGAGCGGTTCTTGACGAGGTCACCGCCACATTGGCCCTGGCCGGATGCACACGCGATGACGTGGTCAAGGCAATGGTCTGGTTACAGCATCGCGATGATTTTCCGGGGTTCAACACCGTGTATGGCGAATATTTCCCGGTTGAGCCCCCGACACGTTCGGCAGTGGTCAGTGATTTGCTTGTTGATGTGCGCATCGAAGTTGAAGTTGTCGCCTATCGCCCATTGCAAAGCGGGGAATGAATGTCACACAAGGCCCCCGATGGAACTGTTTATGAAATGCATGGAGCAACCACTGCACCGGTTGTTGTCCTGATCCACGGTCTGGGGCTGAATCGCGAGGTTTGGCAATGGCTCATTCCGGCACTGGCCGGACGTTACCGGGCTATAAGCTACGATATGTTCGGCCACGGTAACAGCGTGCGACCGCCCATAACACCTTCGCTGACGATGTTTTCTGACCAGTTGCAAGATTTGATGGACCATTGCAAAATCAAATCTGCCGCCATAGTTGGGTTTTCATTGGGCGGAATGATCGCGCGGCGATTTGCACAGGATTACCCCGAAAGGGTTGCGGCAATGATCGTCCTTCACTCGCCCCACCGGCGCAGTGCCGACGCACATGCTTCCATTGTAAAGCGCGTCGAACAGGCGCGCATTGCAGGGCCCGCCTCGACCTTAGAAGCCGCCCTGGAACGTTGGTTCACCGACAAGTTTCGCGATCAGAATCCAGACATGATGAATTTGGTGCGGCGCTGGGTGATGGCAAATGACATCGCGATCTATCACACGATCTATCGCGTTCTTGCCGAAGGGTTGGATGAAATCACCGCCCCAAATCCACCTCTCAATTGCCCGGCGTTTGTCATGACTGGCGATGAGGATTTTGGTAATGGTCCCGAGATGGCCCATGCTATCGCAACCGAGATCGATGGCGCAGAAACTCATATTCTTCAAGGCCTGCGCCACATGGCATTGGTCGAAAACCCCGACTCGGTAAATGGCCCGCTTTGCGCATTCCTTGACCGCAATATGAACAGGAAACAGTCGCATGTCTGAACCAGCCAGCAAGGGTATCCTGCACGGGATTAGGGTGATTGATCTCAGCCGGATGCTGTCGGGGCCTTATTGCACCATGATGCTGGCCGATCACGGGGCCGAAGTAATCAAAATCGAAGGCCAGGGCGGCGATACCAGCCGCGGCAACGGCCCATATCGAGCAGATGACCCCGACCACGACTGGGCCGGGTATTTTGTTAGCCTGAACCGCAGTAAGAAAAGCGTTCAGCTCGATCTGAAAACCAGTGCAGGAAAAACCGCCTTTCGCACCCTGGCGGCCACAGCCGATGTCATTGTCGAAAATTTCCGCCCAGGGGTGATGGAACGTCTTGGCCTGTCCTACGAAAGCCTGGCAGAAATAAATCCACGATTGGTCTATGCATCTATCCGGGGGTTTGGCGATCCTCGATCTGGAGCCAGCCCCTATGCCAATTGGCCCTCATACGATGTGGTTGCCCAGGCGATGGGCGGGATCATCGCCTTGACTGGCCCTGACGCGGCAACACCGACCAAAGTAGGCCCAGGAATTGGTGATGTTTTTTCTGGCCTGATGATGGCCTTCGGTATCATGGCGGCCCTGCGGCAAACCGAGGCAACTGGGCGCGGCCAATTTGTCGATGTAGCGATGTATGATGCCATGATCTCGTTGTGCGAAAGGGCGGTATATCTGCACGATTTCGATGGCTCGGTGCCCGGACCAGAAGGTAACTCTCATCCATTCCTCGCCCCGTTTGGCGTGTTTCCGGCGACCGATGGGGCCGTGTCACTTGGGATTGTGGACGATGCCTTCTGGCGTGCCCTGGCTGGGGCCATGGACCGCCCTGAACTGGGACAGGATACGCGTTTTGCAACTCGCGCCGCGCGTAACAAGAACGCGAGCGAGCTTAACGCGATGGTAACGGCGTGGACTTCCACGCAGAGTAAAGCTGAATTAGGCGCCAAACTTGGCGGCATAGTTCCATTCGGCCCCATGAACACGATTGCTGATATTTTTGCCGACCCGCATGTGGCCATTCGGGGAATGCTGGCAGAAGTGCCGCATGCCGACCCGAAAGCCCGCCCCTGGACCGTGGCCGCCAACCCCCTTCGGTTCAGTGCCGCGCCTTCCCCTCAACCCTCGACACCACCGCGGATCGGTGCCGATACCGAAAGATATCTGGCCGAACGAGCAAACGTGCCAATGTCGGACTCCGAAAAAAGCGAATTGCGCGATGCCTTTGGCTCGTTCACAACAGGGGTCACCGTTGTGACAACCCGGCAGAGAGATGGTGTACCTCGCGGATTTACTGCCAATTCGTTCACGTCTGTTTCGCTTGACCCGCCGCTGTTATTGGTTTGCATCGCTAAAACGGCCTTCGGTTGTGATGTTTTCACGGAAGCTGAGCATTTTGCAGTCAACGTTCTGGGCGAAGATCAAAGGCCAGTTTCAGGTCTGTTTGCCTCGCAGAGCCCCGACAAATTTGAAATCGCAGACTGGTATCCCGGCACTGCAAATATGCCTTTGCTTGATGGAACTCTGGCCAGTTTCACCTGCGCCCGCAATAAAATCGTGGACGCGGGGGATCACATTATTCTACTTGGAAACGTAATCGATTTTGCCGCCCAGAGCGGCACTCCCCTAGGGTATTTCAAGGGCAGCTATTTCTCGATCGGTCTGGAACAGGCGCTGGTTTCTGCGGCATCCCAAGTAGGGAATGCTGTAATAGGAGCGGTTATCGCGCGGGGCAACAAATTATTGCTGACAATCGCGCCTGACGGATCGATCGCGGTTCCCAAAGCACTAGAGTCTGCAAACAGCTTGGCCGGCCTCAAGGCCATGCTGCACGAGTCCGGACTAACCGCGAACCTCGATTTTCTCTATGCTGTCTATCAGGACAGCGAAACCGGAACGCACGGTATTTTTTATCGTGGATCTGCAAAGGGCGATACTCCAAAGGGTATGGCTTTTGTACCGATAAATCGTATTCCGCTGGACCGTGTAAGCAACCTCGCTGAACGCAGTATGCTGGCGCGATACTCTGATGAGTTTACCTATGGCAGTTTTGGCATTTATCAAGGCGATGAAACCCAAGGCATTGTTCACCGGGTGACTAAGCAGGAACCATCCAAAGACCAAAACGAACGAGGGCATCATGCTTCCAGAATTGAGAAAAGTCGTTACATTTGATGAAGATATCCACCGCGAAGGCGGCCGCGCAGCCGACCCGGTGTTGCGCGTAATCGGTGTGGCTGCGGTCGTGGCAAATCCTTGGGCCGGGCGCGAATTTGTCGAAGACCTGTCACCCGAAATCAAACGAATGGCACCGCCGTTGGGTAAAATGCTGACCGAACGACTGATTTCGCTGGCCGGTTCAGGGGAAGCGATTGAGGCCTACGGCAAGGCTTGCATTGCAGGCACAAATTGCGAAATGGAACACGCCTCGGCGCTGATCCACACGTTGCAATTCGGTAATTTCTACCGCGAGGCGGTGGGTGCCAAAAGCTATCTTGGGTTTACAAACACACGCGGTCCGGCAAACACACAAATCAACATTCCATTGATGGACAAACATGACACTGGTCGGCGCTCGCATTACCTGACCGTTCAGTTCTCGATCTATGATGCGCCGGGTGCTGACGAACTGGTGGTTGCTCTGGGCGCAGCAACGGGCGGTCGCCCGCATCACAGAATTGGTGACCGATATTCGGACCTGGCCGCATTGGGGCGCGATATCGAAAACCCTGCGGACGTAGGTTAGTGACCGCTAAAGGATGGAATCGAACCGTGCGAACGGCATAGTCAGAAGAAAAATGGGCATTGTCAGAGGAAAAATATTAGGGCGAGCCAAGCCGCATGTCGAATTCTATCAAGTAACGAGCTGCCGCCATTCGGCAAGCGACCGTGAACGGCTTTCCTTGAAGCGATCGCGGCGATTTAAATGACGGTCATGATTGAAATGATTGTGAATTGAGGCGTGGATCGAAGCTAATTTTTGAAGTGACGCAAAGCTTCGAAATTTAGCCATGGCTCGTTCTCTTCGTATAAACGGTTGATGTGAATTTTCAGCCCGATTGTTGAACGTAAATGCCCAACACGGGTGTGCCCTTCGGTCTATGGGGTCCAGGGGAGAGGGAAGTCTCACCGGTCTCAATGAAATTGTCGCGCTGAAGGCGTCTCCATGAAGTGGTCATGGGATTTTCAAGGGGTGCAGGAAAGTTCCCTTGAATGGTGATGCAACGGTCAAACGTTGTAATGGGGATGGGAAGGCTCTGAATGTAATGACGGGCCTGAGACCAGCCCCATGAAGCCGGAGGGGATGCAACGGGGAACGCGCCAGCGGGTTCCCCTTGCCAAGATAGGTGTTGCGAGCTGACCTGCCGCTGCGAATCTCCTCCATGATGAATTAGAGTCCGGCCCTTATTGAAAGGACGGACAGATGAAGAGAAAACGTTTCAGTGAAGAGCAGATCATCGGGATTTTGCGGGAGAATGAGGCCGGTGCGAAGGCCGGTGATCTGGGCCGCAAATACGGTGTTTCGGAAGCGACGATCTACAATTGGAAGGCCAAGTTTGGCGGCATGGACGTGTCGGATGCCAAACGGTTGAAGGAATTGGAAAGTGAGAATGCAAAACTGAAGAAGCTTTTGGCCGAGCAGATGTTGGATGCGGCAGCGATGAAAGAGCTGGACACCCGCAAAAACCTCAGCGGTCGTTCTGAAGGTCGTCTGATAAAGAGAACATTCCAGAATCAAGCCATGAACGAACCGGAACCAAATGTATCTCCACATCCGGCTATATATTTGGACTGGAGGTTTTTGCGGGTGTCCAGCTGCTTTCAAAAAAGTGGTAGGGCCCGCCGTGAAGCGCGAAGCCGTCGCGCATCTGAAGGCCGGGATGGGTCTGTCAGAGCGGCGGGCCTGTTGTCTTGTTGATGCGGATCGCTCAATGATCCGCTATCAATCCCGCCGTGCACCGGATGGCGAACTGCGCCAGCGGCTCTGTGATCTGGCCAATGAGAGACGCCGGTTCGGCTATCGGCGTCTGTTTGTCCTGCTGCGCCGTGAGGGTGAACCCTCGGGCATCAACCACATCTACCGGCTTTACAGGGAGGAAGGGTTGGGGGTTCGCAAGCGCCGCGCCCGCCGCAGAGCCGTGGGAACGCGGGCACCCATTGTGGTGGAAGCCAAGCCCAATGCCAGGTGGTCGTTGGATTTCGTTCATGATCAATTCGCCAATGGGCGGCGGTTTCGGGTTCTCAACATCATCGATGATGTGACCAAGCAATGTCTGGGGGCAATCCCCGATACATCGATTTCCGGGCGGCGTGTTGCCCGGGAACTGACGGCCATCATCGACCGGCATGGCAAACCCGGGATGATTGTCTCTGACAACGGAACCGAACTGACATCCAATGCGATCTTTGCATGGTCGAAGGATCACAAAATCAATTGGCATTACATTGCGCCAGGCAAACCCATGCAAAATGGCTTTGTCAAAAGTTTCAACGGCCGCATGCGTGACGAGTTGCTGAACGAGACCCTGTTCTTCGGTCTCTCCCACGCCAAACAGGAGATTGCCAAATGGGTTTGTGACTACAACGAACAAAGACCGCATTCAGCATTGGACTATCAAACACCGGCAGCCTATGCCGCCAAACTAACCGCAAGCGTGCCTCCCGTTCCACA
Source organism: Rhizobiaceae bacterium (assembly GCA_965248715.1). Taxonomy (GTDB): domain Bacteria; phylum Pseudomonadota; class Alphaproteobacteria; order Rhizobiales; family Rhizobiaceae; genus CBDFKB01. The sequence continues at coordinate 105,880 of CBDFKB010000007.1, forward strand.
ATATGAGGGTTCCACTCCCGGCCTGCTTGCTACCACCGCGCCAAACGGCGTAAATCAGGTTGTGACTCTAATCAGAACTGGATGAAAATTCGGGGGCAGGGCAGGGCCTATATGGTTCGCTTATGCTCACACGGCCAAACACTCTAATTTCATTGGTTTATGCTCTGCACTCACCAAAGCAGAGGGAAATTTCTCCAGCTTCACGCCATTTCTTAGTCCTATCAAAACATAGAACCTGAACGGCACAAGGACGCTACGCGCCAGCAAGCTGGTTAAAATCCTTGTGCTCTTATCAGAACCATATGTTTTTTCGCCCTTGCGAAAGCGGCTCATACAAAGCAGGGGAAATTAACAACCCGCCCGCCAAATCAAAGAAAGGAAGATATTGACAAGTGACTATTGTCATGTTACATTGAGACAACATGATCGCTAGCATTAAACATCGTGGATTGAAACGGTACTTTGATCGTGGAGATGCCAGAAAAATTGCTCCTGAGCATCACCGAAAAGTGGCCGATATTCTGACCGCCTTGGATGCCGCGCAGGATATTGAGGATATGAATCTTGCAACGTTTCATCTCCATCAGCTTACAGGAGACAGGGCAGGGGACTGGTCTGTCACTGTAAGGGCAAACTGGCGAATAACATTCACATTTGAAAACGGTAAAGCCAATGACGTGAACTACGAAGATTACCATTAGGAGGTAAAACCATGCGTATGCACTCTCCGAGCCGACCCGGCGATATGGTTGGCAACATGATAGAAGAATTGGAAATCACCGTCACTGGTGCGGCCAAGCATCTTGGCGTAACCCGTCAAACCCTCAATAATCTGATTAACAACGATACTGCTTCCGTATCGCCTGAAATGGCGGTGAGGCTGGAAGCGGTTTTTGGTTCCACGGCTGATAATTGGTTACGGATGCAGGCCAACTATGATGCTACCAAAATACGCAAGCGGGAATCCGAGATCACCAAGGGGCTGAAGAGGTTTATGCCCTCGGCGACAAAACCAGAGCAACCGAGGTTGGTGTAAGCGATGACAGTGATTTTAAGAAGGTTGTCGTAACACTATGATTGAGTCTTCTTTTAGAATGCTAATTGAACACGACTTTGAAGGGTTTGGTACATTTGCGAAATCTGTTGCACTGGCGTTTCCACCTAAGAAATATGGCTATGTATCCCTATTGTCTCCATGTCTAAATGATTCCAATCATATTGTTCCAATAAGCCATGAGGGAGAACAAATTGGCGCTAGTGTGGCTTTGGCAAAAATTGCCAAGGAAGCTTCCTATTTTGAGAGATTTTCTGTCAATGAACGTACTCTGTATGTTGCTATCAGAGATGGTTTTGACTCGAAGAATCGTATTCTTCTCAACAAACTATTGAGAGCAGCAATGATACGGCTTTGGGGAGAACAACAGGCTCTTATCCGAGCGGAAATAATTAAACAAACAGTGCGATCTCGGGATATGAACAGTTTTCTCCATCGCGTTGTTCACGCGATATCCGGTCAATTCATTGAGGCAGATGAGATATCAGTATTCACTGAAGACACTATTCGGAATAGCCTCTCTCTGTCAGCAACAACCCGAAGAGTAATTGGCATCCAAAAAAAGGATGTTTACTATATGTTTGATGACCATAGCCCAATTACAACAAGATTCATTAACGGAAATACAGTAGCAAATGACAATGGTCTCAAAATCCCTTCAGAAACTTTGGACGAATACCTTTTCCGTGGAAAAATTCACACTCGGTTGATAATTCCAATTCAGCTTCCAGATAATTATTTGCCTGATCGCCCCAGTCCGCTTGGAGTTCTTCGTCTTTCTAATTTTCGCTACAATGGTAAAGCAATCAAGAAGTACCGATTGACGGATTATGACCTCATAATTTCCGATTTTATTTCAGAAGTAATTTTTGTCCTAATTCAAAAATACCAACAATACCAAGAGCATGAACAGGAAGTTGGACACTTCTAAAAACCTCGACGATGGCACCAATATGCGCTCGTCGGTGCGAACAGGTCAGATTCGAATAGTGAACAAACCAGAATCAAGCGGCCTGGCGCCTCGACGCCTTGAATCGGTTCAGGGGTTTTTAGAAGTGTCCAGTTTCCCGTTTAACACATGGCTTAGGAGCTAATATAGATGCGACAGTAAAGTTCTATGATAACTGGAGGGTTCTATTAACCGACGAATTAGCGATGACGGCTTGATTTACTGGTTTTTGGAATTACCGTTTCCCTACGGGGCAAAGGAGTTTGCCCAAACCCTGTCGGTTTGAGCCATTTTGGTAGATTTTGGACACACTTATGCTGCGTTCAGTCTTTCGTGATAGATCAGGCGACGCATGTTATAGGCGATATTGATCATGCCGATTTTGACTTTCGCACGAGCTATACCGATGGTTCTGACAAACAGGCCCATGCGGGTTTTCTGATCGCCAAACACATGCTCGACTTTGGAACGAACGCTTGAGCGTTTTGCATTGGCTATTCTTGTCCGCTGTGGCATGGGGCGACCCTTTGGTTTCTTTTGGTGGATGCGGGATTTGAACCCATTGTTTACCAGCCATGTTTCATTCTTCTTTGAGCGATAAGCACTGTCAGCCCACACATCTGATGCCGTATTATCTTTGCTGAGAACATCACGCAAATACCGGCCGTCATAAGCAGAGGCCCCGGTGACTTCAAAGCCACGGATAAAACCAAAGCGCCGATCTGTGGCGATGTGATTTTTAAAACCAAATGCGGGAATGGCAATATCCACATGCCCGGCCTTCTTGCTGCCATCGGCGGCAGTTTTGGCCCTGGAATATTTGATCGACCAGCGCGCATCGGTGTCTTTGTGACGTGCCTTGTGGGAGTTGCCCCAAATCTCGTCAGCACTTTTGCCTTCTTTGATCTGAGCCTTCTCTTCATCCTTCAATCGCTGTTTGGGAGCAGGTACAATTGTGGCATCCGCGATCTGGCCACCCATTGCCAAATAGCCCTTTTCAGTAATCATCGCGTCACATTTTTGGAACAAGGTATCAATCGCATCGGCCCGGGTCAGAAGATCGCGGTAGAGCCATATGGTGCGTGCGTCCGGCATCCGCTGGCCAGGTTCAAACCCCAAAAACCGCATGAACGACAGCCGATCATTGATCAGGAATTCAAGACGCTCATCAGACAAATCATTCATCGCCTGTATGACCAGTATTTTGAACATCGTGACAACGTCATAGGGTGGACGACCGCCCTTCGAGCCATCACTGCGATGCAAAGCCATGATCAAATCCGGTCGAAAGACCTCAAAGTCAACGACCGTATCCAAAGTTTCCAGTTGATCACCCAAATCACTCAGGCGTTTCAGTTGATTGTCTATTCCAAATAAATTCTTTTGAGCCATACGCCCAGTGAATCATAGAACAGGTGATTTGCATAGGTACTTAGAAGTGTCCAACTGTCGAGAAATGCTATTCGATGAAACCAACACGGGTCATTCACGAGCAAGCCGTATGTTTTCGTTCCACAGCGGAAATAGACAGGAAGAAGAAGATTTTTCAGATTACTTCAACGACCTTGGATCATTCATTGATGATCTTCACTTTCAATTCAACAACGCAACTGCTGTTGCTGGTGCAATTGATCTTGATGGTACAATTGGACACTTCTAAAAACCTCGACGATGGCACCAATATGCGCTCGTCGGTGCGAACAGGTCAGATTCGAATAGTGAACAAACCAGAATCAAGCGGCCTGGCGCTGTCCGTCGTCAGGGTTTTTAGGCTTGATTGCAGCTTAGATTAAGCGAGATATTGGCTCATCATTTTGTTGATCTTATGCGGCTTGATTGCGGTATTGCAAGCGCCGCTGTTTGAATGTGTTGCGTTTGATCCTTTCGCGTTCGAGCAGAATGGTTTGGTCGCGTCCGAAGTAGACGTCTGCGGGAGTGAGGTTTTTGAGGCTCTCGTGGTAACGATGGTGGTTGTAGTGCTCCACGAAGCGTTCAATGCTGGCGTTGAGGTCACCGGGTAGGAAGTAGTTTTCCAACAGGATGCGGTTCTTCAATGTCTGATGCCAGCGTTTGATCTTACCTTGGGTTTGTGGATGGTATGGGGCACCGCGAACGTGATCCATGTCCTGTGAGCCGAGCCAGTCTGCAAGCTCACCGGAGACGTAACTGGCTCCGTTGTCAGACAGCAATCGTGGTTTGTGCTGAACAGTAACCTGGTCACAGCCTGATGCCTGCAAGGCCAGTTCCAGCGTATCGGTGACATCACTTGTCTTCATTGTGGCGCACAGTTTCCAGGCCACTACGTAGCGTGAGAAGTCGTCTAGAATGGTCGACAGATAATACCAGCCCCAGCCAACGATCTTGATGTAGGTAAAATCCGTCTGCCACATCTGATTGATGGCCGTCGTCTTGTCACGGAACTCATCGGCAGCCTTGATCACCACAAAGGCTGGGCTGGTGATGAGGTCGTGGGCCTTCAACAGCCTGTAAACGCTGGCCTCCGAGACAAAGTATCTTTGGATATCAGTGAACCGCACAGCCAGTTCTCTTGGTGATAGCTCTGGCTCTTCCAGTGCAAGATCGACTATCTGCTGGCGAACCTCGTCCGGAATACGGTTCCAGACACGCAAAGGCTTGGGAGAGCGATCTTCTAAAGCTTCGACACCGCCGATAAGATGCTTGTCGTACCATCGGTAAAACGTGGTTCGAGGAATGCCCAGTTTATCGATAGTTCGCTTGGTCGGTAAATGTGATTGCTCAACCAGCCGTATGATCTCCAGTTTCTCTGATGCAGGATACCTCATTCGATATCCTCCCCATCTGCGATCATGCTTTTTTTGAGCAGGCGCAGTTCAAGCGTTTGTTCAGCAACAACCTCTTTCAGATCACGCGCCTCACGGCGCAGACTCTGTACTTCACCGGTGTTGGCCTCGCGTGTTGTGTCACCTGCCAAGCGCTTCTTGCCCGCTTCGAGGAACTCCTTGGACCAAGAATAATACTGGCTTTGTGCAATACCCTCCTGGCGACAAAGCTCAGCAATCGTGTCCTCGCCACGAAGTCCGGCAAGGACGATGCGTATCTTGTCTTCAGACGAATAGCGCTTGCGCGTCTTGCGCCGGATGTCCTTGACCGTGCGATCAGCCGCATCGGTATGGCGTTTAGGTGTATGTCTCATTCTTTACTCCTGTGTGGTGAAGATGAGCCAAAAACTCTCCCTTAAGCAATCATCCTAATTGATCCCATTGGTGCTGACGGGGAACAGTGCATCTTCTCAGACATTTGCATGGGTTAGCTGGGATTGATGGTGGGAGTAGTCATTCTGGCCGCAGGACGATGATCACGCGTTTGGCTGAGGCGGGGGTCGATCTAAAGTCCATAGCGACACTGGCTGGGCCATCCATGGGACCATCCAACACCCACGGTGCCGTCATACCATCGTAGCGCAGACCGGCAATGAACGTCATGGTTTTCCAATCACCATGAGGGATGGAAGCCACCAGACGCTGGCCCTTTGCAGACCTTCCGCGGGGTCTGGCCATTTTTGTGTTCAACCCGGTTTCATCAATGAAGACAATCCTGCCCAACAGGTGCAAATGCTGTTTTAGCCAGTCCTGACGCTTGCGCCAGCGGTAGCGTTTGGCCCGGACATCGCTGCGCTCCTGTTCACTGGCGTGAGCCGTTTTTTTATAGGTAATCTGATTGGCGCGCAGCCAGTCATCCAGTGTCGAAGAACCAACACGCAGGCCATCGGCGTCAAATACACGGCTGCACAATTCGGCCAGGGTCAGATCGGGCTGCTCACCGATCCAGTCAACAAGGTCGCCATGAAATGGATCAAGCCTGGACTTGCGCTTCTTGCGCACTTTCACATCAACATGACCGACCTCTTCGGCCTGCTTGACAAACCGAATGGCCGAACTGGCGCTGACTTGGAAATGAACCGCAGCTTTGCGACGTGAAACTCCTGACACAACCAAATCAACAATACGAAGTCGTAAATCCTGAGATAAAGCCATGACAATTCCTCCTGATACCTTGAATCAGAAGAAATCATGCACGTAAATCGTAATGCGATTCCATGAGCGCCGGAAATGCTGTAGCTGTTGAAAAATTTGGCAGTTACTGGGCAATTCCAGCGGTAACCCGAGCATTGATATTGGCCGGCGAGAGCTTTGATTCGGTTTCGGGAGGGATGCAATTATCCGGCTGTGACACAAGTGGGTACTGCTCGGTCATATTCGGAAGTCGCGATCCGCAAGAAGTTGGAGGATTCTATTAACCGGAGAATTAGCGATGACGGCTTGATTTACTGGTTTTTGGAATTACCGTTTCCCTACGGGGCAAAGGAGTTTGCCCAAACCCTGTCGGTTTGAGCCATTTTGGTAGATTTTGGACACACTTATGCTGCGTTCAGTCTTTCGTGATAGATCAGGCGACGCATGTTATAGGCGATATTGATCATGCCGATTTTGACTTTCGCACGAGCTATACCGATGGTTCTGACAAACAGGCCCATGCGGGTTTTCTGATCGCCAAACACATGCTCGACTTTGGAACGAACGCTTGAGCGTTTTGCATTGGCTATTCTTGTCCGCTGTGGCATGGGGCGACCCTTTGGTTTCTTTTGGTGGATGCGGGATTTGAACCCATTGTTTACCAGCCATGTTTCATTCTTCTTTGAGCGATAAGCACTGTCAGCCCACACATCTGATGCCGTATTATCTTTGCTGAGAACATCACGCAAATACCGGCCGTCATAAGCAGAGGCCCCGGTGACTTCAAAGCCACGGATAAAACCAAAGCGCCGATCTGTGGCGATGTGATTTTTAAAACCAAATGCGGGAATGGCAATATCCACATGCCCGGCCTTCTTGCTGCCATCGGCGGCAGTTTTGGCCCTGGAATATTTGATCGACCAGCGCGCATTGCTCGCTTTCCTCATCATAAAGACTTTGCCACATTCGACTATGGCGCATCGGCTGTGAAGCCCGCTGAGATCAAACAGCTATGCACCGGTCAATTCACACACGATGCCCACAACCTGATCCTTGTCGGCGGTACTGGAACCGGTAAAACCCACATCGCCATTGCACTGGCAACGGCACTTATCGCTCAGGGCAAAAAAGCGCGCTTCCATAATGCGGTTGATCTCATTAATGCGCTGATCAGGGAACAAGCTGAGGGAAACACCGGTAAAATTATCCGCCAGCTCAGCCAGACCGATTGCGTCATCATCGATGAATTGGGCTACATTCCATTCCCTAAATCAGGTGGAGCACTGCTCTTCCATCTCATCAGCAAACTCTATGAAAATACCAGTGTCATCATTACCACCAACCTGGAATTTGGCGAATGGGTCTCCGTCTTTGGCGATCCCAAGATGACAACAGCACTCCTCGACAGGATCACACATCATTGCTCAATCATTGAAACCGGCAACAACTCATACCGCTTCTCGCACAGCCGTAAAAAGAAAACGCTCACAAGCCCGGCTTGACCACAGCCCCCGCTCCGCTACGCCTGCTATGGGGCCACTTCGCGAAGCGGGACCTATGGACAACCCTCCGCAACATCATTGGCTATTAATATCCCGTTTTGACACCCATAGGGCGGGTCAGTTTTAAATGCCAAACAGGGGTCAGTTTTAAACGCTCATTGACAATCCAAAAGCCCTGAAGGCCATGTTTCAAGAATGCTGGGCCGTTTCGGACTCGCGCAAAGCCTTCGCGCAAGCGCTGAACGCGCGGGGATTTCATCTAGCGCGCGGAGATCGGCGTGGCTTTGTGGCAGTAGATTTCAAGGGTGAAATCTATGCCATAGCCAAATGGACAGGTGTTCGCACTAAGGATGTCAAAGCCAGGCTAGGCGATCCGAAATCCCTACTCTCGGTCACAGAGACCAAGGCCATGATTGCATTCCGCATGAACGATCAGATCAAGACCTATATCAGGGAAACCGAAACGGCCTTCCAAAAACATACGGCGCAGCTTGCATTCAGAAAAGCCGACATGGTGCAACGTCATCGTGACGAACGAAAACGTATGAAGGAAGGTCAGGAGAATCGCTGGGCGCAAGAAACAAAAGAACGCTCGGCCCGAATGTCACGAGGCTTTCAGGGTATCTGGGATCGTCTCACGGGCAAATATGCCAGTATCCGTGAACAGAATGAGCTGGAAGCATACAACGGCTTGAAACGCGACCAAGCGCAGCGGCAGGACTTGATTGAGGCACAACTCGGCGAGCGCCGTATCCTCCAAAGTGAAATTCACCATTCACATCAAGCTCACTCCAAAGCCTTGATGCACCTTCACAGAGATGTCGCTCATTACATGCGCATGAACTTACCGGCACTGGAAAACGATAAAGAAGAAGAGAAAATCAAACAGCAACGGCAGGAGCGTGAACGCCTCCGCAAACGTGGCCCCAGCCTGACTCCATAAGGGAGTTCTTGCCTAAGCCATAGCTCAGGCTCTTCCTCTTCGTGGCAGCCATAAAGGTACGACCAGGGCACGCTATGCTCAGCGCACAGATATTGTGAGCTAATCCGCTTACAAAGAGAGAATTTGTTGGCAATTTAGTGGAGTTTGTGATTTGCTGTCCTTAGTCCTAGGACAGAGGACAGTTTGAGAGAATTCGATGAAAAGTCAGGATATCGTCATATTGCTGAAATTCGCCAGCCTGCAAGAGCAGGAGGAACAGGGGGATTCTGAGCAGCTTAGATGGGCCTCAAATCGTGAGGATCCATATTCGGCACGTGGCCTTGAAGCATCCCTCGGTATTAGCAAGACAGAAGTCAATGCCTCGATCAATCGCAGTATTGCTTCGGGTCTTGCACTGAGGGATCGTGATCTGGGGCGACCAAACCCAAATCGCCGCAATCTTCATAACTTCATTGTCCATGGATTGAAATTCGTTTTTCCGGTAAAGCCCGGAGCGATGACGAGGGGCGTATCAACGGCCTTTGCTGCACCAATGCTGAAAAATCTCCTTATGAGTGCGGGCGAGTACATTTATGTTTGGCCCTATGCCAAAGGGAGTGAGATGGGGCAATCCGTGAAACCTCTCTTTAAGAGCGTTCCCGAAGCGGTCCAGCAGGATGATCGGTTGTATGAATATCTGGCGCTCGTGGATGCCATAAGGCTCGGAAATCAACGGGAAGCCGGACTCGCGGGAGAGCGTCTTTCAGAAAGGCTTCTGAAAAGATGATGACTGTTCAAGGTCAATTGCTACACATGCTGGAAAGTGTTGCCAAGGCGATGGGAAGCGACCTGCGTGAGCGACTGGTTTTTGTGGGCGGGTGTACGACCGCGCTCTTCATAACCGATAAGATCGCACTCGAAGGTGTTCGGGTGACGGACGATGTTGATCTGATCGTTGATCTGGCCGGAAGAGCAGAATGGGCGAACCTACAGGAGCAGCTAAGGCAAAAGGGTTTTGCCGAGTCCATGGATGATAATGTGATCTGCCGGATGCGGCTCGGCGAGTTGAAGGTGGATTTTATGCCGGACGATGAAAGCATCCTTGGCTTTAATAATCGCTGGTATGCCAAAGGAATTGAAAGCTCAACAAAACATGCGTTGACAGATAGCCTCGAGATCAAGTTGCTGACTCCGGCCTTATTCGTCGCGACAAAACTTGAGGCCTATTTGGGTCGTGGTAACGATGATCTGCTGTTTAGCCGCGATATGGAAGACATCCTCCTTGTTGTTGATGGAAGGGAAAACCTGATCGCCGAGATTCAGTCTGTGGATGAAGACATTCGTAGCTACATTGCAGAGCAATTATGCATTATTCGTGAGCACTATGACTTTGAACATTTTCTGACTGGAAATATCAGGGGGCCGGAAGGCCGCGCCGATATCGTGCGGGAGCGCTTCACCGCTATAAGCAATTATGAAGACGGTGCCTGAGATGGGGATTGAGGTAAACTGGCACAGTTATAAAGGAAGCAGAACCGAAGATAACCGGGATTATTTCGGCGTCAGGCTACGTTCTGACGCGGCACTATGTATTGTTCTGGATGGTTCCACATCAGGTCCGAAGGGCGGTGAACTCGCGCAAAAAATTACCCATGAATTGATCGATTGGTTTGTTGCTGCAAATCGGGAGATGACGGCACAGGCCATCATTGAGATCATGCAAAACATTCACAATTCTTTATCACGGCAGTTCCCGTTCGATTCAGCAAGCTATGTCATTACCCTCATTCAGGACAAGAATCCGCTCCTTGTTTTACACGCGGGGGACTGTTTGCTCGGGCAGCATGATGGAAAAAATAATCAAGTTCGGTGGCTGACAAAGCCCCACACTCTTGCCAACGCCACAAGAGATATGTCAGTCGTTTCACTCGTGGACTATCCGGCACGGCACTTTCTGACCCGGAGTTTTAGGCCAAAGGAATTCATGGTGCCCGAGGTAAGCGAGATTAAAATCCAACATGGCGATTCATTTATTGTGGCAACAGACGCGCCGCGCCTAATTCACTCCGGTGAAAAGGGCGCGGTGTCAGATCAAGTCGGAACTAATTCAGCTGACCAGAGTGTTCTGCGAATTCGATCTCTCGGGAAACTACTCTCTTTGACGTGAACGATAAATACGACGTGTTCATCAGCCACGCCAGTGAGGATAAGGAACGATTTGTCGAGGAATTCGCAAAAGAGCTTCGCCATCGTGGTCTCAAAGTCTGGTACGATGAATTTGAGTTAATTTGGGGTTCACATCTGCGTCGCGAAATTGATCGCGGTCTACGCCTATCAAAATTTGGTGTCGTCGTACTTTCTAAGCACTTCTTTGCTAAACAGTGGCCACAAGAGGAGCTCGATGGTCTTTATCAGATGGAGGTGGCCGGGGTTTCGCGAATCCTGCCAATTTGGCACGAGATTTCAAAAGATGAAGTAGCCATTTTCAGCGCAATGCTGGCAGGCCGATTGGCTCTGAAAACCAGCACTTCATCGAGAATAGAGATTGCTGACGAGCTAGAGAGATTGGTGAAGTCGGCTAGCTAGGCCCTCACCCCCAGCGTTTCTCGATATAGGCCAGCACCATGGCCTGGAAATCCTTGGCGATGGTGGCGCCGCGCAGCGTCGCGGCTTTTTTGCCGTCGATAAACACTGGTGCTGCTGGGCTTTCGCCGGTGCCGGGTAGGGAAATGCCGATGTCGGCGTGGCGCGATTCCCCGGGCCCGTTGACGATGCAGCCCATCACCGCCACGTTGAGCGCCTCGACCCCCGGGTATTTTTGACGCCAGTTCGGCATTTCGGCGCGCAGTTGCGCCTGGATGTCGTGGGCCAGTTCCTGGAACACCGACGAGGTGGTGCGCCCGCAGCCCGGACACGCGGCAACGATCGGCACGAACGACCGAAGCCCCATGGTCTGCAACAATTCCTGCGCCACCTGCACCTCTTTGGTGCGGTCGCCGCCGGGCTTGGGCGTCAGTGACACCCGCACCGTGTCGCCGATACCTTGTTGCAGCAAAATGCCCATCGCCGCCGCCGATGCGACGATGCCCTTGGAACCCATGCCGGCCTCGGTCAATCCCAGATGCAGCGCGTGGTCGGAGCGGCGGGCAAGGTCTTGATAGATATCGACCAGATCTTGAACCTTGGAAACCTTGGCCGACAAGATGATGCGGTCGCGGCCAAGGCCCAATTGCTCGGCCCGCTCAGCCGATAATATCGCCGAGCGCACCACCGCCTCTTGCATCACTTTGCGCGCGCTTAACGGCTTGTCGCGGGCCTGGTTTTCGTCCATCAGCCCGGTCAGCAGGGCCTGGTCGAGGGAGCCCCAATTAACGCCGATCCGCACCGGTTTGTTATTGCCAATCGCGGTCTCGATGATCGCCGAAAACTGCCGGTCCTTCTTGTTGCCGAAGCCCACATTGCCCGGGTTGATGCGGTATTTGGCAAGCGCGGTGGCACAAGCCGGGTGATCAGCCAATAATTTGTGGCCAATATAGTGGAAATCACCGATCAACGGCACCGACACACCGCGCGCTGCCAATTGGTCGCGGATATGTGGCACTGCGGCCGCCGCCTCGTTGCGGTCGACGGTAATGCGCACTAATTCGGAACCGGCTTTCGCCAGCGCGGCAATTTGCTCGACGGTTTTGGCGATGTCGGCGGTATCGGTGTTGGTCATCGACTGCACCACCACCGGCGCCTTACCTCCGACAATGACGCCGCCAACATCGACACGTTGCCGCGTCTGACGCTGTTTGAGGCTAAAGCCTGTCATTTGTTGGGTCTCGCCCTTGCCGGATGCCTAACCATGCGCCATCTGATAGCGCAAATGACAATTAGTGCCTATCTTGATGCGATCTATTTTCGTACCCGCGACTTATGGGGCATGCAAACCAAGGCCAATCTAGGCTAATAAAGATACAACCGACTTTATGGGACAAAGGAAATCGTCATGTCAGCTGCTGATGCTATTGTAATTACCGGCGCCTGCCGCACCGCGGTCGGATCGTTCGGCGGCGCTTATGCCACCATGCCGGCCCATGATCTGGGCGCAATCGCTGTACGTGAGGCGGCCAGCCGTTCCTCGATCAGCCCGGAAGAGGTTGACGAGGTTATTCTCGGCCAGGTGCTTAGCGCCGGCCAGGGGCAAAATCCGGCCCGGCAAGCGGCAATCAAAGCCGGAGTGTCGAAGGACAAGACCGCGTGGGTGTTAAACCAGGTCTGTGGGTCGGGCCTGCGAGCGGTGGCAATCGGCATGCAGCAGATCGCTAGTGGCGATGCCGACGTGATCATCGCCGGCGGCCAAGAAAACATGACCCTTTCGACCCATTGCGCCCATCTACGGGCCGGTCAAAAAATGGGTGATCTGGGCATGATCGACACCATGATCAAGGACGGGTTATGGGACGCCTTTAACGGCTACCACATGGGCAATACGGCGGAAAATGTCGCCGAAAAATTTCAGCTTTCGCGCTTGACCCAGGACGAATTCGCGGTCGCTTCGCAAAACAAGGCGGAGGCGGCGCAAAAGGCTGGCCGCTTCAAAGACGAAATCGTGCCGGTGACGATCAAATCCCGCAAGGGCGAGACCGTGGTCGATGTGGACGAATATATCCGCCATGGTGCCACGCTTGACGGGATTTCGGGCCTGCGCCCGGCTTTTGCCAAGGACGGCACGGTTACCGCCGCCAACGCGTCTGGCCTTAATGATGGTGCGGCCGCGGTTACCTTGATGCGCGAAAGCGAGGCTAAGAAACGTGGTATCGAGCCGATCGCTCGCATCGCCTCATGGGCGACCGCAGGGGTTGATCCGGCGATCATGGGCACCGGGCCGATCCCTGCATCGACCAAGGCGCTGGAAAAGGCCGGCTGGTCGGTCGGCGATCTCGATTTGGTGGAAGCCAATGAGGCGTTTGCCGCCCAGGCCTGCGCGGTCAACCAGGAGATGGGCTGGGATCCGGCGATCGTCAACGTCAATGGTGGCGCGATCGCCATCGGCCATCCGATCGGCGCTTCAGGCTGCCGGGTTCTGGTGACCTTGTTGCACGAGATGAAACGCCGTGACGCCAAGCGCGGTTTGGCGACCTTGTGCATTGGCGGCGGCATGGGCATCGCGCTGACCGTCGAACGCGGCTAAAGCGAGATCTGAAAAGTGGCTTCCGGTTTTCGGAACAAATCGAGCGATCAGAAAATGCTAAAGCAGCGCGAGCAATGCTTTAGCAGCAGGCCAATTCGATGATGGCGATGGCGGCGCAACAACCGGTCTTTATGTTCGCCGTGATAACGGCGATCATCTATGGAATCGTATTCGTCTATGGGGCGCAATCGATCCCGCGCTCCATTGCCAAGACGGTTCCGGTTGCCCTGTTAGCGCTGGCTGCAATCGTTTCGGCGGCGCCTTGGCTGCTGGTCATCGCGGCGATATTCAGCGCGGTCGGTGACGCCTTTTTGGCGCGCAGCGGCGAACGACGGTTCCTGTTGGGGCTGGCCGCATTCTTGTGCGCGCATGTGTTTTACATCGCCTTGTTCGTCACCTATCGCGACCCCGCCACCAGCAATTGGACCATCGCGGTGGTAGTAGCAATTGCGTCCGTTCTGGTCGCGGCCATGGTGTTGCGGCGGCTGTGGCCCCATCTTGGCGATATGCGCTTGCCGGTCATCTTTTACACCGCAGTGATCGCGGTAATGGGCATATCGGCTTTTGCCGGTGGTTTTGCCTGGCCGATACTGGCTGGGGTGGTGGCATTTATGGCTTCAGATATGATCCTTGCCGGCCAACCCTAACCGGACCCGCAATTTTGGGCCAATGGCGGTGTGGGTTTTGTATTTCTCCGGCCAGGCTGCGATCGTATTTCCATTTCTATCCGGTTAGTCTCAGCCAATGACAAAGGACAAAAAGCCCAGCCTTGAGGCGGCCTATGACCTCAGAACGCCACAGGATAGTATTGCGCTCTACCGCAATTGGGCAAATACTTATGATGCGGGTTTTGCTAGCGAAAAGGGCTATCACTATCCTGCACTGGTGGCGAAGATATTCGCCGATCACGCCGGCAAAAACGATCACCCGGTGCTTGACGTCGGTTGCGGCACCGGCCTGGTTGCCGGGGAACTGGCAAAATATGGCACCACTGAAATCGACGGCCTCGATATTTCACCGCAAATGCTGGATGTTGCGCGCACCAAAGGGGTGTACCGGGCATTGATGACCGGAGATTTGACCGGCAGGCTGGCGATCGCAGACTGCACCTATGGCAGTTTGGTCAGTGCCGGCACCTTTACCCACGGCCATGTTGGGCCCGATGCGCTCGACGAATTGCTGCGCATCGTCCGCCCTGGAGCACTGTTGGTGGTAGGCATCAATTCAAAATTTTTCGCGGCCGAGCCGTTCGCGGACAAATTTGCTACCCTTACGGCAACTGGTTCGATTACCGAGCCTGCCTATTTTAAAATGCCGATCTATCAAGGCGCAGAACACGAGCATAGCGACGATACTGCCGAAATAGCAGTATTGCGCCGCGTATGAATTGATTGGCTTGACGCTTCGTTCGGCATTTGCGGCATCCGCGTGGTCGCTGAGAAATTGCGACACAAGGCACGGCGTCAATCGCTGGTCGAAAGTCAGCAATGGCGCCATTGGGTTATACCAAGGGAACTGAGCACCTCTAAAAACCCTTCTTTTGGGTCCTGGGAGCAATTTTTCGTTTTTGCGTTCCTCAAATATTTCAACATATTATCCGGTACTCGAAACTTCAAAATCACACCCAGCCCAACAAAATCGAGGGTTTTTAGAGGTGCTCAACTTACTATTGACCCCTTTGTTCGCCAGTTTACAATAAAATCTGGTTTCCTTGGTAAGGTAAGGAATGGCACTCAAATTCCTGATTTTCCCGTTTCTGCAAATGATCGCGTTGACCGGGTTTATGCTGGGCGGAAATTGGGTCTGGCTCGGCGGTGGGGTTTTCGCCTTCGCAGCGTTGGTGTGTGATCGCATTAGCGACGACAGTGAATTTGCTGAAATGACCGAGTGGAAACCGTTTGGCATGCCAATAATACAATTGTGCCTATTGCTGCATGCTGCGTTGATTGTCGCATTTCTCTGGTTATTTCTTGCCTCCGGCGCTGCCACGTTACAAATCATCGGCGCGGTGCTTACCTTGGGATTGTTCATCGGAGCCTGTGGTGGCAATATCGGTCATGAACTCATCCATCGACGCGAGTTTGCTTACCGTCTCGTCGCCGAAATTTTGTTTGCGCTTTGCCTTCATTCCGCGTTCACGGTCGAACATGTGTATGGCCACCACAAGAATGCCGGCTACGCCCTTGATCCCGCAACCGCGCGGCGTGGCGAAAATTTTTGGCGTTTTGTATTTAGATCGGCGCTCGGCGCGAACATCAATTCCTGGAAATTTGAGGCCGATCACATGGATCGCGCCGACCGGTCAGTCATCGGCTGGAGAAACCGATGTTTGCGCGGGCATGTATTTGAGGCGGTTTATCTGGCGATTGTATTTACTGTTGCCGGAGCAGCGGGTTTGGCATCGGCTGTGGTTATCGGTGCGATCGCTATCACGCTAATCGAATCGTTTAATTACATTGCCCACTACGGGTTGGTTCGGACCCCAGGTCAGCCGTTCGAAGCGCGCCATGCCTGGAACTCGCCGCGAGTTATCAGTTCCGGCTTTACGTTCAATATTACCCACCATGCGCGCCACCATATGCAGCCAAACCGGCCATATTGGGAGTTGGACATTGACCACAAAATGCCCCTGATGCCGCGGGGGCCATCGGTATTGGCATTTATTGCGCTTTTTCCGCCGATCTGGTTTCGGTTTATAGAACCCCATTTGGCACGATGGGATGCTCATCACGCTTCTGCTGCCGAACGGAAGATTGTGGCAACGGGCAGCTACTAGAGCGTGTCACCCAAAAGTGGGTACCGGTTTTGGGAGAATGACACGCATAAACAAAGAGATAGCGCGACGAAGCAAATCCAACGCTTCGTGGCAAGCGCTAGAGCGTGTCACCCAAAAGTGGGTACCGGTTTCGGGGAAAATGACACGCATAAAAAAAGAGATAGCGCGACGAAGCAAATCCAACGCTTCATGACAAGCGCTAGATATTTCCCGAGCAAACCGGGCAAAGACGATGGTTAAACCCGCCTGGCCACTATCCCCCGGGCGTTGAAAAACGAAACTAGGCGATCAAGCTTGGCCACGTGATCGTCGTCGAGGTTGAGCGACAAGTGAATTTCCGTGCCGTTCGGGCAAAAGATGCAAGAGTTGATGCCTGGGGTATTGGAACCGGTATGGATCGATCCGCCACCAAGCCCGGCTTGTGGCCAGTCGACGCGGTTCGGCGGCAGCAGGGTCAACAAAAAGTCGGCCGGCACATAGGTGAAAACAGAGTGCCGGTATAAACGCGGAACAAGTTTTGCCAGAACCCGGTGGACGGAAAAAGCCGCATTGTAGAAATGCTGAATTTGAAATCGACGATTTGGTTCTTGCGCCAGACGGGCGGTGCAGTGGCGGGCAAATGCTTCGAAATCGGTGCTCGCGTTGAGACTAACGAAGGCCATTTGCAATTTGATGCCGGGGTCATCCAGCGCCCGCGTGCTGGTTGAAAAGTAGGAATAGGTCAGCCGCGCCTTGGCCCGGAGGTTCCATTTGCCGCTGTCTTGAAATCTCAATGCGGCCAGCACGCACGCGAACAAATAGTTGCGCGTACTTATACCAAGAAAACGGGCGTTGTGGCGGGTCGCGGCGTAATCGATCGTGACCAGGTGGCGCGAATACCGGCGATTTTCTTGGTGGAATATTCGCGCCAGCAAATGGTGGCCTGCGGCGGCCGGTATCGCCAGCAAGGTCCAAAGCGTGGCAATCAGTTGGTCGCCAATTTTTGCTGTTGGCACCACAATCGGCAGCGCTTTTTTGCCGCGCGTCAAGCGTTGGGAATCCAACCCTTCCATTACCGCGTGGGGTGCCGAAAATAACAACAAAGATTTACCGGTATCGGGTTGTCGATAGCCGACCGCGCGGAACCATGGCCGCCTGCCACCGATAAACGGGCGCTCAAGTTCGGAAAGTTCACGCTGCAATTTTGTGTGAATATCCGCTGTTTCGACAAATTGGACAGCGGCCAGCGTATCCGACAATTTTCCCAGGCCCGTTTCACCGGTGTCCAAGTCGCCGTGTGCCAGCAACCGGGGCTCCAATTTCAGCAATTGGCCGACCAAGCCGCGTAGCGCTTCATTCGATGTTATCCCGGTATCCAGCAATGCTAGATAGACGACATGATGCGAACGTGCCATGTACCATTGCATGTTGCTGAGTTTTAATGGCTCGGGACTGCGGACCGATTGCATTGGCGGAAACTTTCTTCGGTCCGGATCGGGATTGGTTACAGTATATTGGGTCGGTTGCGGGTGCTGTAGAGAAGAACAATTTGACAGCGTGGGCAAGTCTGTATTCGGTCGGCAAAAAAACACTGTGAGCATAAATTGTTGAGCCTTGAATTCCAAACATTGCATTTAAACAAGCGCTTTGCACTGGCGATTAGCCGTGGAGTATTTTCCGGTTCCGACAATCTGTTCGTTTCCGTTAGCGAAGACGGCGTCACCGGTCTCGGCGAAATGGCGCCAGGCCAAACCGAAGGCGCCGACACTCCCGCCAAGGGTGAAACGATGCTGCGCGCATTTGCTAAAGAAGGTTTGGATCCAAGTTCCATCTACCAGACCTATGAAAATGGTGTTGCCGCTGATGTTGCGCCCTGTGCGCTGGCGGCACTCGACATGGCACTATGGGATCTGCGTGCCAAACAGGCGCGATTGCCGCTTTATCGATTGCTTGGCCTTGCTAGAGGGGCAGTGCCGACATCGGTTACCATCGGTATCAATCCACCGAATGTGGTGCGCGAGCGAGTGCCACTGTTACTTGATGGCACTGGGGTAAAGGCACTGAAAATCAAACTCGGATCGCCTCAAGGCATTAGCGCCGATCAGGAGATGTTCGCTGCGGTGGCAGAGACAGTGGCGGGCCGGGACGTGGCGCTCAGGGTTGACGCCAATGGCGGCTGGTCGCTTGGCGTTGCGAGGCGCATGATGAACTGGCTCGCCGAGCGCAATGTTGAATTTGTCGAGCAGCCGTTGGCCGTTGGCGCTGAGGATCAGTTGGCCGATCTTTTTGCTGACCGAGCGTTGCCGATTTTCGTCGATGAAAGCTGCCGTGTGTCGTCTAACATTCCCGCACTTGCCGACCGGGTCGACGGGGTGAATTTGAAACTGATGAAATGCGGCGGCATTACCGAAGCGCTTCGCATCGTTGCCACCGCGCGGGCATTTTCGCTGAAAACCATGATCGGCTGTATGGGCGAAAGCTCGGTGTCAATCGCCGCCGGCGCATCGATTGGCGCGCTGTTCGACTATATCGATCTCGATTCCCATCTTAATTTGGCGCCGGATCCAGCGCGCGGCGTTGCTATGGCCAACGGCGTGGTGCTGCCTAACGATGTACCGGGCCATGGTGGGTACATTGGCAATACTTGAGCCGCAGCAAAAAATCGCGATTTACGCCGAGGGCGCCATGGGTTCGATTAATGCCAAAATGGCCGAAGGCGTGTTGCGCTATGCGAGGAACCCAATCGTTGCGGTGATTGACACGAAACTTGCTGGCAATCGGGTAAGCGAGGTTTGCAGCGTTAGGAGCGATGTGCCGATCGTTGCCACCCTCGATGAGGCGGTGTCGATGGGCGCTAAGGTGCTGGTGCTTGGCACCGCGCCTTCCGGCGGCCGGATGCCAGCTGATTGGATTACGATGTTGAGTACCGCGATTGATGCCGGGTTATCAATCGTCAACGGCATGCATGACCGGCTGAACGATATGTTTGGCGATCAGTTGCGGCCTGGCCAGTGGATTTGGGATATCCGAACCCCGGTTGGCGATATGCCGGACATCGCCACCGCGCGGGCGGCAGCGCTTGGCAATATCAAGGTGTTGATGATCGGCACCGACATGGCGGTCGGCAAGATGACCGCGGGCTTGGAAATTCATAAGTCGCTGCTTAGCCAAGGCGCCAACGCGGTATTTTTGGCCACGGGTCAAATAGGTATGACGATTATCGGCGGCGGTATTCCGCTTGATGCCTACCGGGTCGACTATGCCAGTGGCGCAGTTGAACGCATGGTGATGGATGCAGGTGACGCCGACATCATGATTATCGAGGGTCAGGGTTCCCTGCTTCACCCGGGCAGCACAGCAACCTTACCGCTGATGCGTGGCAGCTGCGCCAACAAAATGATATTGTGCCATCGCGCCGGTATGGAGGTTCTTGACACCGCTGGCGAGATCAAAATTCCAACATTAGGCGATGTAATTGCGTTAAACGAAATGACCGCTTCGGCCAATGGCACGCTGACAGAGGCCAAAGTGGTTGGTATCGCGCTCAATACCAGCGCTTTGGACCAACCTTCCGCACTAGCAGAAATTGCCCGGCTTGAAGCCGACCTCGGCCTGCCGGTTCAAGACACGGTTCGTTTCGGGGCTGAAAAACTGGCCAGGGCCGTGAAGGCGTAATAATCGTCATACCTTCACCTCTGCATCCGGGTCGCCGGCGGCATGGGCGTTCATATAGGCAATGCACAGTCCGCGGGAGAAGTAGCGGCCATGGGCCTCGCTTTCCTGGCGTTCGGCAATCGGGAAGGTCGAATAGAGCATGTCATCCAAAACCGGTACCCACTTTTGGGTGACACGCGCTAGCGCTTGTCACCAAGCGTTGGGCTCGCTTCGTCGCGCTATCTCTTTGTTTATGCGTGTCATTTTCCCAAAACCGGTACCCACTTTTGGGTGACACGCTCTAGTGGTTCGGCTCCAACATTTGCGTCCCGTTGCAACACTGTGGTTTGCAAATCTTGGCAACAAAAGAACCACTAGCAAGATACTAAATCTAGTGGAATTTTTAAATTTGACATTTGACAAACGACGAAGCCGCAAATGGGCACCAAATGTCAAATTCATTCCTCTAGTTGGTCAAGACCTGGCGCAATTTGCCGGTTTAATGCGCCATGGTGAGCGGATAACCGGTAGTTGTGATTGATAAACGAAAAAAAACGAACATATTATACTGGATTTCGCGGATATTTGTCGGCATAATCTACCTAAGCGAAATATTCGTGAAACTGGATCCTGGAATCGCAGGCCCACTATGGAGGGGACGAAATGAGAGTATTTATCAGCGCGTTATTCGTGCTTGGAACGTTGACTTGGAGCGGGTTGGCTCAAGCAGAAGATTGTCCGCGCGGTACCTTGGATCAGCAATATTGCGACCGCAATGGCGATTTGATCGCGGATCTGCCGCTTGACGAAGCCGATTGGGCTAATCCCGATACGATCATTTTTTCTTACACACCGGTCGAAGATCCGGCCGTTTACGCGAAAGTTTGGGACGGATTTATCAAACACATGGCCAACGTAACCGGCAAAAATGTGGTGTTTTTCCCGGTTCAATCCTATGCCGCGCAATATGAAGCAATGCGGTCAGGCCGCCTGCACATTGCCGGCGTCAACACCGGTGGCAACCCGGTCGCGGTTTCCTGCGCCGGTATCGTGCCGTTTGCCATGATGGCGTCCAAGGACGGTTCCTATGGCTACGAAATGGAGATCATCGTTCCAGCCGACAGCCCAATTCAAACACCGGCGGATCTAAAGGGAAAAACTCTGGCATTTACCTCGCCGACCTCCAACTCCGGGTTCAAGGCACCGTCGGCGATTTTAAAAAGCTCCTTCGGCTTGATTGCCGACCAGGATTTCCAAACCACTTTTTCCGGCAAGCATGACAATTCGGTACTTGGCGTTGCCAACAAAGATTACGACGCAGCAGCAATCGCCAATTCCGTGATGAAGCGGATGGTTGATCGCGGTGCGGTTGATGCGGCCAGCATCCGCACGGTCTACAAGTCGCAAACCTTCCCGACCACCGGATATGGCCACGCCCACAATCTACATCCGGCGGTTGCCGCAAAGATCAAACAGGCGTTCTTTACTTTCCCTTGGGAAGGATCGGAATTGCAGGCGGAATTTAAGAAGGAAGGCCGCTTCGTTTCGATCCATCACAAGAGCGATTGGGCGGTCATTCGCCAGATCGACGCCGCGAACGGGGTTTCCTACGAATGTAAATAGTAGGTACTCTGCATTATTGCGGAAAAGCGGGTTGCCGGTTCGTCAAACGAGCCGGCAACAGCTGTTGAATTTGGCGGGTAAATCTGGTGGGCCGATGATATGCTTCGTCTTGAAGAACTATGCAAACGCTATCCGACCGGCGACGAAGCGCTTAAAGGGGTAAATCTGGAGATACCAACAGGCCAGGTGATGGCGCTGATCGGTCCTTCCGGCGCCGGCAAATCGACCCTGATCCGCTGCATCAACCGGCTGGTCGAACCGACCTCCGGCAAGGCGATGCTGGGTGATATCAACCTTACCACATTGTCTGCGCGAGCGCTGCGCAAAGCGCGCCGGCGCATGGGCATGATCTTTCAAGAATATGCTCTGGTCGAACGCCTGACTGTTATGGAAAATGTCCTGTCCGGCCGTCTTGGCTATGTCGGTTTCTGGCAGAGCTGGTTCCGCCGCTTTCCATCAAGCGATGTCGCCGAGGCATTTCGACTGCTCGACCGGGTTGGCTTGATGGCGATGGCCGACAAACGGGCCGATGAATTGTCTGGCGGCCAGCGCCAGCGTGTCGGTATAGCGCGGGCACTGATTCAAAATCCCGAATTATTGCTGGTCGATGAGCCAACCGCAAGCCTCGATCCAAAAACCTCTCGTCAGATCATGCGGCTGATTTGCGAATTGTGCCGTGAGCGCGAGCTGGCCGCAATTATCAACATTCACGACGTGCTGCTGGCGCAAATGTTTGCCGAGCGGATTGTCGGGCTGCGCCTTGGCGAGATTGTTTACGACGGACCTCCTGGCGGGCTCACCCCTGAGGTTTTGACCGAGATTTACGGCGAAGAGGATTGGGAGGCGACGATTGAGGCGGTTGACGACGACGAGGTCGCAGACCTTGATGGCGTAAGCGCACCGCATCGCGATGGCGCAAAGGTATCTGGCGCATGAGCGAAATCGTGGCGACCAATTATCCGCGGGTATGGAAGCGGCCGCCCTTGATCAAAAGCCGCCTAATTCGCTGGGGCGTAGTAGTTTGCGTTGCGCTTTATCTGGCGTTGGCACTCGGCACCATGGAGGTCGACTGGGGACGGGTCGCCGAGGGTTTGCCGCGCGGTAAAAAATTTGTTGCAGCATTTTTCCCGCCGGACTTTGTCAGCCGTTGGGATTCCATCGTCGACGGTATTTTGGAAAGTATTTGGATGGCGGTGATCGCCACCGTTATCGGCGTCGCCTTGTCGATACCGGTCGGGCTTGGCGCCGCACGCAATCTGGCGCCGATGCCGGTCTATCTGATTTGCCGCTCGATTATCGCCTTGTCGCGCACTTTCCCCGAGATCATTTTGGCGATCTTCGCGGTCAAACTGTTCGGGTTCGGACCGTTTGCCGGGCTTCTCGCCCTGTCGATCGCCACCATTGGCTTTTATGCCAAGCTTTTGGCCGAAGATATCGAGGACAGCGATCCGGCCCAGGCTGAGGCGGTGCGAGCCACCGGCGCGAGCTGGTTTCAATGGGTCAACTACGCCATTCAGCCACAGGTGATGCCGCGCATGATCGGCCTTTCCATGTATCGGCTCGACATCAATTTCCGAGAATCGGCGGTGGTTGGCATCGTCGGCGGCGGCGGTATTGGCGCCACCTTGCTGACCGCGTTCGACCGTTATGAGTTCGATTCCGCCGCCGCCATTTTGATCGTCATCATCGCAATTGTCATGGTGCTGGAATATTGCTCTGGCCATTTGCGCAAATGGGTGCAGTAAGATGCCGGTAATCGATACCAAAGACGGACCGATCTGGCGCCGCCGTACAAGTCGCGCGCAGTGGACCATGTGGCTATGTTGGCTGGTCGGTGTCGCCATTGTCGCCTATTGTTGGAAGCTGATTTCGGACAAGACGATTTGGTTTTTCGTCACCGATGCGGGTACCCAAGCAGCCGATATGGCGTCCAGGATGGTGCCGCCGAAATGGTCCTATATGGAAGTGTTGTGGCGGCCGATCTGGGACACCATCAATATCGCCACACTCGGCACCATGCTGGCTCTAGTAATGGCGTTTCCAATTGCATTTCTGGCCGCCCGCAATACCACACCGCATACCGGCATCAGGGCGTTTGCTTTGTTGGTGATTGTTTCGTCGCGTTCGATCAATTCGTTGATCTGGGCGCTGATGTTGGTGGCGATCATCGGGCCTGGAATTTTTGCCGGCGTAATCGCCATCGGTCTGCGCTCGATCGGCTTTTGCGCCAAGCTGCTTTACGAGGCGATCGAAGAAATCGATCCAAACCAGACAGAGGCAATCGAAGCGACCGGGGCGAGCGGCGGCCAGAAGCTGATCTTCGGCGTGGTACCGCAAATCCTACCGACATTTGCCGGTATTTCGGTATTTCGCTGGGATATCAATATCCGCGAATCGACGGTGCTCGGCTTGGTTGGTGCCGGCGGCATCGGCCTGCAACTCGATGCTTCTATCTCAACCCTTGCTTGGACCCAGGTCTCGCTCATATTGCTGGTGATTTTAGCGACCGTGATCCTGTCCGAATGGGTATCGGCCCGGGTCCGTCACGCAATCATATGAACAAAAATCGTTAGGCGTTGCCGATCAGCACGCCGGCGGCAAACACCAACGCGCCGCCGCACACCACCTGCAATGTGGCACGCCAGAACGGGGTGTCCATGAACCGGTTCTGGATCCATACGATCGCCCATAATTCGATCAGCACGACCACGAACGCCACCATGGTCGCGGTCCAAAAATCGGTAATCAGATAGGGCAGCGCGTGACCAAGGCCACCCACGGTGGTCATGATGCCTGAGGCAAAACCGCGCTTGACCGGCGAGCCGCGGCCGGTCAACTGGCCATCATCGGAAGCTGCCTCGGTGAAACCCATAGAAATGCCGGCGCCGACCGACGCGGCGAGCCCGACCAAAAACGTGGTCCAGGTATTGTGGGTGGCAAATGCGGTGGCGAAGATCGGTGCCAAGGTCGACACTGATCCATCCATCAGTCCGGCCAGACCCGGTTGGACATAGGTCAAGACAAACTTCTTGTGCTCAGCGCTTGCTTCCACCTTGCGTACCGAGTCCGGTGTATTTTCAGCCATCGAACTGCTAGCGACCATAATGTGGCCGCCTTCGGCCTCGGCCAGGTCGCCTAATAATTTGCGGATTGAAGCATCTTTGGTTCTGGCGGCGGATGCAAGATAAAAGCGCTGCGCCTGTTGTTCCATCTCGGTCGCCTGTTGGCGCACGTGATCGACCCCATAGGTTTTAACCAACCAGTCTGGTTTGCGGGTGTAGAACCCTTGCACATGCTCACGCCGGACCAGCGGAATTACCTCGCCGAATTTTTCCACATGCAGGTCGATCAGCCATTGCCGGTGTTGGTTTTCCTCGGCCGCCATTTCATCAAACATATGGGCGGTATCGGGAAATTCCTCGCGCAGTCCCTCGGCATAAGCGCGGTAAATGCGCCCGTCATCTTCTTCCGACGAAATAGCCAGCGCCAGGATCTCCTGCTCGCTGAGGTCTTCAAAGCGGCGGCGATTGGCGGAAAACAAACGCGACAACATGTTGTGTACTCGTAATATTTAGAATGATTCCAAACAAAGGTCGGTATACGCCGGTTGCGGATCGAGCGTCAAATCGCAATGACGCCAGTCCACTACCATATCGTCGGTATTAAGGTGCGGCTTGACCGGCCGTGTGCGTTCAAGCGATTGTCATGCAAAATCAAGCCAAATTGCGTAAACCGGGCTTGTCGGCAGGCCAAATTGACCCAACATGGGTTCCACAAGGCGCGATCGGGTATAGTTACGCGCCGAGGAGAAACCCTATGGGCTTGATTTCCGCGATGATGGACCGGATCGGCGCGGGTATTGCCAAAATTCTCAACAAGCAGACTTCCGGGTACGAACCCTATACGCCATCTGATTTCAACACCCTGTGCCGAACCTTGGAACCAGGCGACGTATTGCTGGTTGAGGGCAATCAGAAAGTTTCGGCGGTGATTAAGTATCTGACCCAATCAACCTGGTCGCATTCGGCGATATTCGTCGGCAACGCGCTGCCGGAACCTGAAGATGGCTCCGAGCGACCGCGATTGATCGAAGTCAATGTGGGGGAGGGTTGCGTTGCGGTGCGGCTATCGAACTATCAATCATTCAACACCCGCATCTGCCGGCCGGTTGGCCTAACATTCGAAGACCGCGACCAGTTGGTCGACTTCATGATCTCGAAGATCGGATTACAATACGATACAAAGAACATCATCGATCTGCTGCGTTACCTGCTGCCAACACCACCCGTGCCGGTACGTTGGCGCCGGCGAATGCTGGCGTTCGGCTCCGGTACGCCAACCAGAGCGATTTGCTCGTCGCTGATCGCGCAAGCGTTTCAAGAGGTGCAATATCCGATCCTGCCGGAAGTGGCGCCACATGAGGGTCATACCGGGGTCAAATCGGCCTATTCACGCAAAGAAATATTGCACATACGCCACCATTCGCTGTTCGCGCCGCGCGATTTTGATCTTTCTCCCTATTTCCGGGTGGTTAAACCGACCATCGAACACGGTTTCGACTACAAGAAATTGACCTGGAGCGGCGAGGTTTCGGCCGGAGATATATTGCGACCGGGGTAATACCAAAGGTGGTAGAAATGTCTATTTGGCGCACCGCTATCAAAGAAAATTAAATGCAATCCTGGCCCAGTTTGCGGCAGCACAAATAGTGGACGCAACCGGCTTTTCGGTGCGGTCGTTGGCTTTGGCTGCCGAGGTGAAATGCATATTATTTTTCGGTAAAGTTGCTCTGCAACAATGACGCTGTATTCATCAAAAGCGTCATAACCATAAATATCCACAGGCCCCAGTACACGACCTCAAAACGTTTATTGGTCAAGTTTTTCTAGTCAAAAATGGCGGTATATTATATCTATCGAAATAGTGATTGGTCATAATTTCGTCAACATCTATATGTAATGCTATATTGTGGTCTTTGGTCGGAAAAAAAGGTTGAGACCCGTGAATAATCATGAAGAAACCGACATAGAAGCCTTTCAAAAAGTATATGAAGCATTGGCGCCTTTGGTAAATGATGCTCGCGAACGGGTAATATCTTCTGTTGCAACCTTACTGAACATTAATTCCAGTTTTTCTGATCCAAAACTGTTTATGGATAGCATATTGCCTAATATAGAGGCGACAATCGCTTCCAATTACAAGGACGAAAAAGATTTTGCTGAATTTGCGGAACTTTTTTCCGCCTCCAGACCACATTCCGCGAGTGACAGGGCGCTGGTTGCCGCCTATTGGCTGCAGGTAGTCGGCGGTGGCGAAACCTTTACCGGGCAATCGGTCAACAAGGAGCTGAGTAATATCGGCCACAAGATCGCCAATGTTACCAATGCGCTTTCAACCCTTCGCGACGCGAAACCGCAACAGGTGCTACAATTGGCCAAAACCGGGACCAGCAAGCAAGCACGCAAGACCTATAAGTTGAGTAGGGTGGGAATTAATCGTGTCAAAACCATGATCGCAGCATAGGGCGTGTTGAGCATCATGATTGTGGTGCCGGTTTGATCCCATTGGCCCATAGACTTCAATATTTGGGACGCCAAATATTATCCAACACCGCACTAGCGCTTGTCACGAAGCATTGGAATAGCTTCGTCGCGCTATCTCTTTGTTTATGCGTGTCATTTTTTTCAAAACCGGTACCCACTTTTGGGTGACACGCTCTAGGTAATCGGTCCACCGGTCATTGACACAATAGATATGTACAGGTTTTGCCGTGGCAGCCTAGGTCGAGGTGGAAATGGTCGCTGTGGTGCTGGTCGGCATCCGGTCCAAGCACGGTGGTAAATCGTTCACAGGCCGCAGCATGGGCCGCACGCAAAAATATTGCGGTCGCCCCCTCCTGAACCCAGCCTTCGCGCACGTTTACTTGGGTGCCGTTGTCGAAGCGGAAGCCAGAAACATCGAGCGCATTGGCAAATCCGTGTTCGGAAATCTTGCCGTCAGCCGCATTGTTGCGCCGCCGGCACTGATAGGAGGTACCGGTTTCGATCGCGGTAAGTTTGGCACCGATGATCGCTTGCGCCTGCAGGGCCACATCCAGCGCCCAGTTGGCGATTGCAGTAGAAAAGCTGCAAGCCATTATCGGGCCGCCGGTCAACGGTACAGACAGAGCTCCGTCTTCGCCGACCACAGCGCTAACCGCGACTGGTGAGCGTTCCCCACATTGGCCTTCAATGATCGGTGGCTGGACCGCACCTACAATCAAGCCGCCCATCAAAGCTGGACAGGCCGATTGATAGATGATTGCTTTGCCAGCTCCGGTGCTGTGCTTGGCAGGCGGCGGATCAGGCAATTCCACCGCCGGGCGCGGTGCCGGCAACGGCTGATAACGCCGCGCCGTATCTTCGCCGTCCAGCGCCTGCGCATAATTTACTGCTGAACACAAAACCGCAGCCGCAATGCTAGTCCTGGCGATATGCAGTAACACACTAGGCCGTGTCACCCAAAAATGGGTACCAGTTTTGGGAAAAATGACACGCATAAACAAAGAGATAGATCGACGAAGCTGTTCCAACGCTTGGTGACAAGCGCTAGAGCGCATTGGAGTTGACCACATCATTTGGCAGCCACCATCGAGCTGTTGATTTCCCGCAGCAATTTTCGCTTCATGGCGCTGGCATAGGCGTTATAGCCGTTGGCAATTTCCATGAATGCGCCAGCACCGCGCAACACCTGTTCCCGATAAAACGGTATCGGATCGGGATAGGCGCCGCTTATCACCAGTGCATTGACTGTGACCCGGCCATAGGGAAACACCCGATATGCGGTTTCAGGCGCATAGCCGTCATTGTGCACCCCGTCGCCCGCGACATCGACGGTTTGGCGATCACATTCAAGCGGCGCGCGCTGCAATTGGATCGATGCGAACCCCAGCGCTTGGCCGACCGCGGTTGGATAATCATTGTGCTGGCGCTTGTAGTTGCGGATCGCGTCGGCGAACTCAGCGATCGCCGGCAAACTATCGAGGAACTGCCAATCGGCGGCAATAAAATGTTGGTTGCGCCCGCTCCATTCAAATGCAAGCACCTGCAACCCGCCGGACCTGATAATCGCATCCGAAACATCTGTGCTCATCAACGCGCGGACAATACCATCGGTTTGCAGCCGAAATTCTCTGGCATTCACGCTCGATGAGGCGTCAAATGCGAGTACCAGCGCCAGCGGACAATACGGTTGCGCTTGGGTCCAGGCAGGAAACAAGTTGATTGTCGCCACGCCAATTGCTGCGGTTGCGGCAAGCCCTACCAGCGGTTTCTTAACGTAGGTCCGGGCATTGGCCACCCATGTTAACAAACGCGGTTGCATATCAACGAAAGCCTGCTACATGCCGAATCATGAACACATCTTATCCCGGTCTCGGCAATATCCGCAATTTTTCGATCATTGCCCATATCGACCATGGCAAGTCGACCCTTGCCGACCGTCTGATCCAGATGACCGGCGGGCTGGCCGAACGCGAGATGGAAGAGCAAGTGCTCGACAATATGGAGATCGAGCGCGAGCGTGGCATCACCATTAAGGCCCAAGCGGTACGGCTCGAGTATGTCGCTGACAATGGCGAGCGCTATGCTCTCAATCTAATCGACACCCCGGGCCATGTGGATTTCGCCTATGAAGTTTCGCGCTCGCTGTCGGCGTGTGAAGGCTCGCTGCTGGTAGTTGACGCCAGCCAGGGGGTAGAAGCGCAAACCCTCGCCAATGTCTACCAGGCGATCGAAAACGATCACGAATTAGTGCCGGTACTCAACAAGGTCGACCTGCCGGCCGCCGAACCTGACCGCATTCGCCAACAGATCGAAGATGTGATTGGGCTTGATGCCGCCGACGCGCTGGAGATTTCCGCCAAGACCGGAAAGGGCGTCAAAGAAGTGTTAGAGGCAATCGTCCACCGCTTGCCGCCGCCTCATGAAGGTGATGCAGACAAACCCTTGCGCGCCTTATTGGTCGACAGTTGGTACGACGCCTATCTGGGGGTGATCGTGCTGGTCCGGATCATCGACGGGCAACTAAAAAAGGGTCGAATCATCCGCATGCTCGGCACCGGTGCCCGTTATCCGGTCGAGCGGGTTGGGGTGCTGACGCCGAAAAAGGTCAATGTGGAGGCCCTTGGTCCTGGCGAAATCGGCTTTATTACCGCCTCGATCAAAGAAGTTGCTGATACCAGGGTTGGCGATACTATCACCACGGACAAGGCGCCGTGCGCCAAACCGCTGCCGGGTTTCAAGCCGGCCCAGCCGGTGGTATTTTGTGGCTTGTTTCCAGTCGACGCGGCGGATTTCGAAGAAATGCGCACTGCGGTCGGCAAATTACGGCTCAACGACGCTAGCTTTTCGTATGAGATGGAAACCTCGGCCGCACTCGGCTTCGGCTTCCGCTGCGGCTTTCTTGGGCTTTTGCACCTGGAGATCATTCAGGAGCGGCTGGAACGCGAATTCGACCTTGACCTGATAGCCACCGCGCCAAGCGTGATCTACGAAATGTCGCTGATCGACGGCAGCACGATCGAACTGCACAACCCGGCTGACATGCCAGACGTGGTCAAGATCACCGAAATCCGCGAACCCTGGATCCGGGCGACGATTTTGTCGCCGGACGAACATCTCGGCGCGATTTTGAAACTGTGCCAGGACCGGCGCGGCGTCCAAGTGGAGCTGACCTATGTGGGCGCGCGGGCAATGCTGACTTATGATCTGCCGCTCAACGAAGTGGTTTTTGATTTCTACGATCGGCTGAAATCGATTTCGCGCGGCTATGCCTCGTTCGACTATCAGATCACTGGCACCCGGCCCGGCGATCTGGTCAAAATGACGATCCTGGTCAATGGTGAGGCGGTCGATGCTTTGTCGATGATGGTGCACCGCGCACAAGCCGACCCGCGCGGCCGCGCCATGTGTGCGCGGCTTAAGGAACTGATCCCGCGCCATTTGTTCAAGATCCCGATCCAAGCAGCGCTCGGCGGCACGGTGATCGCACGCGAAACCATCTCGGCATTACGCAAAGACGTGACGGCAAAATGCTATGGTGGCGATGCCACCAGAAAACGCAAATTGTTGGAAAAACAAAAGGCTGGCAAGAAGAAAATGCGCCAGTTCGGCAAAGTGGAAATCCCCCAGGAGGCATTTATTTCCGCACTCAAAATGGGGGAGTAGAGCCAATTAATCGGGTGTTGCACCACCCTTGGTATTATTGCCTCATGGTACAAGCGATGGGCGCGACCCGAAAAAATATGATCTCGCGCGCGCCGCCAGATCTCAGTGTCTGCCAGCGATGCAGGCTAGTGAAGCTAAGCCGTTGCGGCTTCTTCTACACTGCGGTTGGGATCAATGTCGCGATGCTGGCTCTAAACCCCGAAGCCTTCATATTTCTTCTTGAAGCGCGAAACCCGGCCACCGCGGTCGACCAGATGCTGGGCGCCACCGGTCCAGGCCGGATGGGTGGTGGGATCAATATCAAGCTTGAGCGTATCGCCCTCCGCGCCCCAGGTTGAGCGGGTCTCGTATTCGGTGCCATCGGTCATGACCACCTTGATCCTGTGATAGTTGGGATGGATATCGCTTTTCATCGTAGGTTCCTAAACGCCGGCATCGGCACAACCACCCCCATCGCCAACGAAGCGAACGGTTAGAAGCGCCGAATTTGTTGATCTGCCACCGCTTTCAAAATGGCTGGCGAGCGTATACATCACCGAGCAACGACTGACAAGCGCCGACAACAGCACTTCCAGAATATGTGGGCACCGGTTATTGGTCCGCAAGCTGGTTAAGAAAAGGACTTGAGCCTGGTTTTGTTTTCATCAAACCAGATTGGCGCTAAGCAGCAAAACCTTATGCCGCGCCGGACCATAAATCGTTTCTGCAAAGAGGAAATCTAGCAGCCAATGGCCGAACAATTTCTTGCCGAGGAAGCAATCCGAGACGCCGAGCGCAGGAAGTCGTTGCGGCCGCTTTCGCGCCTTTTTCCCTATTTGCTGCGACGCAAATTTCATGTTGGCGGCGCAGTGTTTTTCCTGCTGCTGGCCGCTGCAACCACCTTGACCCTACCATTGGCGGTGCGCCGCATGGTCGATCACGGCTTTAGCGGCCGCGATTCCGGTTTCATCAATGACTATTTTACCATGCTGGTAGTGATCGCTGGGGTATTGGCAATCGCCAGCGCCTGCCGCTATTATTTCGTCATCTGGCTCGGTGAACGGGTGATCGCCGATCTGCGCGCCGACGTGTTTCGCCACATTACCCGGCTTAGCCCAGAATTCTTCGATGTTTCACACTCCGGTGAAATCGTCTCGCGGCTAACTGCTGATACTACCCAGATCAAATCCGCCGTCGGCGCCACAGCATCAATGGCGTTGCGCAATACCCTGCTCGGTATCGGCGCCTTGATCATGATGACTTATACATCGCCGCGTCTGTCGCTGATCGTGATTGCCGCCATTCCGCTGATCGTATTGCCCCTGGTCGGTATCGGCCGCGAAGTCAGGCGGCGTTCGCGGCTGGCCCAAAACACTCTTGCCATTGCTACTGCTTATGCCTCGGAAGCGATCGGCGCAATTCGCACCGTTCAAGCATATTCCAATGCTAGCAATGTGGCAGAGCACTATTGCCAAGCGGCAGAATCTGCGTTTGACGCCGCGCGTGCTTCCACCGCCATGCGTGCCTTGTTGACCGCATTTGCCATCTTCATGATCTTTTCCAGCGTTGTCACGGTATTGTGGATCGGCGCCCGCGACGTGCTGGCTGGCGACATGTCACCGGGAAATTTGGGTCAGTTCCTGTTCTATTCGGTATTTGCCGCTGGCGCTCTTGGCGCCCTGTCGGAAGTGTGGGGAGAATTGTCGCAAGCCGCTGGCGCGGCCGAACGATTGACTGAATTGATGGCAGTGGAACCGCAAATTGCGGCACCGAAAAACCCGACAAAATTGCCCTTGCGGGCAAAAGGCGAAATCACCTTCGAAGCGGTCGGTTTCGCCTATCCGAGCCGCCCAGCCACCAAGGTGCTTTGCGACTTTACCCTGACGATCCAACCAGGCGAGACCATCGCCGTGGTTGGCCCTTCGGGCGCCGGCAAGAGCACCTTGTTTTCCTTGTTGCTGCGTTTCTACGACCCGCAGAGCGGCAGTATAGAGCTCGACGGCATTGACCTTAGGGACACCGATCCTGACGCGTTTCGCCGCCACATCGCCTTGGTTCCCCAAGAAACCTCGATCTTCGGTACCTCAATCGCCGACAATATCCGATTTGCCGATGCCAGTGCCGACGCCAATGCTGTGCGCCGTGCCGCCGAAGACGCCCTAGCTACCGAATTCATTGACCGTATGCAGCACGGCTTTGATGAAATGGTCGGTGAACGCGGCGTTACTCTTTCCGGCGGCCAGCGCCAACGCATCGCCATCGCCCGCGCCATCTTAAAGAACGCCCCGGTATTGCTGCTTGATGAGGCGACTAGCGCCCTTGACGCGGAAAGCGAAAAACTGGTCCAGGAAGCGCTGGCCCGGCTGATGGTCGGCCGCACCACCATCGTTATCGCCCACCGGCTGGCCACCGTTTTAAAGGCGGACCGCATCATCGTGCTCGACAATGGCCGCATCGTTGAAGAAGGCACTCACCAGACCCTGGTCGCCAAAGGCGGCCAATACGCCAATTTGGCACGCCTGCAATTCGACACCGGCGCCGGCGCATTGGACCATGCCGGCAACGGCATGGCGGTGGGTGAATAGGGCGCTTAGCGCTCGGTCAATTTGAGTTCGATGCGCCGGTTTCGCGCCCTTGCATCATTGCTGTCGCGATCATCAAGCGGTTGGAATTCGCCGAAGCCAGCCGCTACCAGCCGCGCCGGTTTAACCCCTCTGCTGATCAAATAGTCGACCACAGAGATGGCACGAAACGACGACAGGTCCCAGTTGGAGCGAAACCGGTCGGAACCTACTGGGATGTCATCGGTGTGGCCGTCAACCCTGAGGATCCAATTGATGTCATCGGGGATTTCCCGCTCGAGTTGTAATACCGCGTCGGCCAGCTTGTCGAGCTCGGTCGAGCCGACCGGATTAAGCGTATCGGAACCTGATCCGAACAAGACCTCCGATTGAAACACGAACCGGTCACCGACCACGCGGATGTCGGAACGGGTGCTGAGAATTTCCCGCAGCCGGCCGAAAAAGTCGGAACGATAGCGGTTGAGCTCCTGGACCCGCTGGGCTAGCGCCACATTGAGCCGCTTGCCAAGATCGACAATCCGGGTCTGGCTTTCCCGGTCACGACTTTCCGAGACATCGAGCGCATCCTCAAGGGCGCCGATCTGCAACCGCAGGGCCGCGATCTGCTGATTGAGCAATTCGACTTGAGCCAATGCCCGTTGGCTAAGTTTCTTTTCCTCGCTCAAGGTATCGCTGAGCGTGCTGATCCTCGACGACGACGCTTCGCTTTGGCCTTCGCCGCGTTCAAGCAGCCCAAGCAGATCGGCCTGCTCGGCTTGCGTGTCGACCAAACTGGCGTTGAGCGATACGATCTGGTCTTCCAAATCCTGACCCGCTGACTGTTCGAGCGCCAACAACGAGGTCAGTTCATCAATTTGCGAATTCAGCCGGTTGAGCACCGCGTCCTTGCCGGTGATCTCCTGGCTCAACAGGAATTGCGCCAGCACGAATACCGACAACAGGAAAATAATCGCCAACAGCAAAGTCGCCAGGGCATCGACAAACCCCGGCCAATAATCCACCGTCGCAGTGCGCCGCCGTGACCTGATGCCGCTCATCGTCAGCCTCTCCGCCGCCTACTTTTCGGCTGCCTTGCCAAACAGGTTTGACATTTTATTCAGCAGGTCATGGATTTCCTTCATCTGCTGGGCCTGGCCGTCGAGATGTTGCTTCAGCGCTTCTTGGGCGTCGCGCATGGTTTCATGGGTCGAGCGCATTTCCTTGACCTGATTGTTGATGCTTTCGGTAAACCTGGCCATGGCACTGACGCCACGGTCATAGCTGGCGTTGGATTGCTGCATGGTCCTGGCGACCCGGGTCAAAAGCGCGCCGATTTCGTCACTGCCGGCACCGCCGAGTTTGTCGCTAACCGAAATATCGATGTCTTTATCGATGACCGTCGATAGCCAGTTTTCCAATTCGATATAGAATCGGTTCTGCGCCCGACCCGATTGAAGGTCGAGAAATCCGAGCACCAACGACCCGGCCAATCCGAACAGGGACGACGAAAACGCCGTGCCCATACCGTCAAGCGGCGCGCTCAATCCGCTTTTTAGTGCATCCATCACGTCGTTGGCATCGCCTGAACGTGGATCGAGAGATTTAATCGTATCGCCCAGCGCGCCGATAGTGTCGAGCAAGCCCCAAAACGTGCCCAACAGGCCAAGAAATACCAACAGGCCGATCAAATAGCGCGAGATGTCACGCAATTCGTCGAGCCGGTTGCCAATCGAATCGAGCAGGGAGCGCCAGGACTGGGTTGAAATCGTCATGTCCGGCCCGGCTTCACCCAGCATCGCCTTCATCGGCGCCAGCAAGGTCGGTTCGCGCACGGAACCTAGCTCCGCCGAACCCTGGCGAAACGTATTGACCCAATTGACTTCTGGTATCAGCCTAATCACCTGCAACAACGCCAACAGGATGCCGACCCCAAGTACGCCGAGTATCAGCCCGTTCAATCCTGGATTGGCCAGAAATGCGGTGGTTAGCTGGTTCGACAAGATCGCCACCAAAAAGGCGACGATGATCATAAAGACGACCATCGATACCAAGAATATAATCGGATTGGAAAGCCGATGCGGATCAAACTCTCTTGCCAATTATCATCTCCCCGCTTTCATTGTCGGTCAACAAATTTGCAATTTGCTTGCAATTGTCGCCCGCTCGTCGCCGCATATTATGCCAAGCAAACCCAATATTGACCCATTTGACCGCCGCTATTTCGTTCGCTAACCAGGGTCTGCTTAGGTTCAGGTCGGTCCTGGCACCTGTTCGATTTGCGCCTAAATAGGCGAAAGGTGCGTTGTAGTGTCCGCCCACCACAAGCAGATTTCAACCATTTCCGGCGCAAAATCCACCATGTCCTTTCCTTATATGACCAAAACCACCCAATTTTGCGTCATAAATTCTTGCAAGGGTCCCCCTGTCGGCGATTTTGCTTCTGAAACAGGTTGGTTTTGGCTCATACCGCACTGCAAATCCTGATTCACAACCGACCCTAGAGCATTTCCAAATTTGATGGAATCAAAACCGGGCGCTAAGCATTTGTTTTCCGCAATTCTTATGCCAAATCGGTTCCCACTTTGCGGCAAGTTCTTTAGGCGAATACCGCCGGCGATGATGCAATCCCACCAAGAGCAGGCTCCAACCGCGTCCGGGAGCAAAGGTCCACCGCGTTTTGCGCCTGGTCGCAGGGCCCAGATGGCATCCATCAAGTAAATCATACCAACAGCGGCTAATATTGGCTTGCCTAGCGCTTGTCACGAAACGTTGGAATAGCTTCGGCGCGCTATCTGATTGTTTTGTCGCGTATTCTTGTCCGAAAACCGCTACACACTTTTCGGGAATACGCTCTGGGGATCAATCCCTTGCTGTCTCACCGCCATGGTGCGCAAATTGCAGTATTGAGAATATTTTACGTCGTGCGGCTGGAAAGCAAGCCCACCAGCTTTTTGTGAATGGCTTCATTGCCGGCAATAACCCCGCCACTGGCAATCGGGCTGCCGATCCCGTCCGTGCTCGAAACCAGCCCCCCGGCTTCCCCGACAATGATCATACCGGCCGCAATGTCCCAGGGTTTAAGGCCGCGCTCCCAAAACCCGTCATAGCGTCCAGCAGCTACATAGGCGAGATCAAGCGCTGCGGCTCCAAGTCGGCGGACCCCGGCGGTGCGCTCCGCTATCATGGTCAACTCGCTAGCAAACTGGCCGTGGCCCCTTTTTCCCATATGCGGAACCCCGGTACCGATGACGCATTCGCCAAGATCCCTGCGCGCACCGACCCGAATCCGCCGGTCATTCAAATGGGCACCGACACCTAGTTCGGCGGTAAATAATTCGTCCAACACCGGATTGTAGACAACGCCGGCCACCATGCGCCCGTCCCGCTCAAGCCCGATCGATACGCAAAATAACGGAATGCCGTGCAGGAAATTGGTAGTCCCGTCCAACGGGTCAACGATCCAGCGGTGCTGCGGGTCGCTGCCAGGTATTTCGCCGCTTTCTTCCATCAAAAAGCCCCAGTCCGGACGCGCCTTTTCCAGCTGGTAGCGGATCACCTGTTCGGCCTTGGTATCAGCACTGGTGACGAAATCGCCCGGCCCCTTGATGGAAACCTGCAGGTTCTGCACCTCGCCAAAATCTCGCGCCAACCCTCGCCCGGCCTTCAACGCCGCCTGGCACATCACATTAAGCAGTGCCGATCGGGCCATGAATTTTGCTTCTTTCTGAAGCCGCCGGCCGTGGCCTGACGGAACGGTGAATTCAGTCGGCGCGCCGCAGATAAGTAATTTCCGCGGTATCGACGACAATTTTCTCGCCGGACTGGACAAAGGGCGGCACCATTACCTTGACGCCATTTACCAGTACAGCCGGTTTGTAGGACGAGGTCGCGGTTTGCCCCTTGACCACCGGATCGGCCTCAGCGATTTCCAGCGTTACCTGGTCCGGCAACCTGATGCCGATCGGCTTTTCCTCATACAGTTCAACCGTCACCGACATGCCGTCCTGTAGGAAGGCAGAGCGTTCGCCGACAAAATCCTTTTGCAGTTCAAGCTGCTCGTAGGTTTCGGTATCCATGAAAACCAGGGCATCGCCTTCCGCGTACAGATACTGGAATTTTTTTTGCTCAAGGCGCACCCGTTCCACGGTTTCACTGGCGCGAAACCGTTCGTTGAGCTTGGAGCCGTCGAGCAGGTTTCTTAGTTCCACCTGGTTAAACGCACCACCTTTTCCCGGCTTTACTGCATGGGTCTTGACCGCGACCCAAAGCGAATTTTTGTGTTCGACCACATTGCCGGGGCGCACTTCATTGCCATTGATCTTCATGGAATTTTCTCTGATTTGCCGATCACGACGGCGTATTGCTGCCGCAAATGTCGATGCGGATGCTGATTGGCGGCTTCAACACCACAATTTGCGCCGGCTTGCAACCGGCGAAATCGGCGCTGGGCGCTACCGTGGCGGCGCTTAGCCCCTCAACTCAATGGCCACCGATTGGCTGCGCGCAGTGCAGTTTGGCGTTGTTCTAGTGTCATATCCTGGAAGAATTCCTCCAACCAGGGGTCGCCGAGCCCGGCCCGGCTCGCCAGGATATGCCACTTACCGGCCGCGATCGGATCAGCGGCGGTGCCTACCCCCTTGGCAAACATATGTGCTAGCCGGTTTTGCCCGATCGCGTTGCCCGAGCGGGCGGAAAGCCTGATCCACGCCAACGCTCCAGCCAGATCGCGGGCATCGCCCGGCAGATTTGCCAGCATGATGCCCAGTTCCACTTGCGCAGTGTCGATACCTGCCCGCGCTGCGCGCAGCAACCAATGTCGCGCCTGTTGCGGATCGGCGCTGACATTGCCAAGTCCGTTCAAATAATATTGCGAGAGCGCATAATAGGCATCGCTGACGCCGAGTTCGGCCGCCTCGCGATACAACGGCAATGCCTTGGTAAAACCGCGCAAATTGGGATTATCGCCAACGATCAATTGGGCCAGGTTAAACTTCGCCCGGGCATGGCCGGCGCCCGCCGACTGTTCCAAAAACCGCCGCGCGATGGCCGGGTCGCTGTCGCTGGTTTTTCCGTCAAGCAACATGGTGGCATAAGCAAATTGCGCCGACCGGTCGCCGCTCACCGCCGCCAACTTGTACCACGATGCAGCTTCGCGCAGGTCGCGCGAAACCCCAAGGCCGGAGCTATACATTTCCGCAATCAGGGTTTGCGCCGCCGCATCTCCCTTGGCGGCCCGCTCCAGCGCGTGTTTGAGCGCCGTCAGGTAAAATCCACGCTGAAACGCACCATAGGCGAGATCCACATCTTCTTCAGCCTCGTCATTGGCGCTGCCGCCATAGATGAAATTGGCTTCCGGCCCGAACGAGGTCGGCGGCAATAAAATGCGACGCTCGCTTGGCAACAACCCGGCTCCGCCGATCTGAGCCGCGCTCTCATCGGCGGCCAACAAGGCGCAGGCCAATATCAGGCAAAGGGATTTCAAAGGCCGGTTTGCCATCTGGTCGCCCGTCACAGATCAGTTAAAACGCGGCGCATGGGCATCAAGCAGGCGATTTGCCTCGCCAACCAATTGGCCTGGCGCCCTTTCGTCATCGAACACCGCCCGGCCCAGGGCAACGAATTCCGCGCCGTGGGCGGCCGCCTCCACCACATTGCCGATCTCATTTCCGCCCATGACCGCACACGGTATCTCCATCAATTGCGACCACCATTGCGCTAGGTCGAGGTTTTTTGGATGGGCGACAGGGTGGGTATCGCCGCCAAGCGAGCCGAATAAGATGAAATCGGCTCCCAAATCCCCTGCTTCCAGCGCCTTGTGCCTGGATCGGGGATTGGCAAACCCTACCATTTTATGTGGCAAAAACCGGGCGCAGGCCACATCTAGCCGCGCAAGATCGCCGCTGATCACAACCCCATCCGCGTCCAGGCGCTCGGTTAAAGCCAAATCTTCGGCCAGCATTATCGGCACATCGTGGGTGTGACAGGCGCGCACCAATTCTTCCAATTGCGATTGTTGATAACCGTCGGGCGAAGCAACGATTAACGCGGCCATGTCACCGCCGGCCAGGACATCGGTGATTCGTTTTACCAAGTCGGGTTGATTTTCCTGCGCTGTCACAACCAGCAACAACCGGCACCGATCGACTTCTGATTGAATTGTCATTTGTCGGACCGTTTGCCGCCTAGATTGATCGCACAGGGTCAAGCCCAGCTTGCTTCATACAATTTTGCTGAACAAAATGGAAACCAGCCATGAAAAGTCGATGCTATGGGATTTGGCACATTTTTCGGACAATACCGGTGGTGCGCCAGACCCGGTTTGGGTTAACGGCCGGTGTTGCCCAAATTGCCGCTGAATTTCCCTAAAGCCTTGGCAGCTATCATGTTTCCGGCATCCGACCAACGATCCAGCGACCGGTTCCAACACCACCAGATGATCAATACGAGCGGCTGGCCGCCTAGGCCTCTTCTTCTTGCATGAGTTCAGCGATCTTGTCTTTGATCCGCAGTTTTTCGCGTTTCAGTTGTACGATTTCGCTGTCATCGGCACTCGGATGATTGAGGACCTCATCAAGTGCGGCCTCCAGTTCACCGTGCCGCGTTTCCAGTTGGCGAATGTGCGATGCAATAGCCATTTGTCATTCTCCGCCGTTTTCGGTTACGTTTAGTTTTACCCGACAGGTCCGCCAGCAGGGAGTTTAGCAATCGATTGCGGTACTCGCGAGCAGTTTGCGGCAAGTATCGATTTATCCACAAGGCCAATTTCTCCGTCGATGGCGGAGCGAGCGGCTGATGTAACAAAAACCAATGGAGCGAAATGGACGAACAGGAACAGGCAGATGTTCGCGTCAGGATGGCAAAGCTGGTGCTCGAACATGAGGATTATGCGCATGCGATCGCCGCGCTGGAAGCAATCGGCACCGAAACCTTGAGGCTACAGCGGTTCAAGAAAAAGAAATTGGCGATAAAAGACGAGATCGCCTGCCTTAACCGGGAACTAACACCGGACATCATTGCGTAAAATCGATGACGGATCCGATAATTAGATAGTTTATGCGGCAAATGCCTCGCTGTGACGCTTGCGCGCGCTAGCCATTTTATGTAATTGCGCCATCTTTCAACGTCGCAACAACTATGATTGTCAACAGGGCCCAGGCTGTATTTACCCATGAATCGGACTGAAACAACAGATAAGGTGGAAGTCTCGGTGGTCATGGGAAGCCAGTCCGACTGGCAGACCATGCGTCACACGGCGGCACTTCTCGAAGAACTCAATATTACCCACGAAACGCTGATTGTGTCGGCACACCGCACCCCGGAACGCTTGTTTCAATTTGCCTGTGGCGCCCGCGACAATGGCATCAAGGTGATCATTGCCGGTGCTGGCGGCGCAGCCCATCTGCCCGGCATGATCGCATCGATGACCACGCTGCCGGTTCTTGGGGTTCCGGTCGAGGTTGGCGCACTAGGCGGCCGCGACGCCCTTTTGTCGATGGTGCAAATGCCGGCCGGGGTGCCGGTCGGCACCTTGGCAATTGGTAAGCCCGGTGCACGCAACGCAGCACTGTTGGCGGCTTCGGTGCTATCGCTTAGCGATAGCACGATCGCCGAGGCGTTGCATATCTGGCGGTCGGCGCAAACCGACGCGGTCAGCGAGCGGCCGGTACGCGATGGCTGATCAACGCCCGCTCAAACCGGGCAATTTGATCGGCATCGTCGGTGGCGGACAGCTTGCCCGCATGCTGGCGATGGCGGCGGCCAAGCTCGGTTACTGCACCGCGGTGCTTGATCCAGATGCTTTGTGTCCGGCTGGCCAGGTCAGCGGCAGCCTGATAACCGCTACTTATGACGATCACGCGGCGCTGGAAAAACTGGCGAAGATTTGCGCGGTTGTTACCTATGAATTTGAAAACGTGCCCGACCATGCGATGACGCTGTTGAGCGAGCAGGTTGCGGTGGCGCCTTCGCCACACGCACTTGCGGTTTCCCGGGACCGGATGAGGGAAAAAGCCTTTTTTAACCATGCTGGTATTGCCACGGTCAATTATCGTGCGGTCGACGGGCCAGCCGACCTTGAAAGTGCCTTGCAGTCAGCGGCGCCAGCGGCATTTCTAAAAACCCGGTTCCTTGGCTATGATGGCAAGGGGCAAGTTGCGATCACCGCGACCAAAGACCCCGATCCCGGCACGGTTAACGCTTGCCGCCTTTTGCTGGCCAATCAGCCCTGTATCCTCGAAGAGGCCTGCGATTTCGCTTGCGAAATATCGATCATCGCCGCCCGAGGACACGATGGCGTAAAGCGTGCCTTTGATCCTTCGCTCAACACCCATCGCGGCGGCGTGCTTTCTTGCCTGGTAGTGCCGTGCGGCATCGACGCTGATTTATGCGACCGTGCCCGCGAGATCGCTTTCACCATTCTCGACCAACTTGAATATATAGGCGTGATTGGGGTCGAGTTTTTCGTTGGCCGGGATGGTCAATTGTTAGTCAACGAGATAGCGCCGCGGGTGCACAATTCCGGTCATTGGACCGAGGCCGCCTGCACGATCAGTCAGTTCGAACAACATGTGCGCGCGATTTGCGGCCTTGCACTTGGTGATACCAACCGACACAGCGATTGCGAAATGCACAATCTGCTCGGGGATGAAATTGACCGAATTGCGCAACTGACCACCGAGCCAGACCTGCTGATCCACCATTACGGCAAGAAAGACCCCCGGCCAGGGCGTAAAATGGGGCATTATACTAGGCTTTTTCCGCTAAAGCCCCATTGATGAATTCGTAGCCATTGCGATGGGCTATGGACAATAGGCCAAGGGTTTGTTAGATGGCTGGGTAGCCTGCATGGGTATTCTCTTGCGGGGGAGTGTGTTTTTTTCTCCGCAATAAACCATGAATTTGCTGTTCACCACAGCCTCCAAAGGAACGGAATAGAACGTGCAAGTACTCGTTCGAGACAATAATGTTGACCAGGCCCTGCGCGCTCTAAAGAAAAAGCTGCAGCGCGAGGGCGTTTTCCGCGAAATGAAATTGCGGAATTTTTACGAAAAGCCTTCGGAAAAACGCGCCCGCGAGAAGGCCGAGGCTATTCGCCGCGCCCGCAAATTGGCGCGCAAAAAAGCACAACGCGAAGGCTTGATCCCAATGAAGGGAAAACGCTGAGCTTTCAGCCGCTGCCGCTTTGTCGCCTTTATTGCCGCTACAGCCTATGGGCAACAAATTGAACCAAGCGGTGACAATCACAACATGAGACCAGCACGCAGTAGATTGCTTTTGGCGGGTACGGTTTCCACCCTAACCGCGCTTACTGTGCTTGTTGGTTGTCAGACCGCCAATGTGGCCGACGCGGTTTCCATCGACCCGGCCCAGGGTTCTAAGACCAACATCTCTTCATTGACCTCGGTCATCGAAAAAAATCCCAACAGCCCGGAAGCATATAATGTGCGCGGCACCGCCTACGGCCAGTCCGGGCGCAACCGCCAGGCTCTGGAAGATTTCAACCGCGCGATTCAGCTAAACCCCCGCTT
Organism: Rhizobiaceae bacterium; assembly: GCA_965248715.1. Classification (GTDB taxonomy): domain Bacteria; phylum Pseudomonadota; class Alphaproteobacteria; order Rhizobiales; family Rhizobiaceae; genus CBDFKB01. The sequence goes on from CBDFKB010000007.1 coordinate 148,783, forward strand.
TTATCAGGCCTATGCCAACCGTGCGCTGATCCATCGCGCGACCGGCCAACTGACCAACGCGGTTACAGATTATACCAGGGCGCTAAAGATCAATCCGCAATACGACGTCGCCTATATCGGACGCGGTAATGTCTACCGGCTAAACGGCCAAAACAAACAAGCACTAAAGGATTATCAGCGGGCAATCGAGCTAGGCAGCACCAACCCGCGTGCCTATCACGCCCGTGGCCTGATCCGCCAGACCATGGGCCAGCACCAATCAGCGATCGAGGATTTCACCACCGCGATCTCGTTGGCGATCAATTCTCCGGAACCCTATAACGGGCGCGGCTTGTCCTTTCTGGCGCTTGGCAACACTGAAAACGCATTGAAGGATTTCAACCACGCGCTGAACCTCGACAAGAAATTCGCCGAAGCTTGGGCCAACCAGGCGCTGGTCTACGAGCAACGTGGTGAAAAAAAGCGGGCGTTTAAATCCTATGCCCGCGCCAAGGCGCTCGATCCCAGCTACGAACCGGCGGTGCAGGGCATGCGCAGAACCGCAGGCAGTTGAGCGGCGGCACGGGTCAGTTCCGATACGATATAATAGTGCGTAGGAGCAATTTGGGCATCATTCCGGTTTATGTGGTCACACCTACGACCCGATGTTGATAGGGGCGTGGCGCGTTGGCGGATCAAATGGGCCCAGCAGCCTGTGGACAATTAGAGCAAATTGGCGCTGGCGTAATTGAAGCTTCCTGATATTCAACAACCCTTAGTTTTCTTGGTTTTTTCGCAAAACATCCGATAGCCGCCGGTTTGCCGAACCAGGCCGTAACGGTATTTGTTGGCTTTCGTGCGGTGCCCATCCGGTAAGCATGGCAAATGCGAAGGTAGCGGCGAAGCGGCCGTCATCGCGGCGATAATCTTGCCGGTAAAATTCAAATGCGCGCTCAAACAAATGTCTGGAGAACCGTGCCCGACGCGGCCGGTTTAAGCAACAGGTGGCGCCCATCGCCCGCAAATCCGCAACCAGGCCGCGCGGGTCGCGGTAGCTGACATTGACGGTCTCAAGATCGGCAACCGGCAAGGCGAACCCGGCCCGCTGTAGCAATGCTCCCGCCTGACGGATTTCGATAAATGGATCGACGCGAGCCATCACGCTATCGCCGAGCCCGGCTTCGGCGCTGATCAGGCTTTGCCGCAACTCAGCCAGCGTGCCGGTTGCCGGCATTGCGGCCAAAAACAAACCGTCCGGCTGTAGCACCCGTTGGACTTCAGCCAGCATGCCCAACAAATCATTGCTCCAGTGAAGCGCAAAAGGGATTACGATCAAATCAGCGCTGGCCGATGCCAGAGGCAATCGATCACGCTGGCCGGCCATGATCACTCGTTCGCCGACAACAAATGGCGGTTCGATGCGCCGCAGCGAGGCAATATTGCCGGCTGCGCGCAACAAATCATCAGCGCCCGGCGCCAACCCGTGGACCAGGTAGGCGTTTTCAAAAGTGCGGTTGGTGACCCCTACCCGGTCTCGTAATTCGTCAAGCAAATGTTCGACTAGAAACCCTGCATTGGGATCGGCCCGTGCCAAGGCATGAACTTGGCGCAATTCCACCAGCCGGTTGTCAAATATCGCGCGATCCTGGTTGGTCATGTTAACTAGGTTTCCGGTCGGCAAAATTGGCGGAGATTAGAATTTCGTCGTAATGGAACTGTGCGGCGCTTCCCCACCGTGCCGTTAGGCGATATTCTATCAACCAATTGTAGTGGCTACGAGCCCTGAAAGCGAATGGCGGAACCGGCGAGACAAGCACTAATCACACGGCCGATTGGCGGTTTATTGCGCATCGCCACGGCAATGGCGACGATTGTGGTACCGGCCGGCTGCATTGGTTGCAACCGGCCTGCTGCCGCGTCCGGCGGATTATGCGCCGCGTGCTGGCACCAATTGCGGTTAATCGAGAAACCCTATTGCCGGGTGTTGGGCAGCCCATTTGCGGTGGACATAGGCGATGAAATCCTGTGTGCCGGGGCAATTGCCGAGCCGCCGGTTTTCGAGCGCCTGCGGGCGGTGGCGATCTATCAAGACCTTGCGGTGCGGTTGGTCAGTGATCTAAAATTTGCCGACCGCACGGACTTGGCGCCATGGCTGGCGCGGTGGATGATCCGTGCCGGTGCCGAACTGGTTAATGACTGTGATGTGGTAGTCCCGGTCCCTTTGCATCGGTCCCGGTTGTTGCTGCGCCGGTTTAACCAATCGGCTGAACTTGCCAGAGCAATTGCCCGGCAGGCCAAAGTAAAATTTGCGCCGCAATATCTTACCCGAACCCGACGCACCCGTCGTCAGATCGGTCTCGGCGCGAACGAAAGAAGACGCAACCTGGCCGGCGCATTTTGTGTAGCCGATGGCGAAAAAGCCAATGTTGCCGGTAAGCGGGTGTTATTAATTGATGATGTTTATACTACTGGCGCTACCGCTTCGGCGGCGACCCGAGCCATGCTGCGCGCGGGTGCGGCGGCGGTCGATGTTGTGGTGTTTGCCAAAGTTGCATGATAGCGAATGCGCGTCCATAAATTGGCATCATTCAGCGTTAGGAAGATGAAATTACTCATGAGCAATGTTACGATCTATACCCGAAAGCTGTGCGGCTATTGTTCGGCCGCTAAGTCCCTGCTTGGCCGCAAGGGCGTGGGCTTCCGTGAATTCGACGGCACGTTTAATAGTGATATCAGGGCGGAAATGGCTGCACGCTCGAATGGCGCCAGAACTTTTCCGCAGATTTTCATCGGTGAGACACATGTTGGTGGTTGTGATGAACTGTACGCCCTTGATCGTGCTGGGCGGCTCGACGCGCTGCTTGCTGCCGTGGCCGGACCCAATTGCCGACCGCAATCGGTTTAGACGGAAGCTAGGTCGATGACCAAATATCGCGTCGCCTGCCTGCAAATGCACAGCGGAACCGATATCGCGCGCAATGTAGAAAATTTCGAAGCCTTGACACGCCAAGCCGCCGCCAAGGGCGCGCGCTATATCCAATCGCCGGAAATGACCGGCATCGTTCAACGCGACCGGCGGCAATTGTTTGCTTCCATATTCGAAGATGCCGATGACCCGCTATTTGCCAGAGCTGCCGAACTGGCCAAGGAATTGGGTGTTGCCATCCACGTCGGTTCGACTGCGATCAGGCTTGGGACAGATAGCGCCGCCAACCGCGCCGCACTGTTTGGCCCAACCGGCGCGCGGCTGGCCTCCTATGACAAGATCCACATGTTCGATGTCGAGATCGGCAATGGCGAACGATGGTGCGAATCAAAGGTTTACCAACCTGGCAACCAGGCAGTGGCCGTCGATCTTAGCGTCTTTATTCTTGGAGTAGGGATTTGCTACGATGTGCGTTTTCCTGGTCTTTATGCCAATTTGGCAAAAGCAGGGGCAACAGTGCTGAGCGCACCATCCGCGTTCACCCGGCCCACCGGCGAGAGCCATTGGGAGATATTATTGCGTGCCCGCGCGATCGAAAATGGCGCTTACATGGTTGCTGCCGCCCAAGGTGGGCAGCACCAAGACGGCCGTGTCACCTATGGTCATTCGATGATTGTCGATCCATGGGGCAAAGTGGTTGCTGGGCTTGGCGATGCTAAGGAGGGGGTGCTGATGGCCGACATCAATCTTGCGTTTGCAAGCGAATGCCGGGCCAAGATACCATCCCTTGACCATCAACGCGGCTTTACGATCGATACCATCACGGCGCCGCAAAGGGCCAGGGTCGGCGCATGATCCGTTTCCAACTAGGTTGTAAGGCCGGCCACTGTTTTGAGGGCTGGTTTTCCGGTAATGAAGATTTTGATTACCAGCGTGCCCAAGGATTGCTTGACTGCCCACAGTGCGGTTCGTCATCGGTCGACAAATTGCTGATGACGCCGACGATCCCGCAAAAGGGCAAATTGCCTGCCAAACAACGCGAACAATTGGCTGCCAATCATCATGCGGTCGCGGAAAAAATACGAGCACTGCACAAATATGTCACCAGCACCGCCGAAAATGTCGGCACTGAATTTGCCGAAAAAGCGCGCAAGATCCATTACGGCGAAGCCGATCCGCGCGGCATTTATGGCAAGACCTCATCGGCGGAGGCAATGGAATTGCTGGAGGAAGGCATTACGGTTCTGCCATTGCCAGACCTGCCGGAAAACAAAAATTGAGCCAATATACCAACGGCGGTACGGAGTTCACTTGTGAGTGCAATGTGCAGTCCCGCCCGAAGATCGGCCCCTGGCAGTTTGATCTAGCGCTTGTCACGAAGCATTGGGTTCGCTTGTAATTACTCACCCCCACGTTGCCGTCATTTGGAGTTCGGTTTCAGGCCAGCGTTGATAGGATTGTATGGAATGGGGGATGTCCGCTCAGCTTCGAGGTGTCAACGACTGTTCGTACTGCACAATCGCCCTTTGCTGCCCACATGGAACGGAAGCCGTTGGTTACTTTGCGTTGGATGACTGCAGGTCGCAGACCTCTTTCGCATCCGTTGTTTGTCACGTCGATTTCACCGGGATAGTCGAGAAACGTCAGTAACCGTGGGCTGGCCCAATTTACGCCATTTGGCCATTTTTCTGCTGATTGTATGGGCAATTTCACAGCTTGGGGTATCGGCGAGAATATCCGCCAGAGTGTTTTCCAATCGCCGCTTCTTGGTTTTCACCGTGCTGGCCGCGAAGCCTTGCAGGAAACGGGCCAATACAAACACCTTGTCCAGCCACAGTTTCAGCCGTACCGGCACCATGTCGTCGCTGGCCTCCACCGCGTAAGCAATATCCCGCGCCAGATGGGCAAGGCAGGTCTGATGGAATTGGCCATGGCCCTGCTGGGCCGAATATCCATCCGATAACCAAAGTTTAGGTTGATGGTCGCCCATCACATCGCGCACCACTTGCGCCGCGCGGCTCAGTTGAGCTTCGTGCACAATCGCCGTTCCGCTCATGAATATCCAGTGATAACCGTTCAAGCCTTCGATGCGTATCCCTGTTTCATCGGATGCCACGGCTTCGGCTTGGCGCAGGTCTTTGATGATATCCTTCTTGCGGGTTGCAAACGGCACATGAGAGCGCTTCAACATGTTAGCCAGTGCGCCTTGGCTGACTTTGGCGCCAAATAAGTCGGCCAGCATCCCTTCCAACCGGGTAAAGGATACTGCGTGATACGTCTTTAGATAAAGCACCAATCCATGCAGCCGGGGACCGAACGGCGAACCATGGGCTGAAGCTGGAACAGGACCTTTCACCGATGTTGAACAGTGCGGGCAGTTTACACAAATCCGACGGTGACGGGTGATATGAGGAGCAATCGGTGGAACTTCAATCGCATCATATTCACCAATAATATCCCCTGGCAAATCGCTATCAAGAGAACCGTCGCAGTATGGGCAGACCTTTGCTCGGTGGTCGAAAACTTCATCCGGGTTCTCATGCAAAGAACGGAAATGGCCCTTGTGACCGGGCTTCGCGCCGCCTGGTTTGGAATGCTCACGACGCGCCTTCTTATCCGTTGAAGGTGGCTTGGACGACGTGCGGGACGTCTTGACCGGCTGTTGCAACCGCAAAACCATATCCACAAGCGCATGCTTACTTAGCTTTTCCAAATCACTGCGTTCCATACCCACATGGATTCAGAACTTAGCCAAGTTGGCAAGGGGGTGAGTAATTACGTTCGCTTCGTCGCGCTATCTCTTAGTTTATGCGTGTCATTTTCCCCAAAACCGGTACCCACTTTTGGGTGACACGCTCTGGATGACATGCTGACCAAGAACGTCCGCTGTCCCAAACGGGAACGTCTGACGCGGTCCGTGTTTTTGAAGAGCTTGGCTCACTTGGATGTGACGGCGGTGGATGCGGTTCTTGTCGACAAGGATCGCGCCTACAATCGCCGCTTGCAGCAGATGTGCGGGCACTATCTGCTTGATCCCGTGGCCTGTACTCCGGCATCCGGCTGGGAGAAGGGTCAGGTCGAGCACCATGTGGGTATGATACGCTCCGGGCGGCTGCTAACCGCCGTGCCTTAACCGCAATTCATGGGGCCAATTTTGAACGCCGATAAGGCGTCAATATTCAATGCCGATTGACAGGGTTTTCTGACAGAAAGCTCTAACCAATTCGCCTGCCGGTTTGCCGGTCAAAAATGTGAACATTTTCCGGCAGAATAGAAAGTTTCACGGTTGCCGCTTGGGCGGAGGTTAAATGCACGCCGGACAGACTTGCTGTGAAGCGATTGGTTTCAGTCCAAGCCATTGTGATCTCCTTCGAATCTTTAAACAATCCGAATGAATCACAACTGGTTGATATTGACCTGCCACTGCGAATCTCCTCCATGATGAATTAGAGTCCGGCCCTTATTGAAAGGACGGACAGATGAAGAGAAAACGTTTCAGTGAAGAGCAGATCATCGGGATTTTGCGGGAGAATGAGGCCGGTGCGAAGGCCGGTGATCTGGGCCGCAAATACGGTGTTTCGGAAGCGACGATCTACAATTGGAAGGCCAAGTTTGGCGGCATGGACGTGTCGGATGCCAAACGGTTGAAGGAATTGGAAAGTGAGAATGCAAAACTGAAGAAGCTTTTGGCCGAGCAGATGTTGGACGCGGCAGCGATGAAAGAGCTGGACACCCGCAAAAACCTCAGCGGTCGTTCTGATGGTTGTCTGATAAAGAGAACATTCCAGAATCAAACCATGAACGAACCGGAATCAAACGTATTTCCACATCCCGCTAAATATTTGGACAGGAGGTTTTTGCGGGTGTCCAGCTCTAACCAATTCGCCTGCCGGTTTGCCGGTCAAAAATGTGAACATTTTCCGGCAGAATAGAAAGTTTCACGGTTGCCGCTTGGGCGGAGGTTAAATGCACGCCGGACAGACTTGCGGTGAAGCGATTGGTTTCGTCCAAGCCATTGTGATCTCCTTCGAATCTTTAAACAATCCGAATGAATCACAACTGGTTGATATCACCCAACTTAATTTTCGTTTGGGCTTTAAAGCTGTATGGCCTCTAATAAGGTTTAGTCGCGTATTCGGCGGATGCCTGAAACTGGCCTCTGATATCACTATCAAAGATGATGGGGTCTGCCAGACTTGGCACATTTTGAATGATTGGGATTGCATTCGCCATCACTACGCGCTGCCTTCGCCTGTCATAATTTTGCTCGATGGCCAGTTAGGTACAACACATCAGTGCGAGAATATCGCATGCCGCGCAGAATATCCTCAAATTCTATTTTGAAACCAGCTTGTTGAAGCTCCAATTTAACATCTTGTATGGTCCCGTGGTCTTGGTTGTCAACTTGCCGATCTTCACTGAGATTCCACAATTCTTCAGTCTCAGGAATTAATTCAAGTGAGAGAAGGATCCTCCCGCCCGGTTTGCAGTGGTCCGCCATCGCCTTAATGACCGATCGGCGCATTAAGGCAGGCATGTGCTCGATTACTGAAATTGAGTAGACGATATCAAACATTTCGCCTAATTTAACCTTCGCCATGTCAACATTGAAGGACTTAATTCGCGAGTCGATCTGCGAATAATCTAGATAGCCCCATTCGTTCCAATTTTCCCTCGACTGTTCGTTTCGGATGGTTGGGTGCAAGTCAACAGTTGTTACCAATGCCCCGCGCTCAGCTAGTTTGAAAGGGATACAGCTTACACCCGCACCGACATCCAGAACTACCTCTTTGCCGTTAACCCTGCTAAGCTGATCCACAAACCACATATACTCATGTGTTCGGATGACCGAGTACGGAAAAAAGCCAATTTTTTCCCGACTAAAGTCAATCAAATCGAGCAACCCTTGTTTGTCTTCGACGGTATCAAGTCCGACCGCCAGCTCTGGAATTCCAATATCACTGGCCGTTCGGCGATCCCCAAACTTTTTCTCAGCAAAATAGAGTGTGGCATCGCGATAGGTCAGAATTTCAACCACCCGGTTTATCTCAGGCTTAGCTAACAGAAATTCCTTAATTGAGCTGGTATCAAACGAAATGCCACTATTGACCGTTTGAGAATGAGCACTGAATACCACACCTTTGCGTGCGACTTTCAGCAAGTCATCAACCAGTTGCTGAGATGCCTTCAAAGATGGTTGATGAATAAGCACATCAATGCACATGCTATAGTCGAAATATTCGATTCCAAATTCAGATAATGCTTTATTCTCAAATCGCCACTTGGGGAATTTAATCTTTGCCATCTTAACTGCTTCGGAAGAAATGTCGATTCCTGTATAATTATGAACCGTTAAAGGGCCGACAACTTCAAGGTCACCGCAACCAACATCAATGATAGAGTCTGACCCGATAGCTTCGAGAAGTGGCGCAAGTATCTGCTGCTTGGCGATCAGAGTTTCATTTCGCGAACCAAGGCCACTGCCTAGCTCGGGATGTTTATTATAACGGAAGTCCCAAAATATCTCGTTCGAAAAACATTCTCGGCGCGCTGCTACCAGCCGATCTCTTGCAACTGAGCTGGTCCTAGAAAATCGGACAGCCTGTTAAGGTGTATTTCTTCGACGATGGAGGAATACGACATGGCGAAACGACGCCGGTTTACAGACGAATTTAAGGCCCGAGTAGCGCTGGAAGCGTTGCGGGGTGACAGGACGGTGCAGGAGATCGCATCGAAGCACAAGGTGCATCCCAACCAGGTCTCGGCGTGGAAGCGCCAGGCAATCGATGGTCTTGCGGATGTATTTTCCAAGGGCTCTGGAAAAGATGGTGCCGAGCATGATGCACAAGTTCATGATCTTCACGCCAAGATCGGTCAGTTGACAGTGGAACGGGATTTTTTGGCAAAAGGGCTCAAGCAATGAGCAGGGCGGAACGCAAGGCGATGGTTGCCCGCGATCACCCTGAACTCAGCTTGAGCCGTCAATGCCAGCTTGTCCAGGTCAGCCGCTCATCGTTCTATCACAAGCCAAAGGGAGAAAGCGCAGAGACATTGGCGCTGATGCGGCAGATCGATGAGCTTTTCATGAAATACCCCTTCTTTGGCAGTCGCCAGATACGGCATCACTTGCGCCGGAGCGGCGTGAAGATTGGCCGTCACCGTGTTCGCAGATTGATGCGGTTGATGGGGTTGTGTGCGATCTATCAGGCTCCCAACACGTCCAAACCGCACCCGGAGCATCGGATTTATCCATATCTGCTGCGGCGTATGGTGATTGACAGGCCCAATCAGGTCTGGTGCAGCGACATCACATATATTCCGATGAGGCGGGGGTTTCTGTACCTGGTGGCAATCATGGACTGGGCAACGAGAAAAGTGCTGAGCTGGCGGTTGTCAAATACGATGGATGCCAGTTTCTGTGTAGAGGCTCTGGAAGAAGCCATTTCCCGATACGGCAAACCGGAGATATTCAACACGGATCAGGGCAGTCAGTTTACAAGTTCCGCCTTTACCGGCGTGTTGCTGGATGCAAAGATCAAAATCTCCATGGATGGACGTGGCCGCTTTCTGGACAACATCTTCATTGAAAGGCTGTGGAGGTCATTGAAATACGAATGCGTTTACCTGCACGAAATGACCGATGGCTTTGTGGCCAAACGCCATATTAAAAATTGGCTTGCCTTCTACAACGAAGAACGTCCACACTCGACATTCAACGGTGCAACGCCCGACGAAATCTACGGGTTGAAAAAAGAGAAACAAGACGAGAAACTGGCAGCATGATCAGACAACAAAATACACCTTAACAAAGCTGCTAACCTGTCCAACAATCCGGGACCACCTCAAACAGCCAGCTGTGAATCAATCCATTCCACACCGACATTGTTGGGTAAACCATGTTGGTCAACATGATTATGATAATGTACAGCCAAAATATTTTGAAACTTAACTCCTGAAATTAAGTCCGCGGGAAGATGAGTAGGAAAATTGGCAGAAATTGATAAAGGTTCTATTGCCGCATTCAAATCAATTAGAGCTAAACCCATACCAACTTGATCAGCATGATGAGCATAGATGCCCATCAAGTCTCCCTGCTCAAGGCACTTAGTTGAATAGTCGCGCCATCTTTTTGCGATTGGTTCGATCATAGATCGTGGGATTAAATACAGCCCGCCATTGAAGTTTGTTTCAAATGTTAATTCTTTTGGGGCAAACTCCAGTGCGGTTTCTCGGACCTTGTCCGTCAGGCCCGCTTTTTCAACCAAAATTCTCCAGATTGCGGTTGTAGGATTTGGTAGATCAACCTGCTTTGCTCTGAATTTATCTTGGACGAGTAAAGTGGCGGGATCAGCCAGAAACAGAAGATCTGCGTCAGACAAAATAACGAAATCTGCTTCAATGAATGATTCCGATTCAAGCTGTAAAATCTTATTGCAGTAGCGCGCAGAGCCATCACCAAACGGTTCAACTTCGATAAGCGTTGCACCAAGGGATTCAAAATGTTCCTGTACAGTTGCCCCGAGGGCTCCAGTAGTAAAGTGGACAAAAGGTTTTGCTACACTTTTGGTAAATTTTAATGAAAGCAGCCAGTTCCAAGCTTGCAAACGAAAGTGGGGCTGATCATCCACCAAACATGAAATATGGATGTTTGAGTCTTCCATTATCGATAATGTAACTTGATTCAATGATTCTCTGAACATAGATTTTGGTGTCTTTCTACCGCCCTATTCTCCCGACATGAACCCCATAGAAATGGCCTTCTCAAAACTTAAAGCCCACATGAAGCGGTTGGCGATCAGAACCGTCCAAGATCTATGGAAAGGCGTTGGCAAAATCCTCGATCTGTTCTCAAAACAGGAATGTGCAAACCTCTTTAAGGCTGCAGGTTATGGTGCAGAATAAACCGGAAATGCTCTAGATGTCTGCAATGCGGACAAACCTGCCGAACACCTCGTACAATATGACGTCCAGTTTAGTGGTGCAAGCGCGTGAAACAGTTAGTCTAGTCCAAAAGGAAATCATCATCAGATTCTCTTAAAAACGATGTCAGCTCGTCCAGAAAATCGCGCACCTTTCGCGGCGCATTGGTTTGATATTGATGTACCGCATATATTGGCGTCGAAGAGATTTGGAAGAGCGATACGAGTTTGCCGTCAGGATCTAGCCAGTCGACCGCACTTTTCGGAAGTAACGCCACACCAAGGCCAAGGCGCGCGAAAGCAACTATATCAAACAGAGAGTTACACCTTATGTCTGGCGTTATCTCAACTACCTTACTTTCGTTGAACCGATACCGCATCGGCACCCCTTGCCATTCGTTGGCAATGTGGTTCCAGTTTTGCAATTCGGCAAATTGATCCGGCATACCGCCTCGCTCACTCACGTAGCCTTCGCTGGCGTAGAGGTCTTCACGCAATGTGCAGATGCGACGGACCATTGCCGTCTGCGGCCCCGGCTCTCCAACACGGATGGCCACATCTATTTTCTGATCAATTAACTTCATCGGTTGGTCATCGGCGATCAGCCTGAGGGATAGCTGCGGATGGCGTTTGCGCAACTTTGCCAGCACAGGCACTATCATGTTCTGGCTTAGGGCATTTGGTACTGTGACCGTCAATGTATCGGTGACGCTCCGTCCCATTGATTGAAGGTCGCTCAGCGTCAACGCATATGTTTCGCGCAATTGCCGACAATGGGGCAAGATACGTGTTCCTGCATCAGTGATCGAAAGGGCGCGCGTCGATCTTAGAAGTAATTTTTGACCAACGTCATTTTCCAGCCGCTTGATAGCGTGGCTAATCGCAGATTTGGTGAGCCCCATCATATCAGCCGCCTGCGTAAAGCTCTTACACTCAACTACTTCCAAAAAGGTGATCATATCTTGTGGATTGGGCTTCATGGCGGCTACGCCTCTCGTTTTTTGACTATATACCATAATAGCAACTGTTGAATTCTATTCAACTATATTTACGGATAATTTGGCTTATCGTACTAACTTTTGTTGGCTATGTTCAAGTAGTAGAATCAGAAAAGGAACTACTTCATGTCTATCATCTCAAAATCAACGCTATTGGCATTAACCATTTCTATCGCATCAGTTGGCGCAAGCTTCGCTGAAACGATTTCACCAGAAGTCCAAGCATCCCAAGAAGCTACTCTTCAAATTGCTGTCGCGACAGCAAGCCAAGCTTGGAAAGACGCATTCAATGCGGGTGACGCTGCAGCGGCAGCGGCATTGTACGAAGACGATGCTGTTATGGTGGTCGAGCCATTCGGTACGTTCACGGGCAAGGATGAAATCCTCGCGTTTTGGACAAACCTTGTAAGCAAAGGGTTTGATGACGTTGTCTATATTGACACGACGACCGTTGTTCTGGACGCTAACTCGGCACGTGTTTCTGCGTCTTGGTCAATGAACAATGCAAGCGGTATCATCACGAATGAGTACTGGGTACTGCAAGAAGATGGCCGCGCGTTGCTGCGTGAAGACCACTTCGAAGTCGCACAATAGCGCGCCCGCTCTGAATCAACGATCCTAAGTACTGACGACAGGCCTCACTTGCCTTAGCAAGTGAGGCCTGTCAATAATGATGGAACATGTCCAGAGAACCGTCACAGCATAAGAATACCCCGCCCCATCCCCAAGAATTCCCATAAAGGGACGCTTCAAAATGGCTGCTCAAAATTATCTGTCAGCAATCGTGTTGAATGTAAAAAACCCTACGGGCTTAGCTGCGTTCTATTGCGATACACTCGGCATGGCGCGCCTTGATCGCGATGGCGACATTGCGGTCGGGTATGGTGGCCAAGATGCTATACTTGTCTTGCGACAGGCCTCTGAGGGGCTCGCCTATCAACACGAAGCTGATCATCGGTATTGGAAAATCGCAATCACACTTCCGAACCTTGATCTACAGCATTTCCGGCGCTCATGGAATCGCATTACGATTTACGTGCATGATTTCTTCTGATTCAAGGTATCAGGAGGAATTGTCATGGCTTTATCTCAGGATTTACGACTTCGTATTGTTGATTTGGTTGTGTCAGGAGTTTCACGTCGCAAAGCTGCGGTTCATTTCCAAGTCAGCGCCAGTTCGGCCATTCGGTTTGTCAAGCAGGCCGAAGAGGTCGGTCATGTTGATGTGAAAGTGCGCAAGAAGCGCAAGTCCAGGCTTGATCCATTTCATGGCGACCTTGTTGACTGGATCGGTGAGCAGCCCGATCTGACCCTGGCCGAATTGTGCAGCCGTGTATTTGACGCCGATGGCCTGCGTGTTGGTTCTTCGACACTGGATGACTGGCTGCGCGCCAATCAGATTACCTATAAAAAAACGGCTCACGCCAGTGAACAGGAGCGCAGCGATGTCCGGGCCAAACGCTACCGCTGGCGCAAGCGTCAGGACTGGCTAAAACAGCATTTGCACCTGTTGGGCAGGATTGTCTTCATTGATGAAACCGGGTTGAACACAAAAATGGCCAGACCCCGCGGAAGGTCTGCAAAGGGCCAGCGTCTGGTGGCTTCCATCCCTCATGGTCATTGGAAAACCATGACGTTCATTGCCGGTCTGCGCTACGATGGTATGACGGCACCGTGGGTGTTGGATGGTCCCATGGATGGCCCAGCCTTCCTCACCTACATCAAAACCCAACTCGCGCCGACCCTGCAAAAGGGAGATGTTGTTGTGATGGATAATTTGCCAGCACACAAAATCGCCGCCGCCGAAGCCGCCGTCAGGGAGCGTGGTGCATGGCTGCTGTTTCTACCGCCCTATTCTCCCGACATGAACCCCATAGAAATGGCCTTCTCAAAACTTAAAGCCCACATGAAGCGGTTGGCGATCAGAACCGTCCAAGATCTATGGAAAGGCGTTGGCAAAATCCTCGATCTGTTCTCAAAACAGGAATGTGCAAACCTCTTTAAGGCTGCAGGTTATGGTGCAGAATAAACCGGAAATGCTCTAACCGCCGTGCCTTAACCGCAATTCATGGGGCCAATTTTGAACGCCGATAAGGCGTCAATATTCAATGCCGATTGACAGGGTTTTCTGACAGAAAGCTCTAACCAATTCGCCTGCCGGTTTGCCGGTCAAAAATGTGAACATTTTCCGGCAGAATAGAAAGTTTCACGGTTGCCGCTTGGGCGGAGGTTAAATGCACGCCGGACAGACTTGCTGTGAAGCGATTGGTTTCGTCCTTCAATCGTCCGTGCAGAAGAGTGTTGGCACCTAATGGTTCATTGAAACTCACATCGAGTTCGATTGGGCCTTTCGGATCTGCAATTAGGTGTTCTGGCCTAATGCCAACAATAACTTCTCCATTATGGCGAGCATTGCACGTGATAACCGTTCCGTTTTCTAAGGTCGCTTGCGAGTTGTTAACCGTTGCGTTAGCGATGTTCATGGCTGGGCTGCCGATGAACTGGGCAGCAAAGAGCGTTTGCGGACGCTCGTATACGTCAAGCGGAGTGCCGATCTGTTCCGCGATGCCGTCGTTCATGACGATCATACGGTCTGCCATGGTCATTGCTTCCACCTGATCGTGGGTGACATACAGTGCGGTGATGGCGAGCTTCGATTGAAGTTCCTTGATCTCCAAGCGCATCTGAACACGCAATTTTGCATCGAGATTGGACAATGGTTCGTCGAACAAAAAGACCGCTGGTTCCCGCACAATCGCGCGGCCCATGGCGACCCGCTGGCGTTGACCGCCTGAAAGCTGTTTCGGCTTGCGGTCGAGATAAGGTTCCAGTTGGAGAAGCCGGGCAGCTTCCGCAACCTTGGAATTGATTTCCGCCGGCGGCAGTTTCGCAATTTTTAAACCGTAGGCCATATTCTGCCGAACCGACATGTGCGGATAGAGCGCGTAATTTTGAAACACCATGGCGATGTCGCGTTCCATGGGCTCTTTCTCATTGACCCTTTGGCCGCCGATAAGAGCTTCGCCTTCACTGATGCTTTCCAGTCCAGCCACCATTCGCAGCAGCGTGGACTTGCCGCAGCCGGACGGGCCGACGATCACAATGAACTCGCCGTCTGCAATATCTACGCTGACGCCATGAATGATTTCGGTATCGCCAAAGCGTTTTTTAACGTTCTTGAGTTCCACGGTCGCCATGCTGTGCTTACCTATTTCTCGCTGTCCACCAACCCGCGAACGAAGAGTTTCTGCATCGAAACCACCACGATCACCGGTGGGACCATCGCCAGGATCGAGGTCGCCATAATGACCGGCCAATTCGCCGTATCGTCACCACTGGGGAACATTTGCTTGATACCCATGACCACCGTGTTCATTTCCGGTTCGGTGGTAATGAGCAACGGCCATAGATATTGATTCCAGCCATAAATGAAGAGGATGACAAACAATGCCGCGATGTTGGTCCGGCTCATGGGAATGATAATGTCGAAGAAAAACTGCATCGGTCCTGCGCCATCCACCCTTGCCGCTTCCGCCAGTTCATCTGGGATAGTCATGAAGAATTGACGGAACAGGAACGTGGCGGTTGCAGATGCAATGAGTGGAAAGATCAAACCGGAATAGGAATTTAACATGCCGAAGCCAGCGATCACCTCATAGGTCGGCACAATGCGGACTTCGACCGGCAACATGAGCGTAATGAAGATCATCCAGAAAAAAATCGTTCGACCTGGAAAGCGGAAATAAACGATGGCGAACGCCGACAGAAGCGAGATGGCGATTTTACCAATGGCGATGCCCATCGCCATGACGAGCGAATTGAACATCATTGTGGAAACAGGAACATTAACGCCGGAAAACAGCGCCTGTTTGTAGTTCTCCACAAAGTGCTTGCCTGGCCAAAGCGGCATGGGAGGTGAAACAATTTCCGGCTGCGTCACGGTGGAGGCTACGAAAGCCAGCCATATCGGGAAGAACACGATCAGCACACCCAAAATCATCAGTGCGTGCGTAAACCAGATCGCACCACCGCGCTTCTCGACCATGCCGGGGGCCGGATATCTGTTCGGCGTGGCCATTAGTAATGCACCCGTTTTTCTAAGAACTTGAACTGAAGCACGGTCAGCGCGCCGACCACGATCAGCAAGATCACGCTCTGCGCGGCAGAGGAACCAAGATCCTGGCCCACGAAGCCGTCGGAGAAAACCTTATAGACAAGAATGGTCGTTGCCTGTTGCGGCCCACCGGATGTAATCGTGTGGATCACGCCGAATGTTTCAAAAAAAGCATAGACGACATTGACGACCAGAAGAAAAAACATAGTGGGCGATAACAGCGGCAGGACAATGGTGAAAAACCGTTTCCAGAAATGCGCGCCATCAATGGCCGCTGCTTCAATGACCGAACGCGGCACCGCCTGAAGTGCTGCAAAGAAAAACAGAAAATTGTAACTGATGCGGCCCCAAGACGATGCTACGACAACCAATCCCATAGCCTCTGCGTCGTTGAGTACGTGGTTCCAGTCGTAACCCAATTGGCCCAGATACCATGACACCACGCCAACCCGAGTATTGAACATGAACAGCCACAAAACCCCGGCTACAGCAGGTGCAACGGCGTAGGGCCAGATAAGAAGCGTTCGGTAGACGCCTGCTCCCTTGATCAAGCGATCAGCCAGCACCGCGAGAAACAGCGCGGGCACCAGGGAAACCAGCGTCACCAGACCGGAGAAGACGGCCGTGGTGACAAAAGATGCCCGGTAGAACTTGTCGGAAAGAAGAAACTCGAAATTGCCCAGCCCAACGAATTGTGTCGACAAACCAAAAGGGTCAGGAATGAACATCGATTGCCAGATCGCTTGTCCGGCAGGATAGAAAAAGAACAGCACAGAAATCAGGATTTGCGGAAACACAAGCGCGAGCGGCAAGAGCCAGCCTTTGAAGGTGACACGCTTTTCCACTGAGTGATCTCTCCCTCAAACAACACGAAAGCGGAGGCGGCGAGCCGCCTCCGGGTAATGTTGTCGTCACACGCTTACTCGTTGGCTTGCTCGAAGCGGCGCAGCAAGCGATCTCCACGCTCTTTAGCGCTGTCGAGGGCGACTTGAGCAGTTTTGTCGCCGGACCAGACCGCTTCCAGTTCCTCATCAATAATGCCACGAATCTGATCAAACGAGCCAAGACGCAAACCTTTTGAGTACGCTGTGGGCTCCTTTGCCGTCATCTGAATTACAGCGATGTCGGTGCCGGGGTTCTTCTCATAGAAGCCATCAGCCTTCGTCTTGTCACCGGCAGCCGCTGTGATCGGCAGATAACCGGTATCTTGATGCCACTTGGCCTGAATATCGGTGGACGATAGGAAGTTCAGAAAGTCAGCCGCCGCCTTGTATTCTTCTGCTTTATGGCCTTCCATCACCCAAAGCGAAGCGCCTCCAATGATCGTATTTTGCGGTGCACCTGCGATCCCTTCCCAGTAAGGAAGCGGACGCACGCCGAAATCAAACTTAGCTTGCGCCTTGATGCCTGCGTAACCGGCTGAACTTTCCGTGAACAGAGCGCATTCACCGGCGCGGAAGTTTGCCCCACCTTCGTTGCGACGACCGGCGTAGAAGAACTTACCCTCTTTGGCCCAGTCGCCCATCGCCTGGATATGTTTGACCTGAAGAGTACCATTGAGCGCAAGCTCAGTGTCGGTTCCCGCAAAGCCGTTATCTTGTGTGGCAAACGGCGTGTTGTGATAGGCTGACATGTTTTCCAGATGAATCCAGCTCTGCCAGGCGGTGGTCAACGGGCAGCCCACTCCGGCGCCTTTCAGCTTGTCGAGAACGTCGCCGACTTTTTGCCAGGTAGACATGTCGACATCGGGATCAATGCCCGCCTCTTTGAGCTTGTCGCGATTGACCCACAAAACAGGCGTGGAGGAGTTGAACGGCAAAGACAACATTTTGCCATCGGTTGTCGTGTAGTATCCTTTGACCGAGCCGATATAGGCGTTTGGATCGAAGGTGGCGCCAGCTTCGGCCATGACTTCGTAGATAGGCTTGGTCGCGCCCTTGGCTGACATCATGGTTGCTGTTCCGACTTCGAACACCATCAAAATGTGCGGCTGCTGATTGGCTCGGAATGCGGCGATACCAGCATTCAATGTCTCAGAATAGTTACCCTTGTGCGACGCGACAACTGTGTGTTTGTCCTGTGAGTTGTTGAAGGTTTCAACCTGTTCGGCAACCAGATCGCCCAAGCGACCGGTGAAAGCATGCCAGAACCGAATTTCTGCAGCAGAAGCTGTGGTGCTCCAGATTGATGTTGCGGCAACTGTGGCCGACAAAAACATATGTCTTAGTTTCAAGGTGGGTTCCTTCCGTTGCTGTAGGTTTGATCTTGAAAAATGATTTGTACCTGCCAGCCCTTATCGTTGGCAAGTGACATCAAGATGTCAAATGCTTGAGCACAGTTTTTGTAAAAAGTGGATTTATACCAAGGGAATTTAATATTGACCCATTTGACCGCCACGATTTTGTTCGCTGACTAGGCGGAGACCGTGCCGTGGTGCGGGCCCACCACAAGCGGGCTCCAACAATTTCAGCGAACAAAATCGCGCGGCCAAATAGCGCCGATTTTTCAACCCGATGCGACATCTCGTGGTGGAGCAAACCGGCCCACCGGACGTCGTTGCGAAACTTGCCCGATACCCTGGCCCAACACTTTGGCATCGCGCTACGCTACGCTTCGCTTCTTGCCGAATGAACCGGTTTGCATCCATCAAATAGGTCAATATTAAGTTCCCTTGGTATTAATACTATAGAAATCGATGCTGTTCGCGCAATTGATTTACCGACACGCCGCTAACCAACGCCGACTTGGCAGCGCTAAATCGAAATCAGATCATTAGCACTTGCCACCATATTGGTAGTGGTTGCTTTTTTGGTTCAGCGAAGAAGATGTCCACAGGCCCTAGTGGTTCGATTCTTACATTTGCGTCCCGTTGCAACACTTAGGTTTGCAAATCTTGGAATCAAAAGAACCACTAGCAAGATATTGAATTTAGAAGTATTTTTAAATTTGACATTTGACAAACGACGATGCTGCAAATGGGCACCAAATGTCAAATTCATTCCACTAGTGTGGTGGATCAATTACGATCTGGGATATATCGACCTGGCGCAAAAAACATTGCAAACTATCGACAACCCATGTCGCGCCGGAAATTGTCACCTATGTCTTAGAGCACAATCTGAAAAGTGGTGGCCGGTTTTCAGAAAAATTGTGCGACAAAACAAATAGATAGAACACTTTTTGCGATTCACAAATCGCGAAAAGTGCTTTAGGTACGGCCCCAAAACAAAAATGGTGCCGCCGGAGTGATTCGAACACTCGACCTCTCCCTTACCAAGGGAGTGCTCTACCCCTGAGCTACGGCGGCTCGCCATGGTTCCGGTTATAACCCTAGGGGAAAGTGGGTTCCGGAGAATTCCCGCTCATTCAGCCACTTTGCCGGCCCAAGCCGCCCCTTACCTATGGAGTACTATACCCCTCAGTTAGGCCAAGCGGCTCGATTGCGTAAACAGACACTCTCTAGCTGTGGCGGGAGCGCTGGCCTTCTGCCATAGCCGGTCGAGCGTGGCAAGGGTAGCCATTTCTTTTTTGCCTCCAGCCGATTGGCGTTGCATAGTTGAGATTAATATTGCGAGGACATCTTCACCGGGGCAATCGTTTCATGGCTACAAAATCACCAAACAAGACCGGTCCCGGCCCGCATTCCCGCGACAAGCGACTTGCCGAGGCGCTTCGCGAAAACTTGAAACGCCGCAAGCGGCAATCGCGCCAGCGCGGCGATACCGATATCGGTGACGAGAAAGCGGCCGCTATCACCGATGGCGTTGAAAAGCGTGGCAATTAACCGAGCCCACAAGCTTGCCTTGAAGTAACCACGACCTTGAACTACACAAGCGGGTTCGGGAATTTGGACCGGCTTGAAATCTGGTGGAGCAGGGCCAAGGGATTGGTGCCACCTTTCGTGGTCAAAAAAGTCCATATCGGGCTCCTTTGGCATTAGAAATATCTGATGGGTAATTGGAAACGGTTGCGAGGTATTGCCATTTTGATGGCTTAGCAACAGGCTGCCATATATGCATTCGCCATAGATGTAATGATATTGCGGGAGGACAATTGATGGACAGGATATTAGTGCGCGGTGGCAACCGCCTAAATGGCACTATCCCAATATCCGGGGCCAAAAACGCCGCCCTGCCATTGATGATCGCCTCGCTGTTAACCGAGGAAACCCTGACACTGGAAAATCTGCCACAATTGGCCGATATCGAACGGCTGATCCGCATTCTCAACAATCACGGTGTCGACTATTCGGTCAACGGCAAACGGCGCAACGAAAACGGCGATACTGGCAGAACCGTTCATTTATCCGCGACCGAAATCGTCGATACTACCGCGCCTTATGATTTGGTATCTAAAATGCGGGCGAGCTTTTGGGTCATCGGTCCGCTACTGGCGCGCGAAGGATATGCCAAGGTTTCGCTGCCTGGCGGCTGCGCAATAGGTACGCGGCCGGTCGATTTGTTCCTTGATAGCCTACAAATGCTCGGCGCCGATATTGAGGTGGACGGCGGTTATGTAATTGCCAGCGCGCCGAACGGCCTTGCCGGCGCCCGCATCAATTTTCCCAAAGTGTCTGTCGGCGCCACCCATGTGGCGATGATGGCAGCGTCCTTGGCGCGCGGCGAAACCGTAATCGAGAACGCCGCACGGGAACCGGAAATCGAGGATGTTGGCAAATGCCTGTTGGCGATGGGGGCAAAAATTCAGGGCGCCGGCACGTCGACCATCCGTATCGACGGGGTCGAGCGACTAAGTGGTGCCACCCACCGGGTGTTGCCGGACCGCATCGAAACCGGCACCTTTGCCATGGCGGTGGCGATGACCGGCGGCGAAGTGCAGCTTGCTGGAGCCGAACCGGCGTTGTTGGAAAGCCCGTTACGAGTGTTGGAACAGGCCGGTGTCGAAATCCATCCCAACAATGCTGGCATCATGGTCAAACGCAACGGCGCTGACATTTTGCCAATCGAGGTTGCAACCGATCCTTATCCGGGGTTCCCGACCGATCTTCAGGCGCAATTAATGGCGCTGATGACCCGGGCCGACGGGGTATCGCAGATCACCGAAACGATTTTCGAAAACCGCTTCATGCATGTGCAGGAACTGGCCAGGCTCGGTGCGCAGATTTCACTCGACGGCCAGACTGCGACCATTACCGGTGTGCCTCTACTGACTGGCGCGCCGGTGATGGCGACCGATCTGCGCGCTTCGGTATCCTTGGTGATCGCGGCTTTGGCAGCGCAAGGCGAGACCGAAGTCAACCGGGTCTACCATCTCGATCGCGGTTTCGAACGGTTGGAAGAAAAGCTCAGCGCCTGCGGCGCCGATATCGAGCGGGTATCGCAATAATTGGGTTCTTTCCGGTTTAAATGGCAGCGATTTGATCGGCAGGATTTTTCGCTTCAGGGAGGAAAACCCGCCACGCGATAGGAATATCGGGCGAGGAACTTGACCAAGCTGAGGCGGAAAACACGCGGCCGCTAGAGCAGGTCACCCAAAAATGGGTACCGGTTTTGGGAAAAATTGTGCGACAAAACAAACAGATAGCGCGACGAAGCTATTCCAACGCTTCGTGACAAGCGCTAGCTATTGGCTTGCCCATAAAATCCGGGCCATCCATTCTATATTTCTCCGGTCGAGTAAAATCGGTTTGTGGTCAGGATTAAACGATACCAGTTCCACACTGTTGCCGGCTTCGCGTGCCAAAACCTTGGCCATTACTTCACCGCCAACCGTTTTCACCACCACCCGGTCGCCCTTGTGTACACGGGCATCGGGCATCACGATTAATACGTCACCGTCACGGTATAGCGGCGACATCGAATCGCCCGAAACCTTCAGCGCATAAGTACCCTCGCGTTCGGAAAATGGAAACGCTACTTCGTCCCAGCCATGGCCGGCCGGAAATCCGCCATCTTCGAAAAACCCGCCAACGCCGGCTTGAGCAAATCCCAACATTGGCAGGGATAATTCCAACGGCGGATGCCCGCGTGGCTGATGGGCGACCCCGGTCACTAATTCCATGAATTCGTCCAAAGTAGCGCCGGTCGCGTGCAGCGCCTTGGCAACCGATTCCGTCGACGGCCAGCGCGGTCGTCCGCCGTTGGACCAGCGTTTAGACCGGTTGAAGGCGGTCGAATCCAGCCCTGATTTCTTCGCAAGGGCAGAGGTAGAAAGGTCGTAATTGCGGGCAAGGGCGTCTAACGCCCCCCATACCCTTTCATGGGTGAGCATGATGGAACTCTAAACCGGAAACGCCAAAACAGGAATATTGTCCTGTATTGGTGTTGTATCGGTGCGGGTTGCACGAGTCTATAGCGCTGCGGACGCAAATCGGTTCGATTAGTGCGTGTCACCCAAAAGTGGGTACCGGTTTTGGAAAAAATGACACGCATAAACAAAGAGATAGCGCGACGAAGCTATTCCAACGCTTCGTGACAAGCGCAAGAGCGCGTTTGGCAAATTGAAAGCGGTGGGTTCCCTATCCGTTGGCGACCCAAAACAAGTGAGCTGTCAATGGGAACAGCGACACGTTTCAGGCCACGAACCTGGCCCGGCGCCTATGCAACCCGCGCTTGGCTGTCACCGCGAACCGGGCACAAAAAAACCGCCCAACAATCCGCAAACTGCCGGGCGGCTTTTTCAATTGGTTGTCTCAACCGAAAGTTAAGCGGCTTCTTCCTGGGTATCGCTTTCTTCCGGCTTCGGACCGCGGCGCGGTCCCTTGGCCAGATTAAGCTCGATCAAACGCACCGCTTCGGTTTCGGTGATCTTGTTGACCACCGCGATTTCGCGTGCCATGCGGGCCAAGGCAGCTTCGTACAGCTGGCGTTCACTGTAGGATTGCTCGGGCTGGTTTTCGGACCTGAACAGGTCGCGCACCACTTCGGAAATCGAAATCAGGCTGCCGGAATTAATCTTGGCTTCATATTCTTGGGCCCGACGGCTCCACATGGTGCGCTTGACACGGGCACGGCCCTGAACGGTTCTTAACGCTCGTTCCAACTGCTCGACGCTGGCCAGTTTGCGCATACCAGCGGACTCGACCTTAGCCACCGGCACCCTGAGGGTCAGCTTATCATTGGCAAAATTGATGACGAAAAGTTCCAGTGAGTGGCCAGCTACTTCTTGTTCTTCAATGGAAACGACCTGCCCCACGCCGTGAGCGGGATATACAACAAATTCGTTGATCCTGAAACCCTGACGCTGCGTGGGTTTTTTTGTAGATGCCATGCGTTTGCTTGCTCCTAAACCGTCCCGTCGCCGGGTATCGGATTCATGTCCTTAACCAACAATATGCCCTGTTGTCCGGCAGTCTGCCCGCCATGTTGCCCGCCATGTTAAATGACGGTCATGCAAAAACGCAAATGTTGACATGCGTTGATGCAGGCGCACAAAAAGCACTCTGCAATCGAACGACACTCAGCCGCAATCGCATCCCACTTTCCGCGTTACCAGGAGATATTCGCCCTCAAACGGGCCGTGATCTAAGATAATCAGGCCCGCACTTTCGATTAGAAGTAGCTAACTACCACAAATTGAAGCAAAAATCAACGCCTGCAGTAGCCACGCCGGCAGCGGCCGGTCTTTAGTCAATCAAAGGTTAACCCATACAGCGGCGATTTATCGGTGTTGGTTTGTTCTTCTCCACAAAAACTGGATCGATTTTGGCTAGAGCAAATTTCGAGAGGCCGCCTGACCGCCCGACCTGCGTTTGGGATTGCGAACCGTGCAGGTTCGAGTTTTGGTTACAAGGCGCACCGACCTTGATCTATTCGGCAAAAACGCTTTCACCGGCTTTGAGAATATATTTAGCCACTAATTCGGGTTCGCTGTAATGCATCAACTGCCCGGCACTGGTGATTTCGTGGAGCACGATATCCGGCCGATCAGCGCAGAACCTTTTTACGTCCTCGATACGAAAGATAGCATCATGAGTGCCGTGTATCACCGTTATTGGAATTTCCAGTCTTTCGAACATTTTCTTCCAATTGGTGTAGATTGTCTGGCAATCCTTGACAAACGCGCCCATTCCCTGGGCCTGCACGAGATTGAAGCTGATCTGCATATGGGCCAGCAATTCCGGGTCGGCGATCACTGCCATATCGGCCGCCGATTGACCAAATATCCGCTCGTAGAATTTTTTCGGCCCCAATTGCAGGGCCATCTTTTGACCGTTCAAGGCGAAGAAATCGACCAGGGTTGGAAAATTACGCGCGGTATACAAGAATGCGCGCTGCCAAGTGGATGTCTTGCTGATCATATTGGCGCCGCCAATCGGCAAATAACCACCGAGACAGATCAAATGCTTCGCCACCCCACGCGAGCGTAGTGCGCTGGATACCGCATAGGGCGTACTCATCGCGTGGGCGCCGATGAGGCAGCGCTCGAAACCCATTGCAGCGATAAAACCGGCAATCTGTTCGCCAACCGCCTCAATATAGAAATCGCTCACGATTGGCGAGGACACGCCGTATCCTGGCCGCACTGGGAAATAGAGGGTGTAACCATTCTCGCGCAGTGTGGAGAGGATCGCCTGTGGCCATGAAAAGCTGACCAGCGATGCATGCATCATCACCAGGGCTTTTCCGTCATCGGGTCCGACTTGCAGATATTCGGTTACTTTGCCGCCTATTTCGACAACCCGGTGATGGCTGGGCCGCTGATAGGCGCGGCGCCCAGGTGCAGGGGCCCCCAGTAAATTACGGGCCGCCTGATCGGAAAATGCCGAAAGACTTGCCATCAGGCACACCAACTCGGTGGTATTGGCAGCGCCGGTTTTACGGCGGATGCTTTTCATTTGCGCCTTCGCGGTTTCTTTGCCGGTTCCGCGCTTGGCAGCTATTTCCGGCCCCTTCATGCCTTCCAGCATCAATCGAACGATTTCGATCTCCGCATTTGACAGTTTGAACGACTGCCTCAGCAATTTGTCCGATGCGCCGGCAATGCTGATTTCGATAGCGCTGGCCAGGATATAGAAATCATCGCCATCGTTCGGTCGCACGCAGCGAAGGCCCAATTGGCAAGTTCGGTCATTTGGCAATACCAAACAGATGATCAAGATCTCATCGACAATCTTTCCTTCGCGGGCAAGGGTCAGATATCCCTTGAAAGATTGGGCATCATCGGCGTTCAAATCATCGCTGGTAATCCAGCCCCCCTCGGACAAGCCGAGTTTTTCTGTCGAACCGATATTGGCTCGCACCACGGCGCCATTAGTCGACAACACCAGCGCCGGTCGCGGCTCGCCATCGACAAAGCGCCACATATCATCCTCGGTCACCATCAGGTCTAGCGACCGCTCCAATATGGGGAAAAGTTTCTCGACGTGCCGCTCCAGGACCGCTGCTGCATTGCTGCCGATGCCAAAAACACCGCCATTGATCTGCGCGTCCCAAGCGTCAAGAAGATCGGCGAAGCGCTCAGGATCGATAATCGACTGATAAGCTACTTCGACAAT
Organism: Rhizobiaceae bacterium; assembly: GCA_965248715.1. Lineage (GTDB taxonomy): Bacteria > Pseudomonadota > Alphaproteobacteria > Rhizobiales > Rhizobiaceae > CBDFKB01. The sequence continues at coordinate 174,176 of CBDFKB010000007.1, forward strand.
CTCAAATATGTCCGGCAGCCCCGCTGACGGTTCGTCCCCTTTTAGTCGCCCCATATTTACCAGTCCGTAGTTTACCCGTATTTAGTTCGTGTTTCGGCAACTATGCATTTTAGAATCTTCTTTTCCGGGAGTGAGCCCGTTGCGTAGCCACTACATCGACTGACATGACTTCGACCGTTTTACAAACATTTTGTGAAATATTTTGCCACCATTTTTCAATTTAATTCAAGTTGGGGTATGTATGATTGGATGAACGGTATCTACTTGTTTTTGCCGATAGGGCGATGATAATCACCATCAACTTCAAAATGAGGCGTAAATTGTACGGAATTGGGTTGATGGGATCGCCTATTATTTGGGTGAGGTAATCTCGATTATCCGGCGGCCCGCTTTGAGTTTAACACTGACCGGTTCGACCGCTGAACATCTTTTCAACTGACGTTTGATCGCCGCGGTGATACTAATCATATGTCCTACACGCGGATACGGCATTTGTGGCAGTCAGGCGCGTCTTGAAGGGCATACGGGTCATCTTTTGAAAGGCCCAACGAATTCCGGCAGACAAATTTGAGCCATCCCTTCGGTTAATATCAATGGCGCTTGTTAAATACGTTCGACGGCAGCGATCAACCAAATTGCGCCAGCCAGAAAGATTGCCAACCCGACCGATGCCGAGCCGCAATCCTTCGCGATTTTGATCAGCTCTTCTTCTTCCATTGATACACGATCACAGATTTTTTCAACGCCGGTATTGAGCGCCTCGAGCGCCATGATCAATATCAAAGACCCCCATAGAGCAATCAGCCGCCAGGGGTCGGCAGTTAGCAGCAGCGCCATAGGAACCGACAGGGCAAACGCCGCGAGTTCCTGGCGGAATGCGGTTTCGTTTCCGGCCAAATATCGCAAACCGGCAGTAGTATTAAATAGAGCATTGATGAGCCGTTTCATGACAATTCCCGTTGGTAAAATCGAGCTGTTCATCTGATAGTTTTTTCACGCAGCAATATCTAGAGCGCAATCTGAAAAGTGGTGGCTGGTTTTCAGAAAAATTATGCGACAAAACAAATAGATAGGGCACTATTTGCGATTCACAAATCGCGAAAAGTGCTCTAACTGCTGAAACCTCGACAGGTGGGGCATATCTACTCGCCAGAGCCGTTGTGAAGCTTGCCCGATACCCTGGCCCGATACCCTGGCCCGAAACCCTGGCATCGCGCTGCGCTGCGCTTCTTGCCGGACAATCCGATTTGCCGCCATCAAATAGGCCAATATTAGCCACCGTTGGCATCACTCTTCGCGGAATGCTTTGTTAAAGCTGTCCTTGATCGGACGCAGGAGATATTCCACAAAGGTTCGCTCATCGTTTTTGATGAATGCATCGACCGGCATCCCGGGATAAATTTGCTCGGAGCGTATTTCGTCTGGCAAGGTGGTAGCGATGCGCAACCGGGCGATGTAATACGGTTCGCGGGTCGCCTCATCAAACAACCGGTCGGCGGAAACATAAGATACGGTGGCCGGCACTTCCGGGGTGGTGCGCTGATTAAGTGCAACGAAACGCAGGGACGCATCCTGGCCGACCCGCACCACATCAATGTCTTGCGGGCTGATTCTGGCCTCGACCAGGAGATCATGCGAGGTCGGCAGAATTTCCGCAATGGTTTCTCCGGCTCCGATTACCCCTCCTGGCGTGTTGGCGTGTAATTTTACCACCACACCGTCACCTGGTGCCCGCACAATTATGCGTTCCAGGACATTGTCGCTGGAGTACAATTGTTCCTGCAAGTCGGCAATCTGCGCCCGGGTCTGGTTGAGCTCCCCGGAAGCGGTTTCTATGCGCTGTGCGTCGGTGTGATTTTGCTTTTCCCGTGCTTCTACCCGTTCATTGGCTTTTTGACCCATGCCGGCGGTCAGCGAACCGATTCTACCGATCAGATCAGCCTCTGACCGCAATAATTGATTGTATTCATTGCGCGTTGTCAGGCCGCGCTCGAGCAGGGTTGCCTTGCGCAGCAGATCGTCTTGCACCACTTCCAACTGACGCTCGACGGCGGTTCTTTGCACGGACAGGCCTTGGATTTCTTGTTCGATTGCCTTGACGCGCTGGTCGACGATCGACAATTCGCTTTGATGGCGTTTAAGCCGGTTGGTGAATTCAGCTTCCTGCTCCTCCAAAAGGTCGATCAAATTCTCCTCCACCGCCGCATGGTTCAGCGATGGATCGAAGTGGATTTCCGTCAAACCGGCGCGTTCCGCCAGGTTGCGGGCCAGTCGCGCCTTCATAGCGGTCAATTGTTTGATTACCCGGTTGCGGTTGGCTGCGGCAATCGTGCGGTCGAGCACCACCAAAGGTTCGCCGCGCAATATCTGGTCGCCTTCATGCACCACGATTTGCTCGATCACGCCGCCTTCGAGGTGTTTTACCTTCAAATTGAGGCCGCTGGCGGCAACCGCACCGGAAGCGATCGTTGCCCCATTGATCGGCGCTGTGAACCCCCAAACGCCGAAACCGCCGAAAAACACGGCCAATATCACCATGCCGGCAATGACCGGACCGGCCAGGCTGATATTGAGCTTGGGGCTGTCCTCGTCAACGGAAGTAGCGGCGGGTGCGTTGCTCAGGTTGGGCGTACTCATGATCTTGCTTTCGGTTTACCGTCGGTCGGCTTTTGCGGCCACCTACCCATGCCACCACCGACCGATGGTTTGGAAGCAGATTGCGAAGGCAATGGCGCACCGCCGGGGCCGGGTTTCGCCTGCCCGTCCGGTGGGCGCCTAAATTTGCGCACAATTGCTTCACGTTCGTCATAGTCGAGAATAATGCCGGCCTGAATGCGCATGATCCGGTCCATCACCGCCAAGGCCGGTTCACGTTGGGTGATGAGGATGACGGTAATCTGATCGCGTCGTGCTTCAATCAATGCTTTGAGCAGCGCTTCTTCTCCAAACCGATCGAGATTAGCATTGGGCTCGTCGAGCACCATCAGCCTTGGACCGCCGAAAAATGCCCGGGCAAGCGCGATCCGCTGCCGTTCGCCGCCGGACAATTGAATGCCGGCGGAACCAAGTTGGGTATCGTAACCATGGGGCAGGCGTTGGATCAAATCCTCGACATGAGCTCTGCGCGCCGCCTCGACAATCTGTTGGTCAGATGCGGAAGGATAGAAGCGGGCGATATTTTGCGCCACGGTACCCGGCAGCAATTCGACCTCCTGGGACAGGTAGCCGATGTGATTGCCTAATAGCTCGCGGTCCCAATTGGCGATGTCGTGGCCGTCGATACGCACCGTGCCGAAGCGCGGTTGAATGGCGCCGACCGCAAGCCGGGCAATGGTCGATTTGCCGGACCCGGATGGGCCGATCATCGCCATCGATTGGCCTGCCGGCAAAGCGAAATTTATCTTGGACAAGATCGGATTTGCCCCGGCATCTGCCGGGTTTGGCATGGTTACCTGTTCGAATGCCACATCGCCCTTGGGCACTCCCAGTTCAGTGCGCCCGTCATGGCGCTGTATTTTGGCCATCACGTTTGAGAACCGGCCCCACGCGCTCCAGCCACCGGCCAATTGGCGCCATGAATTGATCACCTGGTCGATCGGCTGTAAGCCACGGCCGGAAATGATCGATGACGCGAAGATCATGCCGGCGGTCATTTCCCCCGACAATACCAAGATCGCCCCGTAGCCGAGGATGCCCACCTGCAGGCCGAGCCTGACGATGCGTGACATTCCCGAGAACACCGCATTGAGCTTGGTCGAGCGATCGGCGGCCACCAATGACGCCAGATTTTCGCGCGCCCAATAGCCGACAACGTTTTCCACCATGCCCATGGCGATCAGGGTTTCCGAATTGCGGGCCAGGGAATCGGCTTTCGATGAGGCGGCAATCATGTGCCCGGTTGCCGCATTGCCTGGTTTTGCCGAAAAGCGCTGGTTGACGATCGCCAGCAGGACCAAGACCACTGCTCCGGCAATGGTCAGCCAAAACAAATCGGGGTGGATCAGGTACAATAATCCGATAAATAACGGCGCGAATGGCAGGTCCAATAGACCAAAGATTTGGCGCGAAGAAATCAACGAGCGCACGGATTGCAAATCGCGCATCAGCTGGGTGTCACCATTGGTGTGATGGCCAAGCCTGATCACGTTACGCAGCGCATCGCCGGAAACGTGAACGTCCAGACGCGCCGCCGCGCGCCCGGCGATGATGGTGCGCACAATTTCAAGAGCGCCGAGCACCACAAGCGCCAACGCTGCGATCAGCGAAAGAAACAACAATGTGTTGCCGCTTTGCGACGGTAGAACCCGGTCGTAGATCTGCAACATGTAAAGCGGGATCGTCAGCATCAGCAGATTGACGAATAGCGAGAAGATTCCCATGAATACAAGTATCTTGCGAAAGTCGCGCTTCGCGTATTCGATCGCGTTCATTGCGGGTCGTCCTGCAGTGTTTGGTTATATTCTGTTTCGACTTTGCACTGAACGCACAATGTCTATGGGATTGATTAACAGGAACGAAATCCGCACGGAAGTCACTTGCGATTGCGCGCCGTGCTGATATCCATATCCTATCTCCCGACAAATTGAACTTTGGTCGGTTGGCGTGGCGCCGCAACCGTGTCACTTTGTCCCTTGCTTTGTAAAGATAAGCCACCGAGATAAGTCTTATACCAAGGGAACTTAATGTTGAGCGATTTGATCGGCAGGATTTTTCGTTTCAGCGAGGGAAAACCACCGCGCGATAAGAATATCAAGCGAGGAACTTGACGAGATTGAAGCGGCAAAGACGGCCAAACAGAATTATGAAGAACACATTGAAAATGCGTGATAATCTGCAAATCGTTTCCACTTGCTCGTTGGCACCCCGGCGGCGCCGCGCAATGCTTACGGTGATTTCACCGCTACGCCTGGCGCTTGTTGCCGGAACACAAAACGGCCGGGTTCAAACGCCCCCATTTAAACAGGAAAGACGCTAGCGCCAAATGAACTATTCCACCTATTTTGAAGAAGCACTGGCCGCTCTTCACAATGAACAGCGCTATCGGGTATTTACCGATCTAAGGCGCAAGGTCGGCGGCTACCCAAAAGCGCTTTGCAACCGTGCTGGCGCACCCGACGAAATAACCATTTGGTGCTCTAACGATTATCTGTGTATGGGTCACCATCCAGCAGTAATCGATGCCATGGTGGAAACCGCGCGCTCTTGCGGCACCGGTGCCGGCGGCACCAGAAATATTTCGGGTACCCATTCGCATATTGTCGGCTTGGAATCCGAGCTGGCTACTTTGCATGGCAAGCAGGCGGCGCTAGCCTTTACCTCCGGGTTTGTTTCGAACCAGGCGGCAATTTCGACCATCGCCCGGACCCTGCCGGAATGCCTGATCCTGTCCGACGCATTCAACCATGCCTCAATGATCGAGGGTATTCGCCAATCCGGTGCCAGCAAACGAATTTTCCGCCACAATGATCTTGACCATTTGGAATCCCTGCTCAAGCAGGCGGGCCGCAAGCGGGCCAAATTGATCGTGTTTGAATCGGTCTATTCGATGGATGGCGACATCGCGCCGATCGGCCGCATCGCTGATCTGGCTGCCAAATATGACGCCATGACCTATATCGACGAAGTCCATGCGGTCGGCATGTATGGTGCCCATGGCGGTGGCATCACCGAGCGCGATGGCGAAGCGCACCGCATTGATGTGATCGAGGGTACGCTGGCGAAAGCCTTCGGTGTGCTTGGCGGCTATATTGCCGGCTCATCGGCAATTGTTGATACGGTACGCTCTTATGCGCCGGCCTTTATCTTTACCACCGCATTGCCGCCGCCGCTTGCCGCCGCTGCGAGCGCCTCGATCCGTCATCTCAAACAATCCTCGGTCGAACGTGAGCACCAGCAGCTTCAGGTCGAAAAGACCAAACAGATGTTGATAGAGGCCGACCTGCCGCTGATGCCCTCATCGACCCATATTGTTCCGGTATTGGTCGCTGATCCGCATTTGTGCAAACGCGCCAGCGATCTGCTGCTGGAAAAGCACGGCATCTACGTGCAGCCGATCAATTATCCGACCGTGCCGCGCAATACCGAACGGCTCAGGCTCACCCCGTCGCCGCTGCACAGCGATCAATTGATCCTGGAATTGCGCGACGCAATGGTCGATGTGTGGAACACGCTCGGACTGCCACGCTGCAAAGAAAGACCGGAGCAACTCAATTACGAAACCTACCACGAAGAAATCAGCCGCATGGCGACTACCGCGGCCGGCGGCTGATCGCTATTGCCGTGGCGATCAATTATTGTGGTCCAACCAGTTCAAGAACCGGTCAAGTCCGCGCGCAAGATTGATCGGATCGCGTAGGAAACACAGCCTCAAAAAGCCGCTGCCCGCATCGCCGAAGGCATTTCCCGGCGCCAAACCAACCCCTGCCTCGTCAATGATCCGTTTCGTCAGTTCGACCCCTTGCTCGGCACCGTCAATTCCAAAGAATTGATAGAACGCGCCTTTAGGCGGCACGAACCCTAACCGCCCCGAGTGATAGGCCCGCGATGCGGTAAAAGCGGCGCGCACGATTTCGCGGCCCTTTTCGGCAAGCGCGATTTGTTGGCCAAAAAACCACTCGCCGTCATTGAGCGCCGCGATCGCGGCCCGTTGCGAGAACACTGGCACGCCGGATGTGGAATATTGCACCAGGTTTTCAAAAATCTGGACCCAATTCAGCCGGTGCGCTGAGCCAGCCGATCCGCCACCCGGTCATCGCCCAATTCTTGGAGAATGTATTGAGGATCAAAATTCGGTCGTCCGGCGCGCCTAGTTGATGGTAGCTCGGCGCAACCGCGCCATCATAATAAAACCGGCCATAGACTTCATCGGCTAAAATCCACAGCCCGTGCCGGCGCGCTAGGGCCAAAATGTCTAATAATTGCGCATTGCTGGCAGTCCATCCGGTCGGATTGGACGGCGAATTGACCACAATCGCTTTTGTGTCGTTTGTCACAGCCCCGGCCAGCGCCTCAATATCAAGCGACCAGCCGTCAGCACCAAACCGCATCGGCACTTCTTTGACCCGTGCACCGGTCAGCTTTGTAGCGGCCAAAAGATTAGGCCAAGCCGGGGTTGGCACAATGATTTCGTCACCATGCCCGGCCACCGCCTGGATGCCAATTTGCACCGCCTGCATGCCGGAACCGGTAACGAAGTAGCGTTCCGGATCGTTAGCAATGCCATAGATGCGGCTGTGATAGTCGGCGAGCGCCTGGCGCAGTTCTGGAATGCCCCGTTGCCAGGTGTAGAAAGTCTCGCCGGCGGCCAGGCTGCGATTGGCCGCCTCACAGATGAAATCCGGCGTCGGCAGATGGCCTTCGCCCACATAGAGCGGAATGAACTCACCATGTCTGCTTATACGACCGTGATTAGCCGTAGCCACAATCCCGCTGACGGGCACCGATAGGGTCGCCGGGCTGAGCCCGCTCAACAATTGGGTTTTATCCACGGTGTATTCACCCCAGCGGTGCTACTGTTCGGCACAGCTTATGGCTACTTCTGCGCTTTTAACAAATCGCGGATTTCGCTCAACAAAACTTCCTGGGCCGGCGGCGTGGCTGGTTCGGCCGGTTTTTCTTCTTCCTTGCGCCGCATCGAATTGACCGAGCGAACGATCAAGAAAATGATGAAACCCATGATTAAGAAATTGATCAATGCGGTGACGAAATTGCCATAGGCCAATACTGCGCCCTGTTCTTTGGCGGCATCAAGTGTGTCGGCGGTAACCGCGGCGGACAGTGGCGCGAAATAGTTAGAAAAATCCAGACCGCCGAAAATTGCCCCGATTATCGGCATGATCACATCGCCAACCATCGATTTGACGATCGCGCCAAAGGCGACGCCGATAATGATGCCGACCGCGAGGTCCATCACATTGCCCTTCATGATAAAGGCCTTGAATTCTTTCAGCATGATATAGTTTCCTTTTCCTTAGACGGTTCTACGTCCAAAACGCGCGCCAATTCACCGCTTCGACAATAGCAGCTTTGCCCATCGACATTGTAGGGTTATTATAGGCCCCGGCCTAATTTGGGAACACCTTCTGGCACCCGGGGCTGATTATCGTTCGGGGTAATCGCAAGGATTACGCGTTTGATCAAGGGACCGATTATTATAGCGGCGGCGCTGGGTTATTTGCTGCTGCTGTTTGTGGTCGCCAGCTATGGCGACAGCCAGCACCGGCGAGCACGGCGGCTGACCAATCGCCCGGCAATCTATGCGCTCAGCCTGGCGGTGTATTGCACCACCTGGACGTTTTTCGGATCGGTAGGTATTGCAGCCAATCAGGGCCTGACTTTCCTTGCCGTGTATGTCGGGCCGATCTTGATGATTACCGTCGGGTTCCCGGTTTTTCATCGCATCGTCGCGCTATCGAAAAGCGAGAGCATTACTTCGGTGGCCGATTTCATCGGTGCCCGCTACGGCAAAAGCGTGCTGGTAGCAGCGGTCGCCACCGTGATCGCTGCGGTCGGCACCGTGCCTTATATCGCACTACAGCTAAAGGCAATTTCGGTTTCGCTGGCGGCAATCGCGAGCCATTACGATGCCGAGCAGATCGCCAATTTGCCGCTGGTTGGCGATGTGTCGATCCCGATTGCGCTGACCCTGGCACTGTTTACTATTCTTTTCGGTACCCGCCACGCCGATGCCACCGAGCACCAGGATGGGTTGGTGCTGGCGGTGGCGATGGAATCGATCGTTAAACTGGTAGCGTTCCTGTGCGTCGGCCTGTTTGTCACCTTTGTCATGTTCGATGGGGTCGGCGATATGGCGCGCCAGGCTGCTGCCTCGGAACAGGTGCGAGAATTTCTCGCCAGGCCGATCAATGGTGGCTCTTGGCTGGTAATCATGTTGTTGAGTTTCATGGCCTCGGTATTGCTGCCGCGCCAGTTCCACATGGCGGTGGTCGAGAACCACACCGAGCAGGAATTGGTCCGGGCCAGATGGTTGTTTCCGCTCTATTTGGTGTTGATCAATTTGTTCGTGGTGCCGATCGCCATTGCCGGCATGCTGAAATTCGGCTCCGGCGTCGATGCCGATATGTATGTGCTGGCATTGCCGATGTCGGCCGGTGCCGATGCGGTTTCCCTATTGGTGTTTCTCGGTGGTCTTTCCGCCGGAACTGCCATGGTAGCTGTCGCCTGCGTGGCGCTGGCGATCATGATTTCCAACAATTTGGTCCTGCCGGTGCTGCTGCGCACGAACATTCTCGGCATGTCACGCAATTTTGGCAATATGGAGCAAAAAATCCTCCGCATCCGCCGTATGGCGATCATCTTGGTTTTGACCTTTGCCTATCTTTACTACCGCTCCGCCGACAATACCGCGGCACTGGCGTCGATCGGCCTGGTTTCATTTGCAGCAATAGCCCAATTGGCGCCCAGCCTGTTTGGTGGCCTGGTGTGGCGCGGGGCCACTGCGCGCGGTGCGATTGCGGGCATGCTGGCGGGTTCGGTGGTTTGGATGTTCACCTTGTTGTTGCCGACCATATTGCCGCTCGAACATCCCTTGATGGTGAACGGATTGTTTGGACTTGGCATTTTGCGCCCCCATGCGATCCTCAATCTTCACTTCGAACCGCTGGGCCATGGGGTTTTCTGGAGCCTGGCGATGAACACCTTGTTCTTCGTGGGATTTTCGCTGTCGCGCAACCCGAACTCGATGGAACGGGTCCAGTCGACCGTGTTTGTGTCGGAAGAATTGCCGATGATGCCGATGCAGCGGCGCGCGAAATCTCCGCTGACGGTTGCCGAAATCAATGAGACGGTTTCCAGGTTCCTGGGCAAGGAGCGCACCGAACGCGCTTTCGACGCCTATTGGTTGCAAAAGGGCGGGCGGCCTGCCGCAGAAGAATGGGCCGACGACGAATTGCTTAAATTTTCCGAACAATTGCTGGCCAGTGCCATCGGTGCATCGTCCTCGCGCCTGGTGCACATGTTGATGCTGCGCCGCCATGACAGTTCAAGGGCGTCCGAGGTTAAGCTCTTGGACGACGCCTCGCAGGCGCTGCAATATAATCGTGACGTACTACAGACCGCGCTCGACCAGGTGGAGCAAGGGATATGCGTTTTCGACAAGGAATTTAGGCTGACTTGGTGGAACCAACGCTTCCGCAAACTGCTCAACCTGCCGGCGTCGGTTGGCCATGTGGGCGTGCCGCTCGGCCGTCTGGCCGATGCCGTCGGCGAAAGCAATCCGGCATTAGACGAAGGTGATTTCGCCGATGATCTGGTGCACCGTATCGCCACCCTGCACGATCCATGGCTGGTAACCCTGGCCGACCGCAACCGCATTGTCGAGGTTACCCCGAGTGCGATGCCTGATGGCGGCGTGGTGGTAACCTGGGACGATATTACCGAACGGGTTAATTCCGCCGAAGCGTTGCGTGAGGCCAATGAGGGTCTGGAATTACGGGTTGACGAGCGCACCCGCGAGCTTACTCAACTCAATCGACAATTGAAACTGGCGACCGCCGAGGCGCACCGCGCCAATATTGGCAAGACCCGGTTCCTCGCCGCTGCTGGTCACGATATCCTACAGCCGCTCAATGCTGCTAGGCTTTACAGTTCAACCCTGGTGGAACGCGCCGATGATGCGCGACACCAAAAACTTGCTTCCAATATCGACCGGTCGCTGGAATCGGTTGAAGACATTCTCGACGCGGTACTGGAACTTTCGAAACTCGATACCGGTGCCTTCGATACCAATCCGGCACCGTTTGCAATCAACAAGGTGTTGCGCCAATTGGAGGTCGAGTTTGCGCCCGTCGCCGAAGCCAACACTATTGGCATGAAAATCCTGCCGTCGAACCTGTGGGTCAATTCAGATCCGAGCCTGTTGCGCCGGCTGCTGCAAAATCTGATTTCAAACGCTATCAAATATACGATTAATGGCCGGGTATTGGTTGGTTGCCGGCGGCGCGGTGACCAGGTGGTGGTTCAAGTTTACGATACTGGCCCAGGTATTCCCGAACGGATGCACCAGACCATATTTAACGAATTCAAGCGGCTCGACGACGCCGCCAGGCGCACCGCCGGCCTTGGCCTTGGCCTGTCGATCGTCGAACGCATCGCCAAAGTGCTGGATCACGAAGTTTCGCTACGATCGCAAATGGGCAAAGGTACCGTGTTTTCGGTACGGCTGCCGGCGGCAAAACCGATTGCCGTACCAGATATTTCGGAAACCCCGGTCACAGCCCCGATGTTGGCCGAATTGTCAGGCCGGCCGGTTTTATGCATCGACAATGATGTCCGCATTCTCGATGGCATGCGTCAACTAATCGGCGGTTGGGGCTGTACGGTGATCACCGCGCAGGACCTAGCGGAAGCCGAGCGTGTGATCGCCGATGAAAAGCTGGTCCCTGACGTGATTTTGGCCGACTATCATCTGCTCGAAGGCGATGGCATCGACGCGATTTTGAAATTGCGCCGTCGTATCGAGCCAGGCCTGCCGGCGGTATTGATCACCGCCGATCGTAGCCCGGCGCTACTCGACCAAGCCCGCCAGCATGGCATTGAAATCCTGCACAAACCGGTAAAACGGGCGGCTCTGCGGGCTCTGTTGACCAGGTTGCGGCCAATTGTGGAAGCGGCCGAATAGGCCAAGGCAGCCCGGTAAGGACTACCCGATTATATTAACCACCGTTGGTATTATCCCTCCGGCTCGGCGTTGATCTTTGCCAACAAAATCACCGCTTGGGTGCGGCTATCGACCCGCATTTTCAACAACACCGCCGACACATGGGCCTTGACCGTCGCTTCCGACACGCCAAGCTCGTAGGCGATCTGCTTGTTGAGCAACCCCTCGCCAAGCATGGAGAGCACTTTCGCCTGTTGCGGGGTCAGGCTGTTGAACCGGTTTACCAAGTCCACGGTTTCCGGCGCCGGCGCCGCTTTCAGATCGAAATCGCCAGGCACCGCGATTTCCCCTTCAAGCACCTTGCTGACCGAATCGCGGATTTGGTCGGCGGTCGACGATTTTGGTACAAAGCCGGATGCACCGAGCGCGATCGCGCGGGCGATAGTGCCGGCATCTTCGGTGGCGGAAATGATCATCACCGGCAAAGCCGGAAACTCGGCCCTTAGCCCGATCAGCCCAGTAAAACGGTTTGACCCGGGCATCGCCAAATCAAGCAATATCAGGTCGGCGTCGTCATGTTCGCGGGCCATCAGGACCACATGTTCGTAGTCCCCGGCCTCGATTACTGCAAGCTTAGGCGATAGTCCCTCAAGGGCCTGCTTCAACGCCCCGCGAAACATCGGGTGATCGTCTGCGACGATGAGTTTCAGTTGTTCCACTACTTCTTGCCCGCCGGTACTGCTGCCCGATCAGCGCTCCCGCAGCCCGCCAAATCGGCGACCATATCGCGGTAACGCCGGCAAGCCCGCTCCATTTGCGCTTATCATGACCAAAAATCACGGGCCGATCAATCTTCTTCGCTATCAAATAACCACCTTAGGCACGACCTTTGGTTCGAGGGGCTGTCCCGCGCACATAAAAGGCTTTAATGCTAGAACGGTGGGTGCGCGCTAATTGCTGGCGTGTATGCTGGGCGGCGGAACAATTGTTCAGGGGCTTTTTTGACCATGATTGACAAACAGCATTGGCGCAATTCGGGCCGGGGGTTGGTATTGGTTGCGCTAAGCGCTGTGATTTTGATCGTTCCGGCGCTATGGCTGGTTGGCACTCGGGCCAAGGCGACCTGGCTGTTTTCGACACCTGGCAATCTGTTGATCCTGTCGGCTGGCATTCCAGCAGCGCTGATCGTGATCATTATCGTGTTCAACGCCCGTAAGAAGGCTCTGGATATTGCTGTCGATACATTCTGAAAATGCCGACCAGGACCAGATGTTCCCCGTGCTTTCGGTGAGGCTCGGCCGGCTTGCTGGTGCCACGACGACCATTTTTGCCGCATGCATCGCTACGATGCTGCTGCTTGAGCGAATTGGCGTGAATGGCGATATCATCGCATATATATTCATCTTGTTTGAACTGGTGTTGTTCACCCTGGTCGGATTTGGCGCCAAAACCCTTAATGTGGCCGAGTTCTTTGTTGCCGGGCGCCGGTTGCCGGCTGTTTGGGCTGGCATGGCAACTGCCGCCGCGCTAATGGCGTCATTCACCTTTTTTACCACCACCGGACTGTATGGCATCGGGTTTCGTAGCGCCGCGTTTCTCGGCGCCGGGCTGATCGCTGGCATGGGGTTATCGGTGATCGTTTTAGCTTCGGCCCTAAATAGTTCGCGATGCCGCACCGTGCCAGAATTTCTCGGCACCCGTTTCGCCAGTCCAGCCCTGCGGCTGTTTTCGGCGATTGTGCTGGTGATTGTCCTGGTTGCCTTGCTTGCCGCAATTTTGACCACTACCGCCGAATATGCTGGCCGGTTCCTGTTGCTGGGCCGGTCCTATCTGATCACAGTGCTCATCGCACTTGCGGTGTTGCCGGGCCTATTTGGCGGTATGCGGGCGGCGGCGCGGGTATTGATCGTCCAATATATCGTGCTTGCCGCCGGATTGCTGGTGCCGCTCGCATGGCTCGCATGGCATTTTGATGGCACGATCATTCCGCAATTGAGTTATGGTAGTGTGATCCTGCCTGGCCTTGAAACAATGCCGGCCGACCAAGTGAGCGACATTGCCTGGTTGTCCGATTTCGGCATTTTTGCCGGGGCAGCGCTGGGCGTGGCCGCACTACCGATTGTCGCCAATTTCGGGTTTTCGGCCAGTTCACGGCAAGACAGCAGAACCGCCTTCGCCTGGGCCATGGCATTTTCCGCGATCTTGATTCTATCGGCGCCGGCAATCGCCTTTTTCGCCGCCGCCGCCGTGGAGGCTGCTATTGGTGCTTCGCTTGGTGGTCAATTGCCTGCATGGGCGGCAAATTGGGCATCATCCAACGATTTGACCCTTTGTCAGGGCGCATCCAGGGTGGTCGATGGAAACTGTGACAGCAATTTTGGCCAAGGCGGCGCGCAGTTGCTTTTGAGCGGTAGGGCAATGGTGCTGGCCGCGCCGCAGATCGCCGGACTGCCGGTTGCCATGTCGGTCGCGGTACTGGCGGCGGCATTTGCTATGGCGCTATCGAGCCTAACGATGTTGGCGCAATCCATGGCGGCGATCGTCAGCGTCGATATTTATGCGCCGTTGCTGAGACGCCGCCCGACGCCAAACAACCTGATCTTTGTCGCCCATCTTGCCGTATTGGCAATGGCGGCATTGGTGGTTACGGCGATTTTGTGGTTGCCGGTGCCGTTTGGCGAACTTCCATTTGTTGCATTGGCACTGTGTGGCGCCACGATTTTGCCGGCTGCAAGCTTTGCCACCTGGTGGCCGAACGGCAAACCGATAGGCGTAATTGCCGGCATGGCGGCAGGCATTGTCGCTGGCGCCTTGCATCTTCAATGGCAAGGCCATTGGCAGGCGCTTTGGCACCAAAGTACCGGCCGCCTTGCCAGCGATCCCAGCATTTTGGTGGCCGGGGTATCGGGCGCTGCCGCCTGTATGATTGTAGCAGTCGCGGTATCCTTGCTATCGGCCCGCCTCGACAAAAAAAGCGCATAAACCCGGCAATATCTAGCGCTTGTCACCAAGCGTAGGATTTGCTTCGTCGCGCTATCTGTTTGTTTTGGCGCGTATTCTTGTCCGAAAACCGCTACACACTTTTCGGGAATACACGCTAGCGCTTATCACGAAGCGTAGGATTTGCTTCGTCGCGCTATCGCTTTGTTTTGTCGCGTATTCTTATCCGAAAACCGCTACACACTTTTCGGGAATACACGCTAGCGCTTGTCACCAAGCGTAGGATTTGCTTCGTCGCGCTATCGCTTTGTTTTGTCGCGTATTCTTATCCGAAAACCGCTACACACTTTTCGGGAATACACGCTAGCGCTTGTCACGAAGCGTTGGAATAGCTTCGTCGCGCTATCGCTTTGTTTTGTCGCGTATTCTTATCCGAAAACCGCTACACACTTTTCGGGAATACACGCTAGCTGGGCTCAGGAGCCATCACCCGGTTGGGTGGGTCCCGCCAATTCGGGAGCTGGCTCGGCGGGCGCTTCGCCATCAGGTATCCCATTGTTGGTAAGTTCCCGGCGCAGGCTGTGTACTGCATCGGCGAACTTGCCAAGCGCACGTTCGGCAAGCGAGGGTTCGTTTGCCGCGGTTTCAGGCAGGGGTTGCGGCGCGGTTTCAGGCAGGGGTTGCGGCGCGATTTCAGTGTCGGGTTCAGGCTCGCTTACCGGTTCCTTGGCCGGAGGCGGCAAAACCATTTGCTGGTTACGCAAGGCGGCAATTTCATTTTGCAGGGCATCGACTTTGCCGTTCAGCCGATCGATTTCCACCTCATAGGCCTGGCGTTCCTCGATCGACAATTTGCAAACAAAGCGCAGGCCGCGCTTTTGGCAAAAGCCGACCGCGCCGGTCGAGCGGTCGAGCCGGGCAAATCCGCCTTTGGTTTCCCGCAAAATAAACTGATCGCCGCCGGCAATCGCCTCAAGCGGAATGATCAGTTGCGTGTTGGCTGCATTACCAGAGTTGGCGCCTAACCAAGGCAAAAACGCCAAAACAAGGAGTGCCTTGCGATACATCATGGGTCTTACTTTACAAACGCGTGTGCCGCCGCATCCGCTGCTACTTTACAAAATTGTCTGCGACCTGCACAAGCCCTGCCGTAAGGCGGAGTATACACGGTTCGCAAGGATATCGCCTGCGAGCGGTCAGATTGCCGTTCGCGCGCAGGTGGGCAATGAGATTGATTTATAAGATTGTACCGGAAACCGAGTGGCACCAAGCTGCCGAATGCGGAAGCTTCGCTGGCTCGGCGATCGACCGCAAAGATGGCTATATTCATTTTTCCGATGCCGACCAGGCGTGCGAAACCGCACAGCGGCATTTTTTCGGCCAACAAGGTCTGTTGCTGGTCGCGGTCGATGCCGACCGGCTGGCGGCGGAATTTGGCGACGCGATGAAATGGGAAACCTCACGCGGCGGCAAATTGTTTCCCCATTTATATGCGGTGTTGCCCATAGGGTTTGCCATATCGCTTGAGCCCTTATTGCCGGATGGCCGCGGCGGGCACCATTTTCCGGTCGGATTTCCCGCGTGAACCTGTACCAAAGTCTGGTGCGTCCGGCGCTGTTTACGCTTGATGGCGAACGCGCGCACCGCCTGTCATTGTTCGCGCTCAGGGCCGGGCTGGCGCCTGGTACTGGCAAGCCGCAGCGCTCGCTCGCGGTCGAACTGGCGGGGTTGAAATTTCCCGGACCGATCGGCCTTGCCGCCGGTTACGACAAAAACGGCCAAGCGCCGGGACCGTTGGCCAGGCTCGGCTTCAGCCATGTCGAGATAGGCACGGTGACGCCAAAACCCCAACCCGGCAATCCGAAACCGAGGCTGTTTCGTCTTGCCGCCGACCATGCGGTGATCAACCGCATGGGGTTCAACAATGACGGCCACGCCGCCGTACTGGCACGGCTTGGTAAACAGCCTAGTGCTGGCATCGTCGGTGTAAATATCGGTGCCAACAAGGATAGCGCCGACAGGATCGCAGACTACAGCCTGGGTTTGCAGACCTTTTGGCCGGTCGCTGACTATTTCACCATCAATATTTCATCCCCAAACACGCCGGGTTTGCGCGATCTGCAATCGGCGGACAATCTTAAAAGATTGCTCGCCGTCCTAGATGATACCCGCGAGCGGCTGACAGCCATGACCGGCACCAGGCGGCCGATGTTCCTCAAAGTGTCGCCGGATCTTGATCGCCGTGAAATTGATGCGATTGCTGGCGCTATCGAACAAATGCCGCCGGACGGGTTGGTGGTATCAAACACCACCCTGTCGCGTGCAAAACTGCCCGGCGGCACCCATCGCGATCAAGCCGGTGGCCTGTCTGGCCGGCCATTGTTTGAGCGGTCAACCATTGTGCTGGCCCGGTTTCGCCAACGCCTTGACGCCCGATTTGCGATCATCGGTGTAGGTGGCATCGACAGCGCTGAAACCGCTTGGGATAAATTCGCCGCTGGTGCTGACCTGCTGCAATTATATTCAGGCCTTGTCTATCACGGCCCGGGCCTGGTATCGGCGATCAACCAAGACCTTGCCGCACGGCTGGCTACTGAAGGTCTTGCCAATATTTCTGAGATCACCGGCACCACGACCGACGATTGGGCGGCGCGCGACTTGCCTTGACCGCCGGCGGTTACCCAACAAACGTGGTACGCAGCCGGCCTGGCATCGAGGCCAGCAACAACAGGCCACGACAGATCAAGAATAGGTGCAACGCCATCCACAGGCCATGGTTTCCAAACAGCGGTGTTAGCAGCCACCAAGCGATGAGATATGCGGCTAGCGCCACCACCATGGTGCGGCTCATGTCTCGCGACCAGGTGGCGCCAATGAACACCCCATCCATTTGAAACGCCAGCACCCCGGTCAACGGGGTCAGCGCCGCCCATAATAGAAATGGGGCCGCTTGCCCACGCACGGTCTCGGCGGTGGTCATGATCGCCACCAATTGGCTGCCAGCGAATAAATAGACCGCTGCCAGCGCCAGTGCCAGGACGACATTCCAGGCGAAGGTCATTTTTAATGCCCGATTAAACCCTTCCTTGTAATTGGCGCCAATCGTGCGGCCGACCAATTGTTCGGCTGATACCGCCAGACCGTCGAGGAAATAGCCGGCCAACAAGAAGAAGTTCATCAACACAGCATTGGCGGCCAGGGTCAGTTCACCGAAGCGCGCACCCTGTGCAGCGAAAAACGCGAACGCGAAAACGAGCGAAAACGAGCGGATCATGATGTCGCGATTGATCGCCATCATGCGTGTCAGTGCGGCCCGATCAAGGATTACGTCCCAACCCGGCAGGCGGCGTAGGTCGAGTAGGCGGCCTGCGATAATTAGGCCGAGCACAGTCGCGGTGATTTCCGCGATCACGGTGGCGATGCCGACCCCGGCGATGCCCCAGCCGAGCCACAAACCGAGCACAATCGACAAAACAATATTGACCCCGTTGAGCACGGTTTGGATCGCCAGTCCCAAACCGGACCGGCCAAGGCCGATCAACCAGCCGAGCAGGGCGTAATTTGCTAAGGTGAATGGTGCCGAATAAAGCCGCCAGTTCATGTATATGCGGGTCGAGCGTGCAACTTCCTCGCCAGGGTCCATGAAGTATAGGCCAAGTGTGATGAAAAATGGCCCGACCGCGATCAACACCAACCCGCCAAGCGCGGCAACTACCAGCGCTCTTAACAGCGTCGCCTGCATTTCGGATTTCGATTCAGCGCCAAGCGCCTGGGCGGTTAATCCAGTGGTACCGGCGCGCAAAAAGTTGAATGTGGTCAAGATCAAATCAAACAGCACTGCGCCAATCGCCAGCCCGCCGAGCACGGCCGCTGAACCCATGCGGCCAACCACTGCGGTATCGACCATGCCCAGAAGCGGCGTCGACATGTAGGCGAGCATCATCGGCAGCGCCAGCGACAGCACCAGGCGGTTGTTGATCTCGAACGGTCTTACAACCGCCGGCACGAGCGGTGTGGATTGGGTGTTCATGGGCCGTGAAAGTTCAAGGAAATGTTGCCAAAGTTATCAATTAGCTGCGCGCTACTTGCAATAGTCTGCGCCATGGTATTTGCGATTACCCGTCGTGCCTATGTTCATAACCGACCTGCAAGAAACCAGCGCTAATGCCGTTGCCAATCGTCAAAAACCCCGCCTTTGTCAGCGATGGTGCTGCCAGCAAGCGGCTAAACGCGACCAAATATCAGCGTATCGAGGCGATCCTGGTCGAAGACCGCATTATCGCTGAAGGCGCGTTCCAGCTGCCATCGCCAATTGCCCAGCAATTAATCGCCAAGGTGCATAGCGCCGAATATGTCAGCCAAGTGCTGACCAATTCCGTGCCACCGCAAGTCTCGTCCATGATCGGTTTCGATATCAATCCGCAAATGGCTGCCCGCGCCAGGTTCGGCTGCGCGACTACTCTGCTCGCCGGCGAAATTGCGCTACAAAGCGGTCTTTGTTGCAGCACTTCCGGCGGCAGTCATCACGCCAAATGGCAGCAAGGTGGCGGGTTCTGTGTGTTCAACGATGTCGCCGTCGCCGCCCAAACCTTGATCGATAGCCAAGGCGTGGAAACAATTCTAGTATTCGACTGCGATGTCCACCAAGGCGACGGCACCGCACAAATTTTCGCCAATGACAGCCGGGTCAAGACGGTATCTATCCACGCTGAGCATAATTTTCCGAGCAGCAAAGAGCGCTCCGATATCGATGTCGGCCTAGCCGACGATACGGGTAACGCGCCTTATCTCGAAGCGCTAACTGACACGCTTGCCCGCGCGCTCGACCTCGCGACCCCCGATTTGGTGTTCTATAATGCTGGGGTTGACCCTCATCATGACGACCGGCTCGGCCGTTTGGCGCTCGATGATACGGGACTGGCCGAACGGGACCGCATGGTGATCGGCACCATGCGCGAACGTGGCATTGTGCTTGCTGCGGTCATGGGCGGTGGCTATCAGCGTGACATTGAAGTGCTGGCGCGCCGCCACACCATTTTGCATCGGGTTGCCAGCGAGTTTATTTAAGGTCAGCTCAGTCGGCTTTTCGCCATCTAAGAATGCGCATCACCAGGAATATCGGCACCACTACCGCCGCGCCGAGCGCTACATATTGCCCGAAGCGCCCAAACGCCTCGAACCCAAGCATCCAGATTTGATGGAAGAAATCGCGGACCGCGGACCAAATGTCGAGCGCACTCCAGTTGAGCGCGCTCATGATCATGCCGACAATCAACGAAAGGATCGCCAGGCGAATAATTACCCCCAGGGGTGATCCGCCAAGGAAGCGATTAACGGCGTTCGACATGTTGTGCCCCGAGTTTGCAAAAGTTGATTGCAGGTAGCCCGCAAAATTGGCAATTGCAAGGTTCGCCAAATTGCTGCTGGTGATTACTGCAAGCCGACCGGGTCGACGACGCCGCCGGGACAACCTGGATCGGTTGCCGGTGCGGCGCGGATCAGCGCGCCGACATCACTTGTTAGTGACAAATCGCCGGCAAGGCCAATGGTGATCTCAACGATCAGTCGCCTGTTGCCGTCTTGCTTGCAGGCGATACGCATGTGTTGGCCGGCACCGGGGCCGAACGTTTGCTCGAACCCGGCGCGGATCGTGTCGCCGGTAAGCGCACGGCCGATCGCGCTGGCAAATAGCACACCCAGTTGCGAGTTGTTGATGGCATCGAGCAGGTCGAGAGAGTGTTGGAAATATTCGCGCGCCGATTTGCCATAACAGGTGCCGTGCTTGATCCATTCGTGGCGCTCCAGGCCGGAGGCGACACCGGGCATTGCCCTGGCAAGGCGTTTTGCCAGTTCCGGCGAAAGCGCCGGCGCCGGCAGTGCCAACCAATTTCCTCCCTTGTCACGGTCGCGGATCGCATCACCAACCCCGCAGTAAGTGTTGCGGCGCGGCTGTGGCCATAATCCGTGCAAGGAGAATTTATCGATCCGGTTCCCCGCCTGGCGCTGGCTTTTGCATTCCGGTTTTCCGGGTCGGGTTTCGCAAAACGCCGGCTGCCAACTGATCGCCAGCACATAGCGCTTGCCGCCGCCAGTGTATTGGCGTGCATTGGCGAACCAAATTGCGGCCAGCACGGCGACCAGCAGCAATATGGTTGCCAAATTGCGCCATTTGGCAAATGGCCCAATCAGCGCCATATCGCGGCCTGCCAGTCCACACTCGGCGAGTAGAGCAACGGAAGTATTTTCATTTAGTGCTGCCGTGTTCTAATTTCCGTTTGTGACCAAAGACCAGCTAACCCTTTCGCGCAAGCCCCCGCCTGGAACCGAATTGCCGGAGCGGTTTCGGCAATGGTTTGACGATCAGGGCTGGCGACCCCGCCCGCATCAGATCGAACTGCTTCATCAAATACAAGCTGGCCGCTCAATGCTGCTGATCGCACCCACCGGCGCCGGCAAGACCTTGGCCGGGTTCTTGGCGAGCCTGGTCGATATTTCCGCCCGTAAACAAGCCCGCATTGGCCGGGCGCGGGCAGCGGCCAAAGGTATCCACACATTATACATTTCGCCACTCAAGGCGTTGGCGGTGGATATCCGCCGCAATTTGCTCAGCCCGATCGAGGGCATGGGGTTGCCGGTCGAGGTCGAAACCCGCACCGGCGATACGCCGACCCACCGGCGCCAGCGACAAAAACATGTGCCTCCCGATATTTTGCTCACCACCCCGGAGCAATTGGCACTGTTGCTGGCCAGTCGCGATGCCGCCCGCTTTTTTGCCGATCTGCAAACCGTAGTGTTTGACGAATTGCATTCGCTGGTGACCTCCAAGCGCGGCCATTTGCTGGCGCTCGGCCTGGCCCGGCTAAGAAGTTTCCGGCCTGATATCACCACCATCGGTCTGTCGGCCACCGTATCCGAGCCGGCCGAATTGTGCCGCTGGTTGGTCGGCCAGGGCGAAGCCGGCGAAATCCACGAAGCCGGGCTGATCGAGGTCGCCGGTGGTGCCAGGCCCAACATTACTATCTTGGCATCTGACGAACGGGTGCCCTGGTCCGGCCATTCGGCACGCTATGCGATTGGCGACATCTACCAGGCGATCGGCCGCCATCGCACCACTTTGTTGTTCGTCAACACCCGCAGCCAAGCGGAACTGTTGTTTCAGGAATTATGGCGCAACAATGAGGACGATCTGCCAATCGCGTTGCATCATGGTTCGCTCGATACCGGCCAGCGGCGCAAGGTTGAGGCGGCGATGGCGCAAAACCGGTTGCGCGCCGTGGTCGCCACCTCGACGCTTGATCTCGGCATCGACTGGGGCGACGTAGATTTGGTGATCCATGTTGGCGCGCCGAAGGGGGCAAGCCGGCTGGCACAGCGCATCGGGCGATCCAACCACCGCATGGACGAGCCTTCGCGGGCAATTCTAGTGCCGGCCAACCGCTTCGAGGTGCTGGAGTGCCAGGCGGCACTCGACGCCAATTATCTCGGTTCCCAGGACACCCCGCCCTTGCGTGACGGAACGCTCGATGTGTTGGCCCAACATGTGCTCGGCACCGCCTGCGCCGCGCCATTTGATGAAAATATACTGTATGCGGAAATCATCACTGCCGCACCCTATGCGACGCTTACCCGCGAAACCTTTGCCCGTGTTGTGCAGTTTGTCGCCACCGGCGGCTATGCGCTTGAGACCTATGAACGTTATGCCCGTATCCGCAAGACCGCCGACGGTACTTGGCGCATCGCCAATCCCAAGGTGGCGCAGCGCTACCGGCTAAATTGCGGCACCATTGTCGAAGCGCCGATGCTGCAAGTCAGGCTAACCCGGCGGGTTGGTGCTGGCGCCAATGTGCGCGGCGGGCCGGTGCTGGGCAAGGTCGAGGAAGGTTTCGTCGAAACCATGGTCGCCGGCGACACTTTCCTGTTTGCCGGCAAAGTATTGCGGTTTGAGGGCATTCGCGAGAACGTGGTGGTGGTCTCAAAAGCAAGCGATCTAGATGCCAAGATCCCGTATTACGCTGGCGGCAAATTTCCGCTTTCGACCCATTTGGCGGAACGGGTACGGGCCATGTTGGCCTCGCCGCAAAAACGCCGCCACCTGCCGGCCCAGGTCGCCGAATGGCTGTCGATTCAGGAAACCGCATCGATATTGCCAAAATCCGACCAATTGCTGGTCGAAACCTTCCCAAACGGTGCCCGCAGCTACATGGTTGCCTATCCGTTCGAAGGTAGGTTGGCGCACCAGACCCTTGGCATGCTACTGACCCGGCGCCTGGAACGGGCCGGGGCCCGCCCGCTGGGATTTGTCGCCACTGATTATGTATTGGCGATCTGGGGCCTGCTCGACATGGGACGATTGTTTGCGCAAGGCAAACCGTCGCTCAGCCAATTGTTCGATGAAGACATGTTGGGCGATGATCTGGAAGTGTGGTTGGAGGAATCCTTTCTGTTGAAACGCACCTTTCGCCAGTGCGCGGTAATTGCAGGCTTAATCGAGCGCCGCCATCCGGGAGAAGAAAAGTCGGGGCGCCAGATGACCGTATCGTCCGATCTCATCTACGATGTGCTCCGCCAGCACGATCCGGAACACATTTTGATGCAGGCGACCCGTGATGACGCAGCGCAAGGGCTGCTTGATATCCGCAGGCTTGGCGACATGCTCTTACGCATCAAGGGTCGAATCGTGCATAAACGGCTCGATCAGATTTCGCCGTTGGCCGTGCCGGTGATGCTGGAAATCGGCAAGGAAGCGATTTCCGGTGACGCTCAGGAAGCGCTGCTGGCGGAAGCGGCTGAAGAATTGTCGTGCGAAATAAAGACTAAAGCTGAAGGCGGAGCGACTGAAAATTGATCCATAGCACCGCAAGAAGGGATTGGGGGGAAAGCATTTTGAACGGCGCTATTGCCGCTAGAACGCCAGCAAACCGTGACCCGCTGCCTAATGCCGAATTCGGCTTTGCCGGCGAGGAAATGGTGTGCGACGGATCGGGTGTTCTTTATTGGCCGGCGGAACAAACCTTACTGGTATCAGACCTGCACCTAGAAAAGGGTTCGTCGTTTGCCACCCGGCGCATATTCGTGCCGCCATACGATACTGGCGCCACCCTCGCAGCCCTAGGCGACCGTCTGACCCATTGGCAGCCGAAGCGGGTGATCTGTCTCGGCGACAGTTTTCACGATCCAGGGGCCAGCGAACGCCTGCCGGCGCCATATCGCGATATTTTGCAGGCGATGATGGCTGGCCGTGACTGGATGTGGATCGCCGGTAATCATGACCCGGACGCGCCGGTCGATCTTTGCGGCACCAGTGCCACTATGTTGTGTATTGGCCGCTTGTATCTCACCCATGAGCCGACGCCAGGCGCCGTTGCCGGCGAGATCGCCGGTCATCTGCATCCAAAAGCGCGGATCAAACGGCGCGGCAAATCTATCCGCCGGCGCTGTGTGGCAAGCGATGGCAATCGGGTTATCATGCCGTCATTTGGCGCCTTCACCGGTGGTCTGAACGTGCGTGATGGGGCGTTCGACGGGCTGTTCGACAATAGCAAACTACACGTGTGGATGCTTGGCCGGCAGCAAATCTATCGTATCGGCGGCAATCAACTGAAGCTTTAAGGGAAAAATTGCATCTGTTGGATCCCTGGTCAGTTGACAAAGCGGTATTTCCAACTCGTAAAGTAATCTCCCTTTTTGTTTCCGCCAAAGGTGCAACGATGTTCAGAGCTTTCCTATTTCTTTCCGCCCTTGTCATAATTGCGCCGGCAAATGCCAGCGCCTCTGACGAACAACCGATGAATGGCGCGCAGATCACGGCTGCGTTGACCGATGTCTTCGTCGTCGGAGAAAAATTCAGCCAATCCTTTTCGGCCGATGGTAGTACGCTTTATGAAGAAGGTGGCAACCAGTCGCCTGGCACCTGGCGGGTAACCGGCGACCAATATTGCTCGCAATGGCCGCCGAGCGAAGCCTGGGATTGTTACCACATGACAAGTTGGGTCGAAGCCGACAAGACCTACGTGGTGTGGATCGGGCCGGATGGCACTCGCTGGGTTGGTTATGTAAAACCGTAATATGTTGGTCCACCGTCTAGAGCCTTTCATGTTCAAATGGGGGCGTTTGAGCGCAGCTATTTGGTGTTCCGACAAGAAGCGTGATGCGCCGCGGTGTAATCACCGTAAGCATTGCGCGACGCGGTCGGGGCGCCAAAAAGCAAGTGGTAACGATTTGCAGATTACCGCGCATTTTTGCAGATTATACGCATTTTCAATGAGTTCTTCATAATTCTGCTTGGACGTCTTTTCCGCCTCAACTTCGTCAAGTTCCTCACCCGATATTCACATCGTGCTGTGGTTTTTCCTCGTTGAAACGAAAAATCCTGCCCATCAAATCGCCTCCATTTAAATATGAAAGGCTCTAAGCGACGATAGCGTCACGCGCGGCGTGATATTCACGCTTTAGCCGCTCGACCAGTTCGGCTGCCGGGACCACCTCCTTGATCGCGCCGATCCCCTGGCCGCAGCCCCAGATATTCTTCCAGGCCTTGGACTTAGCGTCACCAGAGCCGAAACTCATCTTCGATGGGTCGCTGGAAATCAGATTGTCCGGGTCCATGCCGGCTTCGATAATCGGCTGTTTGAGATAATTGCCGTGAATGCCGGTGAACAAATTGGTATAGACGATGTCCTCGGCGCCATATTTGGCGATCGCGTCCTTGTAGCGTTGATCGGCGCGCGCTTCGTCGGTGGCGATGAAGGCCGATCCGATGTAGGCAAGATCGGCCCCAGCAACCTGGGCCGCCAGCACCGCTTTTCCGGTGGCGATTGCGCCGGAAAGCAGCAATGGGCCGTTGAACCATTCGCGGATTTCTTGCAGCAGCGCAAATGGCGACTGCAAGCCGGCGTGGCCACCGGCGCCGGTTGCTACCGCAATCAGCCCGTCGGCGCCCTTTTCGATCGCCTTGTGGGCAAACGTGTTGTGGATGATGTCGTGCAGTACGATGCCGCCATAGCTGTGCACTGCCTCGTTTACTTCCGGGCGGGCGCCGAGTGAGGTAATCACGATCGGCACCTTATATTTCACGCATAATTGTAGATCGTGTTCGAGCCGGTCATTGGAGCGGTGCACGATTTGGTTGACGGCAAACGGCGCCACCTTTTGGTCTGGATTTGCTTCCTTGTGGGCTGCCAATTGCTCGGTGATTTCGGCCAGCCATTCGTCGAGTTGTTCGACCGGTCTGGCATTGAGTGCGGGAAACGCACCGACAATCCCCGCTTTGCATTGCGCCAACACCAGATCCGGATTGGAAATGATGAACAAGGGCGCACCGACAATCGGCACCGACAGACAATCCGACAAACAATTTGGCAATGACACGAAGCGATCCTTTCACGCACGTTTTGGCTGCAAACAACGCGCTCTAGCATGCAGATAAAAAAGACGATAGTACCAAGTGCGAGTAGCTATAACTGAATAGGCAATCGCAAACCCAGGGCGGTAAATTGGCCGATTTCGAGACCTTTATCAGGAAAGCGCTAGTAAGCCAGAACGATCACGACCCGGCGGTGCGTGCACGGGTCTATAAATCGTCCTATACAGCGCTGGAAAAGATGCTGTCGGCTGATACGGCGACGACGGAGAACCAGGTGCGAATAGCCCATCGTCGACTGCGTGACGCGATCGGGCGCATTGAAGTCGATTATATGCCGGCGCCGCCCAATTTGCCGAGCGGCGGTGCAGGCGCGACTGCTGCCCCTGACCAAACCTTCACCGAACCGGCATTCCCGCCGCCACAACCAGCACCGGCACCAGCGCCGATCGACAATACCGGTACGGTTCAGCCTCCGACGCCGCGTTTGGACAATATTGACGCCGCCCTGGTAGCTCCGTCGCCGCATACCCATCAAAATCCTCCCGACATAGCGGTAGCGCCGCCGCACCAGGAACCGTCCTGGGCGGACCCGCTTGAGCAAAACCAACCATCGTATGAAGATCAGGCCGATGCCGACGAATATGCCTATCAAAATCCGACCGAATTTGCTGCCGAACGCTCGGAGCCATTTTATTCGGAAAGCCTAAGAGCCGGCAATCGGCGCAATTTTACCCGCATGATGGCAATTACTTTGGCAGTAGTGCTACTGGCATTGTTGGCGATCCTCGCCTACAGCGCTTTTCTCGCCAGCGGCAATAACAAAGCCAATGGCGGGTCCCAATCTGACGCCGGCAATGAGCGCAGCTTTATCACCCTGCTCAGCGCCGACGAGGCCAGCGCCCTGGTGACCGAGGGTCGTGGCACGGCGGAAATCGTGACCGGCGCCGAAGACAACGCCATTCGTATTATGTCGACCCGGTCCGCCAACCGGATCGGACAACCGGCCGATCCGATTTTGCTGCGCCTGCAGCCTGGCGTACTCGATCAGGTCGAGGGTAAGGAAGTGACCGTGGAAATGCGTGCGAAATCGGGAACCGCAACCCCAAACGCGTTTTCGGTGCGCTGCCAGTTTTCGATGCCGGAAGAATGCGGCCGCAAGAGATTTCGGGTCGGCATCCAACCCGAGGCGATTGTGTTTTCGATCGCCATGCCCGAGGGCATCGGTCGCACCGATCCGGCATTTTTGGCGATCAATACCGACCTGACATCGCAATCCGACATTACCGGGCGCGGCGCGGCTCTCGACATTTATTATGTACGCATGTCGACCCGCGACAATGGTGGCTGATCGCCACTACCGACAAAAAAATCAAGCCCCCTTGGCGTTCAAAAACTCTGGCCCCTGGCCGATGACCAGCGGATCCAGTTCACCAATTTCCGTGTCATTGCGACCATCATAGTCAAGTGACAGCAGTACTTTGCGGATGATGTTGATCCGCGCCCGCCGCTTGTCATTCGAGCGCACAACGTTCCACGGTGCCTTTTGGGTATGGGTCGCGGCCAGCATACGATCACGGGCCTGGCTGTAGTCATCCCATTTTGCCAGCGCGGCCAAATCGATTGGCGACAATTTCCAGTTTTTGAGCGGATCGTGACGGCGCTGGTGAAACCGCTTGAGTTGCATCTCCTGACCCACATTGATCCAGAATTTAAAGAACCGATAGCCTTCATCGACTACCATTTGTTCGAATGCCGGTGCATCGGCGAGAAATTTCTCGTGCTGTTGCTGCGTGCAAAATCCCATCACCGGTTCAACCCCGGCCCGGTTGTACCAAGAGCGGTCGAACAAGATCATTTCACCTTCGGTCGGGAAATGGTCGATATAGCGTTGGAAATACCATTGCCCCTGCTCGACTTCGTTCGGCTTCGACAGGGCGATGGTCCGGGTGTGCCGAGGATTGAGATTGCGCCGCAGCGCGTCAATGGCGCCGCCCTTGCCGGCAGCATCGCGGCCCTCGAACACAATAATGATGCGCTCGCCGGTTTGCCGCATCCAATGCTGCAATTTCACCAACTCCTTTTGCAACGGATATAATTGTTTCTCATAATGACGCCGCTTTAGCCGGCGGTCATGGGGATAGTCGCCACTGGCAAATGCCACATCGGCAACCCATTCCGGTAGTTCGGGCACGTCGAGATCGAACTGGTATTGGGTGCCATCGATCTTAATTTTCACCGGGTTGCTCTCAAGTGCCATGGGGCAATTCCTAAAAGTGGATCCAAGCGAAAGTATTTAATGTGAATTTTGATGAATGGGAACCGCCAGCGCGGCAATGCTCCTGACCGGGTTGCGCGGTTGCTAGTTGCGGGGCCGGTTAGTGGGCCAGTTTCGGGACCGGTTTCTAGCTCAGCGAGGATCGGTGATAACGACTGCGCACCGGTGGTTAGGCAGAAAATTTCCTACAAGAATACGCGACAAACAAACAGATAGCGCGACGAAGCTATTCCAACCCTTCGTGACAAGCGTTAAAGCGTGTCAGGCCTAAATGCCCTATTCGAGCAAACCGAGTGTTTTCATGAAAATCGCCAAGCTTAGCGCCGTTGCGTTCGCTGCCTTCATCGCCATCGGTGCCGCAAAGGCACAGGCCCGCGACCAGATCCAGATTGTTGGTTCCTCCACTGTGTTCCCATTTTCCGCCACTGTTGCTGAGATCTTCGGGCAAGTCACCAAGTTCAAAACTCCGGTTGTTGAATCGACCGGGTCCGGCGGTGGTATGAAACTATTTTGTGCCGGGATCGGTGAGACTACACCCGACATCACCAATTCATCACGCCGGATCAAGAAAAGGGAATTCAATAAGTGCCGCGAAAATGGCGTTACACCGGTGGAAGTCAAAATCGGCTTCGATGGGATAGTGGTCGCCAATTCCACCTTGAGCTCGAAATTGAATATTTCCCGCAAGCAATTGTTTGCCGCACTTGCCAAGGAAATTCCGGCCGCCGACGGCTCGATGATTGCCAATCCCCACATCAAATGGTCGGACATCAATCCGTTGCTACCGGATGTAAAAATCGAGGTTCTTGGCCCGCCGCCGACCTCTGGTACCCGTGATGCGTTTGTCGAATTGGCGATGGAAAGCGGCGCCAAGCAATATGACGCCTTGGCCGCGCTTCGCGAGCAAGACAATAAGGCATTCAAGAATATCGCCCATGCGATGCGTGAGGATGGTGCCTTCATTGATGCGGGAGAAAACGACAATCTAATCGTGCAAAAGCTGCAATCCAACCCGAACGCATTCGGAATTTTCGGTTTCTCGTTCCTTGACCAAAACGCCGACAAGGTTCATGGCGCGATCATAGACGAGGTCGAGCCGACCTTCGAATTGATTGCCGCCGGCGAATATCCGGTAGCCCGCTCGCTGTATTCCTACATCAAGAAAGAGCATGTGGGCGTGATCCCAGGCATGGAGGAATTTGCTGCCGAATTCACCAAGGAAAACACCTGGGGCAATGACGGCTATCTGGCGGATAAGGGTCTTATTCCGCTGCCAGCGGCCGAACGCTCCGCGATCGCTGTATCGACGAAAAATATGATCCCGATGGCGATGTAGCAGCGACCAATTACGACGGTTCTAGGGCCTGTGGTATCAATATCCACAATCGAAAGCGTGCCATGTTTGCCTATTTGTTACTGTTCTTGATCGCCCTCGCGGGGTTATTAGCGCTCGCCGGCCGCTCAAGGGCGGTGGCGGTTTCTGCCCACATGGGGTTGCCGCTGCATTCCAGCCCGGCTTATCACGGTGCATATTTGGCGCTGTTTGTTATTGGCCCGGCGATTTTCATCATGACGCTTTGGTCGACGTTTGAGACCCGGATCATATCCAGCTTCATCCTGGACAAATATGCCGGCGAACTCGACGGTTCGACACTGCCACAAATCCAGGGCTTCCTGCGCGACGCAAAGGTGATCGCGAGTGGTGGCATAGCCAGTTTTTCCAGCGATCTGAAACAGGCCGCGGCCAGGGATATTGCCGTTCTTGTATTCAACGCCCGCATCGCCCTGCTGGTGCTGATGGCAGTCTGTGGCCTGGCTGGTTTCTTCTACGCCTGGCGCCGTATTCAGCCACAACACCGCGTCCGACAGGTGGTCGAACAGATTGCAATGTGGGGCTTGATTGCCTGCTCGGCGGTGGCGCTGCTGACGACGATCGGCATCGTTTTTTCCCTAATATTCGAAACCATCCGTTTCTTCGGCATGGTGTCGCTCACCGACTTCTTGTTTGGCCTGCACTGGTCCCCGCAAAGCGCGTTTGAGGGTGCAGGTGGCGACGCGCTTGCCGAGGACAATTCGACCATCTTCGGCGTTATTCCGTTGTTTGCCGGCACGTTCTTGATCACCTTGATTGCCATGGCAGTGGCGGCGCCTGTTGGCCTGATGTCGGCGATCTATCTTTCCGATTACGCGTCGAGCCGGTTTCGCGCTATCGCCAAACCAACCCTGGAAGTGTTGGCCGGCATTCCCACCGTCGTCTATGGCTTTTTTGCCGCCTTGACCGTGGCGCCGGCGATACGTGGCTTCGGCGAGGGCATTGGTCTCAGTGTTTCTTCGGAATCGGCGATCGCCACAGGATTGGTGATGGGCATTATGATCATCCCGTTCGTGTCGTCTTTGTCTGACGATGTGATCAACGCCATCCCGCAAACCCTGCGCGACGGTTCAGCAGCACTTGGTGCCACCAATTCGGAAACCATCATGCGGGTGGTGTTGCCGGCAGCCCTGCCGGGGATCGTATCGGCATTGTTGTTGGCGATCAGCCGCGCCGTCGGCGAGACCATGATCGTGGTAATGGCAGCCGGACTGGCGGCCAATTTGACCATCAACCCGCTACAGGCGGTTACCACCGTAACTGTGCAGATCGTCACCTTGCTGGTGGGGGACCAGGAGTTCGATTCGGCCAAGACCTTGGCCGCATTTGCCCTCGGTCTGGTACTGTTTTGCATCACCTTGGTGTTGAACATAGCAGCGCTGCGCGTCGTACAAAAATATCGTGAACGCTATGACTGATCGCTCGTTGGAGCCCTCAGTGCCGGCCAATCGGGGCCCTGACCCCGTACCCGCACCAGCCAAGACCAAAACGCGCCGCATGCGGGCCGAGACCCGTTTCAAATATTTCGGCCTAGCGGCGGTGGTATTGGCGCTCACGTTCCTGGTGTTGTTGCTGATCACCATTATCAGCCAGGGTTACCCGGCCTTTCGCCACCATTATGCAACGCTTGAGGTC
The DNA here is from genome assembly GCA_965248715.1 of Rhizobiaceae bacterium. GTDB lineage: Bacteria > Pseudomonadota > Alphaproteobacteria > Rhizobiales > Rhizobiaceae > CBDFKB01. The sequence goes on from CBDFKB010000007.1 coordinate 205,377, forward strand.
GATCTTGGCCCGGAGTTTGTTGATCCGGCCGATCCTGACGCCGGCGATTACCGTGCCGGGTTCCGCGCCGGGGTCAAAAAAGTGTTGCCGTTTGCCGCTGGCCGGCGCGACGGGCGAACTGCCAGGGCGCTGTTTTCAGCCGGCGCGGGCTTCGAAATCCGCACCCAGGTGCTTGACGATCCGGCATTGCTAGGGGCCGTCCGCAAGCTTTCGATACCGCTGTCGGACTACGCCGATTTGTATCTAAAGGATCTTGTCGGCAAAGGCGATTTGACCCGTCCAGATTACCATGTAAGCGTTGAAGAAGTCGGTGGCGCAGTGCGGGTTAACGCCACATCTGCGGTATTTGCCCCGTTCCTGTCGAAGATCAAGGAATTGCTCGCCAATGACGCTGCGCGCATTGCTAAGGATATAGCAAGCACAAAATCGCTGCTGGAGCGGTTGGCCGGCGGATCGGCAACCAAGAACGCACAAAACATCGAATTGCTGCAATTGCGGCTCGCCGAACAACAAGCCGCCCATGGCAAATTGTTAGCGCAGGTGAAAGACAGCGCCAGCCCGGAAAAATTGTCGGGGGGGCAACCGAGCCTGTTGGTGCATCTCAACGGCGCGATCCTCAAGGCCGAGGAGGTAGGGGCTGACTTCGTTACCGGCGCTTATCTGGTGCCGGGACAATCGGCAGGGGTAGTTAGCGCTGGCAATTGGTTCTACCGCTCGATCGAAGAAGTGGCAGCCGCGCGCAAATTCACCGACAAGGAGATTGCCTATGTGGAATATTTGCGTGCTGCCGATCTTATCGAGAGCGGCTGGAATATTTCATTCTTTACCAAAGGCGCCAGCCGTGAACCGGAAACCGCCGGCATTTGGGGCGCGGCGGTTGGTTCGTTTTTTACCCTGATTGTCACCCTTGCACTGTCCTTTCCGATCGGTGTTGCCGCCGGTATCTATCTCGAAGCGTTCGCGCCCAAGAACTGGATCACCAGCTTGATCGAGGTCAACATCAACAATCTGGCGGCAGTGCCGTCGATCGTATTCGGCCTATTGGGCCTGGCTTTGTTCATCAACGGCATTCATTTCAACTTTTTCGGCCTGTTCGAAATCAGCCTCGGCGGCGGCATGCCGCGCTCGGCGCCGGTGGTCGGCGGCATGGTCTTGGCGTTGATGACATTGCCGACCATCATCATTGCTTCTCGCGCGGCGCTCAAAGCGGTGCCGCCATCGATCCGCGAAGCCGCCTTGGCGGTCGGCGCTTCCAACCTGCAAGCGGTATTCCATCATGTATTGCCGCTGGCGATGCCGGGCATTTTGACCGGCACGATCATCGGCATGGCCCAGGCGCTGGGCGAAACTGCGCCGCTATTAATGATTGGCATGGTCGCCTTCATCGTTGATGTTCCAGGCTGGTTCAGTGATCCAGCAACGGTGCTGCCGGTGCAAATCTATATGTGGGCGGATTTCCCGGAACCGGCCTTCCGCCAGAAGACCGCCGCCGCGATCATGGTGTTGTTGGGGTTTTTGGCGGCGATGAACCTGATCGCGGTGCTGTTGCGGCGCAAATTTGAACGGCGCTGGTAAGTATTTGTCATGCCCAATCTCAGAAATAATGGCGGGCCGTTTGGCAATGCGGAAAAGAAGATGAAGTGGACCAAGTGATTGTGAACGAGCCAATTAAGATGCGCGGCGAGAATGTTTGCGTCTATTATGGCGACAAGCAGGCGCTGTTTGATGTCAATCTCGATGTTAGGGATTGCCAGGTCACAGCCTTGATCGGCCCGTCTGGATGTGGCAAGTCGACCTTCTTACGCTGCCTAAACCGCATGAACGACACCATCGATATCTGCCGGATCGAGGGTACAATCACGCTGGATGGGGTCGACATTTATCAGTATTCGATTGATCCGGTGGAACTGCGCGCCAGGGTCGGCATGGTGTTTCAAAAGCCAAACCCGTTTCCCAAGTCGATTTTCGAGAACGTGGCCTACGGGCCACGCATTCATTCGATCGCCTCGTCAAAGAGCGAGTTGGAGGAAATCGTCGTCACCAGCCTACAGAAGGCTGGGTTGTTCGCCGAGGTCAGGGACCGGCTGCATGAGCCGGGAACCGGACTTTCCGGCGGCCAGCAGCAGCGCCTGTGCATCGCCAGGGCGATTGCGGTCAATCCCGAGGTGATCTTAATGGACGAACCATGTTCAGCACTTGATCCGATCGCCACCGCCAAGGTCGAGGAACTGATCGACGAGTTGCGGGAAAATTACGCGATCCTAATTGTCACCCACTCGATGCAACAAGCTGCGCGGGTTTCGCAGCGCACCGCCATGTTCCATCTCGGTTATTTGGTCGAAGTTGACGATACCGATACGATATTTACCAATCCGTCGGACCAGCGGACCCAGGATTACATTACCGGACGCTACGGTTGATCAGTGCAACCACCCGGCAAGGAACCATGCTATGACCGAACATACCGTAACCGCATTTGACGAAGATCTGCAGTTTTTGTCGACCCACATCATGGAAATGGGTGGCCATGCCGAAGAGATGGTGGCCCGTTCCATCAAAGCGTTGGCGACGGCCGACCGGGAGATGGCCAGCGCGGTGGTGCGCGCCGATGTGCGCCTCGATATCATGCAGCGCGATTTGGACGACCGGGCGATTTTGCTCATCGCCAAGCGCCAGCCAATGGCCAATGATTTGCGGTTGATCATGGGCGCATCGCGCATGGCATCCGATATCGAGCGCATTGGCGATCTGGCGAAAAACATTGCCCGCCGGGTTGCTCGTGTCGAAGACTTCAAACAGCCAAAGAAACTGATGCGTGGCCTTAGGCATTTGACCGCTATCGTGCTTGAACAATTGAAAGACGTGCTCGACGCCTTCGCCAATTTTGATGTGGACAAGGCGATGGAGGTTTGGCAGCGAGATGACGAAATCGATAATTTGTATACGTCTTTGTTTCGCGAACTTTTGACCTACATGATGGAAGATCCGCGTAACATCACATTGTGTACCCATCTGTTGTTTTGTGCCAAGAATTTGGAACGCATTGGCGACCATGCGACCAATATTGCCGAGACCATTCAGTTCGTCGTCACCGGCAACCAAATGGAAAAACCACCACCTAAGGACGCGGTCTAGAGCGCTTTTCGCGATTTGTGAATCGCAAATAGCGCTCTATCTATTTGTTTTAACGCATAATTTTTCTGAAAATCGGCCACCATTTTTCAGATTGTGCTTTAATTTGACAGGATGGCAATGGCTGCGCGCATATTGGTTATCGAAGACGAGGCGCCGATCGCCGAACTACTGCGATATAATCTGGAAGCCGAGGGTTTTGCTGTCGAGTGCGTGGCGCGCGGTGATGATGCCGAAATACGCATTCGCGAGCAAATGCCGGACTTGATCCTACTCGATTGGATGTTGCCGGGACTGTCGGGCATCGAACTGTGCCGGCGGGTGCGGGCCACAGACCAAACCAGCAAGTTACCAGTGATCATGCTGACCGCGCTTGGTGAGGAAAGCGAACGGGTACGCGGTATAACTACCGGCGCCGACGATTATATCGTCAAGCCGTTTTCGGTCCCGGAATTGTTGGCCCGCGTCAACGCGCTACTGCGGCGGGCAAATCCAAAGATTGTCGCCGACAAATTGCAGGTTGGCGATATCGAACTCGATCGCCGATCCCAGCGTGCCTTTCGCAAGCAGCGAAAACTGCGCCTCGGTCCGACTGAATTCCGTATTCTGGAGTTTTTGATGACCGCTGCGGGCAGGGTTTTCTCCCGCGGGCAATTGCTCGACGCGGTTTGGGGGCATGGGGTTTATGTCGACGAACGCACGGTTGATGTACATATCGGCCGGCTGCGCAAGGCAATCAGCCGGGGCAAAGAGATCGATCCGATCCGCACCGTGCGTGGCGTCGGCTATTCGCTTGAAGATAATTTCGGGTAGCGCAAATCACACCAACGGTGGTTACTATTGACACATTTGAACGAAGTTGATTAGGGCCTGTTGAGCATCATGATTATGGCGTCGGTTTTGGGTGACACGTATAAACAAAGAGATGGCGCAACGTAGCTATTCCAACGCTTGGTGACAAGCGCTAGCGGTCAGCGGATCGCCCGGCGGTCGCGCCGTCGTTCGGCCGATGCCGGCTGAAAGGCTACCCCTGCATGAAATTCGCAATAGGGCCCGCCTTCACGCACCGAGTGCCCGCAAAAGTGAAAATCGTCGGTGGCCGGATCACCGCTTGGCCATTTGCAGGTGTCTTCGTTTAATTCCACCAATGTCAGTTTTTTCGACATCGGCACCACCACGTTTTCGTCCATCGCACGTAACCGGGGATTGGTGGCCGGCATTTCATCCACGTGATAGCTGAGCGCAAGATTGCCAACGCTCCCGCCTGACGGGCGGCGTGGGCGATTGTAAGATGGCGCGCGTGCTCGCTTGACCCTGGAAGCGGATGACGTCCCGCCCGATTTTGCCCGGCCGGAAAGGCCGAGCCGGTGCACTTTGCCAATGACCGCATTGCGGGTAATGCCCCCCAGTTCGGCTGCGATCTGGCTGGCGCTCAGGCCGTCAGCCCACAGTTTCTTGAGACGTTCCACACGATCATCTGTCCACGACATCAGATAGGCCTCGTTCGGCATTGAGCGCAGAATCCACACCCGATCGTGCGATAAACTTATCGCACGAGCTGTGAAGGTACGCTCGTTTAGTAGGAATGGGTAAGCCGCATCGCAAACCCGTTAATGGAATATAAACTACCGCTGCCGCGACTCACTAGCAAGCGTCACTGGGCCTGTCCGAATCGATTTTTCAGATAATCCCCAACTAGCGGAATCAGTTTCCACCGATGGTGGATAAATTGAATCAGAAATTCATCAGATTCGGTGGACAACCGACCTTACTGCAAATTTGGCTTGACAAATGACGTTGGCTTGACTTCGCAAAACCCGTTGACAAATCCACCATTCGGCATGGTATGAAATGCTGGAGTTGCCTGCCCTCACAAAAATGCCCGTCGTTTGGCGGGCTTTTTGGTTTCTTGCCTATTACAAACCTTGGATGCCATCGGATCCACAAGCCAAACCTTGTTGCCGTTGATTGTGTCAATCAACCGGCCGCAACAACAAAGACCGGGACGATTGATGACCGACAACACCAATGTGTATGAAACCTATGCCCGTGCACCGCTGACTTTCGATCACGGCAATGGGGTGCGTCTGGTCACCGATGACGGCACCGAATATCTCGACTTTTATTCTGGCATCGCGGTTAATTGTCTTGGCCACGCCCATCCCCATCTAATAGCAGCGCTCAAGGACCAGGCTGACAAATTGTGGCACTGCTCGAACTTGTTTCAGATCAAGGATCAGCAACGCCTGGCGGCGCGTTTATGCGCGCACACATTTGCCGACAAAGTGTTCTTCACCAATTCCGGTTCCGAGGCCCTGGAGTGCGCATTTAAGTCCGCGCGCCGGTTCCATTATGTAAATGGTGCCCCCGAGCGCATCGATATTCTAACCTTCGAGGGCGCGTTTCACGGCCGTACGCTCGCCGCGATCGCCGCCGGCGGCCAGGAGAAATATTTGGAAGGTTTTGGCCCCAAGACCCCAGGTTTCATTTCTCTGCCGTTCGGTGACCTGGCAGCGGTTAAATCGGCGATTGGCGATCAGACCGCTGCTATCTTGATCGAACCGGTCCAGGGCGAGGGCGGGGTTCGCGAAGTACCGACATCTGTGATGCGCCAATTGCGCGAATTGTGCGACCAACACGGCCTATTGCTAATTCTCGACGAGGTACAAACCGGGGTTGGGCGCACCGGCCGGTTGTTTGCCCACGAATGGTCCGGCATCGAACCCGATATCATGGCGGTTGCCAAGGGTATCGGTGGCGGGTTTCCAGTTGGCGCCTGTTTAGCAACAGCACCTGTTGCGGCGGCCATGGTGGTTGGCACTCACGGCTCGACCTATGGCGGCAATCCGCTGGCGATGGCGGTTGCCAACGCGGTTTTGGATGTGGTGCTGGAAGACGGGTTTTTGACCCATGTGCAGGACATGGCGCTACGCTTTCGCCAGGGGTTGGCAGGGCTAGTCGACCGCTATCCTGATTTGCTGGAAGACATTTCAGGTTCGGGCCTGCTGATCGGCCTAAAGGCCAAGGTGCCCAATATTGAGATCATTGAAGCTGCGCGCACACAACGCCTTCTTATTGTCGCCGCAGGCAATAATGTGGTGCGCATGGCACCGCCGCTTATTGTTAACAGCCAGGATGTTGCGGAAGGCCTTGCCCGTCTCGATGATGCGCTTGCCAGCCTTGCAAAAGCGCAAGACACACCCGTTGCATAAAGTTCAGGCCCTAGTGATGAAGCATTTTCTCGATATAAGTGATTTCTCACGCGACCAGTTGGACACTCTTGTTGCCGACGCCAAGCGCATGAAGCAAGGACTTGCCGAACACGGCCCCAAGGGTGCCCACGAGCAGCCGTTGCAAGGGCGGATTTTGGCGATGATATTCGACAAACCGTCGACCCGCACCCGGGTTTCCTTCGACGTCGCCATGCGGCAATTGGGCGGCGAAACCCTTGTGCTTTCGGCTGCCGAAACCCAATTGGGCCGCGGGGAAAGCGTCGCCGATACCGCCAAGGTGTTGTCGCGCTATGTGGACGCGATCATGATCCGCACCGATGGCCATGACAAATTAGCGGAACTAGCCGCACATGCCACGGTACCGGTGATCAATGGCCTGACCGATCGCAGCCATCCCTGTCAGATCATGGCTGACGTGATGACCTATGAGGAGCGTCGTGGCACCATTGCCGGCGCAACCCTTGCCTGGACCGGCGATGGCAACAATGTACTCCATTCGTTTATCGAAGCGTCGGCGGTGTTTGGATTTTCGCTCAATGTCGCGGCGCCGGACCATCGCCGTCCAGATCCGACAATCCTTGCCTGGGGTAAGGATCATGGCGCCCAGGTAACGATTACCAGCGATCCGGCGCAAGCGGTTGCCGGTGCCGATTGCGTGGTCACCGATACTTGGGTGTCGATGGGCGCAGAAGACGCCGCCGACGGCCACAATACGTTCAAACCCTATCAGGTGAACCGCCAATTAATGGCGCACGCCAAACCGGATGCGTTGTTCATGCATTGTTTGCCGGCGCACCGTGGCCACGAAGTTACCGACGAAGTAATTGACGGCCCCAATTCGGTGGTGTTCGACGAAGCCGAAAACCGGCTACACGTACAAAAGGCCATTCTTGCCTGGTGCTTGGCAAAGCACTGACTGGCCCGTCCGGGCCGGTGGGTGGCAGGTTACCGGTGGCTATTATCGATCTGGACCCGTAACGATCGTCAACAGGTCCTAACAAACGGAACCAGCTAATGGACAGCACGCTTCGCGATCTTGCCGGCGACGACCAGGTGGTGCCGTTCCAAGTGCCATTGCTTGATGTGCGCGGGCGGGTGATCAAGGCCGGACCGATGCTCGACACAATCCTTGACCGGCATGATTATCCAGAGCCGGTATCGGCGCTTTTAGCCGAAATCATCGTTCTTACGGTGCTGCTCGGTTCATCGCTCAAGTTCGACGGAAAATTCTCTGTACAAACCAAGACCGATGGCCCGGTTTCCCTGTTGGTGGTCGATTTCGCTACGCCGGACGCGGTGCGTGCCTATGCTCGTTTCGATGCCGAATTGGTAGAAACCCAGATGCTAGCGGGTCTTACCGGCGCCACCGACATGCTCGGCAAGGGCGTGCTCGCGATGACCATCGACCAGGGCAAATACATGAGCCGCTATCAGGGCATCGTGCCGTTGGAAGGGGAATCGTTGGAGGATGTCGCGCATCAATATTTTCGCCAGTCGGAGCAGATCCCAACCCTTGTGCGATTAGCGGTGGCCAGCCTGTGGCGGGCAGATCGGTCCGGCAAGCCACGCCGCCATTGGCGCGCCGGCGGCTTGATGGTGCAATTCCTGCCTGAATCCGAAGAACGCATGCGCCAGGCCGATTTGTCCGGCGGTGACGTGCCGCGCGACATGGAGTTTGAAACCCCACTCGAAGATGCATCATGGGCCGAAGCGCGGATTTTGGCACAAACCGCAGAAGACCACGAGCTGACTGACCCGCAGATTGCATGCGAGCTATTATTGTACCGGTTGTATCACCAGCAAGGGATTGCAGTGCACGAACCGGTGACCGTTGCCGAGCGCTGTGGTTGCTCCAGTGAGCGTGTACGTCACGTGCTCACCGCAATGTCGGCAGACGAGCGTGAAGAAATGGCCGATGACGGCCAGGTTTCGGTGCAGTGCGAATTTTGTAGCACCAAATATCTGATCCCACACGACGACATCCTGATTTGATTGGAAATTCAATATATCACCATTGTCACGGCCAGGGCTGGTGCAGGCTCCTTGCAATAACCACATTGAGTGGATCAATTTGTACAAACCCGCCGGGGGTGTGATACCACCGGCACCGGTAAATCACCCGGAAATCAGCCATGTTGACCAGGATTGAAAACCGCGATTTGACGACCGCCGAGGTTGAGACCGACCTGGCTCGGCCAATCGGCCGGCGCAAACCGGTAGCGATCGCCGGGTTGGCATTTCGCTTTATCCTGCAAGTAGTGTTGATGACGGTGGTGCTGGCTGCGGCGTTTTTCGCCATGCAATATCTGATTGAGGCCAAGGAAGAGCCCAGTTCACGCCCACCATTCAAGACCGTCTACGCCGTTGACGCGGTAGTTGCCGAAGCCGCCGACAATCGACCCGGCCTGGTGGCCTACGGCGAAACGGTGGCAGCGCGCTCGGTGGAATTACGTACCCTGGTTTCCGGCGAAATCGTTTCGGTCAGTCCGCGCCTGGTACCCGGCGGCCGTATTAACGACCAAGATCCGCTGATTACCATCGATCGGTTTCAATATGAGGGCGCTTTGCGGGAAGCCGAGGCAAACCAGGCCGAGGCAGCGTCGCGCATTACCGAGATCGAAGCCCGAATCGCGACTGAGCACGGCAAAATCGAACATTATCAACGTCAACTGGAGTTGGCATTGACCGATCTGGAGCGGGCAAATGCGTTGCTGACGCAGGGCACGTTCAATCAAAAACAGGTCGACGAGCGTTCGATTATCGTCAGCCAACGGCGGCAAATCCTTGAACAAACGGAAAACGCCATTGTTGCCGAGGGTGCGCGCATAAAACAACAATCGGCAGGGTTGGTGCGGTTGCAGTGGCGGGTCGAACAAGCGCGCCGCAATCTTGCCGACACGGTGCTAAAGGCGCCGTTCGATGGGGTGATCAACACCTATCGGGCCGAGACCGGCAAGATGGTCACCGCCAATGACATTGTGATCGAAATGTTCGATGACCGCCAGCTCGACGTCCGTTTTACCCTGTCGGATTCCCGTTACGGCCAGTTGCAGGGCGGCGAAGAAAAGTTGATCGGCCGCGCGGTCAAGGTAATCTGGAGCGTTGGCACCCGATCCTATGAATTTGACGGCAAAGTCAGCCGGTTGGGCGCGGTCATCGATACCAGCCGCGGTGGCATCACACTTTATGCCAGGCTTGACACATCCAAGACCGCTACCACCATCCGCCCCGGCGCCTTTGTCGAGGTTGAATTGCCGGGTAGGCTTTATGCCCATTCCTTTCGCGTGCCCGACATCGCAGTCTACCAAGGTGACCGGGTTTACGTCATCGAGGATGGCCTACTTGTCGAACGCATGGTGGAAATTCTAACCTATGACGGCGCCGACGCAATAATCAGCGATGGCATCGCCAGCGGCGACAAAGTGTTGACAACGCGCATTGCCGAAGTAAGCCCCGGTCTCAAGGTACGGACCGCTGATCAACCGGCAGCACCGCAAGACGCGACCGCAAAAGTGACAGGCGGCTGATATGAATGTGCGCCACATCCCCGGCAGCGCCGGCCTGGTTGGCCTGTTCGCGCGTCACCGCAACGCCGCCAATCTGCTGATGGTCTTGATGATCATCTTTGGTGTGTTTTCACTTGGCCGCATCAATACCCAGTTCTTTCCCAACGTGGAAATCAAGTCGATCTGGGTAACCGTCGCCTGGCCCGGCGCGAGTGCGGAAGACGTCGAGGCCAATGTGTTGCGGATCATCGAACCCGAAATCCGGTTCGTCGACGGCGCTAAGAAAATAGTTTCCTATGCGCGTGAGGGATCGGGATCGGTCAATTTGGAGTTTAGGCCCGATACGGACATGAAGAAGGCGACCGCAGACGTGGATTCGGCGGTCAAGGCGATCAACAATCTGCCGGAAGATTCCGAAACCCCGAAAGTCAGCCAAAGCAATTGGTTCGACCGGATCGCCCGCCTGGCCATCATCGGCGACATACCGGAGGCGGCGCTGCGCATTTATGCTAAACAGATGCGCGATGATCTGGTGCAGCGCGGTGTCGACAAGGTTGACATAAAGGGTCTGCGCGAGGAAGAATTGTGGGTCGAAGTACCCGAGCGTGAACTGCGCCGGCTTGGGCTCAGCATCGGCGATATTTCCAAAGCGATCGCCGTCAATAGCCGTGACATGCCGTCCGGGCAAATGTCTGGGCGGGTGGAAAAGCAATTGCGCGCCTTGGCCGACGCGGAAAGTCCGGCGGCGCTGGCCAAGGTCGAAATCAAATCGTTTGCCAGTGGCGAGAAAGTACTGCTTGGCGACATCGCCGACATAAAATTCGCCTATAAGGACGGCTCGGAGCAGGGGCTTTCCGGCGGCAAACGTGCGATCCAGCTCACGGTTCAGCGTTCGCCGACGGCAGATACTTTGGCAACCTCTGCCATCCTCGACGACTATCTGGCCGAGATCGAAAATGTCTTGCCGGCGGGCATCACCCTGAAGAAGTATGAGGTGCGTTCGGACCGTTTGGTCGAGCGCATTTTACTTTTGGTGCGCAATGGCCTCGGCGGCTTGGTGCTGGTGGTCGGCACGCTCTATTTGTTTCTCAACGCACGGATCGCGTTTTGGGTTGCAGCCGGTATTCCGGTGGCAATGCTGGCGACCATCGGCTTCATGCATGTCTCCGGCCAGTCGATCAACATGATCTCCTTGTTCGGTCTAATTATGATGCTCGGCGTGATCGTCGATGATGCGATCGTTGTCGGCGAACACACTGCGACCCGGGTGACCACCGGCGACGGCCCCTTTGAAGCGGCGGAAAACGGCGCCAACCGCATGGTGACCCCGGTAATGGCGGCGATGGCCACCACCATCGCCGCGTTCTCGCCCATGTTTTTGATCCGCGACGTGATTGGCCAGATCATGGGGGTGATGCCCTTGGTGGTGATAGCGGTGATTATCGCCAGCTTGATCGAGGCGTTTTTGATCCTGCCCGGCCATTTGGCCCACACCCTGCAACCGCGCCATCGCCGCCGTTGGTCGTATTGGCGGCATTTGATCGTGTCGTTTGCTATCGGCACATTTTTGATTTCGATCGCCACCCGGGCCAGTCCGATCGGCGGTGTGAGTATCCTCGTAGCGCCAATGCAAACCCTGGCGACTTTAAAGGGCGATTTGCCGGTCGCCGCCTACATGCTGATGATCGCCGGTTTTTCACTGTTTGCCGGCGCGTTGATCGAATTTCTGTTTTTCCTTTCGGCCTGGCTGACCGGAAAGTTTGGCCGCGACGCCGATGAAAAATCGGCGGGGCTTGGTCAGGAGAGTAGGTTTCGGCGTGGCTTCGACCGCAGGTTCAACGGTTTTCGCAACGGACCATTCCGCCGATTTGTCGGCATGTCGTTTGACTACCGCTACGTGACGGTGGCGATCGCGATCGCCAGTATTTTGGTCATCGCGCTTGGCCTGTTGCGCGGCGGCCATGTGCAGTTCGTATTCTTTCCCTCGCCGGAATCGGAAAATCTGCGAGCCCGCATGGTGTTTAACGCCGGCATCGACGAAGCACGCGCGGTTACCATAATCAATGAGGTCGAGGCGTCGCTTTATCGCACCGTCGGCGAAATAGCGCCGGATCGCGAACCCCTGGTCGAGGCGGTGTTTTCGACCCTTGGCTCGGCCGGATACAGTATCGGCGACAATTTGGCGGAAATGCGCGTACAACTGACTTCATCGGAAATGCGCACTGTGCGTACTCCCGACATTATCGCCGCGTGGCGCAAACAATTGCCAAAAATTCCCGGTGTGCGGCGCATTTCGGTATATTCGCCGCGGGGCGGGCCGCCCGGCCGTGACATAGAGCTTTTGATCTATGGCAACGATCCGGCGGTGCTTAAGAACGTCGCTAGCCAGATGACGGAAATCGTTGCAGCGGTCCCAGGCACCACCGGAACCGCTGACGATCTGCCCTATGGCAAGCCGGAATTGGTGATGGAACTGCTGCCGCGCGGCGGCGCACTCGGATTTTCGATCGAAGAAGTCGGTCGCCAGGTTCGCAATGCCTTCGAAGGCGCAATCCCGCGTCGTTTTGTGCGCGGCGATGATGAAATCACCATTCGTATCAAAACCGTCAGCCGCCATTTGGGAACTGCGGCGTTGCGCAATTTTGAACTGAAGAGCCCAACCGGCCAGTTCGTGCCGCTTGCCGAAGTGGTGCGATTGACCGAGCGTCAGGGGTTTTCGGCGATCCGTCGCCAGGACGGGAAAATGGTGGTGGCGGTTACCGCCGATCTCGATACCGACATCATGACCACCGAACGGGCAATCGCGATCCTGGAAGCTAGTGAAATGGCGTCGATACTGTCGCGCGCCGGTGCCGACTACGAGTTCCGCGGTCGCGCCGAGGAAAGGCGCAAGGCGTTTGAGGATTTAGGATACGGCACGGTGATCGCGTTGGCGGTTATTTACATCATTCTAGCGTGGGTGTTTGCCAGCTATTGGCGGCCGATCGCGATCATGCTGGTCATTCCGTTTGGCCTGGTCGGCGCCATTCTCGGCCACTATCTGATGGATTTCAAATTGACCATTTTGTCCTTGATCGGCCTGCTTGGGCTGGCCGGTATTTTGGTCAATGATTCGATCATTTTGGTAAGCCGCATGGATGAACGCCTGGAAAGCATGGGCGAGCATTTGCGCGAGGCGGCAATCGGCGCTAGCTGCGATCGGTTGCGCGCGGTGTTGTTGACCTCGTTGACCACCATTGGCGGGTTGTTGCCGTTGATGTTTGAAAAAAGCCTGCAGGCGCAGTTCCTGTTGCCGATGGCGATTACCATCGTATCGGGCCTGGCGATGGCAACCTTGCTGGTGTTGTTCCTGGTGCCGGCGCTAGTTGGGATCGGCGACGATATTCGCCGTGTGCTGGCGGCGGTTTTCGGCGAACGCGGCCCCAGCCTGGCGACCGACTAAAATTGGCTTCCCCGCTTCACGAGCGCCAGAAGCGTGGCGCAAACAGCACCAAGACCGTAAATAACTCCAGCCGGCCGGTCAGCATGGTGGCAATCAATATCCATTTGGCGGTCGCGCCAAGGTCTTGATAGGTCGATGCCGGGCCAATTTCAGGGCCAAGCCCCGGACCGACATTGGAGATCGCAGACCCGGCTGCGGAAAACGCCGTGGTAAGCTCCAGCCCGGTCAACGATAGCGCCACCGCGGCGACCAAAAACAACGCCACGTAGAGAAAAAAGAAACTCATCACCGCCGCCGAAACCGTATCGCTCAACGGCACGCCATTGAACCGCTTCACGAAAATACCGTTTGGGTGGATAATCCGTTTGAGATGCTGGACGATGTTTTGAAAGAGCACCTGAAAGCGGAAAATCTTGATCCCGCATGAGGTCGACCCGGCGCAGCCGCCGATGAACATGATGGCAAAAAAGAAACCGACCGCGCCCGGCCCCCATTGATCATAACTAGCGGTCGCGTAACCGGTTCCAGTCAAAATCGAGGTCACGTTAAACAGTGCCTGGCGCAGGCCGGAGGCTTGGTCGGTTTGCGGGTCGATTTGGTGCAATTGCCAGGCGACCAGCACTAATATTGCCAGCAGCGCCAGGAATGTGCGGGTTTGGGAATCACGCCATAACGCAAGCGGCCGACCGCGGATCAGTTGAACATATAAGATGAACGGGATCGAACCGATAATCATGAACATGATGGCCACGAATTCGATCGAGGCATTATTGAAATGACCGATCGATGCGTCTTTGGATGAAAAGCCACCGGTCGCAACCGTGGTCATGGCATGGATCATGGCGTCGGCTGGTGGCATGCCGGCGGCCAAATATGCCAGTCCGCAGGCGATTGTAATGGTGACGAATACCAGGGTCAGCGAGCCGGAGATCTGGGTCGCTCGCGGCATGATTTTTTCCGCGGTCTCGAATGCTTCGATCTTGAACAATTGCATGCCGCCGATTTGCAGCATCGGCAGCACTGAAACCGCCATGACGATGATGCCGAGACCGCCGAGCCATTGCTGGATAGCGCGCCAGGCGAGAATACCCGGTGGCGCGAAGTCGAGGCCGGTGATCACCGTAGCACCAGTGGTGGTAAGACCAGACATGGATTCGAAAAACGCATCGGTGAAACCGGGTACGATGCCGGAAAACCAATAGGGCAGCGACCCAAACAGCGCCAATGTCAGCCAGGCGCCGACCGTCATTAAAAACGCTTGCCTGGTCGACAATTGTGTTGGCTTGCCACGGGCGCCGGAATATAGCGAAATGCCGATCAGCAGGGTGACCAGACCGGACAACACGAACACCTGCCAATCGTCGTTCTCGGCCGCCAGATCGACGATTGCCGGCAACATCATGGCACAGCCAAGCGTGGCCAGTAGCAGGCCGACGACAAGCTGAATGGGGCGGATATCCACAGTTTGCACCCTATCCTTTTGTTTTAATGCGTATTCTTTTCCGAAAACTGCTACACATTTTTTGGCACTACGCTCTAATTGAAGGTGCGTGCCGGGTCAGGCAGATCGAGTGAAAATGCCGGTATCACAACGTCGAAGGTCTCGCCGTCATTGGCCTGCATCATATAGCTGCCCGACATGAACCCGCTGGACGTGGTGAGCGGGCAGCCGCTGGTATATTCGAAACTGTCGCCGGGATTGAGTACTGGCTGTTCGCCGACCACACCTGGCCCGCGCACTTCCTCGGTTTTGCCGGCACCGTCGGTAATCTGCCAGTGCCGCGATTTTAGCTGCACCGCCACCCCGCCGTGATTTTCGATCACCACCCGGTATGCCCAGAAAAAGTGCAACTGCTCCGGATCGGATTCCCCGTCCAGATAATACGGTTCGACCGACACTTTTATGCCGCGTGTAGTCGCCTCATACATTAGGTGGTGAAACGGTCCTGGTTGCCATTTGCAAATATGGGTACCTATACAACAACCGGTTCACCCGGCGCTACCGCAACCTTGATGGGATTAGGGGCACGCTTTAGCTACGGCGGCGACCGCGCGGTCGATATCCCCGATCAGATCATCGGCATCCTCCAGCCCGACCGACAGCCGGACCAGGCCCGGGGTAATGCCTAGTGTACTTCGTTCCGCCGGATCCACATTGCGGTGGGTGGTAGTCGCCGGATGAGTGACCAAACTCTTGGCATCGCCGAGATTGTTGGAAATTGCGATAATTTCAAGCGCGTTTTCAAAGGCGAAAGCGGCCTCTTTGCCGCCGTTAAACTCGAAAGCGATCAGGGTCGAGCCACCTTTCATCTGGCGCGCTGCCAGCTCGGCCTGCGGGTGGTCGGCACGGCCTGGATAAATAACCCGCGAAATTTCTTTGCGCCCGGCCAACGCCTCGGCGATACGGGTAGCGCTTGCGGTCTGTTGGGCTACTCTGAGCGGCAGGGTTTCCAACCCCTTCAGCAATACCCAGGCGTTGAAAGGGCTCAGCGATGGCCCGGTATGGCGGAAGAAGTCGTAGAAGGTTTCGTCAAGCCAGTCTTTATCACCGAGCACCACGCCACCCAGGCACCGACCCTGGCCGTCAATGTGCTTGGTTGCCGAATAGACCACAATGTCCGCGTTAAGTTCCAGCGGCTTTTGCAATATCGGGGTGGCGAATACATTGTCGATTATCAGTTTGGCGTTGTTTTCGTGAGCAATATCGGCGACCGCGGCGATATCGACCAATTGCAGGGCCGGGTTGGTCGGCGATTCTAAGAAAAATACCGAACTGTTTGGCCGCACGGCTTGTTTCCAGGCATCGATATCGGTGCCGTCGACCAGGGTTATTTCGACGCCGTAATTCGGCATCAGCTTTTCCACCACCCAACGACACGAGCCAAATAGCGCGCTGGCAGCAACCACATGATCGCCGGCTTTTATCTGACAGGCGATCGCGGCGGTAACCGCAGCCATGCCGCTGGCGGTGGCGTAACACGCCTGCGCGTCCTCCAGCAGCGCCATACGTTCCTCAAACATCGTCACCGTCGGGTTGGCATAGCGCGAATAGACATATCCAGGTTCGTCACCGTTAAAGCGCGCTTGCGCCACTTCGGCGCTTGGATAAACATAGCCCTGGGTCAAATAGAGCGCTTCGCTAGTCTCACCGAACGGCGAGCGGTTGACGCCGCCATGGATCAATTTGGTGGCGGCGCGAAGCGGGTGCCGGGTGGAGTTTGATGTGGACATGGCCCTTTCCTTTCTCAGAATGGGCCAAAAAAATTCCGGCCCAAACGCATGGAGCCGGATCAAGTCGCGGCCCTTTTTAGCGAATTATTTTACGTGGCTGCAAGCCGGCCGGCTCAAATCACCACGGGATAAACCTACAATAGAGCGCTGTCAGTATTGCGTCAATATGCTCTAATGCATATCGCAGCCCGAGGGGTTTAGGGAATACGAAGCCAGCGTAATGGAAAACCAGACCGGTATTTTGCCCGACAGCGCAATTCGCGAATTGTTCGACAGCAAGGCGTTGCTGGCCGACAAAGCCCTGGACCACGACCAGATCCAGCCGGCCAGCCTCGACCTCAGGCTGGGCCAGGTGGCGTATCGCATCCGCGCTAGCTTTCTACCCGGCAGCAACAGTCTTGTGGCCGACAAACTGGCCCGGCTGCGCATGCATGAAATCGACCTCGCAGAAGGGGCGGTGTTGGAAACCGGATGCGTGTATTTGGTGCCATTGTTAGAAAGTCTTGACTTGTCGGCCGCGGTGGCCGCATCGGCCAATCCAAAAAGTTCGACCGGCCGTCTCGACATATTCACCAGAGTGATTACCGACGGTTCCCAGGCCTTTGACCGCATCGCCGCCGGCTATCGCGGGCCGCTTTATCTGGAAATCAGCCCAAGCACGTTTCCGATCGTCGTTAGGGCCGGATCGCGGTTGGCGCAGATGCGCTTTCGCACCGGTGACGCTTTTCTTGATGACCGGCAATTGGCGGTCGTGCATAACACGCAACGGCTGATCGACACCGACACACCAAACATATTCGATCGCGGCATCGGCGTTTCGATCGATTTACGCGGCGCCGACGATGGTCTGATCGGCTATCGCGGCAAACGCCACACCGGTGTTATTGATGTGGACCGTAAGGGTGAACTGGAAGTGTTGGACTATTGGGAGCCGATCTACAATCGCGGTTCCGACGATCTGGTGCTGGACCCGGACGAATTTTACATCCTTGCTTCACGGGAAGCGGTCCACGTGCCGCCGGAATTGGCGGCCGAGATGGTGCCGTTTGATCCCATGGTCGGCGAGTTTAGGGTCCATTATGCCGGTTTCTTCGATCCGGGCTTCGGCCATGCAAACGCCGGTGGCCATGGCTCGCGCGCTGTATTGGAAGTACGCAATCATGAAGTGCCATTTATCTTGGAGCACGGGCAATTGATCGGCCGATTGGTCTATGAGCACATGCAATCGCGGCCAAACAAGCTCTACGGCCAAGGCACGGGCTCCAGCTACCAGGCGCAGGGTCTCAAATTGTCCAAACATTTTCGCTAACCGCCAAGATAGGTGGTTCGGTTTTTCTGAACAGGTTTTGCCTGTTCTCTAAGTGGATTTTGACCCTTTTTATACTGCCACCTGGATTGGCGGCAAGCGGTTGAAGTAAGCCTGATTGGGGGTTTGTCCGTCAAGCGATGAATGTGGGCGTTTGGTGTTGTAGAAAGTCAGGTATTTGCCGATTTCGGCTCCGGCTTGCTGCACGTTTTCACAAGCCTTGAGATAGACCTCCTCATATTTGACGCTGCGCCACAGGCGTTCGACGAAGACGTTGTCGCGCCACGTCCCCTTGCCATCGATCGAGATGAGCACCTGCCAAAAACCTTCGATTTCGTTGGGCTGGGGGTGATTTTGAAGTTTTGAGCACCGGATAATATGTTGTAATATTTGAGGAACACAAAAACGAAAAATTGCTCTCAGGACCCAAAAGAAGGGTTTTTGGCAAGTGCTCAATTGCATATTACCGCAAGGCTGCCGTTAGAATTCGCGAACAAATATCCAGTTTGCTTCATCAACCCGATTGGCGTTGTGTGACCGGAGGAGGCATGATCGACTTCGCTGGGTCGGATTTAATTCAAGCTTCGGTTCGTATCAATTTCAGCGCGAGCTTTGGCGGCATCCGCATCGACGTAGGTAAGTTCGACCTTTTGAAATTCACCATAAAGAACGCGCAGAAAAGTTTCGGGCTGGTTCGGGCAAGAGATGTCGTCACCGAGAAAATTAATTGTTGAAGTCGGAAGAATGATCTCTTTGGGTACACCGTGCCATCCGCTCTCCATCACCGGCATTGCACCTTTGAGAAGCTGTCTCTCCAGTACTGGCTGGCCGCCGCTCTTTGCATGCCGATAGGCCACGAGATCGAGCCTTATTTCGCCGCGCATTCGGTTGCGTTCCCAATGGAATGGCCATGTTTTTGGTGGGTCGTAGGAGATGGTGATGCATCCTTTCTTCTCAAATATGTCGACATAGTAACCATCCTCTGCACTGCGTTTGGAAATAGTGGCGCTGAGCGATTCCCAGGTCGTATCACCGTCAAGCAAAACCGAGATATCGACATCGTCCTCCCACGCAAGGAGTGTTCCGTTCTCCCGCACGGCTCCCAACAGACTTCCACCGTCTATCCAGTGATCGGCGCCCATATCCCGCAGGCAGGCAACGACAAAATCGCTAAGGTCCTTCATGTGCTCGCGGCAACATGGAGCGGTATTAAGACCGAGGCGGTGGAGGTAATGGTTGAGCGGGCAAGGCAAAGTATCTTTGCTACAGCCAAGCCAGTTGACGCTGCCATCGAGCGATAGCTCTAATTCCCGAATACTATGCCGCTTGGCAAAATTCTTAATGTCTCCTTTCGCCTGTGTCTTCAGAACCAGCAAGTCGCGTTCACCAAGAGGATATGATTGCCGTTGACCCATCCCCGCGTGCCGAAGAAACCAAGCCAGTTCGATTGTCATGGCAGTCACCAACAAACCATAAAGCTTGGCATCTGGCAGCGCGTAGCCAGCGACGATGGCGAGCGGAAACATCCATAAGCCCGCGTATTGCCCGTGTTTGGCCAGGAACTCAACAACGGGGCGGGGCGCTCCCGGCTCGAAGGCGATGGCAGGAGCGGCAATAATACTGAACAATCCAGCAATAAAACCAGCCGATAGCACGAAGGCCGGTAGATCGAAACCTTGCGATGAAAATGATATATGAGCCACCGTGACGATCACCAGCCCCACTGTCACCAGTGACGATGGCAAAGTCGGAACATTCCAATTTCGTGGGTGTCTCAAGAGGCGGACAAACGATAGATAAGTCACCAAATACAGGCATGAGGCGATCAGCACCGCGACTATTTGGTTGGTCGGCAACACGTCAATCCCGATCATGGCATCTGTGCCATATTTCGGTCCTTGTTCGCTTTGATCATCAGTGCCACGCTGCTATCGCCCTCCGCCTTCAGAATGCGCGGCAGGATCTCGCTGTTTGCGCGCTCGATGTCGGCAGCGAAATCGATCTCGATCCAGGGCAAGCCGGTAATGTCTTCGAAAGCAAAGGTGCCGCGTGGTGAGGTCAGCAGAACGTCGCGGATCGTCTCCTCGTAAGGCTCCTCGCGGCGGCCTAGGCGAAGATAGAGTTCGCTCTGAACCATAATCTTCTTGGCTACCTTGGCTGATAGCTTGAAAAAGCCCACCGATTCACCACAGAAATCGAACTCGGCGCTCAACCATTTGCGGAACTCAATGATTTCGCCATCCCGGATACATACTTTGACAGGCTCGTCGCCCGGTTCGAAGGCACGATCGATGAGCAAACAATTCTGGTGGCGAGAATTGATGAGGCGCTCCACCAGACCTTCGTCATAAAGAACGTCGGCGTCCATGAGGAGAACAGGTTCTCCGCAACACATTTCGTCGCGCAGCGCCCACAAAGTGACGATATTGCCTTGGTCATAATCCTTGTTGAATACGGTTCGCACGAAATTCTGGGCGCCCAGAACCTCGATCTCGCGCTCAATGTCTTGGTGGTGAAAGCCGACGCCGAACACCAACTCGTTTATGCCGTGTCGCTTGAAAATATCAATATGGTATTGCAGCAACGACTTGCCGCCAAAGCGCAGCAAAACCTTGGGTGGATATTCCTTAGCTGAGTATTCGAGCCGGGTACCGACACCGGCCGCTAACATAACGACTTTCATATGAAATACCTCAAAAATGGCGCCATACCGCGAATACGAGTCGGCACCACGTATGCTGCCGTACAGCATAGCAGGCCTATCTTTTCGACGTGGTGGGACGCATGAAAAATAGAAGTGGATCAATCTAACCCATAGCGCCATTTTTTGCTAATGCAAACGCGGTGAAGCAAGGCATCTTCTTGCATTTGAAAGCTAACGGGGGTCGCTGATTTGTCAGCGTGGTGTTTGGCGTCAGCGCCTATGGGACAGATTAGCGGTGTTTGCTAAGGGAGTGTTTTGAGCGCATCGTCACTACCAAGGAGTGTAAGTTGAAACAGAAAACTAGGGCCTGTTGAGCACCACAATGATGATGCTCAACAGACCCTAGATCACGGTGCACCGGCGCTAAGAAAACCATCAAGGACATTCGCCGCACTACGCGCAAGCAGAACTCGGCCGAAGCAAAAATCCACATTGTGCTGGATGGCTTGCGAGGTGAGTACCTCTAAAAACCCTCGATTTTGGTGGGCTGGGTGTGTTTTTGAAGTTTCGAGTACCGGATAATATGTCGAAATATTTGAGGAACGCAAAAACGAAAAATTGCTCCCAGAACCCAAAAGAAGGGTTTTTGGCAGGTGCTCACCTATGTCTGCGGTATGGACCCAAATGGAAATGGCGCGCCTGGAAGGAGAAAGTTTAAACTCCGACATAGCGACCGAAAAGGTCGCCGGCCGGCCAGGCCGCCCCAGCGGAGGCGGTGAGCGCAGCGAATTTGCCGTGAGCGAAAAAATGGCGCGCCCGAGAGGATTCGAACCCCTGACCCCCAGATTCGTAGTCTGGTGCTCTATCCAGCTGAGCTACGGGCGCCTTAGAATATATTTTGTTGGCAGACAGGCAGTCGTAAGAACCGCCGGCGCTACCTAGTGGAATGAATTTGACATTTGATGCCCATTTGCGGCTTCGTCGTTTGTCAAATGTCAAATGTCAAATGTCAAATTTAAAAATTCCACTAGATTTAGTATCTTGCTAGTGGTTCTTTTGTTGCCAAGATTTGCAAACCTAAGTGTTGCAACGGGACGCAAATGTTGGAGCCGAACCACTAGTCGCTCGCTTGCTGGAATGCAAGCAAAACCGGCTCAAACATCGCCCCTTCCGGCAAATCTGGATGTTTCCTGATTTTGCGTCAATCAATCTGACGGATCACAAAATCAAAGCTCAGAAGCTTGCAAACAGCAATAACCGTTGAAGAAAGTGATCCAAATTGTATGAGCAGCGCTTCATGCTCTGTTGGTCGAATTTGTTGCCGCTCGGTTAGAGCGTGCGATCCAAAAGTGGGCACCGGGTTTGGGAAAAATGACACGCATAAACAAAGAGATAGCGCACCGAAGCTATTCCAAAGCTTCGTGACAAGCGCTAGAGCGTATTCCCGAAAAGTGTGTAGCGGTTTTCGGATAAGAATACGCGACAAAACAAACAGATAGCGCAACGAAGCTATTCCAAAGCTTGGTGACAAGCGCTGGTATAAGCAAACAGCGCCGTTATGGTCCGTGAACGAAAAAATATAAGCTGGGCGTATGATGGTTGAGCCTAACAAACGCCACATGCTTTGGCTGCTGTATGAAGGTACAGTAGGAAGAAAAGATGTTCTCGTGAAACGGGTTTGATGCGTTTTGCAGACCTGGCAGCGACCTACTCTTCCATGCCTTAAGACAAAGTACCATCGGCGCTGAGGTGTTTAACGGCCGAGTTCGGGATGGGATCGGGTTCAGCCACCTCGCAATAACCACCAGGTCGGCGAAAAGCATCAACAGGTGTCGGGTGTCAGACGTCAGAAACATCTCTAAGACCTGAACGGATATACCCTAACCTGTAAACTGATCTACCATCATTGCCCCTGACGCCTGATACCCGACGCCTGAAAACTGGCGCCTGATACCTGAAACGAACACTGGTAATGAGAACGATCAAGCCGATCGAGTTATTAGTACCGGTAAGCTTCACACATTGCTGTGCTTCCACACCCGGCCTATCAACGTGGTCGTCTACCACGACTCTCAGGGAAAACTCGTTTCCAGGTGGGTTTCCCGCTTAGATGCCTTCAGCGGTTATCCCGTCCGCATATAGCTACTCTGCTATGCCGCTGGCGCGACAACAGATCCACCAGAGATGCGTCCACCCCGGTCCTCTCGTACTAGGGGCAGATCCTGTCAATTTTCCTACACCCACGGCAGATAGGGACCGAACTGTCTCACGACGTTCTGAACCCAGCTCACGTACCTCTTTAATTGGCGAACAGCCAAACCCTTGGGACCTGCTCCAGCCCCAGGATGAGATGAGCCGACATCGAGGTGCCAAACAACCCCGTCGATATGGACTCTTGGGGGTCATCAGCCTGTTATCCCCGGCGTACCTTTTATCCGTTGAGCGATGGCCCTTCCACGCGGGACCACCGGATCACTATGACCGACTTTCGTCTCTGCTCGACTTGTCAGTCTCGCAGTCAGGCTGGCTTATGCCATTGCACTCAACGAGCGATTTCCGACCGCTCTGAGCCAACCATCGCGCGCCTCCGTTACTCTTTGGGAGGCGACCGCCCCAGTCAAACTACCTGCCACACAATGTCTCGGACCCGGATAACGGGCCGCGGTTAGATATCCATAATGATAAGGGTGGTATTTCAAGGGTGACTCCACGAGGACTAGCGCCCACGCTTCAAAGTCTACCACCTATCCTACACATGCCAGTACGAATACCAGTGTGAAGCTGTAGTAAAGGTGCACGGGGTCTTTCCGTCTAACCGCAGGAACCCCGCATCTTCACGGGGAATTCAATTTCACTGAGTCTATGCTGGAGACAGCGGGGAAGTCGTTACGCCATTCGTGCAGGTCGGAACTTACCCGACAAGGAATTTCGCTACCTTAGGACCGTTATAGTTACGGCCGCCGTTTACCGGGGCTTCAATTCAAAGCTTGCACCTCTCCTCTTAACCTTCCGGCACCGGGCAGGCGTCAGACCCTATACGTCGCCTTGCGGCTTCGCAGAGCCCTGTGTTTTTGATAAACAGTCGCCACCCCCTGGTCTGTGCCACCCCATCCCGGTTGCCCGAGACAGGGTCATGCTTATCCCGAAGTTACGCATGTAATTTGCCGAGTTCCTTCAGCATAGTTCTCTCAAGCGCCTTGGTATTCTCTACCAGCCCACCTGTGTCGGTTTCGGGTACGGTCTTAGCGGAGGAGCTATTTCCTGGAACCTCTTCACAGCCCAACCAATCCAGTAAGGTTGAACAATTTACGAGATCCGTCACTACCTCCAGGCCCACGAATATTAACGTGGTTCCCATCGACTACGCCTTTCGGCCTCGCCTTAGGGGCCGGCTAACCCTGCTCAGATTAACTTTAAGCAGGAACCCTTGGACTTTCGGCGAGGGAGTCTCTCACTCCCTTTATCGTTACTCATGTCAGCATTCGCACTTCTGATATCTCCAGGAGCCCTCACGGGTCTCCCTTCGCAGACTTACAGAACGCTCCGCTACCGCTCCACGAAGTTCACACAATATATCTGCTATTTCTTGCCGTTGTCCAAGCGAAAGCTTGAACGAATTTTGGCACCAGGCTTACCGGAGCTACTGACCCAATAATGATCATGCCTACTAGAACCCTTGGTTCCGCTGTAAACATCGAACTTATTTCGACCAGAGCTTCCTTTGGAAGCGTTGCTACCTGTTTTTACGACAACCTTCGAAGAACCGAAGGTTTTTGAAAATAGTCCCATTTCCATTCTCCGTGTTGGTTACTATTTGATAATCAATAGCAACCAACTTGGGCCGAAAAATGACAATGCGATATATTCTGTGAACTCCGTGGAACCCGCAGTTTCGGTGTATGGCTTTAGCCCCGTTACATCTTCGGCGCAAAGACCCTTATTTAGACCAGTGAGCTGTTACGCTTTCTTTAAATGATGGCTGCTTCTAAGCCAACATCCTGGTTGTTTTGGGATCTTCACTTCCTTTCCCACTTAGCCATAACTTGGGGACCTTAACTGGCGGTCAGGGTTGTTTCCCTCTCCACTACGGACGTTAGCACCCGCAGTGTGTCTGCTGAATAGTACTTCCA
>CBDFKB010000007.1:235000-998118 GCA_965248715.1 Rhizobiaceae bacterium
CCAGCAATCAGTGCTGCCGGCGCGGTGCGGCCAGTGGTTTCCCTGTCCGGATTGCCGAACGTCTACGATGGCATCTATCGTGCCGGACTGACCGAAGGCATGGACAAGGATATGGTGCACCAATTGGTGCGGATTTTTGCTTTCGATGTCGACTTCAAGAGCCGGGCCGGGCCGGGCGATCAACTCAGCGTACTTTATTCAGTGACCGATTCGGGTGCTGATTCTGAAATTCAGCCGGAAATACTCTACGCAGCGGTTCGCGCTAATGGTGTGGAATATAAATTCTACCGCTACCTCGACCGCAAAGACGGCGGCGTCGGCTATTATGATCGGCTCGGCAAAAGCGCGCGCAAATTCCTGCTGCGCAAGCCGGTGCCGGCCGGACGGTTCCAATCGCCCTTTGGCATGCGCCGGCATCCAATTTCCCGGGTGCGAAAAATGCACCAGGGAGTGGACTGGGCAGCACCACGCGGCACGCCGATTGTCGCCGCCGGCAATGGGGTGGTTGATAAAGCCGGCTGGAGCCGGGGTCATGGCAAACGGACCATCATCCGCCATGCTAACGGCTATGTGACATCCTATTCGCACCAGACTTCGATCGCCAAGGGCGTGGTTCCCGGTGCCAGGGTGCGCCAGGGCCAGATCATCGGCGCGGTCGGATCAACCGGATATACCACCGGCCCTCACTTGCATTATGAAGTCACCGTCAATGGCAACAAAGTCGATCCAATGCGCATCCGGTTGCCCAAGGGACGAGTGCTGAAAGGCGAAACCCTGGCCACTTTTGAGATCGAACGCGACCGGATCGAAGAGATTTTGATCGACGACGACCGGGAGCGGGTGCGTCTGGCGTCTAATTAGCGCCTGTCACCCAAAAGTGGGTACCGGTTTTGGGAAACATGACACCCATAAACAATCAGATAGCGCGACGAAGCTATTCCAACGCTTGGTGACAAGCGCTAGAGCGTATTCTTATCCGATTCCCGCAATACGCTTTTCGCAAACAATCGCAACGCTATGTTCGCCAAATGGTTGCCCATGCGCTATGCCGCATTGGCGGTGTCTTGTGCTTCAGCCGCATGGTTTGCATTGTCGGCTGCGGCGGCTGTGACAGTAAACATCAACCGGCTGTCAGAGCCGTGGACCTGAATCACACTGCCGTCGAGAATTTCTCCCGCTAGTAGTTTTTCCGCCAGTGGATCCTGCAGATGGTTTTGGATCGCTCGTTTGAGCGGACGGGCACCGAATGCCGGATCATAGCCGCGCTCGGCCAGCCATACGACCGCATCATCGTCCAGTTCAATGCGAATGCGGCGGTCGGCCAGCAATTTCTGGAACCGCTCGATTTGGATCGCAACAATCCCCGCCATATCGCTGCGGGCAAGCCGGTTGAAGATGATGGTTTCATCGATCCGGTTGAGAAACTCCGGCCTGAAGTGAGCTTTGATCGCTTCGTGAACATATCCGTGCGCGGCTTTGGGGTCTGCATCCCCAGCCAGCGCAACCAGATGTTCCGCCCCAAGATTGGAGGTCATGATAATGATCGTATTGCGGAAATCCACTGTGCGACCATGGCCGTCGGTCAACCGTCCGTCGTCGAGCACTTGCAACAACACGTTGAATACGTCGGAATGGGCTTTCTCGATCTCGTCGAATAGTACCACCTGATAGGGCCGCCGCCGCACCGCTTCGGTCAGCGCGCCGCCTTCTTCATAGCCCACATAGCCAGGTGGCGCGCCGATCAACCGGGCGACCGAGTGTTTCTCCATATATTCCGACATGTCGATGCGCACCATGGCGCTGTCATCGTCGAATAGGAATTCGGCCAACGCCTTAGTGAGTTCGGTCTTGCCAACCCCGGTGGGGCCCAAAAAGATGAAGCTGCCGATTGGCCGGTTGGGATCCTGCAGGCCGGCCCGGGCGCGGCGCACCGCCTTGGAGACCGCCTGAACCGCCCTGCCCTGTCCAACCACCCTGGTGGCGAGCGCGTCTTCCATACGCAATAACTTGTCCTTTTCGCCTTCCAGCATTTTGTCCACCGGCACTCCGGTCCAGCGGTAAACTATGTGCGCGACATGGCTCGGGGTCACCGCCTCATCGACCATGCCCTGATCTTCTTCTTCGATTTCAGCCAGCTTGGCTTCCAATTGTGGGATCGTGCCATAGGCAAGTTCACCGGCGCGGGCGAGATCGCCGCCACGCTGGGCGCGCTCTAACTCGCCCCGCGCTTGGTCAAGCTCTTCCTTTATATCGCGGGCTCCGGCAAGCTTTTGCTTGTCCGATAGCCAGCGTGCGGTCAGGGCGGATGAATTTTCTTCAAGATCGGCTAACTCGCCTTCCAGCTTGCCGAGCCGGTCCTTCGACGCCTTATCGGTTTCCTTGCTCAAGGCTTCACGTTCGATTTTCAACTGAATGATGCGGCGATCCAGTTCGTCGAGTTCTTCCGGTTTGGAATCGACTTGCATGCGCAACCGCGATGCCGCCTCATCGACCAAGTCGATCGCTTTGTCGGGCAAAAACCGATCGGTAATGTAGCGGCTGGATAGGTTGGCCGCTGCCACCAGGGCAGAATCGGAAATCCGTACCCCGTGATGCAACTCATATTTTTCTTTAATGCCGCGCAGGATCGATACCGTATCCTCGACCGTCGGTTCGCAAACAAATATCGGCTGAAAACGCCGCGCCAACGCCGCGTCCTTTTCGACATTTTTGCGAAATTCGTCGAGGGTGGTAGCGCCAACACAATGCAATTCGCCGCGCGCTAATGCCGGCTTCAGCAAATTGGACGCATCCATTGCACCTTCCGCTTTGCCGGCGCCGACCAGGGTATGCATTTCATCGACAAACAGGATGATCTCGCCGTTCGCCGCCTGGACCTCGCCGAGCACCGTCTTGAGGCGTTCTTCGAATTCGCCGCGATATTTGGCGCCGGCGATCAGCGCGCCCATGTCGAGCGCCAATAATTGCTTTTCTTTCAGTGCTTCCGGCACGTCACCATTGATGATCCGGAGCGCCAAACCTTCGGCGATGGCGGTTTTGCCAACACCAGGTTCGCCGATCAGCACCGGATTATTCTTGGTGCGGCGCGACAAGACCTGAATCGTGCGGCGGATTTCCTCTTCCCGGCCGATCACCGGATCAAGCCGGCCGTCACGCGCGTCCTCGGTCAGATCGCGAGTATAGCGCTTGAGCGCATCGTAAGCGGCTTCCGCATTGGCGCTGTTTGCGGCGCGGCCCTTGCGCAGCGCGTCGATCGCAGCGCCAAGCTTTTGCCCGGTAACTCCGGCGGCGGCGATAATCTTGGCAGTGTCGGTGTCTTGGCGCTCGGCCATTGCCTGCAATGCGCGCTCCACGGAAATAAAACTATCGCCAACCTTGTCGGCAAGCTTTTCCGCTTCGGCCATCACCTTGGCTAGTTGCGGCGAAAGATAAAGCTGGCCGCTACCGCCGGTAACTTTTGTCTCCTGATCGAGCGCCTTGTTGCATGCAATGTGGGCAGCTCGCGGATCACCGCCAGCGTTCTTGATCAACGATGCGGCCAAGCCTTCGCCGTCATCGAGAAAAGCTTTCAACAGATGAAGCGGGGTAAATTGCTGGTGATCGCGCGAAACCGCTTCGGTTTGCGCGGATTGTACGAAGCCCTTCAGGCGTTCGGTAAATTTATCATAGTTCATGGTGTGCTCCTGGACGGTATTTCACCCCGAAGGCATGAAAAACTGTTGGTGGCAGACCCCCGGACAATCGGCAGGTCTGTTGGAGCGCATCAGACTTAAAGGGGAAATGTTGAGCCCGATTTGGTCTCAAATTGGGTCTAATACGTCCCAACACCTAATATAGGTGCGCGAAGCCTTGAAATTAAGGGGAGATCGGTGCGAAACACCGGCAGCGGGCAAATCGCTGCTAGAGCGTGTCACCCAAAAGTGGGTACCGGTTTTGGGAAAAATGACACCCATAAACAAAGAGATAGTGCGAAGAAGCTATTCCAACCCACACTACACGACAATTTTGGTTGAGAGCGTGAATTGATGGTATTTTGAACGCTTCATTTGCCAATGGCGTCGTTCGATGTCGATACCGTTATTAACCCACGCTCTCGGTGTGAATTTATCGTGTCATCTTGGTTTGAACAAGAGCCGCATTGAGACGCTTATTGTGATCATTGTTGGTCTTGTGAATGGCCGCACGGTAAATTTGCGCCACATTGCTTGCCAGTTTTGCGGTCCTGCCAAACACGCATCCAACTACCGCCGCCTGCAGCGGTTTTTTCAGTATGTGCGTCTTGATAATGATTGGGTGGCGCGGATGATGGTGCGCCTGTTGAACCAGTGCGGACCCCATGCCAGACCATGGCTGCTGGCACTTGATCGCACCAACTGGAAGGTTGGGTCGCGCGATATCAATATATTGATGCTGGCGCTGGTGACACGCCGGTTTCGCGTGCCGCTGATGTGGGTAATTCTTGACAAGCCGGGCAGCAGCAATAGCGCCGAACGCATCACGTTGATGCGGCGTTATCTGGCTTTGTTTGGCGCATCATCGGTTCGAATGCTACTGGCTGACCGGGAGTTCATCGGTCACGACTGGTTTGATTTCCTCAACAAAAACAACATCCCCTTCGCCATTCGCATCAAGAAGGCGATGCATTTGACACAACAAGACGGATCAAAATGGTCGTTTCAAACATTGTTGCGCAGACACCGTTCGATCAAAACAATCAGGACATGGTCGGGCTGGTTGACAGATATCGAGCGCAGGCAGAACAACCCGTTGAACTTTGCAGCACGGCGCATCAAAGACGGCGATTGGCTGATCATCGCCTCCAATCGAGAACCCAAAGATGGGTTGCGCAAATACCGCAAAAGATGGGCCATCGAATGCCTGTTTGGTGACACCAAAAAGCGAGGCTTCAACATTGAAGACACCCGCATTATACCAAGGGAACTTAATATTGACCTATTTGATGGATGCAAACCGGTTGATCCGGCGAGGCGCGAAGCGTAGCGCGATGCCGGGGTATCGGGCAAGTTTCGCAACACCGTTGGAAACGTATGGGCAAAAACCAGCACCGTGGTTTTGCGATAATCACCAGTTTAAAACCCAAGCGCAGGGCGCTTTTCGGTGCCCAAAATCGGGCGGGAAAGCGCCTTTGGTGGGCCGGTTTGCTCCACCACGAGATGTTGCATCGGGTTGAAAAATCGGCGCTATTTGGCCGCACGATTTTGTTCGCTGACGTCGTTAGAGCCCGCTTGTGGTGGATCCGCACCACGGCACGGTCGCCGCCTAGGGTCCAAACTCAATCATTTTGTTGAATTTCTGTAGCAAATCAGATTGAGATTGAACGATCAAAGGATTGGAGATCTGGATGGCTCATTTGTTTTGGCTTTCTGACGCCCAATGGGCGGTGATTGAACCCCATTTACCCATGAACCAGCCCGGAGCACGTCGGGTGGATGACCGCCGGGTGATCTCGGGCATTATTCATGTGCTCAAAACAGGATGCCGATGGTTGACTGCCCTGGCGAATACGGCCCTTCGACAACGATCTACAACCGCTTCAACCGCTGGTCCCGCCGTCGGTTCTGGGTCGATCTGGTGGAGGCATTGGCTACCTCAGGTGCGGTGACGAAGAGCACGTCCATCGACTCAACCTATATCAAGGCGCATCGTTCGGCACATGGCGGTAAAGGGGGGCGAAAATCCAGGCCATTGGCCCCTCGCGCGGTGGCCAAACCACCAAAATCCATGCCCTCACAGACGTCATAGGCCGCCCCTTTGCCTTCATGCTCACAGCAGGCAATGTATCGGACACCAAAGCCGCACCCACTTTGCTGACAGGTTTGAGGGGCGCACGATATGTTCTGGGCGACAAGGGATACGATGCGGATGCGCTTCGAAAAGCTTTGCGCAATGCGGCCATGGTTCCTGTGATCCCCGGCCGCTGCAATCGAAAACGCAAAATCATCTACGACAAAGCCCGCTACAAAGAACGCCACCTCATCGAAAATGCATTCTGCCGTCTCAAGGACTTTCCAAGAGTGGCAACCCGCTACGACAAACTCGCAAGAAACTTCCTGTCCGCCGTAGCGCTGGCAACACTCGTCGCCTTCTGGTTATGATTGAGTCTGGACCCTAGTCAGCAAACAAAATCGCGGCGGTCAAATGGGTCAATATTAAATTTCCTTGGTATTACCGATCCGGGCAAACTCGATCTGTGGCTGGCAATAATCGCTCTTACAATGAGTTGGACCTATCGTTGCGCCAGCAAAACCATCGGGCTTTCCCCTATCAGGAAAAAGAGCCATGGATACAAGGAAAAATCATGGTTCAGAACCGGACTTGATCAACTCAGAAGATGGATCATTCACCAGCCAGAAAAGGCAGCAAGGGTCTGGATGAAGCTATGGCCAAAGAAAAAATCAACCCTCAAATCCGCCGGAGTCGTGTAGTGTGAACGATATGACAAACGCTGAAAGCGGTGCTTGAGGAAACGCACACGCTCACCGGTCGCGATATCGAACGGGTCTATGTCGACAAGGGCTACCGGAGCCACGACGCGCCAAAACCCTTGGCGGTCTTCAAGTCAGGTCAAAAACGCGGCGTCCACGGCCAGATCAAACGCGAACTCAAACGCCGATCAGCCATCGAAGCGGTAATCGGTCACTGCAAAACCGACGGTCATCTCGACCGAAACTTCCTCAAAGGCCACCGCGGCGACCAAATCAACGCCGTCATGAGCGCGGTTGGCTACAACATCCGCCTCATCCTCAGATGGCTGATAAAACTATTGCGCAAAATCATCGGCGAAATCGTGGCCGCAATAACAATAATATCACTCATCAAACAAGCTTCTTAACAGCGGACTAAGGACCGCAAGCAATTAGGGTCAGGACTCATTAATTGAGCCAGAAGATCACGGTTGCAGCGACTGTTATTGCTGCGAAGAAGATGTCGGCGCATCTGTCATAGCGGGTTTCGATACGTCTCCAATCCTTCAGTTTGCTGAAAGTATTTTCGACCTTATGGCGTTGTTTGTACGCCGTTTTGCAATACGCTGCGGGGCTCTTGCGCTTCGCTCGAGGTGGGATGCATGAAGCGATCCCCTTGGCCTTGAGTGCGGCACGAAACTCGTCGCTATCATAGCCCTTATCGCCGATGAGTGTTTTGGCGTTTGGCAATGCTGGATAGACGATCTTTGCGCCAATGTGGTCAGAAACTTGTCCTGCCGTCAGCGCCATGACGATGGGTTTGCCTTCCCCATTGACAACAGCATGAAGCTTGGAGTTCAGCCCGCCCTTTGTTCGCCCAATGTGGCGGGGAACATCCCCTTTTTTGCCAGACTGCAAGCAGTCCGGTGGGCTTTCAGATGAGTGGCATCGATCTGTACGATGTCAGGCTCTCCTGCTCTGGCGGCCAAACTGCTGAATATTCGATCAAAAACGCCCAGTCGGCTCCACCGCACAAAGCGGTTGTAGAGAGTTTTGTGCGGGCCATAATCGGCCCGGTGCATCGCGCCAGCGAAGACCATTGCGGATCACATGGATGATCCCGGAAATCACCTTGCGGTCATCACTGCGCGGTATACCGTGGGCGAGCGGAAAATACGGACGCATCAGCGCAAACTGCCGATCCGGCAACCAGAACAAATCAGACATGGAAAACCTCCTTCGGTTGACCACTTGAATCTGATTTGCGGCAATCTGAAAACCCGTTAATCAATAGGTCCTGACCCTAGAAATATGGCTGCACAATCTTGAGGTTGCCAGGAATGTTGGTTTTGCTCCGCATCAAGTGAGTCAAAACCAAGTTCCTTTGGTATGAGTTCCGCATACATCCGTTTCAGCCGTTTATTCTCGTCATCAATACTCTTCATCTGCGAAACCATGGATGCATCCATACCGCCGAACTTCGCTCGCCATTTGTAAAAACTGGCACCGCTCATGCCATGCTCGCGGCAAAGTTCAGGAATAGGCACACCGTTCTCTGCCTGTAATTACTCACCCCCACGTTGCCGTCATTTGGAGTTCGGTTTCAGGCCAGCGTTGATAGGATTGTATGGAATGGGGGATGTCCGCTCAGCTTCGAGGTGTCAACGACTGTTCGTACTGCACAATCGCCCTTTGCTGCCCACATGGAACGGAAGCCGTTGGTTACTTTGCGTTGGATGACTGCAGGTCGCAGACCTCTTTCGCATCCGTTGTTTGTCACGTCGATTTCACCGGGATAGTCGAGAAACGTCAGTAACCGTGGGCTGGCCCAATTTACGCCATTTGGCCATTTTTCTGCTGATTGTATGGGCAATTTCACAGCTTGGGGTATCGGCGAGAATATCCGCCAGAGTGTTTTCCAATCGCCGCTTCTTGGTTTTCACCGTGCTGGCCGCGAAGCCTTGCAGGAAACGGGCCAATACAAACACCTTGTCCAGCCACAGTTTCAGCCGTACCGGCACCATGTCGTCGCTGGCCTCCACCGCGTAAGCAATATCCCGCGCCAGATGGGCAAGGCAGGTCTGATGGAATTGGCCATGGCCCTGCTGGGCCGAATATCCATCCGATAACCAAAGTTTAGGTTGATGGTCGCCCATCACATCGCGCACCACTTGCGCCGCGCGGCTCAGTTGAGCTTCGTGCACAATCGCCGTTCCGCTCATGAATATCCAGTGATAACCGTTCAAGCCTTCGATGCGTATCCCTGTTTCATCGGATGCCACGGCTTCGGCTTGGCGCAGGTCTTTGATGATATCCTTCTTGCGGGTTGCAAACGGCACATGAGAGCGCTTCAACATGTTAGCCAGTGCGCCTTGGCTGACTTTGGCGCCAAATAAGTCGGCCAGCATCCCTTCCAACCGGGTAAAGGATACTGCGTGATACGTCTTTAGATAAAGCACCAATCCATGCAGCCGGGGACCGAACGGCGAACCATGGGCTGAAGCTGGAACAGGACCTTTCACCGATGTTGAACAGTGCGGGCAGTTTACACAAATCCGACGGTGACGGGTGATATGAGGAGCAATCGGTGGAACTTCAATCGCATCATATTCACCAATAATATCCCCTGGCAAATCGCTATCAAGAGAACCGTCGCAGTATGGGCAGACCTTTGCTCGGTGGTCGAAAACTTCATCCGGGTTCTCATGCAAAGAACGGAAATGGCCCTTGTGACCGGGCTTCGCGCCGCCTGGTTTGGAATGCTCACGACGCGCCTTCTTATCCGTTGAAGGTGGCTTGGACGACGTGCGGGACGTCTTGACCGGCTGTTGCAACCGCAAAACCATATCCACAAGCGCATGCTTACTTAGCTTTTCCAAATCACTGCGTTCCATACCCACATGGATTCAGAACTTAGCCAAGTTGGCAAGGGGGTGAGTAATTACCTCTGCCTGAGCCAATATTCCCATAATCTGCGCGTCGCTAAATCGGGACTTCTTCATCAGAATCTCCTCATCCTTTCTGGCAAGAAAATTCTACTCTTAAACCCTGCTATTTTTCGCGGGGATTTCCAATCCATCCTTAAAATCAACCCGCGACTTAATTTTGTTACGTGATTTCATCAGATTTATCGAGAGCAACACCGCCATCGTAAACAGAATTGCTGATAGATCAGCTTTTTTGTGGAACGATATACCTGTGAGGTTTTGCACATAAAGATACGGGAAATACGCCAGCACCGGCAATGGCATCAACCAATTACCGCGTCGATACGTTAATGATAGCGCAAGTAGATAAAATAGGACCAAACTCAAAGCAGCAAACGAGATTAAAGCAAATAGACCACCTCGAATAGCCACGTCCAAATAGTGGCTGTGGACAGCATTAAAATATGCAGTTCTGCAAGGATTCACGTTTTTTGTTTCTGCAAGTATAGTTTTCTTATCATAAGCACCGTACCCAAAATACGGGTGAATGCTCCATATTTTGAATGCATCTTGATATATTAAATATCTGTACGAGGTGGGTAAATTAGCATCATCTCTTTTCCCCGACATATCTACCAGCCGATATCTGCATTCTTTCGCAATTGCTGCTGCTACCGAAATTTCTTTGGGTGTATGTGAATATATATCCAGTACAATTTCCTTTAAATCCGCTATTTGCGCCAGCTCATTGGCTCTGATTTCATTGTTGTTACCATAGGATTGTATGATAAATTCAATCTGGACAGCGGTCTCTGTCAACCTTTTTGTCAGTCGGTCAGGAACAAAAAATGCAGCGATTGATACCGCACCAATCAAAACAACAATTGATGGCACTGACAAATGACGAATCGAGATGCAAAACAAAATCAAAAATGAGCATGAAACTCCGAGGAATGCAGCCCTGCTGTTAGCGCCAAAAAAGTGGAAAGTGATAAAAGCAATTATTGCTAACGCGGCAGCGGCAAGTAGTTTGTTTTCCAAAAGATAAGTTCTTAGAACAACAATCGCCCATGCAACAACTACCAAATGCGCGACCAATACATCGTCGGCATAGTTTGGATTTAAGTCTAAGAATGCGACGTTACGGTCCTTATATTGAAAGTAGTCGATAAACGGGACATCAAACAAAGCTGTAAAAAGCAATAACTTTGCTGGAACCGCGCAAATTGCCATGACTAGTAGACACTTCGCGAAATTTGCGATGTCGATGTTGTAATATCGCGCCTGGAAACGAACTGCGTCAACCACCATAAACGCTAGCCCGAACCACCCGACGCTTTTTAAAGTCTCAGACGCAGTACCTTCTCCTGAAAGGATTACATCCCAATGAATGATCAGGAGAAGCAGCGTTGCACAAATAGATAAAACTAATCCTGTAATACAAACCTGAACAACCCAATCTATTTTTCTATGCTTGGCTATTGTTAAGAATTGAATATACGCAAGTCCGATTAAAATTCCCGTGTATTCGCCGCTAAAAATCGGCGAGGTGCAAATCAAGCCATAGATAACATTGAACAAAATTTGCGGAGTGTTATCTCGTTGGAAATTTGCTTGTAAAAGCATTTATATGCTCGATTTAAGATGGTGCTGTTACATCAGTCTTGGTACAATACGTGGTGTTTTTATTCCAAAATATACAAAGCAGAAACCTAGATCTATCGTTTTAATACGCAGCCATGCTTCAGAAAGGAATTACTTGCAGTAGTTTTTCTTGCATTTCTTCAAGGTTTGGTGGCGGATTGGACTGCGACAGAGAAATTAGTTCATCGCCCCCGATTTTTTTTGAAAGTGAAATTGGGGGTCGATCAAATTCTTCATTTATTGATGAAAAATAGTCTGCGAACTTCGTGCCGTCGCCCTTCAAATTATCACCAAAATTCACATGGCTGCAACTGACACCATAGGCATGTGATATTATTATCCCGTGTAGTGAACTCGATAAAGTACCTTCGCACTGGCAAATTTGGGAGATCACCTGAGGTAGTGGGTTCGTGATGTCAATCACCGTAATGTCGGGTCTCTTTCCATAAATCCTAAGTGCTTCGTTATAATTCACGAAATGCGGTATGATTCCAACCTTAAAATTTGTGCCTTGCTCTCTTGGCCTATAAAACTTTGGCAGCAATATCCCCGGGTCGCCCAATATTTCCGGTACTTCAAAACCTAAAGTCTTGCATCTATCTCGAGTGTAATGGCCTCGAACTGCTAAGATTTGTTTTGGTCTAGCAAATTCTGAGTCTCGCGAAATAAGACCACTGCCCCAAACAACAGCCACATCTGGCACAGTAATATGATGTAGAATGCTTCCGACGCCAAAGATAATATTAGTCGGAGGTTTTACGTGCCTGCATTTTGCAAATCTTGGCACTGTTCGATATTTTTGGAAAAAGATAAATGGTGTTATCCAGTCGCCAGAGTTTTCAAAAGATTCACACCAAGACCAAAACATTATATCGTCTGATATGACGCCAGCTTTTATTGCTAAACGCCCAAAAAATCCCATCTTTATGTTTACTAATTCTGAAAGGTTTGGATTTTCATCGTATGTTGGCAGATCCGCATTTTTTGCCATCATTTATCAACCAAATCATCTTCTCGGGATCCACCTTGGCCTGCCTTACTTAAGTGGTCCAACTGTTTTGTTAGAGCCAGCAGGTCTTGTTTATCAGCGTTCATGCTGCCTCTCCATAGTAAGGCAGCATGTGCGATGCTGGCAAAATGGTTTCTGGTGTTGGCGGTTTGTAGCCCAAATGTCCTTCCCCCTACTAATGGCCACTTTTTGCTGGAATTTTCCGGTTGCGTTATTGCACTGAGCGCCAGAGCGGGCAATTACGGTGACAGTAACCGAAATTAGTGGCTGTGTGATGTCTTTGGCCCGCACTTTTTGGAAGCATGCCCGCAAGCCTGTTCAACGCAATAATTTCGGTTACTGTCACCGTAATTCGGAACCGGCTTCAAGCTTGCATTAGAATGTTAGCAGATTCGTAGTCTCGCCAAATTTCACAATGAAATCAAAGAAAAATGGCGGAGTTAGAGGGAGAAATTTCGAACTCAGACATAGCGACCGAAGAGGTCGCCGGCCGGCCAGGCCGCCCTCGTGGAGGCAGTGAGCGTAGCGAATTTGCCGTGAACGAAAAATTGGCGGAGTTAGAGGGAGAAACTTCGAACTCAGACATAGCGACCGAAGAGGTCGCCGGCCGACCAGGCCGCCCTCGTGGAGGCAGTGAGCGTAGCGAATTTGCCGTGAACGAAAAATTGGCGGAGAGACAGGGATTCGAACCCTGGAGACGGTTCCCCGCCTACACACTTTCCAGGCGTGCGCCTTCGACCACTCGGCCACCTCTCCGCATTGCTCGCCAAATGTCTGCTCCACAACCTATATTTTCGCTGGATATCAACCGAAATTGCAAGGTGTGTTAATCTCTTGGCAAGAGCCGCGCACATCTATCGCGACCGTATGCGCGATGCAAGTAGATGGCGGATGCATCCTCGGCAAAAATGATAATTAGCTCATCATCTTGTTGCCGAACCCGGCTGCTCTTATCTATAATCAAGGTACAGATCGTTGCCAAAGCGGCAAGCGGAACAGCTGAACGATGATTAGATTGATGTTTAGGATGCTGGCGCTGGTATTTTTGGTGCTGGCGCTAGTGTTATTGGTAATCGATATCACCAAGTCGATCGCGGATTCCGCGATTGTGCTGACCCCACTCGGCGCAGTTTGGTTCGAATGGAGTGCATCCACCCTCAATTTGGCCCAGGCGGCAATACAACGATATGTTCACCCGTTCCTGTGGGACCCGGTTATCGCCAATTTGTTGCTGGCGCCGGGTTGGTTGATATTTGGCATACTGGCGTTGTTGTGTTCAATGGCGAGCCGGCGCCGAAAGGCGGATTGGAAACAACGCTTCGGCACCTAGCGCTTGTCACGAAGCGTTGGAATAGCTTCGTCGCGCTATCGCTTCCTGGGAGCAATTTTTCGTTTTTGCGTTCCTCAAATATTTCAACATATTATCGGTACTCAAAACTTCAAAATCACACCCAGCCCAACAAAATCGAGGGTTTTTATAGGTGCTCATCTCTTTGTTTATGCCTGTCATTTTTCCCAAAACCGGTACCCACTTTTGGGTGACACGCTCTAGAGCTCTTTTCGCGATTTGTGAATCGCAAATAGTGCTCTATCTATTTGTTTTGTCGCACAATTTTTCTGAAAACCGATCACCACTTTTCAAATTGTGCTCTAAATGGTTTGCGTGCGGACAACTCCACCTAGCAGCGGTCGATATTCCGTAAGCATCCGGCCAAAAAGGCAATGTCTTGGTTTTCGAGGCTGCTTTATCTGCCGTCCAATTCGCCGGATTTCAACCCGCACCACTTCTAAAAGTGTTGCCCATTTGACCGCTACAAAATGTCTCCCATGTCTGGGGTCATTCACAGCAGATGTTGCCTATTCGGCGGTCATCGAGTGCGGTTGTTGGCGGTTAGGCGCCACTACCTCGAAGAGCGCATCACGCCGCCCCTCCTTGGCAAATATTAGGGTCACCTGGTGGCTTTCGCCGTCGACCAAGGGTTTGGTTAGCCCCATAAACATCAGGTGCAGACCGCCAGGCTTAAATACCGCAAAATCACCGCTTGCAATGTGGACGCCATCGGTGACCGGGCGCATTCTCATCACCCCTTCGACCATTGTCATCGAATGGATTTGGCTCTTGGCGGCAAATCCAACCTCTATGCCAATCAGCTTGTCGGCGCTGGCCGAACTATTGTGGATTTCCAGATATCCGCCAGCCACAGGCGCGCCGGGAACGGTCGCTTCCAAATAAGGATTGACCAGAGTTATGTCAGCGCTAACCGCAGGCCCGATGGCAAACCCGGTTGCGAGTACGGCAAGAACCGCTGCGGTAATTATGGAAATCAAATTCTTGCCCATCATATCTCCAAACAAAAGGGACAGGCTCGCCCTTACGGCAAAGCAATATCGCAGTGGCGATGGATAGCGGGTTTCCAGCGCAAAACAATGCCCGTGCTGGATGTTTTCAAATGATCCGAATTGGCGCCATCACCTGGGTCGCGAAATATTGCGCCCAGTATCAAGTGCGGCCAATTACAGTTGATGCCGTTCTTTGGCTATTCCGCCGGCTGACGGCGGTTTTGCGGCCGGCGCCGATTGCGTTCACGCACGACTTGATAGCCCGGCCGCCAGATATAGCCAACCGGCACACTCAGCATATGCACCAAGCGGGTGAACGGGAACACCAGCAAGATCGTCAGCCCGAGGAACAGATGCGCCTTGAAGATCGGTGACGCCCCCAGCACATAGTTCGCGGCATCGGCGTTGAAGGTGAATATGCCTTGCGCCCAGTTCATGAAGCGCACCA
Organism: Rhizobiaceae bacterium; assembly: GCA_965248715.1. GTDB lineage: Bacteria > Pseudomonadota > Alphaproteobacteria > Rhizobiales > Rhizobiaceae > CBDFKB01. The sequence continues at coordinate 249,794 of CBDFKB010000007.1, forward strand.
TTTCCGCACCGTCCAAATGCTGCATGGAAATCGGAATGGTCATCAGGCCGAGCATCAATTGCAGCCACAACAAAATGATGATGAACGTGTCAGAGGCGACCGAGGCAGCGCGCACCCTGACGTCAAACAACCGCCGGTGCACCAACAACGTCGCGCCGACCAGGGCCATGATCCCGGCGATGCCGCCGGCTACAATCGCCAAAATCTGCTTGGCACCATGACTGATGCCAATTGCATCGAAAATCGCGATTGGCGTTAACAAGCCAACCAGGTGGCCAAAAAAGATCACCAATACTCCGACATGAAACAGTATCGAGCCCCACACCAATTGCTTACGGCGTAACAATTGTGACGAGCCGGATCGCCAAGAATATTGATCGCGATCATAGCGTATCGCGGTACCGACAATGAGGACTGCGAGCGCGATATAAGGATAGATGCCAAACACCAACGTGTGGAAAAAATCGAGCATGGTTCAGACCTCCTGATTGTTTGGCTGCGCAGGAGCGGCCGGCGGCTTGCGATGGTGGGCCCGCATTTGCCGTTGTAGGCGATCGGGTCCGCAGTCGTTTTCGCCGACATTGCCGCCGAAGGTGACCACTTCTTCTTCCCAGATGCGGTCGATTTCTTTCAAATCAGTTGGGTCGTCATCGGGAATTTCGAGGAGTTTACTAACGAGCTTTTTGTCGGCCTTTCCCCGCGCCAATGCTTCCAACACCCAAAACGCGTTGGCATAGACCGATTTGCGCTTCACCAGCCTTTGTCGCAGGGCTGCGATGATATGGCTGGTCTGGCCGAGCAGTTCAGCAGCATCTTCCCGTGGAATTACCGACAGATATTCCAAAAACATTGGCAAATAGTCGGGCAATTCCTTGGCGTCGATTTCAAACCCGTCGGCTTCGTACATCCCCAGCAGGTCGACCATCGCCTGGCCCCGGTCGCGACTTTCGCCATGTACGTGTTCAAACAGATGCAGCGACAAGGTACGGGTACGGTCAAAAAGCAGCACATAACGTTCCTGGGCGTCGTACAGATCACGGCCTGTAACATCGTTGACCAAGTGGTTCAGCAGGGTGGTTTCCTGTTCGCCAAGGCCCGTATCAGCGGCCAAAGCCTCTATTAGTTCCTCGCTCGAACGGCGCAATTGCTCGGTTGGATAAGACAGCAGAAGGGAAACAATCTTTAGCGCGGTCTGCATCACACATCCTCCTTGAACAGGTCTGTCGGAGTTTGCACCGTGCGGGTGCGCTTGGCACCGAACAAATCGCTGTCGGTTGACCCTCCACAACCATTGCCGAAAGAAAAGCCGCACGATCCACGCACGTCATACGCATCTTCGCCCACCTCGCGATGGGTGGTCGGGATGACAAATCGGTCTTCGTAATTTGCGATCGCCATCACATGGTACATATCTTCGATCATCTGGCCGCTCATGCCGACCTTTTTTGCGATCGCCTCGTTGACCACCCCTTCAACCGTTTTCGAGCGCATATAGGCCCGCATTCCTAACATGCGTTCGAGCGCTGAAACCACCGGTGCCTCATTGCCGGCGGTTAGCAGATTGGCGAGGTATTTGACCGGGATCCTGAGCGAGCGTACGTCGGGAATGTCTTCGTTGAAGCCGATCATACCGTTTTTGGCTGCGGCTTGCAGCGGCGACAGCGGCGGAATGTACCAGACCATCGGCAAAGTGCGGTATTCCGGGTGGAGCGGGAACGCCACTTTCCAATCCATCGCCATCTTGTAGACTGGTGAGTTTTTTGCCGATTCAAGCCAGGCATCGGGCACCCCGTCAGCCTTGGCTTGGGCGATGATCGCTGGGTCATTGGGATCGAGGAACACCTTTAGCTGTTCTTCGTAGAGGTCGTGTTCTTGCTCGGTTGAAGCGGCTTCAGCAATACGGTCGGCGTCATACAGCACAACGCCGAGATAGCGGATACGGCCAACACAGGTTTCCGAACACACAGTCGGGTGACCAGCCTCGATGCGCGGATAGCAGAACACGCATTTTTCCGATTTGCCCGACGACCAATTGTAGTAGATCTTCTTGTAAGGGCAGCCGGACACACACATGCGCCAACCACGGCACTTATCTTGGTCGATCAGCACAATTCCATCATCCTCGCGTTTGTAGATCGCGCCGGACGGGCAGGCCGCGACACAGGTAGGATTGAGACAGTGCTCACACAGCCGCGGCAGATACATCATGAAGCTGTTTTCATACTCGCCGTATATTTCCTTCTCGATACCCTCGAAATTGCTATCGGCGGACCGTTTGGAAAATTCTCCGCCAAGAATTTCTTCCCAGTTCGGTCCCCATTCGATCTTGTCCATCCGCTCGCCACTAATTGCAGAACGTGGGCGAGCGGTCGGCGTCGCCTCGCTTTCGGCAGCGGTTTGCAAATGGCCATAGTCAAAATCGAACGGCTCGTAATAATCATCGATCTCCGGCAAATCGGGGTTGGCGAAAATGTTGGCCAGCACCTTCCATTTGCCGCCAATCTTAGGTTCGATCTTGCCGTTCGATTTGCGTTTCCAACCACCGTTCCATTTGTCCTGGTTTTCCCATTCCTTGGGGTAGCCAATGCCCGGTTTGGTTTCCACATTGTTGAACCAGGCATATTCGACACCCTCGCGATTGGTCCAAACGTTTTTGCAGGTGACCGAGCAAGTGTGACAGCCGATGCATTTGTCGAGGTTCAACACCATGCCGATTTGTGCGCGGATTTTCATTGGGCCGCCTCCTTGGATACAAGGGTTTCGCTATAGGGGCGCTCCAACCAGTCCACCTTGGTCAATTTGTGAATCACCACGAATTCATCGCGGTTGGAACCGACCGTGCCGTAATAGTTGAAACCGTATGATTGCTGGGCGTAGCCGCCGATCATGTGGGTCGGCTTGGTGATCGCCCGGGTAACCGAATTATGGATACCGCCACGGTTTCCGGTGATCGGCGATCCCGGCGTGTTCACGATCTTCTCCTGCGCATGATACATGTAGATCGTGCCCACTTTGATGCGCTGGGAAACCACTGCCCGGGCGACAATCGCACCATTGGCGTTGAAGACTTCGACCCAGTCATTGTCGACCAGTTCGGCCTTTCTCGCGTCGATTTCAGATATCCAAACCACCGGGCCGCCGCGGTTGAGCGTCAGCATCAGCAAATTGTCCGAATAGGTGGAATGGATGCCCCATTTTTGGTGCGGCGTAATAAAGTTCAGCACCACTTGCGGGCGGCCATTTGATTTGGCCTCGATTACCGGATTGATGCTCTTCGTATCGATCGGTGGCCGGTAGACACAAAACCCTTCGCCGAAGGCACGCATCCACAAATGATCCTGATAAAGCTGCTGGCGCCCGGTTAGGGTGCGCCACGGGATCAATTCGTGCACATTGGTATAGCCGGCATTGTAGCAAACTTTTTCAGACTCGATGCCAGACCAGGTCGGCGATGAGATAATCTTGCGCGGCTGTGCGACCACATCGCGAAAGCGGATCTTTTCGTCTTCCTTGGGAATTGCCAGATGGGTGTGGTCGCGACCGGTCATATTCGACAGCGCTTGCCATGCCTTGACTGCCACCTCGCCATTGGTTTCCGGCGCCAGGGTGAGGATGGTTTCGGTTGCATCGATGTCGGTTTCGATTTTCGGGCGGCCCTTGAAAGGACCTTCCTCGGTGACGACGCCATTTAGTTTGCCGAGCAATTCGATCTCGGGTTCGGTATTCCACGAAATGCCCTTGCCGCCATTGCCGAGCTTGTCCAATAGTGGCCCAAGCGCGGTAAAGCGCTTGTAGAGATTGGGATAGTCGCGCTCGACTACCGCTACCGCCGGCATGGTCTTGCCCGGCACCGGCGCGGTCTCCCCTTTTTTCCAATCCTCGACCCCAAGCGGCTGGGCCAATTCACCCGGTGTGTCGTGCAGGATCGGCACCAAGACCACGTCTTTTTCGACCCCGAGCACCTCCGGTGCAACGTCCGAAAACTTTTTGGCAATGCCTTTGAAAATGTCCCAATCGCTGCGCGCCTCCCAGGCCGGATCGGTAGCACTGGTAAGCGGATGAATGAACGGATGCATGTCGGAGGTGTTGAGATCGTTCTTTTCGTACCAGGTGGCAGTGGGCAGAACGATGTCGGAATAAATGCAAGTAGTGGACATGCGGAAATCGATGGTGACCAACAGGTCGAGTTTTCCTTGTGGCGCCTCATCGTGCCAGGTAACGTCGGTACCGCGTTGCCGGCCCTCTTCGCCAAGATCCTTGCCCATCACCCCATGGGAGGTGCCAAGCAGGTGCTTGAGAAAATACTCATGGCCCTTGCCCGATGAACCGAGCAGGTTCGAGCGCCACACGAACATGTTGCGAGGCCAGTTGGCCTCGTGGTCCGGGTCATCGCACGACATTTGCAGTTTGCCCGATTTGAGCTGCTGGACCACGTAATCCTTGGGTTCTTTTTTCGCCTTCGCGGCCGCCTTGGCGATCTCCAGCGGATTGGTTTTAAGCTGTGGTGCCGAGGGCAACCAGCCCATGCGCTCAGCGCGGATATTAAAATCAATCAAGGTGCCGTCCCAAGGTCCAGGCGGCGCTGTCGGTGACAATATTTCGTTGATCTGCAAGCTTTCGTAGCGCCATTGATCGGTGTGCGCGTAGAAGAACGAGGTCGAGTTCATCTGCCGTGGCGGCCGGCTCCAGTCGAGCCCGAATGCCAACGGCAGCCACCCGGTCTGCGGGCGCAATTTTTCCTGGCCGACATAATGGCACCACCCACCGCCGGACTGGCCGACACAACCGCACATCACCAATAAATTGATGATGCCGCGATAGTTCATGTCCATGTGGTACCAATGGTTGAGCCCGGCGCCGACAATCACCATCGAACGGCCATTGGTCTTTTCGGCATTGCTGGCAAATTCCCGTGCCACGGTGATGATCTGTTGACGCGGCACGCCGGTAATGAGCTCCGCCCAGGCCGGGGTGTAGGGCTGATTGTCGTCGTAGCTTTTCGCGGTGGTGGTATCGCCCAAACCACGATCGAGGCCGTAATTGGCAACGAACAGATCGAATACGGTGGCGACCAGATACTCGCCGTCGGTCAACTTGACCGATTTCGCCGGCACCGAGCGCACCAGTATGCTGTCGTGATCCGTGCCCTGGAAATGATCGTGTTCGCGATTGCCGAAATAAGGAAAAGCCACGTCGGCGATCTTGTCGTGATCCTCTTCCAGGATCAAGCTCATCTCAAGCTCGGTATCGCGACCCTTACCGTCCTTGGCCTCCAGGTTCCATTTGCCCTGCTCGCCCCAGCGAAAGCCAATTGAACCTTGTGGCACAACCGGTTTCTTGTCGGCGGTATTAATGGCAACGGTTTTCCATTCGCGATTGTTTTTTTCGCCAAGCCCGGCTCGGAAATCGGAAGCACGTAGCAACCGCTCCGGCACATAGTGGCCGTCTTTGGCGACCAGGCGCACCAGCATCGGCATGTCGGTGTAACGGCGGCAATAATCCTCGAAATATTCCGCCTGCCGGTCGAGATGGAATTCGCGCAAAATAACATGACCGATCGCCATGGCGAGGGCGGCGTCGGTGCCTTGTTTGGGATTTAGCCACATGTCGGAGAATTTGGCTGCTTCCGAATAATCGGGCGATACCACCACCGATTTGGCGCCTTTGTAACGGACCTCGGTGTAAAAATGGGCATCCGGGGTGCGGGTTTGCGGTACGTTCGAACCCCATAACATCAGGAAGCCGGAATTGTACCAGTCGGCCGATTCCGGCACGTCGGTCTGTTCGCCCCAAGTCATCGGAGAAGCCGGCGGCAGATCGCAATACCAGTCGTAAAACGACATGCACACACCGCCCATCAGCGACAGATAGCGCGAACCGGCGGCATATGAGACCATCGACATTGCCGGGATCGGCGAAAATCCGATCACCCGGTCCGGGCCCCATTTCTTGGCGGTGTAGGCGTTGGCGGCGGCGATGATTTCGTTGACCTCGTCCCAATTCGAACGCACGAACCCGCCATGGCCACGCACTTTGATATAGTCACTACGGCTGGCCGGATTGGTCTGGATCGCCTCCCAGGCGGCGACCGGGGTGCGTACCGCGCGCTCCTTGCGCCACAATTTCAGTAACCGCGAACGCACCAACGGATATTTCAGCCGGTTTGCCGAATACATGTACCAACTATAGCTGGCGCCACGCGAACATCCGCGCGGTTCGTGGTTCGGCAGGTCCGGCCTGGTACGCGGATAATCGGTTTGCTGGGTCTCCCAGGTAACGATCCCACCTTTGACGTAGATTTTCCACGAACAAGAACCGGTACAATTGGCGCCATGGGTTGAGCGAACGATTTTGTCGTGCTGCCAACGTTTGCGGTAGGCTTCTTCCCAATCACGACTTTCATTGGTGGTCACACCATGACCGTCGGCAAATGTGCCGGTGTGTTTGCGGGCCAAAAAATTGAGGCGGTCGAGTAGGTGGCTCATCAGTTTCCTCCGGGTAATTCGGTCGGGCACCTGCGCCCGACCGGTATACAATCTTGGTGATTACGGGTTTTGCACGTAGGCGTTCTTGCGCAGGTAGAACCACCAATTGATGACGATGCAGATCATGTAGAAGGCGGCGAAACCGTAGAGCGCCAGTTCCGGGGTAGCGAGCTTGATTTGTTCACCCAACACTTTGGGGATAACGAAGGCGCCATAGGCGGCGACCGCAGAAGTCCAACCGAGTACCGGGCCAGCCTGTTCCTTGTCGAACACCACCGCGATGGTGCGAAAGGTCGACCCGTTGCCAATGCCGGTTGCGGTAAACAGGATCAAGAAAAGGATCAGGAACGGCAGGAAATATTGCTCCGGCGTGGCCGAAACATAGGCTTGCTTCATGAAGTAAGCAACGCCAAGCGCGCTCGCCACCATCACTATTGATATGATCTGGGTGACTTTGGCACCGCCCATCTTGTCGGAGATCATGCCGCCGACCGGGCGGATCAAGGCGCCAATGAACGGCCCCATCCATGCATACATCAGTGCGCTTGGCCCGTTCGGGTTGAATGTGTCGTGGGTCATAACGCCATCGACCAAGACGTGCTGGAAGCCGAATATCACCTTGATCGCCAGCGCGAACGCCGCCGAAAAACCGATGAAAGATCCGAACGTCATCGTGTAAATAATGGTCATCGCCCAAGTGTGTTTGTTGCCGAATATTTGGTACTGGTGGTGCAAATTTCGACCAACCTGGCCAGGGATCAGCCGCAGCAGCAACACGGTCGCGGCAATGACGATGGGCAGCACGATCCATTTCGAAATATTGAAACCGGACCCGCCGACCCCGGCTGGCAGCATCAGCCATAACCCGCACGCGGCGGTAAAAAAGCCGATTACCAGCATAAAGGTGATTATGGCGAATGCCGACAACGGATTGCCGATATCGGGAGAAACGTGCTGGTCACGAATATTGTTCATGCCGAACCAGCCGGCGAAGGCGAGCGGTACCAAAAATACCAGCCAGATGAAGCCGGCATTGTGGAGGTAGGTTTCGGCACCGGCGGGAATCTTGCCGATCAGCGTGCCACTGGTGTTTTGCAAAATCAGTGCCTCGCCGCCGAAGATGCCCATGGTCATGGCGAGCGGTACGAGGATTTGCATTGTAGTGACGCCAAAATTACCGAGGCCGGCATTCATACCAAGCGAATAGCCCTGCATTTTCTTTGGAAAGAAAAAGCTGATGTTGGACATTGACGAGGCAAAATTGCCGCCGCCAATACCGGACAGAAAGGCCAAGATTTGGAATGTCCAAAGCGGTGTGTTGGGGTCCCTCAGTGCATAGCCGGCACCAGCAGCCGGGATTATCAAAAGCGCAGTAGTAAAGAAGATGGTGTTGCGGCCACCGGCAATGCGGATGAAGAACGTGCTGGGAATGCGCAACGTGGCACCGGTTAAGCCGGCGATGGCGGCCAAGGTGAACAATTGCGATTTCTCGAACGGAAATCCCAAATTGATCATTTGCACGGTGATAATGCCCCAGTACAGCCACACGGCAAATCCGCATAGCAGGCTTGGTATCGAGATCCATAAGTTGCGGTTGGCGATCCGCTTGCCTTCCTTGCTCCAGAAGGCTTCATTTTCCGGATCCCAGTTGTATAGGTCTTTTGCCACGATTGTTCTCCTAGACGCGATTGGCGGGACCAGCGATGATGAACTGCTGGCCCAAATTGCAAATTATTTCGCCGGTGATTTTGCTTTCGCTTTTTGCTGATCAGGCGAAGCAGCCGGTTTCGGGTATGGTTTTTCGGGAACATCCGACAGGTATTTTTCCTGTTCGAGCTCCGGGTGCCGCTTGCGTTCCATGCGGCGGATCGCGACGTGCATCCACACCGTCATGACCGCAACCATGATAAATGTCAGCATGAACGGCGCGGTCCAAATGCCAGTGAGATCTAGCAGTACGCCATAGGCGATCGGCAGGAAAAATCCGCCGAGCCCGCCGATCATGCCGACCAAGCCGCCGACTGAACCGACATGGTGCGGATAGTAGACCGGGATGTGCTTGTAGACCGCCGCTTTACCAAGGCTCATGACAAAGCCCAACAACACGGTAAGCGCGACGAAGAAGCCGACCGAGATACCGAAATTAAATTCAATCGGTCCGGTAATACCCTGAACGGTGTATTTGGTTTCAGGGTAGCTCATCACGAACAGCAAAGCGAGGGAGACGATGAACGTCAGGTACATGACGAACCTTGCCCCCCATTTGTCTGACATCCAGCCGCCGAGCGCGCGGAAAATCGAGCCCGGCAATGAATATAGTCCGGCGAATACCCCGGCGGTGGTCAGCTCCAATCCATAGGCGCCCACATAGTAGCGCGGCAGAAACGAGGCCAGGGCGACGAACCCGCCAAAGACGAAGAAATAGTAGGTGGCGAAACGCCAGACCTGAATGTTCTTTAGTGGTTCGAGCTGGTCGGCTGTAGAAACCGGCCCTTCACCGGTCCTGCGTCGCTGCTCATGGACCGGGTCGGTCTTGGCAAGCAAGAAGAACAAAACCGCGGTGATCGCCAATACCACGGCATAAATCCGCGCCGTGTCTTCCCACCCAAGTGCGACCACCAGGAACGGGGCGGCGAAGTTGGTTACCGCGGCGCCGACATTGCCGGCACCAAAGATGCCGAGCGCGGTTCCTTGCTGCTCTTTGTCGAACCAGCGCGATGTGTAGGCGATGCCGACGATGAACGAACCGCCGGCAAGGCCAAGGCCAAGCGCTGCCAACAGGAACATGGGATAGCTCTCAACCGATGTCAGCAGCCAGACCGCGACGGAGGTGATCAGCATTTGCAGCGGAAACAGGATCCGGCCGCCAAACTGCTCGGTCCAAACGCCGAGGAAGATGCGGCTGATCGATCCGGTCAGCACAGGAGTAGCGACCAGCAGGCCGAACTGCGTGTCATTGAGACCCAAATCGATTTTGATCTGCACACCGATGATCGAAAAGATCGTCCAAACGGCAAAACAAACCGTGAATGCGAAAGTACTCAGTCCGAGCGCGCGATATTGAGCGGTGCGCGTTACCCCATCAAGTGTGTGCATGGTTCAACCCCTAGGTTGCGGCAAAATCATCACCACGGGCGCGGTGTTTGCGCTTGAAAAGCAGGCTATGGCGGCGGGGAAATTGATCCAGATCAAATGGTATGTGTGCGCGCACGAAAACAACGGCATCCTGAGCAATAGTCAATCAACTACGGCTGGATCACGAAATATATGAATTGCAGATCGCAATTATTATGGCTAAGATTGCCGGATGTATAGTTGATATTTATCAAGGATAGAAATTTGCGCGCTATCGAATTGCCGAAAATTAGGGCGCTTAGTTTGTTCGAAAACATAAGTGAGCCCGCGTTCGATTTGCTTATGCAACCAGCTTATCTGCAGAATTTTCCGGCCCAATTGGAACTGATCGCCGAAGGCGACCTGGCCGATTTTCTCTATGTGGTTATCGAGGGCTGTGTGGAATTGTATGCCCAATCCAATGGTCGCGAGACGACAATGGCAATGGTATGGCCAATGGAGACCTTCATTTTGGCCGCCGTGATCAAGGATGCCGCCTATCTAATGTCAGCGCGAACCTGCCGAAAGTCGAAAATCCTGCTGGTTCCGGCGGAAAATATCCGCGATGGGTTTGCGGCTGACCATGGCTTTGCCCGGGCGGTAATATTGGAACTGGCAAATTGTTATCGTGGCATGGTCAAAGTTCAAAAGGACCTTAAACTGCGCACTGCAGTGGAACGATTGGCCAACCGGTTGCTGCGATATCACAAAGAACAGGGAAGCGAAGCAACGCTTGAATTGCCACACGACAAACGAATGATCGCTTCCTTATTGGGCATGACGGCGGAAAATCTGTCACGGGCCTTCAACACACTAAGACCTTATGGTGTTGAAGTGGACGGTACCACCATTCGGCTCACCGATCTCAAAGCGCTGCAAAGCCTTGGCAAGCCCAACCCGCTGATCGATGAGCCCCGGACTTAATACCAATGATGGTCAATATTTGCCACCGTCGGTATGAGGTGGCTGGGAGATCATCGAAGTTTCGTTGGTGGTCGAAAACCGCCCTTGCTATGGCAGCAACCGGCGAACTATTTATAGACCAAGCAATACAGGCTTTCCTGATGTGGCAGGAGGCGTCAATCAAGCCGTGTTGTATTCCGTTCCGTATATTCAGTTATGCGGCAAAATTCAGCTTTGCGCGCAAAATCTGCATTCGCCGCGGATGAAAAGCATGTTAAACAAATCGTTTTTCGAGGTAACTCGCAAGTCTCTTTGTTGGGGCACCAACATTGTTTAATAGTGTGTTCTTCCAAGCATTAATTTCAAAACTTACGACTTCCATTTCCCAGATACAACCCACGACCTCCTTCACACCGTTCTCAAACATGGTCGGCGCTTCCCATTTTGCTCGTATTTGCTCAATGTTGGCAAGAACGCTACCCCACTGCCAGTAGAATACAGGAGACACCACGGCTACTTCTGCAAAGTGGACAATTTGAAACCCAACGCCATGATTTACAGACCCGTCCATTAAACTGCCTGCGAGGGGTAATCTCTTGATTGCTTCAATGTGGGCCGAGACTGCGATATTGTTATCAAAATCTCTTCCATTGGCGAGGATCGCATATCGCTTTAACTGCCATCCGTGGTCCTTCGCAATTGGTAAAGACAAGATACGACGGGAGCAAAATTGTTGTAAGTGTTCCACTAATACTTCCTTGTTGCATAAGGTCTAAGATATAGAGAAACGGTTGCAAAAACCATGCAGACCGTGTGGAAACACCTTTTGAGATGACCAATTGGACGGTTCTATTAACCGGCGAATTAGCGATGACGGCTTGATTTACTGGTTTTTGGAATTATCGTTTCCCTACGGGGCAAAGGAGTTTGCCCAAACCCTGTTGGTTTGAGCCATTTTGGTAGATTTTGGACACACTTATGCTGCGTTCAGTCTTTCGTGATAGATCAGGCGACGCATGTTATAGGCGATATTGATCATGCCGATTTTGACTTTCGCACGAGCTATACCGATGGTTCTGACAAACAGGCCCATGCGGGTTTTCTGATCGCCAAACACATGCTCGACTTTGGAACGAACGCTTGAGCGTTTTGCATTGGCTATTCTTGTCCGCTGTGGCATGGGGCGACCCTTTGGTTTCTTTTGGTGGATGCGGGATTTGAACCCATTGTTTACCAGCCATGTTTCATTCTTCTTTGAGCGATAAGCACTGTCAGCCCACACATCTGATGCCGTATTATCTTTGCTGAGAACATCACGCAAATACCGGCCGTCATAAGCAGAGGCCCCGGTGACTTCAAAGCCACGGATAAAACCAAAGCGCCGATCTGTGGCGATGTGATTTTTAAAACCAAATGCGGGAATGGCAATATCCACATGCCCGGCCTTCTTGCTGCCATCGGCGGCAGTTTTGGCCCTGGAATATTTGATCGACCAGCGCGCATCGGTGTCTTTGTGACGTGCCTTGTGGGAGTTGCCCCAAATCTCGTCAGCACTTTTGCCTTCTTTGATCTGAGCCTTCTCTTCATCCTTCAATCGCTGTTTGGGAGCAGGTACAATTGTGGCATCCGCGATCTGGCCACCCATTGCCAAATAGCCCTTTTCAGTAATCATCGCGTCACATTTTTGGAACAAGGTATCAATCGCATCGGCCCGGGTCAGAAGATCGCGGTAGAGCCATATGGTGCGTGCGTCCGGCATCCGCTGGCCAGGTTCAAACCCCAAAAACCGCATGAACGACAGCCGATCATTGATCAGGAATTCAAGACGCTCATCAGACAAATCATTCATCGCCTGTATGACCAGTATTTTGAACATCGTGACAACGTCATAGGGTGGACGACCGCCCTTCGAGCCATCACTGCGATGCAAAGCCATGATCAAATCCGGTCGAAAGACCTCAAAGTCAACGACCGTATCCAAAGTTTCCAGTTGATCACCCAAATCACTCAGGCGTTTCAGTTGATTGTCTATTCCAAATAAATTCTTTTGAGCCATACGCCCAGTGAATCATAGAACAGGTGATTTGCATAGGTACTTAGAAGGGTCCAATTTGATATTGCGGCTGTTTATTTTCAGATATTGACCTTCATGCAAGATTTCGATTTCAATTGTCATGATTACGCGATACCGGGCGGTATTTGGGTTTTATCGATTGATATTGACTGATTTTGGCCAATGGCGCCTCCTCAAGCCCGCACAGCGGCCAGCAATCCTTTTACCCCGACAAGATTGAGTGCCCGGCGGATGTTGTAGGCCAATGCGGTAAGCGAGAACTCGGCGCGGACGTTTTCCAGACGTCGCATCAGGAATGCACCCTGACCCATCCATTGTTTGATCGAACCAAAGGGATGTTCAACGCTGTTGCGGCGCTCGTTCATTATTTCGGGCTGGGCTTTCACGCGCACTGCCATACGATCCAGAACCGCTTCATTTTCCAGTCGAGATACCCGTCGAAAACTCTTTGTGCATTTTGCTTTCAGATTACAGGTACGGCAGGCCTTGCGGTTACAATAATCAATCTTCCTGTTGCCTCGGCTTCAACCCTTGTAAAACCGGCAGCGTGCAAATCCATGGCGTCAACAAAAGCATCAATGAAGCGAACCGGGTTATCCGCCCCAACATAATCCTCCACCCGTTCGGGCAACAACAACATTTGGGTGCGGTCAGTTCCAGAAATATGAGCCATGGTGAAAAATATCATGCTGCACACCTACATGGAATCTAAGTTCGAGTTTCCAAACAGTCTGCATCCTTTTTGCAACGACATGAAGATGACTGGGTTGTGGATATTGCTGCGGCTAGCCATTGCTTCGTCCACTACCGGATTCTGCCCCGAAGCAGAGTTGCACTTTGAACCGTCCCGGGTTTACCGGAGGCTGTTTGGTTTAAGTTATGCTGCCATGTGTGGTTCGTCCAGCATGGCGTAGTATCGTTGTTCGGCTTCGGCAGGCGGGATGTTGCCTATGGGTTCCAGCAGTCGCCGGTTGTTGAACCAGTCGACCCATTCCAGTGTTGCATATTCTACGGCTTCGAAGTTGCGCCACGGTCCGCTCCGGTGAATAACCTCCGCCTTGTATAGTCCGTTGATGGCTTCTGCCAGAGCATTGTCATACGAGTCGCCGACACTGCCGACAGATGGTTCGATGCCAGCTTCTGCCAATCGTTCGGAGTATTTTATCGATACATATTGGCTGCCCCTGTCGCTGTGATGGATGAGGCCGCCGCGATGAACCGGGCGACGTTCGTGCAAGGCCTGCTCCAAAGCATCGAGAACAAAGTCTGTGTGAGCCGTTCGACTTGCTCTCCAACCGACAATGCGACGGGCGTAGGTATCGATGACAAAAGCAACATAGACGAAGCCCTTCCAAGTCGTGACGTATGTGAAATCAGACACCCACAGCCTGTTGGGCGCAGGTGCATGAAATTGTCGATTGACGTGATCAAGCGGACACGGTGCTGCCTTGTTGCTGATCGTTGTTCGCACGGTTTTACCGCGGATAACGCCTTGCAATCCCATGCCCTTCATCAATCGTGCGACGGTGCAGCGGGCGACATCAAAGCCCTCCCGTTGCATTTGCCGCCAGACTTTGCGCACGCCATAGACGCCGAAGTTATCGGCAAACACACGCATAATCTCAGGCTTCAGCGCAAGATCCCGCTTTGCCCGCAGGGACATTTTGGCTGGGTCAGCTTGCTTGGCCATATTGAGATGATAGGTGGATGGGGCGATCGGCAGAACCCTGCAAATCGGCTCGACCCCGTGATCCTGTCTGTGATCGTCGATGAACGCGATCATCGTTTGAACGGGCGGTCGAGCTCCGCCTGGGCAAAATATGCGCTGGCCTTGCGCAGTATCTCATTGGCCTGACGAAGCTCTCGGTTCTCGCGTTCGAGAGCCTTCATCTTCTCGGCCGTGTCGGTCGAGACACCGGCACGCCGGCCACCGTCGACTTCAGCCTTCTTTACCCATTCATTGAGAGTTTGAGGCACACAGCCAATCTTCCCAGAAATCGACACAATCGCCGACCACCGCGAAGAATACTCACCCTCATGGTCAAGAACCATTCGCACCGCACGGGCACGAACTTCGGTGGAAAACTTGTTCGTTGTTTTGCTTGTCATTGCTCTATCCTACTCAGGAGTTAGAGCCTCCGACAAACTAGGGGCGGTTCACTTCTGCTAGCGTTTCTCCCGTGATAGCATAGGCCGAATTTGACTTTGCTTGAAGAGAAATAGCTAATGAACCAGTTTTTAGATTTTATCGAAGATTATGTATCAATAATTTCTGTTCTATCAGTTGTGATTTCCATTGTTGCCCTAATTGTATCTGGTTTGACAGCACGGCGGGCGAACCAAATTTCGTCGGCTCAATTCAAGTTTGCAGCACTTTCACAACTTAAATCGGACATATACCCACTAAATTTTGAGATACATGAGCTTTTGGCGAAAGGCGGCAGCGAGGAAACCATATCAGAAATGATGGTCGTGTTCGAAAAAGTCGGATTAATTTATAACAGCAACAAGCATCTTCTTTCCAAGAAATCACTAGAATACCTCGAAAAACATAGCGTATCGGAAGATGAGGCAGAATTTCCCCGCGCACTTGAGATGGGCACGCAATTTCCAGGCAGAATTTTAGAAGTTCTGGAGCGTGAACTGGCCACCCTGCGTATGTAGTGATGGCTTAGTGAAATTCACTAATCTTTTTGCGACAAGGTTTAGCGACAGCTAAGCCGTTGAAATAGCAGGGCGCGAAAAACTGTTGCAAAAACCATGATTATTATCACGGGGCTATAGTTGTGAGTAAATAGATACCGAACGATAGTGTTTTGAATGAAATTCCGAGATTGGCGTCAGTTATGAGCGATGAAGAAGAAAAAAGGTTTTTTCAGCTGAGGCAGGAAGGAAAGACATATATTTCCAAAGTGTTTTCGTACAACAGCCAATCCATGGAGCGCATTCGACAGGTCAGAATGGTAATTGACGGTTCAGATAGATTGCATCTTGGAGAAATTGAGGGGGCGATGTGCCTCAGATTGACGGGTGAAAAACGAAAGACACAAGTCACAGCATACGTGAGCCAAGACGATAAACAAATTAGGCGGGTTGTTTTGCAATCCTTCCAAACACGAGCAGGTGACTGGTTACAAGCATATGAGAAAGATGAGTTCACGTTCAGAAGCGACGAATTCGAGCGACTGCTAGCCTTTTTGAAGCAGATCGAATTTATCAATCTCTCGAACGAAGAGAGATTCCAGATTGAAGATATTTCCACCCATGCAGGTCGTAAGACAATTATTGATTCATCTGATAGCGAAATCGTCAAGCGCATCAAGTCGATGGGAACCGATCAACGTGAGGCAGTTATTCGCGGGTTACAGGGCTCTCTAACTAGGGTCTGTGGACATTCAGGATTCCCAAAAGCGTTGATTTCTGATTCAAGCTTCCAAAAGGGAGTTTGTAATGGACGAAAAGCGATTTGTTTTGAATGACCGGGTCTGGGAACGCCTTGCGCCTTTGCTCCCCGGCAAGGCAACAGACAGTGGCCGGACAGGCGGCGACAACCGGTTGTTTTTGGAAGCGGTGTTCTGGCGGGTGCGCACGGGGTCTCCCTGGCGCGATCTGCCGACGAAATTTGGCAACTGGAACAGCCAGTTTCGCCGGTTCCGACGATGGGCCGAGCAGGGTGTTTTCGAGAGTCTTTTCAAAGCCATGAGCAATGACCCAGACCTCGAATACGCCATGATTGATGGCACCATTGTTTCGGTTCACCAAAAGGCAACCGGCGCAAAAGGGGGACTCAAAATCAGGCCATCGGGCGCTCGCGCGGTGGGTTGACCACCAAGATCGTGGCGCTGGTGGACGCGCTTGGTAATCTTGTGCGTTTCATGCTGCTACCGGGACAGGCGCATGACATGAGGGGCGTGGCACCGCTGATCAAGGGCGTGTCATTCGCCGCTTTGCTGGCGGATAAAGCGTTTGACGCAAACTGGCTTCTGGAGGAGCTGGAAGACCGGGGCGCAACCGCCGTTATCCCGCCCAAATCAAATCGGATTGTGCAGCGAGAATACGATGAAGAGGCCTATTGTTGGCGGCATTTGGTTGAAAACTACTTCGCCAAGATCAAGGAATTTCGTGGCATCGCAACGCGTTACGATAAAACCGATAACAGCTACGCTGCCAACTGGAACCTTGTCGCGGCGCTTATCGCATCAAGGTGAATGTCCACAGACCCTAGCGAGGAGATCAACATTCTACTTGGTCGTCGGCGGGCACTCGAAGAGTTTGAAACTCATATGGATGCACGCGACTGGTCTGAACCAGAATGGCAGCAGTTTTTTGATCAGCAGCAGTGGGTGTTTGGCTATGGCTTAGATTATCGGATCATGCGCCAGATTGATCGCGAGATGGTGGTAGGTGGTGGCGGTACTGACAATCAAAATAAACCCTTTGTGGATTTTCTTATGGGGTTCACGGATTACACGGTTCTTGTGGAAATTAAGCGCCCTGACACCGACATGTTCAAGCAGCGCAAAGGTGGGCGAGCTGGGACATGGGAATTCAGCTCAGAGTTCACGAGTGCTGTTTCACAGATCATTGAACAGAAAGCGAAGTGGCTTAGCTTTTCGCAAACAGGAGAACATTACACCAAGGCGGGCGCAAAAATAGAAGCGAGGACAAGGAACGCTAAAACGGTTCTTGTAATAGGTTCTCGGCGTGAATTTGAGCGACCTGAAAATCCAAGAGAAGCCCAGATCATGAATGACACTTTCGAGCTCTTTCGCCGCGAAAACCGAACGATAGAAATTGTAACCTTCGACGAATTGTTGGAACGGGCACAATTTATAATTCGCAATAAATGACAGATCACTCATCGGATTTAATCCGTCGCAAAAACGATCCAGACCGTGTGGAAACACCTTTTGAGATGACCAATTTGATATTGCGGCTGTTTATTTTCAGATATTGACCTTCATGCAAGATTTCGATTTCAATTGTCATGATTACGCGATACCGGGCGGTATTTGGGTTTTATCGATTGATATTGAACGATTTTGGCCAATGGCGCCTCCTCAAGCCCGCACAGCGGCCAGCAATCCTTTTACCCCGACAAGATTGAGCGCCCGGCGGATGTTGTAGGCCAATGCGGTAAGCGAGAACTCGGCGCGGACGTTTTCCAGACGTCGCATCAGGAATGCACCCTGACCCATCCATTGTTTGATCGAACCAAAGGGATGTTCAACGCTGTTGCGGCGCTCGTTCATTATTTCCGGCTGGGCTTTCACGCGCACTGCCATACGATCCAGAACCGCTTCATTTTCCAGTCGAGATACCCGTCGAAAACTCTTTGTGCATTTTGCTTTCAGATTACAGGTACGGCAGGCCTTGCGGTTACAATAATCAATCTTCCTGTTGCCTCGCACTTTGCTTTCATACATTGGCAAAAGAACCGCACCTGCCGGGCAGATATACTGGTTCTTGTCCGCATCATAGCTAAACACATCCTTGGCAAACAAACCTTCGCGCACCGCTGAACCACGCTGCGGTTTGGCCACAAAGGGTACAAGCCCGGCTTTCTCACAATCCTCGATATCTTCAATCTTGAAGTAGCCCCGGTCAGCCACAACATTGATTTCTTCAACACCAAGGATCGTGCGGGCTGGTTCCGCCGTTTTGGCCAGCAGGCCCAGATCGCCAACCTGTGTACAAACTTCTTGCGCGACGATCAGCTTGTGTTTGCAATCAACTGCAATCTGCACATTGTAACTAACGCCTGCCTTGGACTTGCCCGCTTGATACCGGCTGTCCGGGTCGCTCAGCGATATCTGGCTTTCGCCATTGCACTCCATTTCGCCAAGCAGGGCCTTGTGGCGGCCTTGCCTGGCCTGAAGTTTGGCGATCTTTTCACCAAGCTTGGGATCACCACCTGAAGGGCGTGAGCCATCCTCGCCATTATCGCCGTCATCCATATCACTCAGATATGCGGCCAGACGCTCGTCTGCCTCTTTGATGGTTTTGGTCAATCCGGTTTTGGTAAAGTTCTTGTCCTTGGCGTTCACAGCCTTGATCCGGGTTCCATCAACGGCCAGCAATTCCCGGCCAAACAGATCAAGTTGGCGACACAATAACACAAACTCCCGGAACACATGTTTGAAGGCCGCCCGGTTATCGCGTCGGAAATCAGCAATCGTTTTGAAGTCTGGCTTCAAATGCCGCAACAGCCAGATCACTTCAATATTGCGTTAGCACTCCACCTCCAACCGGCGGCTTGAGCGCACCCGGTTGAGATATCCATAAATATAGAGCTTCAAAAGATCCGCCGGATGATAGCCGGGCCGGCCCGTCGCCTCGGCTTCAACCCTTGTAAAGCCCGCACCTTGCAAATCCATGGCGTCAACAAAAGCATCACTGAAGCGAACCGGGTTATCCGCCCCAACATAATCCTCCACCCTTTCGGGCAACAACAACATTTGGGTGCGGTCAGTTCCAGAAATATGAGCCATGGTGAAAAATACCATGCTGCACACCTATATGGAATCTAAGTTCGTGTTTCCACACAGTCTGCATGGTTTCCGCAAAGCTTGATCGAATTGACTGATTTCAATAGCTTCGGCTTTCCAGAAGTGAGATGCGAAATTGGGTAAGGCAGCTATTTCAACCCCCCACCTACAACCCCCTGATACCATTAAGCGTTAGGTTGCCGATCAGGGTGGCGTAGTCTTCGCGTGCCTTCGGTCCGGCGCCGGAATTCCACATATAATACCAGTTCAGCATGCCGAACACCGACATGGTGGTGGCGCGCAGTTTGGGTTCGTCATTGGCAAATATGTCTGGGGCGACGGCGCAAATAACACCGCTTAGATGGTCTACCATGTCGCGTTGATAACCTCGCAGCAATTTTTGCTGATCTGATGGTAGCGCCGTTAATGTAGCAAGCTGCACTTTGTGCAGATCGTCGGCCCCTTGATAGGCTTTCAGGATCATCGCGATAGTATTTTTTAGCTGATCGTTGGCCGACAAGGTTTCGTCAATTTGGCACACCCGTTCGCGCAAATCCTGCAAATGAGTATCGAGAAGATCGAACAGCAAGGCGTCTTTGCTGTGGTAATAATGGTAGATATTGGCTTTTGAGATGCCGCACTCGCGCGCTAATTGCGACATGGAAGCTCGGTCGAAGCCGTCGGCGGCAAATACCCTGGCGGCATTTTCCATGATCTGTGCGCGCTTTTGATCATGGTCTTTGGCAATGGTGCGGGCCAAGACCTATGCCTTTAGCCGATTGTCGATAACCCGCTTGGCCTTGCCCTCGGAGCGCACGGCTTTGCCCGGGTCGGCGACAACGATTTCCGCCGAAACTCCCACCATATCTTTGATGCGTTTGGCGAGCATGCGCGCGGCAGCGGCGCGGCTGGCCTCGTCAGCGGCATCAGGGGACGCTTCCACATGCACACGCATGGCGTCCATGCGGCCAGCACGATAAAGCTCAATTTGAAAATGCGGCGCCAGGCCGCCGGTTGCCATCAATTGTTCCTCAATTTGGGTTGGGAACACGTTGACGCCGCGCAATATCATCATGTCGTCGGAGCGACCGGTGATTTTTTCCATCCGCCGCATCGAACGCGCCGTACCGGGCAACAGCCTGGTCAAATCGCGGGTGCGGTAGCGGATCATCGGCAGGCCTTCCTTGGTCAGCGTGGTAAACACTAACTCGCCCATTTCGCCATCGGCGACCACTTCGCCAGTTTCTGGATCGATGATCTCGGGAAAGAAATGATCTTCCCAAATGTGCGGTCCATCCTTGGTTTCCACACATTCATTGGCAACCCCTGGCCCCATGATTTCCGACAGGCCGTAAATGTCCACCGCGTGCATGTCGAAGGCGTTTTCGACCTCGCTTCGCATAGCATTGGTCCACGGTTCGGCGCCGAAAATGCCGACCTGAAGCGAACTCGCTTTCGGGTCTAGCCCTAATTTATGGAACTGCTCGAGAATGTTGAGCATGTAGGATGGGGTGACCATAATCGCGCTCGGCTTAAAGTCGTTGATGAGATTGACCTGGCGCTCGGTTTGGCCGCCGGAAATCGGGATCACCGTACAACCCATGCGTTCGATGCCGTAATGGGCCCCGAGCCCGCCGGTAAACAAGCCATAGCCATAGGCATTGTGCACCATGTCACCGGGCCGAACCCCGGCAGCGCGCAGGCAACGCGCGACCAGATCGGCCCAATTACTGATGTCGTTGGCTGTATAGCCAACCACCGTCGGCTTGCCGGTGGTGCCCGAAGAAGCGTGAATTCGGATGATTTTTTCGCGCGGAACCGCGAACAGGCCGAACGGGTAATTGCGGCGCAGATCATCCTTGTAGGTAAACGGAAATTTCGCCACATCCTTTAGGGATTTGATGTCGTCGGGGTTAATGCCGGCAGCATCGAAGCGCTCTTTGTACATCGGCACGTTTTCGTAGGCGTGGCGAACCGACCATTGCAGGCGCTGCAATTGCAGATTTTCGATCTCGTCACGTGATGCAATCTCAATCGGATCAAGATCAGCCTTGTCGGGGGTTAGATCCTGCATGTTTTTCTCCTCGGCAAAATCGTTACTGGGCCAAACCCGTAAACTTTGGCGTGCGCCTGGACAATAGGACACTTTCCTTTGTGGTAGGCCTAGGGCCTGTTGACAATTATGGTTGTAGTGTCGGTTTGATCAAATCCCTTCGGGACGCGGCCAATTTGGCCCCTGGACTTGGTTGCGAAAGGCTTGAAGTGGCCAAGATTACCGCGCCTTTCGCGCCTTGCCAGCGGTCAATTGAGCAACGCCGGCGCCACAACCACACCACAACCACAATTGTCAACGGACCCTCGGGACCAGGCAGTATTCCATACGTCTTACCTGGCTTCAAAAATCGCGATTGACGGGCGTAATATCTTCAAGTCAGCTCCGAAAATTCTTGCATAAACCGACCGGTTGGTCAATAATAAGTTAAATTCAACGCACATTTGACCAAAATTTGCCGGCCACTAGCGCGTGTCACCCAAAAATGGGTACCGGTTTTGGGAAAAATGACACGCATAAACAAAAAGATAGCGCGACGAAGCTACTCCGACGCTTGGTGACAAGCGCTAGTGTTGGTTGCAGGGATCGTATCTGGATCGCCTCCAGGGGTCGGCATAGTTTGAAGAGGAAATCATGACAGTTCAGCAAATCAGCAGTTTCGCTGCCGGCCAATGGGTGGCCCCGGGGCCGGGCGCGCGTTCAATCGCCAGCGCCATTACTGGCAACATCATTGCCGAGGCCGGTAACACCGCGCTCAAGGTGCAAGAGATGTTGGACTACGCCCGCGACGTGGGCGGTCCGGCGCTGCGCAAACTGACCTTTCACGATCGCGCCCGCATGCTCAAGGCGTTGGCCACTTACCTAAACGATCACAAGAAGGCGCTTTATGACCTGTCGTTCGATACTGGTGCGACCCAGTTAGATCACCAAATCGATATCGATGGCGGCATCGGTACCATGTTCGTGTTCGCCTCCAAAGGGCGGCGTGAATTGCCGGACGGATATATTTACCTCGACGGCGAGGTCGAGCAGCTATCGCGCAACGGAAGCTTTCTTGGTCGCCATATCTGTACGCCGCTCAAGGGTGTTGCGGTGCACATCAACGCCTTCAACTTCCCGGTCTGGGGCATGTTGGAAAAGCTGGCGCCGACCCTGCTGGCCGGAGTTCCGGCAATCGTCAAACCGGCCACCGCCACCTGCTATGTAACCGCATTGTGCGTGAAACTCATGCTCGATGCCGACATTTTGCCCAAGGGCGCACTGCAATTGGTTTCCGGCGGTCTTGGCGACATGCTGGACCGGCTTGACTGCCAGGACGTGGTGAGTTTCACCGGCTCGGCCGACACTGCGCTCAAGCTGCGCTCGGCGCCGAATATCTTGGCAAATTCGATACGCTTCGTGGCTGAACAAGATAGTTTAAATGCGTCGGTTCTTGGCCCCGATGCCGAACCAGGAACCCCGGAATTCGATCTGTTCATCAAAGAAGTTCAGCGCGAAATGACCACCAAGGCCGGGCAGAAATGCACCGCCATTCGACGCATCATCGCGCCTCAGGCGCATGTTCTGGCGGTCATCGACGCTTTGTCGGCGCGGTTGGCCAAAACCACCGTCGGCGATCCGCGGCTTGAAACCACAAGCATGGGCGCCCTGGTCAGCAACAGTCAAAAACGCGATGTTCTGGAAAAGGCGAGGATTATCGGCCGCGAGGCCGAGCTTGTTTTCGGCAACCCGGAAAATTTCACCGTCGATGGCGCCGATGCTGAAAAAGGCGCCTTTGTACCGCCGATGCTGTTTCATTGCGCCGATCCTGATACGGCAGTGCGGGTACACGATACCGAGGCGTTCGGGCCGGTTTCGACCGTCATGGGGTACCGCGATTTCGATCACGCGGCCACGTTGGCCAATAAGGGTCAAGGCAGCTTGGTGGCCTCGGTCATCACATATGATCCATCTATCGCGCGCCGTTTCGCGCTCGGTGCGGGTGCTTTCCATGGCCGGATATATTTCAACAATCGCGATAGCATGAAAGAAGCTACCGGCCACGGCTCGCCATTGCCGCACATGGTGCATGGTGGTCCGGGCCGAGCCGGCGGTGGCGAAGAACTGGGCGGTGTGCGTGGCGTCATGCACTACATGCAGCGAACCGCTATTCAGGGCAGTCCGGACATTTTGTCGGCGATTGGCGAGGTTTGGGTTCCAGGTAGTGTCGAGACCAAAGGCACTGCCCATCCGTTTACCCGAAAATATGGCGAACTGACCATCGGCGAAACCATCCACACCGGTTCCCGTACTGTGACGATGGACGATATTGAACATTTCGCCGAATTTACCGGTGACAATTTCTACGCCCACATGGACGAGATGGCCGCCGCGCGCAATCCGTTCTTTCCTGGCCGTGTGGCCCACGGCTATTTGCTGTTGTCGTTTGCGGCCGGTCTGTTTGTCGAACCGAACGAAGGCCCGGTTCTGGCCAATACCGGCCTCGACAGCCTGGTGTTCCTAAAACCGGTTGGCGCCGGCGATGCCATCAAGGTTCGCCTCACGGTCAAGAAGAAAACCGGCCGCACCGAACAATATGGCGAGGTGCGCTGGCACGTGACCTTGACCAATCAAAACGATGAACCAGTAGCCGAATATGAGCTGGCGACCATGATCGCCTATTGAGGGATCAACCCGCGCAATGGGCGTCGACGATGCGCTGCACCATCGGCGCAAAATGGGCAAAGGGTGGGGTGTCCATGTGATGGCGTTTGCCGGCATCGTCGAGATAGCGAACCTGGATGATTTCCTGCAAATTGGGATTTTGGCGAAACGCTTCGACCTCGTCGGCGGCCATTGGCCCACCCTGCAATTGCAGGGAATGCACGGAGGCAGCCGACAGGCGGGCGAAATAATCTGGCTTAGTGGCGCACAAATAGCGCTTGGCTGCCACGTGATGACGCACGCAATCGGTTACCACCGACGGAAAGAATTGCTCCAGCACCTTGGCCCCGGCCTCCTCGTGAAACCGGTCTTCGGTATCGTCCATGGAAAAGGTGCCGAACTCGCTGGTGAAATGGCCGATATCGTGCAACAGGGCGGCGACGATGACAGTTTGAGATTGTCCGTTTTGTTCGGCAATGGTTGCGCCTTGCAGCATGTGCTCAGCCATGGTGACCGGCTCGCCCAGATATTCCTCTCCCCCCCGGCGCGCAAAAATGTTGGCGATGAAGTCAACAATGTTTTCCGCCGTAAGCCCGGCATCTGGCGTGTTGGTCATTGCGCGGCCTCCTTGGTGGTTGCTTGGAGCGCAGCAAGGGTCGACAACAAACCATCCTTGTCGGCGTAGCACCCTTGCAGCCACCGGGTGCCGGTACCGGAATATCCCGTGCGCGCATGTAGAACCCTTGTGTTGTCGACAATAAAGCTTTCCCCCGGCGCCAATTTGAACGAAACCGCCATCACCGGGTCGTCGATAAACCCGGCAAATTGCCGGTAGGCGGCATAATAGGCGTCCATATCGTCAAACGGTACATCGACGATCGGCGCCGAAGAGCGGTTGTTGAAACGGATGGCGATGATTTCTCCGTCGGCGGATAGTTCGATCATCGGCCGTCGCGCGCGCAGGCAAACTCCGGCGCTTCCTTGATATTCGAACCGGGCCGGGTAGCCTGTTAGCAGCGCAAAGCCGGCGGGGTTCGCGTCACGCAGCTTTTCAGCGGCGCGCAAGCCGTCAACCACAATGGATTCGCCGCCATTGGCCGAGTTCTCAAGGCAATAAAGAATTTGCAGGGTTGGCACCGGGTCGCGGTACGGATTATCGGTGTGGGCCTGCAGTCCGAGCCCGGTGTAGGCGAGATTGGTTGGGTTGACCTCGGTGCGAACTTCAAAAAACCGGCCATAATTGGTTTCGCGAACATAGCCGAACAGATCGGCGATCTTGGTCAGCGCGCCGCTTTCTATCGGCCCGCCGGTCAATTTGGCAAAACCGTAGCGCGCTATAGCACCGGTCCAATTGCGCCGCACCCAAGGACTGGCGCCCA
Source organism: Rhizobiaceae bacterium (assembly GCA_965248715.1). Lineage (GTDB taxonomy): Bacteria > Pseudomonadota > Alphaproteobacteria > Rhizobiales > Rhizobiaceae > CBDFKB01. The sequence goes on from CBDFKB010000007.1 coordinate 274,933, forward strand.
CCTCGGCGAAGTCGAATATCGGAACTGCCAGCCTGCTCTGCCAGGTGGTGAGCGAGGGATCAATCCAGCCTTTGACCGATTTTGGTTCGCGATCGTAAATATGGCGCTGCAACCAGGTGCCGGAAAAACTCACCCGTTTGTCTTCAGGCGCGAAGGTGAGGTCAAGCGTGTTATTGGCGCAAACCGCCGAAACGATCCTGGTAGATGACGCTACATCGTTGACCGTGATCAGGCGTTGGCCATTGCCGGGGTCCCGGGTTTGCGGGTCAAGCGCATTGTCACGCAACCACCTGGCATGGAAGCGGGCCTTGCTTTCGTCATTAAATCCAAGTGTGAGGAAAGTTCCTGATGGGTCAGTTTCAACCGTGCGCAACATGCAATTCTCCAGCAATTTGAGGTCGGTAATTGCATTTGTGCTCCAAATCACCCATTATCACAAGCAATGTCTTTATTGTTAAAGGCCTAGTTTTTCTAATGTATCTGATTCACCATGGCTAAGTCGGAATCCAAGCTCGGTCTGCCGCCGCTGGACTGGCTGCGGGTGTTCGAGGCGGCCGGCCGCTGTGGCGGCTTTACCGCTGCGTCAAAGGAATTCGGCCTGACCCAGGCCGCCGTCAGCCAGCGCATCCGCAACCTGGAAACCTGGCTTGGGCGCAATCTGTTTATCCGCAACCCGCGCGGCGTGACATTAACTGTCGATGGCGAGAGCTATCTGCCGTTGGTGCGCGAAGCGATTGATGCCTTGGCAAGAAGCACCGAGGATTTGTTTGCCGAAGCGCCGCGTGAACTGCGCATCGCGGCGCTGTCCTCACATTTGGATACCTTGGTCATCGGCCTTGCCATGCCGTTTCTTGAAGCCAATCCGCAACTGCGGTTGGTTACCCACTCCGTACCCCGCCGCACCGAATTCAACGCCGAAAAGACCCCGCTGCAACTTAGGTTCGGACGTGGTTCTTGGCCCGGGCGTGAGGCAGCGCTGCTGCACCGCGAAATCCTGGCACCGATGGTGGCACCGCAATTTACCAATTGTCGGATAGTTGATCTGGCGGCAATCAAAGTGCGTGGCGAGCGTCCAGGTTGGCGCGAATGGGCGCGTGAGAGCGGCCAACCGATGCCGGGCCCGGCTAAGCTGAGCTGCGATTCTATGGAACATGGGTTGAGTGCGGCGCGGCTTGGCCTTGGGGTCGTTTTGGGTTCGCTTGCACAAGGCATGGAAGATCTGGCGCAAAAACGCCTGGTGCGGCTAAATTTGCCGGAACTTGTGACCGCTGACGGTTATTGGTTGACCTGGCCAACCGGCCATCTTCGATCGTCGCGGCATGAAAAACTGGTTAGCGCGTTGCGCGATGCGTTGGCAACCAGAGATAGGGCTAGAGCGCCTCTCCGCCAGCATCATTGATTTCAACAGTGAATTGCCTTGGGGAAGCGTGGGCTGTAAACGGTTATTTTTTTAACACTTGGTCCACTGATAAAGCCCTTTTGACGTATGGGTGGGTATCCTTCAGACCAAGTGCCCGCAGCGATTTCAAGACGCCTTTATGCTTTTTTGACGCATCGGAAAATTTGTCCAACTCTATCAAACATTTTGCGATTAACGTTCTTGTTGTGAGGGTGTCAGGGTGGTCCTTGCCCTTCACCGTTTCCATATCCGGCAGCAGCGCTTGTGCGAGTTCCAGCGCCTTTGCGGCATCGCCGGTGTCCTTGAAGCATTGGGCGATGAGGTACCGGGTGGCGAGGGTGTTAGGATGGTCCTTGCCCTTCACCGTTTCTTCATCCGGCAGCAGCGCTTGTGCGAGTTCCAGCGCCTTTGCGGCATCGCCGGTGTCATTGAAGCATTGGGCGATGAGGTGCCGGGTGGTGAGGGTGTTAGGATGGTCCTTGCCCTTCACCGTTTCTTCATCCGGCAGCAGCGCTTGTGCGAGTTCCAGCGCCTTTGCGGCATCGCCGGTGTCATTGAAGCATTGGGCAATGAGGTACCGGGTGGTGAGGGTGCTAGGATGGTCCTTGCCCTTCACCGTTTCCATATCCGGCAGCAGCGCTTGTGCGAGTTCCAGCGCCTTTGCTGCGTCGCCGGTGTCATTGAAGCATTGGGCGATGAGGTGCCGGGTGGTGAGGGTGTCAGGATGGTCCTTGCCATTCACCGTTTCTTGATCCGGCAGCAGCGCTTGTGCGAGTTCCAGCGCCTTTGCTGCGTCGCCGGTGTCCCTGAAGCATCGGGCAATGAGGTACCGGGTGGCGAGGGTGCCAGGATGGTCCTTGCCCTTCACCGTTTCTTGATCCGGCAGCAGCGCTTGTGCGAGTTCCAGCGCCTTTGCTGCGTCGCCGGTGTTATTGAAGCATTGGGCAATGAGGTGCCGCAGATACAGGGTATCCCTATCATCCGGTCCAAACACCGTGTTGAAGGCGGGCAATGCCATTTCGCACCGTCGCAACCCGTTGGCGGCTCGACCCACCAATATCTCCGCCTCAGCCAATTGTCGGTTCCAAATCAAAGCTGCATGCGACGCCTCGCCGCCACCACGGCGGGCTAGGCGCAATCCATGTTCGGCAAAAGCGATCATCAATTGCCATTGACCTTCCTCGCGGGCCTTTAACCAACATGTCTCAAGTGCATCCAAATCCGCCGGAAGTCGTTGCCGTTTTGCTTGAATTTCGGCTCGAGCATCCTCCGATTTGAGAGATACTTTGACACCGCTTTGCGCAATCGCTGCCGCGTGCCGCAATTCCTCGGCCAGACCGCGCAATGCATCGTCACTAGGATTGACCACGAGGCCAGCGAGAGCAAATAAACGGGCGTTTTCAAACCCGGCAGCACCTTCACTGCTGGCGTAACCGATCGCGTCCTTAGCAAGCGTTGCAAATGCTCTGTGCAGCGCTACGCGTTGTCCATCAATGTAATTTTCAGCACACTCCACTTCCTGATCAAAATTTCCGTCACGAGCTTTATAGTTTATTGCTTTCAGGAAGCCTGTAGGGCCCGCTGCCTCAAGTTCGGTGAGATTGGTCTTCAGTTCGGAGATCTCAATGTCGCGCTCTGCGAGGGTTTCTTCACGCACTGCGAGTTGTAATCGTAGGTCGCGCGCATCTGCAATATCTTTTCGGTAACGCCACTGAGCAAATTTGTACGAAGCGAATAGAAATCCTAGGAATGGTATGACAATGGCAAGGATAAATTCTAGCTCGCCGGCATCTCCCTTAGATTTGAAATAGCTGACAACGTTGATGATCCAATCAAACATCATGGTTCTGCCACACGATATTGCCAAATGTAACTTCGGCGCCAAACTCAAAATTGTTCAAATAATACACCAAAATCAAATAGTGTCTGCTTCGGTGCAACAAAGAAATTGGTGCTGCTATGTCGCTACATTGGTTCTTTTCGTAATGAGATTCAAGATAATTGGATCGTCTCAATCGGTACCAACGATGATATTCAGCAACTAAAAGCTTGCTAGCAGCAAATGCCGCATATTTTGTGAGGGAATGCGACGCCGTCGTGAGAAAGCTTATGGTGCTTGCACCACTTCGCCTCTCACTCCTTGCCAGCACGCAAAATTCCAGCGTTCAAAAGATTCAATTTGAGCGAAAAGACTAGTCATCACAGGTTGATGGGCTGATCGGGCATCGCCGATTTATGCAAGGCGCTCGGTTGGGCAAAAAGTGCAGCCGATATGTGGTGTGCCATGGGCCCTGTGCAACCAAAGCTGGTAGGTGTAAACAATTTGCAATCAAGTTTGTGCTATTGGCTCGCGAGCGCCGAACCAAACAGGCGATTATCGGGCCAGCGGCGAATGTAAAGCTACGGGCAATACCAAGGCAATGGGTTCAACTAACAACAATATATTGCTGGTCGAGGATGATTTGAGCCTTGAGCGGGTCTATCGCGAATATCTGCGCTCGGAACCATACACAATTTCCAGCGCCGAGAATGGCCAAACAGCCATCGATACTTTGCACAAAACCGAATTCGATTGCGTGCTGCTAGATCTTCACCTGCCCGACATGAACGGCTTTCGCATTCTGGAAAAGGTCCGTGAACAACAGGCACATACCCCGGTAATCGTGATTACCGCCAATGGTTCGATCGACACCGCGGTTAAGGCAATGCAAGCCGGCGCAGCCGATTTCATACTGAAACCGTTTAAGGCCGACCGCCTGCGCTTTACACTACGCAATGTAATGGAGCGGCAAAAACTCGAGCAAATCGTCGAGACCCTGCGCCATGACCATGACCGGGGCGAATATTGCGGTTTTGTTGGCAAATCCCTGGCCATGCAGGAAGTCTACCGGGTCATCGAACGGGTCGCGAAAAGCAAGGCCACCGTGTTCATCACCGGCGAAAGCGGCACCGGCAAGGAAGTTTCGGCCAATGCGATCCATCAACAAAGTGCCCGCAAGAATAAGCCATTCATTGCGCTAAACTGCGGCGCAATCCCCAAGGATTTAATCGAGAGCGAAATTTTCGGACACATCAAGGGATCGTTCACCGGTGCGGTTGCCGACCGCGACGGCGCGGCTACCCAGGCCGATGGCGGGACCTTGTTCCTCGATGAAATTTGCGAGATGGACATCGATCTGCAGGTCAAATTGCTGCGTTTCCTCCAGACCGACGATTTTCGCCGGGTTGGTGGTTCTTCGACCGAGACCGCAGACGTCAGGATCGTGTGCGCGACCAACCGCAATCCCTGGGAAGCGGTGCGCCAGGGCCGGTTCCGCGAGGATTTGTTTTATCGTCTGCACGTCATCCCGTTGCACCTGCCGCCACTTAATGAGCGCGAAGACGACGTGCTTGATCTCGCGCGCTATTTTCTCAGCACGTTCGCCGCCGAGGAGCAAAAGGATTTTTCCGCCATTGAGCCGGAAGCCGAACGTGCGCTGCAAAAGACCAACTGGCCTGGCAATGTGCGTGAACTGCAAAATCTGATCCGCAATATCGTTGTCCTCAATGACGGCCCGATAGTGACGGTGGCGATGCTGAACCACGGCCGCGTTGGCCATGGCGGCATGGGGTCAGGGCAAAGACAAATGATGGTCGGGGCGCTCGCGGATAAGATGCCGGGCGACCAGCAAAACGAATTTGCCAGTGATCAACCACCAGCCGGACCGCCGCTCCAACCGCTTTGGCAAGCGGAGCGTGATTTGATCGCGGCGGCCCTTGAACATTGTGATGACAATGTGCAAAAGGCCGCCGGCATATTGGAAATCAGCCCTTCAACCCTTTATCGACGGATGCGCGAACTCAAGGATTACGAAAATTAACCACCGTTAGTGGTTCGATTCTAACATTTGCGTCCCGTTGCAACACTTAGGTTTGCAAATGTTGGAATCAAAAGAACCACTAGCAAGATATTGAATCTAGTGGAATTTTTAAATTTGACATTTGACAAACGACGATGCGGCAAATGGGCACCAAATGTCAAATTCATTCCATTAGCCCGCTTTCGCGCCACTCGTCGTCGAATATGCCCAGCATGTCCTTCCTCTCGCACCACGAAAGCGGGCCAATTTGATCAAACCGGCACCACAATCATGAATGTCAACACCCCCTAGGCCAACGGGGCCAAAATCATTGGATCATGGCGAAGGCGATTGCTGCCGCGTGATGCAGTAATGGAACCGCGCCGCCGGCGATCCAGTCGCTGATTTCCACCTCATTTTTCAGGATCAATTTCGCCGCCTCCAAATCGCCGGAGTGTGCTTCGGCGATTTGGGTGGAGTTGCGCGCGCGAAAGAAATGACCGGTATTCATTCGCAAATTGCCATGGGTCACGAAACTGCCCAAATCTTCCCACTCCTGTGAGCAATATCCGGTTTCTTCCAACAGTTCGCGTTTGGCGGCATCGATCGGGGTTTCGCCGGCTTCCACATGCCCGCCGGGCAGTGTGAAACTCGACCGGCGCAAACCATGCTTGTATTGCTTCAGTAACAACAAATCGCGGTCGGCGGTGGTAGCGTACACAATCGCGAAGTCTGGCATCGCCAGTTGGTAGTAGTCATCAACCACACGCCCGTCCGGCAAGCGCACCGACTGCACGCTTAATTGAAGCCAGGGAGCGGCATCGACCACTTGCCTGGTCTCGATTACCTGCCAATTTGATTTGCTGTTGAGGGTCATCGCAACCTCCTATGCCGCAGAAGCGGCTTGCTGCGGCACCCGGCCGTAAACGTCCTCCAGGCGAACGATGTCGTCTTCGCCCAAATATTCGCCACATTGCACTTCGATCAGGTGCAACGGTTGCGTGTCCGGATTGTACAGCCGGTGGACCGCCCGCAGCGGGATATAGACGCTCTGATTTGCTTCCAAAACCTGGACTTCGGCATCTACGGTCACCTCGGCTTGGCCGCCGACGATGGTCCAGTGCTCGGCGCGGTGGTGGTGGTATTGCAGCGACAGTTTTTCACCGGGATTGACCACAATGTGTTTGACCTGGTGGAACGCGCCACGGTGGATGCTTTCGTAACTGCCCCAGGGCCGATACACTTTCTGGTGGTTCTCCGCGCATGAATAACCGGCATTTTTCAACTGGTCGACCAGACCCTTGATATCCTGGGCCTTATCACGATCGGCGATCAAAATCGCGTCTTCGGTATCGATCACCACATGATTGTCGAGACCGATCCCGGCAATCAGCCGGCCGTTGCTGCGCACATAAGTGTTGGTGCAATCGCTCAGTAGCGCGTTCTTGCAAATCGTGTTGCCGTTGGCGTCACCAGCGTCGAGTTCGGCAACTGCGGTCCATGATCCCACATCGCTCCAAACAAATTCGGCAGTGACTACAGCGGCTGTGTTGGTGTGCTCCATGACCGCATAGTCAATGGAAATCGCGGAGATTTCCGCAAAGCTATACATTTCGGGCGAGATAAAATTGCCGTCACGGGTTGCCGCTTTCATCGCTTGGCTGGCGTATTGGATGATTTGCGGCTGGAGCCGCTCGATTTCCGCCAGCATGACGTCAGCGCGGAACAAAAACATGCCGCTGTTCCAGAAATAGGTGCCGGCGTCGATAAACCGTTCGGCGGTCTCAAGGTCCGGTTTCTCGGCAAAGCGCTTGACGGTGAAGCTTTGGCCGTCGCCCGAAAGCGGTGTTCCACGTTCGATATATCCGTACCCGGTTTCCGGCGCATGAGGTTGGATGCCGAAGGTTACAATGGCACCATCACGCGCATGGGTTGCGGCGGCAGCAACGCTCGCGTGGAGTTTTTCAACCGCATCGAGATGATGGTCCGAAGGCAAGACCAACAGCAATGCATCATCGCCGTCTTCGGCAAGAGCGGCCAATGCCGCGACCGCGACTGCCGCTGCCGTATTACGCGCAACCGGTTCCAGTATCACCGGCCCAAGCTCAGTGCTGATGCCAGCTGCCTGTTGCTCGACCAGATGACGGAAATCGGCGCTGGAGACGACGCCCGGTGCCTTGAACAAATTGGCATCGGCCACGCTGAGGAGGGTTTCCTGAAACATGGTATGCTCACTAACGAGGGCTTGAAACTGCTTCGGCAGGGCCTTTCTCGACACTGGCCAAAGCCGGGTGCCGGAGCCGCCGCATAAGATGATCGGGCGGATGCGTGTATCCGCACTATGTTGGATATTATCGGGGTTGGTATGCTTCATGGTTCAGCCCTTTCCGGTTGAACGCCGCTGCTTTGCGTCGCCTTGTGCCGAAACCTCCAGCAATGTCTGTGCCGCAATCTGTTGGCTGCGGGCAGTGCGCGCACCGCCGCCAGTTTTTTTGTTTGTGTTCAACACTCTAAAGATGTTGCGAGCCACAAATGCCGATCTCAAATGGCTCCAGCATTTTGCCGGAAATTGTCAGGATGACAGTCAATCTGACTTGTTTTTACGGATTTGACAGCAACCGGCATCGCCAACATCAAACCAAACAATACGCGAAAATGCCGTCAAATCAGCGCTTTGCGTGGGCAGCCGGCGGGTTTGTCGTGGGCAAAGGTGATTGGCACGGCCCTTGCGAGCCAAGCGCGATATGTTGTCAAACAGGTTACTGGGAACAATGAAAATTCGCCGCGAACCACCGAGTGAAAAGCTTGAGTACCGCATCAACGCACCGCTCAATATCAAGATCGGGGCGGAGGTTTATCGAACGCGCGACTGGAGCCTTGATGGCTTTACTATTGCCAACTTCAGCGCGCTGCAGATCAGCAATGCACCCATCGTTGGCGTGTGCAGTATTATCACCGAGGAATTGCGCAAGGAGGCGGCGGTAAGTTTAGCTGCATTGTCCCTCAAGCCGGTCAACAAATCTGACTTTATCGCCCTGTTGGATCAGCATGTGCGTAAAATCGACGGCACTACCCCCTCGCTTGCCCTTGATGGCATCAGCGTATTGCGTAACGAGACCGGCGATCGCGACGACGATTTAGATACAGCCGACGACAGCGCGCAAGCCGGGTCCAAGCGCGGCGATGGCAATGGAACCAAGAAGCGGGTTCTTTATGTCATAGGCAATGAGGCACAGCGCGCGGTTTCGCGTGCTTACGCCCAAAACATTTCTTCCTACACAATCGATTTCGTGGAGAATTGTCGCAGCGCGGTCGGGCTGAGCAAACAGAAATCCTACGATCTGATTATCCTGGAAATGAATGACACGAAATTGCGCGGCGCTGCGGCGGCAGACCAAATACGCGCACTTGAAGGCTTTGATGTCGGCGGTGAATTCGAATGCGAATTATCCCTACCGTTTCAAGGTTACGACATCAGCTTTTCGGTACGGGCAACAGTCGAAGGCTACAATAAAGCCGGTGAAATGACCGCGACATTCGTTGGATTGGACGAGCGCGCGACCGGCATTTTGTCATTCTTCGCCGAAGAACTCATTCGTGGCTCGATGACGGCAATCGATGACGTGATCCTGCACCTTGACCAGCCGGTCGAGTTGGTGAGTCAGTCTTCGGAGCAAGACACCGGTGTTGTCGCCGACAGCAAACCGTTTTCGCCCAAACTGGTTCTTTTCAGCGCGCTCTATTTGCTGATCGGTGCACTTGTGATCGGCTATACTTATTTAACGATCAACGCCAACTTCATGCAACTGGAAATCGAGGCGGCGGTGGTCAATGCACCGCTGGAATCACTGTTGTCGCCGACCGACGGCAAGATTGCCGTATTGTCGGTGTTGCCCGGACACTTTGTCGAAAAGTCTGGCCAGATTGCGGTCATCGAAAACGCTGCCTTGGAAGAAAATATCGAAATGGCGCGGATCAAGATCGAGCGCATGCTTAGCGAGTTCGGCGCCAAGTCCCAGGAGTTGGTGGCAGAGACGGACCGCTATCGCAATTACGGCACCATCCTCAAAACCGAGATCGAACAGGCCGAGGCCAACATCAATTCGCTTCGACACCGCACCGAAATGGCACTGAACCAGAAGCGGCGTTTCGAGCATCTGCTGGAACGCGGCTACACCACGCGATCGAAGGTGGATACGTTGAGTTCAGCCCATGCAGCGCTGGTCGGCGAATGGGAGCAGGCCGAGTTGCATCTTGGCGACAAGCAGGCCCAGTACGAAAACCTGGTAGTCGATTCCGCCTACACCAATACCGGGCGCTTGAAGGATTTGAAGGCCGAACTGGCGTTATTCGAGACCCGCATTACCCTGGCTGAAAAGGAACTCGAAGCGCTGGAGGAGCGAAAACGGCGCCTGGTGATCACCGCACCGACCCGCGGGCGCATCGTACGTACCGTGCGCTCTGCCGGCAACACCACAAAAAAGGGTGAGCAGTTAATCATTTTCGAACGGGATGAACCGCGTAACGTACTTGCCTATCTGACCCAAGACGAAGTGATCGAGGTTGGGCTCGGTGATGAGGTGCTGGTGTATTTTCCGTCAATCGACGAACGCGCCAAGGCTAAGGTAGCCGCGATCGACCGAACCGAAGGCTATGTGGATGAAATGCACGCCCAATATAGTTGGCGTGGCGCCAAAGACCGCACGGCGCTGGTAACCCTGAACTTCCTCGAACGCTCCAACGAGGACATTCGACAAAGTTTCCCCCCTGGCCTGCCGGCGATCGTGATCTTCGAAAGGCGCGATACCAACGAAATCCGCGAACGCTGGAAATCAACCATCAAGGACACCTTCATGGTTTCAGCCCAGTTGTTACAGGATTAGCGGGTCGCTCATGCAAAAACGCGATGCGGGCATCCGCCTCTATTATCATGAAATGACCCGGCCGATGCGCTGGTTCGAGAAGTGGACACCGTTGGCGCTGTTTCAGATCTTCATCTATTTCAGCGTCTGCATCACATTATTGCTTAGTTTTCCAAACACGCTTTGGGACCCGGACCTTCAGCGCATTACCTACACGATCGGGATCTTGGGCATTTGGCGTTATGCGTGGTGGTTTACCCACGCGGTGCGCTCACGCATCTACCACCAGGTGGTATTTCCGCGTATTCGCAAAAAGGCGAATTTGTGCTGGGCCGCCGGCACTCGGCCACCGCACCTGCATTTTATGATGACGACTTACAAGGAAGACAAACAGATAACCGACCAAGTAGTCGACAGCGTTGTTAGCCAGGTGCGCGAAGTCGGCGTGCCGGCGACGATTTGGCTCGGCTCGGGGGATGTATCGGATGAAATAAATATCTCCCGGCGATTGCGCCGGATTGCCGGCGATCTCGATTTGAACTTCACCATCATTCGTCAGAACCAGCCTGGCAAACGCATGGCGATCGGACTGGTGCTCAGAGCCATGAAACGGGCTGGCATTCATCCCAACGACGCTATCGTGTTCATGGACGGCGATTGTATTTTGGGGCCAGGTTGCGTCGTAAAATGTGTGACCCTGTTTCAGTCCGATCCTGAATTACAAGCGGTCACCACCGACGAAGAGGTCATCGCTTACGGCGCAGATTGGGTACGCCGTTGGTTGACAATGCGGTTTGCCCAGCGGCGCATCGCCATGGGCAGCCATGCGCTATCTTCCAAAGTGTTGACGTTGACCGGCCGCATGTCGGTTTTCCGCGCACGCCATGTTACCAACCCTGCGCTTATCCGACTACTGGAGGCCGATTATCTCGATCATTGGCTGTGGGGGAGGTTCCGGTTTCTTTCCGGCGATGACAAGAGCACCTGGTACTACATGCTGCTGCAGAACGCCAAAATGCTCTACGTGCCCGACGCCTGTGTCTACACGGTCGAACATATCGAAGGCAACGGCCTGGATCGCATGAAGGAAAACTTCCGCCGCTGGTCCGGAAACATGCTGAGAAATGGCGCCAGGGCGATAGCTCTGGGGCCGCGCAAGGTCGGCTGGTTCATCTGGTGGTGCGTGGTCGACCAACGCCTCGCCATGTGGACCATGTTGGTTAGCCCGGTCCTGGCATTCTTGGCCTCTTGGTTGCATTCTCCCGCATATTTAATCTCGTATACGGTCTTTATTTTGATCACCCGGATGATGCTGTCGCTGGTACTCTATAGCTTTAACCGCGAGGTCGATATCGCCTATCCGTTCATTTTGTACTTCAATCAACTTTTCAACGCGGCAGTGAAAGTCTACTGCCTGTTCCATCTGTCGAAGCAGAAATGGTCGAACCGCGGCAACCAGTCGTCCAAGGACGGCCAGGGCTGGCTGGAAATTTACCGAAGCGCTTTCGCCAAATATGTAATGGTGGTTTATCTTGCACTGCTGGTGCTCGCCATTTTGGTCTATTCGGAACTCGTCAACGTGCCCAGCGTGGCTTACGCGCAGCGCCTGTTTGTCGGCTAATACATTCCATACACAAGGTTACCGCGCTGCGGCGGCCGGTTCCTTTGGCATTGGAACCCGGTTTTGATTCTATCAAATCGATAATATCAACGGTCCTTGAACATCGGCCCATTTGGCCGGCTTTTCACCATCGCTCCTGTCAAAATGACAAATTCCTCAATTCTGATGTCAATCTGCAAACGATCGATATTTCCCCCAAGCTAACCCATTGAAATTATTGGCATTACCATTTGGCATGGTTCCTGCTTGGCATTCCAGCATACAAGAGGCAGTCAAGGAAAACCAACATGCTTAAACTGGTTGAAGAAAGTCCAAAGCCGGTAATTTTGCCGGATGTCGGGGCGCAGCACTATCCGCGTGTCGGCGTTTTCGGATTGGGTTATGTGGGCGCTGTTACCGGTGCCTGTCTTGCCGATTCCGGCTTTTGGGTTGTGGGCACGGATGCCAACGAACAAAAGTGCGCGCGCATCGATGCTGGAAAGGCACCGATGGTCGAGCCTGGTCTCGATACGTTGATCGCGGAAACCACGCAGAACGGTATCCTCACCACCTCGTTGAGTGCCGCTGAAGTGATTGCTCAAACCGATATGTCGATCGTGTGCGTTGGTACGCCAAGCGACGACAATGGCGGCTGCGATCTGGTTTATTTGAAACAGGTGTGCGCCGATATTGGTGAAGCGCTTAAAACGCTTGGCCGTTATCATGTGGTGGTGTTTCGCTCCACCGTTCCACCGGGAAGCGTTAGAGGCGAGTTGCTGCCTATTTTGCAAAGCGTATCCGGCAAGGTTTGCGGCAAGGATTTCGGCGTCTGCTTCCATCCCGAATTTCTGCGCGAAGGCAAGGCAATTGAAGATTTTCACGAGCCGCCGAAAACCGTGATTGGTGCCTTCGACATGGCCAGTGCCAAGCCGTTGGACGCTATTTACAAAATGCTTGGCCTCGAGACCATTCACACCTCGCTCGAGGTCGCGGAAATGGTGAAATATGTCGACAATAGCTGGCATGCGGTCAAGGTGTCGTTTTCCAACGAGATCGGCCGTCTTAGCCAGGCGATCGAAATCGACAGCCATGAGGTCATGGACATCTTCGTCCAGGACACCAAACTCAATCTTTCGCCTTACTACATGATCCCCGGAGCGCCGTTTGGTGGCTCCTGTCTACCGAAAGACGTCCGCGGCATCATGCATCTGGCCCATTCCAACAATGTTGATCTGCCGATCCTGTCCAATGTGCTCGGCAGCAATAGCGCCCAGATCGAACACACGATCGAACTGGCCAAACAAAGTTGCCCGGAAAACGGCGTGATCGGCTTTCTTGGGGTCACCTTTAAACCGCATACCGATGATCTTCGGGAAAGCCCGATCCTACGCATCATGGCCAGCCTGTTCGAGCAGGGATATCGGATCAAGTTTTTCGACCCTAATTTGCAAGACGATGCGCCGATCGCCCATCAGTTGGAGCACACCAAACACGAGAGCGAAACGTTCCGGAATTTCGTCAAGCACATGCGCCAATTTAGGTGCAATTCGGCGAAAGCTGTCATGGAGATATCGGAAGTCGTTGTGGTTTCGCACAAGACCGATGAATTCCAACAGGCGATCCGTCACCGCAATGCGGCGAGCCAAGTCATCGACCTGGTCCGCCTGTTCGGCAAGACCGACGCCTGGCCGGCGGCCCAACAAAACGGCATCGACGGCTATGTGCCAAAGCCGGTCAATCGCGAACAACTGGTCGAGACTTTGAGCAAGTGGGTCAATCCTAATCAAGCCCCTCGGGTGCTGATCGCCGAGGATGAGCCGGTGGTCGCCAAAGTGACCCAATTGATGTTGGAGCGTTCCGGTTGCCAGGTGGAAAAAGTCGCCAATGGCCACGACGCGGTCGAGACTGCCCGAACTGGCAATTTCGATGTCATCTTAATGGACATCAACCTGCCGGTGAAGAACGGTTTGGAGGCAGCCAAGGAGATCCGTGATCTGCCGGGCAAAACTTCGGCAGTGCCGATATTGGCTTTCTCCAAATACGCCGCGCCTGAGCAAAGCAACAGCTACACAGGGATTTGCTGGTAGCAGCGCCCAAACTTCAACAACAAGCCACAAAACGGTGATCGGTCAGACCAAGCAATTGCTCCGATCTGGCCGGTCGCCACTTAAAACTGGCGGTCGGGATTGCCGCGGCCGCGGCCGATATCAAGAAGGAAGAAACCATGTCAGTAGATACCAACAGCAATTACTCGCCGATTTTTGGTAATGGTAGTGACAACACTTTGTATGGCACGTCCCGTTCAGAAGTGTTCTCCGGCAAAGGCGGTGAAGACCAGCTTTATGGCCGTAGCGGCTCCGATCTGATCTATGGCGGCAGCGGTGACGATTATTTGCTCGGCGAAAACGGCAATGATCTGATCTATGGCGGCGGCGGGCCAAAATACGCCGAACTGAACGACTTTACTATCGCCGAAGACCGGCAAGCGTCCATCGTCTTCATCGACGAAGGCGCCGGCTATCGCAATGCCCTTGGCATGTACAATATCGGCGATGATGGTGCGGTATCTAATGTGCAGATATTGTTTCCCAATTCATCGAAAGCCGGGAGTGGCGGCGAACTGATCCCGGGTGAAAGTTCGGTCGAAATCGACTTTCAGGCCGGTGATAAGGTCGGCTTTTTCGTGGTCAGCAACGGCTTCGGCATTTCCGATAACAACCGGGCCTTGCTCTCAGACACACAGGCCAGTTTTGAGCTGCGCAATGGCGATGGCGCATCCGGCAATGTGGCAACAGACAGCGCCATGACATTGTGGCACGTTGACCAGGAGACCGGCGAAGCAAGCGAAGTGCGGAGCCAATACGGCCACGATATCTATCATTCCGCCACCGATCCGGCGAATGATTACAGCCCCAATCCGGACAATTATCTGCATGTGGTTGGTCAGCTGAACACGGTGACCGGCGAAGTCATGCTTGGCTTTGAAGATTTGCGCGGCGGTGGTGACAATGACTATGACGACGTGGTGTTCCGGCTTGATCTGGGGACCACCAACACCAACGCATTGGTACCGGTTTCCTCGCCTCCACCAAACACTACCGAGGACGACACAATCTTTGGCGGCGATGGCGCCGATGAAGCCTATGGCATGGCCGGTAATGACTACGTCTCGGGCGATGACGGCAATGACCAGCTCTGGGGCAACTCGGGCAATGACGAACTGCACGGCGGCTCGGGCGATGACGAATTGCGTGGTGGCAAGGGCGATGACGTGCTCGTCGATGGCACGGGCAATGACATTGTGCATGGCGATTCCGGTGACGACCTGTTCAGGGCCGGCGCGGGCACTGACGAATATGTCGGCGGCTCCGGGTTCGATACCATCGATCTGTCGGATGCCGACCGCTACGTCGACGTCAATCTGCACAGCCATAAAATCCATGGCATGGGCACAGATTCTGTCTGGGGCGTCGAAGCCGCAATAGGCACCGATTTCGACGACAAGTTCAAAGGTGACAAGCGCGACAATCAATTCACCGGCGGTAACGGCGATGATTATTTTCGCGGTCTTGGCGGCGATGACATTATGAATGGCGGCGCCGGCAACGATATCTACGATTGGGCCGCCAAAGATATAGTCGGCAGCAATGGCGATCAGAGTTGGCTCGATACCATCACCGATTTTACCACCGGCGACCGGCTCGATTTCACCGGTCTAACCACTGCCGGCATCGACCTGGAGGATCAGGTCCGGTTTTCGAGTTCCGAAGACGGAACCATCGTCTCAGTGCTGATGAGCGATGCCTTTGTCAACACAGTCGAACTGACCGGTTGGTTCGATATGAGCTTCGACGACAGCGGCACTTATGATCTGTTCCTGGTCTAGCCCAAACATACCATCAGGTCGGTTGGACGCGGTTGGCGATAAATGACTGCACCGCGTCTGGCTTAACTAGGCGGGACGCCCAATTGGCGTCGCGTAAGCCGGTCAGGTCTCCCTAGCAGCCCCTGGGAGCCTGACCGGTAAATGCGTAAATAGATGCCCAGATACCTGGCCCAAATGTGCCGCCGGAAAACTGATGGCGATCAGAAAATAAAAACAGAATGGGTCAAACAAACTCTATATTAACCGATTTCAACTGTTATGAAACAATTCGAGGTATAGGGTTTGTCAACGTGATCTAATTTACTAGCGCATCCGCAATAATGCAAAGGGTGGCCTGCAAGGGTTTGCATATCGCTGCGCTCGACGTGAACTAGTGGAATGAATTCGACATTTGGGCCCCATTTGCAGCTTCGTCGTTTGTCAAATGTCAGATTTAAAAATTCCGCTAGATTCAATATCTTGCTAGTACGGTATTCGACCGGATTGAATGCCAGCTTGGGATCGTGCAGGCTAGGCAGATAACGGGACAGTGAAAGCTACGCCATGCCGCCAAAGAAAAAGCCCGGCAATTCCGAAATCGACAATCTGAAAGCGCGGGTCGAGGAAAGCGAACTACGTTTCCAATCGATCTTCGATACTGTCATCGACGGGGTAATTTCGATCGATGAATACGGGATAATCGAAAATGTGAATCCCGTCGCCTTAAGCATGTTCGGTTATAGCCGGGACGAACTGATCGGCCGCAATGTCTCAATCCTTACCGGCGCTAAACATGCCGACAAGCATGACGGCTATATCCAGAAATACATTAGTACCGGTTCTACCCATGTGATCGGTCAGCGGCGTGAACTAAGGGCCCGGCGCAGTTCTGGCCAAGAATTTCCAATCGAACTTTCCGTGTCGGAAATGTGGGTCGCAGGCAAACGCCGATTTACTGGTATCGTGCGCGACATTTCCAACAGAATCGCGGCCGAGGATATGGCCCAACAAGCGGAAAAAAACCTGGTCTACGCGATCGACGCATTGCCGGATGGCTTTGCTCTGTATGATTTGGACGACCGACTGGTGCTGTTTAACAGCCGCTACAAGGATATTTACGGCAAGAGCGCTAAATATATCGCGCCAGGTATAAGTTTCGAAGACCTCCTTCGCGAAGGGCTAAAGCGTGGCCAATACAATGAAGCGATCGGGCGCGAGGAAGAGTGGCTGAAACAAAGATTAGAGCATCATCGCAACCCTTCTGACGATGCGGTGGAACAATTGCTCGACGATGGAACATGGGTGCGCATTATCGAGCGCAAGACCGCGCAAGGCTTTACTGTCGGTTTTCGCATCGACATTACCGAATTGAAAGAAAAGGAAATAGCGCTCAAGATAAGCGAGGAGCGGACCCGCAAGACCATCGATTCATCCAGTGACGCCGTCATCATCATTGATGTCACGGGGCACATTCTCGATTTCAATCCAGCGGCAGAAGCCAATTTCGGCTACCGCAAAGAAAAAATACTCGGCAAGGAGATGGTCGACCTTTTGGTTCCGCACCGCTATCGCGAAATGCATGCCGCCGGCATGCGCCGATATAGCGAGACCGGGAGCAGCGAAATTATCGGCCGGCGGGTCGAAGTTCCAGGTCTGCGCGCCGATGGCAGCGAATTTTTGATGGAGCTTTCGATTCATGTCGCAGAAAGTAGTGACAGCCCGATATTTATCGGTTTTGCCCGCGACATTTCCGAACGCAAGGCGGCCGAAAATGCGCTGATTGATGCAAAGGAAAAGGCGGAAGAGGCGAACTCGGCGCAAACTAATTTCGTTGCCATGATGAGCCATGAAATCCGTACACCATTGAACGGTGTGATGGGCATATTGGGCATTTTGAAGGATTCCGAACTCAATGATAAACAGCACGAACTAGTCGACACCGGTGTGGAATCGGGCCAAAGCTTGCTACGGATCATCAACGACATTTTGGACTACTCGAAAATCGAAGAGGGGCATTTGGAATTCGAAATCATTGATTTTGACCTGGCCGAATTGATCAAGGGCGCGACCGACCTTCTCAATCCGATTGCGATGAAGAAGGGATTGGCAATCTCCACCAAATCCAATGGCGATCTGCCCCACTGCTTCAAAGGCGACCCGGAACGTTTGCGCCAAGTATTAATCAATCTGATCGGCAATGCGATCAAGTTTACCGAGGAAGGCTTTATCACGATTAGAACCGACGTCGCCGAATTGCAGGGCAATCGTGCGTTGTTGTCGATTTATGTGGTCGATACCGGCATCGGCGTCCCCGATGGCAAGATCGAGGAGTTGTTTGCCCGCTTCAAGACCGTGGCCCCAACCTATCAGCGCAAGGAAGGCGGGGCCGGGCTTGGCTTGGCGATCTGTCGCCAAATTATCGAGGCGCAGGGTGGAACGATCGGCGCAAAATCCAATGACCTTGGCGGCAGCACCTTTTGGTTCAACCTGGAACTGGAGATATCGAGTTCGGATAATTTGGTCAAGAAAGAAGACGAACTGCCGGTGACCGTGCCGGTAAAACCGGATGGAAAACCCTACCGGTTACTGATGGCCGAGGACAATCCGACTAATGCGATGGTTGCAACCGCAATGTTGGAAAAAGCCGGTTACCGGATCGATGTGGTCGGCAATGGCCGCGAAGCGGTCGATGCGGTTGAAGAATTCAACTATGATCTGGTGCTAATGGATATTGGCATGCCGGTAATGGATGGAACTGCGGCGGCGGCGGAAATCCGCAGGATATCTGGACCGGTATCAGAGATCCCGATAATAGCTTTGACCGCCCACGCGATGCGTAGCGAAATGATGGCTGATTTACTGGTCGGGATGGATGACTACGCCGCCAAGCCGATCGACAAGGCCTTATTGCTGCGCACGATCGGCAAATGGTTGGATGGTGAACACGCCAAACACCCGGCCCCTACAGATGGCGACGTTGACGACACAGACCCATCGACACCTACCAATGTCGATACGCCAAATAGCGGACAACCAACGCCGCCGCCGCCGAGCGAAATGTCCGATATGCCCGCTAAACGAGGTAATTCTGGGCGCGGCAACCAGATACCGTTGGCCAAACCCTTGGCCGAAGTACAATTGCTCGACCCGGATGTGCTAGTTCAGCTGGGCGTCGATACCGATCCCGAAATGCTACCGGTTCTTATTGATGATTTCATCACCAATTCCCGCGATCGCTACAATAGTATTGCCGCAGCTTCGAACTCCGAAGATCTCTCCGATCTGGAGCATCATGCCCACGCACTTTGTTCTAGTGCAGCAACCTTCGGAGCGTTGAAATTGCGGCAATTGGTGGTGGCGCTTGAAGCCGCATGCCAGCAGGGCGACAAGCGCTGCGCACTTGATTTGGCCCATGATGTCGAAGATATCGGTCAGCAAACTGAGTCGGCAATGCGAAATTATGTCAACAATCCCTAGAGCGTGTCACGAAGCGTTGGAATAGCTTCGTTGCGCTGTCTCTTTGTTTATGCGTGTCATTTCTCCCAAAACCGGTACCCACTTTTGGGTGACAAGCGCGAGCGCCGCCCCTACAGCCCCAGTGCCTTTCTGCGGTCCTCGGCGAAGCCCTGCACCAACCGATCGGCGATGAACGCTAAGATCGCCATCGCTGCGCCAGCGGTAACGCCAAGGCCGACATCGGCTTGGCCAAGCGCCAGATAGATCGATTGGCCAAGACCGGTGGTGCCGATCAACGCCGCGATCACCAGCATGGCAAATGCAAACAAGATGGTTTGGTTGAGACCCAGTAAAATGGTCGGCACCGCGTAGGGCGCACGCACTTCGGTTAAAATCTGCCATTTGGTGGCACCGGACGCGGTGGCCGCCTCGATCATTTCGGTTGGCGTTGTTACCAGGCCATGTCGGGTGTAACGGATCATCGGCACGATTGCGTAGGCGCAGATTGCCAAAAAGGCGGAAAATTCGCCGATCTGGAAAAACATCAATACCGGAATTAAGAATACGAACAGCGGAATGGTCTGCAGCATGTCGCAGATCGGCCGCAACACCGCCCACGCCCTTGTGCTGAGCGAAGCCAGTAGCCCTAGTGCCCCGCCGACAATGGAGCAAGCCAACACCGCAGCGCCGGACAGGTATAGCGACAGCATCGCCCGTTCCCATAGGCCGGACAACAATATCAAGGCGAGCAAGATGACTACGAAGCGCGAGAGCCGCCAACCGCCGGCGAGCCACCCCAGCGCGCCAATTGTGATGAGAACGAACGGCCAAGGCAATTGCACGACGCCGGTTTCGATCACACCGGCGAGGATAATGAGGGTTATGCCGAGGGTCGCGCGGCCATAAGCGGCTAGCCCGACGCCTAACGCAATTGCGATACCAAAGAAAATCGTGCTGTGCATCGCGGTCCATGAAAAACCCCAAGTGAACGGCAACACCGCCTCATCGAGGCCGATCCTGAGCGGCAGCAGGACATAGAACATGGCACCGTTTTTCACACTGTCGAGGCTAGCGCCATTGGCGGCGGTAAAGGCGCCAACCGAATTGTCGACAGCTTTAGCGACCGTGTCGAGTAGGGCGAATTCTCCAACCGGTGGCAAGATCGAGACAGCGATCATCGACCCGACAACGCCGATGCCAAGGATTGCCCAGAATATATTGAGATTATGGCGTTTGCGCTCAATAGCCAGTGCTCCGGACATGCGGTCGATGGCGATGGCAAAGGCGACGATCACCGACCCGGCCAGTAACGATTGGCCGAACTGCGCCTTGCGCATAGTCAACAATACCTCCCAGCCTATGTCTTGGAAACCGCCGATCACGGCGGCGATAATCACCATCGACAGGGCCGCCATTAGGCACTGGTTGACGCCGACCATGATCTGGCTCATCGCCGTTGGCAATTCGATCAGGAACAATTGCTGCGGACGGGTAGCGCCCGACATGATCGCCGCTTCCTTGATTTCCGGTTCGACCCGCTCCAGGCCCAGCAGCACGTTGCGCGCCATCGGCGGCGCAGCATAGATCGCCGAGGCGATCAGCCCGACCACCGGTCCAAAGCCGAACAACAACAATAAGGGTGTCAGATAGGCAAAAGTCGGTACCGTCTGCATTACGTCCAAAGTTGCTTGGACCGGTCCTTTGACGCGGGGATATTCATAGGCTGCCAAGCCGATTGCCAGCCCAAGCAGCAAGGCCAACGGCACCGATACAAACACCAGCGCCAGGGTATTCATGCCTTCGGTCCAATAACCAGAAATCAGTACGAAGGTGAAGCTGATGAAACCAAGCAGGGCCATCGATAACCCGCCGAGGCGCCAACCGAGTGCGGTGGCAAGCGCGATGATGAACGGCCACGGGGTGGTGGCCAGCAGCCAATTCATGCCCGCCATCGCATAGCCCATCAAACCGGAAAACATCCGCGCGCCCGGTTTGGCACTTACGATAAGCCAGGTCAGCGCGGTATCGACCCACTCCGCAACTGGCAGGGTCCAAGGGCCGGGCCATTTTACGAGAAACGAGAAGGTTGGCGCCAATGCCATGCAAAGTGCACCAACCAATAAAACCACCGCCATCGCCCGTGATGCAGCGTTGAGATTGGCAAACCGGTTTGCCGGTTTCATGCCTAATCGACCTGTAGGGCAGCGGCGAGATCGGCCGGATCGACCGAGCCGATAATCTTGCCATCACCATCCCATACTGGAACCGGGTGATACAGCGACATGCAGGAAGCCAGCGCATGATCAAGGGTCATGCCAGGGCGCAATTTGGGATCGTCGGCAAATTCCTCGGGTGGGCCTTCGATTAATTTCATGACCGAATTCACCGTCGCATGCCGGCCCTTGGCAACGTCGCGGGCAAAATCGCGCACATAGTCACTGACCGGGCGCAGCACGATGTCGGTCGGCGTGCCGATCTGCACGATATTGCCGTCGCGCATAATCGCGATCCGGTCGGCGAGCTTCAGCGCCTCGGCGATGTCGTGGGTGATAAAGACGATTGATTTATGCAAATTGGCTTGAATATCGAGGAATTCGTCCTGTAATTGCCGGCGGATCAAAGGGTCGAGGGCGGAAAATGGTTCGTCCAGGAACCAGATATCTGGGTCCGCCGCCAGGCTGCGGGCGATGCCGACCCGTTGCCGCTGGCCGCCGGACAGTTCGCGCGGATAAGAATTTTCGCGCCCTTTAAGGCCAACCAACTCGATCACCTCCATGGCCCGGCCGAGGCGAGATTTGGCGTCTTGTCCCTGCATTTTAAGTGGAAAGGCGACATTGTCTGTCACCGTCATGTGGGGAAACAACCCGAAGTGCTGAAACACCATGCCGAGTTTATTGCGGCGCAATTCGATCAGCCGTTTCGGGGAGGCGGAGAGGATATCCTCGCCTTCGATTTTGACAGCTCCACCGGTCGGTTCTACCAGCCGTGAAATACAGCGCACGATGGTGGATTTACCGGAGCCGGACAGGCCCATAATGACGAACAATTCGCTGCGCCCGACCGTGAAGGTGGCGTCCCGCACCGCCGGGATCAATCCCTTGTCCTTAAGGGTTGAGGCCACATCAGAAGTTGTGGCCCCATGGTTGGCGAGCGCTTCGCGCAGGCTGTCTTCGGCGTTGGTGCCGAAGACCTGCCATATGCTTTCGCACTGGATTGCCGGTTGCTCTAACGCTGGCGAGGTGGCGGCGGTCATGGTTTCAACCGTCAGTTGACAGCCGCATCCACGACCGGTTTCCAGGCCGCTTGGTTGCCGGCCATCCAGTCGGCGACCACGGTCTCAACCGAACCGCCATCAACATCGACCGCGCCCATCATCGGCTGCTGGGCTTCAACTGCTAAGGTATAGTTCGACAGGATTTCGTGGGCGGCTGGCCATTTTTCGGCAACACCAGACCATGCGGCTTTGAATATCCGTGACGGTGCGAAATCGCAATCATTGACCGCGTTCGGGTTCGGCCCCCAAGCTGGATCATCGAAGCACGCAGCTTCTCCAACCGGCAGGTCGACGAATTTCACGTCATAGGCTGACATCGCCCAATGAGGTTGCCAAAAGGTGATCAAAAGCGGTGATTTCTTTTCCGTCGCTGCGCGCAGCTCAGCGATAAGCGCGCCTTCGGAGCCGGCCGGAACCGCCTTGAACGGCAAAGCCAGCCCGGTCATGCGGTCAGCGCCGGGTGTGCCCCAGTCGGCCGGATAGTCGACCAGGCGGCCCGAGGGAATGGTCTCGGCAGTGGCAAATTGCATCGCGCAATTTTGCAGCGCTTCCCATGCCGGTAGTCCCGGACAGATGTCGGCGACATGGGCCGGATAGGCGATGCCTTCCTTGGCATCGAGGCCAAGATCGCCCAGTTCAGAAACACCGCCGGCCTCGACCTGCTCGCCATATTGATCGGAAACGTTGGAAGACCAAATTTCCAGCGCAGCATGGATTTCGCCATCGGCCATCGCCTGGTACATGTTCATATAGCCGGCGGTGACATACTCGACTTTGTAACCAGCCGATTTCAACATTTCACCAACCACATGGGTCGACACGTGCTGGCCAGTCCATTCATTGATCGCAAGCTTGATCGGCTCGTCGACAGCGCCAAGCTCGGCAGCCTGGGTGATGGAGCCGAAAGCGATGGCCGAAATACCGGCCAGAAGCAGTCTTTTCATATTGTCCTCCCATGGATTTCTTCGATCTCAGCACCCGTGATAGCCGAATGGATGCATATCTCGAAAACTGTCACACATTGGCAGCGAGCGATGCGACATATTTCGGCATGGAGTTAGCTCTAAGCGACATGAGGCAGATGCGAAACCCTCGATTGCCACCTTTGTTGTCTATAGCACGGGCAGACGCAACCGCATGGCGATATTGACGTTCATCGTCCCACTGGCAGCTGTTAGCGAGGCTGCATGGGGTTGGTATCCTACCGCTATCGGGGGCACACTTTATTGCTGTACGGCAAGGAACGGACTACACGCAGAATTTCCTTTGAATTTAGCGCTTGGCCGATGTATCGCGGAGCGGCCAGGCCATCATGGATTATCTTCTATCCAATTTGATCGGAATTAGATAAATACCGCCTTTTTGGAGGAGCTATGATGCCCCGGGCATTGCCGCCCCTAATTGCTTTTGCCGCCGCCATTTTGTGGGGCATATGGTGGATTCCGATCCGCCAATTAAGCGATGCTGGATTACAAGGAGGAATGGCCGGGGTGGCCATGAACCTGGGCGCGGTGCCGCTTTTGCTGGCAATCGCACTTATCAGGCGCGGAGCGGCCAAGACCCACCGCCGGGCACTGCTCGGCGCGGCATTTGTCGGATTGGCGATCACCACCTATTCGGCGGCGCTCAACTATACCGATGTAATCCGTGCGGTACTGTTGTTTTACACCGCGCCGGTGTGGAGCAAGTTGATCGAATGGGCGTTTCTAGGCGAAAAATGGGGCTTGGCGAGTACGGTGGCGCTTGCCTTGTCGCTGACCGGCGCGTTCGTCATTCTTGGCGGCGATATCTCTCTTGCCGCATTCAGGCTGGGTGATATCCTGGCATTGGTATCTGGATTGGCGTGGGCGGTCGGCGCGTCGCTGATTTTCTCCAGCGGGCAATCTGATCCGATACGATTGTCACTGGTCGCGATTGTTTCCGCGATAATTATCGGCACGCTTTTTGCCCAATTCGAAACCGGAACAGCCGGCGGTTCCGGCGCTGTCGGTCTGATTGCCGCACAATGGCAAATGGCATTACTGATGGGCACCATCTATCTGGCGCCGGTGGTATTGGTAACGCTTTGGAGCGCCCATCACGTGCCGCCGGCGGCGCTAACTTTCTTGTTGACCGCTGAGGTAGTGTCAGGGGTTGTTTCGACCGCGTTATTGCTTGATGAACCGTTTGGTCCGTTGCATGCGATAGGCGCGACGTTGATCATCGCAGGCGCGATCGCAGAGGTCACTTTCGTCAACTTGCGACGACAAATCACGCAACGTATCGAATAAAGAACACCTGAACCCGAATTACAGCGGCCCGCCGCCTTGCATAACAATTTGCTTTCAATTGGACAGGGACAATTAATGGCCAAACCCCACCTTCCTTTCAGCCACGGCGAATATCAACGCCGATTGACCAAAACCCGCGCTGCGATGACGGCTATCGGCATCGATGTGTTGTTCGTCACCGATCCGTCGAACATGGCTTGGCTGACCGGTTATGATGGTTGGTCGTTTTACGTCCATCAAGGCGTGATCGTGTTTCCTGACCGCGATCCGGTGTGGTGGGGCAGAAAACAAGACGGCAATGGGGCGCTGCGCACCGTGTGGATGGATGACGACCAGGTTACCTCCTATCTGGACCATTTCGTGCAATCGGCCGTGCGCCACCCAATGCAGGATTTGGCCAGCAAATTGAGCGCTTGGGGCTGCGGGCGGCTCCACATCGGCGTCGAACAGGACAATTACTATTTCTCCGCCAAGGCCTATTTGACCCTTGTCGCCGAATTACCCAACGCGAAATTGGTTGATGCCACCGCTTTGGTCAATTGGCAGCGCACGGTCAAATCCAGCGAAGAGATCGCCTTTATCCGCCGCGCCGGCCGGATCTCGGAAAAGATTGTCGACGGGTTATGCGAACGGGTCGAGCCTGGTGTGGCGAAAAATCAAATCGTTGCGGAAATTTACCGCGATGCCATTCGCGGCATTGATGATGGGTGGGGCGATTATCCGGCGATCGCGCCGTTACTGCCCAGTGGGGCCGACGCCTCGGCACCCCATCTGACCTGGGATGGGCGGCCGTTTGCCAGCGGCGAAGCGACGTTTTTCGAAATTTCGGGATGCTATCGGCGCTATCACGCGCCGTTTTGCCGCACGATCTTTCTTGGCGACCCCCCCGACCATATGATCACCGCGGAAAAGGCACTGGTCGCCGGCATTGCGGCAGGGCTGGAAGCGGCAACCGCCGGAAATCGTGCCGGTGACGTTGCCCGGGCCCTGAAGAGCGAACTAAACAAGGCCGGCATCGAACATGGTGGCCGGGTCGGCTATCCGATCGGGTTGTCTTATCCGCCCGACTGGGGCGAGCGGACCATTTCGCTGCGCGAAGAGGACGAAACCGTGTTGGAAGCCGACATGACTTTTCATTTTATGCCCGGCCTGTGGATGGACGATTGGGGACTTGAAATCACCGAAACGATCTTGATCAAACAACAAGGGGCTGCCGAATGCATCTGCGACCGGCCACGGGAATTGATCGTCAAGCGGTAACCCAATCATTGGTAGCGGACGGATCTGGCGCCACACAAACGCGAATTTGATTTGCCGCGATCGGTTCGCCTGCCTACGGTTTGGCTATGCCAAACCCCCGTTTGCAGTTCCTATTGGCGGTAATTATCGCAACATTGCTGGCGATCTGCGCACCCGCAAGCGCCGGCGAGGCGCGTTGGCCGCAATTGCGCGCGTTGTTGGCGGCCGCCGATCCGGTGCGAGGTAATATGTCAGCCGAATTGCCGACGAAGGGGCCGGTGATCGTTACCTTCTTTGCCTCTTGGTGCCCGCCCTGCCGCGATGAATTTGTCGAGCTTAACCAATTAGCGGCTAAAGGCGCCGATACCACAATCATCGGCGTAAATTTGTTCGAGGACTTTGGCGGCGCCAAAGTACCAGCCCGCATGGAGCGGTTTCTCGACCATACCAGACCGCAATTTCCTTTGGTGGTCGGTTCACAGGAAATCCGCCTTGCCTTCGGCGCCATCGACCGTATTCCGAGTATTGTGGTTTTCGGCCGTTCCGGCGCCGAGGTCTGGCGTTTTCGCCACCAGCGCAATGCAACAAAGACCCACGCCAGCGGTGCCGAAATATCGGCGGCGGTGGCGCTGGCACAAGGTGGGTGAGGTGAGTACCTGCCAAATACCCTTCTTTTGGGTCCTAGGAGCAATCTCTCGTTTTTGCGTTCCTCAAATATTTCAACATATTATCCGGTACACGAAACTTCAAAATCACACCCAGCCCAACAAAATCGAGGGTTTTTAGAGGTACTCAGGCGCATCGCCACCACAACAAGGAGACGCAGATGATGATGAATTTGCTATCGGGCCATCCGCACCTTACCCGTATACCAACAGGGGTTATTAAATGGCAGTCCGCGATCTACCGTATGCAACGGGCGATCTGCTGGAGTTTCGCTATACTCGCGCTTGGGTACCTCACAAGTGGCGCCCGCGCCGAAATCACACAGCGACCGGGCTGGGTGATAATGCCGTCAGTTCACAACTATGCAACCCTGCTCGAACGTGTGGTCGCAGCGGCCAAAACCAAGAAGCTTGGCGTTGTCGCTCGGGCCTCGGCATCGGTTGGCGCTAAACAGGCGCTCGGCAAGACGATTGCCGGCAACACCGTGTTCGGGTTCTATCATCCGCGCTACGCAGTGCCGATGCTGGAAGCCAGCATCGCCGCTGGCATTGAAGCACCGATCAGGGTCTATGTGACCGAAAACGATAATGGCACCGCGACGCTTTCCTATAAAATCCCGTCCCATGTGTTTGCGCCCTATATGGAAGATGGCGGTGACAAATTGGCCGATCTTGCCAGCGAACTCGACGAATTGTTTGATCAACTGGCAAAGGATGCGGTAAGCGGCAAATAGCGTGGCTTTTGCCCGGGTTGGATTACGGCGCCTGATCAACCAACACCCGCCCATCGACATGGCGGCCCGTTGCCGCCATATCGGTGGAGGCGGCACAGGACAGGCAATAGGGCACGTTGCGCCTGGCCGTTTCCTGCGCCAGCAGTCGGTCGGCATCGGGCGACACAATATTGCACATGCCCATCGGCGTGATTGCAAATGGCACCCAGCAACCGCACGCATAGACTGAAGAACGCCAACCAAGAGGCCAAGGCAAGCGCAGCCAGGATGTGGCACGCGTCTGCCCGGTTTTGGCGCAGGCGCAATTTTGGAAAGAGAAAAGACTTCATCGCAGTCTGCGGTCCGGCGCAACTAGAGCCCTTTTAATGAATTCGGAGCCATTGTGTTGGCCAGCTAGCATAACCGCGCGCGATCTCCCTGAGATCCGATGGATTCAATTCAACGCTCATGATCGTCCTCGGTTTCCATTAAGCGGTGGGAACCGCGTGCGCGCTGCCGCCTCGGTCCAATCCATATGGTTTCTGACATATTCCGTAGATGCGTCACGCGGCGGATTATAGTCCCAATGGGTCGCCTTACCCGCCGCCATCGCCGCATGTACCGCGCGGCGCTGTTTTTGCGTAGCGATCACGTCACCGCGCAATTGTTCGCTGTCCCAGCGTTCGGCGACCTCGGCAGCAAACCTTGCAGCGATTTCCATGTGCTGCGGATCCGCCGCCAGATTGTTGGTTTCCTCAGGGTCGGCGGCAAGATCAAACAACATCGGTGGATCGACATCGCAATGGATATATTTGTATGGCCCGCGGCGGATCATGAACACCGGATGCGAGGTCATTTCCGCGCAATATTCGCCGATTGCCTCGTCCACATCATCATTGCCGCCCCTTGCTAGCGGCAATAGCGAGCGGCCGTCGATCGGCTGGCCTAACTGCGGCCATTGGTCCGCTTCGCCGGCGGCGATGTCGATAAGCGTTGGCAATATGTCGACCAACGAACAGGCGTTTGTCACCCTACCGTGACGAATGCCCGGACCAGCCATAATCAGCGGCACCCGGGCAGAATGTTCGAAGAAATTCATCTTGTACCAAAGCCCGCGCTCACCCAACATATCGCCATGGTCGGCGGTGACGATGACAATTGTGTTGTCGAGCAGTTTGGCTTCGGTCAGTGTCGTGACCAGTTCACCGACCTTGGCGTCGAAATATGAAACGTTGGCATAGTAGGCGTGACGGGCGTTGCGCACCTGGTCTTTACTAATTTTACTGGTCGAAGCCTCAATACCGTCCATCAACCGGCGCGTAAACGGGTCCAGCGCGCTATCGCCGATGACCGGTTTGGGCATGTCGATTGCTTCAGGCCGGTACAAATCCCACCAGTCGTGGCGGGCC
The DNA here is from genome assembly GCA_965248715.1 of Rhizobiaceae bacterium. Classification (GTDB taxonomy): domain Bacteria; phylum Pseudomonadota; class Alphaproteobacteria; order Rhizobiales; family Rhizobiaceae; genus CBDFKB01. The sequence goes on from CBDFKB010000007.1 coordinate 303,524, forward strand.
ACATATGGGTCATGCGGGTGGATAAAACTTGCCACCATGCAGAACGGGCTCGAACCCTCACGCGCATAGTCGAACAGTTTGCGTTTGGCGAAAAAGCCGACCTCCTCGTCATAGTCGATCTGGAACGTGGTCGCCGCGACACCGGCTTCGCGCACCGAATCCATATTGTGGTACCATTTGTCGATGCGCTCGTCGGGCAATTCCCAATCAGGCGTCCAGGCATAGTCGGATGGGTAGATGTCGGTGGTGATGCGCTCGTCGAAACCGTGCAATTGGTCGGGCCCAACAAAATGCATCTTGCCCGACAAACAGGTGCGATAACCCATCAACTTTAGATAGTGGGCGAAGGTCGGGATTGCAGCCGGAAACTCGCTGGCATTGTCGTATGCTGCGATGCGGGAAATCAATTGCCCGGCCATGAACGAAAAACGGGACGGCGCACAAAGGGGCGAGTTGCAATAAGCAGCGTCAAATCGGGCGCCGCGCGCGGCCAGCGCTGTCATATGCGGCGTCTTGACCAAAGGATGCCCGTAAGCCCCGGTAAATTGCGGTGCCAACTGGTCGGCCATAATCAATACAATGTTGGGCCGCATCGCGATTTCTCCCCAGGTTTTGTCGGTCGACCCAAACCGAGTGACCTGATGTGATCATGGTTTGTAAAGTCGCCGGCGAAATGAAAATTATTTACTGCTCTATCCAGAAAGCTGACCTGGTTAGCCGTCAAGCCATCTTTATACAATGTGCCTACAGATTTGTTGGTCAGAAACGCAGGAGTGGCCGCGAAGTGTCAACAATTTGAAGGCTTTCGACCCATCCGGGGTAAATCCGCCGGTCCTTTCAGGTTAGCAGGGAAGGCTTTTGTGATCCCAACCACGCTTGAAAGGTGCCAAGCGCTTGTCACGAAGCGTAGGATTTGCTTCGTCGCGCTATCTCTTTGTTTTGTCGCGTATTCTTATCCGAAAACCGCTACACACTTTTCGGGAATACGCTCTTTGTTTATGCGTGTCATTTTTCCCAAAACCGCTGCCCACTTTTGGGTGACACGCTCTAGCCGTCCCTTGCGCGTGTATTTTGCCATGCAAACTCTTCCTTTCAAACCGAATTGCATGGGAATAATAACACGCTCTAATGGTTAGCGATTGCCGTTCGCAAAGGAAATGCAATGAACCAATCCGCTGCGATGCCGGTGCTGGCCGACATCTTCGCCGCCCGCGACACCATTTCCGGCGTTGCCGACAATACGCCGTTGGTGCCGTCATTGTTCATGACCAAGGCGGCAGGGCAGGAATTCCTGTTGAAATTGGAAAACATGCAGCCGATCGGCGCCTTCAAGCTGCGCGGTGCGGTCAATGCGGTAATGAACTTGCCACACGATGTCGACGGCGTGACCTGTTGCTCGACCGGTAATCACGGTCGCGGTATCGCTTATGCAGCGCTAAAGCGCGGTATCCGGGCGGTGATCTGCATGTCGTCGCTGGTGCCTAAGGTCAAGGTCGACGGCATCAAGGCGCTTGGTGCAGAGGTCAAAATTGTTGGCCAAAATCAGGATGATGCGCTGGTCGCGTCACAACGCCTTTGCCAGTCCGAGGGGCTAATCGAGGTTTCACCGTTTGACGACCCGGCAGTGATCGCCGGCCAGGGTACGATTGGTTTGGAGATGCTTGTCGCTCGGCCCGACCTTGATACTATCCTGGTGCCGCTTTCCGGCGGTGGGTTAGCGGCCGGGGTAGCACTGGCAGCCAAATCGATCAAGCCGGACATCAAGGTGATTGGCATTTCGATGGATCGCGGCCCGGCCATGCATTTATCGATCGCCGCCGGCCGGCCGGTCGAAGTTGAAGAGGTGGCAAGCCTGGCCGACAGTCTTGGCGGCGGCATTGGCATGGAAAACAAATTGTCGTTTCCGCTTTGCCGCGACCTGCTCGATTATACGGTGCTGGTGAGCGAAGCGGAAATCTATCACGCCCTACAAGTGCTTTACTACGAAGACCGGATCATCGCCGAAGGTGCCTGTGTGGTTGGTCTGGCGGCAACCCTTGCCGGTAAATTGCCAGCACCCAATGGCCCGGTTGGCACCATCATCACTGGGCGCAATGTGGATATGGCGATGTTTACCGATATCGTCACCGGCCGTGATGTTGTGCTCGGAGACTTTGTGGTGAAGGGAAAACCCTATGGCCCATGATGTTGCGATCCTGACCGAGGCTGAATTGCGCAGCGCAGTGCCATTGGACCTAAGCGCCATCGATGTAGTTGAGCAGGCATTTGCAGCGCTGGCATCCGGCCAAGTGGTAATGCCGCCGATCTTGTCGATGCAATTGCCGACGGTTAATGGCGAGGTCGACGTTAAGACAGCCTTTATTCCCGGTTTCGACGGCTTTGCGATCAAAGTTAGCCCAGGCTTTTTCGACAATCCGAAACTGGGCTTGGCGAGCCTAAACGGATTGATGATGGTGTTTTCCGCCAAGACCGGGCTGGTCGAAGCGGTGCTGCTTGATAACGGTTATTTGACCGATGTTCGCACCGCCGCAGCCGGCGCTGTTGCGGCCAAGTATTTGGCGCCAACCAAGGTCGAGACTGCCGGCGTTATTGGCAGCGGCCAACAGGCGCGGTTGCAGATGATAGCGGCCCATTTGGTGCGGCCGTTTTCGCGAGCGCTGGTATATGGCCGCGATATGGCTAAGGCACGCGCATGCGCTGACGATCTGGGCACAGCGCTTGGCATTAAGGCGACGGCGGTGGCGAATGCGGGTGAACTGGTGGCCGCAAGCCAACTAGTGATTACTACAACGCCGGCGCGCCAACCGGTGTTGTCGGCCAATTGGCTGCACCAAGGTCTGCACATCACCGCAATGGGTTCTGATCAGGCCGGCAAAAATGAGATCGATCCGTTGGCGCTCAGCGCCGCCGATGCTTATTTTTGCGATCGGGTCAGCCAGTGTGAATTATTGGGCGAATTGCGCGCGGCGATTGAAGCCAATGTTTGGGACAAGGCCAGGCCAGCAGAATTAGGACAGGTGATCGCCGGCAAGTCACCTGGTCGGACCAGCGACGATCAAATTACCATTTGCGACCTGACCGGCACCGGCGCCCAGGATATGGCGATCGCCAGCCATGCCCGCACCGCAGTGGGCAAAACCGGTGCCGGAACTATTATTGAGACATGAAGGAAATTGCCCGATGATTTCAAGACGCGAAATTTGCAAATCGGTGGCGATAGGCGCGATGGCAGGGCTTGCCGGCTTGTCTGCGGATCCGGTCCGCGCTGGTACCACCGGCATGACTAACGGTCGCTACCGATTGCCGGAGGAGGCCGGCCCACATTTGCGCACCTTCATGCAGTGGCCGGTCAACCGCCTGGTCTACAATGATCCGGTCTTTCTTGGCATGCAGCAGCAGGTAATCGCCGATATCGCCAATGCAATTTCCGATTTCGAGCCGGTGGTCATGTTGATGGACGCGGCCCACGAGCATGCAGCACGGCGCAAACTTGCCGCAGTTGTCGAGATCTGGGACATCGCCACCGACGATCTGTGGTGTCGCGATAGCGGGCCGCTTTTCGTTATCGACGCCAGCGGGAACCTCGCCATATCCGATTTCAATTTCAACGGCTGGGGCGGCAAGCAGGTACATGGCAATGACGGCCGGATCGCAAGACGGGTGGCCGAGCGGCTGGGCTTGCCGATTGTCGAGACTGGACTGGTTGGCGAGGCGGGTGGGATCGAAGCCGATGGCGCGGGAACCCTCATGGCCCACGAGAGCAGCTGGGTGATCGCCAATCGCAACCAATTGCCCAAAGCCGAAATCGAGCAGCGGTTACTGGAAGCACTTGGCGGTGAAACCATGATCTGGGCGCCGGGCATTAAGGGGCTCGACATTACCGACTATCACATCGACGCGCTTGCAAGGTTCCCGAAATCGGGTAATGTTTTAATCCAGCTACCCGGCAAAATTTATCCAGGCGATCCCTGGTCGGCGGCGGCCTATGAGACCTACGAAATCTTGCAGCACGCGAACGATGCCAGCGGCAATCCACTCAAGCTGGTGGTGGTGCCGGAACCCTATCACACAAGGGTCAAATCCGAGGATTTTGTTGCCTCTTATGTCAATTACTATGTCTGCAACGGCGCGGTACTTGCGGCCCAGTTCGGCGATAAAGAGACTGACCGAGAAGCGGCTGACACTTTGGCGAAGTTATATCCGGGCCGCGAGATCGTGATGCTAAACGTCGATCCGTTGGGCGAGACCGGTGGCGGCATTCATTGCGCGACCCAACAACAACCGGCGGTTTGACGGCGATGCGGGGAAAGGCGGAATTTGAATGACCAGCAAAGCTTCGCAACGGGTAGTAGACGGGTTTTACGGCCAGGGATTTATGGCAACCCTTGGCGCCGAATTGCTCCAGGCCGGCGGCGGCACTTGCAACGTCAAGATGCCGTTTTCTGAGGCGGTCACCCAACAGCACGGATTTTTCCACGGCGGGGTGGTGGCGACCCTTGCCGACAGCGCGGCCGGATTTGCCGCCTTTGCGCTGATGGACGAGCACCAACAACCGCTGACGGTTGAGTTCAAGATCAATTTGCTGGCGCCCGCCATCGGCGACGCCCTGGTCGCCCGGGCCAAGGTGGAAAGACACGGGCGCAGCATTCACCATGTGCGCTCGGACGTCTACGCGATCACCGGCGAGACGGAAGTGCTGATCGCGATGGCGATCGTCACTATCAAGGCGACGACGATCAAACGCCAGCCGTAATAAGATATTCCAACACCGGGCGTCTGGTGAAGTTATACCAAGGGAAGCTAATATTGACTCATATGGGTCAATATTAACTTCCCTTGGTATTAGTCCTGCCGCGTCAATGTACGCTCAACCGCGTCGCGCCAACCGGCCAGTTTGCCGGTACGGGTATCCGCGTTCATTTTCGGTGAGAACCGGGTCTGCAACGCCCAATTATCGGCAAACCCATCGCGGTCGGGCCAAATGTCGGCATAGGAAGCGGCCAGCCATGCGGCACCGAGCGCCGTGGTTTCCAAGATCGCCGGCCGGTCGACAGGAGCGTCCAGCATGTCGGCCAGGCACTGCATGGTCCAGTTCGATGCCACCATGCCGCCATCTACCCTGAGCACAGTTTGACCCTTGCCGGCACTGGGCCAGTCGCGGTGCATGGCATCGAGTAGATCATGGGTCTGGTAGCAAACCGATTCCAGTGCCGCGCGGGTGATTTCGTTAGGCCCGGTGCCGCGGGTCAGCCCGTAAAGTGCGCCGCGCGCTTCGGCATCCCACCAAGGCGCGCCAAGCCCTACAAAGGCCGGAACCAGATACACGCGCTGGTTTTCGTCGGCGCGCTCGGCCATTGCGCCGCTTTCAGCCGCATCAGCCATCAAACCAAGCCCGTCGCGCAGCCATTGCACGGTGGCGCCGGCCATGAAGATCGATCCTTCGAGTGCATAAGTGGTTTCACCGTTAAGGCGATAGGCGATGGTGGTCAGCAAGCGGTTATTGGACGCGATCATGTCGGTGCCGGTGTTAAGCAGCGCGAAACATCCGGTGCCATAGGTCGCCTTCATCATGCCGGGCTTGAAACAGGCATTGCCGATCGCTGCCGCCTGCTGGTCGCCGGCAACCCCGAGGATCGGGATTTCGGCCCCGAAGATCGAATGTTTTGTGGTGCCAAATTCGCCGGCACTGTCAAGCACCTTGGGCAAAATCGATTGCGGAATGTCCAAAATGTCGAGCAATTCCTCGTCCCAGCAATTGTCGATGATGTTGTACACAAGCGTGCGCGAGGCGTTGGTGGCATCGGTGACATGGCGAACGCCACCGGTTAGCCGCCAGATCAAATAAGCATCGACCGTGCCGGCGGCGATAGTGCCGGCATTTGCCTTCTCGCGCAGGCCCTCTACATTATCGAGCAGCCAAGCGAGCTTGGTGCCGGAGAAATAAGGGTCAAGCAGCAGCCCGGTTTTCCTGGTAAATGTCGGCTCATGACCGGCCTGTTTGAGCTCGGCGCAGATTGCCGCGGTGCGCCGATCCTGCCATACGATTGCCCGATGCAGGGCCGCGCCGGTTTCACGGTCCCACACGAGGATGGTTTCGCGCTGATTGGTGATGGCGATGGCGCCGATCGCCGACGCCTCGATGCCGGCCTTCGAAATTGCGGTCCGGCAGGTGGTGACTACGCTTTGCCAGATGTCCTCGGCGTCGTGCTCAACCCAGCCGGGTTGGGGAAAATGCTGCGCAAACTCCTGCTGGCCGACGCCAACAATGGTCTGGTTTCCGTCAAACAGCAGCGCCCGCGAAGAGGTGGTGCCCTGATCGATCGCCAATACATATCCAGCCATATTGCCTTATCCCGGTTGGTGATCTTTATTGGTTTGGTGTTCGCCGTTTACGTCAAACGGTTGGCGCCAGAATGGAGCGAAGTGGCGGCGCTTGCAATCGTCTATTGCAGGTTGCAGCAATCAACGGCGAACGGCGGCGCCAATCACGATCGCCACTTGCAATGCCGGGCTGGCCATGCAGTTTATCGGAACAAAATGTGGACCCAAAGGAATGGCGCCATGGCAGGGCCGCTCGCCGGTTATACTGTGCTCGATCTGACCTCAATGATATCAGGGCCGACCGCGACGATGATGCTGGCCGACCAAGGCGCTGAAGTTATCAAGGTGGAAAATCCGCGTGGCGGCGACCATACTCGCCAGGTATCAACCGGTCGCAACGGATTTTCCGCTGCCTTTGTCAACAATAATCGCAACAAGCGTTCGCTGACCCTCGACTTGAAACACCCAGCAGGAGTTGCCGCACTGAAGCGGTTGGCGGCCACCGCCGACGTGCTGGTGCAAAATTTCCGCCCTGGCGTGGTTGAGCGCATCGGCGTTGGCGAGGCGGCAATCCGCGAAGTGGCGCCAAGAATTATCTATGTCTCGATCAGCGGTTTCGGTGAGGCCGGTCCATTTGCGCAAAAACCGGTATATGATCCACTGGTCCAAGCATTGTCGGGGCTGACCACGGTGCAAGCCGGGTCCAACGAAGCGCGGCCCAGATTGGTGCGCACCATCTTGCCGGACAAGCTCACCGGTTATGCTGCGGCGCAAGCGATTACCGCCGCTTTGTTGGCGCGCGAACGCACCGGCACCGGTCAGCATGTACGGCTGTCGATGCTCGATACAATGGTGTCGTTCCTGTGGGGATCGGACATGGGCGCCCATACTTTCGTCGGCAATGAACTTGGCACTGAAAAGGCGCAAAGTTTTATCGATCTGATTTACCAGACCAGCGATGGGTTCATCACCGTCGCGGTTCAGTCGGACAAGGAATGGGCCGCATTGTGCCGCGCCTTCGATAAGCGCGAATGGCTGAACGATCCGCGCTTCGCAACCACGGTCATGCGTAGCGCCAACATCGATGAACGGCTGCAAATGACCCAGGATGTGTTGTTGACCGACACCAGCACCAACTGGCTCGAACGGCTGGAACGCGAGGATGTGCCCTGCGCCCCAGTATTGACCCGCGCCGAGGTGATACGGCACCCGCAGATCGCCGCCAACGGCTCGATTGGTGAATTTCATCACCCGGTGGCCGGCCAGTTGCGTCAAGCCCTTCCGGCGCCGCGTTTTTCTCACATGGAATTTGCTGATCCGCAACCGGCACCCGGGCTCGGACAGCACACGATCGATATCCTTGCCGAAAGCGGGTTTAGCGCGCACGAAATCGAAGAACTAAGTGGTTTGGGAGCACTCGGCGAAGGGTTTGGCGAATGAGCGCAGCAATCGATTTGTACTTTTGGCCGACGCCAAACGGTTGGAAGGCCTCGATCATGCTTGAGGAGCTTGGCCTCGATTATCGCTTGGTCCCGGTCAATATCGGCAATGGGGAACAATTTACTCCAGAATTTTTGGCAATCAGCCCCAATAATAGGATGCCGGCGATTGTCGATCATGACGTGGTCGGCGACCCGGTTTCAGTATTCGAATCCGGTGCGATCCTGTGGTATCTGGCTGAAAAGACCGGACGGTTTTTGTCTGCCGAACCGTTGGCGCGCAAGGAGACCCTGGAATGGTTGTTTTGGCAGGTTGGCAATCAGGGGCCAATGGCCGGCCAGCATAGTCATTTCTTCAATTATGCGCCCGACCAAGAAAAGCAAGGTTACGCGGCCAAGCGCTATGCGCGCGAAACCTATCGCTGTATTGGAGTATTGGAACGCCGGCTCGCTGACCGCGAATTTATCGTTAGAGACTATTCTATTGCCGACATGATTTGCTGGCCATGGGTGTTGATTGCCAAAGCGATGGGCCTGCCGCTCGATGAATATCCAAACGTTGTGCGCTGGCGTCAGGCAATCAAGGAGCGGCCGGCGGTGCAGCGCGGGGTTGATGTTGGCAAGGAATTTCGCCGCAGCGGGACGCCGGGCGAGGCCGAACGCAAAATCTTGTTCCAGCAAAAATAATTCATTTGCAATTGATCAGGCTCGAGCCGCTACTCGAAACGGTCCGGGCACACAATGCGCTCTGCGGCGCTGGCGATTTGCAGCAACCGTTCTTCGCCCATCGGCTGGGTTGAAATCATCAATCCGGCGGTCGCGATTGTGGTTGGTAAGGTAATCGCACAGGCACCAAGCATATTGCCGAACCGGGTGTTGCGCAGTGCCAACAGATTGGTGCTGGCAAACAAATCGTCGTCGGCAAGCAATTCCTTAGTCACCGGTGGGTTGCAAGCGGTGGTCGGCGAAAGAATGCCGTCAAATTCGGCAACCGATGTCCAAAAACATGTCCGCACCCGTTCCATTTCCACATAGGCGGCGCGGTAATCAGTTTCGCTGATCGACGCGCCGCTTTGAAACCGTTCGCGCACCGGCTTATGGATTTTTTCTGGCGCTGCGGTAATTGTATCGCCCCAATTGCGCCATGCCTCAAATGGAAACAATTGTGGGCCGAGCGGGAGCAAACTCCGATACTCGGGCGCTGCTTGGCGAACAATGGTGGCACCGCAGCGTTGCAAACGCCCGACCGCGTCTTCGAAACCGTTGCGCTGATCATCGTCACAACCTTCAAGCACATCGGGGTCGACAATCAGGAACCGGCAACCGGCGAGCGAGGCCGGCTCCAAGCCCGGCATGGCGTTGTTATCGAGGACCGAAAACATCAACGCCGCATCCTCGACGGTGCGGGTGAGCGGCCCAATGGTGTCGAAATTTTCGCACAGCGGCACCACTCCGTCATTAGGAATACGCCCGGCGGTGGTTTTGAAGCCGACCAGACTGTTCCAGCATGCGGGAATACGCACCGACCCACCGGTATCGGAACCAATGCCGATTGCGGCCAGTGAAAATGCCACCGAAGTTGCCGCGCCCGATGATGATCCACCCGGCGCCCTGGTTTCGTCGAAGCAGTTCGGCGGCGTCGCGGTCATTGGATTGATGCCGAGGCCAGAAAATGCAAACTCGGTCATATGGGTCTTGCCGAGGCAGATTATCCCTTTGGCGGTTGCCCGCTCTAACACGCCAGCGTCCTTGGTAGGAGTGCGGCCGGCCAGCAACCGGGTCCCAGCCTCGGTCGCCACGTTTTTGGTATCGAACAGATCCTTCCACGATATTGGCACCCCGTCGAGCGGATGCAGGCGCATGCCGGACTTGGCCCGTGAGCGGGCCTGATCAGCCTCCATGCGAGCCCGTTTGCTGGTTACTCTGGCATAGATGGCACCGCCATGCGGATGGCGGTCAATTGCGTCAAGGAATTGCTCGGTCAAATCGCGCGGGTCCAAACGTCCGGCCTCGATCGACGCTCCCAAATCTGCTGCGGTCATTGAACACGGGTCGGTACGCATGATGGATTTTCCTATTCAGGTAGCCACCGACAGCGGCAAAGCACTCGATTTAATTCGCTCAAGAGCCGCTCTAACTGTTCCGCAACCCGCGTACAATCGGCATTTGCACAAGTAGGCGACATGCGGCACTATCGCCGCCAATGGCAAACGAGGTCGAGACCAATGATAAGAAAATTGCTTGGTGTGGCAATGGCAATGATGGTCGCGCTCGGCGTAAACGGATATGCCGCTCACGCGCAGGAACCAAAACTGTCGTTGGAATTGAACCGGCTTACCGGTAACGACAATGGTTGTGAACTGGCATTTGTGGTTGCCAACCATATGGGCCGTGCACTCGACCAATCCTCGTTCGAGATAGTCATATTTAACGAAGAAAGCCTGGTCGATATGATGGTCATGCTCGATTTTGGTGCGCTGCCGGACGGCAAGACCAAGGCCAAGAAATTTCAGATCGCCGGTCGGAGCTGTGAAAGCCTGACCCGGTTGTTGGTCAATGACGTAACCGCGTGCGGCTCGGAAGCATCAAACGCCGAATGCCTGGAGGCATTGTCTGCTTCAACTCGCACCGGGGTCGAGTTCGGCATGTAGGGGCACATACGGAAATTATCGCGGCAGTTTGCTGGCGCCCATTAAATACTCATCCACCGAACGGGCCGCTTGGCGGCCTTCGCGGATCGCCCATACCACCAAAGACTGGCCACGGCGCATGTCACCGGCGGCAAACACTTTGTTGCGCGAAGTCAGATAATCATCGGTATTGGCGGCAACATTGTCACGGTCATCGAGGGTAACCCTGAATTGTTCCAGCATGCCTTCGGTGATCGGTGAAACAAAACCCATGGCCAACAACACCAGGTCGGCCGGCAGGGTAAATTTGCTGCCCTCGACCGGCTTGAAATCTGCATCGACCCGCTCGCAAACCAAACCGGTGACCCGGCCGGCCTTGCCGACGAATTCCCTGGACATCACCGAAAATTCGCGCATTGCCCCTTCCTCGTGGCTAGAAGAAGTGCGCAATTTCAGTGGCCAGTTGGGCCAGGTGGCGAGTTTGTCTTCCCGTTCGGGGGGTTCTGGCATGATTTCCAATTGGGTGACCGCCAAGGCGCCTTGGCGCACCGAGGTGCCAATGCAGTCGGATCCGGTATCGCCGCCGCCGATGACGATCACCCGTTTACCATTAGCAAGGATGGGTTCACCGAACGGGTTGCTTTCGCCACTGACGCGACGGTTTTGTTGGGGCAGAAAATCCATCGCAAAATGAATGCCAGCAAGATCGCGGCCATCAATCGTTAGATCGCGCGGCTTTTCGGCTCCGCCAGTCAACACCACCGCGTCATGGTCATCGACGATCGTTTTAGCGCTGATATCGACACCAACATTGCAGTCATAATGGAATACCACACCCTCGGCGGTCATCTGTTCCTCTCGCCGATCGATCAGATGTTTGCCCATCTTGAAATCGGGAATGCCATAGCGCAGCAAACCACCAGCCCGGGCGTTTTTCTCATAAAGGTGCACCTCGTGGCCGGCGCGTGCCAATTGCTGGGCGCAGGCCATGCCGGCCGGACCGGAACCGATAACAGCGATTTTTTTGCCGGTCTTATTGGCCGAAATTTCCGCTGTGATCCAGCCGCTCTGCCAGCCGCGGTCGACGATCGCGCACTCAATCGATTTGGTAGTAACCGGATCGCCGATCAAATTGAGCGTGCAGGACGCTTCGCACGGCGCTGGGCAAATACGGCCGGTAAATTCGGGGAAATTATTGGTCGAATGCAGATTGTCGAGCGCTGCGCGCCACTTGCCTTCATAGACCAGATCGTTCCAGTCGGGGATCTGGTTGTTGACCGGGCAGCCACGCAATCCTTCGCTGTCATGGCAATACGGAATGCCGCAATCCATGCAACGTGCCGCTTGCTCGCGCAAGGTTTCCTCGGAAAGCGGGATGACGAATTCGCGGTAGTTGCGAATCCGATCCGCTGCGGGTCGGTATTTGCGATCTTTGCGGTCGATTTCGAGAAATCCGGTCACCTTGCCCATTTGTGATACCTACTTTCCATAGCCAACGGCTTGGCGCTGGGTCTCCAGTTCCATCAGCGCGCGGCGATACTCCACCGGCATGATCTTGACGAATTTCGGCCGGTAGGTTTCCCAATCGTTCAATATCAATTTTGCCTTGGCCGAGTTGGTATAGTGGCCATGGCTGCTGATTAATTGTCGCAACCGCTCCTCGTCGTAACGGTTCATGTCACTGGAGACGTCGACCAGGCCGTGATGCTCAATGTCACCGCCATGATGGAGCAGGCTTTCCATCAAATCGTCTTCTTCCGGCACCGGTTCCAGTTCGACCATGGTCAAGTTGCAGCGGGTCTTAAATTCGCCGGTTTCGTCGAGCACATAGGCGATACCGCCGGACATGCCGGCGGCGAAATTGCGCCCGGTTTGGCCAAGCACCACCACCACACCTCCGGTCATATATTCGCAGCCATGATCGCCGACCCCTTCGACCACGGCGATTGCGCCGGAATTGCGCACCGCGAACCGTTCGCCGGCAATACCGCGGAAATAACACTCACCCGACACTGCGCCGTAGAGCACTGTGTTGCCGATGATCACGCTTTCTTCCGGTACCAAAAGTTTGGCTTCCCGTGGCGGGTAGACGATCAAGCGACCGCCCGACAGCCCTTTGCCGACATAATCGTTGCCCTCGCCCTCTAATTCCAAGGTCATGCCAGCGGCGGCCCAAGCGCCGAAACTTTGCCCGGCAGTACCTTTAAAATAGATGTGAATGCTGTCTTGCGCCAACCCAAGATGCCCGTGTTTGGCAGCGATCTCACCGGCCAGCATAGCGCCGGCGGTGCGGTCGGTATTAGCGATTTCGCATTCGATCCTAACCGGCTCACCATGGTCAATCGCAGGGCCTGCTTGGCGGATCAATTCGTGGTCGAGCACCGCATCAAGATGGTGGTCTTGCGACGCGCTCTTGTAGGTGCCAACTTCAGGGCCGACATCTGGCTTGTGAAACAGCTTGGAAAAATCAAGCCCGTTTGCCTTCCAATGATCGATCGCTTTTTCCTGATCCAGCGCGTCGATCTGGCCAATCATCTGGTTGAAATGGGTAAAGCCCATTTGTGCCATCAATTCACGTACTTCCTCGGCGACGAAGAAGAAATAATTGATCACGTGCTCCGGGGTGCCGGTAAAGCGTTTGCGCAGTACCGGGTCTTGGGTGGCAATGCCGACCGGGCAGGTGTTGAGATGGCATTTGCGCATCATAATACAACCGGATGCGATCAGCGGTGCGGTGGCGAAACCGAACTCGTCAGCGCCGAGTAAAGCGCCTACTACTACGTCGCGTCCGGTTCTTAGCCCGCCATCGGCCTGCACCGAAATGCGACTGCGCAGATCATTGTAAACCAATGTCTGGTGGGTTTCGGCCAAACCGATTTCCCACGGGCTGCCGGCATGCTTGATTGAGGTTAGCGGGCTGGCGCCGGTGCCGCCTTCGAAGCCAGAAATCGTTACATGATCGGCACGTGCCTTGGAGACCCCGGCGGCAACAGTGCCAACACCGACCTCGGATACCAGCTTGACCGAAATATCAGCCTTTGGGTTGGTATTTTTCAAATCGTATATGAGTTGCGCCAAATCCTCGATCGAATAGATATCGTGGTGCGGCGGCGGCGAGATCAGGCCGACCCCGGGGGTCGAATGACGCACCTTAGCGATCACCGCATCGACCTTGTGGCCGGGCAATTGACCGCCTTCTCCGGGTTTGGCGCCCTGGGCCATCTTGATCTGGATCATGTCTGAATTGACCAGATATTCGGTGGTGACGCCGAAGCGGCCAGAAGCGACCTGCTTGATCGCCGAACGCATGGAATCGCCGTTTGCCAGCGGCGTGAAGCGGTCCACTTCCTCGCCACCCTCGCCGGTATTGGAACGCCCGCCGATCCGGTTCATGGCAATCGCTAAATTGCTATGGGCCTCGCGGCTGATCGAACCATAGGACATGGCGCCGGTGGCGAACCGCTTGACGATTTTTGTCGCCGGTTCCACCTTGTCGATCGCCACCGGCTTGCGGCCGCACTCTTTGGCGTCCTTGATGCGGAACAGGCCACGGATGGTGGTGTGGCGGGTCGACTGATCGTTGACCTGGTCAGCAAATTCACGGTAGCGTTGGCGCGAATTGCCACGCACCGCGTGCTGCAACGCGGTCACCACCGACGCGGTCCAGGCATGGTCTTCGCCGCGGCTGCGCACCGCATATTCGCCGCCACGGGCCAATGTACCGCGCAATTCCGGCAGATCGGCATAGGCAGTTTGGTGACGGCTTACGGTTTCGGCGGCGATTTCGGCCAGACCTGCCCCCTCGATGGTAGTCGCGGTACCGAAGAAATATTTGTCGACAAAGGCCGACGATAATCCAACCGCGTCGAAAATCTGCGCCCCGCAATAGGATTGGTAGGTGGAAATACCCATTTTCGACATCACTTTCAGCAATCCCTTGTCGATCGCTTTGATGTATCGGTCGGTAGCTTCGCGGCCGTTGACTTCGGCCGGCAGTTCACCATTGGCGCGCATGTCGTCCAGGGTTTCGAATGCCAGATAAGGATTGATCGCCTCAGCGCCATACCCGGCCAGCATCGCGAAATGATGCACCTCGCGCGGTTCGCCGGATTCGAGCACCAGCCCGACCGAGGTGCGAAGCCCCTTGCGGATCAAATGGTGGTGCACGGCGGCAACCGCCAACAATGCCGGAATAGCGATGCGCGCATGGGAGATTTGCCGGTCCGACAGGATCACAATATTGTAATCCTGCATTACGCATTTTTCTGCACGGTCACAAAGTTTGTCGAGGGCTTGTTTCAATCCGCTCGCACCAAGGTCGGCGCCAAAGGTGATGTCGAGGGTTTTGGCCTGGAAATGATTGTCGGCGATGTCGCCGATGGCACGGATTTTCTCCAGATCCTGATTGGTCAAAATCGGTTGACGCACCTCCAGGCGTTTTTGTGCCGCTGCCCCTTCGACGTCGAAAATATTCGGACGCGGGCCGATGAACGAGACCAGGCTCATTACCGATTCCTCGCGGATCGGATCGATCGGCGGGTTGGTGACCTGGGCAAAATTCTGCTTGAAATAAGTGTAAAGCAGTTTGGATTTTGACGACAATGCCGAGATCGGCGTGTCTGTGCCCATAGAGCCGACCGCCTCCTGGCCAGTCGCCGCCATGGGTGCCATCAGCATCTTGACGTCTTCGTGGGTATAGCCGAACGCCTGCTGGCGGTTTAACAGCGGCGACATCGCCGCCTGCGGGCGGTACGCGGCGTCCGGCATTTCCTCAAGCACGATTTGGGTTTTGGCCAGCCATTGGCGATAGGGGTGGGCGGCAGCCAATTCGCGCTTGATATCTTTATCGGAAATGATCTTCCCCTGTTCGAGGTCGATCAGCAGCATTTTGCCAGGTTGCAGGCGCCATTTGCGCACGATGGTGCTTTGGTCGACCGGCAACACGCCCGCCTCGGACGCCATGATCACCCGGTCGTCGCTGGTTTGGAAATAACGTGCCGGGCGCAGGCCATTGCGGTCCAGCGTAGCGCCAATCTGTTGGCCGTCAGTAAAAGCGACCGCCGCTGGGCCGTCCCACGGCTCCATCAGCGCGGCGTGATATTCGTAAAAGGCGCGACGTGCTTCGCCCATCAGCGGGTTACTGGCCCAAGCTTCCGGGATCAGGGTCATCACCGCATGGGCGAGCGAATAGCCGCCGCGGGTCAAAAATTCCAGCGCATTGTCGAAACAGGCGGTATCGGATTGGCCCTCATAGGAAATCGGCCACAATTTGTTGATGTTGTCGCCAAGGCGCACAGACGACACCGAAGCCTGGCGTGCTGCCATCCAGTTGACATTGCCGCGCAGGGTGTTGATTTCGCCATTATGCGCCACCATGCGGTACGGGTGGGCCAGTTTCCAGGACGGAAACGTGTTGGTGGAAAAACGTTGGTGGACCAAGGCCAGCGCCGAGGTAAAGCGTTCATCCTTGAGATCGATATAATAGCGACCAATCTGATAGGCCAGGAACATGCCCTTGTAGACCAGGGTACGGCTCGACAATGAGACGATATAAAAGCCGTCATCGCGATATCCGGATTCGGCGAATATGCGGTTTGAGATCACCTTGCGGAGCACAAACAGTGCACGCTCGAAGGGTTCGCCTAATTCCTGCCCCTTGCTGGCGCCGATGAACAATTGCCGATGTACCGGTTCATTGGCGACGATGGTCGGCGCCTTCGACAGGCAGGAATTGTCGCTCGGTACATCGCGCCAGCCGATCAGTTCTTGGCCTTCATCGGCGATCGCGCCGGCAACTACTTCTTCGATGTGGAGGCGTGCTGCTTGGTCACGCGGCAGAAACACATGGCCAACGCCATAGGCACCGCGCGCCGGCAAGGTAAAGCCGAGATCAGCGCACTCAGCGGCCAGGAATTCGTGCGGAATTTGCACCAAAATGCCAGCGCCGTCGCCAACCAATGGGTCGGAACCGACAGCGCCGCGATGGGTCAGGTTCTCCAATATACGCAAACCGTCGACGATGACCTGATGGTCGCGCCCGCCCTTCATGTTGGCAATGAAACCGACGCCGCAGGCATCATGATCGTTGCGCGGGTTGTATAATCCGCCATGGCTGGGGCCAAAACCGTGTCCAGCGGCGGCGTGCGCAAGCGCTGATTTTTCCGTCACCCTATCCTCCGCACCCGGGACAATCGACGATTGCCTCGGCTGGTTTTATCTGCGATCGGCGAATTGCCTAGCAATCCTAGTTCCGCGAACTTCGCCGATTATGCCATAATTTTGGCTGGAACACCGACGCAAAGCTTATCGTCGGGTTCTGCGTGCTCGCATTTAGGACAGTATCATTGACCTATATTGTTGGAGATATTGGCAGAATTGTAGCATTTGGGCAATAGAGCCGGGGCTCGAAACCGCTCCCAAGCGGCAATTTCGCTGGCTTTGCCGCAACTTCACTAAATTGTCCGCGCGGTGGCATTGGAATGTAACCCTAAATGCGGCATGAACCGCGCTTGGTATAATTAGGTTCTCGTTCAATGGATTTTATCAGCGATAATACCGCCGGTGTATCGCAAGTGGTTGCCAATCAATTGTCCGCCGCTGCCAATGGCTATGCGCTGGCCTACGGCACCGATATTCTTGATGATGGGTTGCGAAACCGGTTTGAAGCACTGTTCGAGTGCGAACTGAGCTTATATCCGGTAATATCGGGCACGGCGGCCAACGCGCTTTGCCTCGCCAGCGTGCTGCAACCCGGTGGCGTGGGGTTGTGCCATCAAGGCGCACACATTCATACCGACGAATGCGGTGCGGTTAGCCATCTGTCTGGCGGCGGCAGGCTGGAACCGATCGATGGCGTAAATGGCAAATTGCTGCCGGACGGGGTTGCTTTGGCGGTCGCCAAATATGCCGGCAATGACGTTCATTGGGGCCGGGCCGACGCGCTGTCGCTGACCCAATTGACCGAGGCTGGTACCGCCTACACCCTTGATGAGTTGAGCGTCATCACCGATATAGCGCGCGCCAATAATATTGCGGTGCACATGGACGGCGCCAGGTTTGCCAACGCGTTGGTTGCGATTGGCGCAACCCCGGCTGAAATGACCTGGCAGGCCGGTATCGACATTTTATCGTTCGGCGGCACCAAAAATGGCTGCTGGTCGGCCGAGGCGATTGTCTGCTTCAATCCGCGTCTAGACGAATATCTTGGATTTCTGCGTAAGCGGTCCGGGCATCTGGTATCAAAGAGCCGTTTCATTTGTGCGCAGTTCGAGGCCTATTTGGATGACGAACACTGGCTGGCATTAGCAAAGCAAGCCAACGCCATGGGCGCGCGGTTGCGCCAAGGCATCGCCAGTTCACGCCAGGCATCCCTGGCCTGGCCTGGCGACGCCAACCAGGTTTTCGTGCGCATGGAAAAGAAAGCGGCGCAACGGCTGTTGTCATCCGGTGCTCAGTTTCGCCCACAACCGTTGCCGCATTATTTGCAGACACCGCTTGATAAAACCGAGGATGTGTACCGTCTGGTGGCGAGTTTTTCGACAACTAAAGATGATGTTGACCGGCTGATTGATTTAATTGGATGAGTTTTCGCCAACAATAACAAAACGGGCGCCTGACGGCGCCCGTTGGTTTGGTTTCAGACAAATAATACCAAGGGAACTTAATATTGGCCTATTTGATGGATGCAAACCGGTTGATCCGGCGAGGCACAAAACGCAGCGCGATGCCGGGGTATCGGGCAAGTTTTGCAACGACGTCCGGTGGGCCGGTTTGCTCCACCGCGAGATGTTGCATCGCGTTGAAAAATCGGCGCTATTTGGCCGCGCGATTTTGCTCGCCGTCGTTGTTGGAGCCCGCTTGTGGTGGGTTGGCACCACGGCACGGTCTCCGCCTAGTCAGCAAACAAAATCGCAGCGGTCAAATGGGTCAATATTAAATTCCCTTGGTATAAGGCGTTTGCCGGTTATTTGGATTTCTTGCCTTCAATCTGCTTGGAACCGGCAACTTTGCCGATTTCGATTTTACGCGGTTTCATGGCCTCGGGGATCTCGCGCTCGAGATCGATATGCAGCAGGCCGTTAGCAAGGTCGGCGGCTTTGACTTCGACATGATCGGCCAGTTGGAAGCGGCGCTCGAAGGCGCGTCCGGCGATGCCGCGGAACAGGACCTCGCGCTCGCCGTCGCCGTCGCCGTCGTCATCGGATTTATCACCTTTGACAGTAAGAGTGTTTTCCTTGACCTCAATTGACAAATCTTCTTCACCAAAGCCGGCAATCGCCATGGTAATGCGGTAACGGTTTTCGCCGGTGACTTCGATGTTGTAAGGGGGGTAGGTCTGCACCGATTCGGGCTGGCTGACATTGTCCAGCATCGAAAACAGGCGGTCAAAGCCGACGGTTGAGCGGTACAGGGGAGAAAGATCGATTCCACGCATGATAGTGCCCTCCTTTGAAGCGACATTCGCGTTTGTGACAATCTTCCCGCTAGTGCGGCGAGGATTGTTGGGTTGTTGCAGTCCCTGATGGCGACTGCTTGACTAATTTGGGTGTGCAGGGGGAGCGTTTCAAGGTTAGCGTGGCGTGATCGTGCTTAATCGCGTGCGGGCAATTACGCCCGCAAGCTTGCAACGCCAGCACGAGTAATTATGGTTTAGCGAACATGCCCGATGGGCTCCGGGTCCGGATCGATCGATGCAAGAAACACTCGAAATACATCCCAACAATCCCGCGCCGGAAGGCGCGGTGGCCGGGATGGTAGAAACACCTGACGGGGTGCGGCTGCGCTATGCGCGTTTTGAGGCGCACAAGCCACCGACCAAAGGTACTGTGTTGCTGCTGCACGGGCGTTCGGAATATATCGAAAAACTGTTCGAAACCATCGAAGATTTGCGCCAGCGCGGTTTTGCGGTTTTGACCTTCGATTGGCGCGGCCAAGGCGGGTCCGACCGTTTGCTGGCCGATTTCCGCAAAGGTTATATCGACGATTTTGCGCAATATGTCACCGATCTCGAGACCATTATGCAGGAGGTTGCGCTGCCGGATTGCCGGGCGCCGTATTTTGTGTTTGCCCATTCCACCGGCGGCCTGGTGGCGTTGCTTGCCGCGCCCGGTTTTGGCAACCGTTTCCGCCGCATGGTGCTCTGTGCGCCGCTGATCCAGTTTGCTTCGCGGCAGATATCGCAAAGCATAACGCAATATATTGCCACCGCGCTCACCATATGCGGATTTGGTGAAGCCTATATGGGTAGTGGTGGAACCCCACCGGACAGCCGGCCCTTTGCCGGCAACCGAGTGACATCGGACACCAAGCGTTTCGACCGCAACGAAAGTTTTGCCGCCACATTTCGCCATTTAACCATTGGCGGGCCGACTGCATCTTGGGTGGCGGCGGCATGTAGGGCCATGGACACGATCGGCTCGCCGGAGCACATGGCGCGGATCAAGATCCCGACCTTATTGATTGCAGCGGGCGCCGATAAGGTGGTTTCGGTCGGCGTCAGCGAAGAATATGGCCAGCACATGCGCTCCGGCTCGACCATAACCATCGACGGCGCCAAGCATGAAATAATGCAGGAGCGTGACGTGTTTCGCGATCAATTGCTGGAAGCGTTCGCCACATTCGTTCCTGGAACCGACCCGCTTTGATCGGCTGCCTGCACTGGATAGCGGCGGGCCGGATCAGCGGTTGAGCACTTCCAGAGCCTCGGCGTGAAGTTCACGGTTTGCTGCCGCGACCACATCGCCGCCTTGGGTCAAACGCTTGCCCTGCCAGTCGGTGACAATGCCGCCGGCATGTTCGACGATCGGAATGAGCGCGGCGATATCGTAGATATTAAGTCCGGATTCCACCGCCAGATCGGCGTGACCGCTGGCGACCATGCAATAACCGTAGCAATCAAGGCCATAGCGTGCGAGCTGGCAATTTTGTTCAATCGCCTCATATTGGTCGAGCCGCTCGCCAGCAAAAAGTTTTGGCGATGTGGTCAATACGGTCGCGTTGCACAATTGGTTGACTGCGCTAGTGGTGAGCATGGTGCTGACGCCGCCATGATCGAGCCAGGTTTGTTCGCCGTTACTGAAATAACGCTCGCCGGTGAACGGTTGATCCATCATCCCCATTACCGGCACGCGATCGACCATGTAGGCGATCAAGGTACCCCAGACCGGGATGCCGGAAATGAATGCCCTGGTGCCGTCGATCGGGTCGATGATCCATTGCTGGCGTGCCGAATGATTGATGGCCGCTTGTTCTTCACCGATAATGCCGTGATCGGGAAAGGCGTGTTTGATCATTCGCCTGATCGTGTCCTCAGCCGCCTTATCGGCCATGGTCACCGGATCAAAGGTGCCGCTAAGCTTGTTCTCGACCACGATGCGTTGGCGAAATCGCGGCAAGGTTTCGTCTTTCGCGGCATCGCACAGGCGGTGCAGAAACCCGACCAGGTCAACATTTTCCAAATTCATTCTGCGGCCACCGATTGCCGGTCCGCGCGGTTCAGTGGCAATTGCACCAACTCGCCGATAAATCGGCCAAGATCGTCACGCAAACGCGCAAAGCCTGAATGGCGGCGGATGCGGGCCTCATCCATGTAAAGGCCGCGATTGATCTCCAATTGCAGTGCATGCAGCCGGTTGCCGGGCCGGCCATAATGTTCCGTGATAAAGCCGCCGGCATAGGGTTTGTTGCGGGTGACCCGATAGCCCATGCGCGAAAGAATTTCGCGGGCCGCGTTGGCAATATCAGGCGCGCAACTGGTGCCGAAACGGTCGCCGATGACGAAATCCGGACGGCCTTCGTTGGTTTCCTGCGGACCGTTGGAAGGCATCGAATGGCAATCCAACAGCACCGCCACACCGAACCGTACATAGGTACGCGCCAATAGATTACGTAGCGCTTGGTGAAACGGTTTGTAGTGGCCTTCAATCCGTTCGACCGCTTCTGATGCAGAAAGCTGCGATCCGTAAATCTCATCGGTTTCCGAGACAATGCGCGGGATGGTGCCAAGGCCGCCGGCAGCGCGCGGCGAGCGAATATTGACGAAGGCGGGTAGTGTGCCATTGAACATGGTCGGGTCGAGTTCATAGGGTTCACGGTTGACGTCGACGAACGCCCGTGGAAAGCTTGCACTGATTATCGGCGTGCCGTGGCCGATCGCCGCGCCAATCAGTTCGTCCACAAGGTAATCCTCGGAACGGCGCACAGCGGTCGCATCTAATTTCGACTTGCGTAGAAATTCCGGCGGATAGTTGCGACCGCTATGGGGTGAACTGAGCACCCATGGCGCGGTTTGCCGCAGGGGTTCATCGACCTTCGTGGACATAGGTGCGTTTTTCACTTTCAAACCGGGATCGTTCTGAGGCTGGAAATCTAACCAAAACCTGACTGCAACCGAATTCATCCAACCGACCCCAACATTGCCAGCATCAGCGTCAGATAGTCAATGTCGCGTTATATCGGCTTGCATTCACTTCATGTTTACCCCGATTGTGGACAAGATTGGATATTGACAATGGCTGCTTGGGCTGAACAACAACACCTGACCGGGATCCTTCGGACGAAGCGATGACCAAGATACTTCTGGCAGAAGATGATGATGACATGCGGCGCTTCCTTGAGCGCGCGCTGGAAAAAGCCGGCTATGCGGTGGTGTCCTTTGATAACGGCGCCAGCGCCTATGACCGGCTACGCGAGGAGCCGTTCAACCTTTTGTTGACCGACATCGTGATGCCGGAAATGGACGGCATTGAGTTGGCGCGCCGGGCGACCGAGATCGACCCTGATCTGAAAGTAATGTTCATAACCGGATTTGCCGCTGTGGCGCTTAATCCTGATTCCAAAGCACCACGCGACGCGAAAGTGCTGTCAAAACCGTTTCACCTGCGCGATCTCGTCGACGAAGTTGACCGGATGCTTACCGCGGCCTGAACCGATTACCTTGCTGTGAGATGCGCAAACCGGTTGACGGCGCAACAAGTTTCGTGTTGATCGCGTGAAACGAACCGGCTTATTGTTACGGGCACGGTTTCGTGGGCGTATAGCTCAGCGGGAGAGCACTTCGTTGACATCGAAGGGGTCACTGGTTCAATCCCAGTTACGCCCACCATTCCATCCTATTTAGACCCGGCTTCGGCGGGAATGTCCCCCTTCTTTTGGCTTTGTGCCGTTGCAGGCAGGAACTCCGATGGCATTGATGATTGGCGTTGACACTGGCGGCACTTTTACCGATGCGGTTCTTTACGACCGCTCGAAGGCGGCGGTGGTCGCCAAAGCCAAAGCGCTAACCACCCATGGCGACCTGGAAATCGGCATTGGCGAAGCGGTCGACGCGGTTATACGGGCCGGCGCCAGCGGGCCGACGGAAATCGGCTTGGTATCGGTATCAACTACCCTTGCCACCAACGCGACGGTGGAAGGCATTGCCGAACCGATCGGCATCGTCATGGTCGGGTTCGACCAGTTTGTGCGCTCCAACCCGCAATTGGACACAGCGATCCGCGAACATCCGACCGTGCGGATCGACGGCGGCCATGACGCCCATGGCTGCGAATTGGTGCCGCTTGACATGGTGCCACTCGAAAACCAGCTCGATGATCTTAGTGCCCGGGTCGGTGGATTTGCGGTTACCGGATATTTTGCGGTGCGCAACCCAGAACATGAAAAACGGGTGCGCGATCTGTTGCTCGCCCGCACCAGCCTGCCGGTCACCTGCAGCCACGAATTATCTTCGGGCCTGGATGCGCCGAAACGGGCGCTTACGACGATCCTCAATGCCCGACTGATCGGTGTAATTTCCAGACTGCTGAACGCGGTCAAATGTCATTTGGCGCGCGCTGGCGTGGACGCGCCTTTGATGGTGGTGCGCGGTGACGGTTCATTGGTCAGCGCGCAAATGGCAGTGGCGCGACCGATCGAGACTGTGTTTTCTGGCCCGGCGGCAAGCCTGGTTGGCGCTGCCCATCTTGCTGGGCGCCCCGACGCGGTGATTTCCGATATCGGTGGCACCACCACCGACATCGCGATCTTGCGCAACGGCTTGCCGAAAATCGACCCGCGCGGCGCCGACATTGGCGGCCATCGCACCATGGTGCGCGCGGTCGCGATGTCGACCATTGGGCTGGGCGGCGACAGTGAGGTTCAGGTCAAGATGGAGGGGCTCAATAGCGCAATCGAGCTTGGCCCGCGCCGGGTCGTGCCGATCTCGCTATTAGCCAGTCAATATGGCGACCAGGTGCTGGATATCCTCGAACGCGAATGCAAGCAGTCCATGATCGACAGCCGTACCGGGCGCTTCGCAGTTTTGATCAGCGATGGTGGTGTTGGATTAGAAACCCTGACCACCGGCGAACAGGAAATGGTAGAGCGATTGCGTAGCGGGCCGATCAGCCTTGGCGCTTTGATCGTGCGCCGGCCAACCATTGCGGTGCTGGATCGGTTGGTGGCGCGCAGGTTAGTTGCGCTCAGTGGGGTAACTCCAAGCGATGCCGCGCATCTGCTTGGCTTGTATGATGCCTGGAACGGCGCGGCGGCGCGGTTGGGCTTGCGTTTGTTCGGTCGGGTGAAAACAGTTTCCGGCAAGTGGTTTTGCGACGATGAGATGGTGCTGGCCGAACAAATCATCACCGCATTGGTGCGTCGCTCCGGCGAAGCATTGCTCGACGCGGCGCTCGCCGACGACAACATTTCGTTGCCGCGCCCGAGCAACCATCCGGTCATCGCCGCAGCGCTCGACCGCAAACTTTCGACGAGCCGGATCAATGTCGGGCTGCAACTGCCGATCGTCGGTCTTGGGGCATCAGCGGCGACCTATTATCCACGGGTCGGGCAATTGCTGGACACCGAAACATTCGTTCCCGAACATGCCGATGTGGCCAACGCGGTTGGCGCCGTGGCCGGCTTGGTGCGTGCCCAGGCCGAATGCACCGTCAGCCGGCTTGAGGGCGGCAGGTATAGGGTTCATTTGCGCGATCGGGTGGAAGAATTTTCTGCGGTTGAGGAGGCGGAAACCCACGCTAGCGAGGTAATCCGCGCACTCGCCATCAAAGAAGCCGGCGAAAACGGTGCCGAACACATTGAATGCGCCCTGTTACGTAGGGACATCCGCGCCGAAATTGAAGGTCAGGATGTTTTCATCGAGGCTAAATTTGTCGCCACCGCTACCGGGCGCCCGGAAATTGCCGGCGGTGGCCAGATTTCGCGGACACCAGGTGGCGTATGATAGGTGGGTATTATCAACTGCGGTGATAGCGCTTGGCGATATCAACACGCATACGCTCAACATGGGCTTTCGGAACCAAATGGCCATATTGGGCTTCAATGCGGTGTAGTGCCCGCACTTCGCCGCTATGTTGGATGCGGGTCATGATATTGCCGGCCAGGCGGCGTAGTCCACTTGCCGGTTTTTGTACTTCTTTTAGCGCCGGATCAGTAAATTCAGCCAGCGACCGGTTGGTTGCCATATATGCCATTTCATCTTCCTTTCGAGATTTCAAACGTGCCCGCGCAAACCTTTGTCGTCGAGGAGCGGGATATGTCTAAAAAGGTATGATTGGTCAGCCCTTCTGCAAGACGATATGGCGCAGGCCAGCCATGCAATTTGCGCATGTCGTGGCATGGACCTGCCCGCGTCTTGGCAGACCAGCGCCCTGTCACAGGGATAGAGGTTGAATTGAATACTGTTGTGGTGGGTTGCTCAGTCTTGCGTTTGTCACCAAGCGTTGGAATAGCTTCGTTGCGCTATCTGTTTGTTTTGGCGCGTATTCTTATCCGAAAACCGCTACACACTTTTCGGGAATACGCTCTAGCGCTTGTCACCAAGCGTTGGGCTCGCTCCGTCGCGCTATCTGTTTGTTTATGCGTGTCATTTTTCCCAAAACCGGTACCCACTTTTGGGTGACACGCACTAGCGCTTGTCACGAAGCGTTGGATACGCTTCGTCGCGCTATCTTTTTGTTTATGCGTGTCATTTTTCCCAAAACCGGTACCCACTTTTGGGTGACACGCACTAGCGCTTGTCACCAAGCGTTGGATACGCTTCGTCGCGCTATCTTTTTATTTTGGCGCGTATTCTTATCCGAAAACCGCTACACACTTTTCGGGAATACGCTCTAGCCGAGTTGAATGGCGCGGGCAGCGTTCCGCTTTTCTACTTCTTCGCCTGGCCGGCATTGGAGCGTTGGGCATGGGCGGCCTTGGCCAGGCGCTTTTTGTTGCGAAGCGCTGCCTGATCGGATCCAAGGTGCGGTTCGCTTCGCAGTTTGGCCAATTCAACCTGGCGTTGGCGTTCGGCAAACCCCTGGCGTTTTTGTGGTTCGATCTGATGGATGCATTTACCGCAGGAAACCCCTAGTTGGTAGTCTTTGTCAGCCAGATCGGCCGTCGATAATGGGCGTCGGCAGGCATGGCAAAGGGCGTAGCTGCCTTCGACCAGGCCGGGTCCGACCGCGACCCGCTGATCAAACACGAAACATTCGCCGTGCCACGCGCTTTTGCTTTCCGGCACGGTTTCGAGATATTTTAAGATCCCGCCCTTGAGCTGGAAGACGTCGTTGTAGCCCCGTGCTTTTAACAGCGCGCTTGCCTTTTCGCAGCGGATGCCGCCGGTGCAAAACATCGCGATCTTACGGCCGGTGAGCTGGTCATGATTGTCTGCCAGCCACCTTGGAAAATCGCCGAACGAGGCGGTCTTCGGGTCGATGGCATTGGCGAAACTGCCGATCTCGACCTCATAATCATTGCGGGTATCGATCAGCACCACGTCCGGTTGGGTTATAAGAGCGTTCCAGTCAGCTGGATCGACAAATGTACCAGTTGCTATACTGGGGTCGGCGTCGGCAACGCCCAGGGTAACGATCTCCTTTTTAAGCCGCACCTTCATGCGCAAAAACGGTGGTGCGGAGGCCTTGGATTGCTTGTGCTCAAGCGGGCCGATAGCGGAATGCCGGCTGATCCAGGCAAGAACCGCGCGCACGCCTTTATCAGTACCGGCGATGGTGCCGTTGATGCCCTCATGGGCAAGCAACAGCGACCCCTTCACGTTATTTGCTTGGCAGACCGCAAACAGCGGTTCGCGCAAATCGCCTGGATCATCAATCGGGGTAAATTTATACAGTGCGGCCACCAGCAACTCAGCCATTTATATTTCCCGTTCTTGGAGCCCTTTTTGATGAATTCTGCAAAAGGGGAAAGGATTTGTTAATCACAAAGTGCTGGCAATGCCGCACAATGCGCCGGCAGTTAGCGTGCATATACGATTTCTGAACCCAGTTGTGAAATTATTGGTGGCAATGATGGCAACCATTTTAATCATAGGCCGTCTCAACGGTGGATACCATGGTCAGCATCGAGATCGCGACAACGTCACAAGAAATTGCCGCGATTGCCGATCAATGGCTTGATCTGGAACGAAGAAGCAGCCAAACCGCGATCGCTTTTCAGCGTTATCATTGGTGCACGCATTGGTGGAAAATTTTCGGCGAAACCGAACACTCTCACAAATTAGCGGTGGGGGCGATCTGGCGCGATGGCCTTTTGGTGGCGGTGGTGCCGATGATGGTGGTCCGCAACTGGTTTGGAGCCGGCGAGGCGCGCATGCTCGGCCATCCGCTCGGACAATACGCCAACGCGATTGTCGATCCATCGTTTAGTGTTGCCGAGGCGATGCGACTTACGTTAGCTGAACTGTCAGCCACCGGCTTGGCCGATCTCGCCTTGATTGACCAGTTCCCGGCCGCAATTGGTTTCGGTTTTGAAAAGCAGATTATTCAGCCAGATGGGGTGAGTTTTATTCTCGACCTGACCGAATTTGCAGATTTTGCTGCTTACGAACAATCGCTCAGCCGCAATTCTCGTAAAGGCCTCAGGCGCAAGGCTAACAAACTTGGCACCGAAGGCATGGTCGAATTCGAACTGATGGCGACCAAAAATCTCCACTACCCCCACCTTGTTGACGCCATGCTTGGATGGAAACGTGAGGCATTGGAGGCCTCCGGCCGGGTCGGGCGCAATGTGTTCAGCGACCAGTTCCACACATTTCTGGCCAGCCTACCCGATGGCAGCCAAGCGGGTGGGCTGGAGCCGGTCTGCCATGTCATGCGGCTTGATGCGGTGCCGATCGCCGGCCAGGTGATGTTTCGCGACGGCAATGGATTGATCGGCTATTTTTCCGCCTATGATCCACTTTTCGCAAGCTTTTCGCCGGGCCGGCTCGAGCTGCATCGCCTGATCGAGTGGATGTTTGACAATGGTCTCGACAGCTACGATTTTCTTGCCAATTCAGAAACCTATAAGGTCAGCCTAGCCAACCGGCAGGTTGCGCTGGCGGAATGCCGGCTGCCCATGACCTGGCGTGGCCGGCTGGCATCGCAAGTGCCGCTATCGTCGCTGAAGGTGCATCTTAAGATAATTCTTTCCTGGCTTCCGGCCCCGGCGCGGCGGGTCACCGCATCAATCGCGCGGGAGTTTTACGTCAGCACTACCAATCGCAGCCGGCACGGCCAAACCACGGTTGCCGCCACCCGGCTGTTTGAACAGCGCCGTCCCTAGGCCGTGTCACCCAAAAGTGGGTACCGGTTTTGGGAAAAATGACACGCACTAGAGCGTATTCCCGAAAAGTGTGTAGCGGTTTTTGGATAAGAATACGCGACAAAACAAACAGATAGCGCGGCGAAGTTATTCCACCACACCAGGGTCTGCAGACAATTATGGTTGCAGTGCCCCTTTGATCAAGCTGGTGCCGCTTGCTTTTTTGGTGCCCGAGGTGGCAATCGCTGACCCTGCCACAAATAGACGCCAAGCAGCAGCAATACCCCTGGGATATAGTACCAATATTTGCTCATCCGCGGTTTTACCGTACTGGCCTCGATGATGGTCATTGCATTGGCTAACCCAGCCTTGGCACCGGCACCATTAAATTCGCGCAACGTAACCTGTATGCCGCCCTCGTGCAGGAACGATGGGTTGGCGGCAACACCAAGCGTCTGCCAGGATAATGGCGCTCCTTCCACCATGTCGCGGGTAAGCGAAATCGTCGCCTCCTCGTCGAGCACGTTGACGGTGCGGATGTTGACAATAGGCGCTTCGATACCGGCTTCGAATTGCTCCAACGTCACCGGTTCACGCTCCTCCGGCGTAATCCAGTTTTGCAGCATACCCGGCCTGAACAGGATTGCGGTCGCGGCAATCAACAACACAAACTCGATGATGTTTAGGCGGACCCGCATATAACCCTGGGTTAAGGCGGTAAAAGCCAGCACCGCGAGCAGGCTCATGACGAATACCAAAACCCCTTGCTGGATGGTCTCGACACCGATCAATAGCAATTCACTGTTAAACAGGAATACGAATGGCAAGATGGCGGTACGCGAAGAATACCAGAACGCTTGGAACCCGGTCTTGATCGGGTCGGCTCGCGATATACTGGCGGCGGCAAATGCCGCTAACCCCACTGGAGGCGTAACATCGGCCATCAAGCCGAAATAAAAGCAGAACAGATGGATGGCAACCAGCGGGAAATCAAACCCGGCCTGGCGCCCGAGCGATGCAACAATGCCAACCATTAATGTCGACACGATCAAATAGTTGGCCGTAGTCGGCAGGCCCATGCCCAAAATGATCGACAACACTGCAGTCGCGATCAGGATCGGGAATATGTTTTCACCGGCAATCGCCGACAGGATTTCCTGCAGCGCGTTGGAAAGACCGCTGGAACCGATCGAACCCATCACCAACCCAGCCGCAGCTACCGCGATCGAGACCGAGATCATGTTCTTGGCGCCGGCCAACAACCCTTGCCAGATCACACCACCGGTTTGGCGCACGCTGGTGAGGATCGCATTGCCTTCGCCCGAGCTCGCGGCGGCCATCAGCCGTTCGGTGAAAAACACCACGAACAGGGTCAAGATACAATAAAACGCCGCTCGGTCCGGTGAATTTAGCAGCACCACCAAACTGTAGATCAAAACCACAATCGGGATCAGATAATGCCAGCCGCGCTTAAACACGGTCCAGGCCCGCTCGACCCGTTCGGCTGGGGTTAGATCGAGTTTCACCGCTTCCAGATGCACGATATAGAACAGAGCGATATAGGAGATGATGGCAGGGATGAAGGCGTGCTTGACTACCTCAAAATAAGAAATGCCGAGGATTTCCGCCATCACGAACGCGGCTGCGCCCATGATCGGCGGCATCAATTGGCCATTGACTGAAGACGCCACTTCAATCGCGCCGGCCTTGACCGCCGGATAGCCGTTTTGCCGCATGATCGGAATGGTGAAGGTGCCGGTGGTGACCGTATTGGCAATTGACGAACCGGAAATCATACCGGTCATGCCGGATGCCAGCACCGCCGATTTAGCCGGCCCGCCACGCAAATGGCCGACACAGGCAAAAGCAATGTCGATGAACCATTTGCCGGCACCGCCTTTGTCAAGCAGGGCGCCAAACAGCACGAACAAAAAGATGGTTTTGACCGAAACGCCGATCGGGATACCGAAAATGCCTTCCTGGCCGAACCACTGCGCGGTCACAAACCGGGTGTAACTCATCCGCGACAGCGCAAACGGGTCGGGCAAATATTGGTTGTAGAGTGAATAGGCGATGAATATTGCGCCAATGATCGCCAGCGGCAACCCGACCGCGCGTCTTGCCGCTTCCAGCACGATGAGGATCGCTACCCAGCCGAGAATGAATTCAAACGGTATTGAACCAAGGCCAAGGAAATTCATCGGCCGTGTGGTGCCGGCAGTGCCGATGATCTCGGCGAAATAGACCGCCTGCCACACGCAGGCGAGCACCGCCAGAGCGGCGATAATATAATCATACCAAGGCACTTTGCGGGCGCCGGCAGCGGTCTTGCCACCAGCAAACATTAGAAAGCAAAGCGTCGCGCCGAAACCGAGATGAGCGGCGCGGGCATAGATGTCGTTGATGATGCCAAACCCGATATATCCAGATATTA
The DNA here is from genome assembly GCA_965248715.1 of Rhizobiaceae bacterium. Lineage (GTDB taxonomy): Bacteria > Pseudomonadota > Alphaproteobacteria > Rhizobiales > Rhizobiaceae > CBDFKB01. The sequence continues at coordinate 333,868 of CBDFKB010000007.1, forward strand.
TCGGACCAAGCCCGGAAGCAAGGTAAAGCTGGAACAAGGACCAGGAAGCAAGCAGCAGCACCGATATTTTGTGCGCGTGTCCCGCTAAGCGGATTTCGCCGGTTTCGCGCGCAAGCGCATCTTCGACATCGGAAACAACTGTTTCCGTTTGAACGTCCGACATCCTAGCCTCCCCGCATAGGTGGTCCGCGACCGTGTATCTTCAATCGGATGATGGCTGATTGAAGGGTCTTGGAATTCAACCGCCGAAAATGACGTCACCGGGCTGCCCACCCGGTGACGCTATTATTGACCGCGCCAAGAAAGGCGCAATCTGCTTACATCCAGCCCTGCTCTTTGAAAAACTTCATCGCGCCGGGGTGGAAATCGGCGGAAATGCCGTTCGTGGTCATGCTTTGCGGGGTCAGATTGGTAAACGCCGGGTGCAGTGACTTGAAGGCGTCGAAGTTTTCGAACACCGCACGGACAACCTCGTAGACCATTTCGTCGGAAACGTCGGCCGAGGTCACGAATGTCGCCATTACGCCAAACGTGGTGACGTCGGCTGTAGTGGTCGAATAGGTTCCAGCCGGAATGGTGGCGAATGCATAGAACGGATTGTCAGCAACCAGACCTTGCACCGCATCATTGTTGAGGTTGATGATCGATGCACCGCAGCCGTCGGCCGCCTGGGCAACGCCGGCATTCGGTACGCCAACGGTGTAGCCATAGGCATCAACATCGCCATTGCACAGAGCGCTCGACTGCTCCGATGAGGTAAATTCGGTCGCAGCCGAAAAATAGTCCATGCCAACGCCATTGGCGGCCAGCAACACTTCAAACGTGCCACGTTGGCCTGAGCCTTCATTGCCCACATTGACCCGTTTACCAGCCAGATCGTCCCAGTTCGCGACACCGCTGTCCCGGCCAGCCAAAATCTGAAATGGCTCGGGATGTACGGAAAATACCGCGCGCAATTTGTCAATTTTGTTGCCTTCGAATTTCGAAGTGCCGTTGACCGCATGATATTGCCAGTCAGACTGGGCAACACCGAATTGCAGTTCGCCGGCGGCAATGTTGGTGATGTTGTAGACCGAGCCGGCGGTCGATGGGGCCGAGCAACGATAACCGTGCTTGCGACCTTTTGAACGGCCTTCGGCGGCTTCGCGGTGGATCATTTGGCAAACCGCGTTTCCGACCTGGAAATAGACCCCGGTCGGGCCCCCGGTACCTATGGTGATGAATTCAGCGGCTTGGGCCAGTACTGGCGCGCCCGCAATGGTTGCAACAAACGCCGAAGCGGCGATTAATCGTCTCATCATATCCCTCCCTAGAATATCGTGAATGTTTTTTGTTGTATGGACATCGAAAGTAGACCTTATTGTCATTTTTTGTCAACGACATCAACAGTTTGTTGGGTCGCCGGAGAAACCGGCTATTGCCCGCAGATACCACCCATGCCATTGATTTTATTGGTTAACATCAACTTACTTAGTGGCTGGTATGTAAAGAATTGTGCGCATTAAAGGTGAAGTAGAACAGGTGAACAATACCGGCACCATTGCAGTTTTGGGAATTTTCGTCGCCGATGCGGTCTATCGGGCGCCTGCGATCCCGCAAATCGGCGAAACCAGGATCGGCAGCGGATTTGCGCTCGGCCCCGGGGGCAAGGGCTCCAACCAGGCAGTAGCTGCCGGCAGATTAGGGGCAAATGTGAGGTTTTTGTCCCGGCTCGGCAAAGATGCCTACGGCGAAATGGCGCTTGCTACCTGGCAACAGGCCAAGGTGGAACCGGAAATCGTGTACGACATGGAAAACGGCACCGGAGCGGCGGGAATTTTCGTCGACCAGAACACCGGGGATAATGCAATTGTCGTCTATCCTGGCGCGGCAGCAGCGATCAGCGTCGACGACATGGAACAATGGCGCCATGTGATCGCCGAAAGTGCGGTGTTTGTTACCCAGTTGGAACAACCTTTGGCGGCAGCGGTGCACGGTCTCAAAATCGCCCGCGAAGCAGGTACGCGGACCATTCTTAATCCGGCGCCGGCAATGGCACTTGACGATGAAATTGTCGCGCTTTGCGATTTTATTACCCCGAACGAAACCGAAGCGGCGCAATTGACCGGGATAAAGGTGACCGGTGTTGGGGACGCGGCATTGGCCGCCCGCAGCCTTATCAACAAGGGCGCCGGCGCCGCAATTATTACCCTTGGAGGCGAAGGGGTATTGTATCATGACCGGCACAGCGAGACCCACTTTCCCGCCGTAAGCGCCGGTCCGGTGGTCGATACTACTGGGGCCGGGGACGCCTTTAATGGAGCGTTCGCTGCCGCCCTTGCTAGCGCAATGGCCAGCGACGAAGCGATCCGGTTTGCCATAGTCGCGGCCGGAATTTCGGTGACTAGACACGGCGCAGCGGCGTCGATGCCGTCAAAGTCGGAAGTCGAAACAGCGTTGGCTGCTTGCCAAACCTAAGGGGAGCGAACTGCGGTGGCTATAATTCCCCTGCCCAAGCTGATGGTGGCGCCGAACGGCGCCAGGCGCGGCAAGAGCGATCACCTGCGCCTGCCGGTCACCATTTCCGAAACCGTTGAAACCGCGATCGCCTGTCAAAAGGCCGGCGCCGACGGTATCCACGCCCATGTACGCGATGCCAACGGCACCCATGTGCTCGACGCCGGCCTGTATGTGGAATTGATGGCGGAACTCAAAACCAAAGCGCCGGAACTGGCGGTGCAGATCACCACCGAGGCAGTTGGCCGCTACACTCCAGCCGAGCAGCGCGAGTTGGTCCATAAAATAATGCCAAAATTGGTCTCGGTCGCGCTTGGCGAACAATTACCCAATGACAGCGAACGACCGGCGGCGACAGATTTTTATCATTTCGCCCGTGGGGCGGAGATCGCGGTTCAACACATTTTGTACCGTGCCGAGGAACTCGAGCACCTAACCAAGCTTATCGACGACGGCGTGGTTCCGGCCAACGATCTGCAGGTTCTGTTTGTGCTCGGCCGTTACACCCAAGGACAAAACAGTGAACCAGGCCTTTTGGCACCGTTTCTGCAAATGTTGGAACAATGCAATATCACCGCCGACTGGGCGGTGTGCGCGTTCGGGCACGGTGAAACTGCTTGCCTGGTCGAAGCGGCAGGTAAGGGCGGCAAGGTAAGGGTCGGGTTTGAAAATTCGCTATTGCGCGACGATGGCACCGTGGCGCGCGACAATGCTGAACGGGTGACGGCGGTGCGAGAGGCGATCAGTGCCGTACCGCCTGAACCGCATTTATCAAAAGCACGCTAGTTTGTGCGCACGACTCATTGCTTGCGGCCCGCAAGATTGGCATTCTGCAACGCAAAATGCTCGATCGGGTTGATGGTTTGTGCGTGTAACGATTTGCAGGTAATGCCTATAGATTGCATGTATAATGTCAATTTTCCGTACACAGTACCGCATTATCTAACTGTCTTAATGACTTTTTCTTATCTGAAAAATAGAATAATCATAGATAAATCAGTTGTTTAAACTTTTCTCAATTGCGGAATTAGTGATTTTTACGGGTTGTCGTTCCTCAAGCTGGGCGAACTTGCCGCATCTTTGGGTGTTTGTATCTTGCGAAATTGTAGGCTAATTTATTCGCGCTGATCTTGTTTGGACGCAGTTTCTGCGATGAGATCAGTTGTTTTTTTGGGTAAAATGTTTCGATTCGGCACGGGGCTTGCTGGTGGGTGGGGACTTACGAAGTTACAAAGCTACCGATCTAATCGGTTGTCTGCAGGTGAAAATGGCGCGCCATGGCTTGAATTTGTCAGTCAGGCAGTTAGCCGAACTCGCCAATTTAAACAAGGCTACGATTGTACGGATCGAGGCCGGTTTGAGTGTGCGAGATTCTACGCTTAGAGCGGTGGGCTTAGCCCTGGAGGCGGCTGGCGCAGAATTTTCCGGTCACAAAAAACATGGACGTGTGGCGGTGAGCATTCCTGACCAACAGCAACCAAAGAGCCTGGGCCCGTGTACGGCGGAGTTTCAATCCACCGAATAATCAGATATCGCCCGGCCCGATCGGCGGAACTAGAAGATATCTGATCAACCCGACAGGACTGTGCTGGCCGCTCAGTAACTGTTGAGGCTCCACGATGCTTGCAATCGCTGATATGAGAACGCCGGTGGAATACTGCACCACGTAGCGGCGAGATTGTCTTGTCGCAAATGGCTGATTAGCCCATCCTGTTAGGCTCTTCGTTTTGTCGGAGGGCGGGATGAAGCACGTGGATTTGTATGGGAGCGTTCGTCACGCTGTTCTTGTTGACGCTATGAGCCGTCGGGAAGCGGCGCGTGTTTTTGGGATCAACCGTCGCACTGTTGAAAAGATGCTGAGGTTTTCGATCCCGCCGGGTTATCGGCGTGACAAAGAGATCAGGCGCCCTAAGCTGGATGGTTTTACCGGGGGCTAAATTCACATCCGAAGTGCACCACCTTAAGGTGGTGGCGCAATGGGAAGGAACTATTATCAGCTCGATTTTGACGAGCGTATCGAATTGGATCACCTGCGTGACGCGGGTTGTTTGAAACGGGAGATTGGCCGGATCATGGGGCGCAGCCACACAACGATTGGCCGGGAATTGAAACGCAACAGCCTGTCAAAGGCCGGTTACAAGCCTGCCCGTGCGGATATTATGGCGCAGGTGGAAGGGGCAGGCAGTGCAAATTGCAGCGCCTGAGCACGCTTTGCTCCCATTTCCATGGATGGCAAGGGCGCTTGGCGCGACAATATCTTTGTCGAGCGCTTATGGCGCAGCATCAAATACGATGAGGTTTATTTGAAGGGTTGTGAAAACGTACCGCAAGCCAGGGCCGATAGCGTCAAATACATCACTTTCCACAACACCCAACGCCTTCATTCCTCGCTTAACGGACAAACCCCCGATCGGGCTTACTGCAACGGGCTGACACCAATCCAGATGGCGCCATAATCAAGGTTGAAATCCACTTTTAGAACACACAAAAATGGTTCAGAAAAACCGATCGACCTCAGTTGGTTTTTGCGCGAACATTATGGGAATTGAAATCTGTGCGATTTTTGGGTGTACTTCTTAAATGCACACTAAATTCGGCTTCACGCGATGACCACCAAACCACTGCAGGAATATGATGACGCTGAAATATTCGTTCTCGAACAGGTTTGGGGAGAAGGCTTTCTTTCTCCCGGCGGACCGGACGAAATCCGGCGCATTGTCGATGGTGTCGAGTTATCGGGTAAGAAAGTCATTGATCTTGGCTGCGGCACCGGCGGCATCAGCCAATTTCTGGCAGAAACATTCGAACCAGCACAATTGGTCGGAATTGATGTTGACCTGGGACTTATCGAACGCGCTGCCAAGCGGGTGGCCCAATCAAGCCTGAGCGATCATCTTAAGTTTAAATGTGTTGCGCCCGGACCGCTGCCCTTTGCGGATGGATCATTCGACGTGGTTTTCAGCAAGGACGCGATGATCCACATCGCCGACAAAGAGGCGCTTTTTGCCGACATCTTTCGGGTTCTGGTTCCTGTGAGGTGGTCCCGGATTGTTGGACAGGTTAGCAGCTTTGTTAAGGTGTATTTTGTTGTCTGATCATGCTGCCAGTTTCTCGTCTTGTTTCTCTTTTTTCAACCCGTAGATTTCGTCGGGCGTTGCACCGTTGAATGTCGAGTGTGGACGTTCTTCGTTGTAGAAGGCAAGCCAATTTTTAATATGGCGTTTGGCCACAAAGCCATCGGTCATTTCGTGCAGGTAAACGCATTCGTATTTCAATGACCTCCACAGCCTTTCAATGAAGATGTTGTCCAGAAAGCGGCCACGTCCATCCATGGAGATTTTGATCTTTGCATCCAGCAACACGCCGGTAAAGGCGGAACTTGTAAACTGACTGCCCTGATCCGTGTTGAATATCTCCGGTTTGCCGTATCGGGAAATGGCTTCTTCCAGAGCCTCTACACAGAAACTGGCATCCATCGTATTTGACAACCGCCAGCTCAGCACTTTTCTCGTTGCCCAGTCCATGATTGCCACCAGGTACAGAAACCCCCGCCTCATCGGAATATATGTGATGTCGCTGCACCAGACCTGATTGGGCCTGTCAATCACCATACGCCGCAGCAGATATGGATAAATCCGATGCTCCGGGTGCGGTTTGGACGTGTTGGGAGCCTGATAGATCGCACACAACCCCATCAACCGCATCAATCTGCGAACACGGTGACGGCCAATCTTCACGCCGCTCCGGCGCAAGTGATGCCGTATCTGGCGACTGCCAAAGAAGGGGTATTTCATGAAAAGCTCATCGATCTGCCGCATCAGCGCCAATGTCTCTGCGCTTTCTCCCTTTGGCTTGTGATAGAACGATGAGCGGCTGACCTGGACAAGCTGGCATTGACGGCTCAAGCTGAGTTCAGGGTGATCGCGGGCAACCATCGCCTTGCGTTCCGCCCTGCTCATTGCTTGAGCCCTTTTGCCAAAAAATCCCGTTCCACTGTCAACTGACCGATCTTGGCGTGAAGATCATGAACTTGTGCATCATGCTCGGCACCATCTTTTCCAGAGCCCTTGGAAAATACATCCGCAAGACCATCGATTGCCTGGCGCTTCCACGCCGAGACCTGGTTGGGATGCACCTTGTGCTTCGATGCGATCTCCTGCACCGTCCTGTCACCCCGCAACGCTTCCAGCGCTACTCGGGCCTTAAATTCGTCTGTAAACCGGCGTCGTTTCGCCATGTCGTATTCCTCCATCGTCGAAGAAATACACCTTAACAGGCTGTCCGATTTTCTAGGACCAGCTCACTGGCGGGGTGGTTGCGGCCGGTGACTGGATGTCTAGTACCGATGGTGAATTTTCCCCGCAGATGAACAACTATATCGCCCTGGAAAATCTTGGATTTGGCATGAGCTCGCCTAAGCGATACCGGCAAGCCATGGCGCAAGCCGGTTTCACCGACATCGAATTGACCGACCGCAATTCCTGGTACAAGCCATTGGTTGAAAGGGAATGCGAGGCGTTATCGGGCCCGCTTTACCAACGCCTGGTTGAGACCGTTGGTCAGGAGTTTGTCGATCATTCAATCAAGGTGTGGCGGGCGCTAAAGATTGTGGTTGATAGCGGCGAGCACCGACCAACCCATTTGCGGGCGCGCAAACCAGCCCATTATACCAAGGGAACTTAATATTGACCCATTTGACCGCCGCGATTTTGTTCGCTGACTAGGCGGAGACCGCGCCATGGTGCGGACCCCACCATAAGCGGGTTCCAACAACGTCAGGGGCCAAAATCGCGCGGCCATATTGTGGCTATTTTTCAACGCACTCCAACCTTTCATGGTGGAGCAAACCGGCCCACCAAAGGCGCTTTCCCGCCCGATTTCGGGCACCGAAAAGCGCCCTATGCTTGGGTTTTAAACCGGTGATTATCGCAAAACCACGGTGCTGGTATTTGCCCATACGTTTCCAACTTCGTTACAAAGCTTGCCCGATACCCTGGCCCGATACCTGGCATCGCGCCGCGCTTTGCGTCTAGCCGGATGAACCGGTTTGCATCCATCAAATAGGCCAATATTAAATTCCCTTGGTATTAAACAATTCTCCAGCCACTTGAAGCGTTGCGCGCACTATTGCGGTTGGGCCTTGGGAAGCGTCAATCCATCGTCGGACATTCGCCGGCGCTCTTCCCGCGCCTTTTTGCTGTCGGCAAATGCCCGGTGCCGTAGGGTACAGCTGGTGCAATTTGGCGCCGATTGAGTGGCCGTATCGCTCGCTTTTTGAGCAAAATATCGATCGTAGGCAATCAGCAACCCGACACCGAGCCCAAACAGGCCTATCATCAAAATCGCGGTTCTTTTTCCCATGAATTTTGCCCGCACCATACGATGGAATATTTCGCTCTATGAAGCCAGATAGCGCCGAAGCGGCTCAGTGCTGTCGGCGTCACCGGCAACTTCCCTGTTGGCAAATTCAATCGCTACCACTTCGTGCTCGGTCAAGATTTTCAAGGGCGGAAGTTCTTCCTTAGGCGCCATATTTTCCAACGCGGCAAAATCATCGAGATAGTCCGGATAGCGGACCACGATATCGGTCATCAATTCATTCCAGCTCCACTGGCCGTGCTGGTCCACCCACTTTTGCCCAAACGGTTTGAGTTCCTTATCGGTGCGCGGCAGCAAATTGTGTTTTTGCAGGAGCGGGCGAATGGTCTCGGCGGCGTGGCGTTCCACTTCAGCTAAAAGGATCAGTTTTTCGCGCTCGCCCGGCCCGTTGAAATGCTCGGCAAGCCCGTAGAAATAGGCTTCGCCCATAATCTCTTCCTCATAGTACAGCCGAAGCGTATCGAGATAGCCCGACGGCTTAATTCCCAGGTCCACCATGGTTCAACTCCATTCGATAATAAATTACAGCACTACCATATCGCCCTGCAGCACATCATAAAGCCTGTGCATTTTGTTCCTGCCACTGCTGGCGGGTGATGCAAAATCCGAGACATTGTACGGCGTATGCCCGGCGCTCTCCCTCGTAAATTTAGAAGGAATGAGTCACACGGGTTGGCTGGGATTTGGCAGCGTACAGTCCCTCCTTATCAATGAAGCACGCACACTCAACAAGGCTACCGAAGTCGCTGGAAGCATCGCAGCAATGTGGGATCTGGCGGAACCATTGCTGAATGTCATCGAAGCCGTAGAAATGTCCATGCTGTCGGTTCCTCCACACGGCACTGCTTTGGGAAGTGGACTGCGGGTCGGGCGAAAAATTACCCTTTCAGCAGCTAAATCACTTAGCTGGTTCAAGCAGCTTGCGCGCAAGTATGGTGATGATTGGGCTGAAGCCATGGTTGTCAAATATGGCGATGGTGCTAAAGTGCTGGTCGGGCCGAAGGGGGGATTGAGTATTCCTCGATCAAAATTGCAGCACACTTTTAAGCATGCTGCAGATTTTGGGGTAACTGGGAAATGGAATAAAGCAAATGGTACCAGGTTAGAAACAGCCATCAATAATCATATTGCTGACAAATCGACAAACGTAATTACAGGTACTTATCACAAGCAACCTGCAACGCATTATTTCAATCCCAGCACGGGCTTGAATGTGGTGAAGGACGCCAATGGGAATCTTGTAACCGGCTGGAAGTTGAATCCGCAACAAGTTCATCATGTCACAACCACGGGTAATTTAGGAGGAGGTTGATGAACACGCCACCTCTTGATAATTACAGGCAACTAATGGAGGAATTCTTGCTAGCAAAGATATCTTGTAAGGAATTCGAAGAAGAATTTATGAAATTATTCAAGAGTGATGAGACAATAAGGGATGAAAAAATTTTTGGAGCTTTAGACAAATTATTTGCATTAGTGGATCTGTTTGAACATAATCCAAATATTAGAGGCGGTTCATCAATGTATATAGATGAAAAAAAATTACTTTGGTCTACTCGAGAATGCCTAAAGAAAATTTTCAGATCAACCGCTGTTTAGAATTAAGAATTACGGGAATAACGCATTACGATGATAGTTTGCTTATTAACCTGCATTATTTGCGCAAGCGGCCAGTGGGATCAATGCAGAAATAAGTAAACGGCACCGTAGTTCGTGTCACCGTAAATGCAGCGGCGGGCAAACCAGGAAACCTTGATGGCGGTGTTGGGCTTCGTGCCGGTTGTCGGTACGATTATCGACGGCTATCGTATTTATAACAGTGTCAAAGAGGGAGATTTTATCGCCGCCGGGGCCGTTTGAATTTCGGTGACAGTAACCGAAATTATTGGGCGAACAAGCGCTTGATCAATATCTCGCTGCGGTAGCGGCAGGCGGGTACACAACCCAATCTGCCAGGGCCGCCTATGTGAGCTATATGCCCAGTGCTGCCCGGTTGTTTGCATCGCTTAACGGCGCACTCTATGACCACATCGAAGGCATTGGCCAGCTGGCGGCGGGTGCATACAATTTGCTTGCACGCGACCCCGAGACCATCGCCGCCATTGGTAATCTACTCGAAAAAATCTAATCTAATCCGAAGGGCTTTGCCCTGGCGCTCGGCAAGGCGGCGGTCGAAGAGTTTATCAAGGATTGGGAAAATGGCGACTACGCCAGCGCCATAGGAAGGCTTGGACCAACCGTTATCGAGGTGCTGGTTGGTACCAAAGGCGCCGGAAAACTTGCCAATTTGGTGAGAAAGGGTAGGACGGGGGCAGACGAATTTCTGAAAACCTTTAATCGAGACAAGTTTCGTTTCTTTAAGGGGGATGAAGCTAATATCCATTTCTCAAAGCATTCAAAGGGATTGATGGATGCCCTGGGACAATCGTCGTATAACCTCAAAAATTACATTGATGATGCACACCATGTGATCAAGAATGGAACTTATGTTCCAGAGCTGAATGGATTTGTTAGATTTATTGGAGGGCAAGGAAGTGCAAAATATGGATTTGTTGGATTAGATAGGGCAACTGGAGGTCTCACAACATTCCATATTAAAACTGCAAGTGAGTTATCTAAGAAAGCTCCAAGTCTGGGAATCATCAAATGATAATTTCAAGTGTGGAGTGGATTTCAGAATCTGGTGATGAAGCAATTGTGTTAGTTTCTAGTGAGAAACAGTGTTTGGCAGCCTTTTCGCATCCATATAATCGCAATATTGGTGATCAGGTTAAGGATTATCTTCATCCAATTGATGTTATAGGGTTGTGCCGCTCTCAAGATAAAATTTCCTGTGCAAGTCGTCATGTTAAAGGCTTGGGGTATAATTGCTCTGGTGTAATTACCGACAGAAGCAATCAGATAATTGAAATTGATGGTATTTATCTTGAAATCGAAGAGGATATTCCAAAAGATCTATTTGAGGGTGAGTTCATTCAGTTTTCCTGTTCTCGAATAGACATATGGTGACCTACATAAATTATTTCTTCTATGCAGTAGCTTTCCTAACCTATTGAATTAATTAGTTTATTATATTTCCCAGCGAACGTGCTTGGCGAACTATAATATTGGTACATCCTGCGTGATGTTTTATGCAGGGTGAGGCGGAAAGAGAGCAAGGTCCAGTGGGCATTGATCCCGCTGATGCTGCTGATTTGAAGCCTGGTTATCGCCTGCTGAACAGCGATGAAAGTTGGGCGGAGGTTTTGTCGGTCAGGGTTGAAGACAAGGAACTCAAGGCCTACAATCTCACTGTAGCCGATGGGCTGCGAGCTGGCCAACATTATGGTTCCTTTGTTCCCACCGACCGGGGTCAACCATCAAGAACGATCAGCACCCGCCGGTTTGCATATCGCGTAGAATTTCCGCACATATTCTGTGCTTTTCCAACTGTGCTCGGTGCCGTGGGGAACATAAGCTGCTTCGCCGGCCTTAAAGCGATGTTCTTTGCCGGCTTGATCGATCAGGGTCATCGACCCCTCAAGCAAGCACATTAGTTCATTGCCGCTTTGTGGAAATCGCGCAGTTTCAAACGGGCTGCTGTCCCAAAGGCCGACATTGAGCTGGCCGCTTCGATCCTCGAAATAGCTGTGCTGGTGCTGTACCGGAATTTCGCCGACAAAGCCGGACCGGTCGTCGATCACCACTTTTTCCATTCCGCCAGGCGGGCCCAATGGCTGCAGCGAAATTATGCCTTGCTCTGAAACCTGATCGCTTGTCGGCGCGCCTGGGTCCCCGAAAATCATGAAGAATTTGCGGGCATAATTAGGTTGCTTCCATTGGCACGGCAAACCTTTGGGAATGACGAACGCTTCACCGGCACTGGTGGTGATTTCCTCGCCATTTGCCAAAACCATGGTGATCGACCCTTCGAGCACAAACATGAACTCGTGCACCGGATAGGGGCAAATTTTCATGGTCATAGGGGTGCAATCCCACACTCCGGCCATGTATCCCGCGCTTTCCTCCTGATGATAAATGTGCCCGCGTTGTACCGGGATTGCGGTTTCCAACTCGTTTTGGTCGATCGGCGCCCATTCGACCAGACCGGTGTCCGCTGGCCCATGGGGTGCAAAGCGTATAATGCCAGGCTTGCTCATAACTTCAGTTTCTCCCTCCAGCGATCATCGTAATTTGATCGCATCCTGCCAGACTATTCTATTTTGAATTACATCCTTCAATGTGTTGACAGCGAAACTCAGTCACCGATTATAGATACTATGATATGCTTGACTCATTGCGCCTGGCAACCATACATTTGAATGAACGTTCAGAAAGTCGACGCGCGAATCGATGGGAATGGACGTTGAATCGCTTGGGTCGAATTCGCGGAAATCCGCAATTTTCCTGGGCGACGTAGGTTATTTAATTGGGAGTTTGGAAACGGCCGGCAAACCTGATGGATGCCTAAACTGTCACCTAATAGGGAGCTAGATGAAAATGGATGTCCGAGATCAAATAGACGCAGTTCGTTCAGGAGGCCTCAACAGGCGCGAATTCAACAAACTGTTGGCGGCAGTAGGTTTGACAACCGCGATGGTGCCGATGAGCGCCAAAACCAGCCGCGCTGCTGATGGCGAAGCGATCTACTACACATGGGCGGGCTATGATGTTCCCGAAATGTGGCCGGGCTACGTGGAAAAATATGGCGTAACCCCTGAATTGCCGACCTTCGGGGATGCGGAAGAATCCTTTACCAAAGTGCGCACCGGCTTCGTGGTCGATGTCATGCATCCGTGCAGCAATAATATCCCGCGCTGGAAAAGCGCCGGCATATTGCAGCCAATCGATACATCAAAACTTTCCAATTGGGATGATGTGATCCCCACGCTGAAGACCATTGAAGGTACCCAGTTTGATGGCGAGCAATGGTTCGTGCCTTGGGAGTGGGGCAGAACATCGGTCACTTATCGTACGGATTTGTTTGACCTTGAGGGCAAGGAAGAATCCTGGGGGATGCTTTGGGATGAGCGCTACAAAGGCCGGTTGTCGATCATCGATGCGGCCGAGGATTCCTGGTGGTGTGCCGCGATTTACGCCGGGGTCGATCCCAAAAACATAGATGACGCGGGCATCAAAAAAGTAACCGACCTGTTGAAAAAGCAACAAGATTTGCTGCGGTTCCGCCAGAGCGATAGCACTACCTTGGTCCAGGCGTTAGCCTCTGGCGAGGTGGTTGCGGCGATGACTTGGAGCGATGTGCCGGCCACTTTGTTAGCTCAGGACGTTCCGGTGAAATTCGCCAACGTCAAGGAAGGCAGTTTGACCTGGGTCTGCGGCCTAGTCCTAACCAAAGAAGCGCCGCACTACGACAAGGCGCACGAACTGATCGACGCTATGCTCAGTGTGGAAAGCGGGAAATTCTGCATCGCTGACAATGCCTATGGCCATGCGAACGCGAAATCCTTCGATCAATTTTCCGAGGATGAGCTTCTCGGCATGGGGCTGACTAAAGACCCAAATTCAGTCCTGGGCTCGGGTGTGTTCCTTCTCGCCCAGCCGGAGGAAATTGAGCAGAAGATCAACCGGGATTGGGGCGACCTGATTTCCGGCGGATAAGTTCGCGAGCTCCCAGTTACCGTGTCGGCAAAAGGTGGGTCTTTTATGAAATCCACCAGGCCGATGCGATGCGGGGTGCGCCTCTAACAATGTATGCTTGCTGGCATGGCGGGCTGAGCCGCTCATAGTCGCGGTTGAACGGTCGCGGCATGCGATCTCGAATGGCACTGGAAAGTTCGATTTTCCTCAATGGTTGAGCACTCTATTTCCCAGGTGACAGCAACAAGCGCGTCTGCCGCTAGTCGCGGCGGTGCGATCGGCTGGTGGCGTCAGCTATATTTGCGCAACGGCGCGGTTCGCGGATACACCCTACTTTCGCCGACCATCATCTTGATGCTGGCGACGCTTGGCGTGCCACTCTTGATGTTGATAGTCGTCAGTTTCTGGACCCAGCATTTGCTGGAATTTACCCCTGGGTTCGTATTCGACAATTACGTCACATTTCTCGAGAAGGCCCACTTCCAGAAGCTGTTATGGCGCTCGATTATCATTGCGGGCTTTGTGACGATCCTGACCGTCTTGCTGGCCTACCCGATGGCTTATTTTATCGCTTTCAGGGTAACCAAGAATAAGCTGATTTGGATAATCCTGATTACCGTACCGTTTTGGACCAGCTATTTGTTACGGGTCTTCGCCTGGAAAATCATTCTTGGCTACAATGGGGTGATCAATTCCGGGCTCGGATTGATGGGTTGGATCGAGGCGCCGCTGGAATTCCTGCTCTACAGCCCGTTTGCTGTGGTCGTTACCCTTGCCCACGCGTGGGCGGCGTTTGCCATTTTGCCAATATATGTGTCGCTGGAGAAAATCGATCGATCCCTGCTCGAAGCCGCCACTGACCTTGGCGACACTCCGACCATGCGGTTCTTTAGGATCACATTGCCATTGTCGATGGCCGGTGTGGTGGCGGCCAGCTTGTTAGTGTTTATTCCAACGGTCGGCGATTTTGTTACCCCGGCGCTGATCGGCGGACCGAAAGGATTAATGATCGGCAACCTGATCCAATTGCAGTTCGCCAAGGCTAACAACTGGCCAATGGGGGCGGCGCTTTCGATCATTTCCCTGTTAACAATCACATTGATCGTGTGCGCATTTCTTTGGTTCACCAAACGGGTGAGTAGCCAAGACCTATGAACACGCCCGGAACCACTCGCAGATTTGGAACCCTTGGTATGTACGCGGTTACCTACCTGGCGTTCATCTACATACCGGTGCTTTTCCTGCCCCTGTTTTCGTTCAACGCCTCGCCGATTATCGCCTTCCCGCTGCGAGGTTTTACATTGCAGTGGTATGCGGTGGCATTTGAATCCGATCGTTTAATGGGATCCTTGGTAAACAGCTTGAAAGTAGGCATACCGGTTGCGATTATCAGCACTATTTTCGGGGTTTTTGCGGCAAAAGCTGTCACCCGGTATCAGATGCCGGGAAAAGGCCCTATCGTCGCTTTCATCATGGCGCCATTGGTGGTTCCCGGGATTATCATCGGCATCGCGCTGTTGATTATCTCCAAATGGGCTGGATTTAGTTTATCGCTGGTCACCATCGCCATTGCCCACATACCGATGTGTACGGCGTTCTCCATGTGGGTCCTGATCTCGCGCCTAGAGGGCTTTGATGCATCCTTGGAAGAAGCCTCCCTGGATCTCGGGGAAGACGGGTGGATGACTTTTTGGCGCGTGACTTTTCCGCTGATATTGCCCGGCATTATCGCCAGTTTGCTGCTGACATTTACGATTTCCTTCGACGAGTTTATTTTAGCGTTCTTCCTTTCCGGCAGTGAACCGACCCTACCGATCTATATGTGGAGCCAATTGCGTTTCCCAGCACAACTGCCTCGGGTCCTAGCCCTCGGTTCGATGATCCTCGTGGTTTCATTCTTCCTCGTCTACTTCGCCGAATGGTATCGGCGACGCGGCATCAAAACCGATCCTTCAAGCGGAGCATAATCGAAGTGCAAGACGCGCCACTAATCTCCATTCAAAATGTCAGCAAGCATTTCGGCAGCGTGCGCGCGGTCGACAATGTCAGCATCGACATTGCCCAAGGAGAGTTCTTCTCCCTGCTTGGCCCATCGGGTTGCGGCAAGACGACCTTGCTTCGCATGTTGGCAGGGCTCGAATTTCCAACCATGGGAGAAATTTACATCGACGGCCAACCGATGTCGTTGATTGCGGCCAACCATCGCCCGGTGAATATGGTGTTTCAGAACTACGCGATTTTTCCGCATCTGAACGTGCGCACCAACATTGCTTATGGCTTGCGCAAAGCCAAACTGCCGAAAAAGGAGCAGGACAGGATGGTCGACGAAATGCTCGAACTGATCAATCTGCCGGGCTACGGCAACCGCTGGTCCCATGAATTATCAGGTGGCGAGCGCCAGCGGGTGGCATTGGCGCGGGCGTTGATCAAGCGACCGAAAGTGCTGTTGCTTGACGAACCGCTCGGCGCGCTCGACAAACAATTGCGCGAAAAAATGCAGCTCGAATTGCGCGCGCTACAGCGCTCGGTCGGGATTACGTTCGTGTTCGTTACCCACGACCAAGAAGAAGCGCTTACCATGTCAGACCGGATCGCGGTCATGTCGAAGGGCCGCGATCTGCAAATCGATACGCCCAACAGATTGTATGAAATGCCGCAAAATCGCGAAGTCGCCGCCTTTATCGGCAACATGAATTTTTTCAACGCTAACGTCACAACTGCCGATAGCGACAACACAATTGTCGATGCCGGCGCACTTGGAAAAATTTCCACCGGCCTTTGTCAGCAAGAGTTTTCAGCCGGCGACAAAGTGCTGGTGGCGATCAGGCCGGAAAAACTCTCCCTCAATGCCAAGCGGCCCAACGGCGGCGAAAACACGGTTGAGGGCGTGCTTGATGACGCCGCATATTTAGGTGAGCGGAGCCATTTCTTCGTGCGGGTTGATGGCATTGAACAGCCGATTTCGGTATCGGCGCAAAACGCGAAGCGAGTGTTGGAGAATTTTGCCGATCAACGGCGGCGGGTCTGGTTATCTTGGTCGAGCGATGCGGTCATATTGTTGAGTGAGAACTAATTGGGGTCGATGAAGGGTAACCCGAATATCGACGTTTGACGATGGAATGGAATGGAATGTAAATTGGACGTGAAAAACATTAATACCACCCGCATGGGTCGCACCGCGTCGCGTGAGGTGCGGCGGCGGCAACTTATCGATGCCACGATTGAATCTATCGCCAAGCATGGGCTTTCCGAAACCACCATGGCGACGGTGACGAAAACCGCCAATCTGTCCCAGGGGATTGTCAACTTCTATTTCCAAAGCAAGGAATTGCTGCTGATCGAGACCATCGGCTTTCTAGCCGAAGAGCATGATGCACAATGGCGCATGACCTTTGAAAATTCCGGCTCCAGCGCGACGGAAAAGCTTTCAGCGCTGGTTGAATCCGACTTCCACCCGAGCGTGTGCAATCGCAAGAAGCTAACGGTCTGGTTCGCCTTTTACGGCGAGCAGAAATACCGCACCGCTTATCGTGAAAGATGTGCGGAAATTGACAGCGATCGCTTGGCCGAGACCGAGCGCATGTGCCGTATGATCATCGACGAAGGTCACTACGACCATGTTGATCCGCACATGTTCGCACAAAGTCTGGAGGCGTTTATCGACGGCCTTTGGCTAAACATTTTGCTCTACCCCAAATCATTTTCGCGCAAGCGCGCCAAAGAAGAGTGTTTTGCCTATCTTGCGGCGACTTTTCCCAAGCATTTTGAAGCGCCAGGCCGATCCAATAAATGTCGATCAAAATGAACCGCAATCCCCGCTACGATATTCTATTTGAGTCGGTGAAGATCGGACCGGTGACGGCCAAAAACCGGTTTTATCAGGTGCCGCACTGCAATGGCATGGGCCGAACCTACCCGTCGAGCATGGCCAAGATGCGCGGCGTCAAGGCTGAAGGTGGCTGGGCCGTGGTGTGTACCGAGGAAGTGGAAATCCACCACACAGCGGAGCACAGCCCTGCGATCGAAGGCCGGTTGTGGGACGAAGCGGACATTCCAATATTCGCCAAAATGACCGACAATATTCACGAGCACGGCAGCCTGGCTGGCATTGAACTGGCATTTGCCGGCATGATCAGCGCCAACCGCTATAGTAGAGAAATCCCGTTGGCGCCCTCGCACATGCCGGTCGAAAGTTTTGACCCGGTTCAAGCCCGCATGATGGACAAGTCCGACATAAAGTCGCTTAGAGGTTGGTATGTCGACGCCGCGTTGCGCGCCAGGACGGCGGGGTTTGACGTAATCTACGTCTACGCTGGACATAATTTGTCGGTGCTAATGCATTTTCTTTCCCGGCAGCGAAATACCCGCAGCGATGAATATGGCGGTAGCCTGGAAAACCGGTCCCGGTTGTTTCGCGAGGTCCTGGAAGACACCAAAGCGGCTGTCGGCGGCGATTGCGCGGTGGCGGTGCGCTTTTCCGTCGATGAATTGCAGGGTTCCCGGGGCATCGCCCACAACGCGGAGGGCCGCGAGATTATCGAGATGATGGCGGAGTTGCCTGATCTTTGGGATGTTAATGTCAGCGATTGGTCGAATGATTCCGCCACCTCACGCTTCAGCCAGCAGGGATTTCAGGAAGACTATATTTCGTTTGTAAAATCGGTGACCAGCAAACCTGTTGTCGGCGTTGGGCGCTACACGTCTCCCGATGCCATGGCCTCGCTGGTCAAGAAAGGCGTGATGGATTTCATTGGCGCGGCTCGCCCTTCGATCGCCGATCCGTTTTTGCCCAACAAGATTGCCGAGGGGCGTATTGAAGACATCCGCGAATGCATCGGCTGCAACATTTGCGTAACCGGCGATTTTACCGCGACACCAATACGTTGCACCCAAAACCCGACCATCGGCGAGGAATGGCGCAAGGGGTGGCATCCAGAGCGCATCGCCAGCAAGACCAGTGACGCTTCGGTATTGATTGTCGGCGCCGGACCGGCCGGAATGGAATGCGCGCAGGCGCTCGGAAAACGTGGATACGCGGTTACACTGGCTGAAGCTTCGACCGAACTTGGTGGCCGCGTGGCGATCGAAAGCAAGCTTCCCGGATTATCTGAATGGGGCCGGGTGCGTGACTATCGCGCAGGCCAGATCAATCAGATGGCCAATGTGGAGACATTTCTCGATAGCCGGCTCAACGCCGAGCAAATTGTTACTTTCGGCGCCGATCATGTGGTTTTGGCAACCGGTTCAAAATGGCGATCCGATGGAATTGGCCGAAAGAATTTCGCGGCGATCCCGGGCGGCAAGGGCGCGCAGGTTTTTACACCTGATGATATAATCGCCGGCAAAGCCTTAAACGGGCCGGTGCTCGTGTTCGACGACGACCATTATTACATGGGCGGGGTGTTGTGCGAAAAATTACGCATCAAAGGCCATGAAGTCATTTTGGTGACGCCTGCCGCCAATGCGTCCGAATGGACCCACTACACCTTGGAGCAGGAGCGCATCCAGACCCATCTTTTGGAGTTGGGCGTTGATATTGTCGCCCTGCACAATCTGGTTGCGATTGACACAGGCCAGGCTGAACTAGCCTGCGTCTACACCGGCCGCGCCCACACGAAAAAATGCGGTTCGGTGGTATTGATAACAGCACGGCTTCCTCAAGATGGTCTTTATCACGGGTTGATGGAAAACCCCGAAATGTTGTCTGAGGCGGGCGTACGCTCGGTTACCCGCATTGGCGACTGTCTGGCGCCGGGCACGATCGCGGCTGCGGTATATAGCGGCCACCGCTATGCGCGTGAACTCGATGAACCGGTGCCGGATGGAGTTCCGTTTCGCCGTGAACTGGCGCAATTAGCGAACGACTGATCGGCTTCGCAGGTAAGGCAGGGCACATGCGCGATCCACGTTATGACATTTTGTTCGAGCCGGTGAAAATTGGCCCGGTCACCGCCAAAAACCGCTTCTACCAGGTGCCCCATTGCACTGGCATGGGCTGGCTCAGACCTCGTATGCTGGCCGCACTTAGGGGCGTCAAAGCCGAGGGCGGATGGGGGGTGGTTTGTACCGAATTTTGCTCGATCCACCCATCCTCCGACGACCTTCCGCACCCTTATGCCTCCCTGTGGGACGACCGGGATGTAAAGGCCCTCGGGTTGATGACCGAACAAGTCCACGCCCATGGTTCGCTGGCCGGGGTTGAGCTTTGGTATGGCGGAGCGGCATCGGCCAATCTTGATACCCGCGAAGTGGCGATGGATGTAGGCGGTGCACCCAATTTGGTCGGCCATCCGTTCCAGACCCAAGCCATGGACAAGGCTGATATCGCCGAGTTCAAGCGCTGGCACCGCAATGCGGCGTTGCGCGCCAAGCGGGCAGGTTTCGATGTCGTATATGTGTATGCCACCCACGGCTATTTATTGTCCCGGTTTTTGTCGCCGGTGGCAAACACCCGCAATGACGAATATGGCGGCAACCTGGAAAACCGGGTCCGACTGGTGCGTGAACTGATCGAGGAAACCAAGGACGCGGTCGGAGATAGCTGCGCGGTGGCAGTACGATTTTCCGCCGACGATGCGATTGGTGTCGACGGCGAACCCATGCATGGCGAACGCCGCGATATGTTGGAGATGCTGGGCGAAATTCCCGACCTGTGGGACATCAATATCAAGGATTATTCCTACGAAATGGGCGTCTCGCGTTTCGTTAAGGAAGGCGCGCTCGAACCCTATATGGCATTCGTCAAATCAGTGACCTCGAAACCGGTGGTAACAGTTGGCCGGTTTACTTCGACTGACACCATGGTTTCGCAAATCAAGCGCGGCATCGTTGACTTTATCGGTGCGGCGCGGCCGTCGATCGCCGATCCGTTTTTGCCGAAAAAAATCGAACAAGGGCGGCTTGAGGATATTCGTGAATGTATCGGCTGCAACATCTGTTACGTCGGCGATTCCGTAAGCGCTCCGATCCGCTGTACCCAGAACCCGGCGATCGGCGAGGAATGGCGGCGCGGCTGGCACCCGGAAAAGATTGCCGCCAAGGGGTCAAACAGCAAAATCCTCATCATTGGCGCCGGTCCGGCCGGTCTGGAGGCAGCGCGCGCGCTCGGTCAGCGCGGCTATGATGTCATGCTTGCCGAGGCGACAAGAGACCTCGGCGGTCGGGTCGCCCGGGAGGCGAAACTACCGGGTCTGAGCGAATGGGCGCGGGTGCGTGACTACCGGGTCCAGCAGCTTGAAGCCATGGGCAATGTGGAGATTTTCCGTGAAAGCGCGCTGACCGCAAAAGACGTTATGCAAGTGGGCGCCGATCATGTGGTGGTCGCGACCGGCTCCCATTGGCGCACGGATTGGTTCAGCGGTACAACCTATACGGCAATTGCCCGTTCTGGCATTTGCGCTCCGATCCTGACACCTGATGACATCATGGACGGCGAGGTGCCCAAAGGGCCGGTGCTGATATTCGACAGCGACTATTACTACATGGCAAGCGTAATCGCTGAGCGCCTGGTGAACGATGGCATTGACGTAGCCCTGGTCACGCCGGACAACATTGTTGCGTCCTGGTGTGACAATACTGGCGAACGCTCGCGGGTCCAGCGCCGGATCATGGAACTGGGCGTCGATATCGTAACTGGTCATGAGTTGCGCGAAATCGGTGCCAGCGGCGCCCTATTGCGCTGCACCTATACAGGGCGCGAACGGCAAATAGCGGCCGAAACGCTGGTTATGGTCAGCCAACGCAAACCCAATGACGGCTTATTTCGCGAATTGCAAAAACACATCAACGCCGGTACGGCCGGCGCGCCACGCACCCTGGTGCGGATCGGCGATTGCCAGGCGCCGGCGATTATCGCCGCCGCGGTATATGCCGGCCACCGCTATGCCCAAGAGCTGGATACAAACGTCGATCCCGACAATGCGAGCCGATATGACCAAGTATTTTCCGAAGATACTTGAGAAGCTCACTGTCTCCAAGAACTCAGACCACGGTTCCCGCCCATAAGCCCTTGAATACCGCTTCTTCGGCGCTGCGTAGGGCCAAACAATCGCTAAGATTGCCGGCTACGCGCTACCCCATGGATGGGTTGACTGCCGCCATCCTGTTTGCGGCATGAGCACCATGGCCGAAAAAGGCCAAGAAAAGACATTCCACGCGGTGCTCAGGACTGGAGAAGTCCGTAGGATACCCAATTGCAGCTAACAACTGGTGATTACCCGCGCGAGTGGTGAACTCCATATTCAAGGGAACTTCGATAGTGGTCAGTTGATTTCGGCTTTCTCAATATTTGTGGCGCGTTCTTGGGGATTGACGTAAAAAGAAGCGATCACCAACAGGACCTCATTTTAGGAACTTTGTTATGCTGAAGCGCAGTGTACCGGCGCCGGTAGAGAACCGGGTAGATTCTTTGGTAGACCCAGAGTGGCATCCACGCCTTCGGCCCGAAGATGCGGCAGCAAGCCGCGTTCGTGGGGCCATGGGCGTTCTGCTCGGGTATCCCTATTTTGACCGTCTGGCCCTGTGGACACTCACGCACTACTTTTTTCCCTTGTCCAGGTTGTGGGCGGCGGCCACGATTTCAGGCGGCGTGCCTGAGCGGTTTCTGGCTGAAGTTCCATTGGATGTTGACGGGATTGATCTCGACAAATTGCAGAGCGTACTTTTCCCCACTGAGGCGGCGCGGGCCACGGCCGCCGCTGTCGATACTTCCTGGGAACAATCGTTTTTCGGAGCTGCGCGGCGCGCGCCCGAAGAGCTGGTAGCCATTGAGACCGCAAGGCGCGACCATCACCATGTCTTGAACACGACCCGACGAAAATTCCGTTTCCTTCTCAAGCACCCGGTTCCGATAGTGCATTCCGAACCTCCTGCTCCTGGCGAGGTAGAGGCCGCCTATGGCGCTGCGCTGAACGAGCGGGTTTCATTGTTCTCCGTGCCGGATCCGATGCCCGAAATCGAAGTGTCGAAGCGGGTGCCGGGCGCGGTTGGGACCAACTATTGGCTGCGTTTCAGATCTCCATCGGCACAACTTGGCGACGTTGTATATGCCCGGGTCTACGAGCCCGAAGGCGTGGAAGACCCGCCAACGATCATCTTTGGCCACGGCATTTGTGTCGAATTTGATCTCTGGCATGGCTTGGTGGACGAAGTTGACGAACTGTGCCGGATGGGTATTCGGGTAATACGGCCCGAAGCACCCTGGCATGGCCGACGCAGACCAGCGGGCCGCTATTCGGGAGAAACCATCGTTGGAACGGCGCCATTCGGCCCACTCTATGCGTATACTGCTGCCTTGCGCGAATGGGCGGTGCTGATCGATTGGGCGCGCAAAACCAGCCAAGGCCGCGTCGCCATTGGCGGCTCCAGCCTGGGCGCGCAGATGGCGTTGTTATGCGCTGACGTGGCTCGCAATTGGCCACAACGGTTGCGGCCCGAGGCGATGTTGCTGATCACCCACAGCGGTCATCAGCAGGACGCTTTGCTCAACGGGGCTTTGGCGAGAGTGTGGAGATCGCGTGAGGCGATGATTGAAAAAGGCTGGACCGCAGAGACAGCCGGGAAATACATGCCTATTCTGGATCCAGATTGGGACAATATGCCGGTCATGAACCCAGACAGCATTGTCTCAGTGCTCGGTAGTCGCGATCATGTGACCCCGTTCGAAAGCGGTCTTGGCCTGCTGGATGCCTGGAAAGTGCCCCGGCAAAACCGTTTCATTTTGCGGCGGGGCCATTTTTCCGTACCGATGACGATGATACGCGACCCAGGACCTGTGCGCAGGATGGGCGAAATTATGATGCGATGATCGGCACGGGATTACAGGAATGCAAATAGTAACGAACACGATCACAGTTCCTGTTTGGCTCTTCATTATTCTGTCTTTTTCCACGCTTCTGGTGTTTATTCGGGTGGTTGTCTTTCCCTTGTGGGCAAGCTTTTGGAGCGCACGGACCCGCAATGTGGTTGAGGAAATCAATCCGCTTCTGCAACTCCATTTGTCTTCTTTTAGCTTGTCAAGAAGATCAGTTCTGGCAGATCGTCTGTCCTGCGACCCGGTTGTTGAGGTAGGCGTCCGTAAAATCGCCGGCGATCGAGGCATCTCAACAGAAAAAGCCCGACGTGAAGCTTGGCGCATGGCCTGGGATATCGTGCCTGCCTTCAATCCGTATTTCTATTTTCGAATTGGCTACAGGATGGCACGGCGCTGTCTGCGTTCACTGTACAAATTTCAGGTGGCGTTTGACGATGAAAGCAGCATGGCAAGTGTCAGTGACAAAGCGGCGGTCATATTTATCATCCACCACCGCAGCAACATTGATTATGCGGTCGCGAACTACCTGACTGTTGGCCGCACAATGCTCTCATTCGGCGTCGGTGAATGGTCGCGGGTCTGGCCAATCCAACCCCTGATGCGCATGGCCGGGGGTTATTTCGTGCGCCGCGATTCTGGTGATCCGCTCTATCGGCTGATGTTGAAACGATACGTGCAACTGGCGACGGAAGCACGTGTTCCTCACGCCATTTTTCTGGAGGGGCAACTATCGCCGGATGGCGGCGTGGGGGCTGCCAAACTAGGATTACTCAGTTATGTAACCGAGCATTTTGATCCGCAGCACACGCCCGACCTGATATTCATACCGATCGGCCTAAACTACGACCGCATCCCCGAAGACCAGAACCTGCAGCGATTTTCTTCCCGGGAATTTCGTGCCAAAGGCAGTAAATACGTTTTGCTTCAAGGGGCGCAATTTTCGATCCGTGTGATTTGGGAGATGCTGCTCGGTCAACGCTCGTTTGGTTATGCATGTGCAAAATTCGGAAAACCCATTTCGTTCACTCAATGGCTGGCAGAGGCTGATGTTGTTTGGCCTGAGCTGGATCGCCAGCAACGTTTCGAAAGGATTTCCAAACTCGGCACAAGGTTGATTGGAGAAATCTCCAACTTGATTCCGGCAACCCCGGTGGCAATACTTTGCAGGATTTGGTTTGACGACCCTGCACTCGTCATTGACCAATCCGAATTGGAGGTGCGCTTCCACTCGCTTTGCGGTGTGTTGAAACAAAACGGTTGTCACATCGTGCTGATTGACAACAAAGAAAATGCGACCCTGGAACATGCCCTCAATCTCGCAATCAATCGTAGCATCATCATAAAAAATCAGGCCGGCATATTCCGCCTAAACGAGAAAATGCGAGGGTTAGCTTTCTACAATGCAAACGCTCTAACTCAATTCCTGGAACAAAAGTAGACGAAAGCCGTTCCGCATTCCCGTCCGACTACCTACCTCTTCCATAAGGAACCTGCCGATGACAATTAAAGCCGTAACATTCGATCTTTGGGACACCATCGTCGACGATGATTCCGATGAAATCAAGCGCAAGGAAATCGGCCTACGCTCGAAGCATGACGAACGCCGCCATCAGGTCTGGGAGGCGCTCAACGCGATTAAGCCGATTGACTATAATTCAGTCAAACTTGCCTACGACACCACAGAGGCTGGATTCCGGGTGACATGGAAGGAAGGCCACATTAATTGGACCGTCGATCAACGTTTGCGGGTTGTCCTTGACGGCCTAGGGCGAACTCTACCCGATGCAATTTATGCCGATCTGGTGGAAAGGCACGGCAAAATGGAAGTCGAAGTGCCGCCGAATGCCATCGACGGTATCGGCGCGGCGCTGGAAACGCTGGCATCGCGTTACAAGCTGGCGATTGTATCGGATTCGATCGTCACCCCAGGGACCGGGTTGCGGCAACTGCTCGCTCATCACGGTCTAATCGACTATTTTTCCGCGTTCGCCTTTTCCGACGAGGTCGGATACTCAAAGCCGCACCGCTCCATGTTCGATGCCGCAGCTAGCCAACTCAACATCGCAGTCAACGAGCTGGTGCATATCGGCGACCGTGACCATAATGACGTTAAAGGACCCCACGCGATCGGTGCCAAGGCAGTACTGTTTACCGCCACCCGGCCCGACGACCGCAACATCACCACGGCCGACGCCATTTGCGACAGCCATCACGATCTGCCGGCGATTGTCGATCGCATCGCAAGCCAATATTAACCACCGTTGGTATCATACAAAGGGATCACAAACATGGCCAATGACCTTCGATTTCTGGTTATTGATGGCTATTCAAAAGCCGGGCGCGGGGATTTGGCGGCGGGCGGCGCGTCGACCGCCGGCAAACTTTACCAGCGCATGTTGAAAGCGTGCGGCAACGGGGTTCGGGTCGATATTATCTATCCAGCCGACCCTGATGCCTCGCTTCCCAAAGGCGCCGAGATCGCCAATTATGACGGCATCGCCTGGACCGGGTCCAGCCTGACCGTCTATCACGACACGCGCGAAGTCATTCAGCAAATCGACTTTGCGCGCGCGGTATTTGACGCCGGCGTACCGAGCTTTGGATCCTGCTGGGCGGCGCAGATCGCAGTGGTTGCCTCTGGCGGAATTTGTGCCGCCCATCCAAAGGGCCGGGAAATGTTTCTGGCCCGCAAGATCGCCCTTACCGCGGAAGGACGTGGTCACCCGCTTTACCGGGACAAGAAAACCGTCTTCGATGCTTGGATATCCCATGACGACGAGATTACCCATCTGCCGCCGGGCGCGGTGTCGCTTTCTTCAAACGATTTTACCCGCGTGCAGTCCGTATCGGTTACCCATAGCCAGGGCACGTTTTGGGCGCTGCAATATCACCCGGAGTACGATTTGCACGAGATGGCGCGGCTGATTTATTGCCGCAAGCAAAAGCTGGTCGACAAGGGTTTCTTCGCAGATCTCGATACTGCCCAGAGGTTTGTCGACCGTCTTGAACTATTGCACCAGAATCCGACCCGCACCGACCTTGCCTTCCAACTTGGCATCGATGCCGACGTGATGGACCCAAATATCCGCCAAAGCGAGGTCAAGAACTGGATCGAACAGCTGGTTGTCCCCCATGCCGCCAGAGCCCAATAGGTCTAGCGCTTGTCACCAAGCGTTGGGTTCGCTTCGTCGCGCTATCTATTTATTTTGTCGCGTATTCTTGTCCGAAAACCGCTACACACTTTTCGGGAATACGCTCTAGCGCTTGTCACCAAGCGTAGGATTTGCTTCGTCGCGCTATCGCTTTGTTTTGTCGCGTATTCTTGTCCGAAAACCGCTATACACTTTTCGGGAATACGCTCTAGCGCTTGTCACCAAGCGTTGGGCTCGCTTCGTCGCGCTATCTCTTTGTTTATGCGTGTCATTTTACCCAAAACCGGCACTCATTTTTGGGTGGCATGCTCTAACGTTCGCTATCATGCTCAACAATATACCAAAACCCAATTTGGTCTGCCAGCAAATGCCACCGGATTTCAAGCACAATAGCAGATCACCAATCGGCAAATGGCGGGAATTTCCAGGTGCCCGACATTTGGTTAGACGATGATGTCGTCTACTCTGCCTTCATCAAAGCCATATCCAATGTAGTGCATGGTGGCAGCGGCATGGTCATTGCCATATGCCGCCTGTAAATCTGCGTAATTCGCCAGATACTGCGCCGCATCGAAATCATCACGCGACCTGCCCTCGTTCAATCCGTTAGTTATGAAATGCGACGTGGCTGCATCTGCATTCATACCAAAGGCACCGATCAAATCACCGTAGGAGGCGATATACTGAAAACCGTCGAACATGTCGCCTCGACCTTCGTTAAAGCCGTAGCCAAGAAAGTGAGCATCACCGATTGTGGCATTGACGCCTATCGCTGCGATCAAATCATCATAGGTTGCAATATATTCAAGGGGATTGAAATCGCTGCGAGCACGGCCCTCATTATAACCGTAGTTGACAAAGTGTGACGCCGCACTACTCAGATCGGTGCCAAAAGCGCCCCGCAAATCTTCATAGCTGCCCAAATAGTAGCGGCCGTCAAATCCATCGCGGACCCGGCCCTCGCCGAAACCAATATTCAACAAAATGTTGGGCGGCGCCATTCTCATCGGCGCCGAACGCATTGATCAAATCGTCATAGGTGGCAAGATATTCCATGCCGTCAAATCCATCGCGGACCCGACCCTCGACGAAGCCATTTGAGATAAAATGTTGGGTAGCTACTTGCTCGTTGGCGCCGATCGCATTGATCAAATCGTCATAGGTGGCAAGATATTCGATGGCATCGAAGGTTATCGAGCGGCCTTCTGAATAACCATTGAGAACAAAATGGTCGAAGCCGACCTGCCCGTTGGTTCCCAAAGCACCTATAAGATCATCATACGACGCGATATAACCGAGCGCATCGAATGCGGTAGCTGTATTCGAGCCCACGGTTTGATCAGAAAATTGCAGGTTTTCGATACTGATCAGCCGGTCATAACCGTCGCCAGTGGTGGTTAATACCGCCGTAACGCCATTGTAAGAGACAAGCGTATATGCCGACAATGCCGAACTAAAGATTGCGGTATCAGTTCCACCATTGCCGGTGAAGAAATTGTTGGCTTGATTGTTGGTGAAACTATCATCGCCCGAACCACCAATGGCGTTTTCGATCAAAGAACGCACATCACCTTGATGCAACAGCGCATTGAAAATGTTGCCACGCGCAAAATTTCCGCCGCCGAGACCAGCGATCTGCGCAAAGTTGAAATAAGAATGCCCGCCAGGCGACAGGTCGATGGTAAGATTGGTCGTATAAGCACTGAGATCGTAAGTATCTGTGCCCCCGCCATCCCAAATCGTGGCGAATATGCGGTTGCCGCCGGCATCGATGCCAACCTGACCGTCAACCAGCGTGTCACCGGAGTTCGGGTTCCATTTATAGACGGTATCACCGCCATTGGTGGTGAAATCGGCACCATACATGTGCTGCAATGCCGCAATATCTGCCATCATATAGGATTGTGCAAAACCCCAAGTTTCATTTTGATACCCGGTTAGCGGAGCGCCGACATAGCTGCGATATGTCATGACCGAATATTCCATCGAGTCTTCGGCGGTTGGCATGGAACCAAAAATGTTGGATTCCTGCCCATGCTTCAAACCCAAGGCATGGCCGATCTCATGGAACATGGTATGCCAGGAATAGTTTCCGGCAGCAGGTGCGCGATAATTGAAGTTATTGCCAAACCAAACATCACCAGCAATAATAGAGTTGCCGGGATAATAGGCCTCCGCCGTGGGTGGCAAGTTTGATTCGGCAATGCGAATATGCGCGTTGGTAACCGAACTGTCGTAAACGAAATTCAGATTGGTAAAACCTTCAACAGAAAAACCATCGTCTGCCGCATTTCCTCCGTTATAATCAGCCTTGTTCAATGCCCTATGGGCTGCAATCCCCTGGCCTAATGATATTTGTGAAAATCCGCTGAGATATCCACTGTCATAGGCATATACGCCTGTATCAGATGGAAAATTATAGTAAATAGTAGCATCATCCCAAGCCAAACCCCTTAAGAGACCGTCTAACGTTTGGTCGCCTGATGAACTAACAGTTCTAAACGAATTTCCTGTGCCTGCCATATCGATATCCTATTTTTTATACACATAGATAGGCTTTATTCGCATATCGATGTACTAGTTGTTTTTGTTACGCTTGCTCAAACCATCAATTTCTCGGTGCGCATCTTTTGCTAAGGGGTGACCGGGATGACGGGCAATAAACAATTGATAGGCCGCAAGGGTGTTTTGAGACCGGGCCATTTCATATTCTTCGAGAATAGCAATGTTGCCGTCTCTTGCCGGAGCAGCGGCGGCAAATTTTGAATTTTCAGGCATCCCAACATTATACCTATTCGCCACGCTATCCAGGATTGGCCACACAAATAAAATTAAAGTCAGCAATGCGGCAATAACAATACTTGTAGCCCAAACCTTACTCCGCCCGCCTACCATTTTGTACATTGGCTCGAGTTAGTCACCCATTCAACATTTTGTATACGATAATTGGCAACAACCATAATCATTTGTCAATTATTTGCAACGGAAACAATATCGATTTTTATGTACAGTTTATCACGAATTGCAAAGCAAGGGGGCTGATATTGGTCTATTTGATGGTGGCAAATCGGTTTGTCCAACGGTGGCCTGATGGGTTAGCGTGCTTCGACAGTAGGTGAGACGGCGAAGCAGTCTAACACCAGTGCTTACTACTGTCCGGGAAATTCTGATTGGGCATGAAAAAGGTCCATTGTTTGAACGGTTTGTGGTAAAATCAGTATTGTTAGACACACTACACGACAATTTTGGTTGAGAGCGTGAATTGATGGTATTTTGAACGATTCATTTGCAATGGAGTTGTTCGATGTCGATACCGTTATTAACCCACGCTCTCAACCAAAATTGTCGTGTAGTGTGGTTTTTTACACGTGACGCGTAATTTGGCAAAGCCTCCACTTGCGTCCCGCGTGAATAATTACGTGAAACAGCTAACCGCAATTCACCTATCGCGCAATTAGAATGGAATTAGTAAACTGAAATCGTCAATGGCTGGTAAAATATTTGTTTGATGAAGACTATTCTAGACTACTATCCCCCAAAAAATCAGCATATCAGTCACTGTCGCCCGCATGAGAACAAAGGTGAACCCTCATTTCAAAGACGCGTTAACTTCTTTTAGGCGGGATTGACTGACACTCAGTATTCTTCCGTCCACCAATCGTACTTGCCCGCTTCCCCCTTTGGTTTCCAGTCCCTCTACTGCCGATTTTGCCACCCAATGTGAACGATGAATTTGCAAACCTTCTTCGGGCGCAGCTTCAGCAATCGCATCATTCAACCGCATTAGGCACAGCTCTGCTCCCATTTCGGTTGTAACCTCAACGTAATGGTCCTGTGCAGAAAGCGACAAAATCTGTTGCGCGTCGGAATATTTTCCAGTCGGCGAAAAAGATCGGGCCGATTGACCTTTACAGTCTCGGCGTCAAAGGTTTCCATGCGCACGCGGCTCAAAAGAACAGAGAACATAAATATGATCGTCGCACTTGGAAAACTGTAAGCGAACAATTTGATGTGGCCCGGATATTTTTGGAGCGAGGGTAAAAGTGAAAGGCTGAGCAAAACAACCAATCCTGCGGCGATCAGGCCAAAAAAGACACTTACAAGCACAATATTGGATAGGGAAGTCCACTGCTGAGTGCGGATCAAAGCAGGGGCCCAAAGAGAAATTAGGCCTGTCGTGAACACGATCAGGGCCCAATAGATTAATCGAAATCCGTTTGGCAGTGCCTCAAGTGTCCCGAAAGGGCCGCTCAAAAAAACAAACAACGATTACCCCTGAGGTGACTATCCAGAAAGCAGGACTACGGAGTGATTCGACTGCGGCCTTAGTGGTTAAACAAATAATTTTTGATGCCTCGCCCTTAACTATCTTCAAATTTCACGCTTCGTGAGTTTCATTTACGCAGCTCTCACGAATTATATCTTTTAGTTGGCGAATTCTCAAGGGTCACAACATTGCCGCTTCCAATATGCTAGGCCAAGTTTGTTTCAGCCTCAACCTAACTTGGTGGAAAACATGAAAAAACTGAAATGTCTTCCGGTAGCTATGATCCTTGCGTCTGGGTTTTGTGGCATGGCATTTGCCGACACCCTCACTCTTCGCGTCGAAACATCTTCCAATATCGGAACTTTGCGTGCCGCCGTTTATGACAGCCAGAAATCTCTCGATGCAGATGACATGATTGCCGGATCAGTTGGCCCGGCGAAACAAGGAATCAGCGTATTAACGATCGAAGACCTAAAGTCCGGCACGTACGGCATCGCGCTTTATCATGACCAAAATGAAAACGAAGAGCTGGATACAAATCTCTTTGGAGCTCCCAACGAACCTTTTGGTTTTTCCAACAACCCAAAGATTGGATTTTCTGCTCCTAAGTTTGATGCCTTTAAATTTGAATTTGGTGGCGAGCCACAAGACCTCAACATAATTTTGAATGGGGGTTAAAATGGACCGGCGCACGTTTACCAAAATGTTGGCAGGCCTGATGACAGCATCTGCCTTGCCAACTCACCTTCAGGCGAAAACTCCTTTGGGAAATCAAGCTTCCTTTTTGAAGGCTCTTGAAGAAAAGCCTTGGTTGCTCGGGTATCTCGGAACCCAGGAAAC
This sequence comes from Rhizobiaceae bacterium, assembly GCA_965248715.1. Taxonomy (GTDB): domain Bacteria; phylum Pseudomonadota; class Alphaproteobacteria; order Rhizobiales; family Rhizobiaceae; genus CBDFKB01. Next base: position 365,390 of record CBDFKB010000007.1, read on the forward strand.
GGAACTCCACGCAAGTCTCCGTATCGTTTCAGGGCGCGTACCATCTGACCTGCAAGGCCATTTTTTCCGCAACGACCCAGCACAACATAACCTGGACACTTCTAAAAACCCCTGAACCGATTCAAGGCGTCGAGGCGCCAGGCCGCTTGATTCTGGTTTGTTCACTATTCGAATCTGACCTGTTCGCACCGACGAGCGCATATTGGTGCCATCGTCGAGGTTTTTAGAAGTGTCCACCTTGGCCCCGACCGCTTTGCACATTGGTTTGATGCCCCGGGCATGGTTCAACGATTTACCATTGCCGACAACAAAATCACCCACCATGGTCGCTTGGTCGAAACGGCTAGGAACGTCACAGAGACCAAGGCAAGGCACATCCAGTTTTTTGGATTTGGCACCCATGGTCATGATTTGACATCCGGTGGTTCTGCAGATGCCCAAAACACTGGAAACATCAGCCTCGTAAAACATGCAGGCGAATTGTTAGCGCTGTGGGAAGGCGGATTGCCCCATATTATCAACCCAGAAACACTAAAAACCGAAGGGCGTAAAAGCTGGTCACCCGACACGCAAGGCTTACCATTTGGCGCACACCCTCGCGTGGATCACGATGGCTCCATGTGGAACCTCGGATACTCTGTCAATCCTGCTACTTTAATCCTCTATCATATCTCAGCAGATGGGCAGCTTTTGCAAACCCACGTCCTGCCGCAAACTGCAACACCGATGGTCCACGATTTCATGATTACCGCCACCAAGATCGTGATCATTGCACCACCTTACGCCGCCACGAATGCGGCAGGTGATACATTTGTTGATCTGTTTGAATGGCGTGCAACTGAACCTACTCAGGTGCTGGTCATTGACAAAACCGACCTCGCCAATGTCACTCAAATCGAAATTGACCCTTTTTGGGTTTTCCATTTTGGCAACGCTTATGATATTGACGCATCGGAGATTGGGTTTGATTTCGCATTGCATGATGATCCAAGCTTCATGACAAAAGATGCATTTGCAGCAATGGATGGCAGTTGGGATGGAGGTGCTTCCGCCGCGTCTCGTTACGTGCAGGCCAGAGTAAACCTGAAATCCAAAACCGTGCGTTTAGAGAAAGCCCCTGAATTTGGACAAGTGGAATTCATTCAAACCGATGCCCGCGAAAACCTCTTAAGCCATAGACACGCACTCATGCTGACGCAGCCCGGTGGCGCAAACGCCTTTGGCTTCAATCGGCTGGTTTTGGTAAATAGAAACACAGGAAACGCGTCCTCCTTTGATGTCGGCGAAACTGAAATCCTTGAAGAGCATCTAATCGTACCAAAACCAAGAATCGATAATGAATTTTGGATAATCGGGACCGCACTTGATTGGCAGAAAGGCACAACCAACCTATCGATCTATGACGGAATGCATCTATCAGATGGCCCGGTAATGAAAGCAGAAATGGACTTGGCGCTTCCGCTTGGTTTGCACGGGACATTCATTCAAGCAGATGGCAATTAGAGAAAATATTTAACCATGACTGCTAATTGCGTTGCCACAAAGCAATAACAGATTTGTTCGTTTTGCCGCCATTTCCATCGCTTCAAAATTTATTGTCCCTCGCCTTAATTGTCGGAAATAGCCTGACATTACAAACCTTTGAAATAGCCTTGCAGCTCCAACCCACACTACACGACAATTTTGGTTGAGAGCGTGAATTGATGGTATTTTGAACGCTTCATTTGCCAATGGCGTCGTTCGATGTCGATACCGTTATTAACCCACGCTCTCGGTGTGAATTTATCGTGTCATCTTGGTTTGAACAAGAGCCGCATTGAGACGCTTATTGTGATCATTGTTGGTCTTGTGAATGGCCGCACGGTAAATTTGCGCCACATTGCTTGCCAGTTTTGCGGTCCTGCCAAACACGCATCCAACTACCGCCGCCTGCAGCGGTTTTTTCAGTATGTGCGTCTTGATAATGATTGGGTGGCGCGGATGATGGTGCGCCTGTTGAACCAGTGCGGACCCCATGCCAGACCATGGCTGCTGGCACTTGATCGCACCAACTGGAAGGTTGGGTCGCGCGATATCAATATATTGATGCTGGCGCTGGTGACACGCCGGTTTCGCGTGCCGCTGATGTGGGTAATTCTTGACAAGCCGGGCAGCAGCAATAGCGCCGAACGCATCACGTTGATGCGGCGTTATCTGGCTTTGTTTGGCGCATCATCGGTTCGAATGCTACTGGCTGACCGGGAGTTCATCGGTCACGACTGGTTTGATTTCCTCAACAAAAACAACATCCCCTTCGCCATTCGCATCAAGAAGGCGATGCATTTGACACAACAAGACGGATCAAAATGGTCGTTTCAAACATTGTTGCGCAGACACCGTTCGATCAAAACAATCAGGACATGGTCGGGCTGGTTGACAGATATCGAGCGCAGGCAGAACAACCCGTTGAACTTTGCAGCACGGCGCATCAAAGACGGCGATTGGCTGATCATCGCCTCCAATCGCGAACCCAAAGATGGGTTGCGCAAATACCGCAAAAGATGGGCCATCGAATGCCTGTTTGGTGACACCAAAAAGCGAGGCTTCAACATTGAAGACACCCGCATTATACCAAGGGAACTTAATATTGACCTATTTGATGGATGCAAACCGGTTGATCCGGCGAGGCGCGAAGCGTAGCGCGATGCCGGGGTATCGGGCAAGTTTCGCAACACCGTTGGAAACGTATGGGCAAAAACCAGCACCGTGGTTTTGCGATAATCACCAGTTTAAAACCCAAGCGCAGGGCGCTTTTCGGTGCCCAAAATCGGGCGGGAAAGCGCCTTTGGTGGGCCGGTTTGCTCCACCACGAGATGTTGCATCGGGTTGAAAAATCGGCGCTATTTGGCCGCACGATTTTGTTCGCTGACGTCGTTAGAGCCCGCTTGTGGTGGATCCGCACCACGGCACGGTCGCCGCCTAGTCAGCAAACAAAATCGCGGCGGTCAAATGGGTCAATATTAAATTTCCTTGGTATTACCGATCCGGGCAAACTCGATCTGTGGCTGGCAATAATCGCTCTTACAATGAGTTGGACCTATCGTTGCGCCAGCAAAACCATCGGGCTTTCCCCGATCAGGAAAAAGAGCCATGGATACAAGGAAAAATCATGGTTCAGAACCGGACTTGATCAACTCAGAAGATGGATCATTCACCAGCCCCAAAAGGCAGCAAGGGTCTGGATGAAGCTATGGCCAAAGAAAAAATCAACCCTCAAATCCGCCGGAGTCGTGTAGTGTGCGTTGGAATAGCCTCGTGACAAGCGCTAGCGGGTTAATCGCCAATTAATCTTCGGCAGCACTTGGAGCTTCTTCAGCTTCGGTTACTTTTGCTGGCCGGGTAATTGTGTCCGGCAGACCGGCCGCATCTTTGGTAATGGTGTCATCGGTGCCACCACTGTCGGCCGCGCTATCCTCCGATCCCTGATCTTCCGGTCGGGGTCGACGGCGATTGCGGAGCCGCCGTGGACCGGCCTGGGTGCCATTGCCCTCGGCGCTGCCATTGCTTAGCGGCTTGGCCGCGCCATTGGCGTCCTGCCGAACCGTGGTTTCCGGCGCCGGCGCCTCACTGACATCCGGCTGTGGGCCTTCACCAACGCTAGCACTTCCCATTTCGTCGGAACGCTGTAACGGGACACTTTGCGCCGCAGCGATAATCCGATTGTAGTGTTCGGCATGCTGGTAGTAATTTTCGGCCATTACCCGGTCGCCGCTGGAAGAGGCATCACGCGCCAACGTCGCATACCGCTCCGCAATGTGAGCAGGATTGCCGCGGATTTTCACATCCGGGCCATTGCTCTCAAAAGAACGCGACATAGGGTTAGGATTTTTCCGACTGCGACCCCGGGGACGCTGTTTTTGTTGATTTTGCCTCATACAGATCTCTCGGTTATGAGCGATCGCAGCACAATGCGATGCGATGTCATGCGCTTCGTTTCAAAATAGCTAGACTTGGTATGCATTTCATAAGCGGGAATTCGCGTAATGCATTTCGCCGTTTAGTTTTGCAGATCCGGCACCCGTCCCACGTACCGGCATCACCAAATTGTTGTCTGCAGATTGGGGCTGACCGGCACTCATTATGAGTGATTCTCTGCGCGAGGATAACCCCGTCTTCGGTCAGACCACGCCTAAATAAGCATTTCTAATGACAATTCCAAGTGATTTTTTTGTCATTCAACAAGGAACGGTTCCCGATCGTGGGATTTCTGCAGCCCAAATCCAATCATGTTATCCATTTCGTGTCAGCAAATTCGTCAGCTGCAAAGGCAAAATGGCGTCACAAGCAACCACAAATTCAGAGTTTCCGGCCCACATAGAGCGTGTCACCCAAAAGTGGGTACCGGTTTTGGGAAAAATGACACGCATAAACAAAAAGATAGCGCGGCCAAGCTATTCCAACGCTTCGTGACAAGCGCTAGCGGACTATCCCATATTGCCCTTCGGGTCTAATCGATCGGTCCCAGGGCTAGCATGAAAACGTTAACACCCTGTGATGCCCGGCCAGATCACTCGTAGTATTGTCCAGGCGCCAGCCATAGCCAACAGCAATTTGGCGTACCGGTTCCGCCTGGCCAGCACCGATTTCAACAAATATCGCCCCACCGGGCGCTATTAGACCCGGGCAGTCGGCCAAAATTCGTCGGTATCCGTCCAAACCATCTGGGCCACCGTCAAGAGCAAGCAATGGATCATAATCACGCACCCGCGGCGCCAAAGTCTCAACATCGCCGCTTGCAATATAGGGTGGGTTGGAGACGATGAAATCAAACCGTCCGGTAAGGGGGTCGCAATAATCGCCGACGACAAATTCAAACCGGTCTTTGACGGCGTTGCGGGTTGCGTTGGCCACCGCGCAGGCGCCGGCGCTGGTACTGATGTCGGTGGCGACACAGTGCGCAGTGTTAAGTTCGCTCAAAAGCGCCACACCGATTGCTCCGGTTCCGGCGCCTATATCGGCGAACCGCAGTTTAGCCTCACCCCGGCCACCTAGCACGCACCAATCGAGTACGGTCTGCACCAATGTTTCGGTATCGGGTCGCGGTTCGAGGGTCGCTTCATTGATTGCAAATTCTAGGCCCCAAAAAGTCCGCGCACCAATTAAACGATAAGGTGGCACACCATTTTCGCATTGTGAAATAAGCTGGCGATATTTGGCGGCATGGCATGGGGCAACCGGTTCCCCCGCGCCGGTGATCATCGCAAGTTCGCTCATTGCGGTTGCGTGCCGCAGCAACAGCCGCGCCTCCAGCGCCGCCGACGCGATCCCGGCATTTTCGAGCCTATGACGGCCGTCTGACAACAGGCGGTTTACGCACAAATGCGAATTATCGTCAGCCATCATCCTCAACCGCAAGCAGCAAATTGGCCGTGTGTTCGGCCATCAGCGCTTCGACAATTTCATCAAGCCCTTCACCGGCCGTGATCCGGTCTAGCTTGTAGAGGGTCAAATTAATCCGGTGGTCGGTCACCCGACCTTGCGGAAAATTGTAGGTCCTGATCCGCTCTGAGCGATCTCCGCTGCCGACTTGGCCACGACGCAGATCAGCCCGTTTCTCATTGGCCTTTTGCCTTTCCGCATCGTATAGCCTGGCGCGCAAAATCTGTTTTGCCCGCGCGCGGTTTTGATGCTGCGACTTTTCCGACTGCAGGACCACGATGCCGGTGGGAATGTGGGTGATGCGAACCGCCGAATCGGTAGTGTTGACATGCTGCCCGCCGGCGCCGGACGCTCGCATGGTATCGATGCGAAGATCTTCATCGCGAATTTCGATATCAATTTCTTCGGCCTCTGGCAGCACCGCGACCGTGGCCGCCGAGGTGTGAATGCGGCCACCGGATTCGGTCTCGGGCACCCGCTGCACCCGATGAACCCCCGATTCGAACTTTAGCCGACTGAACACCTCACGGCCCTTGACCGCCAGGATCACTTCTTTGTAGCCGCCGACATCGCCGTCATTGGCGGAAATCAACTCGGTTTTCCAACCTCGGTTGGCCGCGTAGCGCTCATACATGCGCGCCAGGTCACCGGCAAAAAGTGCCGCTTCCGACCCACCGGTGCCGGCTCGGATTTCCAAAATCGCATTGCGCCGGTCCGCAGCATCACGCGGCAGTAACATTGCCCGCAACTGCTCATTCAGCTTTTGGCGCCGCTCTTCCAGGGCCGGGTGTTCTTCTTCCGCCATTTGCCGCATTTCGCCGTCGGTATCTGCGGCATCGAGCAGTTCGTCGAGCCCTTCGAGCTCGCTTTCAACCGCTTTTAGTTCGGAGATTTTGTCGACCACCGGGCTAAGTTCGGCAAATTCCGCCGCCAGTTTGATATAAACCTCAGGTTCGGGCGCAGCAGCCATATCCGAGCTGAGGCCCTGATGACGACGCAGCAATTGATCGATTTTTTCCGACGAAATCATTATGGGTGTTCCGCAAATTCGAGAATGCGCAATTTGCTCTCGCTATAGCGAAATTGCGGCCTGTTCGGCAAACTTAGTCAAACGAGCCCGCACGGTATGGTCTTGGCAACCGCCGTTCAAGCAATTAGCCATTTCTCGTTCAAGCGCCGGCACATCGAGTTCAAGCACCATCGCCTTGACCGCGCCGATCGAAGATGGGGTCATCGACAAGGTGCGCAACCCCAATCCGATCAAGGCCATTGCTTGGATCGGCCGGCCAGCCATTTCCCCGCAAACCGAGACCGGCACATCATGTTCGTCGGCCTTGGCGACAATCGTCGACAGCGCCCGCATGAATGACAGCGAGAGCGGCTCGAACCGTTCGCTCAGGTGGGCATTGGCGCGGTCGCTGGCCATGAAAAACTGCAGCAGATCATTGGTGCCGACCGCGAGAAAATCGCTTTGCGCGCAAAGTTCGTCCAATTGCCACAGCAATGACGGTACTTCGATCATGGTGCCAAGCCGCAATATACGCGGCAGCGCATGGCCGAAGCGGGCCATCAGTTCCACCTCGTGATCGAGAAATTCACGCACCTCGGCGATTTCGCTAACATCGGTCACCATCGGGATCAAAATCCGTAACTCGCGCCCGGCCGCCGCCTTTAGCAGCGCCCTGAGTTGGGTGCGGATCAGGCCTGGCCGCTCTAGCGCCAAGCGAACCGCGCGGATGCCAAGCGCCGGGTTTTCCTCGTGCCGGGTGCGCATATAGGGCAGGAATTTGTCACCGCCGATATCGAGCAAGCGAAAGGTCACCGGTCGGCCGGCGGCGGCCCCCAAGACTTGTTCATACAGCCTTTGTTGCTCTTCGGCGCGCGGCAGGCTGGACCGGACCAGAAATTGCAATTCAGTGCGGAACAGGCCGATCCCCTCGGCGCCGGTGATTTCGATCTGTGGCAAGTCCATTTCCAGACCCGCATTGATCATCAGTGCCACGCTGGTGCCGTCCTTGCTAACCGAGGCTTCCTCGCGCAGTTTATCATATTGTTTTTGCCGCTTGGCCTGGTAGCGCACCTTTTCTCGAAACGCCTCCTCGATTTCAGCGTCAGCACGCACATGCACCGTACCAGCGGAGCCGTCGACGATTACCGGATCGCCGACTGCGGTCAAAGATACGATGCCGGCCACCTGTCCCACCATCGGTACGCCGAGCGCCCGAGCAACGATGGTGACATGGCTGGTTGGCGCGCCATATTCCAAGACTACCGCGCGCAAATTCTCGCGCGGATAATCGAGCAGTTCAGAAGCGCCGAGATTATGGGCAACGACGATCGCGTCCTCGCAGCCCTGCAACGGGTTGGTCGCCGCTTTGCCGACCAGTTCACGCAGCAACCGGTAAGCCAAATCGTTGAAATCATTGAGGCGATCACGCAGATAAGGGTCGCTGTGGTGCATCATCCGTGCCTGATTTTCGCTTTGCACCTTTTCCACCGCTGCCTCGGCGGTCAGCCCGTTTAGGATCGCCTCTTCCATGCGCCTGATCCAACCACGGTCATCGGCAAACATGCGGTAAGCGTCGAGGACATCTCGGTGTTCGCCATCGCCGGCAAAATCATCCCGGTCCAAGAGCCGATCGATCGACATTCTGAGCCGGTTCAGCGCGCTGCGCAGCCTTTCGATTTCACTGTCTATGTCTTCGTTAAACAGGTTGGTGACCACCACTCTAGGTTCGTGCAGCACCACATGGCCAAGGCCAAGGCCGCCATTAAGCGAAACCCCGGAAATCCGCACCGGGCGGCGCAGATCAAGATCGATGCCAGTGCGGTTGAGCCCCTCGAATTCGCCGGCGGCGATCATTTCAGCGATCACCATGGCGATGGTTTCAAGGGTCTCGACCTCCTCCTCGCCATAGCGCCGGGTAGTGCGGTTTTGCACCGCCAGAACTCCAAGCGAGCGACCGGCCCTAAGTAGCGGCACCCCAAGAAAGGATTGATAAATTTCCTCACCGGTCTCCGGCAAATAGGCGAAGGCTGGATGGCTACGCGCCTCGTCGAGATTTAGCGGTCGAGCAGTCGCAGCGATGGTGCCGACCAGCCCCTGGCCGAGCCGCAACACCGAATGGTGCACAGCGGTTAAATTCAGGCCCTTGGTGGCAAACAGCTCTAATACCCGGTCGGCACGCAGCGCATAGACCGAACACACTTCGGCGACCATGTTGTCGGCGATCTCGCTAACGATCCGGTCAAGCCGGTCCTGGGCGTCAAGCGGCTCGGCCAACACCTCGCGCAAACGCTTCAGCAGCAATTGTGATCCGCCGAACGGACTTTTCATTACTCCGCTTCCCGTTTCCCGCAATCTTAATCGGCAGTTTTGGCCGCCGGCGGCCTGAAGCTAGGACCGGCATTCAGTGGGTCTGGTCGAGACCATATACGCCATGCAGCGTGCGCACTGCCAGTTCTGCATAGTCCGCATCGATCAGGACCGAAAACTTGATTTCCGACGTGGTTATCGCACGGATGTTGATACCCTTGCCGGCCAAAGCATTGAAGGCGGTCGAGGCGACGCCGGCATGGCTACGCATGCCGATGCCGATCACCGATATTTTGACCAGACCCTTTTCGCTTTGCAGCGATTTGAAACCAACTCCATCTTGGACATCCTCCAGCGCCCTGATCGCCTTTTCGACATCGCTCTCCGGCAAGGTAAACGTCATGTCGGTGGAACTGCCATCTTCGGAGATACTTTGTACGATCATATCGACATTGATGTGGGCTTTAGCCAGTGGAGTAAAGATACTGGCCGCCGCACCTGGCCGGTCCGGCACCTTGCGGAGCGAAATCTGTGCCTCGTCTTGGGCATAGGCGATCCCGGTAACGGTCTGTTTTTCCATAATGTCGACCTCGTCACAAATCAGTGTGCCGGCCGGTTCGCCGGAGATTTTGTCGGGCGCTTCGAAACTGGAACGCACGAATACTTTTACCCCATGCACCATTGCCAGTTCCACGGAACGCACCTGTAGCACCTTGGCGCCAAGCGACGCCATTTCCAACATCTCCTCATAGGAGATGCGGTCAAGCCGGCGGGCCTTTGGTTCGACCCGTGGGTCGGTGGTATATACCCCATCCACATCGGTGTAGATGTCACAGCGGTCGGCATCAAGTGCTGCAGCAATCGCCACTGCGCTGGTATCCGACCCGCCGCGGCCAAGGGTCGCCAAACGGTTGTCGGGGGCCAGGCCCTGAAACCCGGAAACCACCGCGACCTGCCGGTTTTTCAATCGCCGGTCCAATTCGTCAGCGGCAATATCGACGATCCTAGCCGCCGCGTGCGCGCCATCAGTGCGGATCGGTATTTGCCACCCTTGCCACGAGCGGGCATCGATGCCCAGCGATTGCAGAGTGATCGCCAACAGACCGGTGGTCACCTGTTCGCCGGAGGCTACTACCACATCATATTCGCGCGCATCATGAAACGATGCCGCTTGGCGGGTCCAGCCGACCAACTCATTGGTTCGCCCGGCCATGGCCGATACCACCACGGCAACCTCGTTGCCATGGTCCATTTCACGCTTGACATGGTTGGCGACATTGCGGATGCGATCGATATCGGCGACAGAGGTTCCGCCGAACTTCATTACCAGGCGAGCCATGGTCACAGAGTTCCAGATGGTTGCGGGGCGCAAGCAAAACGCTCCAAAAAACGGAGCGGATGGGCTAAATAAACATATCGGTCCTTACTCGCAAGTTGCCAAAATGCGGTAATACGCAATTTAGCCAGGGCAAAATCGGTCAAAGAAAAGGTCTGCCACATGAAAGCGGAACAAAACTCGAGTGTCGATGCCGCCGAGGTGGCGCGTTTTTCGGCGATCGCCGATGAGTGGTGGGACCCGTCCGGCAAGTTCCGCCCGTTGCACAAATTCAATCCGGTGCGGCTACGCTATATCAAGGAAATTGTCTGCCAACACTTTGACCGGGAGTTTAGCGACCGAGGCGCGTTGACCGGCATGCGGTTGCTCGACATCGGTTGTGGCGGCGGTCTGTTGAGCGAACCGATGGCACGGCTTGGCGCCGATGTGGTGGGCGCTGACCCGTCTGAAACAAATATAGTGGTTGCCAAATTACATGCCGAACGAACCGGGCTAAAAATCGACTATCGCGCGGAAACCGCCGAGCAATTGCAGGAGCGTGGCGAAACCTTCGACATCATCCTTAACATGGAAGTAGTCGAACATGTTGCCGATGTGGAATTGTTCCTGAAAAGCTGCTGCCGCATGGTTAAACCAGGAGGGTTGATGTTTGTTGCCACCATCAACCGCACCCCAGCAGCCTATGCGCTGGCGATTGTCGGCGCCGAACGGGTGCTTGGTTGGTTACCGAAGGGTACCCATAGCTATGACAAATTGGTGCAACCGCAGGAAATCGAACGTCCGCTCGCCGACCAAGGATTGTACATCCTCGACCGCACCGGGGTGTTTTACAATCCTTTGGCAGACGCTTGGGTTCGCTCGCGCAGCCTGGAGGTCAACTATATGATGGTGTGTGCCCGCAACTAGGGCCTGCCTTTAGCTGCTCAAAGCGTTCTCATTCGTAGGACGGTGGATCGGAGGGTGATGCTTCATACCTAAATATTTTAAACTTGAAATATATTGCTCTCCAGCTATAATCAGTAAAAATCGTTGGTCGTACCGCAGTTGGTGATCGTTGGAGGTGAATTTTGATGCGCATTGCATGTTTGGGAGCAGGCCCTGCCGGCCTATATTTTGCGATTTCGATGAAGCTGCGCGATCCGGCCCACCAGGTAACCGTAATTGAGCGCAACAAAGCCAACGATACCTTCGGTTGGGGGGTGGTGTTGTCCGATGATGCGCTGGATAACCTGCAAGAAAACGATCCGCAGAGCGCCGACGCGATCCGCGATCATTTTTCTTATTGGGATGATATCGCCGTCGTTCATGGCGGCGTGCGCACGATTTCCGGCGGTCATGGGTTTGCCGGCATCGGCCGCAAGCAATTATTGATCCTGCTGCAAAACCGTGCCCGCGAACTGGGAGTCGATTTACGTTTTGAAACCGAATTTGGCCCGGTGCAGGACTACTGCAATGATTACGATTTGGTGGTGGCGAGCGACGGGATCAATTCCCAGGTGCGCAGCGAATTCCAGGACATATTCAAGCCCGACATCAATGTGCGTCTGTGCAAATTCATCTGGCTCGGCACCCATCAGAAATTCGATGACGCCTTTACCTTCATCTTTGAAAAGACCGCCCATGGCTGGATGTGGGCTCATATCTACCAATTCGACGACGAGACCGCGACCTTCATCGTCGAATGCGGGCAAGAAACCTGGGACGCCTGGGGCTTTGAGCATCTATCAAAAGAAGAAACCATCGAAACCTGCCGGAAGATTTTTGCGAACCATCTTGGTGGCCACCAATTGATGTCGAACGCGGCCCATTTGCGCGGCTCCGCAGTCTGGATGAACTTTCCGCGGGTCATCTGCGAGAAATGGTATCATGAAAACATCGTGCTGATGGGTGATGCCGCGGCAACCGGCCATTTCTCGATCGGTTCGGGAACCAGGCTCGCCTGCGACAGCGCCATAGCGTTGGCGAATTATTTGCATTCGGAGCCGAACATGGAAACCGCCTTTGAGCGCTACCAGGAAGAGCGGCGCCTGGAAGTGTTGCGCCTGCAATCGGCGGCTCGCAACTCGCTCGAATGGTTCGAACAGGTTGAGCGCTATCTTGATCTTGACCCGGTACAGTTCAACTATTCGCTGCTGACCCGCTCGCAACGCATTAGCCATGAAAATCTTCGCCTGCGCGATCCTAAATGGGTGCACTCGGCGGAAAAATGGTTCCAGCATCAAGCCGGCATGGCGTCCAATACACCGGTCCGTGCTCCGATGTTCGCGCCGTTTAAATTGCGGGACATGGAACTGAAAAATCGCGTGGTAGTGTCACCCATGGCCCAGTATAAGGCGGTCGATGGCTGCCCGACCGACTGGCACTTGATCCATTATGGAGAGCGCGCCAAGGGCGGCGCGGCCCTGGTCTATGTGGAGATGAGTTGCGTGTCGCCAACCGGGCGAATTACCCCAGGCTGTCCCGGGCTTTATGCACCGGAGCATGAAACCGCGTGGCGCCGTTTGACCGATTTCGTGCACAGCGAAACCGATGCGAAAATCTGCTGCCAGATCGGCCATTCAGGCCGCAAGGGTTCGACCCGGATCGGCTGGCAGGGAATGGATCAACCTCTGGAAGTTGATAATTGGCAACTGATTTCTGCCTCGGCGATAGCCTGGTCTAGCAACAACGCTACTCCCCGTGCCATGACCCGGGCCGACATGGACCAGGTCCGCGACCAGTTTGTGGCGGCGGCCAAAATGGCCAACCGGGCCGGTTTCGACATGATTGAGCTGCACGCCGCCCACGGCTATTTGATATCGTCGTTTATCTCGCCGCTGTCGAATGTCCGCGAGGATCAATATGGCGGCAGTCTCGAAAACCGCATGCGGTATCCGCTTGAGGTTTTTGCCGCCATGCGCGCAGTGTGGCCCGAGGCAAAGCCGATGTCGGTGCGCATTTCCGCCAATGATTGGGTCGGCGACGAGGGGGTAACGCCGCAAGAAGCGGTGGATATCGCCAAGATGTTTGCGGCCGCCGGCGCCGACATCATTGATGTTTCCGCCGGCCAGACCTCCACCGAGGCAGAACCACTTTATGGCCGCATGTTCCAAACCCCGTTTTCCGATCGCATACGCAACGAGGCCGGCATCAAGACCATGGCAGTCGGCAATATTTATGAACCCGACCATGTAAACTCGATCCTAATGGCTGGCCGTGCCGATCTGGTGTGTTTGGCGCGCCCACATTTGGCCGATCCCTATTGGACTTTTCACGCTGGTGCGCAAATCGGTGACCGTGCGGAAAACTGGCCGCTGCCATATCTGGCTGGGCGCGATCAGGCCTGGCGGCTGGCCGACCGGGAAGCGGAAATGGTCGGACAAGTATGAATTTCAGCGCTCGCCATGTGGTGGTATCTGGCGGCGGCACCGGGGTTGGCGCGACAATTGCCCACGCCTTTGCAAACAAAAATGCCAAGGTAACCATTATCGGCCGGTCTGAAGCATCGCTGGTCGCACAGGGTCTGGCCTATGTGGCATGCGACGTAACCAACCCACGTGCCGTATATGACGCATTAGACCAAGCACGGAAAAACCATGGGCCGGTTGATATCGCTATCGCCAATGCCGGTGCTGCTATCAGTACCGCCTTTGGTAAAATGTCTTCAGCCGATTTGACTGCCATGCTGGATGTCAATCTTGTCGGTGTTTTTAACCTCTGGCAGGCGGCATTTTTGGACATGAAGGCCGTCGGATGGGGGCGGATGATCGCGATCGCTTCAACCGCCGGTCTGAAGGGCTACCCTTACGTATGCGGTTATTGCGCGGCAAAGCATGGGGTTGTCGGCCTGACCCGGGGGCTAGCACTGGAATTGGCATCTACCGGGATCACCGTTAACGCGATTTGCCCCGGTTTCGTTGAGACCCCGATGCTGGAGCGTTCGATCGCCAACATCGTCGAAAAAACCGGCATGTCGAAACAAGACGCGGCAAACACATTGAAGAGCGCCAATCCGCAGCAACGTTTCATCGAGACCGAAGAAGTGGCGGCAAGCGCGCTTTGGCTTTGCACAGAGGCGGCCCGCTCGATCAACGGCCATGCCCTGTCCCTGTCCGGGGGCGAGGTGTGAGCATCAACATCGCCCTAAAGCCTATCGAACCCGCCTCCAAGGAACGCCTGCGGCTTTGGCTGCGGTTTCTCAAGGTCAACCGCATGATCGAGGCAATATTACGGGAAAATTTTCGCACCGAGTACCAAACCACCCTGCCGCGCTTCGATGTCATGTCGGCGCTGTCACGATATGCGGACGGGTTGAAAATGAGCCAGCTTTCCGGCGTACTAAGGGTCTCGAACGGCAATGTGACTGGTATTGTCGACCGATTGACCGACGAAAATCTGGTTGAACGGGTATCGGTGCCTGGGGATCGGCGGGCGTCGCTGGTGCGTTTGACCCACAAAGGCATCGCAATATTCGAACAACAGGCCGCAGCCCACGAGAATTGGGTAAATCAAATGCTCGGGGACTTCTCCGCCCAAGAGGCGGCTGACATCATTACCCGGCTGGAAGGCCTGGTCGAGACATTGGGAAGGGGCGAGCCGTGAGTTCACCTGCTAATACCAAACATTTTCAGTGTGCGATTGCCAACGGTATTGCCACCATTGCGCTTAGCCGCCCGGAACGCAAAAACCCGCTGACCTTCGACAGCTATGGCGAACTGCGCGACTGGTTCCGCAATCTGCATTATGTCGATGATGTGAACGCGGTGGTCTTTGCTTCCAATGGCGGCAATTTCAGTTCCGGCGGCGATGTCCATGACATAATCGGTCCGCTGACCAAGATGACCATGAAGGAATTGCTGGCGTTTACACGCATGACCGGTGACGTGGTCAAGGCGATGGTCAATTGCGGCAAGCCGATAATCGCGGCGATCGACGGGGTTTGCGTCGGCGCCGGGGCGATTATCGCCATGGCCAGCGATCTGCGCATCGCCACGCCGCAGGCCAAGACTGCGTTTCTTTTTACCCGGGTAGGGTTGGCTGGATGCGATATGGGTGCCTGTGCGATCCTGCCCCGGATCATCGGCCAGGGCCGGACCGCCGAACTTTTATACACCGGTCGTTCGATGAGCGCCGAGGAAGGCGCACGGTGGGGGTTCTACAATAAGATCGTCGACGCGGATGTGCTTGACCATGAAGCGCAAACGTTTGCTGCAAGGATCGCAGCCGGTCCGAATTTCGCACATATGATGACCAAGACCATGTTGGCGCAGGAATGGTCGATGTCGATCGAGCAAGCGATCGAGGCCGAAGCCCAGACCCAGGCTATCTGTATGCAGACCGGGGACTTTGTGCGTGCCTACGACGCCTTTATCGCCAAGCAAAAGCCGGTATTTGAGGGCGATTGATGGCAGACAAAAGCTTTCTTCTTTGGCCGTTCTTTAATGACCGGCACCGGGAACTGGCGGCAACCCTGGAAGATTGGGCGTTAAACAATCTTGGCGCGATCAACCACAGCGATACGGACAATGCCTGCCGGCAATTGGTAGCTAGCCTTGGCGCCGATGGCTGGCTTAGCTATTCGGCAGTTGACCCGAGCGATGACAAACCGCTCGATGTGCGCGCCTTGTGCCTGATCCGCGAAACACTGGCCCGCCATGACGGATTGGCCGATTTCGCCTTTGCCATGCAAGGGCTCGGCACTGGTGCGATTTCGCTATTCGGCTCCCGTGAACAAAAATCTCAATGGCTGCCCCTGACCCGCGCCGGCGAAGCGATTTCGGCGTTCGCACTGACCGAACCGCAATCGGGTTCCGATGTGGCAAATTCTGCTATGACCGCGACTGTGGATGGCAACGACTTTATCTTAAACGGCGAAAAGACCTGGATTTCCAATGGTGGGATTGCCGATCTCTACACCGTGTTTGCCCGCACCGGCGAAGCGCCAGGGGTAAAGGGTTTGTCGGCGTTCGCAGTGCCGGCGGGATTGCCTGGCTTCGAGGTCACCGAACGGCTAAGTACGATCGCGCCCCATCCGCTGGCAAGCCTGCGTTTCAGCGATTGTCGGATACCGGGATCGGCGCTGATCGGCGAGCGCGGCGCCGGGTTCAAGATCGCTATGTCGGTGTTGGATGTATTTCGCTCCACCGTGGCAGCGGCGGCTTTGGGGTTTGCCCGCCGCGCCCTCGACGAGGCGCTGAAGCGGGCCACCACCCGTCAGGTGCAGGGCGCGCCATTGTTTGATTTGCAAATGGTGCAAGGCCACATCGCCGACATGGCGGTTGATGTGGATGCCTCCGCGTTGCTGGTTTACCGCGCCGCATGGACCAAGGATGCCGGCGCGCCAAGGGTTACCCGCGAGGCGGCGATTGCCAAGCTGTTTGCCACCGACCGGGCGCAACAGGTGGTCGACAAAGCGGTACAATTGCACGGCGGCGACGGGGTGAAAACGGGCCATCCGGTGGAAAAATTGTACCGCGAGATCCGCGCGCTGCGTATCTATGAGGGCGCTTCCGATGTACAAAAGATCGTCATCGCTCGCCAGGCGCTTGGCGAATTCAAAGGAGGCTGAAAATGCTTGGACCAACCGGCCACACCGACAGTTTTGCCCGAGACAACCTGCCGCCGGAAGATCAATGGCCGGATTTTCTGCTGGACGGGTTCAAATACCCCGAACACCTTAACGCCGGGGTCGAATTGACCGACGCCATGGTTGCCAAGGGCTTTGGCGACCACACAGCGCTGATCGGCAATGGCCGTCGGCGCACCTATAAGGAACTCAGCGACTGGACCAACCGGCTGGCCCATGTGCTGGTCGACGATCTTGGCGTCAAACCCGGCAACCGGGTGTTGATCCGCTCCGCAAATAATCCGGCGATGGTGGCCTGCTGGCTGGCCGCCACCAAGGCTGGCGCTGTGGTGGTCAACACCATGCCGATGCTGCGCGCGGCGGAACTTGGCCAATATGTCGACAAGGCGATGATTGCGCTCGCATTGTGCGACACTAGGCTGATGGATGAAATGACCGCATGCGCCAAGGCCAGCGACATTTTGACCAAAGTGGTCGGGTTCGATGGCACCTTGAACCATGATGCGGAATTGGACCGGTTGGCGCTGGAAAAACCGGTGCAGTTCAACGCGGTTTTAACCGGGCGCGACGACGTAGCCCTGCTCGGGTTTAGCTCCGGGTCGACCGGCGCGCCCAAGGCGACCATGCATTTTCACCGCGACCTGCTGATTATCGCCGACGGCTACGCGCGTGAAATATTGGAGGTAACGCCCAACGACATTTTTGTCGGTTCGCCGCCGCTGGCGTTTACCTTCGGGCTTGGCGGCCTGGCGATCTTCCCGTTGCGCTTTGGTGCTGCCGCCACCTTGCTGGAAACCGCATCGCCGCCGAACATGATCGAGATCATCGAGAAATACAAAGCCACCGTCTGCTTTACCGCGCCCACCGCCTATCGGGCGATGCTGACGGCGATGGACCAGGGCGCCGATTTGTCGTCACTACGCGCCGCCGTGTCGGCCGGCGAAACCCTGCCGG
Source organism: Rhizobiaceae bacterium (assembly GCA_965248715.1). Classification (GTDB taxonomy): domain Bacteria; phylum Pseudomonadota; class Alphaproteobacteria; order Rhizobiales; family Rhizobiaceae; genus CBDFKB01. The sequence goes on from CBDFKB010000007.1 coordinate 382,979, forward strand.
CGCCGGTCTACGAAGAATGGATGGCGAAAACCGGCAAGCCGATGCTCGAAGGTATTGGCGCCACCGAGATGCTGCATATCTTCATTTCCAACCGCTTTAAGGATCACAGGCCCGCTTGCACCGGCAAGCCAGTCAGCGGCTACCAGGCCAAAGTCATCGGCGAAGACGGGGCCGAATTGCCGCGCGGCGAAATAGGCCGGCTTGCGGTTCGCGGACCAACCGGTTGCCGGTATTTGGGTGGCCAGCGCCAGCCCGAATATGTTCAAGACGGCTGGAACATTACCGGCGATACGTTTTCGATCGATCAAGACGGCTATTTACATTTCGCGGCGAGAAACGACGACATGATCGTGTCGTCTGGGTACAAAATCGCCGGCCCGGAAGTGGAAGCCGCATTATTGTCCCATGATGCGGTGCTTGAATGCGCGGTTATCGGCACGCCCGACGAAGCGCGCGGCAATATTGTCCAAGCGCATATTGTGGTTAAAGAAGGAATTGAGATCGACGGCGCACTGGTCAAACAATTGCAAGACCATGTAAAGGCGAAAATCGCGCCGTATAAATATCCGCGTTCGATCCTTTTCGCCGACCAGCTGCCGAAAACCGAGACCGGTAAAATCCAGCGCTTCCGACTGAAAAGAAAGCAATGAACAAGCAGCCCTATGACGCCGCAACCGAGGGCGCGAAAATGTCGTTTGATGGCACCATGTCCTATAGCGACTATTTGCACCTGGATGCGATCCTTAACGCGCAACATCCCTTGACCGACGCCCATGACGAGATGCTGTTCGTGATCCAGCATCAGACCAGCGAATTGTGGATGCGATTGGTTATTCATGAACTGGCCAGGGCGCGCACCGAGATCAACGCCGGCAATCTGCGGCAAACATTCAAAATGCTCGCGCGGGTGGCGCGGATTTTCGAACAGCTGAACAATGCCTGGGACGTATTGCGCACTATGACCCCCAGCGAATATACTCATTTTCGCCAAGACCTTGGCGCCTCGTCTGGTTTCCAATCCCATCAATACCGCAAGATTGAATTCATGCTTGGAAACCGCAACCCCAACATGATGAAGGTTCACGAACATGTTGGCGACGTACACACCATGCTGGAAGAAGAGCTGGCACGGCCGAGCCTATATGACGACGTGATCATATTGTTGTGCCGCACTATTGATGGCGCCGATGCCATAATTCCCAAGCCGCAACTGCGCCAGCCCCATGCACCGATTGCCGATGTCCAGGCGAAATGGAAAACTGTCTACCAAAACGTTCCACAATATTGGGAGATGTACGAATTGGCGGAAAAACTGGTCGACCTCGAAGATTATTTCAGGCGCTGGCGCTTCAACCATGTCACCACGGTCGAGCGGGTGATCGGATTTAAGCGCGGTACCGGTGGTACCAGTGGCGTCGCCTATTTGCGCAAAATGCTTGACGTCGAATTGTTCCCAGAAATCTGGCACGTGCGGGGCCAACTTTAGCCATGGCCAAATTCTGCCTGCCGCGGAAAGACCTGTTCGATCTGCCAGATGGCATTATCTATCTCGATGGTAATTCGCTCGGCCCGCCGCTGCGCGGTGCCGCAGAGCCTGCCCGTGCTGCAATCGTCGATCAATGGGGCAAAGAGCTAATCAAGGCCTGGAACACGGCTGGATGGATGTCACTGCCGCTAACAGTCGGAAACCAGATAGCGAAGGTGATAGGCGCCCCGCCGGGCAGCGTTGCCACCGGCGACACTTTGTCGATTAAGGTCTATCAGGCGCTTGCGGCAGCCTTGAAAATGCGGCCGGATCGAAAGGTGATTTTGTCGGACAATGGTAATTTCCCAACTGATCTTTATATGGCCGAGGGGCTGATCGGCACCATCGGCAAGAGCTATGAATTACAAACGCCTGCACCAGAAGAGGTCGCGGCGGCGATCGGCCCTGAAGTGGCAGCGGTGATGTTGACCCAGGTTGATTATCGTACCGGGCGCATGCACCACATGGCCGAAATCACCGAACGCGCCCATGCAGCCGGCGCGGTGATGATCTGGGACCTTGCCCATAGTGCCGGTGCGGTTGCCTTAGACCTTGCGGCAAGCAATGCCGAATTTGCCGTCGGATGTACCTACAAATATCTCAATGGTGGTCCAGGCGCGCCGGCCTTCATTTATGTCAGGCCCGATATCGTGCACGATATTGAACCGGCGCTGTCGGGCTGGATGGGGCATGACGCGCCGTTTGAAATGAGCTTGAACTATCGCCCGGCGATGCGCACCGAGCGCATGCGGGTCGGCACACCGCCGATAATCCAGCTTTCGGTCCTGCAACAGGCGATGAATATCTGGGACCATGTGGACATGGACGAATTGCGCGCCGCCTCCATCGCCTTATCGGAACATTTCATTGCCGAAGTCGAAGCGCGCTGCCCACAGCTTAACTTGTTCAGCCCGCGCAATCCCAACCTTCGCGGTTCCCAGGTATCATTTGCGTTTGAACATGGCTACGGGGCGATGCAGGCGTTAATCGACCATGGGGTGATCGGTGATTTCCGCGCGCCCAATGTCATGCGTTTTGGTTTCACTCCACTCTATCTAGATCTAAACGACATCACCAAGGCGGTCGACATTTTGGCCGGCCTCATGGAACAGGAGAAATGGCGGGACCCAAAATACCACATCAGATCGCCGGTGACTTGACCCACATCATTGGCCAAAACCGTGCCGCAGCACCCACTTTGTTTGACTAAAGGCTTAAGAAATGAACCAGAAAATCATTCAACCCGAAGGTTGGGCCCCGGCTAAAGGCTATGCCAATGGGGTGCTGAGCAAAGACGGCACGCTTTATATCGGCGGGCAAATTGGCTGGAACCGGGATCAAAAATTTATGTCGGACGATTTCATCGGCCAAATGGAACAGGCGCTGCGCAACATTGTCGAAATCGTCGAAGCCGCCGGCGGCAAAGCATCGGATATCACGCGGCTGACCTGGTATGTGCTCGACAAAAAGCAATATTTGGCGTGCCAACGCGAGGTCGGCGAAACCTACCGCCGGGTCCTCGGCAGGCATTTTCCGGCGATGTCAATGCTGGTCATTCGCGAACTGATCGAAGACCAGGCGCTGCTTGAGATCGAGGCGACCGCATTTATTGGCAATGCATGACGCAGGCATGTCGACAATATTGGCGCCCACCGAGCGAACCTTACCAATTCCGACCCAATATGGACCAGGCCGGATTGGGGAACTTGGCGTTTGTGCAGAATTTTTTGCGTCGCCCGTCCTCTAATCGTTACCGACCGCAGCAGCCGTGAACTGCCGTTCATTGCCAAGGCATTGGCGGCTTTGGAAGCGGTTGGCATTGCCGGCTCGATGTTGGCTGATTAAACAGCCTCATCCCGGTTTATACCAAAGGAATTTAGTATTGACTCGTTTTGGATAAAGCCAAAATAGTTTTACTTAACAATATCGCAAGCTATAAGTTTTGGCCGAACTCATATGGAGCCAAATCGATACCATGGGTAAATCACTTAAATTTATTTCCGTACTATTGTTATCTTTACATATTAATACTGATTTGCATGCTTCTGATCTGCTTACATCGGATGTGATTTCTGGATGGGGATTTAGCAAAAGCCCAATAAATGGTTTTAGGAAATATGGGTATAGGGTTGTCGAGAAGCACAATGGGCATCCAGTTCGATCTGGGAACCAATCTATTCGGTTTGAAATAAGATCAGGAGACTGCGGTTATAATCAAGGATGGAGCGATTGTGAGGAAGATCGGGAACGGCACGAATTATCAGGCAGCAGCAAACGCTATACCATGGCTGGTGGCGAATACTGGTTTGCATGGTCCATATATCTGCCAGATGATTTCAACATAATATATCCGACCAAAACCACGTTGGGGCAATTTCACCAAATAAACGGGCATGTTGTCTGGATGTTCCAAAACCACAATGGAGGGTACTGGGTCGACAACCAAACATCCGGGAGCACAGTTGAGAAAAAGAAGATTTTCAGTGACTCAGAAATGAGAGGAAAGTGGAACGATATAATCATTCATGCAAAATGGACTCACATGAATGACGGTTTTTTTGATGTGTACGTCAACAATATATCTGCTCCGGTTTATCAATGGACAGGACCGACAAAATCTAAAGGAAAACAAGTATATTTTAAATTCGGTATCTACCGTTCTTTTTTACAACGTTGGAAAAATGCCAATAGCGCTTCATCTGTTCCTGCACAGATTGTCTATTTTGATGAAATCCGGCGGGGTATAAAAAGATCTGATATCAAAGATCGCCGATATTAATACCAACGATGGCTCAAATTCGCCTGCCAGCATGCCAGCAAAGCGCGTCTTGAAGGGCGATACGGGCACAACCTACCAACGGTGGCCAATATTGCTATATAAAACCGCCACTTGATTTTGCCCTTGGACCTTGTTGGATCACGCTTGTGATCGGTTGGCATCACGGCACGCAACCCGCCTTATCTGAAGACAAGATTGTCGTGGTCATATGAGTCAATATTAACTTCCCTTGGTATAATTTAACCCGGTCCGGTCTTTACCATTCTACATATGGATTGGTTTGGCGAAGGTGGCTAATGCTGCCTCGCGTACCGCTTCCGACATGGTCGGATGGGCATGGCAGGTCCTTGCCAAATCTTCCGATGAGCCGCCAAATTCCATCAGCACTGCGGCTTCGTGGATCATCTCCCCGGCGCCAAAACCAATAATATGCACGCCCAGCACCCGATCGGTTTGCTTGTCCGCCAGCATTTTCACCAGACCATCGGTATGGTTCATGGCCCGTGCCCTCCCATTGGCGGTAAACGGGAATTTGCCGACTTTGTAAGCCACACCGGCGGCCTTCAACTCTTCTTCGGTTTTGCCGACCGAGGCCACCTCGGGGGTGGTGTAGACCACGCTTGGAATCACGCCATAATTCACATGCCCTGCCTGACCGGCCAACATTTCAGCTACCGCAACCCCTTCATCTTCCGCCTTATGGGCCAGCATCGGCCCGTCGGTAACATCGCCGATCGCATATATGCCGGCAATATTGGTGCGTAAATTGGTGTCGGTCTTGATCATGCCGCGCTCGGTCTCGACGCCGAGCGCCTCCAGGCCAAGACCCTCGGTCACCGGCCGGCGGCCGGTCGCCACTAAAACCGCGTTGGCGGCAATGGTTTCCGTATCCCCACCCTTAACCGGCTCGAATGTCACTTCGGCCTTGGCGCGAATTTTCTTGACGCCGGTCACCTTGGAGGACAGGCGAATGTCCATGCCCTGTTTTTTCAACATACGCAGAAACTGTTTCGAGACTTCTTTGTCCATGCCGCCCAAAATTGTGTCGAGAAATTCGATCACCGTAACCTTGGCACCGAGCCGCAACCACACCGAGCCTAGTTCAAGCCCGATCACCCCACCGCCGACGATTACCAAATGGTCCGGTACTTTGGAAAACTCCAGGGCGCCGGTCGAAGATGCGATCACCTTTTCATCGAACTCGAACTCAACACCGGGTATGCCGGCAACATCGGACCCAGTGGCAATAACGACATTGGTGCCTTGCAATTGCTGCTTGGCGCCATCGCGCGCGGTTACCGTGACCTTGCCCGGTGCGTCGATCGAACCATGACCATGATAGGTGTCGATCTTGTTCTTTTTGAACAAAAATGCGACCCCGTCCACATTGGCCTTAATCGTCGCATCCTTGTGCGCCAGCATGTTTTTGAGATTGAGTTTCGGCTTGGCGATGTTGATGCCAAGTTTGTCAAAGCCGTGACCGGCCTCGTCGAACATCTCGGAAGCGTATAAAAGCGCCTTGGAAGGAATGCAGCCGATGTTGAGACAGGTGCCGCCAAATGTGTCGCGCACCTCGACAACAGCGACTTTTTGACCAAGCTGGGCCGCCTTGATCGCGCATACATAGCCACCCGGCCCGCTGCCGATGACGATCAGATCATAGGCATTTGACATATTCCGCTCCTAGTTTGCTGGTAAAATTGACCGTTGCCGCAACCCGATCACCTGCCGCCGGTCACGTCAAGTACCGCGCCGGTGGTATAAGACGCATGATCCGACATTAGCCACAAAATTGCCCGGGCCACCTCTTTGGTGCTGCCCTCGCGCTTGATCGGTATGGTGCCGCGCAATTCAGCGATCCGGTTCGGCTGGCCGCCTGATGCGTGAATATCGGTATCGATAATACCCGGCCGGACCGCATTGACCCGAATGCCATCATCGGCGGTCTCCAGGGCCAGGCCCTTGGTCAGAACGTCGATCGCCGCCTTCGAAGCGGCATAGTCCACATATGCGCCTGGCGACGCCAGCTTAGCGGCAACCGAACTCACATTGACAATCACGCCACCTGTGCCGCCCTTGGAACGGGCCATGCGGTTGACCGCCTCGCGGGCACAGATGAAGGAGCCAAGCACATTGGTTGCGAAGATCCGCTCAATGCGAGCCGCGCTCATGGCCTCGACCCTGCTCATGACATCAACGATGCCGGCATTGTTGATCAGGCCGGTAAGCACCCCATGGGCATCGACCGCATCAAACATCGCCATCACCTCTTCCTCTTTCGAGACATCGGCCATAACCGTAAACCCATTACCGCCGGCAGCGCGTATATCGTCGACGACCTGGTCGGCGGCGTTTTGGTTTCTAAGATAATTGACGCCGATAGTCAGACCGGCCCGGGCCGCCAGCCGGGCGCACTTGGCGCCGATGCCGCGGCTGGCACCGGTTATCAGCCACACCGGTGAAATATTCATCAGCGCCAAATCTGCAATTTATGGGTTTGCAAAATTAGGGCCCGCGCTCACATCAACAATTGCCACAAGATCATTACCATGCCGGCCAGCGATGCGATCCACACCAGGGTCCGAAGATAGGGGATGCCGAACATATAGGCCGGCACATAGGCAACCCGGCCCCAGAAATAAATCTGCGCACCAAGCGCGGTCCACTCGTTCAGTTTGCCGGTGTAATGGGCGATAAACACCAACGCTGCAAACGGAGTTAATGTTTCGAGCAGATTGAAATAGGCACGGTCGATGCGCCCGGTAATGCCGCTCGGCACCTGATAATCATCGCGCGGCCCAACCGTATAGTTGGTGCCAGTCTGACGCCATTCGGCCAGCAATTGCAGGATCAACTGCACCAAAAACAACACGATCGTATAGAGCAGCATTTTCAATTCTATAGACATGATCTTCTCCCCGATATCGTGACGTTACAGATCGAGTACCAACCGCTCCGGGTCTTCCAGGCTTTCCTTGATGCGAAGCAGGAAGGTCACCGCTTCCTTGCCGTCGACGATACGGTGATCATAGGAAAGCGCAAGATACATCATCGGCTTGATCACAATTTCACCACCACGCACCACCGGCCGAGGCTCGATCTTGTGCATTCCCAAAATGCCCGATTGCGGTGAATTGAGGATCGGGGTCGACATCAACGAGCCGTAAACCCCGCCATTGGAAATTGTAAACGTTCCGCCCTGCATGTCGGCAATAGCCAGCGAACCGTCCCTTGCCTTTGCGCCTATGCGACCAATTTCCTGTTCGATCTCGGCGATCGACATCTGGTCGGCATCACGCACTACTGGAACCACCAGGCCCTTGTCGGTACCAACCGCCACGCCGATATGACAGAAATTCTTGTAAATGATATCGGTGCCGTCGATTTCAGCATTAACTGCGGGAATATCCTTTAAGGCATGGCACACCGCTTTAGTGAAAAAGCCCATAAAGCCGAGCTTTACCGCGTGTTTCTTTTCGAACAAGTCCTTGTATTTCTTGCGCAAATCCATGACCGAAGACATGTCGGCTTCGTTGAAAGTGGTCAACATGGCAGCAGTGTTTTGCGCATCTTTAAGTCGCCGGGCGATGGTTTGGCGCAGCCTAGTCATGCGCACCCGTTCCTCGCGCAATTCGTCGCCAGCATCGCTGGGCGGACGCGGCGGCGCCTTGGCAGCTGGCGCTTGCGGTGCGGGTGTTTGATAGCCGGCGACGTCTTCTTTTAGCACCTGACCACGCTTGCCGCTTCCAGCGACATCACTAGCATTGATATTTTTTTCAGTGAGCATTTTGCCGGCCGCCGGCGATGGCGGCATCGCGGTGCCGGCGGTTACACTTGCCGGGGCCGCTGCCTTTGTGTCACCGGCACTAGCCGCCACCGGCGTTTTTTCTTCTCCTTCGGCGAGATTTGCCAACAATGAACCGACCTCGACGGTTTCCCCTTCTTTGACGACGATTTCCGTCAGCACGCCTGAAATCGGCGACGGCACCTCGATCGACACCTTGTCGGTTTCCAGTTCGACCAGGGGCTCATCCTGGGAAACCGCGTCACCAGCGTTTTTCAACCATTCGCCGACCGTTGCCTCGGTCACCGATTCCCCCAGCACGGGGACGCGGATTTCGGTTGCCATGGTTTGTTCCTTTACGTTCTTAGTCTGTTACCTGACGCGCAAGATCAGCCAAGCGCGACTTCGAGAAAAGCGGCGAGTTGAGCTTTATGCCGCGACATTTGTCCGGTGGCAGGAGATGCGGCGGTCGGCCGGCCGGCGTATCCAGCACGCTTGTGCGTGGCGCCGATATGGTTGAATACCCACTCCAGATTGGGTTCGATAAAATTCCACGAACCCATGTTTTTCGGCTCTTCCTGGCACCAAACCCATTCGGCCTGTTTAAACCTGGAAAGTTCGCCGATCAGCGCTTTGGCCGGGAACGGATAGAGCTGTTCGAGGCGTAGCAAATAAACATCGTTGATACCGCGCTGTTCGCGTTCTTCGAACAGATCGAAATAGACCTTGCCGGAGCACATCACCACCCGGCGGATCTTTTTATCCGCCACCAGCTTGATGTTTTCACTATCGCCGCTTTCGGCACCATCCCACAAAATGCGATGGAACGTGGTTCCAGCTTCCATCTCGGCGAGCTTAGACACCGCCCGCTTATGCCTAAGCAGGGATTTCGGCGTCATAAGCACCAAGGGTTTGCGGAACTCGCGGCATAATTGCCGGCGCAAAATGTGAAAATAGTTCGCCGGCGTGGTGCAATTGGCGATCTGCATATTGTCTTCACCACACAATTGCAAAAACCGTTCGAGACGGGCCGATGAGTGTTCCGGTCCCTGGCCCTCATAGCCATGGGGCAGCAACAGTACCAGGCCACTCATGCGCAGCCATTTGCGCTCGCCCGACGATATGAATTGGTCGATTATAACCTGGGCGCCATTGGCGAAATCGCCGAACTGTGCCTCCCATATGGTCAACGCGTTCGGCTGGGCTACCGAATAGCCATATTCATAGCCAAGCACCGCTTCTTCCGACAGCATGGAATTGATGACGTCGTATTTGGCCTGTTCGGCGCTCAGATTGTTAAGCGGAATGTAGCGGTTTTCATTTTCTTGATCATAAAGCACCGAATGGCGTTGAGAAAACGTACCGCGCTCGCAATCTTGGCCCGACAGGCGGACCACATTGCCCTCCCGCAACAGCGAGCCAAATGCCAGCGCTTCGCCAGTCGCCCAGTCCACATTGAGGCCGGTGTCGAACATTTGTTTGCGGTTGGCAGTGAACCGCTTGATGGTGCGGTGGGCGTTAAAGGTCTCGGGGATTTCGCACAGTTTGCTACCGATTTCCTGAAGCGCCTTGGCGCTTAGACCAGTTTCGCCGCGGCGCGGATCATCGGTTCTGCCGGCAGCTGCCATCCCCGACCAGGCGCCGTCGAGCCAATCGGCCTTGTTCGGCTTGTAAGAATCGCCGGTTTCAAATTCGTCGTCCAGAAAGCTGCGCCAGTCCTTCTTTAAGGCGTCGATTTCAGTCGTACTCATCAGACCGTCAGTTACCAATTTCTCGCTGTAAATTTGCAAAGTCGTGGGATGTTTTGCAATCTTGCGATACATCAATGGTTGGGTAAACGCCGGTTCGTCGCCCTCATTGTGGCCGTAACGGCGGTAGCAAAACATATCGACCACCACCGGTTTGTGGAATTTTTGCCGAAACTCGATCGCCACTTTGGCGGCATAGACAACCGCTTCAGGATCATCGCCATTGACGTGGAAGATCGGCGCCTCGATCATTTTCGCGCCGTCAGAGGGGTATGGTGAAGAACGCGAGAACCGCGGATTGGTGGTAAATCCGATCTGGTTGTTGACGATAAAATGGATCGAACCGCCGGTGCGATGGCCCTTAAGGCCGGACAGGCCGAAACATTCGGTCACCACGCCCTGGCCGGCAAACGCCGCGTCGCCATGCAACAGCAACGGCAGTACAGTATCGCGTGGCCGCGATCCATTTTCGAGGATCGGCTCGTTGAAATCCTGCTTGGCTCGCACCTTGCCGAGCACCACCGGGTTGACGATTTCCAGGTGCGATGGGTTGGCGGTTAGCGACAAATGTACCCGGTTGCCATCGAACTCTCGGTCGGACGAAGCGCCGAGGTGGTATTTCACGTCGCCGGAACCCTCGACCTCGTCGGGCTTGAATGAACCGCCCTTGAATTCGTGAAAGATCGCTCTGTGCGGCTTGCCCATGACGTTGGCCAGCACGTTAAGCCGGCCGCGGTGCGGCATGCCGAAAATGATCTCTTTTAAGCCGAGCTGGCCGCCGCGCTTAATGATTTGTTCGAGCGCCGGGATCAGCGCTTCGCCGCCATCAAGGCCAAACCGTTTGGTGCCTTTGTATTTTACGTCGATGAATTTTTCGAATCCCTCGGCCTCGACCAGCTTGCGTAAAATCGCCTTCCTACCTTGCGGGGTAAACGCCACCCCTTTGTCCGGCCCTTCGATACGTTCTTGCAGCCAACCCTTTTCGGCCGGGTTGGAAATGTGCATAAATTCAATGCCGAAGGTCGAGCAATAGGTGCGTTTGAGAATTTCCAGCATCTGCGGCACGGTAGCCAACTCCAGCCCCAGCATGTGGTCGATGAATATCGGCCGGTCATAGTCAGCCGGCGTAAATCCATAATTTTCCGGCGCCAGTTCGTTGTGATCTTCTTTCGGCGGTACCAGCGCTAATGGGTCGAGATTGGCGTGCAGGTGGCCGCGCATGCGATAGGCGCGGATCATCATGACAGCACGCACCGAATCGCGGGTGGCGCGCTGGACATCGGCCTCGGAAATGTCGACGCCCGTTGCCTTTTTCTTGATTTTGTCGCCGAGTTCGTGTTCCAGCGCCGACCAATTGCCGTCGAGCGCCGAAACCAGTTCGCCATTGTCCGCTACTGGCCAGTTGGCACGCTTCCACGACGCGCCGTTGGCGTTGCCAGCGATATCTTCCGGCGTGTCATTTAGCGCCGCGAAATAGCTACGCCATTGCTGTTCGACCGAATTCGGGTCGTTTTCATAGCGGGCGTAGAGTTGCTCGACATAAGCGGCGTTGCCGCCGTAAAGAAACGAGGTTTCGGAAAATTCCTGGTTCTTTTGGTCGCGTTCCATTGCGGTATATCCGGGAATTCCCGGCTCCAGTTTGGGTCCGGCGAACCGGACCTTTGATCTGCTCCTATCGCAGCTTATCCTTTAAGCATATCGACAAGGGTTTCACCCAGCTTGGCAGGTGAACGCGAAACGTGGATGCCGACCGCTTCCATCGCCTCGATTTTGTCTTCGGCGCCACCCTTGCCACCAGAGATTACCGCGCCGGCATGGCCCATGGTTCGACCGGGTGGCGCTGTACGTCCAGCCACGAAACCGACGGTCGGCTTCCACCGCCCGCGCTTTTTCTCGTCCGCTAGAAACTGGGCCGCATCTTCTTCCGCCGACCCGCCGATCTCGCCGATCATGATAATCGATTTGGTTTCATCGTCGGCCAGATACATCTCCAAAATGTCAATAAACTCAGTACCCTTAACCGGATCACCGCCTATGCCGACTGCGGTTGACTGGCCAAGACCGACATTGGTGGTCTGGAACACCGCCTCATAGGTCAACGTGCCAGATCGCGATAGCACGCCGACACTGCCTTTCTTGAAAATATTGCCCGGCATGATGCCGATCTTGCAGGCTTCAGGCGTTAGTACCCCAGGACAGTTTGGACCGATCAGCCGGGTATTGGACTTTTCCAACCTTGCCTTGACCTTGACCATGTCAAGTACTGGCACCCCCTCGGTGATCGCCACCACCAGCGGGATTTCCGCGTCGATTGCTTCAGTAATTGCGCCGGCGGCACCAGCCGGCGGCACATAGATCACCGAAGCGTTGGCGCCGGTCGCCGCCTTCGCCTCGGCAACTGTGGCGAAGATCGGCAGATCGGCTCCGGCGGCATCGCCAGCACCAGCGCCCGCGGTCCATACGGTGCCGCCCTTTTTCGGGTGAATACCCCCTACCATTTTCGAACCGTAATAGGCCATCGCCTGTTCGGTGTGAAATGTTCCGGTTTTGCCGGTCAGGCCCTGAACCAGCACCTTGGTATCATGGTTAATCAAAATGGACATATTATCGAGGTACTCCCGGCATTCAATTCATACAGGTGTTGGTAAAGGAGGCAATGATCGCCGGCCGGCTTGGCCAAAAGGCCATTGCTCCGGCGACTTTTAATTTGGTACCTGGTTTGAAAAACTACCCTTCCACCGCATTGACAATTTTTTGCGCCGCATCGTCAAGATCATCGGCGGCAATCACATTAAGGCCGCTCTCATTGATAATCTTTTTTCCCTTGGCCACATTGGTGCCTTCCAGCCGCACTACCAGCGGAACCATCAAACCCACATCACGAACCGCCGCGACCACCCCTTTAGCGATCACATCGCAGCGCATGATGCCACCAAAAATATTGACCAAGATACCTTTTACGTTCGGGTCGGCGGTGATGATTTTGAACGCCGCGGTCACCTTTTCGGTAGTCGCACCGCCGCCCACATCGAGGAAATTGGCCGGTTCGGCGCCGTAAAGCTTGATGATGTCCATGGTTGACATGGCAAGGCCGGCACCATTGACCATGCAGCCGATATTGCCGTCGAGCGCCACATAGGCAAGATCGTGCTTGGAAGCCTCGATCTCTTTTTCGTCCTCTTCGCTCCAGTCACGCAACTCTTCAATTTCTGGATGGCGGAACAGGGCGTTGTCGTCGAAGGAAACCTTGGCATCAAGCACCCGAACATGGCCGTCTTTCATGACGATCAGCGGGTTGATCTCCAACAGGCTCATGTCAAAGGCGACAAAGGCATCGTACAACATCGGAAATATCGACATCGCGTCTTTGCCCGCCGCACCGTCGAGCGCCAACCCATCGCATATGATGGTCGCGGTGTTTGCGGTGCAGCCGGTAAGCGGATCAACGTCGACAGTGTGGATTTTTTCCGGGGTATTTTCGGCCACCGTCTCGATATCCATACCGCCCTCGGTGGAAGCGACAAACGAAACCCGTCCGCTCTCGCGGTTGACTAAAAGCGACAGGTAGAGTTCGCGCTCGATATCGGCTCCGTCTTCCAGATAAAGCCGGTTGACCTGCTTGCCTGCCGGCCCGGTCTGTTTGGTGACCAAAGTGTTGCCGAACATCTCGTCAATATGGCTTCGCGCTTCATCGCGCGAAAATGCCAGCCGCACCCCGCCCTTGGCATCGGCGCCTAATTCTTTAAAGCGGCCCTTGCCGCGACCGCCAGCATGGATCTGGCTTTTCACCACATAAACCGGTCCGGGCAGGGCGGCAATTGCCCGCTCGGCATCCTCCTTGGTCAATACCGGCACGCCGATCGCTACCGGCAGGCCGCGATCCTTCAAAAGCGCCTTGGCCTGATATTCATGGATGTTCATCTTTTCTCCATCCCGGCGTTCACCCCGGTTGCTACTTCAAATTGGGCGCGATCTTCATACAGGCTTCGCACAATTCGGCCACCGCAGCGACCGAAGCGTTGAACATTTTCGCCTCGGTCTTATTGAGGTCGATTTCGATAATCCGTTCTACCCCACCAGCACCGATTACCACCGGCACGCCGACATACATGTCCTTGACGCCAAATTCGCCCCTTAGTGCGGCGGCGCAAGGCAAGATGCGTTTCTTGTCTTTTAAATAGCTCTCGGCCATGGAAATCGCGGAGGCTGCCGGTGCGTAATAGGCCGATCCGGTTTTCAGCAGCGCCACAATCTCGCCACCGCCCTTACGAGTGCGGTCGATGATCTCGTTCAGGCGCTGGCGGGTCAGCCAGCCCATTTTCACCAGATCGGTCAGCGGAATGCCGGCAACCGTTGAGTAGCGTGCCAGCGGCACCATGCTATCGCCATGGCCGCCGAGCACGAATGCAGTCACATCCTCAACCGAAACGTCGAATTCTTCGGCAAGAAAATGACGGAAGCGGGCCGAATCCAGCACCCCGGCCATGCCGACCACCTTGCTTTTCGGCAGGCCGGAAAATTTCTGCAAAGCCCATACCATGGCGTCGAGCGGGTTGGTGATGCAGATGACGAACGCGTCCGGGGCATATTTCTTGATGCCGGCACCGACCTGTTCCATCACCTTCAAATTGATCCCCAATAGATCATCACGGCTCATGCCGGGCTTTCTGGCGATACCGGCAGTGATGATGCACACATCGGCGCCCTTGATCGCTTCGTAAGACTGGGTTCCGCTCATGCGGGCGTCGAAACCTTCCACCGGGGCAGATTGCGCCAGATCTAGCGCTTTGCCTTCCGGCAGTCCTTCCGCGATATCGAACAGCACCACATCGCCCAATTCCTTCAGGCCAGCAAGGTGGGCAAGGGTGCCGCCGATCATGCCGGATCCTATAAGCGCGATTTTGTTGCGGGCCATTGATATTTCCTTTTCGGTAATGGCTATGAAAAAGGTCGGAAGATACGGGTTGGCGTACCGCTTTTGATAGACCGGCAAGCAGGGAACCGCAAGTAAGACAATGGGAAGTTAATACTGACCCATATGATGGCTCAAATTCGTTTACCGGCAAGGCGTGTCTCGAAGGGTGATGCGGGGCATCATTTAAGAGACACAACGTAGTCCGGTGAGCGAATTTGGGCCACCGAAGGCCGGATTTCCAAGCGGTTTGGACGTTGTTGCGCTTGGCTCGTGGTACCAGCACCAAGTCGCCAATCGCGCCTAGTCAAAATCCTTGGAAACTCCGGTCATAGGAGTCAATATTAGCTTCCCTTGGTATAAGACAATGGGGCAATTATGGAACCGCAATTGTGGATATCAGGCAAGTCGATAATGCTGGCAATAGGTGGTGACGAAGGTTTCCTGGCTCAGCCAGCGTTTACCCGTTCGGCTGCCTGTTGCAGATAATCGCCCGATTGCATTTCGAACAGCCGCGACGTAGCGCGGCGAAATTCGCTCGCTTCTGCCCCGGTTTTTACCGTGAACAAATGGTCGGGCGGCGCGGCAGCTGACATTATCAATCTTTTGCAATTGTCATACAAAACATCGATCAGGTGAACGAACCGCTTTGCCTCGTTGCGCTTGGCGCGATCCATCTTTGGTACATGATCTACGAATACGGTGTGGAACTTCTTGGCAATCGCCAGGTAGTCAGCGGCGGAAAATGGTTGGCCGCAAATATCCTCGAAGCCAAATCGGGCATATCCCTCGGCAGCTTCGGGGATCGCAATTTGGCGACCCTTGCGGGCAATCGATGCTGGTTCGCCAGCCCGCGACCCGGCCAGACTGCGCCAGGCACCATCAATTGCGTGGTCGGAACGCGGCCCAAGCGGTTGAAAATAGACTTCGATGCCACCGTCGCGGTCCAGCCGGTAGTCGGTTGCAGCGGTTAGCTCGTAGACATCGGCATGGGCCTTGATCAATTTGATGAACGGCACAAACAATTGCCGGTTCAATCCGTCTTGATAAAGTCGGTCCGGGGCAATATTTGAGGTTGCCACCACGGTGACCCGGCGTTCGAACAGGGCGGCAAACAGCCGGCCGAGGATCATCGCATCGGCGATATCGGTAACGTTGAATTCGTCAAAGCATAGTAATTTGGCATCGGCGGAAATCTCGCGCGCCACCGGGGGCATCGGATCAGGATGTTTTTCCTCGCCATTTTCAAAGCGCTTGCGATAGGCAGCGATGCGTTCGTGTATTTCCTGCATAAAGGCGTGAAAGTGGACCCGGCGCTTTGCCTTGTTCGGTGCATGGTTGAAAAATAAATCCATCAACATGGATTTGCCGCGCCCAACATCGCCCCAAATGTATAGGCCGCGCACGCCAACCGGTTTTCGCGAACGGGCGAATACCCAGCCGAGCGACGAAGATTTTGCCACCATACATTCGGCTTTTAATGCGCTGGCCACCTTGTCAAGGCGTTGGGCTAATTCAATTTGCGCGCTGTCGCACTCGAACATACCATCGGCCGCCAGCACGTTGTAGGCGGCACTCACCGCACTGGCATATTGAGGTTCAGCCTGGCTATTCATCGCCTTATACCAACGGTGGCTAATATTGACCCATTGGATGAAATGCGCTCGGTCAAATGTACCACCCTAGCGCTTGTCACGAAGCGTTAGAATAGCTTCGTCGCGCTATCTCTTTGTTTATGCGTGTCATTTTTCCAAAACCGGTACCCACTTTTGGGTGACACGCCCTAGAACCGTTCCTCTGGGAACGGCCACTTTAGCGCGCAAGCGCGATCGGTTTGCCGTCCCGCGTGGTTCCGTCGTAGCGTTCTGGCCCGGAGGAATAAAGCCGCGCCAACGTGTTGCCGCCGCTATCCACAAGGATTACTTGCCGATCCTTGACGTCCCAGGCGGTGATTGAGCTCAACTCCGCGGATGCACAACGCAGCGGCGCCGCGCGGTAACCGCCGGCCCACTTGGTAAATGCCAAAACGATGCGACAATCGCCGACGTCGCTCGGCACCTGCCAGGTTCCAGCCATGCCTTCGCGAGTTACCGGCCCGGCATTGGGCGGCGGCACCGATGCGACCATGGTTTCGCTTGCGACCGTATTTGGATCGGTGACACTTTGCTGAACCTCGTTCGCGCCTACTTGGGCGGGCGGGTTGATCGGGTCCAATTGACTGCGCGTAACTTGGTTATTTGGCGTCGCCGGCAATGGGCGAGGTGGCGCTGTATTTGGTTGCAGGGCACCGATCGATTGGTTGCAACCATTAGCGATCAGCCCAACCGCGATCATCACTGCGGCTTTCAGCATCTGCGTTCGGATAAACATGTCCCGCCCTCCATTCAGCCAGCGTTTCAATAACGCGCGACCGGTACGGTTTCAGCAGTCTGTCGCCATCAGGTCTGGCAGACCAAAGGACACATTAACGACAGGTTATGCCGTAAATTGGGCGCAGATCGCATCACGGTGACTGTATTTCGATAGGGTAAAACAAATCTGAACAATTTTACCTATTTGCCCAAAGACAGGTTGGAGGGAATATAAGGCTTCTTTGAGGAAAAATTATTTTACAATTCCCGCGTGGGCTTCGTTACCCCACAGCTTTCTTATCTTCGCGTCACGACCACAGGTAAATCGATAATAGGTATATCGGGTCGGGCTCTTTTTGTAGTAATTTTGGTGGTAATCTTCGGCCGGATAAAATGTATCGGCGGCCCGCACCGGGGTCACAATCGGTTTACCAAGCTGGTTATTTGCCGCAAGATCGGCTTTCGAGGCAATAGCCAGCGCCAATTGCTGGTCGCCAAGCACGAAGATTGCGGTGGTATAGCTGCTGCCACGGTCGCAGAACTGACCGCCATCATCGGTTGGATCGACACTGCGCCAAAACACATCCAGCAACTGCCCGTAACTTACCACAGCCGGATCATAGTCGATCTTGACCGCTTCCAGATGGCCGGCTGCGGTATGATTTTTATAGGTCGGGTTGGTGGTAATGCCGCCGGTATAGCCTGGAACTGCGGAAATAACGCCCGGCACGTGTTCGAAATCTTTTTCCACGCACCAAAAACACCCGCCAGCGAAAATCGCTGTCTCGGCGGCCTGGGTTTTGGCAGCGGAGGCTAATAAGGCGGCGGCCAGGGCGATTGCAAAAAGGGGGGTTGCAAAAAGGCGGGTTGCGGCGCGTGACGGCATCGTCATCTCCATATTGTTTGATGGCAAGATGGTGAATAACGCCGGCCAGGCAATTCAATTTGCGGACACGAATTCGTGACGGATCACACAGCCCTCAAGGCCCCGGCAATTGGTCAGGTGCGCCGTTCAATCATCTTTTTCTTAATTTCGGCAATCGCCTTGGCCGGATTAAGCCCTTTAGGACAGGTCTGGGTGCAATTCATGATGGTATGGCAGCGGTAGAGCCTAAACGGGTCTTCGAGATCGTCAAGCCGTTCGCCGGTCGCTTCGTCGCGGCTGTCATTGATCCAGCGATAGGCCTGCAACAACACCGCTGGGCCGAGATAGCGCTTATCGTTCCACCAATAAGATGGGCACGAAGTGGAGCAACAGGCGCACAAGATGCACTCGTAAAGCCCATCAAGGTCGGCGCGATCTTCTTCGCTTTGCAACCATTCTTTTTCCGGGCGCGGCGAGGTGGTCTGTAGCCACGGCTCGATCGAACGGTGCTGGGCGTAGAAATTGTTCAAATCTGGCACCAAATCCTTGACCACGGCCAGGTGCGGCAGGGGATAGATTTTTACGTCGCCAGAAATTTCGTCCATGCCCCGGGTACATGCCAGCGTGTTGGCACCGTCCACATTCATCGCGCAGGAGCCACAAATTCCCTCGCGACACGAACGGCGGAAGGTAAGGGTCGGGTCGATTTTGTTCTTGATCCAAATCAGGCCGTCCAGCACCATTGGCCCGCAATCATCGAGGTCGACGAAATACGTGTCGACGCTCGGATTGGCATCATCATCCGGCGACCAGCGATAGATGTCGAACTGACGCAAATTGGTTGCACCGTCGGGCTTTGGCCATATCTTGCCTTGGCTGACTTTGGAGTTTTTTGGAAGCGTCAGTTCAACCATTAATACACCCGTGCCTTGGGTTCGATCTTCTTAGGGTCAATGCCGTCGGACAGCGGTTCGGTGTGCACCGGCCGGTAATTCAGCTTAACTTTACCCTTGGCGTCGACCCGCGAAAGTGTGTGGACGCGCCAGTTTTCATCATCGCGGCCGGAAAAAGGACCATCTTTAAAATCTTCGCGGGCATGGGCGCCGCGGCTTTCGTGGCGGGCTTCGGCGCCGTGCACTGTAGTCAGCGCGCAGGTCATCAAATTTTCCAGTTCGAAGGATTCAACCAAGTCCGAATTCCAGATCATCGAGCGGTCGGTGACCTTCATATCAGACATTGCGGCGGCTGTTTCCGCCATCCGCTTGCAGCCGTTTTCGAGGGTACTTTGGGTACGGAAAACCGCAGCGTCCTCCTGCATGACCTTTTGCATGGTCAATCGAAGTTCGGCGGTAGGCGTTGACCCGTTGGCTTGGCGAACCCGATCGAAATGATCCAATATTTGCTCACAAGAAGCGGCGTCGGGCTCCGGTATTGGTGACTTCGCATCAACCACCTGTCCAGCCCGGATCGCGGCGGCACGACCGAACACGACCAAATCAATCAGCGAATTGGAGCCAAGCCGGTTGGCACCATGCACCGAGGCACAACTGGCCTCGCCGACTGCCATTAATCCGGGCGTGACCCGGTCCGGGTTTTTCTTGGTCGGATTTAATACTTCGCCCCAATAATTAGTTGGGATGCCACCCATATTGTAATGCACAGTCGGCAATACCGGGATCGGCTGGCGGGTAACATCGACGCCGGCGAAAATCTTCGCCGATTCTGAAATACCGGGCAGCCGTTCGGCCAATACTTCAGGATCGAGATGGTCGAGATGCAAATAAATGTGGTCGTTGTTTGGACCAACGCCGCGGCCTTCGCGGATTTCGATGGTCATGCAACGCGAGACCACATCGCGCGAAGCCAAATCTTTGGCCGACGGCGCGTAACGCTCCATGAAGCGTTCACCCTCTGAATTGACCAGATAGCCTCCCTCGCCGCGCGCACCTTCGGTGATCAGACTGCCGGCACCGTAAATACCAGTCGGGTGAAACTGGACAAATTCCATGTCCTGCAGTGGCAGGCCGGCGCGCGCGATCATACCATTGCCATCACCGGTACAAGTGTGGGCCGAAGTGCAAGAGAAATAGGCGCGGCCATAGCCGCCGGTGGCCATCACCACCATCTTGGCGCTAAAGCGATGCAAAGTACCATCGTCCAGGTTCCAAGCGATGACACCGGTGCACGCGCCGTTTTTGTCCATGATCAGATCGATGGCGAAATATTCAATGAAGAACCGCGCATCGTGGCGCAAAGACTGGCCATACAGGGTGTGCAAAATTGCATGGCCGGTGCGGTCGGCGACTGCACAGGTGCGTTGTACCGGCGGCCCGTCGCCATAATTCATCATATGGCCGCCGAACGGGCGCTGGTAGATTTTGCCTTCCTCGGTGCGCGAGAATGGCACGCCGTAATGCTCTAACTCATAGACGGCGGCGGGCGCTTCGCGGGTAAGATATTCCATCGCATCCACATCGCCGAGCCAGTCGGAGCCCTTGACCGTGTCATATAGATGCCACTGCCAGCTATCCGGTCCCATATTGGATAATGAGGCGGCAATGCCACCCTGGGCAGCGACCGTGTGCGAGCGGGTTGGGAACACCTTGGTGATGCACGCGGTTTTCAGTCCCTGTTCGGCCATTCCAAGCGTGGCGCGCAAGCCCGAACCGCCGGCACCGAGCACCACAACATCGAATTTATGGTCGACGAAAGAATAGGTCTTGCTGGCCAAAACTCAGCCTCCGAATCCGAGTTTCAGGGCACAAAACACACAAACCGCACCGACCGCGATAGTGAAAAAATTATTGCCAATCAGTAGAGCGATCTTGCGGCCTTCGTGATGCACATAGTCTTCAATGATGGTCTGCATGCCAAGGCGCATGTGATAAAACACCGAAATTATAGCCAAAAGCAGCGCAATTGCCACCAGCGGCGAGGACAACGTAGCAACCACACTGGCGTGATCGCGACCATACAGCGATACCAGCAGCCAGACCAAAAACACCAACAGCGGAATGTTGGCAATCGCTGTCAGGCGTTGCTGCCAAAAATGCTCGGTCCCGTCCTTGGCCGAACCCAAACCCCGTACCTTGCCAAGCGGCGTTCGCATGTTCACGTTTTATTTTCCCCTATATTTACACATTTCGCCCTAGTGGTTCGTTTCCAACATTTGCGTCCCGTTGCAACACTTAGGTTTGCAAATCTTGGCAACAAAAGAACCACTAGCAAGATATTGAATCTAGTGGAATTTCTAAATTTGACATTTGACAAACGGCGAAGCTGCAAATGGGCACCAAATGTCAAATTCATTCCACTAGCGCACGAAATAGCCAATAATCCAGATAACAATGGTCAACGTGACCGAGCCGGCAACGCTCAGCCATGCCATGCGGGTAGCGGTTTCCTTGGCCAACCCGGCGCCGGTGTCCCAAACCAAATGGCGCAAGCCGCCAAGCGCGTGATGGATCAACGCCCAAGTGTAGCCAAACAGTATCAAACGGCCGAGCCAGGAGCCATACCAACCATTGACCGTTGCGAAAAATTGTCCGTCACCTGCTGCCGCGATCAGCCAAAGGGCAATCAAAAGTGTCCCGAAATACAATCCGGCACCGGTGATCCGGTGAATGATCGACATCGCCATGGTTGGGGTCAGCCGGTATATGGTCAAATGCGGCGAAAGTGGCCGCGCGCTGCTGGAAGATGTCTCGGTCATGGTCGAACCTAACTCCGGAATTTCATCATCGACGATGCCTACAGATTGCTCCGGCCACCGTTCGAGATTAGTGCAATTGGTCTTATGAGAAAATGTCTCTAGGGTCCAGACCTTGCTATCTGACAATATTTTAAAAGCACCGAGATCTAGGGGGTGTGGACCCGTTGACAAACTGGATTTGGATTGCGCTATGAGTGAAACCGTACAGATTTAAGAGCGAATTCGCACACAAGGCCTTGCCTTTTCAAGAGTTCGCGACCCCAATATGGGCGGTTTCGCCGTATCTTTTGAAGACCCGGCAGATTTTGCCCCTAAGTGGGTTGAAATCCCCTTATGGTGCGGGGCGCCACGACGGATCTTTCAGAGCAGGCCGCAAGAGTAGCCGCATGATACGCGGTGATCGGTGCGATCTACAATCCGTTGACCGGCACTTTGAGCACCGGGTTGCCATCATCATCGGTTGGTATTTGACCGGCGCGCATGTTGACCTGTAGGGACGGGATAATCAGTTTCGGCATTGCAAGGGTAGCATCGCGGTCCTTGCGCATTGCAACAAATTCTTCTCGGGTCGCACCGGCTTTGACATGGATGTTGTTGGATTTTTCCGCGCCGACCGTGGTCTCCCAAGCGATATCGCGGCCACCGGGTCCATAATCATGGCAGATAAACAGCCGCATGGAGCCGGGCAGTGTAAGAATTTTTTGGATCGAATCATACAGTTGGCCGGCATCACCGCCGGGAAAGTCAGCGCGGGCCGACCCGCCGTCAGGCATGAACAATGTATCTCCGACAAACGCCGCATCGCCGATGACATGGGTCATGCAGGCTGGTGTGTGGCCAGGGGTCGCCATGGCGAATGCTAGCATATTGCCGATTTTATAGGGGTCGCCGTCGGCAAACAGGCGATCGAACTGTGACCCGTCACGTTGGAATTCGGTACCCTCGTTAAATATTTTGCCGAAGGTATTCTGAATGGTAATGATACCGGCGCCGATGCCGATCTTGCCGCCCAGCCGTTCCTGCAGATAGGGCGCGGCAGAAAGATGGTCGGCATGGACATGGGTCTCAATGATCCAATGCAGATCAAGTTCATTGTCATCGATGAAATTCGCCACCTTATCGGCATTGTCGAAGGCGATCCGGCCGGCTGCATAGTCGATATCCATCACCGAATCGATTACCGCACAGGCATTCGATTGCGGATCGCGCACCACATAGGAGACTGTGTTGGTCGCTTCATCGAAGAAACCAGAAATTTCGGGTTTAGCCGACATATCAACCGGATAGTTGGTCATGGCAGCCTCCTCTTTTGTTGAATGCGTTGACATTGCCGAATATTTCTAAACCGTCCTCGCCTGTCCTTTAACATCTTTGGCGTCTAGATGTGAGAGGTCACAGCTAACCCTTTGAGTGTTGGCGGTCTTAACCTTACGTAAACCATACTTGCCCAGACCGATGCTTGTTGGCTACGCTAGCCGACAATCAGGCGCGCTCCAAACCCCAGGCCGATTTTGCCACTGGAGCGCATGTCGGGCCGAGGAGAAAGCCATGTTCGCCCACCATTGGTCTTGCACGGTGTGCCGTTGGATACCGGGTCTGGCGCTAGCGCTATTGATTGCCGGTTACGCCAACGCCGACGATCAATTGGCCAAACCGCTGTTCGGCCATCTGCGCCTTCCGGCAGCGATGCCGGCCGAGGTGCACGGCTTTTACTCCAAAGGTTGTTTTTCCGGTGGC
Source organism: Rhizobiaceae bacterium (assembly GCA_965248715.1). Taxonomy (GTDB): domain Bacteria; phylum Pseudomonadota; class Alphaproteobacteria; order Rhizobiales; family Rhizobiaceae; genus CBDFKB01. Next base: position 406,392 of record CBDFKB010000007.1, read on the forward strand.
ATGGCGATCCCGATCGACGGACCCAACTGGCAGGCGATGCGGCTGTCGCGCAATCGGCGCTGGGGCCATCCGCGACTGATTAGAACCATTGAGGAACTGTCGGTCAAAGCCAGCCGCGACGGTTGGCATGGTCTATTGGTAGGTGACATGTCGCAACCGCGCGGCGGCCCAATGTTAACCGGGCACCGCTCCCACCAGCTTGGGCTCGACGCCGATCTGTGGTTCATGCCGATGCCGCAAAAACGCATGAGCTATGCCAAGCGCGAAAACACCAGCGCCGTATCCGTACTCAAGAGCAAATCGTTTTACGTCGACGACGCGCGCTGGACCAGGGCCCATACCATGTTGCTGTACCACGCCGCCTCGTTTCGCGATGTTGAGCGCATTTTGGTGCATCCAGGGGTCAAGAAAAAGCTGTGCGACACGGTCACCGGCGACCGGCAATGGCTGAACAAGATCCGGCCGTTTTGGGGCCATCACTACCATTTCCATCTTCGCCTCGGTTGCCCGCCAGGTTCACACAACTGCCAGGCACAGAAATCAACTGGCAGTGAAATCGGTTGCGGTGATACCCTCAACTGGTGGTTTGAAACCGGCCTTAGGCCGGCCAAGAAACCTACCACCGACAAGCCGGCAAAACCGCGCCCGCCGATGCGGCTGGCCGACATGCCGCAAGCCTGTGGGCCGATCGCTGCAGCACCCGGACGGCCCGAAGCGCAGGCGACCATAAAGGTCGCCGGAACCTATCCAGATATCGTAATTCCCAAAGGCGCTAATGCTACCAACAGCAAGCCGATCGAGGCGGCAAGCGGCGGGCCCGCAGCCGTGCCTGCGGCAGCATTTTCTGCTGACGCCGTCCCGTTGCCAGTATTTCGGCCCTTGGCCGCGATCGCCAGTTCGCTCACGCAACCTGCCGCGAAACAAATGCCAGCACAAGCACCGACATTGAACCGATTGTCACCTGCCAACACTCCAGCTACAGCCGATGCTGCGGTTCCGCTGGTCACAGCGCCGATCCCCCGTCCGGAACGATAGGCCTGGGACCACACGTTCTGCTGGGCCATTGCGGTTCCTTTTGCTCGACCTTGTGCCTATGGAGTGATATTTGCCCTACGAAACTTTGAAAGCTTATCTGTTCTTGACCATCACCGCCTTGTGTTGGGCCAGCAATGTAGTATTCGGGCAGCTTGCGGTCGGTGAGATTTCGCCAATGTTGTTGGTGTGCCTGCGCTGGGCGACCACGCTTTTATTAATCGCACTGTTTGTCGGCCCGGTGATCCGCCGCGACTGGGTGGCTTTGCGGCCGCATCTGCCGTTTCTCGCCATCATGGGCGCGACCGGCTTCACCATCTTTAATGCATTGTTTTATCTTGCTGCCCACACCACCAGCGGGCTCAACATGGGCATCATCCAAGGCTCGATCCCGATTTTCGTGCTGATCATCTTGTTTGTCGTCTACCGCGCGCCGATCACTTGGACCGCACTTTTTGGCGTCATGACCGCGCTGATCGGGGTGGTCACGGTGGTAACCGCCGGCGAATTTTCGCGGCTGCTGCAATTATCGTTTCAATTTGGAGACGTGTTGATGGTGATCGCCTGTATGCTTTATGCCGGCTATACGGTCGGCTTGCGGCGTCGCCCGCCCGTATCCGCGTTCGCGCTTTTCGTCGTGCTGGCGGCTTCGGCCTTTCTCGCTGCTGTGCCGCTGGCCGCGCTTGAGGTAGCGGCCGGCACTCATCAATGGCCGAGTGCGAAGGGCATGATGGTAGTGGTGCTGGTGGCGATTATTCCATCGGTGATCGCGCAAACCTGTTTTATTCAAGGCGTCGATCGTTTGGGTCCTGCCCGCGCTGGTATTTTCGTAAATTTGGTGCCTGTGTTCGGGTCGGCATTGGTGGTGCTGTTTCTCGGCGAAGTACTGCAAGGATACCATGCCTTGTCGCTGGCGCTGGTGTTGAGTGGCATCTGGCTTTCCGAACGTGCGCCGCGCCCGGTAGCCGTAAGCCGGTAAACTTCATCCGGTCAAACGCTTGGTCGAGTAGCTTTCTGGCCCGGCGGTTTCCGCGTTACCAATAATCCCGTCGACCAGCACTTGCGCCATCAAATGGGCGATGGCGAAGGTGATCTTGAAACCGCCGACCGCAAACAACAATCGTGGCTGGCCGGGTAGCGGCCCGAGCAGGGGTTCGCGGCCCTTGCCGGCCCAGAAATTGCGCGGCCTGACGCTAGCCCATTTCTCCAGAACCGGCTGGCCGCGCAATTGTGGTACCAGCCGCCATGCCCGTTCTAGGAATTCGATGTCTTGGTTATCAAAGTCGCTCGGGTCCAAAAAATCGCGGGTCGAGGTCGAGCCGATCGCTACCCGCCCCCCTTGTTGTGGTACGATATAGGTGCCGTTGTCGTAGACGATCGGCAATTGGTCGCCGTGATCATAGGCGATCGAAACCGCCTGTCCCTTGACGCCGAACCCGGCGCGAAATCCGATCACCGGTTCGAGTAAATCATATGCCGCGTACCCGTTGGCGACCACCACATGGCTAGCGGTAATCGTCAAGCCACTTGCTAAGGTGACCGCACCAGCGGTGCTGATGTCGGTAATCGCCGTTCGTTCCAGTAACCGGCAGCGCCGTTTCGCATCGCTGACCAGCGCGGCAATCAAAAGGCGCGGGTCGACCCTGGCCGCCAGATCATCATATTGCATGCCGAAGGGCGCAGCATCGGCCATCGGCCAGCGGGGCGTGGGGATGGTTTTACGGTGCCATAAGGAAAATTCTTGGTCGCGGCAGCGCCAATGCTGTTTGGCCCCAGCGATGCGTTCTGCCAGATGGCCAAGCATATGTTCGCTGGCAAATGGAACCACCCGCCCACATCGCCTAAACCCGCAATCCAGACTGGTGTCACCCTCAAGTAAGGCGATCTCGTTACCGATCGTGCACAGTGCATCGAACTGGAACTGCTTCTTGTCGTTCCACTGGTCCGGCATATGCGGCATCAATGCACCTAACAGGCCACCAGATGCGCCGGCGCCGGCGTGATCCTTTTCGGCGACCACCACATCAAGGCCGGCAAGCGCCGCCTTGCGTGCGACCCACAGGCCAACAATGCCGGCGCCGACTACTATTAGCTCGCAACTTGACGGGATTTCGGTTGAAGGCATGCGGTTGCCGTGGCAAATGAAGAAATGAGTGACGCGCGGGAAATACCCCGGATCGATTGGATTGATGATACCATACCGCTCGCGACCGCCTTTGCCGATAGCTACTATTCAAAAGCCGACGGGCGGGCAGAGACCGGCCATGTATTTATCAATGGTAACCGGCTTAACCAGCGCTGGCACCGAGGCGGACTATTTACGATTGCTGAACTCGGTTTTGGCACCGGGCTCAATTTTCTCGAAACTTGGCGACAATGGCGCGGTGCTGACTTTGACAACGATAAACTGCGCTACATCTCCTTCGAGAAATTCCCGCTTGATGCTGGCGCCATGCGCCGAGCCCTGTCGCGCTGGCCGATTTTGGCCGAAGCGGCGGAGCAATTATTAGCGCTATGGGACCCGGCTGGCAGCGATTTTGAATTTACCGTCGAACAAGGTCAGGTGCAGCTTGAAGTCTATTTCGGTGATGCCGCCGAACAGCTTGGCCAAGCAAATTTTACCGCCAATGCCTGGTATCTTGATGGGTTTTCCCCGGCGCGAAATCCGGCCATGTGGGGTGATGAATTGATGGCACAAATTGCCACCCATACCGCGCCGGGCGGCACGTTTGCCACCTATTCGGTGGCCAGCGTGGTGCGGCGCAACCTGGCCGCTGCCGGGTTTAGGGTGGAAAAGGCGCCAGGCTTTGCCGGTAAGCGGGAAATGCTGATTGGACATCTGTCCGGGGCTTGATTGGCGCAGGCAGAAATTCAACCTTGCCCCTGCCCTTGCCGGCAATGCCGGCAATACCGGATCAACACAGATAACGGCGGCAGCCAATGAACCTGCGGATCAATATTTTAGGGGGTGGGCCGGCTGGGCTTTATGCCGCGATATTGCTGAAGCGGGCGCGGCCTGGGGCGCAAATTACCCTGTTTGAGCAAAACCCGGCCAACGCGACCTTCGGCTTCGGGGTGGTGTTTTCCGACCAGGCGCTTGATTTCCTGCGCGCCGAGGATAGGGCGACCGCTGATCTGATCGAACCACGCATGATCAGATGGTCCGACATCATAGTCAATCACCGTGGCACCCGCATCGCCATTGACGGCATCGGTTTTGCCGCCATCGGCCGGCTGGAGTTGTTGCAACTCCTACACAGTATCCTATATCCGCCGTGCCGGCAGGCTCGATACCGCGCGCTGCGCGACCTGGCGCCGCAATTTACCGCGTCACTTCAAGCGCGCGGCGTTGATTTAGATGGTGGCTGACTATTAGTCCGGGCCACCACCTAGGTTAGGCCCTGTCCAACCAAAATTGTCCACAGGCCTTAGGCCAAACAAAAACCACCCTTGGTATAAGCGGTATAAATCGCAAACCGCGAACATGCGCGAACCGCTGATCGAGGCGGCGCTGATTTTCGGCAAGGAGTTGGAACACATACCCGGGCGCGACCAATCGATCCGGTGCCACGGGCTCAAAATGTGTTATGACAATCGGGTCGATGGCAGCAGGCGAAGCTGACCATCGGCACCTGTCGCCGGCTTTTGCCGACGGGTTTCGTCACCGCGCCGTTTCGTGCCATTGGTGCCACCGTATTTGAATGACTGACCGGGCCTAAAGGGGGTTTTGATGGGTTATGTATTTGAACCGCCGCGCCAGGCGAGCGTTTGCGTGTTCGCCAGCACCGATCGCTTTCCAGTCCGGCGGATATTTTGTATTGGCCGCAATTATGCCGCCCATGCCCGCGAAATGGGCAAGGACCCCGACCGAGAACCGCCATTCTTTTTCACCAAACCGGCCGATGCGGTGGTCGACAGTGGCACTACCGTGCCTTATCCGCCGGAAACCGCGAACCTGCACTATGAAATCGAACTGGTGGTGGCGATCGGCAAAGCCGGTCGCGATATCGCGCAAGGCGATGCGTTTAACCATGTGTGGGGTGCCGGTGTCGGCATCGACCTAACCCGCCGTGATCTACAGACACAGGCCAAGGAAATGGGCCGGCCGTGGGATTGGGGCAAGGCGTTCGATCGTTCCGCACCGGTCGCGCCGCTGAAACCGATCGGCAAAGTCGCCAGTCTCGAAAACGGGCGCATCTGGCTCAAGGTCAATGGCGAACTTCGCCAGGATGCTGATATTGCTGATCTGATTTGGCCGGTGGACGAGCACATCGCAATTCTGTCGCGTTCGATGGCACTCGCACCAGGGGATTTGATCATGACCGGCACTCCGGCCGGGGTCGGACCTGTTGTGAGCGGCGATGTCATCCGGGGCGGGATCGAGGGCCTGCCGGAAATCGAACTCAGCATCGGACAGCCGGCATAAGCGATCGATCCGGTTTTGCGTCCCAAAGAGGAAACCAGCATGCATTTTCTTGTCTTGCAGCACGCGCGATCTGAACATCCCGGCATATTCCGCTCGTTCCTTGATGATGACGGCCACTCCTGGGACGCGGTTGAACTTGACCAAGGTGAAAAATTACCAGAGCTCGATGGCTATGACGCGCTGTGGGTAATGGGCGGACCGATGGATGTGTGGCAGGAAGATGTCTACCCATGGTTGCGCGATGAAAAGGCGTTGATCAAAGACGCAGTTGAGGCGCGCGGACTGCCGTTTCTTGGACTTTGCCTCGGCCACCAATTGCTGGCCGATGCATTGGGTGGCCAGGTAGAACCGTCGCAAACCCCGGAAATCGGCATCTTGGAGGTGCAGTTGACCGCTGAGGGTGCTTCCGGCGTTTTGTTCGACGGTTTGGCTGAGAATTTCCACTGTTTGCAATGGCACAGTGCCGAAGTTACCCAAATGCCACCTGGCGGCCAATGCCTTGCCGCTTCGCCGGCCTGCAAAGTACAGGCGATGAAATGGGGGCCCCGTGCCTATGGGATGCAGTTTCATGTCGAGATCGAAATCGACACCATACCAAATTGGGTCAAGATACCGGAATATGCCGACGCGCTCGACCGGGTGTTGGGACCGTCAGGTGCTGAGGAAATGGAGCGCGACGCGGCGACCCATATGGCATCGATGAACCAAACTGCAGAACGGATTTACATTAACTGGTTGCAAACCGCGGCCCGGGTTTGATTTGTTAGATTGAAACCCACACTAGCGCTTGTCACGAAGCGTTGGAGTAGCTTCGTCGCGCTATCTCTTTATTTATGCGTGTCATTTTCCCAAAACCGGTACCCACTTTTGGGTGACACGCTCTGGCGCTTGTCACGAAGCGTTGGAGTAGCTTCGTCGCGCTATCTGTTTGTTTTGTCGCGTATTCTTATCCGAAAACCGCTACACACTTTTCGGGAATACGCTCTGGCGCTTGGCACGAAGCGTTGGAGTAGCTTCGTCGCGCTATCTCTTTATTTATGCGTGTCATTTTCCCAAAACCGGTACCCACTTTTGGGTTTAGCGCTTCGCGTTGGAGTAGCTTCTTATCTCTTTGTTTATGCGTGTCATTTTTCCCAAAACCGGTGCCCACTTTTGGGTGACACGCTCTGGCGCTTGGCACGAAGCGTTGGAGTAGCTTCGTCGCGCTATCTCTTTGTTTATGCGTGTCATTTTTCCCAAAACCGGTACCCACTTTTGGGTGACACGCTCTATTATGCGCAAAAGGAAATTCTGGTTTTCGGCTTTGCTGGCAAGTCGCGCCGGTAGAAAAAAACGGCGGACCCAAATGGATCCGCCGAGTGAAATTTTGTGGAGACAGCTGCACTTTCGTTGGGCCGTTACGCGTACTAATTGCGCACATAAGGTCGGCCCACTCGAGCGCTACATTGGCGCTGGACCGTTAACAAAACTTTAATTTCGCAGCACTCACGACGTTCACAGACGTAATGTTTTGTTACAAGGTTAATTTCCAGGTAATAATTGGTTAACCTTGAAGTTCGGTTATGTTGGCATAAAGATCGAGCGCTTCTGGGTTGGCCAGCGCATCTCGATTGGCGACCGGCCGACCGTGCACCATGTCGCGAACTGCAAGCTCGGTGATCTTTCCCGATTTGGTGCGCGGAATGTCCGCAACCTGGAGGATTTTCGCGGGCACATGGCGCGGCGAGGCACCGTCGCGGATCTTCGCCTTGATGGTTTTTACCAATGTTTCATTAAGCTTAACCCCTTCGCCAAGGCGCACAAACAGCACTACCCGCACGTCCTCTTGCCATTGCTGGCCAATGCAGATCGCTTCTACCACTTCAGGGATTTGCTCGACCTGGTTGTAGATTTCAGCGGTACCAATGCGCACGCCGCCTGGATTGAGCGTGGCGTCCGAGCGTCCATGAATGATCATGCCGCCATTTTCGGTCCATTCGGCGAAATCACCGTGACACCATACATTGGCAAACCGGGAGAAGTAGGCATTGTGGTATTTGCTCCCGTCCGGATCGTTCCAAAATTGCACAGGCATCGAGGGGAATGCGGCGGTGCATACCAACTCTCCCTTCTCGCTTCTTACCGGCTGGCCGTCAGCATCCCACACGTCTGTTGCCATGGCCAGCATCGACCCCTGAATCTCGCCGCGATGCACCGGATCATACGGATTGGCGCCAACAAAACAGGCACAAATATCGGTGCCTCCAGACATTGAGGCCAGGTGGAGGTCGGACTTGATGCCGGCATAGACAAAATCGTAACTGTCAGGCGCCAGCGGCGAACCGGTCGAGCACAGCATTCGTAAGGCGCTAAGATCATGACTTTCGATCGGCTTTAGTCCGGCCTTCTTGACCGCGTCGATGAACTTGGCCGATGTCCCAAAAACATTGATGCGCTCACGCTCGGCATAGTCGAACAGCACATTGCCAGACGGATGAAAGGGCGATCCGTCGTATAGGCACAGGGTCGCCTTGGCGGCCAGGGCGGAAACCAGCCAGTTCCACATCATCCAGCCAAGGGTGGTGAAATAAAAGACCCGCTCGCCGGTTTGTTCGCCGCAATGCAATTGATGTTCCTTGAAATGCTGCAGCAAGGCGCCGCCGGCCCCATGGACAATGCATTTCGGCACCCCGGTGGTACCGGACGAAAACAAAATATACAGCGGATGATCGAACGCCAAACGGGTAAATTCAAGCGGCTGCGGCGCAAAGTCGGCGGTGAAGGAGACCAATGAAATGCCTCCGGTGATCGCCGCTGCCACCTGATCCGCGTTACCAAGCAAGGGCACCACGATCGTGGTTTTCACCGCTAATGCCGTTGCCACTGCAGATAATTTTTCGCCAACATCAATGGTCTTGCCGGCATACCAATAGCCGTCGCATCCAATCAAGATACTGGGCTCGATCTGGCCGAAACGGTCCAATATTCCGCGCTCGCCGAAATCCGGTGAACAGGACGACCAAACCGCTCCAAGGGAAGTGGCCGCCAGCATTACGGCGATTGCTTCCGGCATGTTTGGCAAGATCGCTACGACCCGGTCGCCGGGGCCGATCGCGAGCGCTGCCATTGCCTGTTGTAGGCGCGAAACCAAATTGCGCAATTCATCCCACGACAAACGTGCGGTCGCTTTGTCTTCGGCCTGGAAAATGATCGCGTCGCTATCGCCGGTCTGTTGCAACAGGTTTTCGGCGAAATTTAGTTTGGCGTCAGGAAAAAATTTGGCGCCAGGCATCTTGTCGCCGTCTGTCAACACCACATCGCCTTTATCACCGACCACGCCGCAGTGATCCCAAGCCATGTCCCAGAACTCGGCCGGGTATTGCACCGACCATTTGTGCAAATCCAAATAGGCCGGGAATGTCTGGCCCTTGCGCCGTTCAACCTCGGCCGCGAAAGTCGCCATCGGCGAATTTAGGGTTTGTTCGCGTTGCGGTGTCCAAATCGGCTGGCTACTCATTCTTGGTCCCTTTGATTGGTTAGCAATTTATGGCCAAGCCCAACCCTACAATAATTCGTCCACAAGTTGGCAACAAGGATGGTGATTGTTTGGACCTTGTTTTGCAAACCGTGTAGGTAATATGCAAAGGCTTTAATGGGTTGGCAAATGAAGCGGATTTTTGTGATTGGCTGCCTGGTAGGGGCGGCAGTTGTGATGTTACTCGCAGCGATCCCATTCCTATTGTCGTCGGAAACCGTCAAGACACGCCTGACCGGCCACATCACTGAGTTGACCGGTTGGCAGGTTCGCTTCGATGGCGACCCCACAGTTACGTTCCGGCCATATCTTGGAATACAAGTACGCAATGTTCGTGTGCGCCGCGACCAATTAGATGAAACGCCACCGTTTATCCACATCGATGAATTGCATGCCAATCTGAAGCTGTTGCCGGCGCTCCTGGGCACGGTCGACGTCGCCAGTTACCGCCTGGTGCGCCCGCAGATACGCTTGGAGGTCGATGCCAACGGCGTGACAAGCTGGCGGACCGGACGCGGACGTATTCACCATTTGATCGACAAATTGGCAGGCCAGGTCAAAACCACCGCCGGCATCGCCGAAGGGTTGGAAATTCCTTCCCTGGCGGTCGGCGCAATGGTGATTACCTCCGGCGATATCCAAATTATCGATCACCGTGAGGGGGTCGAGGAAGCATTTACCAATGTGAATGCAATGTTTTCCTGGCCGAGGCTCGATACCGAGGCGCAATTTACCGGCAATGGGGTCTGGCGCGGGCAATTGCTTGGCTTTGATTTTCAACTTGATGCCCCGGTTCAATTGATGGCCGGCGGATTGTCGCCGGCGGCCTTTTCCATCGATACGCCGCTGGCTTCGGTCAGGTTCGAGGGCAAGGCAAACGCCTTTTCCGATCTACACCTGGAGGGGCATTCTAGCCTCGAAACCCCTTCCTTGCGGCGTTTAGCCAGTTTCATGGAAGGCACGCTGGCCAGCGGGTCTTTGCCGGGGCCGTTTGCGGTGACCGGCGCGTTGGCTGGCAACCGCAACCGGGTCCATTTCACCGAAGCGTCGGTCAAACTCGACGGCAATTCAGCCAGCGGCGTGCTGCAACTTGAACGCAATGTCGAGCGCAAACCGAAGCTGAGTGGTACGCTGGCGTTCGGCGAATTGGATCTCAGTGCCTATCTGGAACAGATCTCGCGCGATACCGGGGCCACTGAAGATGCAGCGGATTTGTCGTTCCTTGGTAAGTTCGATCTCGATCTACGCGTGTCGGCCAGCAAGGCGGAATTTAGTCGGGTAGCACTAACCGATTTGGCAGCAGCGGCAACGGTGCGCGACGGCAAGCTTGTGCTTGATATCGGCGATGCGTCAATATTTGACGGTCGGGCAACCGCGATCCTTCAGGCCAATCATGGCGCCGCCGCTCCGGAATTGATGATCCAGGCAACGACGACCGGCCTAGCGCTCGAACAGGTTTCTGATATCTTGCCGGCAGGGGCAATGCGGTTGTCGGGAACCGGCGATATTGATCTCGATCTTTCGGGAACCGGAACTACCGCCGAGCAACTACTGCATGACCTTGAGGGGACAGTTCTAATTAGGGCAACCGATGGCCAAGTCGAAGGTTTGGCGTTGGACCAAATTCTCCATGATGGCGACGACATCACTGTGGTCGGCATCAACAATGCGACCGATGGCAACACCCAATTTTCCACATTGTCGATGGCAGCAAAAGTCGGTAGCGGGGTTACCCTGATCGAGGAAGCCTTTCTGAAAAACCGCGAGTTGGAGGCGGTCGCTTGGGGTAGGGCCGATCTTAGCGCCGGTGGCCTGGCCGTCCAGGGAGCGGTACGCGGTGTTTCACAAACCGGCGATCCATTGCCAAAATTGCGCGACGATCCTAGCGCTGAATTATTCTTTGTCGGCGGCACCATGAAGTGGCCATTGTTTACTCGCGGCAGGCGCCGGCCGTTTTTACCGCACGCGCCAGATGTGCTGGAGCCGGTCGAGCCAGCGCAAAACAAGAAATCGGGCGCAATTGGTTCGGACAGCGGTTTTGCTTTTCTTTGGTATCGTTAGGCACACCAGATCGCATTGTTGTGCTGTAACCAGCGCATGGCGGTATTACTCCGCGATATCAATCTACTGGAACCTCGAAAGACGATGCTAATCAGCCCGGCGGTGGTGTTGCTAAGCTTGCCCGATGCCACGGCATGGTGCTCGACGCCGGTTTCGACGCTGGATCGTACATACCAATCGTGAAACAAAATTGATACCATTTAAGGCCGACGCGCCTTACGCGCGGGTCGCCGATTAATCTTGACGCAAAATTGCCATATGCTGCCAAGGCATTTAAGTGATAAACTGGCCAAGGCGGATGCGGCCGCCGGCAAGGGAATATTGCCCTTTATCGCATAACCATGCATCGGGACACCATGTACCGGCTGATATCAACCGCGGTCAAAATTGCCATCGCCTCGTTGCTGACGGGGATTATCTTGTCGCGGCTCGACATATCCGCAGAACAAGTGTTGTCCGAGCTCGGCCTGACCCCGGAATTCGTGCTCAATTCCCTGCAGCATGGCATTGCCTGGGCGATCCCCAACATTGTGATCGGCTCGATGGTGATCGTACCGATCTGGCTGGTGGTATATTTATTCCGCCCGCCCAGGGGCTAGCCGTTCTCGTACACTTTTGTGCGCAGTACGGTGTTGCTGGTGACTGCTTTTTCTGGCAATTCACCCAACTGTGGACCATATAGTACGAACCCGACAAGATTAGAATCGGACCCATCTGCCATGGCAAAGCTTGACGTCCCATTTTACCGGATGAACGGTGCCGGCAACCGAATTTTGGTTGTGGATATGCGCGCTCGTGCCGACAAACTGGCTAGGGATGCGGTGTTGGTGCTGGCAGCCGACAAAGCGGCAGGTTTCGACCAGATTATGGAACTTAGCGACGCCGCCAAAGCCGACAATGATCTTGCTCTTGGGGTCATTAACGCCGATGGCTCGCCGGCGGCGATTTGCGGCAATGGTACCCGTTGTGTGGTTTCCGTCATTGCCGGCGAAAATGGCCATGACCGTTTTCGTTTCGAAGCCGTTGACGGTGTGTTGAGTGCGGAAATTGGCGCCAATGGCATTACCGTTGACATGGGTGTACCAAAATTCGACTGGCAGGCGATCCCGCTGACCGAACCGTTCCACGACACTTCCGGCATCGAATTGCAGGTCGGGCCAATTGACGCGCCGATTTTGCACACGCCGAGCGTGGTCAATATGCATAACACCCATGCGGTATTTTGGGCGGAACACGATGTCGAAGAATATGATCTTGGCAGGTTTGGCCCGATGTTGGAAAATCATCCGATTTTCGCCAATCGCGCCAATATCTCGATCGTAAATGTGTGCAATGCGGAACACATCCGCATGCGCACCTGGGAGCGCGGTGCTGGGCTGACCCTTGCTTGCGGCTCGGGTGCCTGTGCGGCGCAAGTGTCGGCCCGTCGTAAGGGTTATACCGGGTCAAAAGCCACCGTGTCGCAGCCGGGCGGTGATTTGGAAATCGAATGGCGCGAGGATGGTCGGGTGTTCATGACTGGGCCGGTTGAATTGGAATTTACCGGCTACCTTGATCCGCAATCTGGAGCCTATGTACGCGACTAAGGCTCGATGCTGCATCGGTCACTGGTGCTGGCAATTTGCCGTGCTTTGGGCCATATACGATTATTCTCGCGCACCGGTTGCCGATTTTGTTTTTCGGGCCGGTCAATTGGTCGACCGCCATGGCTATTGAAACCCTGACATTCGGTTGCCGTTTGAACGCCTATGAGACCGAAATCATGCGCGAACGTGCGCATGAAGCCGGCCTTGGCGGGCTTAACGATGGAGCGGTGCTGATCAATACCTGCGCGGTGACCAGCGAGGCGGTGCGCCAGGCCGGCCAGGCGATCCGTCGCACCAGGCGCGAACAACCGAATGCGCGTATCATTGTTACTGGTTGCGCGGCGCAAATCGAGCCGCAAAGATTTGCCGCCATGCCGGAGGTTGATCTGGTGATCGGCAATGAGGAAAAACTTGGCCAGGCGGCTTATCGTGCATTGCCCGATTTCGGGGTTAATCGGTTCGAGAAAGTGCGGGTCAACGATATCATGGAGGTGCGTGAAACCGCTAGCCACATGGTCACCGGGTTCGAAAACCGCACCCGCGCCTTCGTGCAGGTGCAAAATGGTTGCGACCATCGCTGCACCTTTTGCATCATCCCCTATGGTCGAGGCAATTCACGTTCGGTGCCAGCCGGTGCCGTGGTCGATCAGGTGCGCCAATTGGTCGATGCCGGTCATCTGGAAATGGTGCTGACCGGGGTCGATTTGACCTCGTGGGGTGCCGATCTGCCAGGGGCGCCAAAACTTGGCCGCTTGGTGGCCACAATCATCAATTCGGTGCCCGACCTCCCCCGGTTGCGGCTGTCTTCTATTGATTCGGTCGAAGTCGATGACCAATTAGCGGAGCTGATCGCTGGCGAACCGCGGCTGATGCCCCATCTGCACTTATCCCTGCAATCGGGGGACGACATGATCCTCAAACGCATGAAGCGCCGCCATTTGCCCGGCCAAGCGGTGGAATTTTGTCACAATATGCGCAAGCGGCGGCCGGACATTGCATTCGGCGCCGATCTGATTGCCGGTTTCCCGACCGAAACCGAGGCCATGTTCGAAAACACATTGGCGCTGGTTGACGATTGCGGCCTTGCCAATTTGCATGTGTTCCCATATTCGCCGCGCCCGGGCACCCCGGCGGCGCGTATGCCACAACATGAGCGGGCGCTGGTGCGCGAACGGGCGCGGCGCTTGCGCGAACGTGGCAAACAAGCCTTCGCCGCCCATCTGGCGCGCCAGACCGGCCGCACCCTGTCAGCCCTGATCGAACGGGACTGTATCGGCCGCGCCGAAGACAATACACCGGTCACAGTGGATCATGGATCGGCATCGAGCATTTGCCAGGTCACCATTTTCGGCAATGATGGCAATATGCTGAACGGCCATGTTGGCGACCAGATCCCTGATCAAGTCACCGGCAAAATTCCCACTTATGCGTGGCATAGCGTTTAGCCATGGCGGAAAAGAAACCGGGGCTGTTGAAGCGGATTTTCTCCTTCGGGGGTAAAAAGCCGGAACAAACACCGCCGCCAGAGCCCGCACTCATTGCAGCACAGCCTTTGCTGGAACCCGAGCCGGTGCCCGAACCTGGGTCTGCTGCCCTTGAGCTGATTGCCAAACCGGAACCACCGGCGGCGCCGATTACCGAGCGACAGAATGCTAAGCGGCCGAAGGCACCTCCTCGGCCCGATGAACGCTCAGCCGGGCCGCCAGCTGAGCGATTAACCGAGCAGGCGGTTGAAAAACCTACCCCTGATGCGCCAGCGGCGCCGACCAAAGTTGCAAAAACCGCTGACCTCGCCCCGACCGACGAAAAAGCCAATATCGAACCGGGTGGTGAAGAGGTGCCGGGCGAGGTTGCCGCAGCGGCGGAAAAATCTTGGTATCAGCGGCTCAGCCGCGGCCTTACCCGCTCGTCGACCAAACTTACCGGCAGCATAACCTCGCTTTTCACCGATCGCCGGCTTGACGATGAATTGTTGGAGCAATTGGAAGATGTGTTGATCGAGGCCGATCTCGGCGTCGATACCGCAGGCCAAATAACTGAAGCGCTGTCGGCACGCCGTTACGGCCGCCAGGTTACCGGCGAGGAAGTGCGCCAGATCATGGCCCAAGAAATTGCCAAGGTGCTCGAGCCGGCCGCGCGGCCTCTGGAACTTGATCTTGCCCACAATCCGCACGTGATCCTGGTGGTCGGCGTAAATGGCTCCGGCAAAACCACTACCATCGGCAAGTTGGCGGCTAAACTGAGCCATGCTGGCCATTCGACCCTTCTGGTCGCCGGCGACACGTTTCGCGCCGCCGCGGTCGAGCAATTGCACATTTGGGGCCAGCGTATCGGTTCACCGGTCTTATCAGGCAAGCGCGGAGCCGATGCAGCGGGTCTTGCCTTCGATGCAATCACCAAGGCACGCGATGCTGGCCACGACGTGATCATAATGGACACGGCCGGCCGCTTACAAAACAAAGCCGAACTGATGGCCGAATTGGAAAAGATCATCCGGGTGATGAAAAAGCACGATCCGAGCGCGCCACACACCGTGTTGTTGACATTGGATGCAACCACCGGTCAGAACGGGTTCAATCAGGTCGAAATTTTCGGCAATACCGCCGGTGTTAACGGCCTGGTGATGACCAAGCTTGACGGTACCGCAAAGGGCGGTGTTTTGGTTGGGCTGGCTGCTAAATACCAATTGCCGGTCCATTTTATTGGCGTTGGCGAGCAAGTCGAGGATCTCCAACCCTTCGATGCTAACGAATTCGCCCGCTCACTGGTCGGACTCCAAGAGGATTAGCCGTTAATGGCCGCAAATGATGCAACCGAAGTACATCCAGCGCTGAAGCTGACCTTGGAACTCGGCCCGCTGATGGTGTTTTTCTTCGCCAATGCCAAGGGCGAATGGTTGGCGCAAATGTTCCCGGCGCTCAATGCGCTCGGCGGGCGCATATTCGTCGCCACCGCATTGTTTATGGTCGCCATGGTGATTTCATTGATCGCGTCGATCTTGTTGACCCGCACCGTACCAATTATGCCCCTGGTAACTGCGGTCGTAGTGGCAGTATTCGGCGGCCTGACCTTGTGGTTACAAGACGATACTTTTATCAAAATGAAGCCGACCATCGTCAATCTTTTATTCGGTACGGTTTTGCTGAGCGGCCTGTTATTCGGCCGCTCGCTGCTGGCCTATTTATTGGGCTCGGCCTTAAAACTCGACGCCGAGGGCTGGAAAAAGCTGACCTTTCGCTGGGGCATAATGTTTCTTGTATTGGCCGTGCTGAACGAAATAGTCTGGCGAAATTTCTCCACCGACTGGTGGGTCGCGTTCAAGGTCTGGGGGGTGATGCCGATGACCATGGCTTTCATGATGCTGCAATTGCCGATGATCAAGCGCCACATGATCGACCCGGATGGCTGAGTTCTGCTGAACCGATTATGCTTTGATAAATCCGCTTGAGCCTTGCGGGTTGGTCTGGGGCGGCACCGCCTCGCCGCGCTCGACCGCGCGCTCGTGATGCAATGCCCAATGCACAGACGGGAAGGCGATATGCTCGAATGGGATATTGTCCCAGTCAAATAGTTGCACCTCCAGGCTTTCGACTCCGGCGGAAAATTCCGGCACCGCCAAACTGGCCCGATAGATCAATTGCACCTGGGACAAATGACGCACGGTATAGACCGCCAGCAATGCGCTGATGTCTAGATCGGCATTGGCCTCTTCGCGCGCCTCGCGCCGGGCACCCTCCTGCGGGGTTTCAGCCATCTCCAGGAAACCGGCTGGAATGGTCCAAAATCCCTTTCTTGGCTCGATCGCGCGCCGGCACAAAAGGTATTGTCCGCCGTGCCGCACCACCGAGCCGACGATAATAAATGGGTTGCGGTAATGAATGAAACCGCAATGGTCGCACACCGAGCGTTCATAAGTGTCGTCATCCGGTACTTTTTTGACAAACGAGGGAGTGAGTGGGTTCGACATTTATTGCTCGGTTCTGCGGCTTCGCAACAAGCTTTTCCGCGTTATGGTTGGGTAGCTTGCAGCACCGTTTCAAGCATTGGCAGCAGGGTTTGTTCCACAGCTTCATCGGTTAACGGACCGACATGCTTGTGCACGATCACCCCATTGCCGTCGATCACAAAGGTTTCCGGCACCCCGTACACCCCCCAATCTATCGCGATTTCCCCATTGCCGTCGACACCTACCGCGTCATAGGGATTGCCCAATTGGCCAAGAAACGACAGCGCGTTGGCCGCATCGTCTTTGTAGTTGATGCCGGCGATGACAAATCGCCGATCCTTACCAAGCCGCAATAAAATCGGATGCTCCTGGCGGCACGGCACGCACCATGATGCCCAAACATTGACCACCGCAGCTTTACCCTTGAGGGCACTGATCGCAAATCCTGGTATTGGTCCGGCTGGCCCGTTTAACCCCTCGAGCGGCGGCAGGGCCGATTGCGGTGCCGGCTTGCCGACCAACGGCGATGGCACGATGCGATTGTCGACGCCGGAGTTAAGCCTGACATAGAACAGGATCGCCAGCGCCAAAAACAAGATCAACGGCGCCACCGCGATTAGCCGCCGCGCCGTGCCAATTTTTTGCCCCGGTGCTGGACCTTCAGCCATTGTCGGGAGCCGCGGCATATTTAGCGGCGCGGCCTTCCAAACGTTCTAATTCGGCGCGCCGGTGGCGTCGGGTAATCACGATCCACAAAATCAAAGCGGCGATCACCGCAAAGGTGATGCCATAGGCGGTGGCGATGTAGCCAAAATATTTTCCCGCAAACAATCCCTGCACGGCGTTCACCGGGCCCTGTCGGCTGAACGAGCAACGAAGCGTTGCAGGGTGCGGATGCGCCTAGCCATCAATTCATTGCGCATCACCGCCAGGTGAAGGGTGAGGAAGCCGAAGCCAAATCCGGCGATCATCAGCCACAAGGGGGTGCGGTAGATAGTGGGTGCCCGGGTAACCGTGCCGTTTGGCTGATGCAGGGTGTTCCACCATTCGACTGAAAAATGGATCACCGGTAATATCAACGCTCCGACCAAAATCGCCACTGCCGTCAGTTTGGCCGCAGTCGATGGTTCCTCGATCGCCCGCCATAGCGCGATGACGCCGAGATAAATCACCAGCAAGATCAGGAACGAGGTCAGTCTCGCATCCCATTCCCACCAGGTGCCCCACATCGGCTTGCCCCAGATCGAGCCGGTGACCAGGCCGGCGAAGGTCAGCACCGCGCCAATTGGTGCTGCCGATTTCGCCGCTACATCGGCTAAAGGATGGCGCCACACCAAAGTGCCAAGCGCGCCGGATACCATCACCATATAGGCGGCCATCGCCATCATCACCGACGGCACATGAATGAACATGATCCGTACCGTGTTGCCCTGTTGGTAGTCCTGCGGCACGGTAAAGGTCAGCCACAGGCCAGCGGCCAGCAGCACCATGGCAATGGCGCCAGTCCACGGCACAATGGTGCCGGTCAATGCCATGAAACGGGTCGGATTGGCCAATTGGGAAATCTTCAGTCCCAAACTTTCGGCGGTATCGGTCATTTGCTATCCATTGCGATCGGAGCGCATGCGCCTTTTACGCGCCTTGCCAAGAGGTGGCAATCACATCACGGCATTGCCATGCCGAATTACAGTCGATCGGCAAACACCGCCAGAGCGGCATTCATTGGGCGTTCATGCGCAATGCTTTGGCGGCGGCAATCGGCCCTATCGCAGCAAAAAACAAGGTGGTTGCGCACAACAACAAGAATGGCGTGGCAAACGGTGCCGGATCTTCAATCGCACCACGGGCAGCGCTGGCGCCAAAAATCAGTACCGGAATAGTCAATGGCAGCACCAAGGTGGCAATCAACAACCCACCGCGCGGCAATGACACTGTTACCGCGGCGCCAACCGCACCGATCAGGGTAATCGACGGGGTTCCGGCCAACAAGGTGGCGACAACCGCGCCGATCGCCAGCGGCTCCATGTTCAACATTATACCGAATATTGGCGCGGCGATCACCAGCGCCAACCCGGTGGTCAACCAATGGGCCAAACATTTTACCAGCACAATCAACGGTAACGGGGTCGATGATAGCAGGAACAGGTCCAACGATCCGTCTTCGCGGTCGGCCTGAAACAGCCGCTCCAGTCCCAATAACGAAGCCAACAATGCCCCGGTCCACAACATTGCCGGGCCGATCCTCGATAAAAGCACCAGGTCCGGACCGGTACCGAAAGGAATGATCATCACCAGTGCCAGAAAGAACAAGACGCCAGTTAGCGCACCGCTACCTGAGCCGGCAGCTAGTGCTAGATCGCGACGCAACAAACTGCCCATTATGTTGATCTCATTTCAAGTGTCGCCGCATCGGCAATGCCAAGCGGCTCATGGGTGGCGGCAATAATGATCCCGCCGCTATTAAGGTGATGGTTGGCCAAACCGGCAAATGTTGCCCGCGCTCGTTCATCAAGCCCGGAAATCGGTTCATCGACCAGCCATACCGGCCGGTAGGAGACCAGCAACCGGGCCAACGCCACGCGGCGACGTTGGCCGGCAGAAAGGTGGGCAAAGGGTAGCTGGGCCACGTGTTCAAGGCCGATCTTGCCGAGCGCCTGGTCAATTTCATCGCGCGGCGCGCCAAGAAAGCCGCGCCAAAAGGCCAGATTGCTGGCGACGGTGAGCGCCGGTTTCATGCCGTTTTCATGGCCAAGATAGTGACAATATTCGCCAAGTAGCGGCGGTTCGTCCCCCGCGACACCTTCTATCCGCGCGCTACCGGCAGCAGGCTCGATCAGTCCGCATAGGGTTCGAAGCAGGGTCGATTTGCCGGCACCATTGGGCCCTGTCACCACTAGCGCTGCGCCGGCTGCGACCCTAAAGCCAAGGTCGCAAAAAACTATCTCGCCGCCACGGCTGACGGTCAGTTGATCGGCAATCAATTCCATTTTGCGGGTGTAGAGCAGGTTGGCGCGAAAGGAAACCGTGCCGGCGCACAGCTCCTCGCCGAACCCTTCTTTGCATACCCCAAGGGCGTCGCCGGTTTGCCCGCTGGATCGGTTGGAAAGCCCAGAAAGTATTCATCCTTGCCGTGTCTTTGTGCCTATAGATGCGACAAACTCGCTGACGCTAAATGGATGATTTTAATAGATCTAGAGCGTGTCACCCAAAAGTGGGTACCGGTTTTGGGTGACACGCCCTGGTTCTTGCCCGAACACTGCATTATAGATTGGCACAAATATTGAGACCCGCGCGGCCGGCGTTTCGGTTGGCGCGTTCAAATAGCTGTGCGCCACGTTGAATTATTGTGACCGGCGCCCCATAGTTTGTGACTAATGGGTAGGGCCAATATTGTCCCGCACCGCATTGATCCGAGGACCAGGCATACATGTTGAATTCGCTCGACAGCTTTAAATCACGCAAAACCCTAACAGTCGGTAACAAGGAATATGTTTATTATTCGCTTGCTGAAGCTGAAAAGAACGGGCTTGCCGGCATCGCCGGATTGCCATTTTCGCTGAAAGTGGTGCTGGAGAACTTGCTGCGTTTTGAAGATGGCCGCTCGGTCACCGCCGACGATATTCGCGCGGTTGCTGCATGGCTCGACAATCGCGGTCGCGAGGAAAAAGAAATCGCATATCGTCCGGCCCGGGTCTTGATGCAGGATTTTACCGGCGTTCCGGCGGTGGTTGATCTTGCTGCCATGCGCGACGCTACGGTTGCGCTTGGCGGTAACACAAACCGCATCAACCCGCAGGTGCCGGTCGATTTGGTTATCGACCATTCGGTGATGGTCGACTTCTTCGGCAAAGGCGACGCGTTTACCAAGAATGTCGCGCGTGAGTATGAGCGCAATGGCGAACGCTACAAATTCCTTAAATGGGGCCAGACCGCGTTTGACAATTTCCGCGTAGTGCCACCGGGCACCGGAATTTGCCACCAGGTCAATCTCGAATATCTGGCGCAAACCGTGTGGACCCGCGACATCGACGGTGAAACCGTCGCATTTCCCGATACGCTGGTCGGCACTGATAGCCACACCACCATGGTCAATGGGCTTTCCGTGCTCGGTTGGGGGGTTGGCGGTATCGAGGCCGAGGCGGCAATGCTGGGCCAGCCGATTACCATGCTGATCCCGGAAGTAATCGGCTTCCGCCTCGACGGCAAATTGCCGGAAGGCACCACCGCCACCGATCTGGTGCTAACCGTGGTCGAAATGTTGCGGGCACAGGGCGTGGTCGGCAAATTCGTCGAATTTTTCGGCCCCGGTCTTTCAAACCTGTCGCTCGAGGACCAGGCGACAATCGCAAACATGGCACCGGAATTTGGCGCCACTTGCGGCTTTTTTCCGGTCGACCGCGACACCATCGCCTATCTAAATGCGACCGCCCGCAGCGTTGACCGGGTAGCACTTGTTGAAGCCTATGCCCGGGCCCAGGGCATGTGGCGCGACAATGATACCCCGGACCCGGCGTTCACCGAAACATTGTCGCTTGATCTTGGCACTGTTGTGCCGTCGCTGGCGGGGCCCAAGCGGCCCCAGGATCGGATTCCGCTCACCGAGGCAGATAGTGCTTTCCACGAAGCGCTCGCAAAAGAATTTGGCGGCGCGGATGCCAATTTACGCGTGCCGGTTAAAGACAGCGATTTTGATATAGGCAATGGCGATGTGGTGGTGGCAGCGATCACCTCGTGCACCAACACCTCCAACCCTTCGGTATTGATCGCCGCCGGTCTGTTGGCACGCAACGCCCGCGCCAAAGGGTTGCAGGTTAAGCCGTGGGTAAAAACTTCGCTGGCGCCAGGTTCCCAGGTCGTCACCGACTATCTGGAAAAAGCCGGATTGCAGGATGATCTCGACGCGCTCGGCTTTCATCTGGTCGGTTATGGCTGCACCACGTGTATCGGCAATTCAGGTCCGCTGCCGGAGCCGATTTCCCAGGCGATCAACGACAATGATTTGGTCGCCTGTTCGGTCCTGTCGGGCAACCGAAATTTCGAGGGCCGGATCGGGCCCGATATTCGCGCCAATTACCTTGCCTCGCCACCACTGGTTGTTGCCTATGCGATCGCCGGTTCGCTCAACGTTAACTTGACCCGCGAACCGCTGGGCACCGATAAGGATGGAAATGAGATATTCCTGCGTGATATTTGGCCGACCTCAGCCGAGATCGCGAAAATCGTGCGCAACTCGATCACCGAAGAGATGTTCCGCCAACGTTATGGAAATGTGTTTACAGGCGATGATGCATGGCGTTCGATCAAGGTCGAAGGCGGCCAGACCTATGCCTGGGAAAAACGCTCGACCTATGTACAAAATCCGCCCTATTTCGACGGCATGACCATGCAAGTCGCGCCAGTTGAAGACATCGCCGAGGCCAGGGTTCTTGGCCTGTTTTTGGATTCGATCACCACCGATCATATTTCGCCGGCCGGTTCGTTTAAGGTCGACAGCCCGGCCGGCAGCTATTTGCGTGACCATCAGGTGCGTCCGGTCGATTTTAACTCCTATGGTTCAAGACGCGGTAACCACCAGGTGATGATGCGTGGCACCTTCGCCAACATCCGCATCAAGAACCAGATGCTGCAGGATATCGAAGGCGGGGTCACCACCCATTGGCCGTCCGGCATCAAGATGCCGATCTATGATGCGGCGATGCGTTATCGCGAGGAAAATGTGCCGCTGGTAATTTTCGCCGGCAAGGAATATGGCACCGGGTCGTCGCGCGACTGGGCTGCCAAGGGCACCAAACTGCTCGGCGTGCGGGCGGTAATCGCCAATTCGTTCGAGCGCATCCACCGTTCCAACCTGATCGGCATGGGCGTAATACCCCTGGTATTTGCCGATGATGAAGGCTGGCAGCAATTGGGTATTACCGGCGATGAAATGGTTTCGATCGCCGGCCTTGGTGATCTTAAACCGCGCCAAACCCTTAATGCGGTGATCGGCTTTGCCGACGGCAGCCAAAAGACCGCTGCGCTCAAGTTGCGTATCGACACTGAAGATGAGCTCGACTATTACCGCGCCGGTGGAATTTTACACTATGTTCTGCGCAATTTGAATCGGGCCGCTTAACCACCAACAAGATATCGATTCTAATGGGGTTTATAAATTTGACATTTGACGTTCACCAAAGAACGAAGCTGCAAGTGAGACAAAAACCTCAAAGTCATTCCACTGGGAAAAGCCGGGGCAAGCGCCCGATCGGCACCGGTTTCACTGCAACGTGACTCGCATTTGAGCGGATGCATGAATATACCTCCTTGTCGCAAGCAGGCGGTCTTAGCCGATGACGGTGTCGGTTGCGCTGGCCATGCCATGGGTCAGGACCCTAGATGAACAAGAAAATACGGGTGCCTGTGTTCAATATTCGGTCAACATTTTCACTCGCCATCCCATCTAGCCCGTGTCACCAAGCGTTGGAACAGCTTCGTTGCGCTATCTCTTTGTTTATGCGTGTCATTTTTCCCAAAACCGGTACCCACTTTTGGGTGATACGCTCTAGATGGATCGCCAATATCTTTGTCGGCGCGCTTGGTGTTGGTTTGTGGAGCGTGGCATTTCAACCCACAATCACGAATGCGGCCGAAATTTATCAACCTACCGCAGTGGTGGAAATGTTCACCAGCCAGGGCTGCAGTTCCTGCCCGCCGGCGGACCGTTATGTTAACCGGCTGGCCGGCGAAAAGCGGGTGTTGGCATTGGCCTGGCATGTTGATTATTGGGACTATATCGGCTGGAGCGATACGTTTGCCAGCAAAGAATTCACCAGCCGGCAATATGCCTACGCCGCTGCTCTTGGTGAGCGCGGGGTCTATACGCCGCAGGCGATAATCAATGGCCGCGACCATGCGGTCGGCTCCCATGGTGGTTCGATCGAAGACTTGATCGCCGCCTATCACAACACCGATAACGGCCTGACCGTGCTGGTCAACGCCGAGGTTGCCGATGACGTATTGCAGATCCGGGTTGGCGCCGGCGCGACCAAGCAAAACGCCACGCTGTGGATGATCTATTTCGACCGTTCGAACGAAGTTGATATCAAACACGGCGAAAACGCTGGCAAGACGTTTGTTTATTCCAACATCGTGCGCGAAGTGGAAATGGTGGCGATGATGAAAGAAGGCGGCATCAATGTCGACCTTCCGGTTTCCGAAATGGCGCGCAAGGGGCACAATTCCTGCGCTTTGGTTCTGCAAAAGCGCACTCCTGAAGGCAATCCCGGCCCGATTATCGGTGCGACGATGATCGAAAACCTGTCATCCTGATTTCTAGAGCGTGTCACCCAAAAGTGGGTACCGGTTTTGGGAAAAATGACGCGCGTAAACAAAGGGATAGCGCGACGAAGCTATTCCAACGCTTCGTGACAAGCGCTAACTGACCGCTCGCACTGACGCCCAAACATCTGTTGCAGATAACAATTATACCAAGAAAAGCTAATATTGACTCATATGGGTCAATATTAGCTTCCCTTGATATTACTTGATTGCTGGCAGAAAGAACCGGCCCCAAAAAGCACAACCCCACAAAAAATGAGCCGACCAATTTGGCCGGCCCAAGTTAGATGGGGATTGAAATTACGCAACACAACATCGTTACGGGTCGCAACAAAGCCAGTGGCCCGGTTCCCTTCCGCCCCCGGGGGCTGGGGGGCTGAAATCCGAAGGCGGCGGTAACCGGGCCGTCTGAGGCGACTGCCTAATAATTATCCGCAATCTCGACAGAGATTTGTCCGCAATGGGGCAATATTGCGGTTTTTCACCCAATAATCCGGCCGAGATCCTTGACTTGCTCCTAATATCGCCGTGAAATCCCAGCCGGCAATTTTGTCGGATGCGCTAGCTCCGATAGCAAACCACAAAAGGAGGGTCGAGAATGGAGGAGTGTGCCGATCGCCAGCAATCGGCGATGGATGGAAGTCCATCGCCGCAAACTAACCTAATTACATTTCCGTTGGGCGGAAAACGGGGTCAAAGTCAGCCGGTGTCGTTTGACCGCAAAGAATTGGACGCAATTCTCAGGGTCTATGGCCGCAAGGTCTCGGAAGGCGAATGGCGCGATTACGCGATTGACACATTAAAGGATCGGGCGGTGTTCTCGATATTCCTGCGCACCAGTGAAATCGCCGCATTCCGCATCGAAAAGCACCCGAAACTGGCACGCAAGCAAGGCGCGTTTTGCGTGGTCTCCTCCAGTGGCCAAATTCTCAAACGCGGCCATGAATTAACCAAGCTGCTAGGGATGTTCGATAAGAAACCGGGCTTAGTGTCGGCGCGGTTCAAACAACGCTGAATTACTTCTCCGGTTGATCGCCAGATCAAAAGGGGAAGTAGGCGAAACATACGGAAATAGCCAAATTCCCTTTGGGTTCGGCTATTCGTTTTCTGGGGCGACATCGCTGCTGCTACCCAATGTGAGTTGCATCAGCACCGTATCGAGCCATTTGCCGTGCTTGCGGCCGACCGAGCGCAAGGTGCCAACCATTTGAAACCCGCACGCCGAATGTAGTGCGATCGAACCGGTATTGGCAGAATCGCCAATGATCGCAATCATCTGGCGAAAACCGTTCGCCTGGCAGCAATCAATCAGCTCGTTCAATAATTTCTTGCCGATGCCCTGGCCACGCGCGGTTTGCATCACATAGACCGAGTTTTCCACCGACCAGCGATAGGCGGGGCGGGTACGGTAGGGTCCGGCATAGGCGTATCCAAGAATGGTTCCCTTGGCGTCTTCCGCGACCAGATAAGGATAGTTACCGGCAATCATACCGGCAAACCGCCGGCGCATTTCACTCTCCGTCGGCGGTGTGGTCTCGAAACTGGCGGTGCCATGCAAAACCGCTTCACCATAGATTGCGGTGACCGCCACCATGTCGTCATTGACCGCATCGCGTATGTGCATTACCAGGCCCCCGAATAAAAACAAAACGGCGCCGTGAGCAACGGCGCCGTTTCGCTATGCCTGAATTTGCCGGGGTTAACTAGAGCCCTTTTCGTTCCAATTGGAGCAGTTTGATGGATGAGATTGTTTGTATCAACGAGGAAAATACCGCAGAACGATATTATTATCGTGCGAGGATTTTAACGAATTTGATGCAAAGAAGATCACCAAGCGTGAACCGGTTAACCTGTTGAGAAAACTAGCTTAAATAAATCATATGAACTTGATCTTTTGCGCCCTGGACGCCGTCATGAGAAAGCTTATGGTGCTTGCACCACTTCGCCTCTCACTCCTTGCCAGAACACAAAATTCCTGCGTTCAAACGATTCAATTTGAGCGAAAAGAGCTCTAGTCCCTGCTGCCGAGGAAATGCAACAAGAACATGAACAAATTGATGAAATCTAGGTAGAGGCTAAGTGCGCCCATAATCGCGGCGCGGCCTACCATGGTTTCGTCATTCGCCACATAATCATACATAGCCTTGATCCGCTGGGTATCCCACGCGGTCAGTCCGGCGAAGATCAAAACACCGATCGCCGAAATCGCAAACTGCATTGCGCTCGATTGCAGGAACATGTTGACCAACATCGCGATAATGAGGCCGAACAGGCCCATGATCAGAAACGAACCCATGGCCGAAAGGTCGCGCTTGGTGCTGTAGCCGTAAAGGCTGAGCGCGCCAAAGGCGGCGGCCGAGATGAAGAAGGTTCTGACCACGCTTTCACCGGTATAGACCAGCAAAATCCATGAGATCGATACCCCCATGACCGCGGCATACAAAAAGAACATCATGCGCGCGGTCGACACGCTCATTTTCTGGATACCGAAACTGAGCACCAGTACGAATGCAAGCGGTGCCAACATGATCACCCAACGCAATGGGCTTTGGTAGATCGCATAACCAAGATCGGTCATCTGGCCGCCGCTGGTAGCCAAATTGACCGTTATCAGTGCCGTAACACCGGTCAGGGCCACCGCAATGGCCATATAGTTGTACACGCGCAGCATATAGGCGCGCAGACCCTCATCAATATCAGTGGCCGCGCGGCCTACCGCTGTGTCAAAGCGGGCTTGACGTTTTTGATAGTCCGCCATGGTTTCCTCTCAATTCAAAAAACAAACCGCACAGCGCTCTCATTGGCGCCGCACGTTTGCCACCTGGTTTCCATCCATACCTCAACTTGCAAGGCAGTATGCGGTTTATATGTGGTTTTACCACCACATAGGCAAGTGTTTGACCGTGAAAGTTTTACATTTCGTATCCATGATTAACAAGAGTTGGCCAGCGCGGGTTATAGTTCGCGCAGGTAAGGACCGGCCTTGCGACCCAAAATTCGCCAGGTGCCGATAAAACCGAGCAACCCGGTAACCGCCAGCGCCAGCACTATGGTGGTTGCCGCCGCCTTGGCGATGAATTGGAACTCCAGCCCCATTACCTGGTTGATAACGAACCATGAAGCTAGGGTTCCAGCCAATATTGCAAAGGCTGCGGTGACCGCACCCAGGATCAAATATTCTAGCGCAAATATGCGCAACAATTCTTGCCGCCTGGCGCCCAGCACCTTCATCACCACCGCATCGTGCACTCGTTCGCGATTTCCCGCCGCCAACGCGCCACCAAGCACCAGCACTGAAGCCAACAAAGTAATGCTGGCGGCGGCACGAACCGCGGCGCCAAGCTGGGATATCAAATTATTGACCGCCTCAACCGCGTCACGGACCCTAACTACCGTAACCGCAGGGTAGGCCCTGGTAACATTGGCCATTACCGCACCATCCATCGCCAGGCGGGTTTCGACGCTGAATGCCGCATTGTCGCGGCTCATGGTGGCCAGATGGGCGTGCGGCGCGCCGGCAAAAGTGTTGGGCGAAAACATCATCACGAAATTGATGTTGAGCGAACTCCATTCGACTTTACGCAAATTGGCGATGGTTGCTTCGATATTGCGGCCGAACACGTTGACCACCAAAGGGTCGCCGACGGCTAGGCCAAGTTCTTGTGCTTCCTCGGTTGAAAACGATACCAATGGCGCGCCATCATAGTCGGCCGGCCACCAACGACCCGCTGTCAATTCGGTGCCGTTAGGCAATTCGGCGGCATAGGTAATGCCACGGTCGCCACGCAAGACCCATTTGGCCTGTTGCGGTGCTGGATAATCCTTGGCGGCAATTTCTTTCAGGCGCACCAGGCGGCCGCGCAGCATCGGTGCGGTTTCGATTTTCGCCCCAGGCTCGATGTCGCGTAGGATCGCCATAAACGCATTAAGTTCATGGTTTTGAATGTCGACGAAAAAGAAGCTTGGTGCCTGTTTGGGGATGTTTTCGGAGATCTGGCGCCGGAAATTGCCGTCGATCAGCGCCAGCGCACACAATAGCGAAAGCCCCAGCCCCAACGACACTACCACCGACGTGGTCAGCGCGCCTGGACGATGGATATTGGCGACCGCCATGCGCAACCCGGCGCCAGGCAAGGTGGGCATCGCCGCCGCCACGGTACGGATCACCAGCGAAACAACCAACAACAGAGCGAGAAAAAACACCATGGCACCGATAAACACCGACGCGATCCACCAATTACCCGAAGTCATGACCGCTATTGCCGCCAACGCCACAACCATTGCCGCCAATATTGCCAAATAGGTGAGACGCGGCCGACCCTCGACGCCAAGACTGTTTTGCCGAAATAGTTCGGCGGCAGGGATTTCGCGGGCCTGGGCCAGCGGCCAGAGCGAAAAAATTGCCGCAGTTAGCAATCCGTACAAGGCCGCCAGAGCCAGCGCGCTTGGATAAACCCGAAGCGCGGTTGCTGCCGGTAGCAGATCGCCGATCAAGCCACTGGCTACCAATGGCATCGCCGCGCCGATACCGAGCCCAACCAGGGTTCCGATGCTTGCCAGCGCCATGATCTGGGCGAAGTAGACCGCAAAAATCAGTCGGCCAGAACCGCCGAGACATTTTAGGGTTGCGATCACCGAGCGCTTGGAGGCCATGAAGGCGCGTACTGAATTAGCGACACCGACGCCGCCAACAATCAGCGAAGCCAAGCCGACCAGGGTAAGAAATTGGGAAAATCGTTCAATATTGGCGGTCAGTGACGGCGCTGCGTTCTGCCTGGTTTTAATCCGCCAGCCAGCTTCGGGAAATTCTTCCTCGGCCTCGCGCACAAACTGTTGCAAGCGCTGGGCTGCCGCTTCGGCCAATTTCACCTTATAGCGCCAGCTTACCAAGCTGCCCGGCCGCACCAAACCGGTGCGCTCCAGTGCGGCTAGCGAAATCAGCACCCGGGGTCCGAACCCCAGCCCCTCGCTGACCCGGTCCGGTTCGGCGACGATGGTTCCAGCGATCGTCAAAGACACGTCGCCGAGCAATAGACGGTCGCCGATTTGCAGGGACAATCGGCTTAACAATAAGGGGTCGACCAACACTTGATCGACGCTAAGTAAATTGCCGGAAATCGAACCGGCGTCGCTCACCAGTTCGCCGAACAGCGGATAATTACCGTCGACCGCCTTTAGTTCGACCAATACCTGGTCGCCATTGTCGTCAAGGCGCGCCATCGAACGCAATTTTGCCGAGACCGACACCATGCCGGCGGCCTTGAGAAACCTGTTTTCGATCGCACCAAGCTGCCGGTGAACCACCGAAAAAGCCACATCACCGCCGAGGATTGTGCGGCCTTGGCCGGTGATTGAATCGGTCATCGACCGTGATACTGAATTGACCCCGGCGATCGCCGCGACGCCGAGCGCGATGCATGCAAGAAATACCATAAAACCGTTGCCGCCGCCACGCAGTTCCCGGCCGGCAAATTTCAGTGCGGTCGCCATATTGTGGCTGGGCCGAAGCGTGGTGCCGCCGGTATTGACAGGAATTTTCACGCGCTGGTCACCGCGCCGCCTTGGCGCTCAATGCGGCCAGCGCGGATGCGCACCGTAAGCTGACAACGCGCCGCCAACGCTGGATCATGGGTCACCAGCACTAATACCGCGTTGCGCTCGGCCTGTTTGGCAAACAGCAAATCAGAGATTTGGTTGCCGGTTTCCTC
The DNA here is from genome assembly GCA_965248715.1 of Rhizobiaceae bacterium. Taxonomy (GTDB): domain Bacteria; phylum Pseudomonadota; class Alphaproteobacteria; order Rhizobiales; family Rhizobiaceae; genus CBDFKB01. Next base: position 435,982 of record CBDFKB010000007.1, read on the forward strand.
GTCCAGATTGCCAGTTGGTTCATCGGCAATCAAGATCGGCGGATCGACTGCAAGCGCCCTAGCTATTGCCACCCGTTGTTGTTCGCCACCTGATAATTGGCCCGGATAATGGGACAGACGTTGGCCGAGCCCAACCCCGGTCAATTCCTGGGCGGCGAGTGTAAGCGCCCCCTCAATACCAGCCAACTCCAACGGCACAGCGACATTTTCCAGCGCTGTCATGTTGGCGATCAGGTGAAAGGACTGAAAGACGATGCCGATATTGCGACCCCTAAACCCTGCCAATTGGTCTTCGCTTAACGCCGCGTAGTCCTCGCCAACAACTCTGACCAGGCCGTTGTCGGCCCGTTCCAGTCCGGCGATCACCATCAACAAGGTCGACTTTCCCGAGCCGGATGGGCCGACCAGCCCGACGGTCTGGCCTCCCTTGACCGTCAAATTGACGTTTTTGAGCACATGAACCCGTGACGCCGCCTTGCCTAGGGTCAAATCCACATTTTCCAGCACGATTGGCGCCGGTTCAGCATTAAAAGTTTGCGACACCGGGTGCACACCTGTCATTGGATCAATAGTAAGAGCCCAACCGAATATTCCCGTAAGGTTTGACGGAGGCAGATTTTGAGATGTTTTGAAGTAAAATCAAGGCTATAGGGTGCTGCCCTTTAGTTTTGATTGTACACAAAAACAGCCAATATATGCCCCGCCCGAAGGGTTATGGCAAAATTGCCCACTATCGGCGGCTCTACATTTGCAATGGTCGGGGACAGTTCCGGCATATAAATCCTTGATATTGCACAATTTTGACAAAATCAAACCTCACGGGAATATTCGGTTGGGCTCTAAGATCCCTTGGAGATAGTTTGGCGAATCACCATCGGTTTAATATGGGGAGAGTTGATGGCGCGCAAACGACAAATTCCCAGGACAGTAGTGTCCCTTGGTATAAGTCTAAAATCGGCATTTACCAACTGGAATAGGCGGCGATGCCGGCTCGGCTTGGCCGCATTGATGCTGGTTTGGCTCACCGGTTTTGGCACCGGCACTGCCGACCAGCGCACAATCAATATCGCGGTCATCGGTGACAGCCTGGTTTCCGGTTACGGCCTTGCGCCCGGGCAGTCGTTTCCTGAACAATTGCAAATAGCACTCAACGCTGCCGGGCAGCCGGTTGTGATCACCAATGCCGGAGTTTCCGGCGACACCAGTTCTGGCGGTCTGGCCAGGCTCGATTGGTCTGTCGGTGAAAAAATTGACGCGGTGATCGTCGAACTGGGTGCCAATGATGCGCTGCGCGGTATCGGCCCGAAAATCACCAAAGACAATCTGCGGCAAATTATCGTCCGGCTAAAAGCCCGCGGCATCATGGTGTTGTTGGCGGGCATGCGCGCGCCCCCTAACATGGGCTCCAACTATGTGACTGAATTCGAGGCGATTTTCCCAAGCCTCGCCGACAAACACGAAATCTTACTTGATCCGTTCTTTATTGAGGGCGTGGCAGCAAGGCCGCATTTAAACCAGGATGACGGTATTCACCCAAATCTGGCCGGGGTTGAAATCATGGTTGATCGGTTTATGCCATTCGCCCTGCGGTTGATCGCGAAGGCCACTGACAAAGAGCAATAGTCACTATGCCGAGACTGTTTACGGCGATCGAAATTCCCTATTCGGTTATGTCTTCGCTGATGCTGGCGAAGGGCAAGTTTGCCGGCGCGCGTTGGATCGACCCGCAAAATTATCACATCACCCTTGGTTTTATCGGCGATATCGATTACCGCACCGCCAACGAAATCGCCAACCGACTAGCCACGATCGAGGTGCCCGGTTTCGAGATATCTTTATATGGGCTGGGGGTCTTCGGTGCCAAGAACCCGAAATCAATTTATGCTAAAGTGCGCCAAAACCATGCGCTTACCAACCTGCACAGTGTGCTTGAGCGCCAATTGCGCCGGATAGGCCTTGATGGCGATAACCGCAAATTCGTACCGCACGTTGCCATTGCCCGCTTGCGCGGCGCCCGCGACCGTGATGTGGCGCGCTATCTGTCCGACCATGGTGGCTTTTTGAGCCCAAGCTTTACCGTCGAGCGATTTGTGCTGATGTCATCAAAGGATATGGTCGGCGGCGGGCCTTATGTGGTGGAGGAATGTTACGATCTTGCCGCGTGATTGCCACCGGCAAACTTGAACAAAGACCACCTTTGCCCCATTTCTATCCAATGCAGATGTCCAAAATAGAAGCATATTTGCGCCGCCGGTCGTTTGGCGGCGGTCGTACCCGAGAACAAAAAGTACGCAAGGGTTTCTGGCGAACCTTTGGCCGCGCCGCCGGTCGGCTGCCGATCGCCGAGGATGTGGTCGCCAGCTATTATTGTGCGCTCGACCCAAACACTCCGCGCCGGGTACGCACTATGCTGTTGGCCGCGCTGGCCTATTTTGTGCTGCCAGCCGACGCCATTCCCGATATATTGCTCGGTATCGGCTTTAGCGATGATATAGCGGTGCTGACCTCGGTTATTGCCACGATCCGTGTCCATGTGCGCCCGGCCCATTTTGTGGCGGCAAGATCCGCCTTAGCGAGGCTTTGCGCAGATGACAGGGATGCGGCTGGCAACGAGTTTGACCCTGCGTGAGGGTACCGACAACCGGTACCGGGCGCCGAGATGAAAAGATGAATTGATGACCACAAGGGGCTATTTCGGCATTGGCGTCGAGGGCATTTCCAAACCGATGAATTTCGGTAATTTGGCCCGTTCGGCACACGGATTTGGCGCCAGCTTCGTTTTCTCGATTGCGCCGGCGCGCACCATCGGTGTTCCCAAATCCGATACTGCCCGATCGATCGAGCACCTGCCGTGGTACAATTATACCCGCTCCGACGAGTTTAAATTGCCCGATGGCTGCACCTTGGTGGGTGTGGAACTGACCGACGATGCCATCGATCTGCCCAGTTTCCGCCATCCGATCCAGGCAGCCTATTTGCTCGGCCCGGAAGGTGGGGCGCTATCGCCGGAAATGATCGAGCGCTGCGCTTACGTGGTCAAGATACCGACCGCCTTTTCGATCAATGTGGCGATGGCTGGCGCCATCGTCATGTATGACCGGCTGCGCTCGATCACCAGATTTGCCGAAAGGCCGGTTAAAGCTGGCGGGCCGCACGCACCGCTTGACGAACATGTGCATGGCAAGCCGCTTTATGCAGGCGGCACCCGGATGGTTCGCGCCCGGGACAAATGACCGCGAACTGGAATTCATCCACAACCATAATTGTCAACAGGCCCTAGGGGCACACGCCAAGCCAGTTGTTGGCTGCCATAATTTTGTCGGCAAAATCGGTTCAATAAACGAATACTTGCTCAAATGTGGCTCGCGGACCCCCGCTTGAGGGCTTTTTTTTCAAATCGTTCATGATTTGGTAACCGAACCTTAAGCATCCTGAGACCCGCTGAATACCGTCGCCATCGCCTATCGTGGCACCGGCTTAGCAGGGCGCGAGCCAGGAAAATTCTAGCAATTCATCGGATCGGTGGAAGAATGATTGTCAGGACTATCGCCATCGCGGGCTTGATCGCGGCTCTTTCGGGACTAAACGCGTTTGCGCAAAAACCGCAGCGCATCGAACAATTCAATGCTTGGGGCGCTTATCGCGTTCAAATGAACGACAACACGGTTTGTTTCGTATTATCGATGCCGAGTAAAAAGGAACCGGAAGACCGCGACCATGGCGATGTGTTTTTCATGGTTTCGCAGAAACCCGGCCAAAACATCGATTATGAACCGCACCTAACGGTCGGCTATCCGTTTGCCGACGAATCGAAGGTTACGGTCAATATCGACGGCAAAGGCTACGACATGTTCACCCGTGGTTCCAAGGCCTGGATGTGGAACGCGGCCGAAGAACCGGAAGTAGTGCAGGCAATGCGGGCCGGCAGCCAGATGGTGGTTTCCGGGCGTTCGCGGCGCGGCACCGAAACCAAATATACCTACTCGCTGTCGGGTATCACCGCTTCGTTGAAGAAAATCGGCACTTGCAAATAACGGTTTCGCGCCGCAGTCCTATGGCAGCGGCAGCCGATCAATGACTGGTTCAATTGGAATTCTTCGTGTCGAACATGCCCCTGCCGCCATCGCGGGGCTGACGCGCATCGCACAAGGTGGTAATCGGTTGGCGAAGTGATCGCCATAATGCGATCCCGTCAATGAACCGGCCCGCGATCCCATCATGCCCACCACCCTCGATCTCGGTCAAAGCGGCGTTCGCGCCGTTGCAGCAAGCGATAAGCCGCACCTGGTCGGAATGTCGCGTGAGCAATTAGCTGAAGCGCTTGCCGCCATCGGCGTGCCGCAAAAACAATTGCGCATGCGGGTCAGCCAATTGTGGAATTGGCTCTATGTTCGCGGCAAAAGCGATTTTGCTGCCATGGCCAATATTTCCGCCGATTTGCGCGCCAAGCTCGACCAGCATTATTTGATCGCCCGGCCGGAAATTACCGAAGAGCAGGTTTCCGCCGACGGCACCCGGAAATGGCTGATGCGGTTTGCGCCGCGTGGCGCCGGCCGCGACGTTGAGGTCGAGACCGTATATATTCCCGAAGAAGGCCGTGGCACCTTGTGCATTTCCAGCCAGGTCGGCTGCACCTTGACCTGCACGTTTTGCCATACTGGCACCCAAAAACTGGTACGTAATCTGTTCGCCGACGAAATCCTCGCCCAATTGTTGGTGGCCCGCGACCGGCTGGGGGATTTTCCCGGTGACGAGACCGCCGAAGGCACCGCGGTGCCGACCGCCGGGCGCAAAGTCTCCAACATTGTCATGATGGGTATGGGCGAACCGCTGTACAATTTCGAACATGTCAAACAAGCGCTGCTGATCGCTACCGACGGCGATGGACTGTCGATCTCGCGTCGGCGCACCACCCTTTCGACCTCCGGTGTGGTGCCAAACATTTATCGCACCGGCGCCGAGATCGGCGTCATGCTGGCGATTTCGTTCCACGCGGTGCGCGATGATTTGCGCGATGAGTTGGTGCCGATCAACAAGAAATATCCGATTGCCGAATTACTGGACGCCTGCCGCAATTATCCCGGCCTTAGCAATGCCAAGCGCATTACTTTCGAATATGTCATGCTCAAAGGGGTCAATGACAGCTTGACCGACGCCAAGGAATTGGTGCGCCTGCTCAAGGGCATTCCGGCCAAGATCAACCTGATCCCGTTCAACCCGTGGCCGGGCTCGGCCTATAAATGTTCCGAATGGGAGCAAATCGAGAAATTCGCCGATTTCGTCAACCAGTGTGGTTACGCCTCACCGATCCGCACCCCGCGCGGCCGTGACATTTTAGCCGCCTGCGGGCAGTTGAAGTCAGAAAGCGAACGCATGCGCATCCGCGAGCGCCTGGCACTGGAGGCGATGATGGTTGGCCATGGCGAATAGGTCGCGATCATGCGCCTGATCGGGGATTTGCTGTTCCGCGTATTGGTGGTCGGTTTCGCGCTGACCGTCGCGGTCGCCGCCGCCGGAATGTTTCTTGGCTACAATTTATATTCTGAGATGGTGCGTTCGGCGCAACAAAGCGGAAGCGATCCAGTGATCGCCGGAATTTTTGCGTTTCTGATCGGCTTGTTCGCCAGCCCATTTTATCTGGCGGCTACATTCGCCCCCGCCCTTGGTGTGATCCTGTTGGCCGAATTTGCCAGGTTGCGCGGAATTATCAGCAATATATTGCTGGGCGGCTTTGCGGCGTTTATGGCCTATTGGCTGAGTAAGGAAACCGTTCCCGGCGAACAAATTGCCAATGCCACCATGGTAATTTTGCTGGCAACCGGTTTCATCGGCGGATTTTTCTACTGGTTGATCGCCGGACGCAGTGCCGGGGGTTGGCTGGACCGCCTCGACGACCAAAGATAGCCGAATTATCTACCCGGTTCGGTGCTGAATATCGTCAGCGCTTGGCAACCTTGCCCCATTGACATTTACCCACTTCCTAGAGAGGACAGGCGTCGGCGCCAAGTTTCGCGCAACCTCGATTGCCCGCCATCATTGGCACCGCTCGCACAGACACATGTTTAGGTCGATTAATTATGCAAACCGGCATCAAAAAAGTGGTGCTCGCCTATTCCGGCGGGCTCGATACCTCGATAATCCTCAAATGGCTGCAAACCGAATTCGGCGCCGAAGTGGTCACCTTTACCGCAGATCTTGGCCAGGGCGAGGAACTGGCGCCAGCGCGAGCAAAAGCCGAAATGCTTGGCATCCGCGAAATCTATGTCGAGGATCTGCGCGAACAATTCGTCGCTGATTTCGTGTTTCCGATGTTCCGTGCCAACGCGCTTTACGAGGGGGTTTACCTGCTCGGGACCTCGATTGCCCGACCGCTAATCGCCAAGCGACTAATCGAGATCGCCGCTGAAACCGGTGCCGATGCGATCGCCCATGGTGCCACCGGCAAGGGCAATGACCAGGTTCGTTTCGAGCTCGCGGCCTATGCGCTCAACCCCGATATTCGCATCATCGCGCCATGGCGCGACTGGGAGTTTAAATCGAGAACCGACCTGATCGAGTTTGCTGAGGCGCACCAGATCCCAGTACCCAAGGATAAACAAGGCGAAGCGCCGTTTTCCGTCGACGCCAATTTGCTACATTCCTCCTCGGAAGGAAAAGTGCTGGAAGATCCGGCGGTAGCGCCTCCTGACTATGTCTACCAGCGCACGATCGCGCCGGAAGCAGCGCCTGATAAACCACAACGGGTGGAAATCGAATTCGAATGCGGTGATGCGGTAGGGATCGATGGCAAGTCGATGTCGCCGGCGACCGTGTTGGCCAAACTCAACGAATTAGGCCGCGACAATGGTATCGGCCGGCTTGATCTGGTGGAAAACCGGTTTGTCGGCATGAAATCCCGTGGGGTTTATGAAACCCCCGGCGGCACCATTTTGCTTGCCGCGCACCGGGCAATGGAATCAATCACCCTTGATGGCGGCGCCGCACATCTCAAAGACGAGCTGATGCCGCGTTTTGCCGAATTAATCTATAACGGCTTCTGGTTTTCACCGGAACGGGCCATGCTGCAGGCGGCAATCGACCACAGCCAGGCCCATGTTGAGGGCAAGGTTCGCCTCGATCTGTACAAGGGCAATGTGATTGTGCGCGAGCGCGAAAGCGAAAAATCACTTTATTCAGAAGAGCTTGTGACCTTCGAGGACGACCATGGCGCCTATGACCAAAAGGACGCCAACGGCTTCATCCGCCTCAATGCATTGCGCCTGCGCACTCTGGCGGCACGAGCAAGACGGGGTTGATTTTTCCGACAAAACACCCAGGGTGACCGCCTTTGCCTGTTAACCATCTTTGGAAGATCAACAAAAACCTGCATTTGGGGCTTGTTCGTTAACAATCTCTTAACGTATGATTCGCGCATGGGCACGATATCCATCGATATTCGGCAGGCCGAGCCGGCGGATGCGCAGCAAATTGCTGATGTGCACGATACTTCCTGGCGCAACGCCTATGCCGGAATTCTACCCCACAGCGCATTGACCAAGATGATCCAGCGCCGCGGCACCAATTGGTGGGCGCGGGCGATCAACCGGGCTACTGCGATCCAGGTGCTGGATATCGGCGACAATTTGGCGGGCTATGTGACCCTTGGCCCGAACCGGGTTACCACCTTGCCGTTCGAGGGCGAGATTTACGAACTTTATTTGAAACCGGAATATCAAGGGCTCGGCTTCGGCTCACGATTGTTTCTTTCCGCGCGTAATGAACTAAAACGCCGCGGCATATCAGGATGTGTGGTCTGGGTGCTGGAGGACAATGATCCGGCGATCCGGTTTTACGAAAACGCTGGCGGCAAGCTGATCGCGCAAGGTTCGGAATGTTTTGACGGCAAGACCGTCGCCAAGATTGCCTACGCCTGGTCCTAATACCAAGAAAATTTAATATTGGCTCATTTGACCGCCACGATTTTGTTCGCTGATCCACGGGTGGCCAGAGCGCGACAGACAATACCCATTCAACCTAAATCGACGTTTCGCGCTGGAGCTATTGGATTGCGGTTGGTTGGCCGGATAACGGCCCGCGCACGCCATGGAACTTGGGCGTATCAACTGCACAATCAAAATTCGGCGCGATCACATCGGCAACCGAACGCGCCAGCAAATTGGCGTTCGAATTGGCCCGCGCGTCAACATATCCAACATGGCACGATACCGGATTGTGCAAGGTGCCGATGGTCGAAATCACCAAGACCTGGCCGGTGGTCTTGGCATCGACCGAGCCGGTTTCAGGATCGGTGTTTTCGATGAACCAACGCTGGATCACGGCTACCGCGTCACCATCATGCAACCGCCACTCGATGGTCTGGTTGGCGCGGTTAAACTGGGCGAAACTCTGCCAGAATTCATCATTATCCCGCAATGTCCCGAACTGCACCATCTGCCGCAGATCACCTTCCGAAAAATGGATTGGAATCTGGAGATAACCGGTGCAAATCGCACTGAGCCCGGCTTCATACTCCTCAGTGATGGAACAATCGAGAACGAAATCATACTTGGTGTAGGCGCTACTGGCATCGCCGGCGCCGGCTGTTGCCGTGGTCGCCAATATCATCGTTGCCGCCATCAACCAACCACGCCAGGTGGCGCGGCGGGCAGGCATATTCAAAAGTGGCAAGTCAACCATCGCGGGTGATTAGCATCAAAACACGTTGGGATAAATATACAGCACGATAACCCGTTGGATCAAGAAAATGATCAACAACAAGATGATCGGCGATATGTCGATCGAACCGAGATTGGGCATGTGGCGTCGGATCGGCCTTAGCGCCGGCTCGGTAACGTTGTGGAGAAACTGGCCGATCGAACTGACGAACTGGTTTTGTGCATTGACCACGCCAAATGCAAACAGCCAGGAAAAGATCGCCGAGGCGATGATGATGTAGATGTAGAGTTGCAGTGCTATCAGCACCACGTCCAAAACGGCGCGCATATCAAACCCCTGCCTTCTGGCCAATTGCCGCGAATGTAGTGACGCGGACGCTGACCGACAAGGGTCGTGACCCCATCATCAACCATAAACTCATTGGTCGGCTTTACCCGCTGCATGCTCTGTCCCTGGCCCCACCCGTGGTCCCGGCCCGATCCACAGATCGATGAAATCGTCGAGCCAGGCGCGGGTTGCCTCATCGTGTATCAAGCGGCCCTCCAGTTGCTGGGCGCGTTGCTGGGCACCGTTGAGCACAAAGCGGTGGGCACCCTTTACGGTCCAGCGGCATAGCATGTGATAGGTCAATTCGGCGTGGAACTGGATACCAAAAGCGTTCTTGCCATAGGCAAAGGCTTGGTTGGGATATTCCTCGCTTGAGGCCAGCAACACCGCATCTCCTGGCAAGGTAAAGCCCTCGCGGTGCCATTGATAGACATGGTCCGGCCATTCCATCAGTGCCCGCCCGGCTTTGGTGGCTTGCAAAGGATAATAACCAATTTCAGCAAATTCCCGCTCGTTGGCGGCGACTGCACCGCCGAGGTGCCGCACCATCATCTGAGCGCCGAGGCAAATGCCAAGCAGGGGCTTTTCTTCCTTTAGCGGAACGCTGATCCAGTTGGTTTCGTTCTTGATGTGATCGTCATTGTCATTGGCACTCATCGGACCGCCGAAGATGATCACGCCGGCATGGTCCTGCATGGTTTCCGGCAATGGGTCGCCGAGCGGCGGGCGGCGGGCATCCAGTTCAAAGCCGCGTTGTCGCAGCATCATGCCGAGCCGGCCGGGACTGGACCCCTCCTGGTGCATGATCAGCAAAATCTTGCCGCAATGCCCGTTCGCTTTCATCGCCTGCAACCCGTCAAAGCGTACTCCCGTTATGATGTGGTCTCATTAAGCTGTTCTACTTTGTTCGACTACCCGCTGACGCGCGCTGATCCGATCACGCGCCTCGACGTGTAATAGTTCAGCCACCCGCCACACAATATTGTCTTCTAGTTCATGCAACTCCTCATCGGCCAGCACCACCCGCCACAATTGCTCGATGAAGGCGATGCGTTGCTCGCGGTCGAGATTGCGTTTCAACGTGCTGGTAAAGCCGTACAGGTCGACCGCTCCATGGTCGGCCACGCGCGCCTCGTCAAGCAGGGTGTGCGCATCATCCGGTGATAGATCAAAACGCTCACACAGCACCGCTAGCGCGGCATCGTTTTCGCGCGGGTCAATCACCCCGTCGACCGCGATCACGTGGAACATCAACGCTGCTTCGGCCAACCGTGCATTGTCGGCAACATCTATGGCCGCGTCGTCACTTTGGCCCACCAACAGCAGATTTTTTAGCAATTCGAACATGGTCGGCAATCGGACCCGGCAGCAATTTGACCCAGCCGCCTATCTGACAGACCGCCCGGCATTTGTCGAGGTTTTGGCTGGTTACGGCACTAGCAGTGGAATGAAATTGAATTCAGAGTCCCATTTGCAACTTCGTCAAATGTCAAATTTAAAAATTCCACTAGATTCAATATCTCGCTAATGGTTCTTTTGTTGCCAAGATTTGCAAACCACGATGTTGCGACGGGACACAAATGTTGCAATCGAACCACTAGAGCACAATCTGAAAAGTGGTGGCCGGTTTTCAGAAAAATTGTGCGACAAAACAAATAGATAGAGTACTATTTGCGATTCACAAATCGCGAAAAGTGCTATAGGGTCTGTTGACAAACTGGGTTTGGATTACGCTATGAGTGAAAACGGCACAGATTTAGGAGCGAATTCGCACACAAGGCTTTGCCTTTTCGAGCGTTCGCGACGCCAATATGGCCGGTTTTCGCTATATCTTTTGAAGACCCGGCAGATTTTACGCCTAACTGGGTTGAATTCCCCTTATGGTGCGGGGCACTATGGCGGGTCTTTCGCCGGTTCAGACACAAAATCTGGCGCGCGCCGTGACCGAAACCAGTTTATCAACGGGTCCTAGATGGCTGCTATCTCACCCCCCATATGCGATTTTGGCTGGCGGCCGAGCGGATTTACCCTGTCCGACCCCAGCGGCAAACACTTTACTCTTGACGATATAAGGGGCGAACAGGCAACCCTGATCATGTTCATCTGCAATCATTGTCCCTATGTGCGCTCAGTGATCGACCGCATCGTGGGCGACGCCAAAGCGCTTGCCAGCCAAGGCGTTGGCATTGCCGCTATCATGTCGAACGATTGGCATGCTTATCCAGATGATGCGCCGGAACGCATGGCTGAATTTGCCAGCGAAAACGGTTTCGACTTTCCTTACCTGATCGATCAGGATCAAAGCGTAGCGCGAACATGGGACGCGGTCTGTACCCCTGATTTTTTTGGCTTCAACAAGGCGCTCGAACTGCAATATCGCGGCCGCCTCGACGCCTCGCGCGCCGCGCCGGCGGCACCAGGTGCCAGGCGTGATCTTTATGAGGCAATGATGGAAGTCGTGCGCACCGGTCAGGGGCCGATTGAACAAATCGCATCAATGGGGTGCTCGATAAAATGGCGCGATGCTGCCTAATGCAGTTTGATATCACCACATAATTTTACTAATAACACTCTGGGCAACCCGCCTTTGAGGAACTGGGAGGAAATTCTAATATGAAGAAACTCATCGCAACACTGGGACTTGCGGCCCTGACCGCTGGTCCGGCATTCGCCGATAGCGTCAAGGTCGGTTTCGTGACCACGCTAACCACGCCGGCAGCGATAATTGGCAAAGACATGCAGAACGCGGTCAACCTCGCGGTCGAGCATATGGGCGGGAAAATGGGCGATCTCGACGTTGATGTGATCTTCGGCGATGACGGTTTCAAACCGGAAACCGGCAAGCAGGCAACCGACAAATTGGTCAAACAGGACAATGTGGATTTCGTTGCCGGATATATTTGGAGCCACGTGCTCTTAGCATCACGCAAAACGGTGATCGATGCAGGTAAATTCCTGATCTCATCGAATGCCGGACCGTCGCCGATCGCTGGCAAATTATGCCACGAGAATTTCTTTTCAACTTCCTGGCAGAACGATCAAACGCCGATGGCGATGGGTGAAGTACTCAACCAGGAAGGGGTCAAATCACTCTACATCATGGCGCCGAACTATGCCGCCGGCAAAAACATGGTTGCCGGGGTCGAGCGCACATTTGCCGGCGAAATCTTGGGCAAGGATTTTACCCAATGGCCGGGCCAACTCGACTTTTCCGCTGAGCTAGCCAAAGCCAAGGCTTCTGGCGCCGATGGTTTGTTCGTGTTTTATCCTGGCAAGGCGGGTGGTGCGTTCATCAAACAATATCAGCAGGCTGGTTTGCAGGACGAACTCCCGCTTTACACCGTATTTACGGTCGACGCCCTGTTCCTGCCGCGGGCGCAAAAAGGCGAACTTGACGGCGTGCTCGGTTCGCGCATGACCCAATTCTGGGATCCGACCCTCGACAATGACCAAAACAAGCGGTTTGTCGACGCTTTCAAAACCAAGCACGGTTCCTATCCGTCGTTTTATGCTGCGCAATCTTACGACACCATGTTTTTGATCAAGTCTGCGGTTGAGGCAGTCGGCGGCGATCTATCCGATATGGACGGCATGCGTGCGGCAATGAAATCGGCCAACTACCCGTCGGTGCGCGGTGCGTATACTTATGGCAACAACCACATGCCGATCCAGAATTTCTATCTGCGCGAAGTAGTAGCCGATGCTGACGGCAATTGGACCACCCAAATCGTCAAGACGGTTTATGAGAACCATCAAGATCCCTATGCGGCCGAGTGCCCGCTGAAATAGGCCGGTCACATCAATACGAACCTGCGGAGGCTTTTTAGCCTCCGTTTTGGCCGCAACTAATATTCGCCGTCATTTTTTGATCCGGCGCGGAGGGCGTGTTGGATACAACACTCCTGTTGATCCAGACATTAAACGGATTGCAGCTCGGCATTTTACTGTTCCTGTTGGCTTCTGGGCTGACCCTGGTGTTCGGGATCATGGATTTCGTCAATTTGGCGCACGGTTCGTTTTACATGGCCGGCGCGTTTTTCTGCGCCACGCTGACGCTGGTAACCGGCAACTATTTGATCGGTCTGGTGTTGGCACTGCCGGCAATGGCTGCGATCGGTTATTTGATCGAATTCCTGGTGGCCCGGCACCTTTATCCGCGTGACCATCTCGACCACGTATTGGCAACCTTTGGGTTGATCCTGGTCGCCGATTCGCTCACCCATATTCTGTGGGGCGCACAGGGCATCGCGGTGCCACTGCCCGACTGGCTGGACGGGCAGTTCGAAATCGTCGGCGGCATTGTTTTTCCGACCTTTCGGGTGCTGATTATCGTCACCGGGCTTTCGGTCGCCGCCGGTCTGTTCGTGCTGGTCAACCACACCAAGCTCGGTATGCTGATCCGCGCCGGAGCGTCGAACCGCACCATGGTCTCGGCGCTGGGCATCGATATTAAGACCCTGTTCGCGCTCGTCTTCGCCCTCGGTGCGCTGCTCGCAGGCCTCGCCGGCATGTTGACATTGCCGATTACCGAGGCCTCGATTGGCATGGGTAACGACATCATCATCACCGCCTTCGTGGTAATCATTGTCGGCGGTATCGGATCGATCAAGGGTGCGTTTTTCGCCGCCATGCTGATCGGGTTAATCGACACGCTTGGGCGCTCATTCCTCGATGATCTGTTTAAGGTGGTGATGTCGACGGAAGCTGCCGAAACCTCGGCACCGGCGATCTCGGCAATGCTGATATACATTTTGATGGCCGTCATTTTGGCGTTCAGGCCCCAGGGCCTGTTCCCGCCCAAGGTGCGCTGACATGCGGCGCTTGCTCTCTTCACCGACCGCAATCTCCACCATCATCGTGCTGGCCGCATTAGCCGTGATCCCACCGCTCGCGGTGCAAATGGGCAATCCGTTCTATCTCGATCTGGCGACCCGGCTGGTTTGCCTGGCGATCGCCGCGGTCAGCCTTAATTTGATCCTCGGCTATGGCGGCATGGTGTCTTTCGGCCATGCCGCGTTTATCGGCATCGGCGCTTACGCGGTCGGCATTCCGGCCTATCATGCTACCTATGGCGGTTTCGAGGCTATCGCTTCCTATTCTGGCCTGTTTCATGTTGCGATTGCCGTTGCAATATCGGCGATATTTGCGTTCCTGACGGGTCTGATCTGCCTGCGCACCAAGGGGGTCTACTTCATCATGATCACCATGGCATTTGCGCAGATGGTGTACTACCTGTTGATCTCTCTGGAGGAATATGGCGGCGATGACGGGCTGGTGATCGATATCCGCTCGGAAGTACCACTGGTAAACCTAGACAGCGCATTGCAGCTTTATTTCGTTTGCTACGCCATCCTGCTGGCGACGATCATGCTGGTCAACATGATCATTCATTCGCGATTTGGCATGGTGCTTCAGGGCGCCAAGGCCAATGAGGAGCGCATGAAATCGATTGGCTACAACATTTTTGCTTATCGGCTCACCGCCTATGTGATCGCCGGCGCGTTATGCGGGCTGGCCGGCGCCCTGCTCGGCAATTTCACCACCTTTATTTCACCGGAAATGATCGGCTGGACCAGGTCCGGCGAACTGATCTTCATGGTGATCTTGGGTGGCGCTGGAACCGCAGCCGGCCCGGTGCTGGGTGCAGTAGCCTTCGTGGTGATCGAAGAGATTTTATCCGACTTCACCATCTATTGGCATCTGCCGTTCGGGCTGATGCTGATCGCGATAGTATTGTTCGTGCGTGGTGGCTTGATGGGAATTTTCGGCCGGGGGAAATCATGACATGACACCGGCACTGGAAACCAGGGGGCTGTGCAAGAAATTTGGCGGGGTGACCGCCACCGATCACCTTAGTTTATCTGTCATTGCTGGCGAGGTGCATGCGATTATCGGCCCAAACGGCGCCGGCAAAACTACTTTGATCTCGCAACTGGCCGGCATGGTGCAGCCCGACGCAGGCACGATGCATCTAAATGGCCGCGACATTACCCAGATGCCGGCCTATAAGCGGGCGCGGCTTGGGATGGTGCGTTCATTTCAGATCACCAGCCTGATCATGGATATGAGCGTCGCCGACAATGTGGCGTTGGCCGCGCAGGCCCATGATGGCCATTCATTCCGCTTCATCCGCCGGGCCCGCACGATTACCCATTTACGCCGAGCAGCATTCGACGCCCTAAATGAGGTCGGGCTTGCCGAACGCGCCGATCTTCCTGCCCATATTTTGTCGCACGGCGAACATCGGCAATTGGAAATTGCCATTGCGCTTGCCTCGCACGGCACGCTGCTGGTGCTTGATGAACCGATGGCCGGCATGGGTGTCGACGAATCGCGCAAGATGCTGACGATCCTGCAGGCACTAAAGGGCGATAAAACCATTTTGCTGGTCGAACACGACATGGATGCGGTGTTTGCACTTGCCGACCGGGTCACCGTGTTGGTCTATGGCCGCGCCATCGCCACCGGCACGCCAGACGAAATTCGCGCAGATAAAAAAGTCCGCCTCGCCTATCTCGGGGAGGCGTGATGATGCTGCGCGTCACCGGCCTTGTTACCCATTACGGCACCAGCCAGGCATTGTTCGGTATGGAGCTTGCAGTCGGTGCTGGCGAGGTGGCGACCCTGCTTGGGCGCAATGGCATGGGTAAGACCACCACGATCAACTCGATCATGGGCATCGTGCGCCCGACCTCCGGCTCTATCCAATTTGCCGATGCGGAACTGATGGGCCTTGCCTCCTTTCGTACCGCCAATCTTGGTATTGGCCTGGTTCCGGAGGGACGCCAAATATTTCCCAATTTGACCCTTAGGGAAAATCTGGTTGCGACCGCCAGCAACCATCTCGGCTTAGATCAGCCATGGACTTTGGCGCGGGTCTATGAATTGTTCCCGGAATTGGCCGCGCGGTCGAGTTCCATGGGCAATCTCTTGTCCGGCGGCGAACAACAAATGCTGGCCATCGGCCGGGCGCTGATGACCAATCCAAAGCTGCTGATGCTTGACGAGGCGACCGAGGGGTTGGCACCTTTGGTGAGGCGCAAAATTTGGACAGCGCTGGGTGCGATCCGCGATGACGGTCTGTCGATCCTGATCGTTGATAAAAATGTTTCCGACCTGGTGAAGCTGGCCGACCGGCACTTTGTGGTGGAAAAGGGTGCCGTGGTGTGGTCGGGTACATCACGGGAACTGGCTGCCAACGACGATGTCCAGCACCGATATCTCGGTGTTTGAACGCGCTCAGATGGCCTTTATACCAAGGGAACTTAATATTGACCTATTTGATGGATGCAAACCGGTTGATCCGGCGAGGCGCAAAACGTAGCGCGATGCCCAGGTATCGGGCAAGTTTTGCAACGACGTCCGGTGGGCCGGTTTACTCCACCACGAGATGTTGCATTGGGTTGAAAAATCGGCGCTATTTGGCCGCGCGATTTTGTTCGCTGAAATTGTTGGAGCCCGTTTGTGGTGGGTTGGCACCACGGCTCGGTCTCCGCCTAGTCAGCAAACAAAATCGCGGCGGTCAAATCGGTCAATATTAAGTTCCCTTGGTATTACCGCTGGTTTGTTGATCGAGCATTGCCGGGAGCATTTATACTATGACTGAAGCAAATCAAAACGCTGCCGAATTTTTCGTTGAGCGCCACCGGGCCGGCGCGGCGGCTGAAAAGCCTGCCTTTATCGAGGCCGGCGGCGCGCGGCAATTGAGCTACCGGCAACTTGCCGAACAATCCGATCAAATGGCTGAGCTTTACCGGCGCCACGGCATCCATCGCGAAGACCGGGCGATCATGTTGGTGCTGGATACAATCGAGTTTCCGGTGATCTTTTGGGGCAGTTTGAAGGCCGGCATCATTCCGGTGCCGCTCAACACTTTATTATCAGCCGATATCTACCGCACCATCTTCGCCGACAGCCGGGCCCGGGCGCTTTTTGTGTCTGAACCGCTGCTGGCGATAGTCGGGCCGCTGCTTGGCGAATTGGAGCACATCGAGGCGGTGTTCGTGATCGGCATCTGATGCAACCTGAGCTGACCGCGAACGATTACGTTTGCTAACAGCGCTAGAGGCATGTGAGGCAACGCCGTTGCTCGCGGTCTTGGCTGACGAATGCGCGTTTTGGCTTTATTCATCGGGCTCGACCGGCACGCCGAAGGGGGTGTGCCATGCCCATGGCAACCTCAAGGCAACCTACGATACCTATGGCGCCGAGGTGTTGGGGGTGAAATCCGATGATGTAGTATTTTCCGTCGCAAAACTGTTTTTCGCCTATGGCCTCGGCAATTCCATGACATTTCCGATGGCGGTGGGGGCGACATCGATCTTGCTGGCCGAGCGACCGACCCCGCAAAGCGCCTTTTCCACCATCGCCGAACACAGTCCGACAATATTTTTTGGCGTGCCAACGCTTTATGCCGCCCTGGTAGCAGCGATGACCGGTAAGCGCCCAGGCGGGTTCGAACGCTTGCGCCTGAGTGTATCGGCCGGCGAAGCGCTGCCGACGGAAATCGGCAAGAATTGGCGAAAAATCACCGGTGCCGACATTCTCGACGGGGTTGGGTCAACCGAGATGCTGCACATATTTCTGTCGAACCGCCCCGATGACGTTAATTACGGCACCTCCGGCCAAGCGGTTCCGGGCTATGAAATCCGTCTGGTCGACGAAAATGGCGCGGCGGTAAAGCCGGGCGAAATTGGCGAATTGCTGGTCAGCGGCCCGTCGGCTGCCAGCAATTATTGGAACCAGCGTGACAAGAGCCGGACCACCTTTGAAGGCATGTGGACCCGCACTGGCGACAAATATGAAGCACGCGAGGATGGCCGACTGATCTATTGCGGGCGTACTGACGACATGTTCAAGGTCAGCGGTATCTGGGTGTCGCCGTTCGAGGTCGAACAGGCGCTAAGTTCGCACCCGGCGGTACTCGAATCGGCGGTGGTGGCAGCCCGCGACGAGGACGGGCTGGAGAAACCGAAAGCGTTTGTGGTGTTGGTGGATGGCGCGCACCAAGACGGTCTCAATGAGGCGCTAAAAAGCCACGTCCAGAACAAAATCGGCAAGTGGAAATACCCACGCTGGATCGAGTTCAGCACCGAATTGCCAAAGACCTCCACCGGCAAAATTCAACGCTTCAAATTGCGCGCGTCGGACGGTTGAACCGTGGCATGGCAGACCGCCGAAGCGCTTTTGATTTCTGTTGCCGGCATGGGTCTGGAAGCGCGATGTTACGGACCGGCGCCAAGTAAGGCGCCCACTATCGTGTTGCTGCACGAGGGGCTGGGCTCGGTTTCCTTATGGCGCGATTTCCCCGAACGATTGGCCAATGCAACCGGTCACGGGGTGTTTGCCTATTCACGCGCCGGCTATGGCAGCTCGGAACCTGCTGAACTGCCGCGCCCGATCGACTATATGCAGCGCGAGGCGACCGTCGTGTTGCCACAAATGCTCGACGCGATTGGATGGAAACAAGGCGTGTTGCTCGGCCACAGCGACGGGGCCTCGATCGCCGCTTACTATGCCGGTTCACGCCAGGACAACCGGGTGCGCGGGCTTTGCCTGATCGCACCGCATTTTTTTGCCGAACCAGACGGGCTTGGTTCAATTGCCGAAGCGCGCCGTGCCTACCAACAGGGCGAATTGAGGGATCGGCTTGCCCGCCACCATCACCACGTCGATAATGCGTTTTTCGGCTGGAATGACGCCTGGCTCGACCCGGCATTCGCCAATTGGAACATCGAAGAGGCGATCGGCTACATCCGGGTGCCGGTGTTGGCGATCCAGGGCGAGGCGGATCAATATGGAAGCGTGGCCCAGATCGAGGCGCTGGAAGCCGGGCTGTACAGCCCACTCGATACCCTGATCGTGCAAGATTGCCGGCACGCGCCGCACCTGGAAAAGCCGGATCAGACCCTGGCAGCGATTTCCGAATATATTGCCAGGTTGGGGCAAAATGAACGGGCTGGCCGGCAAGTGGCACAAAATTGGCGAGTAGATGGACGCCGCTGATGACCGCACCGCAACTGCGCAAATTCGCCCCATCCCCGGCCGCAACCAGGGTCCCTAGCGCTTGTCACGAAGCCTTGGAATAGCTTCGTCGCGCTATCTTTTTGTTTATGCCTGTCATTTTTCTCAAAAACCGGTACCCACTTTTGGGTGACACGCTTTAGGGTGGTATCGTTGCGGAAATGGCTGCCGACGCTCCAACCGAAACGGTTTCCGCGAACGCATGCCTCAAACAAACCATGTCGCGCCGCGAGCAGTGTTGCGGCTGGCGGCGCACGCAAGCGAGGCGTTTGCCGAACAATTGCCATGGCAACCAGTGGTGCAAGAGCTCTTCATGAAGATGTATTATAATGCATGAAATAGTGATTCTCTTGAAATACAATTATAACCTGCTGATATCAATCAATTAAAAATTCATGAGAACCACTCCAATTAGCTGGATTAGCCGACCCAATGCATTATACTGCAGCGGTTCGCGACCGGAGCATCGAATATGCCAAGAACCATCGACTTTCAGCGGGACCCGGCTATGTACCGCCATTGGCGGGTTGGATATGACGGTCCGGTAGCCACCGTGTGGATGGATGTCGACGAAAATGGCGGCCTGTTCGACGGCTATGAATTGAAGCTTAATTCCTATGATCTTGGCGTTGATATCGAACTCGCCGACATTGTGCAGCGCATGCGCTTCGAACATCCCGAAATTGGCGCCGTGGTGCTGCGTTCGGGCAAAGAGGGCGCGTTTTGCGCCGGTGCCAATATCCGCATGCTGGCCGGCGCCGAGCACGGCCACAAGGTCAATTTCTGCAAATTCACCAATGAGACCCGCAACACGTTTGAGGCGATGGGCGCGGAATCCGGCCAACCGTTTTTGTGTGCAATCCGCGGCACCTGTGCCGGCGGCGGTTATGAATTGGCCCTCGCTTGCGATCACATCATGCTGGCTGACGACGGCTCGTCGAGTGTCTCTTTGCCCGAGGTGCCGCTGTTGGCGGTGCTGCCTGGCACTGGTGGCCTGACCCGGATTACCGACAAGCGAAAGATCAGGCGTGATCTCGCCGACGTGTTTTGCACCATCGAGGAAGGGGTGCGGGGAAAACGCGCCCTCGATTGGCGGTTGGTCGACGAAGCGGTGCCGAACTCCAAATTCGATGAATTGGTGGCAGCGCGGGCTAGCGAACTGGCAGTGGGTTCCGGCAAAGCCGCCGATGCCAGCGGCATTACATTGTCACCGTTGAAAAAGCAGGTCAGCGATGATGCGCTGGTCTATTCGGCGGTTACCGTCAATATCGACCGGGCCGGTGGCCTGGCGGTGGTCGAGATCGCCGGACCTGGCACCGATCAACCGGCAACGATCGATGAATTGCTGGCGCGGGGCGATCAGGCCTGGATGCTACGAACCGCGCGTGAACTCGACGATGCAATATTGCATATGCGGTTCAACCAACCGGAAATCGGGGTGTGGGTGTTCAAATCAACCGGATTACCCGGTTCGGTCGTAGACGCCGAAGCCTTCCTTTTGGCAAATCGCCAGCATTGGCTCGCCAATGAAATCCTGCTCTATTGGAAACGGGTGTTAAAGCGTATCGATTTGAGTTCACGTTCGCTGGTGGCGCTGATTGAGCCTGGCTCGTGTTTCGCCGGCACTTTGGCGGAGATATTATTTGCCTGCGACCGCAGCTATATGGCCGAAGGCGCGTTCGGGGGCGACAACCGCCCGCAAGCTGCAATCGTGCTGACGGAGGCAAATTTCGGCCCCTATCCGATGTCAAACGCGCTGACCCGGCTTGCCACCCGGTTTTACGGCGAGCCGGAGGCGGTAGATCGCGCGCGTGAACAAATCGGCCGCACAATCGAAGCCGAAGACGCTGCCGAATTGGGCCTGGTGACCTTCTCCTTTGATGATATCGACTGGGACGATGAGGTGCGCATTTTCCTCGAAGAGCGCGCCAGCTTTTCGCCGGACGCGATGACGGCAATGGAAGCCAATTTACGATTTCCAGGCCCGGAAACCATGGAGACCCGCATCTTCGGCCGCCTGACCGCCTGGCAGAACTGGGTGTTCCAACGCCCAAACGCTGTCGGCGAGGAAGGAGCGCTGCGGCGCTACGGCACCGGTATGCGTGGTAAATATGATCGGAAACGGGTGTGAAAGAGCCAATTCGCCTTACCGAAAAGCTTGCCGGCTTTTCCGAACATTGGTCGCCAAAAATCGTCGCTTCGTTCAACCGACACGATCTCATGGTGGTTAAAGCCAAAGGCGAATTCGTGTGGCACAGCCACGATGATAGCGATGATTTTTTCATGGTCTTGAAAGGTCATATTCGCATCGACATGCGCGGCGGTCCGGTCGAGCTAAGCGAAGGTGAAATTTTTGTAGTACCAAAAGGTGTCGAACATCGCCCGGTGGCCGACGACGAATGCCATCTATTGCTGATCGAACCGGCAGGCATGGCCAATACCGGCAATCGCGATACCGCTGTAATCAAACAAACGATCTAGAAACTGGAGTCGCAAAATGGCCGATCTGGTTAATGTTAGCTACGACACTTTGATCCCCAACAATGTTGATTTGTCCTCCGATCGCCGGGTGCTGAAGGCGCTAGAAAAATGGCATCCAGGCTACATCGATTGGTGGCACGGCATGGGTCCGCAAGGGTTTCGGGAAAGCCTGGTCTATTTGCGTACCGCGGTCAGCGTTGACCCCAAGGGGTGGGCCAAATTCGATTATGTGAAAATGCCGGAATACCGATGGGGGATTTTGCTGGCGCCGGCGGTTGAAGGCCGCAAGGTGCCGTTTGGCGAGCATTTCGGCGATCCGGCATGGCAAGAAGTGCCCGGTGAATATCGAGCGCTGTTGCGTCGACTAATAGTTATCCAGGGGGACACGGAACCGGCTTCGGTCGAGCAGCAGCGCCATCTCGGCAAGACCGCGCCATCGCTCTATGACATGCGCAATTTGTTTCAGGTCAATGTGGAAGAAGGCCGCCATTTATGGGCGATGGTTTATCTCTTGCAAAAATATTTCGGTCGCGATGGCCGCGAGGAGGCGGACGAATTGCTGCGCCGCCAGTCGGGTTCGGCGGAAGCACCGCGCATGCTCGGTGCATTTAACGAGGAAACCCCGGACTGGCTGTCATTCTTCATGTTCACCTATTTCACCGACCGCGACGGTAAGATGCAGCTTGAATCCTTAGCCCAATCCGGTTTCGATCCCTTATCGCGCACCTGCCGATTTATGTTGACCGAAGAAGCCCATCACATGTTCGTAGGCGAAACCGGGGTAGGTCGCACGATCCAGCGCACCTGCCAGGCGATGAAAGAGGCCGGCCAAGACGACCCCTACGACATCGAAGCGGTGCGTGCGCTCGGCGTCATCGACCTGCCGACGATCCAAAAGAAACTCAACCTCCATTATACCTTGTCACTCGATCTGTTCGGCTCGGAAATTTCCACCAATGCCGCCAACGCGTTCAACGCCGGCATCAAGGGCCGGTACCAGGAAATCAAACTGCAAGACGATCATCAGCTAAGAGACGCAACCTATCCGGTCGCCCGCTTTACCGATGGCCGCATCGAAATCGAGGATGCACCAGCGCTGACTGCGATCAACATGCGGTTGCGCGATGATTATACCAAGGATGCAGCCGGTGGCGTGAAACGCTGGAACGCAATCATTGCCAAGGCCGGTGTATCCTTCGATCTGATCCTTCCCCATGAAGGTTTCCACCGCAAGATCGGCGCATTTGCAAACAAGCCGATTACCCCTGATGGTCAAGTAATTAGTGAGGATCGTTGGGAACAGCGCAAGGGCGAATGGTTGCCAGACACCGCAGACGGTGATTTCATTCAATCATTGATGGTGCCCCAGTTAGCAACCGGCCGTTTTGCCAACTGGATCGTGCCTCCAAG
Source organism: Rhizobiaceae bacterium (assembly GCA_965248715.1). Classification (GTDB taxonomy): domain Bacteria; phylum Pseudomonadota; class Alphaproteobacteria; order Rhizobiales; family Rhizobiaceae; genus CBDFKB01. The sequence continues at coordinate 458,878 of CBDFKB010000007.1, forward strand.
GGTCGGTATCGACAACAGACCGGGCGATTTCGAATATGTGCAATTGCACATGGCGTGAGCTGGCCTGATAGTCCTGGCAAAGCCCTTCACCCCTTCACAAACCGCAAGCGGCGCCGATGACCCAGCCGATCAAACAACACCTGATTGATCCTGAACTTTGCATCCGTTGTTACACGTGCGAGGAAACCTGTCCGATCGAAGCTATCACCCATGACGACAACAATGTGGTGGTGGATGGCTCCAAGTGTAATTATTGCATGGATTGCATCGCCCCCTGTCCCACAGGGTCGATCGACAATTGGCGCGTGGTTAGCGAGCATTACAGCCTGAAAGCGCAGTTTTCCTGGGATGAATTGCCCGAACAACAGGCGCTCCAAGCAGATCTGGCCGGCGCCGAAACCACGATCGAAGCATTCGACGACCAGGTAGCAGCATTGATCGCCGAAGCCCATCAAGGTGCCGGCGGCCACATGAAGGCGCCGGCGTCCGCCTCCAAACCGACCGTAAATCTGTTCCGTCAGGGGCAGCCGGTCGAAGCGGTGGTACAGGGCAATTTTCGCCTTACCGCCAATGATAGCGACGCCGATGTGCGCCACATCATCCTTGATCTTGGCCGGCAAACCTTGCCAGTATTAGAAGGTCAGAGCCTCGGCGTGCTGGCGCCGGGTACCGATGATGGTGGCAAGCCCCATCTGCCAAGGCTTTATTCGGTCTCGAGCCCACGCGATGGCGAGCGTCCTAACACCAACAATTTGTCGTTAACGGTCAAGCGCGAGGACAAAGGCATTTGTTCCAACTATTTGTGCGACCTGGCGAAAGGCAACAAGGTTCAATTGATCGGGCCGTTTGGCGCCACGTTCCTATTACCGAACGATCCAGACAGCCATTTGATCATGATCTGTACCGGCACCGGCTCGGCGCCGTTTCGCGGCTTTACCATGCGCCGACAGCGGGTGATGCCGAACCATCCCGGCACCATGAGCCTTTATTTCGGAGCCCGCAGCCCGCAATCCCTGCCCTATTTCGGGCCCCTAGCCAAGGTGCCGGACGCCTTTCTTGCTAAGCATTTTGCCTTTAGCCGGGTGATCGGCCGGACCAAGACCTATGTCCAGGACAAGCTGCGGGAAAATGGAGAGGAAATCGGCCGGCGCATCAGTAAACCAACCACCTATATTTATGTCTGCGGCCTCAAAGCGATGGAGGCGGGGGTCGAAACCGCATTAAGCGAAATCGCCGACAGTAAGGGCCTCAATTGGCCCACACTGCGTGATCGCATGCGCGACGTTGGCCGCTACCACGTCGAAACCTATTGAGGACCATCTTGGACGATCAACCCAGCAACAACGGGTCAAATTCCGACCAATGTTTCATTCACACCATCCGGGTCGGTTGGGCCGATTGCGACCCGGCGCGGATCGTCTATACCGGTCGTTTGCCCGCGTTTGCGCTCGAAGCGATCGATGCCTGGTGGGAGACCCGGGTCGGTGCCGGCTGGTTCGAGATGAATATCGATCGCAATGTCGGGTCGCCGTTCGTGCATTTGAGCCTCGATTTCCTCGCGCCGGTAACCCCGCGCCATCGCCTCCAATGCGAAGTGGCACTGATCGGGCTTGGTGAAACTTCGGTGCGGTTCCACGTAACCGGCACCCAAAACAGTGTGGTATGTTTTCAGGGCAATTTCGTCGAGGTGTTCATTGATGCAGCGCGGTTTGTGAAAGCACCGCCGCCAGCCGACATCCGCGCCAAGATCGAACCATTTCTGGTCACCGACGAAACGCGGCGCGAACGCTAATGAGCAATATTCTACCGATTGATCAGCCATTACATCGAGCAGATGCCGGTGATGGCAAGCAAGCGGTGAAGAACGCCGATTTGCTTGGGAAAGTGGGCGAAAATGTTCGCCTGGCGCGAACCGAGCGGCGGGTATCGAGGCGCGCTTTGTCCACCGCCTCCGGTGTCTCGCAACGTTATCTGGCCGAACTCGAGGCCGGCCGAAGCAACATTTCGATCGGCCTTTTACAGGCGATTGCCGACGCGCTTGGCACCACAATTGCCGAACTTGCCGGCGATATGGCAACCCGGCCATTACCAGGCGATGCCGATCTGGCGTCGGCATTCAATACTGCTGACATTGCGGTCCGGCAACAGATTTTAGAACTGTTGGACATTGCTTCACCCCCGAAAAATTGCCTTAAGATTGCCCTGGTGGGACTGCGCGGTGCCGGCAAATCGACCATTGGCCGGATGGCCGCAAAGCAACTGGGAATGGGGTTTGTTGAAATAAACGACGAGATCGAAACCATTTGCGGCATGGCGATTGACGAGGTCATCGCACTTTATGGCCAAGAAGGTTATCGCCAGCTTGAACGCCAGGCGCTGGAACGGGTTTTAGAGTTCGAAAAGCCTTTGGTGATTGCGGTTGCAGGGGGCATTGTTTGCGAACCGGACACCTATGAGAAATTGTTGCGCACTTGCCGCACTATCTGGCTGAAAGCGATGCCGGAAGAACATATGGCGCGGGTCCGCGCCCAAGGTGACGAACGCCCAATGGCCGGCAACCCGGCAGCGATGGACGATTTACGGGCGATCCTGACCGGTCGCGAGCAGCATTATGCCCGAGCCAACGCGGTGGTCGATACGTCCGCGATGGGCCTGGAACGAACTCTTGGGGAGACCGTGCGGCTGATCCAGGCATTCGCGGTTAAAAGCCGAGGTTAGGGTAGAGGGCTCTATGGGTCAAATCGGACCCGTTGAACGGTGGCGATCCCGACAGGATTCGAACCTGTGACCTACGGATTAGGAATCCGTCGCTCTATCCGACTGAGCTACGGGACCGATCCTTGCTTGTTAGCAAACGGCTACTGAAAATCAATCGTTGCGGTGCAGTTCAGTTGCCAGCGATCCCAGCAATTCAGCGTTGTTTGCAGCCGATCTGGCGCAGGGAGCTGATCTTGCGGATGTGATGTGCGATATTGCCGGCCCAGCGATGACACGATGATTGGGTAGCAAAGCAATCGACCACATGGAACGCGACATCGCTGCCGGAGCGGTAGCCACCGCCCAGGGCCAACATGCCGGAAGCCCAGCCCTTCCAATAGCCGCCGCCATTTGCTTTCATCGCCTGGCAGCGGTCGAACCGTTCGAAGTCGGCGGCGGGATTGCTCGGCTCCAAGGCCACAACTGACCCGGTCGCCGCCAGTGTCAACATCCAAGAAAGGCAAATTGCGGTCAATATTCGGCCGGCGTGCGCAACAACTAAATTCATCTCATCCTCCTGTGGACCGGCGCCTATGGCCGGCATTTGCGCACTGGCTCCAGTGTGCCTACTGCTGTGTGTCGCTTGGCATTTTCCACAAAATAATGCCCTTTTGGTGAATTCCCAGTCAAATCTGTGTCACAATTGTATCACGCACCGCAATCGAAATCCCCAGTGCGATAGTAGCGCAATGAAACATCGCGCGGTGGCGGCTAAAACCAAGCGTACCCGATATTGTGAAATCATCGGACCGCGATAATTTTTTCTTCTGACCGGTCGCAAATCGGCGATTGCACATAGCTGGCGAAAACCACACACAGCGCGCCGTCAATTTGTCCGTGTCGGAGATTTCTAGTTGCCCTTCGCATTTTTGCTCGACCCGCATCCGCATTATGGGGTTGCCAACCAGGCTCAGCCATTTTCGGCGATAAAGCCATCGACCTCATCTCTTGTCGGAGTGCCGGTGCGACCGCCAAAACGGGTGCATTTAATTGCCGCCACCGTATTGGCAAAGGCGACCGCTGCTTCTTCGGACCCGGTTTCTGCCAACCGAAGCGCGAACGCACCATGCCAAACATCACCAGCCCCAAGGGTATCTACGGCTTTGACCTTTGGCGGCTGCAATTGGGCGATTGCGTTCCCGTTAAACCAGAACGCCCCCAGTTCGCCACGGGTAACGGCTGCCCATGCGCCACTTAGTTCGTGCGCCGCGCGCAACCCAACCTCAATGTCGCCGGATTGGAATGCCGCCAAACCGTTGGCGGAAAAGCCGATATGGCTAGCTAGTTTGATCGACGGAAGATGAATATCGGCTGCATCTTCCGCATCAAGCACCCCGGGCACCTGCCATTTCTTAGCAAGCCGCATCGCCGCTGCCGCGCCTTGCGGCCATGTGGTATCGGCCAGTACTACAGCAAACCGACCCGGATCATTGAGTTGGTCGAACACATCCGCTTCCCGCATCCCGCGTTCGCGGTAATTGACGATTTGGCGTTCTCCGGCATCGTCCACATAGACCGATGATACCGAAGAGCGAAAATCCGGCCTTAGCGGCGACAAGTCACAGTCAACCCCTTCGGCTTGCAATTGGTCGCGGATCAGATTGCCGATCAGATCATCGCCCAACAAGGTTGCCAGGGATGGGTTGCCGCCTAATCTGGCGATCGCCACGGCGGCGCTAGCAGCACACCCGCCACCGGTTACCGAAACATCGTCGGCACGAAACTTGACCGGCCGGTCCGGCATCTGCGGCACTTTAAAGATGAAGTCGAGCACGGAGATGCCGACCACTAAAATTGACTTCGCCACCGCTTGCTCCCTTGCCGGTTGCAGATAGAGCACTTTTCGCGATTTGTGAATCGCAAATAATGCTCTATCTATTTGTTTTGTCGCACAATGTTTCTGAAAACCGGCCACCACTTTTCAGATTGTGCTCTAGCCCGACCATTTAGCGACATTATGCATTTGCCTGATCCGCGCCGCTAGAGGACGCCGCCAAATAGGGTGTGAACTTTGCCATATTGACAATTGATGACGGCGGATGCGGTCATAGCGCAACAAATGCACAAGGAGCCGACTTATGATCGACGATCTTGCCAGTGATCTTAAACAACGCATTGATGGTCTGCGCCGCGAAGGGATTTTTCGTAACGAACGGGTGATCACTTCTGTCCAGGGTGGCACGATCAGCCTGGCCGGCGGCGCAAACGCAATCAATCTGTGCGGCAACAATTATCTCGGCCTTTCCGGCGACCCGGCGCTGGCCAACGAAGCGGCAAAAGCCCTGACACGCTACGGCTACGGCATGTCGTCGGTACGTTTCATCTGCGGCACCCAGGAGCCGCACAAGACCCTGGAAACCAGGCTGGCGGATTTTCTCGGTATGGAGGACGCGATCCTGTATTCAAGCTGTTTCGACGCCAATACCGGCCTTTTCGAGACCTTGCTGGACGAAAAGGACGCGATCATTTCCGATGCCCTCAACCATGCCTCGATCATCGATGGGGTCAGGCTGTGTAAGGCCAAACGCTACCGCTACGCCAATTGCGACATGGCCGATCTCGAGCGCCAACTTGTGGCCGCAAACGGTGCCAGATACAAAATGATCGCCACCGACGGCGTGTTTTCCATGGATGGCTATATCGCCCGGCTCGGCGAGATTTGTGATCTGGCAGAACGCTATGGCGCGATCGTCATGGTCGACGATAGCCACGCGGTCGGCTTCATGGGTAAAAACGGCCGAGGCAGTCACGAACATTGTGGGGTGATGGGTCGGGTCGACATCATCACCGGCACGTTGGGCAAGGCGCTTGGCGGCGCGTCGGGTGGCTATACGGCCGCCAAACGCGAGATCGTTAGTTGGCTGCGCCAGCGCTCGCGACCCTATCTGTTTTCCAACACCCTGGCGCCGGTAATCGCCCAGACCTCCCTGGCGGTGCTCGAGCGGATCGCTTCGCAACCGCAATTGCGGCAACGTCTTGTCAGCAATACCGGGTATTTTCGCAGTGCGATGAAAGCTCTCGGTTTTGAACTGCTGGAAGGCGAACACCCGATCGTGCCGGTAATGTTGCGCAATCCCAAATTGGCCCAGGAGTTCGCCGCCGGTCTTGACCGGCGCGGCATATTTGTCACCGCGTTTTCGTTCCCGGTGGTGCCGCGCGGTCACGAGCGTATTCGCACCCAAATGTCGGCGGCCCATTCGCGCGATGAGCTTGACCGGGCAATTGCCGCATTCGCTGAGGCCGGACGAGAGCTTAGTGTCATCGATTAGGCCCAATCGGATCGGGCCGGATATCGCTAGCGCTTGGTGACAAGCGCTAGTGCCTCTTTGTTTATGCGTGTCATTTTTCCCAAAACCGGTGCCCACTTTTGGGTGACACGCGCTAGTGCCTCTTTGAATTGGAAGTTCGTTTAGAGGTTGCAGAATAATGCGACGAACTTCAGCTCCGGGGCACTAGCCTTGTATCACTTCCTGGTGTTGGCTGCCGAGCCCTTGCACCGAGAGTTCCAACACGTCGCCGGGTTTAAGGTACATCGGCTTCGGCTTCAGTCCCATGCCGACACCGGGCGGGGTGCCGGTGGAAATTACATCTCCTGGATGCAACGTAAATAATTGCGACAAATGGGCGATGATCTGGGCAATGGAAAATACCATAGTGCGGGTATTGCCGGTCTGCATGCGCTGGCCGTTGAGGTCGAGATGCATGTCGAGGTTTTGCGGATTTGCCACCTCGTCGCGGGTCACCAACCATGGGCCGGTCGGCCCAAATGTGTCACAGGATTTTCCCTTGGTCCACTGACCTGAGATGCCGCTTTGGAAATGCCGTTCAGAAACATCGTTGACAATGCAATAGCCGGCAACATGGGAAAGAGCGTCAACCTCATCGACATATTTCGCCGCCTTGCCGATGACTACGCCCAGTTCCAGTTCCCAGTCGGTATGAGTTGAATTGCGCGGCAACGCCACTGGATCGTTCGGGCCGACAACCGCCGACGTTGCTTTCATGAACAAGATCGGGTGCTCGGGCACCTTCAAACCGGCTTCGGCTGCGTGGTCCGAATAGTTAAGGCCGATGCACATGAATTTGCCGATACCACCGACGCAAGGGCCAAGACGCACACCATCGGTTACCGCCGGCAGGCATTTCGGGTCGATCGCCGACAAGCGTTCGAGGCTTTCGTCCGACAACATTTGCCCGGTAACATCTTCAATGTACCCGGAAAGATCGCGGGTGATTCCATCGCCATCAAGCAGGCCCGGCATTTCTCTGCCAGACGGACCAAAGCGTAACAATTTCATATACCTATTCCCAACCCAGAATTTCATTCTTGAAAGACAAAGCCTTCAACCCAACAAGAAAAGTTTACGCGGCCTTTTGGTTGCGGGCAAGATGGACGAAAGTCGCTCAATGTTTAAACGCTGCCAAATGGCCATCGCTTCCTTGCGATGCAGTGAGATTGGCGGCTACTATCAACAATTTGTGATTGGGCAATTTTCAATCGAAACTCCAAAGGCGGGCGAATGCCAGTGCCACTTGAAGGAAAACCGGCGTTGATCACTGCGGCTGGTCAAGCCATATGCCGGGCAACCGCGCTGCTGGCCTATGCGCGCCAAGCTGCCGAGGTGTTTGCAATCGATGTAAATACTGACATACTTAACGTGTTGACACGGCAAGCGGACGGTCGCCTGAGTATCTTCGAACTCGACATACTCGACCAAAATTCAATCGGCAAAAACGTGGCGCGGGCAAATTCCGACATTTTATTAACCGGGCTGCCTACGTTTATTGCGACGCCTTGGTTTGAGGAAAGTAGCCATGCAGTTTAAGGGCATCTACACCCCGGTCGTCACCCCCTACAAGGCTGATTTTTCGATCAACCGCGACAGGTTTGCGCAAACCTTGGAATTCCTGATCAATGCTGGGGTCAACGGCATTATCGTTGCCGGCACCACCGGCGAGTACTACGCGCAAACCACCGAAGAACGGCTTAATATGATGCGGTTCGCCAAGGAACGCATCAATCGCCGATTGCCGCTGATCATCGGTACCGGGGCCATACGCACTGAAGACAGCGTCGGGTTTGCCACCGCGGCGAAAGAAATAGGTGCCGACGGCATCTTGGTCGCTACCCCACCCTATGCTTGCCCGACTGGCCGCGAAATCGCGCTGCACGCGCTGGCCATTGACCGGGCCGCCAATTTGCCGGTGATGCTGTACAATTATCCTGGCCGCATGAGCGTCAACATGGACCAGGAAACCCTCAACCGGCTCGCTCGCAACGCAAATTTCTGCGCAATCAAGGAAAGTTCTGGTGACCCCAACCGCCTGCACATGCTGGCGCGTGATTATCCGCACATCCAATTGTCGTGCGGCATGGACGACCAGGCGTTGGAATTTTTTGCCTGGGGGGCACGGTCGTGGGTTTGCGCCGGTTCTAATTTCGCGCCCGAAGCCCACATCGCGCTTTATACGGCTTGCGCGCTGGAAGGCAATTTCGACAAGGGCCGGCGCATCATGTCGGCGATGCTGCCGCTGATGGCGGTGCTCGAACAGGGCGGCAAGTTCGTCCAATGCATCAAGCACGGCCTCACCCTTCGCGGCATCGACGCCGGGCCACCGCGCAAGCCGCTACAACCGCTCAACAAGGGCGACAAGCGAGCGTTGCACGAAGTCATTACCACCATGAATGCAGAAATCGACACGATCAGCAAACAAGGCTGAACCGTCAGCCTTCTTGCTACCTTCCAAGAATCCAATTGGCCGTTTGTCGATCAGTCATGCGGTCAAGCCCTCCGGCTCGGCGATATTGTTGGCGCGGCAACATGCGGTAAGCGTGTTGGCCAAAAGACAGGCGATGGTCATTGGCCCAACGCCACCGGGCACTGGAGTCATTGCGCCGGCCTTTTTGATCGCGCTGGCAAAATCCACATCACCGACGATTTTATTTTTGCCTTCGCCCTTTTCCGGTGCCGGGACCCGGTTGATGCCGACATCGATCACGGTTGCACCGTCGCCGATCCAATCGCCTTTAATCATTTCAGGACGGCCGACCGCGGCAATCAAAATGTCGGCGCTACGGCACAGGGCTTCAATTTCCTTGGTGCGGCTGTGGGCAATCGTCACCGTGCAACTGTCGCGCAGCAACAGGTTCGCCATCGGTTTACCGACGATATTAGAGCGCCCTACCACCACCGCATTGAGCCCGGACAGGGTACCATGATGGTCGCGCAGCATCATCAAACACCCAAGTGGCGTGCAGGGCACCATTGATTTTTGCCCCGTCGCCAGCAGACCGACATTGGAAATGTGAAACCCATCAACGTCCTTGCTCGGATCGATCGAATTGATCACCAAATCTTCGTTGAGGTGATCGGGTAACGGCAATTGGCACAAAATGCCATGCACCGCCCGATCCTTGTTGAGCTGGTCGATTAGCGCCAACAGATCGACTTGCGAAGTCGACGCATCGAGTTTGTGCTCGAACGAATTCATGCCGCACTCGATGGTTTGCTTGCCCTTGTTGCGGACATAGACCTCGCTGGCCGGATCCTCGCCCACCAGGACCACCGCCAGACCTGGGGTAATGCCGTGGTTGGCCTTCAATCCGGCGACATGGCCTGCGACTTTCTCGCGAACGTTGGCCGCGAATGCCTTGCCGTCAATAATGCTAGCGCTCATGTGTACCGCCTCCCTGGTTTGCCGCGAAAAGAACTCTAGAACAGACCTTCGACTTCGCCGTCATCATTGAGCATGATCGATTCCGCCGCTGGCACTCTTGGCAGGCCGGGCATGGTCATAATCTCACCGCAGATCGCGACGATGAAGCCGGCTCCAGCTGACAGGCGCACTTCGCGCACCGGCACCGAATGTCCGGTCGGCGCGCCGCGCAAATTAGGATCGGTGGTAAACGAATATTGGGTCTTGGCCATACAGACCGGCAATTTACCGTAGCCGCCCTCTTCCCACTGGCGCAATTGATCGCGAATCTTTTTGTCCGCCAGCACTTCGTCAGCGCGATAGATACGCTTGGCAACGGTTTCGATCTTTTCGAACAAGGAAAGATCGTCCGGATATAGCGGCGAGAACTGCGCCATGCCGCTGTCGGCGATTTCAACCACCCGTTCGGCTAGTTCGGCAATCCCGGCCGAACCGTTGGCCCAATGCTTGCAAAGGATCGCTTCGGAGCCAAGATTGGCGACATAGTTCTTGACTGCCGCTACTTCGGCGTCGCTGTCGGCAACAAAGTGATTGATCGCCACCACCGCCGGAACCCCGAAAGATTTGATGTTTTCGATGTGCCGGCCGAGATTGGCACAACCGCGCTCCACCGCTTCGACATTCTCGGCGCCGAGGCCCTCTTTCTTGACCCCACCATTCATTTTCATTGCCCGTACGGTGGCAACGATTACCACCGCGTCCGGTGCCAGACCGGCTTTGCGGCACTTAATGTTCATGAATTTCTCGGCTCCCAGATCGGCGCCGAAACCGGCTTCGGTGACCACATAATCGGCCAGTTTGAGCGCTGTCTTGGTGGCGACCACCGAATTACAGCCATGGGCAATATTGGCAAACGGGCCGCCATGGACAAAGGCCGGGTTATTTTCCAGCGTCTGCACCAGGTTCGGCTGTAGCGCGTCTTTTAGCAATACCGTCATGGAGCCATCGGCCTTGATATCACGGCAATATACCGGCGAGCGGTCGCGGCGATAGGCAACAATAATGTTGCCGAGCCGGCGTTGCAGATCGTCAAGGTCGTTGGACAGGCACAAAATCGCCATTACTTCAGAGGCAACTGTGATGTCGAAGCCGGATTGGCGCGGAAACCCGTTGGAGACCCCGCCAAGCGAGGTCACCACGTCGCGCAACGCCCGGTCGTTCATGTCAAGGACCCGGCGCCAAACCACCCGGCGAGTGTCGATGTTAAGGTCGTTGCCCCAATAGATGTGATTGTCGATCATCGCCGACAGCAGATTGTGGGCCGAGGTAATGGCGTGGAAATCACCAGTGAAATGTAGGTTCATCTCCTCCATCGGTACCACTTGCGCATAACCGCCACCGGCCGCCCCCCCCTTCATGCCGAAACAAGGGCCAAGCGAAGCCTCGCGAATGCAGATCGCCGCTTTCTTACCGATCGCATTAAGGCCATCGCCAAGGCCCACCGTGGTGGTGGTCTTGCCTTCGCCGGCCGGGGTCGGGTTAATGGCGGTAACCAGTATTAAGCGACCGTCTTTACCGCCGACAACCGATTTGATGAATTCGGAAGATACCTTGGCTTTATCATGGCCAAACGGCAGCAAATGTTCGCTACCAATGCCAAGCTTGGCGCCAATTTCCTGGATCGGTAATTTCGATGCCTCGCGGGCAATCTCGATATCGCTCTTGTGGCTCATCGCCGTCACCTTCCAATTTGTTTTGTCTAACGGCTTTGGCCGATATTTATTGTTATAGCGATCACTAGATCACGTTTCGTGCCGAAGTCTCCACCGCGTGGGCAAAAGAGCGCGCCGAAGAGCGCGGAGAAAGCAACAGGAACCCATCGTCATTTGTGTGAATGACCACGGCGCCGATATGCTCCATGGCGGTGCGGGCCACCCGCCCTTTGGGAAAGGCGCCAGGGTCGAGATCAATCGGGCAAATCCGTTCCAGAGCGGTGCGGGCCATTGGGCCTTTTAGCTCCAGCAACACCCAACCATCTGACTGGTCTGTCAGATAGCCGGCAGCACCGAGCAACCCTTGTACATGGGCGACCGGATTTGGTCCGCCACCGTCAAACAGGACAAAGAATTGGTCCGCCGACATCCACACCAACATTGCATTGTCAATTTTGGAACCGGCGGTGGTGCCAGGCTTTGGCAGCCCTACCCCATATGCTTTGCGCACAGCGGTCGCGGCAGCCTGTTCGCGGCCAAGCGGCACCGCCAGCGAAACCATCGAACGGCCGACAATCTCGCTGATCGTCGCGCCGGCCAGTTTCAAGCGCAGGCCGTCCAATGGTGATTTTGTTTCGAGCTTGCAATCAGACACGCAAACGTTCCCCCTCAGGATCAACAAAATGGGGCGAGACGATCTCAACCTCGACTTCACGGCCACGTAGCGGGTCGGCGGCACGCACGGTTTCGCCAATGCGTTCATGGCCGCGCTTAATGAAACCGAGCGCAATCGAACAGTTGAGGTTGGGTGAGAAAGCGGCCGAACTGACCCAGCCCTCGTCATTGGCCATCACCGCCTCATTGCCAAGCGCGATGAAGTGTGCCCCAGCCGGGATTGTTTCCTGCGGGTCGAGCGGTTTGAAGCCCATCAGGGTCAAGCCATCTTCGCGGTTAAGGCCGGGGCGCTGGGAAGTGGTATTGCCGATGCAATCCTTCTTCTTCGATACCATGCGGCCAAGGCCAAGGTCACGGGCGGTGGTCTGGCCGTTTAATTCATTGCCGGCGGCATGGCCTTTTTCGATCCGCATTACGCCGAGCGCCTCGGTGCCATAAGGCACCACGTTATATTCCTTGCCGGCCGCCATCAGCGCACCCACGAGCGCCCCGCCATAGCGCGACGGCACGGCGATCTCGTAGGCCAATTCGCCAGAAAACGAAATCCGGAACAGCCGAGCCGGTACCCCGCCGCACACGGTAATCTCGCCGCAGGCCATGAAGGCGAAGGCTTCATTGGAAATATCGATTTTTGCATCGACAATGTTTTGTAAAAGCTTGCGCGAATTTGGTCCGGCAACCGCATATTGCGCCCATTGCTCGGTGGTCGAGATCAAATGCACATCCAAATCCGGCCACAGGCATTGGCGGCAGAATTCCATGTGGCGGAACACGCTGACCGCATTGGCGGTAGTGGTGGTCATGACGAAATGGGTTTCGCCGAGCCTGGCCGTAGTGCCGTCATCCATGGCGATACCGTCTTCGCGTAGCATCAAGCCGTAGCGCACCTTGCCGACCGCCAACAAAGCGAAGCCGTTGCAATAAATTTTATTGAGGAACGCGGCCGCATCACGGCCTTGGATGTCAATCTTGCCAAGGGTACTAACATCACACACGCCGACCGAATTGCGGGTCGCCAAGACTTCCCGGTCGACGCTTTGCCGCCAATTGGTTTCGCCAGGTTTGGCGAACCATTGCGCGCGCAACCACATGCCGGTTTCGACAAATTGCGCGCCTTGACGTTCGGCCCATTGGTGGCTGGCGGTCAAACGGTATGGCCGAAAGTCCTTGCCACGGGAGCGCCCTGCCAAAGCACCGATCGACACCGGGGTGAAAGGCGGGCGGAAAATCGTCGTGCCGGTTTCCTCAATCGAGGCGCCGACCTGCTCTGCCATCACCGCCAGGCCGAGCACATTGGCGGTCTTGCCCTGGTCGGTTGCCATGCCAAGGGTGGTATAGCGTTTAAGATGTTCAACGGAGCGATAACCTTCTTGGTGGGCCAGCTTGATGTCTTTGATCGTGACATCGTTTTGCAGATCGACCCAGGCGCGTCCGCGTCCCTGTTTGACGTACCAAAACGGCGCCACGTCGACCGCTTCGTCGTCGGCCTTGGCCGCACCCTTGCGCGACGGGGTGATGCCGATGTCTCTAAGGGCTCGGTTGGCGATGTCGCGGCCCTCGCGCAATGCGGCGCCAAGGGTCAATGATCCATTTGCCGCCCCGGCGACCGTCATACCGTGCGGCAAATCGGCGTCTGGAACAAATGCGGCGATATCTGCGCGCCACGATGGCCGACCACGGTGGTGGCAGGTCAAATGCAGGTTCGGGTTCCAGCCGCCAGAAACCGCCAGACAGTCGGCGTTGATCACCTGGCCGCCGGCCAGCATCACCGCTTTCAGCCCATGCCGGCCATAGGTGCCGATAACCTGCCCGCCGGTGACGATCGAGGCGCCGGCAACGCCGAACGGCGGGGTGATGTCCCGGGTATCAATGACTGCTGCAACTTCGGCGCCCCGTGCCACCAGATCGGCAGCGGTGCGCCAGCCATCATCATTGTTGGTGAAAATCGCCGTGCGCTTGCCGGGGGTCACGCCAAAGCGGTTGACATAGGTTCTAACCGCGCCGGCCAGCATCACCCCCGGCCGGTCATTGTCGGCAAAGCCGATCGGCCGCTCGCAGGCACCGGCACACAAAAGTGCCCGCTTGGAATAGACCCGCCACAATATTTGACGTGGTTTGCCACCGCTATCATTAAGGTGATCGGTGCACCGTTCCAGCGCGCCATAAACCCCGTGATCATAAGCGCCATAAACCGTGGTGCGGCTCATTACCTGGACCTTGTCCATACCGGCCAATTCCGTCAAAGCCGCTTCGGCCCAGACCCGGCTTTCCATATCGTCGATTATCTGGTTATCAGCGTTGAGGCGGCCACCAATGACGAAATCCTCGTCGGCCAGGATCACCCGTGCGCCAGCGCGCCCAGCAGCAAGGGCGGCGGCAAGGCCGGCTGGTCCGGCACCGATCACCAAAAGATCGCAGTGCAGGAAACCCTTGTCATAAACATCCGGATCGTTTTCGCCCGACAACCGGCCAAGGCCAGCCGAAGAACGGATTATCGGCTCGTAGATTTTTTCCCAAAACGCCTTCGGCCACATGAAGGTTTTGTAGTAGAAGCCGGCGGTCAGGAACGGTGACAGCAAATCAGTGAACGCCATCAAATCATATTTCAGCGAACCGCGATGGTTTTGGCTGTGGGCGGTTAGGCCGTCGAACAGTTCGGCCACCGTTGCCCTGGTATTCGGTTCCCGGTAGGCGCCAGTGCGCAATTCAACCAGCGCGTTCGGCTCTTCGGAGCCTGCGGTAAAGATGCCGCGTGGGCGGTGATATTTAAACGAGCGGCCAACCAACCGGACCCCGTTCGCCAACAGCGCCGAAGCCAAAGTATCGCCGTGATACCCCTGTAGCTTGTTGCTGTTGAAGGTAAATTCGAGTGGCGCCGCGCGGTCGACCAAACCACCCTTGATGCGATAGGGTTGGTTCATTTGCCGCGCCCCTTTGCCCGGGCTACTTCGCGAGCTAATTCCACCTTAACTACAGCATGGGTCACCGTGTTGCGGGTCACCACCAGCCAGGACCGGTCGCCTTGCTCATGGAACCATAATTCGCGGTGCTCGCCGGCCGGATTGTCACGCAAATACAGATAATCATGAAATTGTTCGCTAGCATTCTTGGCCTGCCAGTTTGGCCGATCGATCAGCGCCGCATCGCCAAGGCAGGTGAATTCGGCGGCGTCGCGGGGTCCAAGCAATGGGTGTTCGATAATCATGGTCGCCTCAATGCAGGTTCGGTTGGGCGCCCATGCCCTTTTCGTCGATCATGGCCCCGTGCCGAAACCGATCGAGGCGGAACGCGGTCGCAGTTTCGTGCGGCTCGTCACGGGCCAACAAATGGGCGTAGCAATAGCCGCTGGCCGGGGTCGCCTTGAAGCCGCCATAGCACCAGCCGCCATTGAAATAGAGGCCGTCAATGCCGGTCTTGTCGATAAACGGTGAGCCGTCCATCGACATGTCTATTACCCCACCCCACATGCGCAGCAGCCGGGCGCGGCCGATCATCGGCATGATTGCCATGCCGCCCTCACACACATCTTCGACCACTGGCAGGTTGCCGCGCTGGGCATAGGTGTTGTAGCCGTCAATGTCGCCGCCAAATACCAGACCGCCCTTGTCGGACTGGGAGACATAAAAATGCCCGGCGCCGAAGGTAACAACCCCTGGCAAAACTGGTTTCAAGCCCTCGGAAACAAACGCCTGCAGCACGTGGGATTCGATCGGCAACCGCATGCCGGCCATCGCCATCACCCGGCTCGACGATCCGGCAACACAGACCGCGACCTTTTTCGCTTTGATATTGCCTCTGGCGGTCTTGACCCCGGTGCATTTGCCGCCGGAAATCATCAAACCGGTGACTTCGCAATTTTGCAACAGATCGACGCCACGGCTGTCGGCGCCACGGGCATATCCCCATGCCACCGCATCATGGCGCACAGTGCCGCCACGCGGTTGCCACAGACCGCCAATGACCGGAAAACGGGCATTATCGTAATCCAGGAACGGGTACATTTTGCGCAATCCGTCCTGGTCCAGCAGCACCGCATCGGCACCAGCCAGATGCATGGCATTGCCGCGCCTAACGAAGGCATCGCGTTGCGGATCGCTGTGAAACAGGTTGAGTATGCCACGCTGGGAAATCATGGCATTGTAGTTAAAGTCCTGCTCCAACCCTTCCCACAGTTTCATCGACATCTCGTAGAACGGCTCATTACCCGGCAGCATATAATTGGAGCGCACGATGGTAGTGTTGCGGCCCACATTGCCGGAACCGAGCCAGCCCTTTTCCACCACCGCCACATTGGTGATGCCAAATTGTTTGGCCAGATAATAAGCGGTGGCGAGACCGTGTCCGCCGGCGCCGATAATGACAATGTCATATTCGCGTTTCGGCTCGGGCTCGCGCCACACCGGCTTCCAACCGCGGTTACCGGTTAATGCCTGAGTAAAAATCTTGAAGGCTGAATATCGCATTCCGCTACTTCCCAATGATCTCGGCAATCATGATGCGCGATGTCCTTGAGACTCGACTTTCATGAAAAAGTCGCAATATTGCCTGAAATGGTCATAACTGCACAAAGTGTTGACGGATGTCAGGTCGGGTTTTTGCTGATCGATGGGTTTGCCCTGATGTCCTACTCGGCCGCCGCCGAGCCGCTTAGGGCCGCCAATTTACTGGCCGGCCGTCGATTATACGATGTGCGCAATATCCCGGCATCCGGTGCTGAAGCGGTCAGTTCTTCTGGCGCGGTGATCCGCGCCGATGGCCAGGTCGGCGAGCACGTTGATTTCGACTATCTATTCATTGTCGCAGGTGGCGAACCTACCAAGTTCAACGATCCGCGGATATTTCAATGGCTACGCCATCTGTCGCGGCGCGGGGTCATCCTTGGCGGTGTATCTGGCGGGCCGGTAGTGTTGGCGGCTTCCGGGCTGATGGCTAAGCGGCGCATGACGGTGCATTGGGAACACGCCGCATCCCTGGCGGAAATTGCTCCCGGGCTGGCACTGGAACGCAGCCTGTTTGTATTCGACCGTGATCGCATCACCTGCGCTGGCGGCACCGCCCCGCTTGATATGATGCACGCACTGATCGCCGAACATCATGGCAATGCCTTCGCGCGCCAGGTTAGCGACTGGTTCATGCATACCGATGTACGACCACCACGCGGGCCCCAGCGCGCGGGCTTGACAGAGCGCTACGGCACTACCAATCCAGCGATTGTTGCGGCGCTGGAAGCAATGGAAAATAACCTCGGCGAACCGCTGACATTGGGCCAATTGTCGGCGCTTGCCAGCACCGGACCGCGCCAGTTGAACCGGCTGTTCGCGCATTTCCTTGGCCGTAGCACCATGACCATCTATCGCCAATTGCGCTTAAACAGGGCGGCCAATCTGCTGGCCCATTCGACGCTGACGATTACCGAAATCGCGCTGGCCACCGGATTTGCCAGTTCGGCACATTTTTCGCGGCTTTTCAGCGCCCGGTACGGCGCGCCACCGTCGCACAAACGGCGCTGATCAAGAGTTACGCCCCGCTAGAGCGGGTCACGCAAAAGTGGGTACCGATTTTGGGAAAAATGACACGCATAAACAAAGAGATAGCGCGACGAAGCTATTCCAACACTTCGTGACAAGCGCTAATGGAGTGAATTCATCAAAGGGGCTTTTGGGTCAGCGAAATTTTTGGTCGGCAAGGCACACAGCCGCTTCAATGGCCGGCGCTGCTAAAGGACAGGCTGAGGAAATCAAGCAGGTTCTTTGCGGCTGGCGAAGGTTCGGTGTGTTTGGCCCAAGCTAGCCCAACGTCCATTGTCGGGATTTCCGCATCCACGTCGCGGGTTTCCAGCCGCTGGCCTTCCAAAGACCAGGGCCGGTACACCATGTCGGACAAAATCGACACTCCCATACCGGCGGCTACCATCGAGCGGACCGCCTCGACCGAAGAAGTGTTGAAAACCACCCGCGGCTCCAAGCCGGCCTTCTTCCAATATTTGCCAGCGGTCTGGTCGGCTTCGTCGACGGTCAGCATGATATAGGGTTCATTGGCAATATCTGCCAAGGAAATGGTGGTGTGGTCCAAAAGCGGGTGGCCCGGCGGTAGCCATAAACGGCGGCGCGAACGAAACAAAGTTTCGTAGGCAATTCCACTTCGGTTTCTCAAATTTGAAACCAGCATGACAGCGGTGTCGAGATCACCGTCGACCAACCGATACTCAATCGCATTGCGCGGCAGTTCGATCAGTTCGACATCGATACCGGGATAGTTGCGGGCAAAACGCGCATAAAGTCGTGGTAGAAAATAACCGGCGACCGTGTAACTAAGCCCGACCCTGATCCGGCCCGACAGGCCTTTGTCGGTCGACAGTGGCGACTGTACCGCCTCGTTGACCGCCGCCACGATGTTGCGGGCATGTTGCAGAAATCGCGCACCCTCGGCGGTCAGTTGCACCCCGCTCGGCACCCGCAAAAACAGCGCCACGCCCAATATTTCCTCAAGCTGCTTGATCGCCGATGTGACCGCCGATTGGGACACGTTCAGCTCTCTCGCGGCCAGCGAGACCTGACCGAAATCCGCTGCGGCAATGAAATAGCGCGCTTGCCTGATTGATAAGCTCATTAGGGAGCTCCATTTTTCTGTATCTGTTTTTCTAATAATGATGCGCAATTTTTTGTACTTTACAATACCTAAACTGGCCGCCAGATTGCGCTCGAGTGATTTTACGGTCGAAGCTGAGGCATTTGTGAGGAAAAAATGAGTTTGCCGGTCACCATCAATTGCGACATGGGCGAAGCCTTCGGGCTGTACCGAATGGGTGATGACGAAGGCCTGATGCCGTTGATCAGTGTGGCCAATGCCGCGTGTGGGTTTCACGCTTCCGATTTCAATCATATGCGCTCAACCGTGCGGCTTGCGTTGCGCCATGGGGTTGGGGTCGGCGCCCATCCATCCTTACCGGATCTGCAGGGTTTCGGCCGCCGCGAAATGTCGATCGGCCGGGAAGAATTAGCAAACTGTCTGATCTATCAGATCGGCGCGCTGAAGGGTTTTCTCGATGCTGACGGAATGTCGCTGAACCACATCAAGCCACATGGGGCGCTGTACGGAATGGCGGCGCGCACGGAGCATGTAGCCCATGCTGTGTGTGACGCTGCGGATGTGTTCGAAGTGCCCTTGATGGGCATGGCGGGCACCTTGCACGAGAAAATCTATCACCAGCGTGGCCACCGTATGATCGCCGAATTCTATGCTGATCTGGACTATGCCGACGACGGCACATTGATCGTCACCCGCGAACATGAGGCCAAGAACCCGGTAATGGCCGGCGCCAAATGTTTGCGGGCGATCGAGGAGGGTCGGGTCGCGAGCATTGGCGGCAAAGACCTGCCGATCAAGGTGGAAACCATCTGCGTACATTCCGATACCCCCAATGCGGTTGCGATTGCCACGGCGGTCCGTGATGCGGTTTCGGCCCATTTGGAAACCCGGTGAAGCAAACAAGGAAAGGCTGAGTACATGGCAAGCGAACAAATCCTCTCTCCGTTACCGGGCACGTTTTACCGGCGTCCGTCACCCGACGATCCGCCGTACAAGCAGGACGGCGACACGGTTTCGGCCGGTGATGTGATCGGCCTGGTTGAGGTGATGAAATCGTTTCACGAGGTCAATAGCGACAAGCAGGGCAAGATCATTCGCTTCGCTGTTGAAAATGAAGAAGCGATCATGGCCGGTCAGCTACTCGCCGAAATTGAAGTCTAGGGAGCGCCGGTAACGATGCCAATCCGTACTTTATTGGTTGCCAACAGGGGCGAGATCGCGGTGCGCATTATCCGCGCCGCGCGCGAGCTTGGCATTGCGACGGTTCAGGCCTATTCCGACGCCGACGGCGATAGCTTGGCCGTGCAATTAGCGGATCACAGCATCCATATTGGCCCGGCTCAAGCGGCCAAATCCTATCTCAACCCAGACGCCATCCTGGCCGCCGCCGCCGAATGCGGTGCCGACGCGGTTCACCCAGGCTATGGCTTCCTGGCTGAAAACGCCGATTTTGCTGATGCGGTGACCAAGGCCGGTATGATTTTCGTCGGGCCTGACGGCGATACCATCCGCATCATGGGTGACAAGGTCAGCGCCCGCCAGGCGGCAATCAAGGCTGGCGTACCGGTGGTTCCTGGCAGCGATGGCCGCATTGAAAGCGCCAGTGCTGCCCGCGCGCTGGTCCGCGACATTGGGTTTCCGGCAATGATCAAGGCGGCTGCCGGTGGTGGCGGACGCGGCATTCGTATCGTTCACAGTTTGGAAGAGTTCGACCAGGCACTGCCGCAAGCGCGCGCAGAAGCACAGGCAGCGTTTGGCGATGGTGGGCTCTACGTCGAAAAACTCATTGAGACCGCCCGGCATATCGAGGTTCAACTGCTCGGTGATGGCGAGCGCGTGGTGCATTGTTTTGACCGTGAATGCTCTTTGCAGCGCCGCCGCCAGAAGGTGTGGGAGGAAGCGCCTTCGAGTGCACTGACGCCTGAGGTCCGCGAGGCCTTGTGCGGGTCAGCAGTGGCGTTGGCAGAGGCGGTGAATTATCGCGGCGCCGGTACGGTCGAATATCTTTATGACGATGTGACCGGTGACTATTATTTCATCGAAATGAATACCCGCATCCAGGTCGAGCATCCAACCACCGAATGGGTTACCGGCATCGATCTGGTGGCCGAAATGCTACGCATCGCCGGTGGTGAACGGCTTAGATATTCCCAAGGTCACATCCGTCTTAATGGCCACGCCATCGAGGTGCGACTCAACGCCGAAGACCCGGCGAACCGGTTCATGCCGTTTCCAGGGGTGGTTGGCGAGTTGCGACTGCCGGGCGGACCCGGAGTGCGGGTCGATTCCATGCTTTACCCTGGTTACGCAATCCCGCCGTTTTACGATTCACTGCTGGCGAAATTGGTGGTGTGGGCCGAAAACCGCGATGCGGCGATTGCCCGGTTGTCGCGCGCTTTGGGGGAAATCGAAATTGCCGGGGTCAAGACTACCAAGCCGTTGTTTGTGGCCCTTGCTAAAAATCAAGCAGTACGTGCCGGCGACGTGCACACCAGATGGCTGGAAACCTGGCTCGAAGACCATGCCGACACTCTCGCCTAAACTGCGCGAGGGTACATAGGAGATTTGAACGATGAGGACACGATATTCGTTTGGCGGCGATGAGCACATCTTTGTCGAGGTAGATGAAGAAATGTCGCTGGATGCTTTCTTCAAGAGCCTTTCGATGACCACGGCGGTGCGCGAAAGCGCGATTAAAGGCGTCACCGAAATCTGCCCGGCCAACGCATCGCTACAGGTCAAATTCGATCCTGATGTGATCAAACCGGATGACATGATGGCCGAATTAAGAGCCCTGGAAAGCAGCGCTGAGAAAGCTGAATCGGTGCTAAAAACCCGCATCATCGAGATACCGGTCTATTATCAGGATCCCTGGACCCATGAGACCCTGATGCGGTTTCGTGAGCGTCACCAGGACCCAAACAGCACCGATATCGAATATGCGGCCGAGATCAACGGCTTTACCACCGTCGACAATTTCATCACCGCCCACGCCGGTGCGCCGTGGTTCGTCTCGATGGTCGGTTTCGTCGCCGGCCTGCCATTTCTGTACCAAATGGTCGACCGGCCAAGGCAGATCGAGGTACCAAAATATCTCAAACCGCGCACCGATACACCCAGGCTGACGGTCGGATATGGCGGGTGTTTTTCCTGCATCTACTCGGTACGCGGCGCCGGCGGCTACCAGATGTTCGGCATCACCCCGATGCCGATCTACGACCCGTCCCAGCAGATCAGCTACCTCAAGGACTTTATGTGCTTCTTCAGTCCCGGCGACATCGTCAAATGGAAGCCGATCAGCCGCGAGGAATATGACCATACGGTAGCGCAAGTGGATGCGAATAAATTTTCGCCAGCAATTGCCGATGTGACATTCGACCTGGCTGAATTCAACAAAGACATCGATGGCTATAACGCCAAGCTGGAGGGCATGATCCATGGGCGTTAAGGTAATCAATCCTGGTCTCGCCACCACCATTCAGGACCTCGGCCGGCCCGGGTATTTCCATCTCGGCATTCCAATTTCCGGCGCCATGGACCGCTATGGGTTGCGGTGCGCCAACATGCTGGTCGGCAATGACGAGGCCGCAGCTGCCCTCGAAGCGGTATTCATGGGCCCGCAATTGGCATTTACATCCGATGCCACTGTGGCGGTCACCGGCGCTGAAATGCCGATCAAACTCGACGGTGAGGAACAGCCGGGCTGGACCTCGTTTGCGGTCAAGTCGGGCCAGGTGCTGACATTCGACTATCTGAAAACCGGCGCGCGGATTTATATCGCGATTTCTGGCGGCATCGACGTGCCAATGGCGCTCGGCAGCCGGTCGACCTATGCAATCGGCGCGCTCGGCGGGTTTGAGGGACGCCCGATCGCCGCCGGCGATGAACTGCCGCTTGGCGGGGTAGGCGGGGCTAATGAGGGCCGCTCGGTTGCAGCCGCAATGCGACGCGGGCCAGGCGCGAGCGCAGAGTTGCGGGTATTGCCTGGATTATACTGGCACCGGATCACCGAGCAAGCGGGCCGCAATTTCTTCGAAGACGAATGGAAGGTGGCGCCGGAAGCCGACCGCATGGGCTATCGCTTTCGCGGTGGCCGCAGCTTTGATTTCGTCGAACGCCAACAGCCGTTCGGCGCCGGCTCCGACCCCTCCAACATTGTCGACGGCTGCTATTCCTACGGCTCGATCCAGGTGCCCGGCGGCACCGAGCCGATCGTGTTGCACCGCGACGCGGTTTCCGGCGGCGGTTACTTCATGCTGGGCACGGTAATTTCTGCCGACATGGATTTGATCGGCCAGTTGCAACCGCACACCCCAACCAAGTTCGTCAAGGTTGACATGGCTGCGGCACTTGCCGCGCGTGTCAACCGCCACAACCAACTCGACCAGGTTCGCGCCGCGTTGGCGTGAGGCTAGCGCTTGTCACGAAGCGTTGGAGCGTATTCCCGAAAAGTGTGTAGCGGTTTTCGGATAAGAATACGCGCCAAAACAGCCAGATAGAGCACCTTGAGCGAATCCGATCAAACTATGGGACAAAGGGGCACGCCGCGACGACTTCATGAACATGCTGCTGCTCAATATACGAACCCCTTCCGGGTCGCCATCGGCAACAAAGATACGGATTGTGAAGGGATCGCTCATTTCCTGGGTTCCTTCTGTTTCCGCCGGGGTTTGGGTTTCGCTTTGGCCGCGGCTTCCACCGGCGCGACCATCCTTTCATAGAGCTCGAACAGATGCTCGACGCGCTCGCGCTCGCTGTCAAATGGTTTGGCGCGATAGAGCCTGTCGACGGCGCGGTCGTTGGCCTGATGGGCCTTGCGCAGCACTGGCGGGATCAGGTCCGGGTCGTAGAGATCGGCCAATGTGGCGTCGGGAAACTGATCGCGGGCATCAAGAATGGCCTGGCCCAACCCGCCGATTTTTTCCTTGGCCTTGTCGGACATATTCGGCCAGGGGAAAGTGTTGTAAATAGTTGGTGAATAGCTGTAGTCACTCTTTAATCGCCCTCCGACAGTACGCATCCAAGCCATGTGCATGGCGGAGATTAGGATAGCGAATATCTCCATGGCTGCGCCAGGAACAATTATCAATTTCTCACTCGCGATAATCTCAGGCTTCAGATATGCGATCGGAATGTAGAAACGCCGTTCAGAAGAAACGCGTGGAAGCGCTAAGTAGACTTCTTTTGGCTGCCGATCTTGAGTGAAAAGCGTAGGGCTGTCTGCAAAATCACGAACGCTCTTTGTGTTACTCTGCTGTCTGCCTTTGCGAACACGCTCCAATCTGCTGCGTATAGCAGCGCTTTGTCGAAGCTCAACGGGATTCGCGTTTTTAAGCCAAAGGCACCATCGCCAATTCCCGCTCAGTAGTTCATCGCCGCCAACGAACGGACGAAGCCACTTTTTCGTTTCCGGTCCTTGAACCACAAGGACAATCTTGTCTTCTTCCGAAAGCAAGAGATTACTGGTCGTTACTAGGGTCTGTGGACATTCAGGATTCCCAAAAGCGTTGATTTCTGATTCAAGCTTCCAAAAGGGAGTTTGTAATGGACGAAAAGCGATTTGTTTTGAATGACCGGGTCTGGGAACGCCTTGCGCCTTTGCTCCCCGGCAAGGCAACAGACAGTGGCCGGACAGGCGGCGACAACCGGTTGTTTTTGGAAGCGGTGTTCTGGCGGGTGCGCACGGGGTCTCCCTGGCGCGATCTGCCGACGAAATTTGGCAACTGGAACAGCCAGTTTCGCCGGTTCCGACGATGGGCCGAGCAGGGTGTTTTCGAGAGTCTTTTCAAAGCCATGAGCAATGACCCAGACCTCGAATACGCCATGATTGATGGCACCATTGTTTCGGTTCACCAAAAGGCAACCGGCGCAAAAGGGGGACTCAAAATCAGGCCATCGGGCGCTCGCGCGGTGGGTTGACCACCAAGATCGTGGCGCTGGTGGACGCGCTTGGTAATCTTGTGCGTTTCATGCTGCTACCGGGACAGGCGCATGACATGAGGGGCGTGGCACCGCTGATCAAGGGCGTGTCATTCGCCGCTTTGCTGGCGGATAAAGCGTTTGACGCAAACTGGCTTCTGGAGGAGCTGGAAGACCGGGGCGCAACCGCCGTTATCCCGCCCAAATCAAATCGGATTGTGCAGCGAGAATACGATGAAGAGGCCTATTGTTGGCGGCATTTGGTTGAAAACTACTTCGCCAAGATCAAGGAATTTCGTGGCATCGCAACGCGTTACGATAAAACCGATAACAGCTACGCTGCCAACTGGAACCTTGTCGCGGCGCTTATCGCATCAAGGTGAATGTCCACAGACCCTAGGCTCCCGTCATCCTGGCGCAATCTCGCGCCATCTGTTGGTTGGCTGCCTTTGAACATAGGAGGAAGACCGGGACGTGGACTGGATCGAGCCGGAACAACGATATTGGCAGCATCGATTAAATAACCATTGATGTTGTTTGCCTCAAATACGACAGGCTCCTGTCGTAAATCGGGATAGTCAAATATGAGTCGATGACCTTGGTCGACCAACGAAAACCCCACTATTACGCAGTGAACCGCCGCCTTCCCGCGCGCTTCGCTACTCCATTGGAAAGTGCGATGGGCGAAAAACACATTCACACCGAGTGCGTAGAGCGCTGGCCATAAGATGCTAGCTTGCTCTCCCTGGCTAATTGAATTCACGGCCACGAATGCAACGCGAGTTTCCGGTCGGTCAGAGATGTATTCAGCCGCCTTTTTGAACCAACATGTGACGAAGTCTAGTCGGTTTACTTGCCCACTTCGCCCCCACACCCGGTGCATTCCGGCCTGTTGTTCTTTGGTGCGCCATTGATGCCCCACAAAAGGCGGGTTACCCAGCACATAACCGCATTGATGGGCCGGCAGCACGTCGTTCCAGTCGAGCTCCAGGGCATCGCCATGATGAATATGCGGCGATTTGGTAAGCGGGATGCGGGTGAAAATCTGGCCGAAGGCCAGGCTCATGCGGTTGTTCATGATGTGGTCAATCATCCACATCGCCACCTCGGCAATACGAGCGGGAAATTCTTCCAATTCAATGCCATAGAACTGGTCCACATCGACGACTGAGAGGCCGAACTCGCCGGCGTCCAACTCCAACTGGCCGTCACCGCGTATTTCGTCCAGCACGTCGATTTCCAACTGGCGCAGTTCGCGGTAGGCGATAACCAAGAAATTTCCGCAGCCACAGGCCGGGTCAAGGAAAGTAAGCGTACCCAGCCTGAGGCGGAACGCTTCTAATTGGCCGGCGCGTCCACGCCGCAACTGTTTTAGCCGTTTAAATTCGGCCCGCAGATCGTCAAGAAACAGCGGCCCGATCACCTTCATTATGTTCTTTTCGCTGGTGTAGTGGGCGCCCTTGGCCCGGCGCTCTGCCGGTTCCATCACCGATTGAAATAGCGAACCGAAGATGGCCGGCGACACCGCCGACCAATTAAACCGGCAAGCCTCAAGAAATTTGTCCCGCATCGCGCTGCTAAAATCAGCGGTGGGCAGCGTCTTCGCAAACAGATCGCCGTTGACATAAGGAAAGCGGTCGAGGTCTTCGTCTAGATTAGCGTTGCGCTGGTTTTCCGGTGTGTCGAGGATTTCAAAGATGCGGTGCAGCCACATGCCCAAATCGGAGCCATCTTCGTGGGTGCGGTTTTCGATGACGTCGAACAAGGTGTCGCGTGGTTCGAAAATGCCGGTATCGTCAGCAAACAACATAAACAGCAGGCGTACCAGATAGGCTTCCAGATTGTGGCCTAAATAGCCACTCGCTTTTAGTTCGTCATGGATGACCCCCATGAGTTCTGAGGCCTCGATATTGACCGGGTCCTGGTCAACGAATTTGCGTTTTTCGCGACCGAGCATGAAGGCAAACAGGTCGACCTTTTCTGGCAGCTCGGCGAGCGTGAACGACCAGCTTTCGCGGGTGCCGCGATCAAGCAGTTCAAAGGTCTGAAAATCACACAACAGCTGGAAACGCGGTTTGTCCTTGTCGCGAATGGCGTCGAAATATTCACCGGCTTGGTCGGCTGCCTTGGCCAAATCGCGACCGGCACTTTTTTGCTCAACCAGCAGCACTTTCGGCCAGAACAAATCGATGAAACCGTTCCTGTCATCCAATTTGCGAATATGTTCTTCGAAACGAGCGACCTGACGACGCTTTATCCCGAAGATATTGAAGAATTCATTGTAGAAAGTTTGGGTTTCGCCTTTTTCGTAGTGTGCATCCTGGAATTCCTGCGCAAATGTTTTGGCGCGAACTCTTATTTCATTCCAGTTCAATGACATTTGTTATCCGAATCTTACTGTTGAATTCGAATATGGCTTGGCCAGTGACCGCGTCAACCCTTGCGCTATTGGCGTTGGGTGCGGTGACAGCGCTCCTCTCCCCCTATCGACCATAGTGCCCAAATATTGACCCCGACATTGGATACTCGCGCGGCGCCAGGCCGGAATGGAACCAGGCGACGAAACCGGCAGCGGTAAAGATCGGCAAATTGATAGCGGCGCGGATCGCCGCCGCATAGGGCGTCATGTTGGTGCATTCCAATACCAGCGCGCCAAGCTCCGGGTGCGCGGCCTTCATCGCCATTGCCGCCGCCACATTGTCAGCGTTCGTGCCTGGTCGATGTCGAGTTCGCCTTCATCGCCAAGTACGACCCGGGTAAATTCGCGCCCGCCCTCGGTGCTGCCGACCGGAGTGTGCGGTGGTACAAAGGCGCATTCGAGGTGTTTGGCGCTCAAAGTTGAAGCGGAAATCGTCAATATCCCCGCCCGCTTGCCGGCCGGCAATATGCGGTTGATCAGCTCGACCTGCATCAGCGAGGAGGTCGCGACCGGCACGGAGACGGCAGCGGCAAGCTCTTGTTGGAACAGGGACAAAAAACCGCAATTGGTGGTAATGCCGTCGACCCCGTCGGCCTCAAGTGCACGCGCGGCGTCAATAAAGGCCGGCAACAGGCCCGATGCTTTTCGTTGCACCACCTGGCCGGGCGAGGCATTTCGCACGATGCGGTAATGCACTGGAAAATCCCAAGTAGCCGCATGGCCCATGTCGCCAGGAATGCGCGGGAATTTCGCATCCAGCATCAAAATACCGACCGCCGCGCCGTAAATCGATTTGCCACCCGTCGCTTTCATGCCTTGTCTCCCTGGGCGTTTTTCGGTGTGCTTCACATGGCAACGGGATTTGGCGATTGTGATACGCCTAAGGAACCATGCTTGTGGCCATTGACACCAATCGCCACCGATCATCAAGATGCCGAAGCAAACTTGGGTAGGCGGGACAGCACATGAATCAAAAACCGGGCAATCAATTATCTGGTGCCGAGGCGCTGGTACAAATGCTGCAAGCTTATGGCGTGCGCCACATGTTCGGGCTGTGTGGTGATACCACCTTGCCGTTTTATGATGCGCTGGCCAGGCTCGACCATGACATCACCCATTTTTTGACCCGCGACGAGCGCCACGCCGCCTACATGGCCGACGGCTATGCCAGGGTCACCAACAAGCCAGGGGTATGCGAGGGACCCTCCGGCGGCGGCGCTACTTACATTTTACCCGGATTGGCTGAGGCAAATGACAGTTCGGTGCCGATTTTAGCGATCACCACCGATGTCGCGACTAATGCCCGTGGCCGCTATCCGCTAACCGAACTGGACCAAGAAGCGTTGTTTCGCCCGATTACCAAATGGAACGCCTCACTCGACAACGCGGCGCGGCTGCCGGCGGCGATACGCCAGGCGTTTCGGGCGATGACTACCGGGCGTCCCGGTTCCGTGCATTTGGCACTACCTTATGACACCCAACAAGGCGCGGTCGACAGCGCGGAGATTTGGGCCGATCGGCGCCACCAATATTTCCCAGCGGAACGGGCCGCCGCCGACCCGGCCGATATCCGCACTGCGGTTGAAATCTTAGCCGGTGCGTCAGCCGCGGTGGCGATCTGCGGCGGCGGGCCGGTATTGGCCGGGGCTGAAAATGTCCTGCACAAAATCGCCCACGCGCTTGATCTACCGATCGCCACCACGGTCTCCGGCCAGGGTTCGCTGGCCGAGACTGACCCTCTCGCACTTGGTGTAGTCGGCTCCAATGGCGGTATCCGCGCCACCCGCGCCGTGGTCGATGAGGCGGATGTAGTGCTGTTCATCGGCTGCCGCGCCGGTTCAGTGACCACCGAACGCTGGGGTTCGCCGCCGCCAGGAAAGACCATCATTCACATCGACAGTGACCCGATGGTAATCGGTGCCAACTACCAAACCGAAGTAGCGATCTGCGCCGACGCGCGGTTGGCGCTTGAGGCACTATTTGAAGAGATTACCAGCCGCAACAATATGCCTGGCCAAGACGGCGCGGCGCGCGCCGCTGCCGGGTGGCAGGCAAAACTTGCTGCATTCGAACCGTTAGCGACCAGCACCAAACGGCCGATTAGGCCCGAAGCTGTGATCGCCGCGCTGCAATCGGTGCTCGATGACGATGCCATCATTGTTGCCGACCCCGGCACGCCCTGCCCGTATTTCTCCGCCCATTATCGCTGGCAAAAACCAGGCCGGCATTTCATCACCAACCGTGCCCATGGCGCGCTCGGCTTTTCGTTAGCGGCAGCAGTCGGTGCTCAAGTTGGGCGACCTGATGCCAAGACCCTGGCAGTGATGGGCGATGGTTCGTTTAATTTCTGCTGCGGCGAGTTCGAAACCCTGGTCCGCTACAACATCCCAATCACCGCGATCGTGTTCTCGAACGCCGCTTTTGGTTGGATCAAAGCCGGGCAAAATGCCGGCTTCGACAAACGGTTCTACAATGTGGATTTCGGCCGCACCGACCATGCCGCCGTTGCCCGTGCTTTCGGAGTGAAATCTTGGACCGTTGAGGATCCGACCAAGCTGGTTGCGGTGCTCGCCGAAGCGCTCGCTCATGATGGGCCGACATTGGTCGATATCATCGCGCAACCGCTTCACGAGGCCGCTGCGCCGGTTTCCGAATGGGTGGCGTAACTTAGAGCACTTTTCGCGATTTGTGAATCGCAAATAGTGCTCTATCTATTGGTTTTGTCGCACAATTTTTCTGAAAACCGGCCACCACTTTTCAGATTGTGCTCTTGCATGGGAAATTGAAGTAGGACCTGTCAATATATCATATTGGAACCGGTATGATTGGCTTGGTGATTTACAGCATTGAGGAGCAAATGTCGGACCTTGATCAAACCATAACCGGTATGGATGTGTGGCAGTTGGCCCTGCCGGTGGTATCGCGTCGCGACCATGGCATTGGCACAGTTGAGGGAAATTGCGAGGTGGTGGTGGTGCGCCTTGCGACCGAAGGCGGCGAAGTCGGCTATGGCGAAGCCTCACCCTGGGCAGTGTTCACCGGTTCGCCAGAGGCTTCGCTGGCCGCGCTACACCGTTATATCCGGCCCCATGTGGTTGGGCGTAAGATTTGCGACATCGCCGCGATCATGACCGATGCAAGGCGCGCCGTCGCCCACGCAACCGAAGCCAAGGCGGCGCTAGAAAGCGCACTGCTCGATCTTTCCGGACGAATAGCCAAGGTGCCGGTATGGGCGCTGCTCGGCGGCAAATGCCGCAACCGAATCGCGCTTTCGGTTTCGTTAGCCAACCCGGATTTCGACCAGGATCTGGCATTGCTGGACCGGCTGGTTGCCGACCAGGTGGCGATCGTCAAACTAAAGGCCGGGTTCGCAGACCATGCCTTCGACATAATGCGGCTGGAGCGCATTAGGCTAGATTACCCCGATTTCGATCTAAGGGTCGATTTCAACCAGGGGCTTGAACCGGAAACCGCAGTCGCTAGAGTGCGCGAGGTCGCTAGTTTTGCGCCGAGCTTCATCGAGCAGCCGGTGCGCGCCGATCAGTTTTCTTTGATGGCGCAGATTAGGAGTGCGATCAATGTACCGCTGATTGCCGACGAAAGCGTGTTTGGTCCGCCAGACATGCTCCGTGCCATTGGTGAACAAATCTGCGACGGGGTTTCGGTCAAGATTATGAAATCAGGTGGTTTGAACCAAGCCCGCACTGTGGCACAAATTGCCGCCGCCGCCGGCCTTTCAGCCTATGGCGGTGACATGTTCGAGACCGGTCTGGCCCATCTTGCCGGCACCCACATGATCGCGGCAACGCCTGAAATCACCCTTGGCTGCGAGTTTTATCAGGCCCGCTACTATCTGCACGACGATCTATTGGCTGAACCATTTGCGATTACCGATGGCCATGTCATGGTGCCAAACACACCGGGTCTTGGCGGCGCGCCCGACCCTGACAAACTCGCTAAATACGCGGTTGTGGCATTGGAGGGTACATGAGCGAAACAAAAAAGACCGTAGCGATTATTGGCGCCGGGGTGGTTGGGGTTTCCACCGCGCTGTGGCTACAGCGCGATGGCCATGATGTGGTCATGGTCGATCGCATAGGCCCGGCCGAGGGCGCCAGCTACGGCAATGGCGGCATTCTCGCATCGTGCGCGATCTTGCCGGTCACCGGCCCTGGCCTTTTTGCCAAGGCGCCGCGCATGCTGCTCGATCCAGGCCAGCCGCTATATATGAAATGGCGCTATTTACCCAAGCTTATGCCTTGGCTGGTGGGTTATCTTCGCCATGCCAATGTCGAAGACACCAAACGGATCGCAGCCGCATTAATGCCGATCATCGGTGACAGTTTGGCCGACCATCAGGCGCTTGCCGCCGGCACACCGGCGGAAAAATGGATCGTGCCGTCGGACTATTTGTATGTCTATCGCGGCCGGTCCGATTTTGAAAAAGACCGTTTCGACTGGGACATCCGCGCAAGCCATGGCTTCGCGTGGGAGGAGCTCGAAGGTAGCGCCTTTGCCGATTATGATCCGGTGTTTGCCAAAGCGCTCGGTTTCGCGGTCAAATTACCCGACCATGGCCGGATCACTGATCCCGGCCAATATGTCAAGGATTTGGCCACGCATGTGGTGGCCAATGGCGGCAGATTGCTCACTGCTGAAATAACCGACATAGTCCGCCAGGGCGGCAATGTTACCGGCGTGCGTACCGCCACCGAAACGATCGATTGTGATGCAGCGGTATTGTGCGCCGGTGCATGGTCCAGTCCATTGGCCAAGAAGCTCGGCATTACTGTGCCGCTGGAGTCGGAACGCGGCTATCATCTTGAATTGTGGGAACCTTCGATTGTGCCGCGCTCGCCGGTGATGATCGCATCTGGTAAATTTGTGGCGACACCGATGGAAGGGCGCCTTAGGCTTGCCGGCATCGTCGAGTTTGGCGGCCTTGACGCGCCGCGCTCGCGCGCGCCGCTGGAATTGTTGCGGCGCAATATCAAAGCCGCCATTCCCGGCATCAAATGGCGTGAGGAGCAAGAATGGATGGGGCATCGCCCAGCATTGACCGATTCGATCCCGATTATTGGCGAAGTTCCGAACCTGCGTGGCGCCTATATGGGATTTGGTCATCACCATGTGGGGTTGACAGGAGGCCCAAAATCCGGCCGTCTATTGGCGCAAATGATTGCTGGGCGGCAACCAAATGTAGACCTTCGGCCGTATTCCCCGGCACGTTTCATGAAGACAGGCTCTAGAAATTGATATAGCAAGACCCGTTGACAAACTGGATTTGGATTACGGCATGCGTGAAAACAGTACAGATTTACGAGCAAATACGCACACAAGGCCTTGCCTTTTCGAGAGTTCGCGACGCCAATATATGCGGTTTTCGCCATATCTTTTCAAAACGCGGCAGTTTTTGCCCCTAGCAGTTTTTGCCCCTAAATGTGTTGAAATCTTTTTGTGGTGTGGGGCACCATGGCGGGTCTTTTGCCTGTTCAGACATGGAATCTGGCGCGCGTGACCGAAACCAGTTTGTCAACGGGTTCTTAAATTACAACAGGGAGAAGAATAATGAAATTACTGACTAGTTTTCTTGCCACCACTGCGCTGACAGCGGCAGCGGCAGTGCCGGCATTTGCCGGCGACAAGTGGGATATGCCGATGGCCTATTCCGCTTCGAACTTCCATTCCGCCACCGGAGCTGAATTCGCCAAATGTGTCACCACCGGTACCGGCGGCGACATTGAGGTCGTTACCCATCCTTCCGGTTCGCTGTTTAAGGGCGCCGACATTAAGCGCGCTGTACAGACCGGCCAGGCGTCGATCGGCGAACGGTTATTGTCGGGTCACCAAAACGAGAACCCGATCTTCGGCGTCGATTCGGTGCCGTTCATGGCAACTTCATTTGATGATGCTGCAAAATTATGGAAAGCAGCTAAGCCAACCTTGACCCAGGTTCTAGCCGATCAGAACCTTACGTTGCTGTATTCGGTACCGTGGCCGCCGCAAGGACTGTACTTTAAGAACGAAGTCAAATCGGTTGCCGACATGAAAGGCATCAAATTCAGATCCTACAACAATGCTACCGCCAGACTTGCCGAATTGACCGGCATGCTGCCGGTGACCATTGAAGCGGCTGAAATCAGCCAGGCCTTTGCCACTGGCGTTGCCGAATCCATGGTGTCGTCCGGTTCCACCGGCTATGACCGCAAGGTCTGGGAAAGCCTCAACTATTTCTACGAGGTCGATGCCTGGCTGCCGCGCAACTACATCTTCGTCAACTCCGATGTATGGGGCGGTGTTTCCGATCCTAACAAAAATGCCATTACCGCTTGCGCCGAATTGGCCGAATATGCCGGTACCTGGCGGGCCAAGGAATATACCGGATTTACCATGCAGGGTCTGCGCGACGGCGGCATGACCGTTGCACCGGCCAACGATACTATGAAAGGTGAGTTACGTGAAATTGGTGCTACCATGACCACCGAATGGCTTGCCGCCGCCGGTGATCAAGGCGCAGCGATTGTCGACGCGTTCAAAGCGATGAAATAGAACCAGTCGCGGGCGGCGGTTTGGCGCCGCCCGCGTCCGACACAAAAATTGGCATTCGGGGGGAGGCATGCGCGCATTAAAGGCGATACGGCCGGTTCTTGACGGGATATACCTAGTGTCTGGGATATTGGCGGCACTGTGTCTAATCGCCATTTTGACCCTGATTGTGGTCCAGATGGTAGCCCGGTGGACCGGCGAGGTTTTCCCCGGCGCCCCGGATTACGCGGGATATGCCATGGCTGCGGCCAGCTTTTTGGCGTTTGCCAACGCACTTAATCGCGGCAGCCACATCCGGGTATCGATCCTGATCAACGCGGTCGGACCGAGACCGCGCTGGTTTCTGGAAATCTGGTGTTTCGCTATCGCCACCGCCACCATGTGGTATTTCGTCTACTACGCCCAGCGTTTCGTTTATTGGTCCTGGAAGTTCAACGACATCAGCCAGGGCCAAGACAAAACTCCGCTTTGGATCCCGCAATCGGTAATGCTGCTCGGCGCGGTTATCATGGCGATCGCGCTGACCGATCATTTGCTGCATCTGATCGTCGATGGCAACCATCGCATTAAGCGCGATCTGGTCGACCAGAGCTTCGGGGAATAGCGCCATGGAAGACCTTTCGATCATCATCTTGTTCCTTTTCGTGTTGTTTTTGCTGCTTGGTACCGGAGTGTGGGTCGGGTTGGCGCTGATGGGCGTTGCTTGGGTCGGCATGGAATTGTTCACCGCCCGCCCGGTCGGCGACGTAATGTTGACCACCATTTGGTCGGCCTCGTCGTCGTGGACCTTGACCGCGCTGCCACTGTTTATTTGGATGGGCGAGATCTTGTTTCGAACCCGGTTGTCGGAAGACATGTTCAAGGGGCTGGCGCCGTGGATGTCCGGTTTGCCCGGCGGGTTGGTCCATACCAATATTGTCGGCTGCACGGTGTTTGCCGCAGTATCTGGTTCGTCCGCAGCGACCCTTACCACTGTGGGCAAGATGTCGATCCCGGAATTGCGCAAGCGCGAATATCCCGAACGCATGATCCTCGGCACCCTGGCTGGCGCTGCCACACTTGGGCTGATGATCCCGCCATCCCTGACTTTGATTGTCTACGGCGTCACTATCAATGAAAGTATCTCGAAACTGTTTTTCGCCGGCATTTTGCCTGGGCTGGTGTTGGCCGCCATGTTCATGACCTATGTGGCAATCACCTCGATGGTATCAAAAACCTGGAACCCGAAAGCCGAACCGGCCATGACGATGGGTCAGCGGATCGCCAACTCCCGTTTTCTGATCCCGGTATTTCTGCTGATTATGGTGGTCATCGGCTCGATGTATCTGGGCTACGCCACAGCGACCGAGGCGGCCGCATTCGGCGTCATCGGTGGGCTGGTCCTGGCCGCCGGCCAGGGTTCGCTGACCTGGTCGACCTTTACCGAAAGCCTAATGGGCGCGACCCGTACCTCGGCAATGATCGCGCTGATCCTGGCCGGCGCCGCGTTCCTGTCGCTGGCGATGGGCTTTACCGGCCTGCCGCGCGGGCTCGCCGACCTGATCGCCCAGTGGGAACTATCACGGTTCGAACTGCTGATGGTGCTGTTGGTATTCTACATCATTCTCGGCATGTTCCTTGATGGCATTTCCTCGGTGGTGCTGACCATGGCGGTGGTCGAGCCGATGGTGCGTCAAGCCGGCATTGATCTAATCTGGTTTGGTATTTTCATAGTCGTGGTTGTCGAAATGGCGCAGATCACACCACCGATCGGCTTTAACCTGTTCGTGCTACAAGGCATGACCAGCCATGAGATGAATTTCATCGCCCGCGCGGCGTTTCCGATGTTCCTGATCATGGTAGTAATGGTGTTCGTGCTGATCGCCTTTCCGGAGATCGCAACTTGGCTACCAGACAATATTCGCAAAGGTCCAGGTGATTAACGATGCTTTTGGCGTGCAAGATCTGGCCTGGGTAAGATGATGGTTGGGGTGCTGGGCTTTGTGGCGCGGCACGGGCGGATTTGCCTGATCGCCGGACTGTTGGCCGGGCTGTTGCTGCCCAGTCTGGCGCAAATATTGCGGCCCTGGTTGCCACAACTGGTCGCATTTTTGCTATTCATCACCGCGATCCGTATCGGACCCAAAGCAGCGTTCGGCCGGCTCGGCGATATCCGCTTCAGCATGGCCGTGGCATTGGTGTTTCAGTTCGTCCTGCCGCTCACCGCACTCGCCGTATTTACTGCCTTCGGAGTTGCAGCGGCGCCTTTGGCGATAGTCTTGGTGTTGATGTTGTCGGCACCCTCGGTCACCGGCAGCCCGAACTTTTCGATCATGCTTGGCCATGACCCAACCCCGGCGATGCGATTGTTGATCGTTGGCACCGCGATGCTGCCGATCACCGTGTTGCCAATTTTATGGCTGGTACCGGGAGTAGGCGATCCCGGCCAAGTAATTGCCGCAGCATTTTGGCTGTTTACGGTGATCGCCGGGGCAGTGGCAGCCGGCTTCGCGGTCCGGTATTTCATTTGGTCGAAATCAACCAACGAAGGCCTACGCGCACTCGATGGGGTCGCGGCATTGTCCCTGGCCATCGTCGTCATCGGCTTGATGTCGGCGCTTGGCCCGGCACTGGCCGACAATCCGTTGAACCTGTTGGCCTGGTTGGCTGCCGCGGTCGGCGCCAATTTCGGGCTACAGACAGCCTGCTTTTTCCTGCTCGGGCGGACCAGAAGCGATGCGGTAGCGGTCTCGATCATTGCCGGAAATCGCAACATCGCGCTGTTTCTGGTCGCCCTACCGCAAGCGGTTACCGACCCGCTGCTGATATTCATCGGCTGCTATCAGGTGCCGATGTATCTGACCCCGGTTCTCATGCGCTATGTATATGGCCGTGACCGGGAGGGGTGAGGAACGCAATTGGCCGGCGCCGGATCACACGCAACGGTTCAATGCCACCACCAAGGCGATCCAAACAAATCAGCCGGCAAAATTGTCATGGTCAAATGGATCAATATCAAGTTTCTTCGGTATTATCAGTTCCAACCGTGTGGGAATGAAATTTATGGTCGCAAGCGAATTGCCGATTGACGCAACCTGCGCGCGCCGTATCGTCTTGCACTTGCAGGGATTGACCGCCAACCCCAACCGGCGGCTGGCCGGTGACGATCTCTTGCACATCATCCACCGCCTAGGCTTCGTCCAGGTCGATGCGATCAACTGGGTGGAGCGCGCGCATCATATGATCCTGTTCGCCCGCAACCAGACTTATCGCCCGCGCCAATTAAAAGCTTTGCTCGAACGGGACCGGAGGTTATTTGAGGGTTGGACCCATGACGCCTCGATTATTCCTTGTGCGTTTTACCCTTATTGGAAACACCATTTTGATCGTTCTCGGCAACAGCTTCGACACCAGTTTCGACAATGGCAGGGCGAGGGATTTATTGATCATGTGGATGATCTTCTGACGCTGATTCGTGATAATGGAGCGATACGTTCGCGCGACCTGGAAGCTGCCGACAAGAGCGCTGACCGCGACATGTGGCAATGGCATGACGGCAAGGCGGCGCTCGAATATCTATGGCGGACCGGTAAACTGTGTATCGCCGCCCGGGACAAGTTTCAAAAAGTCTATGATCTGACCGAGCGAGTGCTGCCGGCCGGGCTGGCGGGAGACGGTGCTGTGGCCACAGTGTCGCATGAGCAGTTTATCGACTGGTGCTGCCGCTCGGCGTTGGAGCGGCTCGGTTTCGGTACCGCGGCCGATATCGCCCGCTTCTGGGACCATTTGACGATCGGCGAAGTGCGGGCTTGGCTGGCCGGACCAGGCGCTGGCCATTGGCGTCCAGTTATGGTCGGTGCGACCGGTGACGTGCCACCGAGACCAATGGTTGCCCGCGCCGATATCGAAACCGTCGTCGCCAGCCTGGGGCAAGCGCCCGGCCGGATCCGCGCTTTGTCGCCATTTGACCCGGTAATCCGTGATCGCGCCCGTTTGCAGCGTCTGTTTGGATTTGACTATCGGATCGAAATCTACGTTCCGCAGTCGCGGCGAAAATATGGTTATTACGTATTTCCGCTGCTCGAAGGCGACCGATTGATCGGCCGCATCGATATGCGGGCCGAACGGGCAAATGACCGCTTGACGGTAAAAGCGCTGTGGCTCGAAGCGAAGGTGCGCCCTAGTCGCGGCCGGCTCGAGCGCCTGCACGGTGAATTGGTGCGCCAGGCGCGCCTTGCCGGCGTCGCCCATGTGGTCGATGATCCAAAAAGTTTGGCAAATAAACTCTCCCCGTCTCCTGGAAGCTGATCCTGTTTGACCAGGCAAATTGCCGTCAATTTGGCGATAATTCAGCCAGCTATCAGTCCGGTTATCACTACCCGGTCGGAGCGCGGTTTGATCCGGGCAGAGACCGCGTGGTCGAGTGGACGCACCGCACGGCGCTTGAACACAAGCGCCAGGTTCACCATATAAACTAGGCCGGGTGCCTACGGGGCTCGCATCAAACAAGGTCGCTTGGAAAGGACTTTGCCATGGCTGGAATTTCGGCATTCAACAGCCCGTTTCTGCTTGGATTCGAGGATATTGAACGGGTTTTGGACCGGGTCACCAAAACCGCGGCCGACGGCTATCCGCCCTATAATATAGAGCGTGAAATCCGCCCGGCAGGCGAGGCCGACATTTTGCGCATTACCCTGGCCGTGGCCGGGTTCAGCACCAAAGAATTGGAAATTACCCTGCAGGAAAACCAACTGACCATTCGTGGCCGTCAATCAGAAGGCGAAGGTCGGGACTATTTGCATCGCGGAATTGCCGCGCGTCAGTTTCAGCGCTCATTCGTGCTAGCCAATGGGGTGGAAATAATAGGCGCGGAACTAAAAAACGGACTGTTGTCGATCAATATGGCCCGCGAAGACCAAAAAAAGACCGCGCAAACGATCGAAATCGTCAATTCAGCGTGAGCAGGCATTGGCCCTAAATTATGCCTGAATGGTGCAGGTTGTTCGACGCCACTGGTTGCAATTTGTCGCCCATAACTGTTATGCTGGAGTAGGATATCATGTTGGATAACAAAGCCTTAACGAAGATTTCGGCTGAGCAGCTTGCTGCCATCGGCACCAACAAGCTGGCTTATTTTCGCGCTGTACACTCGGATGATATGATGCGGCGCTATCCCGGCATGCAATTGCGGCCGGGCACCCAGATGTGGGCATTGTTTAACGCCGATGGAACGCCGATCGCGCTTTCGGACAATCGCAGTGCTGTGATTTCCAGTGCGATGGAAAATGAATTGGTGCCAGTTAGCGTCCATTAAAAGTTCAACGTCCGACAATCTGAGCACCTCATTGGTCAGGGAACAAATCCCGGCAGCGCGCATCAATGCCCGTCAATCGCAAACCCATCGGGTCGGGTACTTCCAACCCGCCAGATCCAAAAAACGCCAAACCGCAAAACATCCCATCCGGTGACCGAACTGCATAAGCCCGATGGTCCCCATCGCGCCTTTCAGCCGCCGCCCGGCCCGCCAATTATGCAACATAATTGTATTCGAATTTGTCAAAAGGCTTCTATGGAAGCGTGCCTTTAATTCCAACACTAATTGTCGACGAACGTTCGTCAATGTTAACGTAAGCACCCTTGTTTTCCATGAATTGGCGAAGTGTTTCAATGAAGCTGCCAAACTGCTCGATTGGGAAAAACCCAATGGCGTTTGTAGGATTCTGGACCTTAACCGTGCCGTCTCCATTGGTCGTGAAATACATGGAAACATTTTTGCTCTTGCTGCCATTTAGGTTGACAAGGTGTTCCTGTGTAAGGCCATTTCCATTATAGTTCATCAATATCGTGTAATGATCGATATCAAATTGCGACATCACATTTCTCCACAAACTAATTGATAATATATATTCTATAGTAAATGTAAATAAATACAATATGTTGAATCGAACTCAAAATTTTCCTTTAAATAGTTCAATATTAGCCACCTCTGGTATTGCATCTGGGGATATGTGGTTTTGGGTATCATGTTGGTTAAGCGCGGCAAAACAATGTCGCGGAGTGCTTCTGCTTATTTTGTCGGTTGCGTCTGGGTTATCAGCTTCCCTCAATCCAGGTGGCCCGCAAAACATCATTCCACTCAAGCGGTTCCCGAATTTACAAACACGGTTTCGTCTACTGGTCGAACACCCAGCCTTTGATAGGCAACGATTTCAGCGATCACCGAAAGGGCTATTTCCTCGGGTTCGATGGCGCCGATATGAATGCCCGCAGGTGCGTGCAACTGCGCCAGGGACGATTGAATATCGGTATTTTCACCAACCAATTGCTGGGTAAGTGCAGCACGTTTCCTTCGGCTGCAAACCATTCCCTTGTAGCCTGCGTCGCACTGAAGTACAGCGCGCAAAGCATTGCGGTCTTGTTTGCCCTGGGTCGCCACGATCACCGCGTCATCGGATGTCAGCGCCAATTCCTCAAGCGAAAAATCGTTGAGATAGGCCGATGCTCCGGCCATCTTTTCCTGCTCATCGACCGCCGCCGCGACGATGATCCGGTAAGCCATTCCTTTGGCCAGACAAAGAACCGCCTGGGCAATTGGCGAGGCGCCGCATATCGCCAATGTACGGGCGGACCGCATCGGCTCCAGAAATACCTCGATGGTGCCGCCACTGGGGCAACTCGAGCGGTGTAGCTGGACCCCATCTACGTCGAGTGCCGTGACCACTTCGTCCTTCGGTTTGACCCGGATCATCTTAGGTTGTGCCGAATCCAGACATTCGAGCGCCCCGCGCCGTACCGCGCCGGTAACACAGGCGCCGCCGACAAAGCCATGCAAAACGCCGGCGAGCGTTATCACCGCCTTGGCGCCGGGGCGCGCGGAGGTCGAGTCGGCTGTGCGCAAGATGGTCGCCACGCAAAAGCTCTCGCCCTTGGCGCGCATGCGTTCGATAAGATCCAGGGTATTGTCGGATGTAGTCATTTTACTACCCTTTCAAAGCCGTGCCAATTCCGGTTCAATCGCCGCCAGGGTTTCCAGCGTGTTGGCGGCCGCAAACAAATCCAGATGCGGCAGCGCTGCCGTCATCGCGGCGGTGACCGGTTGATAATCGCGCCAGCCGAGCAAAGGATTAAGCCAAATAATGCGCCGGGCGCGCTTTTTCAGGCGGCCGAGTTCAGCAGCCATTTCAGCCGCCGGGCCGAGATCGTAACCGTCACTCAAGATCATCGCCACCGTCCGGCTGTTGATCGCCCGTTTGGCGTAGCGGTCGTTAAATAAGCCGAGACTTTCGCCAATCCGCGTTCCGCCGCCAAAACCGTCGGCCATCAGGGATAGCTGGGCCATCGCGCGCATCGCGTCCTTTTCGCGAATCGCGTCGGTCACCCGAATGAGCCGGGTGTGAATCAGATAGGCGTCAGTGTCCGCCCAACCACCGACCATGCCTTTGATGAATTGCAGAAAGAACCGGCTGTAATGGCGCATCGAGCCGGAAACATCGAGGAAGACGATTATCCTAACCGGTCGGTCCGGCACGGATTTGAAGCGCAGATCGATCGGCTCGCCGCCATGACAAAGATTGGCGTGAATGGTGCGCCTGAGATCGAGCCGGGCTCCCTTTTTGGCGATCCGCCATCGGCGCGACAACCGATAGCGGATAGCGCGTGCTAATTCATAGGCGAGCGCCTCGGCCTCGGCGATTTCAGTTGGGTCGACGAATTGCCGGAAATCGGTCTTCATCCGCGTCGTCCTGGCCGAAGCAACGAGGCGCCCAGGGGCACCAGGCGCTGCGTCACCACTATCTTCGCTTTCAATTTTTGGCGCCAGATTTGCATTGACCCCATCGTTATCGCCCAGATGCCGGCGCCATGGGTGGGATAATCTAGCCGAGGTCTTGGCGGTGGATTGAGCGGTTTGCCAACGTTTGTGCAACTTGCCACGCTTCAGCCAATAGGCCTCAAACAATCCGTCAAAACGATCCCATTCCTCCCGGCGGCTCGTCAGCAGGGTTTTCAGGCATTGGCAATCGATGTTTCGGTCACCGTTGCTTCTTGTCAGCGTGGACAGAGCGGTTTTGGTTTCCGCTGCACCGAGAATGAAACCGTTAATCCTGAGATGGTTTATAAACCCAATGACCCGCGCTGTTATCGGATGGTCGGCGGCAATATCTACAGTTTCGTATCTGCTCGCGCCCATCGCTCAGGCCGCCTTGCCGGCAAGTCGGCTCGTTACTTCCAAGGTTACGGACTTCAAGTCCGCTTCCGATTTCAAGAGACAGATCAATGTCGCCTGAATATTCGATGGATCATTGGCGAGATCGTTTATATCCAACCCGACCAGGGCAGCCGCCCAATCGAGGGTTTCGGAAACCCCCGGAATTTTTTCCAGGTTTTCCTTGCGCAAAGCTTGGACAAAGCGGGCGATTTGACCAGCGAGCATTGTTTCGATGTTGGGAAGATGGGCGAGGATGATTTCCAACTCGCGCTCAATGCTCGGAAATTCGACATATGAATAAAGACAGCGGCGACGCAAAGCGTCCGACAATTCCCTTGTACCATTCGATGTCAGGATCACATGCGGTTCGCTGACCGCGTGAATGGTGCCGAGTTCGGGGATTGTTACCTGGAAATCGGAGAGGATTTCCAGCAAAAAAGCCTCGAACTCCGTATCGGCACGGTCGACTTCGTCGATCAACAGAACCGGCGGCTGCTGCTGCCGAATTGCCTGAAGCAACGGCCGCTCGAGGAGGTAGTTCTCAGAAAAAATGTGATCTTCGAGTTGCTTGGCGTCGCGGGCGAAGCTCTCCGATGCCTTAATCGACAACAACTGGCGCTGGTAGTTCCATTCATAAATGGCCGAAGAAGCATCCAATCCCTCATAACATTGCAGGCGGATCAGCTTGGTCTCCAGGACACGGGCCAAGGCTTTAGCGATCTCGGTCTTGCCGACGCCGGCTTCACCTTCCAAGAGCAATGGCCGGCCCAGATCGATAGCCAATTGCAGCGCTGTCGCCAGCATGTCATCGGCGACATAGCCGACTTGCGCCAACTTGGCCTGAAGGTTTGCAGATAAAGTCATGTCCGCTCGTTATACTAAGGGAATTTAATATTGACCCATTTGACCGCCGCGATTTTGTTTCCCGATTGGCGCGGCACGATGGCCTAGTGCTTGTCACCAAGCGTTGGAATAGCTTCGTCACGCTATCTGTTTGTTTTGTCGCGTATTCTTATCCGAAAACCGCTACACACTTTTCGGGAATACGCTCTAGTGCTTGTTACCAAGCGTTGGAATTGCTTCATCACGCTATCTGTTTGTTTTGTCGCGTATTCTTATCCGAAAACCGCTACACACTTTTCGGGAATACCCTCTAGTGCTTGTCACCAAGCGTTGGAATAGCTTCGTCACGCTATCTGTTTGTTTTGTCGCGTATTCTTATCCGAAAACCGCTACACACTTTTCGGGAATACGCTCTAGCCCGTAAGCCCGAGCTGTTGGGCGGTTTTCCACATGCGCCAATGGTCATGCGGCATTTGGCTGTGGGTCAGACCCTTGTGGCTAAACGCGTCATGAACCGCGTTGGACAGAGCTGGCACACCACCCACATTAGGGCTCTCGCCGACCCCCTTGGCACCGATCGGATGGTGTGGGCTCGGGGTGACGGTGTGGTCAGTTTCCCAAAATGGCGTTTCGACAGCGGTTGGCAGGAAGAAATCCATCAGGCTGCCGCCTTGGACATTGCCGATGTGGTCATAGGAAATAATCTGGCCCATGGTGATCGCCAAGGCTTCGGTCAATCCGCCATGCACCTGGCCTTCGATGATCATTGGGTTGATCCGGGTGCCGCAATCATCGAGCGCATAGAAACGGCGAACTTCCACCGTGCCGGTATCCACATCAATATCGACAACGCAGATATAGGCGCCGAACGGATAGGTCATGTTCGGCGGGTCGTAATAAGAGACCGCTTCAAGCCCCGGCTCAAGCCCCGGAATGGCCTGATTGTAGGACGCAAATGCAATTTCCTTCATCGTCTTCGCCGCTTCCGGATTGCCTTTCACCTGGAACCGGTCAATGTCCCATTCCAAATCGCCTTCATGCACTTCCAGCAGATAGGCGGCGATCATCTGTGCCTTGGCACGGATTTTTCGCCCGG
This sequence comes from Rhizobiaceae bacterium, assembly GCA_965248715.1. Lineage (GTDB taxonomy): Bacteria > Pseudomonadota > Alphaproteobacteria > Rhizobiales > Rhizobiaceae > CBDFKB01. The sequence continues at coordinate 502,275 of CBDFKB010000007.1, forward strand.
CCATCGCCGTGGCCGCGCCGGCAACCGGTGTCGAACGCGACCCGTAAGTGCCGAGCCCGTATGGTGCGGTGTCGGTATCGCCCTCCTCCAAGGTGATGTCTTGCGCCGGTATACCGATCTCGGAGGCAAGAATTTGCGCGAATGTGGTGGCATGGCCCTGGCCTTGGCTGATCGTGCCCAGGCGGGCGATTGCCGAGCCGGTTGGATGGATCCTGATCTCGCAGGAATCGAACATGCCAAGCCCGAGAATATCGCAGTTCTTGATCGGACCGGCACCGACAATCTCGGTGAAGAAGGCGGTGCCAATGCCCATCAGCTTGCGGGTATCACCACGCTCGAATTCGGCCCGGTTCTGCGCCTGCTCGGCACGTAGCGCCGGATAATCCACCGCCGACATCGCCTTTTCCATGGCGGTGTGATAATCGCCGGAATCATATTCCCAGCCGAGCGCCGAACTGTAGGGAAACTGCTCCTTTTTGATAAAATTCTTCAACCGTAGTTCGACCGGGTCCATATTGAGCTTGTGAGCCAAGATATCGATCATGCGTTCGATCAGATAGGCGGCCTCGGTGACCCGGAACGAGCAGCGATAGGCGACGCCGCCGGGCGCCTTGTTGGTGTAGACGCCGTCGACCCCGACATAGGCGACCGGAATATCGTACGACCCTGTCACGATGTTGAAAAAGCCGGCGGGAAACTTGGTCGGATCGGCGCAGGCGTCGAACGCACCATGGTCGGCCAGCACATGCACCCAAAGGCCGGTGATCTGGCCATCTTTGGTGGCGGCGATCTTACCAGTCATGTGATAGTCGCGGGCAAAGGCGGTGGCGGTCAGATTTTCGGTCCGGTCCTCGACCCATTTGACCGGTAGGCCGGTGACGATCGAGGCGACGGCGGCGCAGATATATCCTGGATAGACACCAACCTTATTACCAAAACCGCCGCCAATATCGGGCGAAACCACACGGATATTGTGTTCGGCAATGTTGGTAATAAGCGAGGCGACGGTTCGCACCGCATGGGGCGCCTGAAACGTCCCCCAAAGGGTGAGCTTGCCATTGATCTTGTCCATTGAGGCAACGCAGCCGCAGGTTTCCAGTGGGCAGGGATGAACCCGCTGATAGGTGATCAGTTCTTCGGCCGTAACATCAGCCGCTGCCAAGGCCGCTTCAGCACCATCCTTGTCGCCCTGCTCCCACAAAAAGATATGGTTGTGGTGCTTGCGAGGCCCGTGGGCGCCTTCCATCTTGTCCTTGATATCTTCGCGCAGCAACGGTGCGTCGGCGTCCATCGCTTTAAAGGCATCGTTGATAACCGGCAGTTCCTCGTAATCAACCTCGACCAGTTCGACCGCATCGGCCGCCGCGTAACGGTCTTCAGCAACGACAAAGGCGACTTCCTGGTTCTGAAACAGCACCTTTTCGTCGGCCAACACCGCTTGTACGTCACCAGCAAGCGTTGGCATGTAGTGGAGGTTCAGCGGTTTCAGATCCGCAGCGGTCAGGACTGCAACCACGCCAGGAACCGCAAGGGCCGCTTCCTTGTCGATGGACTTTATGCGGGCGTGGCCATATGGGCTGCGAACGAAATCACCGAACAACATTCCCGCCATTTTGATGTCGTCAACAAAATTGCCCTTGCCCTGGGTAAACCGCGCGTCCTCAACTCGCTTGCGCGACGAGCCGAGGCCCTGGAGCTTTTCAACCCGTTCTTCGCGCGACGGGGGTGTTTGAACGTTCATTCCGCAGCCTCCTTGGCCGACAATTGCGCGGCAGCGACCTGAATGGCCTTAACGATGTTTTGGTATCCGGTGCACCGGCAAAGATTTCCCGAAATTCCGAAGCGGATTTCCGCTTCGTTAGGGTTCGGGTTCTCCTGCAGTAGACGATGGGCACGGGTGATCATGCCCGGTGTGCAGAAACCGCACTGCAAACCGTGATGCTGGCGGAAGGCCTCCTGCAGCGCGTGCAAGGTGCCGTCGGGATGCGCGATCCCTTCGATGGTGACGATATCGGCGCCGTTGGCCTGACCGACAAAGATGGTGCAGGATTTGACCGATTTACCGTCGAGATCAACCGTGCAGGCTCCACAATGGCTGGTATCGCAGCCGATATGCGGCCCGGTAAGATTCTGGTTTTCGCGCAGGAAATGAATGAGCAGGGTGCGCGGGTCGGCGGTCGCTTCGACCTGCTTCCCGTTGATCGTCATTTTCACATTGATGTCTGACATGGAGTTCTCCAACAACCTTATGCTACCAAGCCCGCCCGGGCGGCGGCGCGGGCAATTGCGCGCTCGACTATGACGCCAGTGAGATGGACCCGGAATTCGGCTGGACCACGACTGTCTACTGCCGGGTTGGCGATAGCCTTGGCGGCGTTTGCTGCGGCCTTGACAGACCCCTGGTCGAGCGCAGTGCCGACAAGATAGGATGCCGCCTCTTCGGCCCATAACGGCGTGTCGGAGACATTGGTCAAGCCGATCGAGGCGGTTCCACAGGTCCCCCCCGAAAGGGTCAATATGACGGCGGCGGCGGCGGTGGCATAGTCGCCGATTTTGCGTTTCTGTTTTTCGTAGGCATAGCCGTGACCGGCAACCGGGGCATTAAACCGGATTGCCGACAGAATCTCACCTTCCCGACGCGCGGTAAAATACGGCCCTTGGTAAAAATCCCGCGCACCAATTTCTCGTTCGCCATCGGGACCGGCAAGAACATAGCTGGCATTGAGCGCCTGCATGACTGCTGGCATGTCGTTGCCGGGGTCACCATTGGCGACATTGCCGCCGATCGTGCCCACATATCGGATCTGAGGGTCGGCAATCTGCAACGCGGTTTCCCGCAAAATCGGGCAAACCCCATCAAGCTCGGTGGATTGAATGATGTCATGCTGTGTCACCATCGCGCCCAGGGAAACCTGGTTGCCATCGACCGACAATGATTTCAAAGCGCTGATATCCTGCAAGTCGATAAGGTGATCCGGCGTAGCCATCCGAAATTTCATCATCGGGATGAGGCTGTGCCCGCCGGCAATCAGAAGAGCATCGTCGCCCAACGACGACATCAGGCCGATCGCATGTGCAAGCGACGCCGGCCGATGATAGTCAAATGAACCCGGTATCATTTTTCCTCCCCTTGTTTGCTGGAATGGAAGGTATGCCATGGCGCAGCGAGGGCGACAGCTACAATTGCTAGTCGCCAATATCCTCGCACCAATTGCAGATATCCTGCACGAGATGCGAAACTCCGCAATTGGTGATCAGCTCATCTGAAGTATTTCGCGCAACTGGGCGATGCGCGTGCGGCTTACCGGAATCTCTATTTCCTCGGCGCCGCCGACAACACAAAACGCCTTGTCACCATTGCGACGAAATCCGGAAATGCAGCTCTTGTTGACAATAAAACTTCGATGCGTTCGAATAAATTGCGATGGATCCAAACTCTTTTCCATCCGCGAAATCGACCAGGAGCAGAACAATTCCTCGTTGCCGTCGAAAAGCAGCGTGTAATGACCGTCGGCCTTGATGATGGAAATCGCACCAGCCGGCACGAAGCGCAATATTTTGTCCCTTTCATAGGGAATATTGATCGAGTTGGCTGTGCCCGCTACTTCGGGCCCGGCAGCCGCATGGGTGGCTACCAAAGGCTCATCGCCCAGCCGCAGGTCCGCCATAGCCGAGGGATCGTCTAAGCTCGTGGGCTGCATGGCCCGCCGCGCCGTCTGTGGTTCACCAATGTGAAAAGCTTTGTCTCCCGGTACAGCCAATAAAAGGAACATTCCCGACAGCACGAAGGATGACAACGCCACCGCCAATGCCAGTTGATCGGTGTTCACAAATGGCGCCGATTTCGGTTCAAGTTCTATGCCGAGGCTGAAAACCGTAAAATACATCGCGGTGTAGTGCATGGCGGAAATCGCTAGCCCAAGGACAACCGATCCGGCCGCTATACTCATTAGCGAACGTTTTTCGTAGGCCAATTCAATCGCGGCGATTGAGGATGCTATGGCGATGCCGATTGCCAGAACAATCCCGAGTGGGTTGTAGCTGACGATGCAATTTGCCGAAATGGCACTCATCCCGAGATAGTGCATGGCAACGATTCCGAGGCCGGTCAGGGTTCCTGCGATATAAATCCTTGCCTTTGTTCGAACACCGAAATGCAAGGAAAGCAGTGCGACGCCAATAACCAAAATGGCGATTAGCGCCGAAGCGAGGGTACTTAGCGGATCGTAGCTGATGGTAATCGGCAATGTGACGGCCAGCATGCCGACAAAATGCATCGACCAGATGCCGACACCCATGGCCAGCGCAGCCTGCGCAACGTGGACTTTGCGTTGTACTGCGGCGAGATTACGAAGGTTTGACGTTAAGCGCAGAGCAGTAAATGATCCCATGATCGCTACGGCCAGAGAACACAGAATTAGGAGTGGTGAATATTCCACCTGCAGCGGCATTGGTTCTCCTTATCACAATCGACGCTCATCTTTAGGCTGCGGTATCATCCGCCAAACTGCAATGACAGTAAAACAAATTCCAGGAATTGCACCTCAGTCACCTGGGCGACGGACCCTGTGGGTGGACGGCGCGGGCGGTATTCATTTGTCAGCCCTTCGATTTGCTCGCGGACAAACCGCCGCCGCGATTCGCCGAGCGTAGAGCGTGTCACCCAAAAGAGGGCACCGGTTTTGGGAAAAATGACACGCATAAACAAAAGACAGCGCGGCGAAGCTATTCCAACGCTTCGTGACAAGCGCTAGAGCACAATCTGAAAAGTGGTGGCCGGTTTTCAGAAAAATTGTGCGACAAAACAAATAGAGCTAGAGCACTATTTGCGATTCACAAATCGCGAAAAGAGCTTGTCTTATGATTTTCCGTGTTGTTCGGGCATACTTGGTTCCGCCGCGGGGAGGCCCACCTCCCTTGCGGCGGCGAGGGATGGATCGTGAAAGTGCTGGCCGTTTTACGGGCCGAGCTAGAGTATGATCACCCTCGTCTTTTCCAATGGCCTGAATGGATACCAGGGCATGAAGGCCCGCATGACAAGCAAAGGCGCGGAAAAGATGACACAATCTACCATCGGCGTGGACATTTCGAAAGAGACTTTGGACGTTCATCGCCATCCCGAAGGCAAGCATCGCCAGTTCACCAACAATCCACAAGGTTTTCGATGCCTGGTCAAATGGCTGGGCAAGGAGCCTGTCTCCCGAATTGTTTTCGAGGCAACCGGTCCTTATCACCGCGCCTTTGAGCGTGCGTTGAGCCGGGCTGACCTGCCTCTGGCCAAGATCAATCCTCTCCATGCCAAGCGGTTTGGCCAGGCGCTTGGTCAACTGGCCAAGACGGATAAGATGGATGCCGCCCTGTTGGCACGCTTCGGCGTTGCCATCGAACCCCGGACACGCCCGGCTGTGCCGCAGATCCTGTGTAATCTCAAGGATATGCATGTCGCCCGCATAGCTCTCATCAAGGACCGGACCGCCGCCAAGAACCGTCAGAAAAACCTTTGCGTGACGATCCTCAAACGTCAAGTCGAACAGCGCTTGAAGCAGATCGAAGAACACTTGGCCCAGATCGAGAAGGCAATCATGGACATCATCAAAAACGACCCCACACTAGCCGCAAGGTTCACTATCTTGACAAGCATTCCCGGTGTCGCTGAGCGTTCCGCGATGGCGTTGCTCATCGACATGCCCGAGCTCGGCACCTTGAACAGCCAGACTGCGGCCGGTCTGTCCGGCACGGCCCCAATGCTACGACAGTCCGGAAAACGAAAAGGACAGGCCTTCGTTCAAGGTGGTCGTTCGCACGTGCGCCAGGCGCTCTATATGCCGGCGCTCGTGGCAACCCGGTTCAATCCAGATATGAAGGCCAAATATGATCAGCTCAAAGCAGCAGGAAAACCGTCAAAAGTCGCCATAACCGCTGTCATGCGAAAACTCATCGTACTCGCAAACGCCCTCCTAAGGGATCAACGAATGTGGAGCAAAAACATCGCTTGATTAATACGGATACTCTAGGCTTATGCACACCCATCCGGCGCACCACTTGCTTGCAAGAGCCCTATTGATGAGCTGGGTGTCAATTCCGGCACAGTTCAACCATTGCAAAATTATGTTTGAGAGGCCCGGGTCAGGGACAGGCGTGCGGTTTCCAGATGGTCTTTCATCAGGCTGGCGGCACGCTCCGGCGCTCGGGCACGGATCGCATTTAGCACTTGGCGATGCTGAGTATTGTATTGCTCGATTATCGCCGGATCGAGGGTCAGATGGCGCATACGGGTCCATTCATCTTGACCGCGCACCGAATTGATCTGGTTGATCATCCAAATCAGCAGGCTGTTGCTGGTTGACTCAGCCAGGATGTGGTGAAACTTGGTGTCGGCCTCGGCAAAGGCCAGCGCGTCATGGGTATTGGCCTCCATACGCTCGCACTGTGCATCCAACAGATCGAAATCCTTGCGCCGGCCGTACAGGACTGCCAAGCGGCAGATGTGTGGTTCGATTGCAAACCTGGCATCAATCAGTTCCAGCGGGTTGGCGTTTTCGATCGCTTCTGCCGAAGACTGGACTGACACATAGGTAACAAAAGTACCGCTGCCGCGGCGAATTTGGACGTATTTTTCTTTTGCAAGCTGCATCAACGCCTCGCGAACGGTGCCGCGCGCGACCCCATAAGTTTCGGCTAATTGCCGCTCCGCCGGTAGGCGGTCGTGTAGTTTCATGCTGCCCTTGGCAATTTCGCGCCTAAGATTAGTAGCGATATCCGCCGCTCCAAACTTCGATGCCATGGCAAAATACCCTTTGTTAAAGAAATATTGATCCAGTATTATACCAAAATGAACTAATTTGTACAAAATATTCTTAATTGGATCAAAAGAGGTTGATATTTGGAATAAAAATGGTACCATTGATTGGTCGCACCATTCTTAGGCAAGAGCTGGCAGCGGACGTTGTGCCAGTAGAAATTATGCCATGGGGGGGAACAGTATGGCATTTCCGGAATACGCCGAATTTGTGATCGTTGGCGCTGGGATTCACGGCATTTCCACCGCATGGCGGCTAGCCCAGCGGCTATCGGATCGTGGCGAGAAGGTAGAAGGCCGCATCGTCGTGCTTGACAAGAGCGGCATCGCTTCTGGCGCCTCGGGCATTGCCTGCGGCGTGGTGCGAAACAATTATTTCCAACCGGCGATGCGCCAGCTGATGGCCCATTCGGTCGGTATCTGGGAAAGCGATCCTGAAGCGCTTTCCTACCATCCGGTCGGCTATCTGCAGATTTCCTGCGAGGCGATGCGCGAAGATGTTGGCCAGATTTTTACCGAGCAACAGGCGATCGGCTACGAAAGCGTGTTTACCGAGGGTAAGGATGCCTCGGCCCGATATATGCGCGGCTTGTTCGGCGATTGGCAGGCGCAAAACATCACTTCGGTGCTGCACGAAAAACGCGGTGGCTATTCTAACCAAACCAAGACCATGTACGGCCTTGCCAGCAAAGCCGAGGCGCTTGGCGTGCGCATTATGTCCGGGGTCGAGGTCAAGGGGTTCCAGTCGGACAATGGTTCCAGGGCGATCCGCGCGGTTGAGACCAACAAAGGATCGATCCGCTGCGAGCGGGTGATCATCGGCGCCGGCCCTTGGGTCCGCGATTTTTGGTCAATGTTGGACCTGCCGAAGCAAATTACAGTCAAGGATCTTGACGGCATTGAGCACCAAGGCGTGGACATGTGGCGCTATTGGCAGCTCGAAGAGGGTGTGCTTCTGGTCGATCCGGATATTTTGATGACCGACGATGGCAAAGTGCCGCCGGTCATCCATGTCGATACCGACGCACCCCTTATATCCACCGTTGACGGCTCGACGATTACCGAAGACATGTGGGGTATTTATTACAAGCCGGATTGGCATTTCGGCGGCGTGCAAGGCGGCGCATCCCCTTATAAGGTCGAGACCCCGGTCGACCAGGTGGCAATCGACCCGTATGGACCTTCGAGCCCGGAATTCGTCTCGTCACCGGAATTTGCCCATATGTGGGTCTCGGCGCTTGCTCATTGCCAAAAACGCTTTGAGGGTACGATGCCGAAATATCACCGCGAAGCGTCGGGGGGTATTGGCTGTTTTACCGCCGATAGTTTCCCAGTGTTCGACCATTTCCATGAAAACGCGACCATCATCGCCGACAGCAATCACGGCTGGAAGATGATCGGCGTTGGCCATCTGATCGCCGACGAGGTCTTGGGCGAACCACAGGAATTATTACAGCCGTTCCGTTTCGAACGGTTTGCGAAAGGCGATCTACATCCGGTTTCAAACAGCCCCTACCCGTGGAGCTGATACCCATCAATAATAGGGCGTAAGCCTTCGCTGTGAGACCAAAAAGGGAGACATGATAGTGGCCGAAACCGACCTGGAGAGATTTGTCGAAGCGCCCGGGCGCGCCCAGAAGATCAAAGACGTGCGCAAGATGATCGACGAGAAGGGGATCGAGTATCTCTATCTGCAATTCGTCTCGGTCACTGGCAAGATAATGGGCAAGGGCATCCCAGCCGATCACTGGGAAAATATTGCCATGAAGGGCTTCCAGTTGGTTTACGGTGCGACCGTCAACCTGTTCACGGATCGGGCCGGCAACTATCTGGGCTATGGGCCGGAGGCGGCGGAACTAGTCGGCATCCCCGAGCCTGAAACCTTCATGCAATTGCCCTGGGCGCCCGAGATCGGACGGTTTTACTGCACACTTTTCCGCAACCGTGAAGAAAAAGTTGATCCAGGTGGGTATTTGACCGCCGATTGCCGGGGCAATTTGCGCCGCATGCACGAGGAGTTCAAGAAAAAGCAGGGAACCAGCCTACGCATCGGCACTGAACCGGAGATGATGTGGTTGAAATTTGATGACAATGGCAAGCCTAAGGACGGTTTCTCCAAGCCCTATTGCTACCATATCGACCAGTTCGAAAGCCTGCGCCCGGTCTCCCTGCAAGTGATCCGCTACGCCCGCAAGATGGGCTTCGACATGATCCAGGGCGATCACGAAGACGCACCAGGTCAATTGGAACTGAACTGGATGTTCGACGACGTGCTGCGTAATGCGGACCGACTGACGACCTATCGGCAAATCTGCGCCCAGGTCGCGCGCGAACATGGCATCTTCGCTTGCTTCATGACCAAGCCCTTCATGGGGGTTTCGGCGTCAGGCTGTCACCACAACATGTCGCTTTGGCACGGTGGTGAGGACAAAATGGTAAAATGCGGCAATGATCCCAACGACCTGCCAGGCATGGTCGACAACTACATGTATGTAAAAGGTGGTGATAACACCTTCATGCCCGATGACGACGATCCGCAAATGCCCGGCAAAGAGGGTCTAAAGGCAATCGGCGGCGTGGTGCATCATCTGCAAGCGCTGACAGCAGTAGGTTGTTCGACGGTGAACTCGTACCGTAGGCTATGGGACACCGGTTTCTGGGCCCCGGTCTTTGCCGATTGGGGATTTCAGAACCGCACCACCGGTCTGCGCGTATCGGCCCCGGGACGGTTTGAATATCGCTCGGTAGATTCGATGGTGAACCCTTACCTCATGGGTACGACGCTGCTAGCGGCGATGGATGATGGGTTGGACAACAGCCTAGACCCCGGCGAGCCGGAGGAACGCAACATCTACGATGCGATTAAGGCCGGCAAGGACGTGAAAAAGCTGCCCATGAGCTTGGGCGAAGCATTGGATCATCTGGCTGGCGACGAGGTCATAAAACGCGGCCTGCCAGGTGAGATGTACCGCTTGTTCGAAGAGTACAAGCGCGACGAGTTCGCCCGCTTCATGTCGACCGTAACCGAGTGGGATAACGAAACCTACATGGAATGCCTGCCGTAAGCGGCGGCGATTATCAGTGCAGCGCGGCGGTAATTCCGCCGCCTGCAAGCAAACCATTTCGATACTAAGGAGCGCATCTATGTGTGGAATTGCTGGCATTATTCATCGTGGCAAAAGTTCCAATGTTGGATTGGAAATGACCGCGATGTTGCAGGCGCTAAAACACCGCGGGCCGGATTCGACCGGCTACGCGGTCTATGGCGAACCGGTTGAAGGCGACTACATCATGCGCCTGAAAGTCGCCGAAGCGGAAGACATGGACCGCGGTCGCGGCATCCACAAGGTGATCAAGGATCGTATCGAAGAGGTCGAGGAAATCCTTGCCGAGCACAAGGCCAAGATCAAGTCCAAGGACGTCGCCACCGAATACTCGCTACGTTATGTGCTCGGCCATGTCGCCGACACGGCGGCGATGGCGGCCCATATCGAGGAAGTCGATGGGGTCGAAATCTTGTCCCTCGGCAATGGTCTTGAATTGATCAAGGACCTCGGCGACGCCGCCGATGTCGCCGAAATGTATGATCTTAATGAATTCAACGGCACCCACGGCATCGGCCATACCCGCATGGCGACCGAATCCGACGTCGATATCCGTTCCGCCCACCCTTATTGGGCGTTTCCCTACAATGATATCAGCGTCGTCCATAACGGCCAGATTACCAATTACTGGATCATGCGCCGCGAAATGGAGCGCAAGGGTCACCGTTTCATGTCGAATTGCGATAGCGAGTTGCTGGCGGTTTACACCGCCCACAATCTTTCCAAGGGCATGAAGTTGGAAGACAGCCTGCGCAAATCGATCGACGAAATCGACGGTGTTTTCACTTATCTGGTGGCGACCAAGGATCAGTTGGGCATGGCCAAGGACACCATGGCCGCCAAACCGCTGGTGCTTTATGAATCCGATGATCTGATCGCCATGGCGTCGGAAGAAGTGGCGATTCGCGCGATCCTACCGCAAGAAATCGACACCTATGATCCCTATGATGAGGAGGTTCGGGTATGGCAAGCGTGAGTGAAGCCGAGTTGGGCTCGATGAGCCAGGACGAGCGCGTCAAAGCGCTTGGCATGACCAGCGAACAATTGACCGGGCGCTCGATGTTCATGGAGTTTGATCCCGATGCGACCGATCGGCTAACCTATCCCTGGGCGCCGGATGTCGATTTCAACAAACGCGCGGAAATCGACACCGACCACATGAGTTCAACCGAGGTCAACACCAATATCCGCCAGTTGATGGAAGACGGGCATGGCACCATCGTGCTGAAAAACCCGCGCGGCAAACATTCGCTCGGTGTTGGCATCCTGTCAAAATTAAACCTGATTATCGAAGGTTCGATCGGCTATTTCGGTGTCGGTTTAATCGACGGCCCCAATGTGCGCATCAATGGCCGGGTTGGCTGGTCGTGCGGCGAGAACATGATGTCCGGCACCATATTGGTCGCCAAGAACGCCGGTTCCACATTCGGCGCGGCGATCCGTGGCGGCGATCTGGTATGTCGCGGTTCGGTCGGTTCGCGCACCGGCATCGACATGAAGGGCGGTACTATTTTGGTCGGTGGCGATACCGGCGCGCTGTCGGGCTTCATGATGCAGCGAGGACGCATGGTGGTGTGCGGCAATGCCGGCAAAAACCTGGGCGACTCTATGTATGATGGCACCATCTTTGTCGGCGGCGAAATCCGCTCGCTTGGCGTTGACGCGATCGAAGCGGAACTGAGCGAACCCGACAAGGCCTGGCTGACCCGAAAATTGAGCCAATACGAATTGATGCCGGAAATCGGTGTCGACCATTTCACTAAGGTCGTCGCCGGCAAGCAATTGTGGAATTACGACAATCTCGAACCGTCCGAGAAAAAGCTGATTTTGTAAGGCAGACAAGGAATTGAAGTGATGGAAAACGGCAATCTGCCTGTAAAAAAGGCACTCAACAGGGATGTGAACCGGCTCGGCCAGTCGTTTGTGTTTCCACCCAGGGTCATCGACGATATCCATATTAAGGCTGAACTAGGTCGCTACCGGATGCGTGGCCTTTCCCTATTTAAGAAAATTCCCCACTGGGATGATCTGACATTTCTGCCAGGTACTCTTACCCGGTTCGTGATCGAGGGTTATCGTGAAAAATGCGAGACCCGTACCATCATCGGCCCACGCGCCAAGCGCCCGCTCGATCTTGATATCCCGGTCTACATCACCGGCATGAGTTTCGGTGCGCTGAGCTATGAGGCAAAGACCGCGCTGGCCCGCGGTGCGACGATGGCCGGCACCGCGACATGCTCCGGTGAAGGTGGCATGATCCCCGACGAGCGACGCTACAGTTCGAAATGGTTTTACCAATGCATCCAGTCACGCTACGGTTTCAACCCGCACCATTTGGTGTTAGCGGACGGCTGCGAATTCTTCATCGGCCAGGGCTGTAAGGTCGGTCTTGGCGGTCATTTGATGGGGCAAAAGGTGACGGACCAGGTAGCCGAAATGCGCTCACTGCCGGCCGGTATTGATCAACGCTCGCCAGCCCGTCACCCAGATTGGCTCGGCCCAGACGATCTGGCGCTGAAAATCCAGGAAATCCGCGAGGTGACTGACTGGCAAATCCCGATCCAGCTCAAGCTCGGCGCGGCCAGGGTTTATGACGATGTGCGCATGGCGGTAAAATGCGATCCGGACTCGATCTATATCGACGGTATGGAAGGTTCAACCGGCGCAGGACCGCACCTAGCCACCGAAGAAACCGGTGTGCCTGGCATGGCAGCGATCCGCCAGGCGCGAAAGGCGATCGATGATCTGGGCAAGCGCGGCGAGATCAGCCTGGTCTATGCCGGTGGTATCCGCAACGGCGCCGATGTTGCCAAAGCGGTAGCGCTTGGCGCCGACGCAATTGCCATCGGCCATTCGGCAATGATGGCGCTCAACTGCAACAAGGATATCCCGGAGGCCGATTACGAAAATGAAATGGGGGTTGAGCCGGGCTATTGCTATCACTGCCATACCGGGCGTTGCCCGGTCGGGGTGGCGACGCAGGACCCGATCCTGCGCGCGCGTCTCGACCCTGACGAGGCAGCCGAGCGGGTGTACAATTTCCTGCACACGCTGACCATCGAGGCGCAATTGTTTGCTCGCGCCTGCGGCAAGACTTATCTGCACTCGCTTGAGCCTGAAGACCTCGCCGCGTTGACGATGGAAGCATCGGCAATGGCCGGTGTGCCGCTGGCAGGCACTGACCTGACCGTCGGTGTCGAAGATTATCACCATTTGTAGGAAAGGGGCATTAGATGGCTGGAACACAATATCGCGGCTCCAAGATCAAGGATGTCGACCAGTTTCTGGATGACGCTGCCGGTCTCGACAGCAAACGCGAAAAGGAAATCGGGCAGCACATTGGCTATCGTTACGATGTCAATTTGGTGCCGGACTATGGACGCATCACCGCTTTCCTGACCAAATATATGTCAGAGATGGGCTGGGACGACCTTAACTGGCTGGAAGATGTGCATATGGGCTATGAAGATGGCAAACCGGCCGTGTTCGACCGCAACATTAATGGTTGGGTCCGGGTGCCGGATGCGATCGAATTGCCGGGCAATCAACAAGACCGGGACATGATCGCCCGTGAGTTGCTGCTCAAGTTCCAGATGTCCGATCGGCATCCGCTCAGCACGCTTCGAAAGGCATATATGAAGTTCTGAACCATGGCCCGTTTCCTCGACATCGCCTGCTTACAATCCCGCCCAATGCCGGACTTTTCTTCGGCGCTGGATGAAGCGTTGCCATTGGCAAACAAGGCGGTTGATGGTGGCGCATCGTTCCTGTTCCTGCCGGAATATTGCGGCGGGCTAAAGAGCGACGGGCCGGCTTTGGTGCCCCCCGTGGCGCCGGAAAAAAGCCATCCGGTGCTGCGCGAATTGCGCAATCTCGCCGCTAAGCGGCAGGTTTGGATCATGGTTGGCTCAATCGCCATTGATGGCCCGGAAGGCAAAATTCTCAACCGCGGCTATGTGATCGATGATAGCGGTGCGATCATCAGCCGCTACGACAAAATCCATCTGTTTGATGTTCAGCTCTCTGAAACCGAAATCTATCGCGAGAGCGAGCGGGTGGTGGCCGGCGATCGCGCGGTCGCGGTTGATACCCCTTTCGGCCTGATCGGTCACACCATCTGCTATGATTTGCGGTTTGCCCAATTATACCGCCGCCTGGCCCAAGCGGGAGCCGAAATTTTGTGCTGCCCGGCGGCGTTTACCAAACGCACTGGCGCTGCCCATTGGCACGTGCTCAACCGGGCCCGGGCGATTGAGACCGGCAGTTTCGTGGTCGCACCGTGCGCAATCGGCACAATTGCTGGCGGCGGCGAGAGCTATGGCCACAGTTTGATCGTCGATCCGTGGGGTGAAGTCATTGCCGACGGTGGCGACGAACCAGGGGTGGTTGCTGGGCGCATCGATCTTGATCGGGTCACGGAAACCAGGGCGCGGATACCAAGCCTGACCCATGACCGTGAATATGCCACTGCCACCATGTCGCCTGACGTAAGGCGCAGCGCATGAGCGCGGTGCCGGCCCATGCCACGGACAACCAAGGCGCCGCGTTGCGGGTAGCATTTTTGAAATGGCAGTGCCGGGTGCGCCAGATCGCCATGCGTGACGCAAATGGCCGCCCTGATGACGGCTTCACCCCGGCGGTAATATTGCCTGGCGCCGATGCGCTGCTTGGCCATATCATAACCGTGATGAACAAATTGCCGGAATATTCCGTATTATCCGAGTTCACCCACATGAGTGCCACCACTCAGGATCCGGCCCAACGTCTAGAAAAGGCAATTCAGTTTCTGTCGGCGACCTATTATCAAAAGCATCGCGAATTTTCCGATCTGTTGACCGCGACCTTTCCGCCCGGTTCACCCGGTGCTGGCAAAATCCTTGCCGCCGGCAATTGCCGGTTGGTGTTTGTGGCATACGCGCAACGCTATGATCTTGCCTGCAATGTTTGGCCGCTGGCGGCCCACAATCCGATCCGCCAGGCAACCCTTGCCCACAACCGATTGTTTAATCCCGAATTACATCCGCAGACCGAAGTGCTGGGTTTCGCGCCTGATTGGCAGTCCAGTTCATCACAATCAAACCTAATGTGAAAAGCCCATGTTTTGTCATCGCGATGTCGAAAATTTAAGATGCCCGAGAACCACCAATGTTGATGGCGTAAAGCAGCGATCGTAGGGTTGCAACCACGGTCGACCAAGTTCAGAACTGGGGTCAAACAAACAGCGGAGGAACCATGACCAAACGTGTATGCATTATCGGTGCTGGCCCGTCCGGCCTAGCCCAACTTAGAGCCTTCCAGTCTGCTGCCGCCAATGGCGCTGCGGTTCCGCAAGTGGTGTGCTTTGAAAAACAGGAAAACTGGGGCGGATTGTGGAATTATACCTGGCGCACCGGGGTCGATCAATTTGGCGAGCCGGTGCATTGTTCGATGTACCGATATTTATGGTCGAACGGTCCCAAGGAAGGTTTGGAATTCGCCGACTATACGTTCGATGAACATTTCGGCAGGGAAATCGCCAGTTACCCGCCGCGTGCGGTGCTGTTCGACTATATTGAAGGCCGGGTAAACAAGGCCGATGTCCGCGACCATATCCGCTTTTCCACCGTGTGCCGCAACGTTTCGTTTGACGACGCCACCAAGAAATTCACCGTTACGGTGGAGCATTTGCCTAAGAAGCATACCTATTTTGAAGAATTCGATCACGTGATCGTGGCCAGCGGGCATTTTTCCACTCCGAACGTGCCACACTATGAAGGCTTCGAGACGTTTAATGGCCGGGTGCTGCACGCCCATGATTTTCGCGATGCAAGGGAATTCAAGAACAAGGATATTTTGATTCTCGGCACCTCTTATTCGGCCGAGGACATCGGTTCGCAATGCTGGAAATATGGCTGCAAATCGATCACTGTTGCCCATCGCACCGCGCCGATGGGCTATGACTGGCCGGACAATTGGCAAGAAGTGCCGGCCCTGGTCAAAGTTGCAAAGAACACTGCCACATTCAAAGACGGCTCCACCAAGGACGTGGACGCGATTATCCTGTGCACCGGCTACCAGCACCATTTTCCGTTCATGCCGGAAGATTTGCGCCTGGTGACCGCCAACCGGTTGGCGACCGCTGACCTATATAAGGGCGTGGTCTTTGCCAGCAATCCGGCGCTCTATTATCTCGGCATGCAGGACCAGTGGTACACTTTCAATATGTTCGACGCCCAGGCTTGGTACGTGCGCGATCTCATCATGGGCCGGATCGAACTGCCTGCCCAGGCGGCCATTGATGCC
Source organism: Rhizobiaceae bacterium (assembly GCA_965248715.1). GTDB lineage: Bacteria > Pseudomonadota > Alphaproteobacteria > Rhizobiales > Rhizobiaceae > CBDFKB01. The sequence goes on from CBDFKB010000007.1 coordinate 518,460, forward strand.
GATCCCAAAGCGCGTGAGGCGGCCGAGGATGGGCTGGAGGACGACTATGCCTGCATCCGCTATCAGGGCGCTTATGTGCAGGAACTGATCGACGACACCGACTATCCAAGCTTCGATATAGCAACCGCCAACCAGGCGTTCTTTGAATGGAAGAAGCACAAGAAACAAAACATCATGACCTTCCGTGACAATGGCTATGTGTCGCCAATGACCGGTAAGCGGGCACCGCCGCACCACACGTCGTGGGTCGATGCATTAGACGATAGTTTGCAATCTTATTTGCAGACCGAATAACGGCAGGGTCAACCGAGGAAATCGAGCTCATAAGCATTACCGAATGGTCCAAACGGGCGATGAAATACAACCATTGGGTAAAAAATCAGGGAGCCACCCTGATAACCGCGGCAATGGTGCCGCTTTTGACTAGGAGAGTACGCAATGAATAAACTGATAACCGCCCTTGCAGCGGTAACCATCGGTTCGATGCCGATGGCTGCCATGGCCGAGGACAGCAGCGATCCGATTGTAATACCGATCCACAACTGGTCGAGCCAGTTCCAGTTGCCAAATTTCGTCGTGATGAGCCATGTTGTCGGCCAAATATTCACCTCGATGGGCGCCAATGTCGAGTTTGTGACCACCGACAGCCAAGCGGTCTACGAATCAGTCCGCCTCGGTGATGTCGCGCTCGAACTCGAGGTCTGGGAAGGCGCATTCGGCGCATCATTTCGTGCCGCGCTGGAAAAAGGCGGCCTGCACGATGCCGGCGACCACAATGCGGTAACCCGCGAAGATTGGTGGTACCCGAGTTGGACCAAGGAGAGCTGCCCTGGCCTGCCTGACTGGAAAGCACTTAACGATTGCGCGGCAAAATTTGCTACCGTAGAGACCGGCGAAAAAGGCCGCTTCCTTGGCGGACCGGTCGATTGGCTCAAGCACGATCAAGAAAAGGTCGACGCGCTTGAATTGGACTTCGTGGTGGTCAACGCAGGTTCGGCAGCCGCTCTTTGGGCCGAAATCGGCTCTGCTGAAGAAGACAAAAAACCGCTGGTGGTGTTCAACTGGACGCCTAATTTTGCCGAAGCGGTTTGGCCCGGCGAATTCGTCAACTTCCCGGCTTGGGAAAAAGGCTGCGATACCGATCCAAGTGTCGGCCCCAACCCGGACGCGCTATATGATTGTGGCAACCCGGCCAACGGCTATCTCAAAAAGGCCGCTTGGGACGGCATGAAGGACAAATGGCCGGATGCCTATCGGGTGCTGAGCATGATCAGCTTTACCAACGCCCAGATCGCCGAAATGGCCAAATTTGTCGACATTGACGAAATGGAACCGGAAGATGCTGCGGCGGTATGGCTTGAAGCGAACGAAAATGTGTGGAAGCCTTGGGTTCAAGCGGTAATGTAAGGCGCACCCGTAATGCAAAATGCATAGATTGTTCCGGCCTTCGGGCCGGAATGATTTAAAGCAGTTTCGGTTTCTTGGAAAATTGCTCTCACTGTTTGTTTCTACGCATTTCCTAGCACTAGTGGAGGCGATCATGGCGGACCGCGATCCGGTTATCTCTTGCAACAATGTTTGGAAGCTCTTCGGCCCTAAGCCCAAGGAATATCTGGCGTCCCTGCGTCCCGGCAAAAGTTTCGAGGAAATCCGCCAGGACGGCTACATCTCCGCCGTGCGCGACGTGTCACTGGATATTGGCCGCGGCGAAATGCTGGTGGTCATGGGCCTGTCTGGTTCTGGTAAGTCTACCTTGGTGCGCTGCCTGTCGCGGCTGGTCGAAATCACCGCCGGCGATATTAACGTCGATGGGCAAAACATTAGCGCGCTTAACGAACGCGAATTGATCGATCTGCGCCGCCGCAAAATGGGCATGGTATTCCAAAGCTTCGGCCTATTGCCCCATCGCACGGTCTTGGAAAATGTCGCATTTCCGCTTGAGATGCGCGGCCAGGACCGGCATGAGCGCCGCGCACGAGCGCTCGAGGTCATCGAACTGGTTGGCCTTGATGGCCGCGAAGATTATTTCCCGCGCGAATTGTCCGGCGGTCAACAGCAGCGGGTCGGTATCGCCCGTTCGTTGGCGATCGAACCGGATATCTGGTTCCTCGACGAACCGTTTTCCGCGCTCGACCCGCTTATCAGGCGTGAAATGCAGGACGAGTTCCTGCGCCTGCAGGAAATGCTCGGCAAAACCATCGTTTTTATCACCCATGATTTCGACGAGGCGCTGCGGCTCGCCGACCGGATCGCTATTATGAAGGATGGCGCGGTCGAACAATGCGACACGCCGGACAAAATCGTGCTTCATCCAGCAACCGAATATGTCGCCAAGTTTACCGAGGAGGTCGATCAGTCGCGTGTTGTCCATGCCGGCGCACTGGCCAAAGCAGCAGATGGTGCAACCCTAAGTGGTGAGCCGGTCGCCGCCAATGCCACCATTCACAATCTCGCCCGGCTGCTGATCAATGATGACCGCGAATTGCTGCCGGTCGCCGGCGAAGATGGCAGTATCGTTGGCGCACTCGACCGGCAAGCAGCGTTAGATGTCTTGCTTGGTGCAGGCTGATGACGGCAGTCACTATCGATCCATCAGCACCCGCCGCCGGGCTTTCACAAACTCGCATCGCGCAATCAATCTTGGTGGTGGCGATCTTGTTTGCCGTGTTGCGGCCAATATTGCCGGATGCGCTGGTACGGTTGCCCGACTGGGCAGTGCTGCCCTGGGACCAATGGCTGCAATGGCTGTTTGATTTCATCAAGGATGATCTCGGCCTGATCTACGTCACCCGTAGCATTTCCCGAGCCCTGGAATGGCTGTTGGACATCACCGCCAACCTTTTGCATGGCAAGCGCCGCTGGCCCAATATTGGCCCAATCCCCTGGACCGCAATTGCCGCCGTTGCGGCGGTGCTGGGTTATTGGCTGGGCGGCTGGCGACTGGCGCTTCTGGCTGGCGGCACTTTTGTGTGGACCGCGCTGATCGGCCAGTGGAAGCTCGCCATGCAGACCATGTCGGTGATCGTCGTGGCGGCGCCGGTGGCATTTTTCCTTGGCCTTGTCCTCGGTATCTTGGCCTGGAAATACCGTGGGTTTGAGAAAGCGATCCTACCGATCCTGGCGGTGTTGCAGACCCTGCCGTTTTTCACCTACCTGCTCCCGGCGGTGATCTTCTTTAAGGTCGGACCGACCGCAGCCGGGGTCGCCACCATCATTTACGCAATCCCGCCAATGGTGTTGATGACCACGCTGGGCCTCAAAAAAGTTTCAGACGAAGTAGTCGAGGCCGGCAAGATGAGCGGTTCGAGCCGCTGGCAGATGTTGCGCTATGTATATATACCCGCCGCCCGCACGGAAATCCTGGTCGGCGTCAACCAGGTAATCATGTTGTGCCTGGCAATGGTGGTGTTGACCGCTTTTATCGGCATGCCGGGACTGGGCGCGAAACTTCTCGCATTGATGAATTCGTTCAAGCTTGGCCGCAGTTTCGAAATAGGCATCACCATTGTGCTGATTGCTGTTACCCTCGATCGGTTGTCGAAAGCCTGGGTAGTCAAACAGCCCGAGCATTTCGAAAGGGGCGCCCCCTGGTGGCAGCGCCACCAATATCTGGTGGCCGGACTGGCCGCCTTTGTCGGGTTCTTGATCATTTCCCAATTCGTACAAATTGCCGACCACATCAAGCGGACCCAAGACTTGTCGATTGGCAAAGAAATCGATGTAGTGATCAAATGGGTTCTAAATATTGATGCTATTCAGACGACGACCGAATGGCTTAGGTGGTTTTTGATTACCCAGGTGCTAATTCCGTTCCGCAACGCGCTGTTGTGGCTACCGGTGCCGGCGGTGATCCTGGCAATCTGTTCGTTGGCATATTGGGTCGGAGGTCGCCGCAGCGCTGTGATTTCCGCGATATTTTTCGGTATCGTCGCCATTACCGGGTGGTGGGACCGATCGATGATCACCCTATACACGGTGATCTCGGCGGTCATCTTGGCCACCGCACTCGGCATCCCACTGGCGATTTTCGCCGCCGGTAGGAAAAAATGGTCGGCGCGTATCCTACTTGCCTGCGACACCGCACAAACCTTTCCGAGTTTCATTTATTTGATCCCGGCGATCATGTTGTTTGGCGTCAACGACGTGGCGGTGGTATTCTCGATCCTGATTTTCGCCATGGTGCCGTTGACCCGCTATACCGTGGAAGGATTGCGTTCGGTGCCGCCGGAGTTACTCGAGGCCGCCGACATGTCGGGTTCGACCCGGATGCAGAAATTGTTAAAGGTACAACTACCGCTGGCACTGCCGACCATGGCGATCGGCTTTAATCAGGCAATCATGTTTGCTTTCTTCATGGTTATCATTGCCGCCTTTATCGGCACCCAGGATCTGGGCCAAGAGTTGCAAAAGACCCTGGCCGGTAACGAGCTCGGCAAGAATTTCGTGCTCGGCATCAATGTCTCGCTAATGGCGCTAACCTTCGACCATATCATCATGCGCTGGGTAGCGGGCCGCAAGAAGGCGTTGGGATTGGCCTGATGAGCGTAACGCCAACATTTGAAACCCCGTACGAACGCGCCGGCGTCATTAGCCCTGGCTTGCCGGTACTGCCGCACGGCACCGAACGTTATCCAGTGTCAGGCGGTGGCTCGCGCGCAGTTTCGATCAACGCCGGAGATATTTTCACGCTGCTCGACCGCGAGGGATTGCAGCCAGGCGAGTTGGTGTTTTTTGCACCCGACGGACGTTCCAAGGCGGCAATGATCGGCGCTACCGGGTCGGGCCGCCCGACCGGCATCGCCGCAGTGTTGGCTGGCGAACCGCTGTCCGGTGCCAGGGTGACCCGGGCGTTAAATGCGGCCGGCTTCAAGCTTGCTAAAGCCGAAGCGGTAGCCGTGTTTGGTGATGGATCACGGCCGGGCGACATGGAAACATTTACCGCTGAACATGACGGCCTGCTGATTGTGGCTGCACCTGGCGGGCCAATGCGACCCGATCAACAAGACACGCCAAGCGAATTGGTGCTCTACATTCGCCGCGCCGACCCGGGGAACATAAAGGCCGAAATTGGCCCACCGGATCCGCTCGCTGATCCGTTATTGGATATCAACATCAGGCCCGGCAACGCCACTGCCTATGAGGTCAGGAAGGGAGAATTTATCCAAATCGTCGACATCAAGGGTCGCGAATGTTCGGACTTTCAGGCATTTAGCCGGCGTGCGCTCGACAACGGCATGGAACGCGAAATCGACCCGACCACCACCCGGACATTAATCGGCTCGCTCTATCCGGCACCGGGCATCTATTCGAAATACTGGACCGTGGATCAAGAAGTCCTGGTCGAGATTGTGCAGGATACTTGCGGTCGCCACGATACTTTCGGACTTGCCTGCACCGCGCGTTACTACGAAGACCTGGGTTATCCTGGCCATGTCAATTGTTCCGACAATATGAACCGGGAACTGGCGCGTTTTGACGTGCGCCCGCGCGGCGGTTGGCCGGCAATCAATTTCTTCTTCAACACGCTTTTGGACGACACCAATGCGATCAGCATGGATGAACCCTGGTCGCGGCCTGGGGATTATGTGTTGCTTAGGGCGCTATCCGATTTGGTTTGTGTATCTTCGGCCTGCCCCTGCGATGTCGATCCAGCCAATGGCTGGAACCCGACCGATATTCAGATGCGGACTTATGGTGCCAATGAAGATTTCCGCCGCTCGGTCGGATACAGAAAGTCAGCGGAGGCCGATGTGGAGGCTACCAAAAATACCGGGTTTCACGATTGTTTTGCCCGCCATACCGGCGATTTCGTCGAATATAGCGGCTATTGGCTCGCCAATACCATGGCAAATTATGGCTCGATCGCTGAATATTGGGCGTGCCGCGAAAAAGCTGCGGTGATGGATTTGTCGCCCTTGCGCAAATATGAGGTGACCGGACCGGACGCGGAAGCCTTGCTGCAATTGTGCGTCACCCGTGACATCAAGAAATTGTCGGTCGGCCAGGTGATCTATACAGCGATGTGTTATGAACATGGCGGTATGATAGACGATGGCACCGTGTTCCGGCTCGGCGACAATAATTTCCGCTGGGTCGGCGGCAATGACACGTCGGGTCTGTGGCTGCGCGAACAGGCGCAAAAGCTTAGGCTCGATGCCTGGGTCAGAAGTTCGACCGACCAATTGCACAACATCGCCGTGCAGGGGCCAAAATCCCGCGACATTCTGGCGGAAATTTTTTGGAGCGCACCGACCCAGCCCGATATTGCTGATCTCGGTTGGTTCCGTTTTGCGGTCGCCCGTATCGGCGATTTCAGCGGCACCGCAGTGATAATCAGCCGTACCGGCTATTGCGGCGAACTGGGCTATGAGGTGTTTTGCCACCCGCGCAACGCCGAGGAAGTGTTTGACGCGATCTGGCAAAGCGGCGAGCCGTATGGGATGGCACCGCTTGGGCTCGGTGCGCTCGATATGCTGAGGATTGAGGCCGGGCTTATTTTCGCCGGCATGGAGTTCAGTGATCAAACCGATCCGTTTGAGGCCGGCATCGGCTTTACAGTACCGTTGAAATCGAAGTCGGACGATTTTATCGGCCGCACCGCACTTGAAGAACGCAAAACGCATCCAAGGCGCAAGCTGGTAGGCCTCGATATTGCCGGCGGTGTGGTGCCCTCGACCTCAGACTGCATCCGTGTCGGCAAGGCGCAGATCGGCGAAATTACCTCGGCGGTGAAATCGCCGATCCTCGGAAAAACCATTGCACTCGCGCGCATCGACATCACCCACGCGGAAATAGGCGGTGCGGTGGAAATCGGCCAACTCGATGGCCAACAAAAGCGCCTGAAGGCGACGATCACCAGTTTTCCGCATTTCGATCCGACCAAGGAGCGGGTGAAAGGCAATTACACCTAATGCGCTGGAGCACCGAAGCCGAGGCGGGTAGGCCTTATTGGTGGGCCGATGGCGAAGCCGAGCCGTTTTCGCCCAAAGCGCCACAAAAGGCCGATATTCTTGTTATCGGCGCCGGCTATACCGGTCTGTCGGCTGCAATCACCGCCCATGATGCGGGCGCCAAGGTGGTGGTGGTTGATGCCGGCCAACCGGGCAATGGGGCATCTACCCGCAATGGCGGCATGTTCGGCGCCCATCCCCGCCTTAGCTGGCCGGCGCTGGCGGCACGTTTTGGGGCGGAAACCGCTAATGGGCTGTTTGCCGAAGCCAAACCGGCGCTGCAATCCGTTCAGGCGCTGATCGCACGCGAAAACATTGATTGCGATCTGCAAAATACCGGGCGCATCCAGTTGGCCTGGACCCGGGACCAGTTTGCCGCGCAAAAGCAATTGGCGACCCACGTACGCGAAAAAAGCGATGTTCAGGTCGAGGTGATTGAGCGCGACCAGCTCGACCAGGAGATCGCCACCAAACGCTATTTTGGCGGGGTGATTTATCCCGAACACTGCTCCATTCAACCACGTAAATTCCACGACGGCTTGGTAGCAGCTGTGCAAAAGCGCGACATCGCCATCGCCGGTGACCGGCCGGTAGCCGCGCTGGAGCGCGATAGCGGCGGTTTCATCGCCAAGACGCCGCAAGGCGATATTTGCGCCAGCAAAGTGATCCTGGCCACCAACGGATACACGCCGACGGCGTTTCGCTGGCACCAGCGCCGGGTATTTCCGTTGCCGAGTTATATGATTGCTACCGAGCCTCTGCCGGCCAATTTGCTTGGCCATCTGGCACCCGGTAGGCGGATGATGGTCGAAACCCGGGCCAGGCATTCCTATTTTCGCCTGTCGCCCGACGGCACCCGCATCTTGTTCGGCGGTCGCGCTTCGATGCGTAATCTCGATATGCAGACAGCCGCACGGCGCATGCGTGAAACCATGTTGAGCGTTTGGCCGGAGCTTGCCGATGCTGCGATCGGCCATGTGTGGACCGGCAATACCGGCTTCAGTTTTACCCACACCCCGTCGGTCGGTGAGGATAATGGCCTGCATTATGCGCTGGGCTATTCCGGGTCGGGTGCGGTGATGGCGCCTTATCTCGGTGCCAAAGCGGCCCTAAGGGCGACCGGTTCGCCAGGCGGCGAAACCGCCTATGCAAACACCCCGCTGCAACCAAGCTGGCTGCATCCGTTCGCCAAGCCTTACTTTCTTAATGCCGCCGATCTTTGGTACCGTATGGTGGTGGACCGTAGAGAAACCATGCGCGGCCGATAGGGCGCAGGAGACCTGCAACCATATAGAGCGTGACCTGCTCGTAGGGCCTCTAATTTAAGTTCCCTTGGTAAAAGGTGGTCAGCAGCAAGACCAAGTAATATTAAATGATTAAGCCAATAGCGACCACCTTCGCCACCCTGGCTAACCTCCTCAACCAAAAATGGAAAATAAGTGCGCCAGGCTTCGACGCAATTAGCATAATTATCTGATATAATAATTTCTGTTATTGATGAATTTGAATATTGTTACCGCTGTTCCGACGATGTATTTTGATCATAATCAGAGCAGATAATGGAATTTTTTTGGATTTGACTGAATGATTGCAAAAAGACTTATTACGTCTATTTTTGGAATATTTATCTTAACCGGATGCGTCAGCCCGTCGTCCGAATTAAGTGGGATTACGTTGTTGAATTATATGTCAAGCGCCTCAACAGCCAGTTGCGCTGAGCTCAATCAGGCGCTGGTCGATACTAAGGCAGTGCAAAGCGGGTCGTATGAAATTTCTGGAGCCGGGGTTCCCCTTAACAAATTGTTTAGTGTGAAAGCACACGTCGATTCGTATACGGCGGCAAAGAAAAAGTTGGACGCCTATAAGCTCATCTCTGCTAGTGCACAGCAGGTAGTCGAAGCCGAAAAAGAAAAGCGGTGCAAAAATTACGGTATTTGGATTCAGCGCCCACAAAGCCCCAAGGAAAACTAACCCGATCTATTCGATAGCCATCGCTTCGCCCAAGACCGGTCCGCTAATAATACCAAGGGAACTTGATTTAATAGTTCTGAAAACTGGCGGGCTGCTACATCCCGCGCACGAAGAAATAACGCACCACCGGTGCCGGCGATGGCGCCGACCAGATTTCCAGCCCATGCCATTGGCTGATCAGCTCACCACCGGCGCCAAAAAGCGGGTGCAACTTGTAATAATATTCTACATAAGGCCCGCCCGCACCAACTTTTGTAAACCCGAAACCAAGTGGTGGGGTGACCATGTTGCCACGTACCTGGTCGCTGTCATGGCAGCGGATTTCAAACCGGGTCGAAGCCGCCTTGTTAAGCACCACATGCATGGTGGTGGCATCAACCAGGGGTGGGTCGATGTCGAAATTGACTTCCTCATAATGATTCATGTGGCCAACCGAGAGCCCCGAACCGCGCATGCGGCAGCTATCTTTGGGTGAAAATGCGTCAATGCCATTGCCAAATGTTTGCCCGGCTTCCAGGCCAGGCATGGGCTGATCGCTGGCTTCGGTTTGATAATCTTCCTGGAAGCTGCCGGAATCAAGGATCGACAACCGGCGTCCCGATCCGGCCATGGGAATTGTACCGGCCGGGCTTTCTACTCGACCGCTTACCATGATCCAGGTGCCGATCAACGCCTCATCGACCTTGTTGATATCGATCTTAGAACCGTGTGGTGTCAGCAGATCGAGATCAATTTCCTCGTCGGCGGCTTGGCTGCTGAGCGGTGCGGCAGCCAAAATCGCCAGTAGGGCAATGAGGGTGAGAAGGCGGCTTTTCACGGGAATACTCCCTGGTTGGCCACACAAGAGTGCCTGCTAAGCGCTCGATTGGCATTGATCCCTATACCGTATGAACTCGATATTTGCCCATTTGATTGTAGCAAATCGGGTCATCCGGCCGGGTGCGAAGTGTGGCGCGATGTTCACATATCGGGCAAGCTTGGAAACACCTCCGGCGGGCCAATTTCCCCCACCTGCCGAGGACCTAGCAGCCTGTCGGGTTTGATCATTCCATAACAGGATTGTGGCGAACTTGCTCTAACGGCTGTTTCACACGAATTGCACCAATAACACCCGGACACCATCATGATACCGCGTCCTGGCGCCTCGTTCAATACTCCTGGAACCTTGATTATAAATGGCTTTTTTGCCATGCTATGGGTCAGCGCCGTTACTGTTGGCTCAATTTCGACGTAAAGCGGCTGCCAGCGTTTGAGGAAAATATCTGCGATGTCGGTACGCAGTTTGGTTATCTCCAGATATATTGCTCATGTGATAAGCCGGGAGCGGCAGGAAAACCTGCGTCGTTCGGCGGAGAGCGCCCGGCAACGGCGGGGCTTGGCCCATGTAGTTGACTATTTTCATCAGGTCGACGACCCCTATTGTCATTTGACCGCCCAGGTTCTGACCAAATTGCTGGATCGGTATCATATTACCTTGCGCCCGCATTTGGTTTCGCAGCCACCTGATTGGGCGGCGACTGCACGCACAGCGCTGGTCGAATATTCGCGGCTGGACGCTGCGCGGCTAGCGAAAAAGGCCGGCCTGCGATTTTTGGATCCGGGCCGACAGCCTGACGAAGATGAGATTGCCAGCGCCGAACGGCAATTGGCGGCAATTAGCCCGGCAGAATTTCCAGACGCTGCGGTCCGGTTCGGCACTGCACTTTGGGATTTAAAGCCCGTGTTGGAATGCGGTGAAGAAATCGATGCGGCGGCAACAAAACTCGCAGGCAACCGGTTGCGCGACAAACTTGGGCATTATCTTGGTGCAACCTTCCATTATGGCGGTGAATGGTATTGGGGCATTGATCGGCTGCATTATCTGGAATCCCGACTAAGTGAACTTGGCCTAAAGCGGCCAAACCACACCGACCTGCCGATTTTCGCCCCGCCGGAGCTCGATTTGCAAGGTCCGCACATCGCGTCGGCTAAATCGGGCACACAAACATTAGAGATGTTTATTTCGTTCCGCAGTCCTTATTCATACCTTGCTATCAACCGGGTCAAAGAGTTTGCCGACGCGCGCGGTCTCGAGCTCATCATGCGTTTTGTCTTGCCCATGATTACCCGCGGATTTCCGATGCCAAAGTCCAAACGCAAATACATGATACATGATGCGGCGCGCGAGGCGCGGCATTTGAACATTCCCTTTGGCCGGATTTGCGATCCACTCGGTAAACCGGTTGCCCGCGGTTACGCATTGTTGCCCTTTGCCCGCGACCAGGGTCGCTTGTATGAATATTGCAACTCGTTCCTGCGCAGCGTGTGGTCGCAAGGCATAGATGCTGGAACAAATCGTGGGCTGGCGCTAATCATCGAAAACGCCGGGTTGAACTGGACCGACGCTCGCCAGCATTTGGCAGATGATGCTTGGCGTGCTGAGGCAGAAATTAATTACCAGGCGCTTAGTGCCATGAATCTGTGGGGCGTGCCCAGTTTCCGTCTGGGTGATCTGACCGCATGGGGACAGGACCGGCTTTGGATAATGGAAGACGCACTCAATAAGATGGGTTGATACCAAAGGAACCCGATCTTCGCCTATTCGATGGCGGCTTGGTGGGATGGGCGCTTTTGCGTCATTAAAGCCGCTTTTCCTGACTTGCCAAGTGATAGCGCTTGTCACGAAGCGTTGGAATGGCTTCGTTGCGCTATCTGTTTGTTTTGTCGCGTATTCTTGTCCGAAAACCGCTACACACTTTTCGGGAATACGCTTAGTGCTTGTCACGAAGCGTTGGATTCTTTTCGTCGCGCTATCTGTTTGTTTTGGCGCGTATTCTTGTCCGAAAACCGCTACACACTTTTCGGGAATACGCACTAGCTCCAGTGGACCTTCAGTAAGCCGAACCCTCGAAGAACCAGGTGCAACGCCGCTTGAACCTACCGATCGGCCTACCCATCGGCATGGCCCGGCCGGTGCTTGATCTTGCCGCAGAATAACTCCGCCACAATGGCTTCCAGTTCATCATAATGGCTTAATATCCCGGGCAGCTGAGCCAAAATAGTGTGATAGAGATGCGCTCGGTCCGAATCGGGCCGCTGCCACCCACAATGCGGAGATGCCCGTGTTTCGCTCCTTCTTTCCCAACCCGGTCTTGTTGTTCGCCTCATTCACAATTTGGTCGCTGGTTTGCATGATATTCTGGTTTTCCAGCGGGTATGATTTCGGCCCGTCGCTGTCGCTTGGCAATCTGTTCGGCTATCCGTTTCCAGCAATCCCGGCGGCCGATGCCGGCGAAGAAATAACCCGCGCGTTTGTGGCCGCATCGCACGGGCCGGAAACATTTTGGTTCTATCAGTTCTTTCTGGTAGCGATCATCGCCTATTGCGGTTTTTGGTTTTGGTATTGCCCGCACCAATGGGCCAGGTGGTCGATCGGCGGTTCGGCGTTAATCTTTTTTACCAACTGGTTCCTGGTCCAGTTGGATGTGATGATCAATCAATGGTTCGGCACATTTTATGACATGGTGCAGCGGGCACTGAGCGCGCCAAATACGGTGAACGAATGGGAAATCTATGCCGGCGTGATTTCGTTTCTGAAAATCGCATTGGTCTATGTAGCCGTGGCGGTGGTGTTTCGCTTCTTCGTTAGCCATTTCGTGTTTCGCTGGCGCACCGCGATGAACGATTATTACATGAACAATTGGGGTAAGCTCAGGCACATCGAAGGCGCGTCCCAACGTGTCCAAGAAGACACCATGCGGTTTGCCCAGATTACGGAAAGCCTTGGCGTCAGCCTGCTCGATTCGGTGATGACCCTGGTCGCCTTCCTGCCGCTATTGTGGGGGCTGTCGGCCCATGTCACCCATTTGCCGCTCATCGGCGAGGTGAGCCAGGGCCTGGTGTTCACGGCAATCTTGTGGTCGGTCATCGGCACTGCGATTGTCGCCACCGCCGGGGTCAAACTACCAGGCATCCAATTCGATATCCAAAAGGTCGAGGCCGCTTACCGCAAGGAACTGGTGTATGGCGAAGATAACACCGAGCGGGCCCAGCCCCCTTCGGTGCGCGATTTATATGAGGGGGTTCGCAAGCAATATTTCCGGCTTTACCTGCACTATCTGTATTTCAATGTGATCCGTATCACCTATCTGCAGGTCGGCAATCTGGTGCCCTACGTGGCACTGGCTCCAACCCTGGCGAGTGGAGTGATTACCTTCGGCATCATGCAGCAAATCATCCGCGCGTTCAGCCGGGTCGAGGGATCGTTCCAATATCTGATCAATTCCTGGACCACGATTGTCGAATTGCTATCGGTCTACAAACGGCTGAGAGCATTTGAGGCAACCCTTAATCACCTCCCGCTACCAAAGGTCGACCAGGACTATCTGGCCAGCCAAAAACCAGTTGAATAGTCAGGCGCAATTGACGCAACGCTCGGCCATCGGATCGATCGCCAGCCGGCGATCGGGTATTTCCTCGCCACAATCGGCGCAATAGCCATATTCGCCATCGGCGATGCGCCGAAACCCCATGTCGATACGGATCAGATCGTGTTGGCGGGTGCGCTGTTGTGCTTCGGCCATGGCCTGGTTTTGCAGCGCGTCCATGCGCGACAAGCGACCGACCGATTGCTGGTCGAGTTGCACGGTTTCGCGCGCCTCCACGGTCAGCGCCGTCAGGGCTTCCAGTTCGTTCTTGAGCGCTTGCAACCGCTCCGCAGCCTTGGTGAGGTCAATCATCATGGCTAAATTGTCGCCCGGCTCCAGGCAAATTGCAAATAGGGTTGTTTTCGGTTGTGGCGAAAGTAGGCAATCGGTCCTATATGGAACGCTATCGGTAACCCACGCTTGGGGCGCCAGGGAGGGACTGCGATGTTGGTATTGATAACCGGGCTGGTGGTATTTTTCGCCATCCATTCGGTGCGCATTGTTGCGCCCGACTGGCGCCAAGCGCGGATCGCGACGATGGGCGAAGGTGCCTGGAAGGGGCTTTATTCCCTGGTCTCACTGATCGGTTTGGCCTTGATCATTTGGGGGTACGGGATTGCTCGCGGCGAGACCGAGTTGCTCTTCGTGGCCCCGCACTGGCTCAAGATGATAGCACTAGGGTTGATGGCGATATCGATGATCCTGGTGGTCGCCGCCGAACTGAAACCCGGCCGCATCAAGCAGGCGGTCAAACATCCGATGTTATTGGCGGTCAAGATTTGGGCATTGGCCCATCTCATCTTCAATGGCGATACCGCTTCGCTGGTATTGTTCGGCACCTTTCTCGCCTGGGCAATATGGGATCGGATCGTGGTAAAACGGCGCGGCCAATCCGATCCGGTGGCCACATCTGCGTCGAGTGATTTTATTGCGATTGTGGTCGGATTGGCGATATACGGTGTATTGGTGATGTTTTTGCACCAATGGCTGTTTGGCGTCGCCCCGGTGGTATAAACCCACCAACTTGGCGATCGGCGGCGATTATCCTTTATCAGCGGGAAAAATCGGCTAGAAAGCCGATCTAATTCACGCGCGCCGAAATTGGTGGCGTTAAAAAGAGCAGGTCAATGAGCGACGACAGTTTCATCCGCGAGGTCGACGACGAACTGCGCCAGGACCAGATGAACGCCCTATGGCGGCGTTATCGTTATTACGTCTATGGCGCCGCAGCAGCGATTATCGCGATTACCGGCGGTTACCGCGCCTATGAATATTATTCGAATTCTCAGGCTGCGGCATCGGGTGACGCGTTTGTCGCCGCCGTCGAACTGGGCAATGACGGCAACCATGACCAGGCGGCGCAAGCACTAGACCGACTGATCGCCGACGGTTCGGGGCAATATCCGATGCTGGCGACCCTTAGAAGAGCCTCGGAAATGGCAAACGCCGGTGATATGTCGGGTGCGGTAGCCGAATTCGACCGAATTTCCAGCGACAGCGGTGTACCTGAACCCTATCAACGGCTGGCGGCGTTGCGTGCTGGGCTGTTGCTGGTCGACCATGGCACGCTTAGCGATGTGCAAAGCCGGTTGACACCGTTAGCCGGCGCCGGTGCGCCTTTCCGCCATTCGGCGCGCGAAGGTCTGGGCCTTGCCGCATGGCGGTCTGGCAAGGATGAAGAAGCGCTTCGCTGGTTCACATTGTTGGTAGAAGATCAAGGCGTGCCGCAAAACACCCGTATCCGCGCGCAAATCCTGCTCGACCTGCTCGCCGGCAAAGGCGTAACATCGCTCAAGGGATAAGCGCGGTGCCAAGCGCGATCGCGGACAAAAATCATGCCGAATAAAACCGTGGCCATTATCGGCCGACCCAATGTCGGCAAATCGACCCTGTTTAACCGGCTGGCCGGCAAGCGACTGGCGCTGGTTGACGATACGCCCGGGGTTACCCGTGACCGGCGGCTCGGCGAATTGGCGTTGCAAGGCATTTCGGCGCATATCGTCGACACCGCCGGCTTGGAGGAAGGGGCCGTAGAAACCTTGGCCGGGCGTATGCGCGCGCAAACCGAAATGGCGATCGCCGCCGCCGATCTGTGCATCTTTGTTGTCGATGCCAGGGCCGGTATCACCCTGTCCGACAAAGAATTCGCCGGTCTGTTGCGGCGTTCCGCAAAGCCGGTTCTGGTAGCGGCCAACAAATCGGAAGGCCGCGCCGCACTTGCCGGGGTTTATGATGCGTTTGAACTAGGTTTTGGCGACCCTATCGCGATTTCGGCCGAACATGGCGAGGGCATGGGCGAACTGCACGATGCGATCGCCGCGATCATCGGCCACGACCCGGTTGATGAGGATGGCGAAGCAGACCCGGAACCGGGCGGTGACAAAGATGGCAGCGGTGCGACGCCCGCCTATGATGCGGACCGTCCGCTCCGCATCACTATTCTTGGTCGGCCAAACGTCGGCAAATCGACCTTGATTAACCGTTTGCTCGGCGAGGAGCGGCTGCTTACCGGCCCGGAAGCCGGTATCACCCGTGACGCGATCGCGGTCGAATGGAAATGGCAGGGCCGGCCGGTAGCACTCAGTGATACCGCCGGTCTTCGGCGCAAGGCACGGATCCACGAGAAATTGGAAAAATTGTCCGTTGCCAGCACCTTGCTCTCGGTACGCTATGCGGAAGTTGCGGTGGTGGTAATCGATGCCGAGCAAGGTTTCGAGAAACAAGATTTGCAAATCCTCAATTTGGTGATCAAGGAAGGCCGCGCGCCAGTAGTCGCGATCAATAAATGGGATCTGGTGGCCGGGCGTACAGCCAGGCTTTCCTTTTTGCGCGGCGAAGCGGAGCGGTTGTTGCCGCAGATCAAGGGGCTAGGCCTGGTACCAGTATCGGGCAAGACCGGCTTTGGCCTGGAAAGATTGATGAAAGCGGTCGCCGCCGCCGATCGGGCTTGGAACCAAAGAGTGCCGACCGGGCCACTTAATCGCTGGCTAGCCCAGGTCTTGGCCCATCACCCGCCGCCGGCGGTGGCTGGCAAACGCATCCGCTTGAAATACATCACCCAGGCGAAATCCCGGCCGCCAACCTTCGCGCTATCTTGTTCGAGACCGGATGCCCTGCCCGAATCCTATCGGCGCTATCTAATCAATGGCTTGTTCAAGGATTTCGATCTTATGGGCACGCCGATCCGGATTAACCTGCGCAAGGGCGAAAACCCCTATGCGTCGAAACCCGGCCGGCGACACTGAATTTTTCGACCGTGCCACCAACATTCCGCCATGATTACCGTCCACTTGCCGGCTCGAACGATGCTGGCCATAGGTTTTTACTTGCGCAAACCGGATTTCGAGCTGACCTACCTGCTGCCCAACGCGATTAACCCCGCGTCAAGGTTAATGGATTACTTTGCTATGACCGGCGGGACCACCGCCCAATCCGCGAATTTTAGTGTGTGGCATAGAGTACGGAGTAGGGCATTGTTCAGTTCTTTGTTGGATTGCATGGGATCCATTGGTCAAATTCGGCGCAGATTTGACAAGAGTGCCCAGCTAATGGTGGTTGCAACCATCGGTGCAATATATTTCCCGGTGGCAATCGCCTATCAGGATATGGCATCGCTGATCGTCGAAAATACCGGCCAAAGGTGGCAGGCGACGCTGGTCAATGCGCCCGGTATTTCGTCTTTTACAACCGGCACGATCAACCCTGGCAGCCGTGCGGCTGAGCCGGCCGGCCACATCGGTGCCGGTGTGGTCCACGGCGCGATGATGGTTTCGATGCCGTCGCTCGAGCGCCATCGGCTTGGCAATGGTGGCGCAGAAACCATTGATCGTTCGCTTAAGGGCGACCGGGTCGTGGCAGCAATTTCCACCTCGCCGCCAATTAGTTTCAAGGCCGGATCGATAATGCAGCGAACCGGGTTGTTGACGCCAAGCCAAACCGACGGATCCCTGGAAATGGCTTTTGTAAAGCCGAAGAGCAGCGCCGAAATTGTTGAGATTGCGCAATCGTTCCACTCCAACGCCAAACAGTTTGACCAGCTTAGCGCTGAAATGCCGGTCATGATCGCCAAATTAGTCGAAGAATCGGCGCCGTCATTGCTCGCCTATTCGCCGGAACCACAATTAAGACGCTCGCCGTTCGCCGAACTGCTAAGAGATACCATGCCGATCTCGATTATCCCTAAACTCAACAAGGATGATCACCTGTGGGCGGCTGCGGCATTGCCAAATTCGGTTTTTTCGGAAAGCGAGCAGCGCTGCCTTACCGCGGGAATTTACTTCGAGGCGCGCGGCGAGCCGGCCCGTGGCCAAGCCGCCGTTGCCCAAGTGATTCTCAACCGGGTACGCAACCCGACCTATCCCAACTCGATATGCGGAGTGGTTTATCAAAATAAGAATTGGCGCAATCGCTGCCAGTTCTCGTTCGCCTGCGACCGGGTGCGCGACCGGGTCAAGAGCCCGCGGCTTTGGAAGATGGCCGAAACCATCGCCGATCAAGCGACAGCAGGACGCATTTGGCTCGCCGATGTCGGGTCTTCGACCCATTATCACGCCACCTATGTGCGCCCGAAATGGTCAAGGGCCATGAAACAAGTGAGCAAAATCGGCCGGCACATTTTCTACCGCACCTATAATGGCGGCTGGAGTTGAGCTTCATAACCTGTGGCGTGTAAATTTGCCCTGCCGTGAAGCGTCCAATTTGGCCACGCTATCGCTTGTCACCAAGCGTTGGAATAGCTTCGTCGCGCTATCTGTTTGTTTATGCGTGTCATGTTTCCCAAAACCGGTACCCACTTTTGGGTGACACGCTCTATTTAGTTTGATCAGTTGAGTACCTCAAAAAACCCTCTTTTTTGTTGAGCTGGGTGTGATTTTGAAGTTTCGAGTACCGGATAATGTGTTGAAATATTTGAGGAACGCAAAAACGAAAAATTGCTCCCAGGACCCAAAAGAAGGGTTTCTAGAGGTGCTCAGTTGGGATTCGATTTGTTTCTCGATCGGCGGTCATGCCTTGGCAGACAATACCAACAAAGCGCGACCCCAAACTGGCAACCGAAGCCAGTTCGGTCACGGCAGTTTTCAAGAGCTTAGCAAACAGGTTCATTTTGATGCGAACAGCGCGGTTGCACATGCTAGCTCAAAGTTTTTCTCGTCCGAAAGTTCGGTAACGAACTTCTCGTTTAATAATTCTCTCGGCGTTTTGAGGAAGTTACGGACCGGCATATCCAGAAAATGCTCCTTGGTTGGTTCCGATAAACCCTGTGCCCATGAACTCACCATCCAGGTCAGTGTCCAAATTGGCTTCGTGCTGTCGAGTACCAATTGTTTGTCGATTTTCAAATATGGTTCAAAAAGGTTACGCAGCCCTTGCCCGGTCATGTTGTAATAGTGATGCGGATAACCATGATAGGGTTGTAGAAACGGCACTACGCAAAAAAGTTGGCCACCAGGCTTCAAGACTCTCGCAATTTCTGCTGCGCAAGCAAATGGGTCGCGAACATGTTCCAATACAGCGACCGATATAACGGCCCGAAAACTGTTATCCTTAAACGGCAGATGCTCTCCAACGCCAATTACATCGGTCGAATCATAGTCGACGATTTCATAGTTGACCACATTATCGTAGTAGACTGGTCGGCGACCGCAACCGACATCGAGAACCAGACCTTCCGAACTTTGGTTGATCAAGGCGATTCCATGCTGATCATAACCGTGCGCCGAAACATTTTCAGTGTCAGCGATATTGCTTGCCTCGCGCAGTTCGGTTGTTAAGAAATCGTATTTTCCGTTACGCTCGATATGCGGCAAATTGCGATCGATATTGGGTCTCAGCCGATCCAATTTGCGCTTTCTAAATAGGGCTATTTGTCGATCAAAGTCGCTCCGCCGGGCGCGGCGACCTTCCATTTTGCCAAATGAAAGAAAATGCTGATGCCCGGATTCTATTTGCTGCTTTGATACCGCAACGGCAACATCGGGATTAGCCTTCAGGTATTCTTCTTCGATGTAGTTCGTCTCGGTAACTCTATAATCCAATTCCAATGTTTGGTTTGCTAAATTTCTTATCACGGGCGTCCTCATAGTGGCGTTGAACCTAACAAATTGGCTAACCTACACATTGGCGATTATTCAAAGAAAGGGCAACTGTCTGCATCTGTTGTAAAGCAAATTGTCATAGTAATTTCTCTCCCGACAATTCTGTGATTTTGCTGCACAGTTTTCAATCTATTGTGGTGCGGATTGTCCAAAACTGAGTTTTCTCATCCAGTATCGCAAAGTTGTCAACGGTTCTAACGGCGCAATCTGCTTGGGCTGCCTACATTGAGCGCAAGCGATTGGTTATCTTGCCCTGGATGGCCGCTGCGCCAAGGGTGGGTAGACAACCATTTCGATGATTTTCACAACGCGCCTGGCACAACGCCTGGATTGTCGCACAAGGCGGCAATGGCGAGCCAGCGCGGCCCAGTTTGACCCAGGGGAAAATCCGCCGCATTTTCCAGGCACTTTCATGGGGTTTGGACCGGCGCGTATTGCTTGACAGGCAACAGACGCGTACCTATGGTGCCGGCGTTTCCAGGCTGGTGCAGCCAAGCGTGAAATTCATCCCGAAACGGTTAAACCATCGCGATGTCATCTGGCGATCAAGACGATAGCCAAAGCGGACAGAGCCCGGTCGGCGAAACGGTTTCCGAACGCGAACTCGATGAACGATATCGTGCTTTGGAAAAAGGACTTGGTGAAAGAACCAGCGGAAAACATGCGGAACCATCGCGCATGGACACCGTTACTCAGAGCCAAGGCTTTAGAATGGCAACGGAATTCGTTGCAGCAATTCTTGTCGGCGCCTTTATTGGCTGGGGGATCGACAAATTGGCGGGGACCCTGCCGTGGGGGATGATTATACTCACCCTTACCGGGTTCGTGGCTGGAGTATTGAGTGTGGTGCGCCAGGCCAACGCGGTCAGCAAACGGCAGGACGCGCCGGATAGTTCGTGACGGGTGGGTAAGCGTGGTTGAGGCTATCGGTGCCGGCAATGGCCGGACAAGCCGACAGTAGTGGGAAATTAGGTTGTCAAACGATCCTATCCACCAGTTTCAGATTTCCAAAATTGTTCCGTTGGAAATCGGCAGCCTCGACCTGTCGTTCACCAATTCGGCCCTGTTCATGGCCGCGACGGTTGCTGCGTCATCCGCCTTTTTCATTATGTCGACCGGCGGTCGTGGCTTGGTGCCGACGCGCATGCAGTCGATCTCGGAAATCTGCTATGAGTTCGTCGCCAACATGCTGCGCGACAGCGCTGGTACCGAGGGCATGCGGTTTTTCCCGCTAGTATTCTCGCTTTTCGTGTTCATTTTGATCGCCAATCTGTTTGGCATGTTCCCGTATTTCTTTACTGCGACCAGCCACATTGTGATTACCGCGGGGTTAGCATTGTTGGTGTTTGCAACAGTGTTGATATTCGGCTTTGCCCGCCATGGGTTCGGATTTTTGAAGCTGTTCGTGCCTTCCGGCGTGCCGATGTGGCTGATGCCGCTGGTGGTCGCCATTGAAGTGATCTCGTTCTTTACCCGGCCGATTAGCCATTCCGTGCGTTTGTTCGCCAATATGCTCGCCGGCCACATCACGCTGAAAGTATTCGCTGGCTTTATCGTCTCACTGAGCACGATCGGCGCCGTTGGCGTGGTCGGCGCAATTTTGCCGTTGGTCATGACGGTGGCGCTCACCGCGCTCGAATTCCTGGTCGCCTTCCTGCAAGCTTATGTGTTTGCCATGCTGACCTGCATGTATATCAATGACGCCCTTCATCCGGGAGGGCACTGATCCGCGACTGTTGCTTCAGGCGCGAAATTCGAACCCTAACAGATTAACCAAACAGCAATACCATCAACGGAGAAATTAAATGGAAGCGGAAGCAGCAAAATTGATCGGCGCCGGCCTCGCGGCAATCGGCACCGGAGCCGCCGGCATCGGCGTTGGCAATCTGTTCGGCCAGTTCCTACAGGGCGCCCTGCGCAATCCCTCGGCTGCCGATGGCCAGTTCGGCCGCCTGATCTTTGGCTTTGCGGTTACCGAAGCGCTTGGCATTTTTGCGCTTCTGATCGCCCTGCTGCTGCTGTTTGCAGTCTGAGGACAGGTTGCATGCCGGCAAAATGCCGGCGTAGCGGCTGATCGTCTAACCAGAAAAGTCAAGCCATGGCACAAGCAGCAAGCGAAGCCTCGGACAGTCACAGCACCGGGGACACCCACAGCACCGGGGACACCCACAATACCGAGACCGGCGCCGATCACGGCGGCGGCCACGACGAAGGTGCGTTTCCGCCTTTCGATCCAAACACCTTTGCCTCGCAATTGTTGTGGCTGGCGATTACCTTTGGGCTATTTTATTACCTGATGTCGAAGGTTGCTCTGCCGCGGATTTCCTCGATTTTGGAAACCAGACGCGATCGCATCGCCCAGGATCTGGACGAAGCCAATCGCATGAAAGACGAATCCGACGAAGCGCGCGCCGCTTATGAACAGGAACTGGCGGAGGCGCGTGGCAAGGCGCACGGGATCGGCCAGGAGGCACGCGACAAGGCCAAGGAAGAAGCGGATGCAGAACGCGCCGTGGTGGAGGCGACGCTCAACAAACGGCTCGAAGAAGCCGAAAGCAAGATCGCCGGCATTCGCGAAACGGCGATGGCCGAGGTTGACGGCATTGCCGCCGAAACGGCGGGTGTGTTGGTCACCAAATTGATCGGCGGGCGGGCCACCAAGGCCGAACTTTCCACTGCGGTCGCGTCGCTCGAACGGTAATTAGCGCGCTGCAAGACCAGCACCCGGCGCGGAAAAGGAAACATTGCAATGCCTGTATGGATGGATGCGACGTTTTGGGCGATGATCGGCCTGTTCATCTTTCTCGGCATCGTTGTCTATATGAAGGTTCCCGGCATGTTGACCAGGAACTTGGATGATCGTGCCGAAAAGATCCGCGATGAACTCGATCAGGCCCGCAAGCTGCGCGAAGACGCCCAGCAATTGCTGGCTGAATATCAGCGCCGGCGTCGCGAGGCGGAAAAAGAGGCGGAGGAAATCATTGAGGCCGCGCACCACGAGGCGCTATCTTTTGCCACCGAGGCAAAACGTAAGACCGAGGAATTTGTCGAGCGGCGCACCGCACTAGCCGAGCAAAAAATCGCTCAGGCCGAAGCCCAGGCGGTGGACGATGTTAGGTTTAGGGCCGTCGATGTGGCGATCGCTGCAGCAGAAAAGATTGTCGTCGGCAAACTGGACCCAACCAATGCTGACAAATTGATCAAAGCGGGCATAGACGAAGTTAAAGCCCGGCTGAATTGAGCGCCACCCTAATCCGCCCCTAATCGGGAACTTAGGCTCCTTAATGAGCTGCGATAATTGGCCGGCAGCTTCGATCAGAAATATCGTTCATATGAGGATATGTTTCGGGCCTGTGGACATTTGTGGTTATGGCGCCGGCGCGGCCCAGCTTCGCGCCGCTCGTTATCGAATATGGCCAGCATGTTCTTCCTCCTCGCACCACGAAACTGGACCAATGGGGTCAAACCGGCACTACAATCATAAATGTCCACAGGCCCTAGAATCCGATGCCAAGCGGGTTTTGGCTATTGCCACCCGCAACGGCAGATGGGGCGGTAACTTTCCCTCATCCTTTTGCGAGTAAGCTTGCGAGCTGAGGCAAAAACGACGATCATGTCCCACGAGCAAATCGGAAAGCACCACATTTTGGCAAAACAATCTCTAAATTGGCGGAACCTATTGCCGCTGGCGGTGGTCGCCTGGGCCTTTTTGGTGCCTATTGGCGGCCATGCGGCCAGTAATGAAAATGGTCAGGTTGGCACCAGCAATCTGGCCGGCAGCTATTTAGCTGGACGAATAGCAGTTGCTGACCGGGACACGGAAGCCGCCGTAGGGTTTTTCCGTCGCGCAATTGAACTTGATCCGGGAAACCCTGAGCTGAAAAACGATCTGTTCCTGTCTTTATTGAGCAATGGCGATGTCGAGGAAGCCGAACAATTGTCCGCGACCCTGAATATCGATGAGAATCTTGGCCTGCTGAAACTGATCGCTAGGGCAAATGGCAACATCCGCGCCCGCTCATTTGCTAATGTGGAAGTCAATCTGCAGGAAGCCGACAAAACCGATTTTGACCGCATGCTCAGCCATGTATTGATCGCCTGGGCACGCTTTGGCGAGGGCAAAGTGCAGTCAGCGCTTGAACTGATCGATGCCACAGAAGGGGCCGAGTGGACCAAACTTTTTTTCGGGTTGCACGCCGGGCTTATACAGACCGCCGCCGGCGACAATGGCGACGCCATCGCCCGCCTCAAACAGGTTACCGCGATGCGCGAATTAGCGACTTCGCTGAGCGAAGTCTATGCCAGGGCGATCGAGGCGCAGGCGATCGCCGAATTGCGTGATGGCCAATTCGAAAATGCGGCGAAAACCATTGCTTTTGGACAAACCTTGATGCCGATGCACCCGCCCTTTGACGCCCTTGAGGTGATGGCGAGCCAACAAGTAATCGGCAAACCGATTGCCACATTGGCCCATGAGGGCGCGGCGGAAATATTCTATAATGCCGGTGCTACGGTCAGCCGCGACCGCAAGAATATTTTCGCGGCCATCTATATGCACATGGCCCATAGTCTAAATCCGGCCTCGGACGCCGCACTGATGATGCTGGCGCAGATGTATGAACGCCTTGGTCAGCCAACCCGTGCCAATCTCTACTATTCGGATATCGATCAACAATCACCGTTTCGGCGCCGGGCCGATCTGGAAACCGCGATCAATTTGGATCAGTTGGACCAAAAGGAACAATCCCACGCATTGCTTCGCGAGCTGATTGCCCAGCAACGCGAAGACCTAACCGCCTATATGACGCTTGGCGGACTTTTGAGCCAAGGCCATGAATATGGCCAAGCTGCGAAAATCTATGAACGGGCCGCCGGTAAATTGGAGGTGCCGCAGCGCCATCATTGGAACCTGTTTTATCGGCGCGGCGTTGCCTACGAGCGGACCGGCAACTGGTCAAAGGCGGAAGCAAGTTTTCAACAGGCGCTTCGCCTGTATCCCGATCAACCGGATGTATTGAACTATCTCGGTTATTCATGGGTCGACAAAGGCAAAAACTTTAGCGAAGCGCTCGACATGATCCGAAAGGCAGTGTCGCAGCGCCCCAAGGATGGCTACATCATCGACAGCCTGGGCTGGGCCTATTACAAGCTTGAGCGCTTTGAAGAAGCGGTCGAGGAACTGGAAAACGCGATCGACATCATGCCTGGCGATCCGACCATTAACGACCATTTGGGCGATGCCTATTGGGCCATCGGCCGCCGGCTGGAGGCAACCTTCCAGTGGCGCCATTCATTGGATCTGGAGCCTGAACCGGAAGACCGTGAGCGCATCATGGGGAAACTAAATAGCCGGCTGAAAACCGCCGCCAATCACAATCTGCGCCAAGGCATTACCCAATAGCAGCGGCGCCCATTCGAAAAAATAAAGTCGACCTGCGGCATGGAATATCTTGTTAAACGTGCCAAAGCCAAGGTTAACCTGGCGCTGCATGTAACCGGCCGTGATCGCACCGGCTACCATCTCCTCGACACCTTGGTTACATTTACGGACTTTGGCGACGATATCAAAATTGCGCCGTCGCCGGTACTCAAGCTTAACGTCGAGGGACCGTTTGCCGATTGTCTCGGCGAACCGTCGCAAAATCTGGTCATGCGGGCGGCAATTGCCCTGCGTGATGCGGCGGGAATTACCGACGGTGCGGCGATTACCTTGACCAAACATCTGCCACCGGCAAGCGGCATCGGCGGTGGTTCCAGCGATGCCGCCACGACGTTGATGCTGCTGAGCAAATTGTGGAGCGTCAAGCGCCCTATCCTACCTGCGCTACTCGCACCGACCCTTGGCGCCGACCTGGCCATGTGTCTGGCGGCTACGCCATTGCGCGCGCGCGGCATCGGCACCGAGATTGATTTGTGCGCGGGTGCCCCGGCGCTCGATTTGGTCCTGGTCAATCCAGGTGCGGCAGTTGCGACGATTGCCTGTTTTGCCAGACTTAGCAGGTCGAAATTTCCAGGTCTCGACCTGCCCGATAATCAGAGCTGCTGGTTCACCGCGCCGGTCCTTGGCGCCCAGCGCAACGACCTTGAGCAACCGGCGACCACGATCGCGCCGGATATCCGCGACATCATCGAAATATTGTCGGCCCAACCCGGCTGCGATCTGGCTCGGATGTCGGGTTCCGGGGCAACCTGTTTCGGCCTATTCGATGATGACCAATCGGCAGCGCGCGCCGCGCAATCGATCAAAAACGCTTATCCGCAATGGTGGTGTATCGCCACCAGATCCGGTCCGTCGTAACCGTTTCCCCGGAAACCATAGACAGAGATCGTATTCAACCGCATATATTGACCTTTGGGCACCGATACGAGGTAAACCATGAGCGAAAGTGGCACCGAGCGCCAATTCATTGCAGTTGCGATGGCGGTTTTAACCGTTTCCGATACCCGTTCGCTTTCCCAGGATCGCTCGGGCGATTTGCTGGCCGAACGCATTGCCACCGCCGGTCATCGGCTGGCCGCGCGCGAAATCGTGGTCGACGAAGTAGACGCGATTTCGGCCATGGTTGAAAAATGGATCGCTGATCCAACGATCGACGTTGTCATCTCCACCGGAGGCACCGGATTTACCGGTCGTGATGTCACCCCGGAGGCGGTCGAACCACTATTCGAGAAGCGCATGGATGGCTTTTCCGTAGTTTTCCATCAGTTGAGCATGGGCAAGATCGGCACCGCCACGGTCCAGTCGCGGGCAACCGCCGGCGTTGCCGGAGCAACCTATATTTTCTGCCTGCCAGGGTCGCCTGGTGCATGTCGCGATGCGTGGGACGGTATATTGCGACAGCAATTCGACTACCGTCACCGCCCTTGCAATTTCGTCGAGATCATGCCGAGGCTCGATGAACATCTCAAACGCGGCAAGGCACCGGTTTGACCAACCCTTGACCGCAAGCTGCAGTCAGTGGCAGGATTTACCAAGACGATATCGATGATCGCAAGAGGCGAATTTGTATGAACCGGTTTGAGCGTGGCATGGGCGAGGCCAAGGTGCGGTATCTGGACGCTGATTTCCAGGTGTTGACCGCGGGCGGTTTCGTGCGTTGCTCGGTAACCGGGCAATCAATCCCGCTCGATGAATTAAAATACTGGAGCGTGGAGCGCCAGGAACCCTATCTCAATGCTTCGATTTCCTACCAGCGCGAACAGGATCTGAGCGGTGGGTAATACCAAGGGAATTTACTATTGGCCTATTTGATGGATGCAAACCGTTTCATCCGGCAAGAAGCAAAACGCGGCGCGATGCTAAGTTATCGGGCCGGGGTATCGGGCAAGCTTTGCAACGAAGTTGGAAACGTATGGGCAAATACCAGCACCGTGGTTTTGCGATAATCACCGGTTTAAAACCCAAGCACAGGGCGCTTTTCGGTGCCCGAAATCAGGCGGGAAAGCGCCTTTGGTGGGCCGGTTTGCTCGACCGCGAGAGGTTGGAGTGCATGGAAAGATAACCACAATATGGCCGCGCGATTTTGCTCCCTGACGTCGTTAAAGCCCCCTTGTGGTGGGTCCGCACCACGGCACGGTCTCCGCCTAGTCAGCGAACAAAATCGTGGCGGTCAAATGGGTCAATAGTAATTTCCCTTGGTATAATACCAACCTATTGGAACCTGGACAGGTGGGGCAATATCGAGTTCATTCGGTATTATCTTCAACCTTCGCTGACAAAGCGGCGTTGCGCCTTGGCCACCGCCGCTTCGATAATGCGGCGCGAAATGCGGCGCTCCTCAAATTTAAGCCTGATCGCTAAGGCGTTAGCAGCCTCAGCAAGCTTCTTGTGTCCGGCCCCCGAATTTTGCAGCCGGGCCATATCTTTGGTGGTAGTAACCAGGGTCAATTTGCGGTCCCGGGCGACATCGATCAATTCATCGATTTCATCGTCCAGATAAACATGGTGATCGCCAAAACTACGCCTTTCGACCAGATTGCCGCCGAGCGCTTCCAGGGTAACAAAAAATTTCTCCGGATCGGCGATGCCGGCGAATGCCAGCAATTTCCTACCCTTTAGCCGTTTACCGTTAATCGCCACGGTTCGGGCATGAAAGGCCGGCTTACCGGCCCGCGCGGCCATGCGGATGACATTTCCCGCGTT
Organism: Rhizobiaceae bacterium; assembly: GCA_965248715.1. Taxonomy (GTDB): domain Bacteria; phylum Pseudomonadota; class Alphaproteobacteria; order Rhizobiales; family Rhizobiaceae; genus CBDFKB01. Next base: position 546,025 of record CBDFKB010000007.1, read on the forward strand.
TGAACCGGAGCCGATGATCAGGATCGCATCGGCGTATGGCATCTGGTCGCGCACCAATGCGCGTAGCGGCCCGGCCGGAATGCAAAAGCCGTTGCCGACGGCGCGCCGGTCATCGACCACCACAAGGCAATAGTCGCGGGCAAGATGCGGGTTTTGAAATCCATCATCCATGATGATGAATTCGCACCCGTTGGCAACCAGCATTTCGGCGCCCAGGGCCCGGTCCACCGAGACCACGGTCATAAATTTTTCCGCCAGCATCAGCGGTTCGTCACCTACGTCATGCACGTTGTGGGTGCCGGGTTCGACAATCGTCGGTGCGGCTATGCCGCCGCCATAACCGCGTGACAAAATACCGGGTTTTAGGCCAAATTCGCTAACCGCACGGGCAAGGGCCAGCACCGTTGGTGTCTTGCCGGCGCCGCCGGCGATGAAATTGCCGACGCAAAGCACCGGCACCGGCACGCTTGCGGCCGGCCTCGACGCCATTCGTCTGGCCGTCGCTCGGCCATATACCCAGCCGAGCGGAGATAGTGCGAGCGCCTGCCAACCTGGCCTCTGCCACCAAAACGGAGGCGCTTCGTCGGTCGCCATTAGGTAATACCTTCAAGTCCGCGCTTGATCGTCAACGGATAAACATAAGGATCAAGTGCATTGATGGTGCGATCCATTGCGCCACGCATATTTTCGACCGCCTTCATGGCCGCATCCGCCATCTGCTCGCGCTCGGCCGGATTGACCAAAAGGTGTTCGACATTTTCGCCCAGCATTGTTTCATCACGAACCAGCTTGGCGCCACCGGCATCAAGCAATCCTTGAAACGCATCCCTGAAATTGATCACATTGGGGCCGGACAATACCGGCACTCCAAGCACCGCCGGCTCAAGCGGATTTTGCCCACCGGAGGCATTGAGCGATTTACCCATGAACACCACCATGCCAAGACGCAAAAACAGGCCCATCTCGCCGATCGTGTCGGCCACATAAATACCGGTCTTGGCAGTGACCGGTTCGCCGGCGCTGCGCAATGCAGCGCTGGCGCCGCGATCACGCAACATTTTTATGATACCGGCACCACGGTCAGGGTGTCTGGGAATGATCACCGTCAGCAGGTTAGCGATGCGCTTGCTAACCGATTGGTGGACCCCAACAATGGTTTCGTCTTCACCGGGATGGGTGCTGGCGGCCACAAATACCGGCCGCTTGCCGACCTGGCGGCGAAAGGCATCCAGTTTGTTTTGCAACACCGGTAGCGGTTCGGTATCGACCTTCAAATTGCCGGAAACCGTTACCGGTCTTGCGCCAAGGCGGCGAAAACGCTCAGCATCAACATCCGACTGGGCGACCACGTGAGAGAAATTGTCATATAGTGCTTCGGCCAGTTTTATCGCCTTGGTCCAGCGATTAAACGAGCGGTCGGACATGCGGGCATTTACCAACACCTGGGGAATGTTGCAGGCGGCAAGTTCCAGCACGGTCATCGGCCAAATTTCACTTTCGGCGAATATCGCCAGGTCCGGTTGCCAATGGCCCAAAAACCGCCTGACCGCTGGTCGCAGATCGAGCGGAACATATTGATGGAAGGTGCCCGGGGGCAACCGGCCGGTGACGATTTCGGCCGACGTGACCGTGCCGGTGGTCATAACCGTGTTGATACCAAGATCGCGTACATGTTCGATCAGCGGCATGACCGCGATCGATTCGCCAACGCTTGCGGCATGTAGCCACACCACCGGGCCACCCGGTTTTTGCGCGCTCGGATAACCATAACGTTCATAACGCCGGCCGCGATCTTCTTTGCCTTTGCGCGCACGCACCGCCAGAAAAGGACCCATGAATGGATAAGCGGCGGAACCCAGATACCGGTACGCATTTAACGTGGCACGTGCCCACAACTCAGTCATATACGGCACCTACCATTTCCGCGGCCCGGCGTGTAACTTTGTTCAATCCGTCCTCGACTTCCAGGCGAGCCTTTTCCAGGCGTGCTTGATTGGCGCGACGCGGCACTTTAATCAACTCTCCACCACAAAGCGCCGCCTTACCGAAAGGTAGGTTGAGCGCAGCGCGATCCCATGAATTGCGAAAAATGTGGCGCCGCGATGAGCAGTAAGCAAGCGGCAAGATCGGTCTGCCGGAAATCTGCGCCAGCGCAATAATCCCCATGCTGCATAGCCGTGGTGTGCCATGGGCAATATCGGCAATCAAGGCGATACTGGTATTTCGCTGCAAGGTCTTGGTCATCTGCATCAACCCGCTAACGCCACCTTTTTCTACCGTTTTCGCGCGGTCGCGACCACCGGAGCCACGGATCGTCGAAACATTTTGCTTGTTGAGCACTCGGGAATTGAGTTCGCCGTCGCCAGCCCGCGAAACCAGTGCAGCCAACGGCAGATCGCGTGGCCTGACCAGGGGTAACATGAAATGCTGACCATGCCACATGGCAATGATCACCGGCATGTTGGCTAGAGTGTTTTCGACCAGATCGTCCGGATGACGGCTAACTGGATTAGTAGCATGCACCAGGCGGAAATAGCCGTTCATCATCATCGCCGCCACTTCTACCGACACCCGGTTGCGGGTCAGGCGGCGGCCGAGTTTTTTGAGCCAGCGCGGCGTGGTTTTTTTGGTGGTCACGATTGCTTTTGATCCAGGGCATTTCAAATCGCTCCAGTGGGCCCGGAACTATCCAAATTTGCCGTCGCCGTCGGGGTCGAGCAGACGATGCATGTGCACGATGAAATAGCGCATGTGAGCATTGTCGACAGTACCCTGCGCCTTGCCCTTCCATGCGTTGTAGGCTGTCTCGTAGTTAGGAAAGATACCGACAATATCAAGCGCGGAAAGATCGCGAAATTTTGCGCTCTTCAAATCGGTTAACTCACCGCCGAAAACAAAATGCAGCAATTGCTCCTGATCCGCATTGTCCGTCATTTTCATATCCCGAATTATTGTCGAAAATATTTGCGCATAGCGCTTGTCACCAAGCGTTGGAATAGCTTCGTCGCGCCATCTCTTTTTTTATGCGTGTCATTTTCCCCAAAACCGGTACCCACTTTTGGGTGACACGCTCTAGTGGTTCGATTCCAACATTTGCGTCCCGTTGCAGCACTCTGGGTTGCAAATCTTGGCAACAAAAGAACCACTAGCAAGATAGTGAATCTAGTGGAATTTTTAAATTTGACATTTGACATTTGACATTTGACAAACGACGAAGCTGCAAATGGGCACCAAATGTCAAATTCATTCCACTAGTGGGCGAACCAGAATGGGTTCTAATGAATAATTCCGGTCGATTGTGCAAGCGCGATCGCTAATTCTATTCGGCCACCGCCGGCGGCCACGAGCAAGCCGTGCTGTGGATGATCCTCGTTATAGCGTATTTTTTCACCGTTATCGTCGCTCACCCTACCACCTGCTTCGGAAACGATCAGGTCGGCAGCGGCAATGTCCCAATCATAAGCGCCTCCTTTGGCAAGCGCCGCATCAAGCGAACCGTCGGCGACCATGGCGATACGGTAGGCAAGTGAGGGAATGAACGGAACAATTTCCAGCGTCAGTCCGGTAAGCTGTGCGGCGTCGCTCAACCAGCGCCTTGGTCCAGCGACCCGCGAAATCGCCGATCCGCCATCGATCGTCAGGGATCGGCCATCCTTCTTCGAGCCTCCGCCCAAATAAGCCGTATAGGCACAATCCAACGCCGGAAACACCAGCACCGCACACACCGGCATCCTCTCCTCGACTACTGCTACCGAAATGCACCAGCGCGCATCGCCGGCGATAAACCCCCTTGTGCCATCGATCGGATCGACAACAAAAACAGAATTACTGACCAGCCGCTGGCGGTCATCGGTGGTTTCTTCCGACAACCAACCATAGTCAGGACGCGCGCCAAGCAGTCTTTCATGCAAGAACCGGTCGACGGCGATATCTGCCTCCGATACCGGGGAATCGCCTTGCTTCTTCCAGACCTGGTTTTGGTTGTTGAAGAACGGCAACGCTACCCGTCCGGCTTGCAGCGCGGCGTCTGCAATTAGATCCAGGTCCAAGCGCCGCCGGTTATTTTCCCGCAACGGTCATGCCTTCGATTGCCACTGTCGGCGCGTCGGTCGAATAGGTAAATTGGAGATCGTTGGCGGCGGTCAATTGTGCAAACATCGACGCCAGATTGCCAGCAATGGTAACTTCCGTGACCGGAAAAGATATTTCCCCGTTTTCGATCCAGAAACCGGAAGCACCGCGCGAATAATCACCGGTTACCAAATTGCTGCCATGGCCCATCATCTCGGTAACGTAAAACCCGGTGCCGACATCGCGGATCAATTCTTTCGGCGTCATCGCCCCTGCTTCTAAGTAAAAATTGGTGGTTGCCGGCATAGTACCGGCGCCGCCGCGCTGGGCCCGCGCATTGCCAACCAGCCCCAGTTCGCGGGCGGTGGCACCATCGAGTACAAATTCGTTCAATATCCCATCTTCGACAAATAGTATTGGTTCGACCGCCAGACCTTCGCCATCGAAGGGCCGTGAGCCCGGTCCGCGACGCATCAGCGGATCGTCTACCACCTTGGTGCCCGCACGAAATATCCGTTTCCCCATTTTATCGCGCAGGAAACTAGTCTTGCGGGCAACCGCACTGCCATTGATCGCGCCGGCAAAGGCGCCAAGCAGGCCACACGACATGCGTGGATCAAGCACAATCGTCGTCACCATTGAAGCAACTTGGCGCGCGCCAAGCCGGGCGACGGTGCGTTCGCCGGCGGTCTGGCCGATTTCGGCGGGCGATCTGAGGTCGCCGGCATGGTTGCGCTGATCAAAGTCATAGTCGCGCTCCATGCCATCGCCTTCACCGGCGACCACGCTGGTAAACAGCCCGTTGCGGGTCAGCGAATATCCCTTACAAAAACCAGCCGAGGTCGCCAACACAAAGCTGGTGCGCGCATGGCTGGCGCCGGCTCCCATGGAATTGGTTACGCCATTTACGTCGCGGGCGGCTGCTTCGCAGGCTAGTGCCTTGTCGCGCAAGGTCTCAACCGAGGGCGTTACCGGGTCAGCAAGGTCGAGTTCGGGAACATTTGCCGCCAACCGATTGGTATCGCCCAATGCGGCATACGGCTCCTGGCGCGCGACCTTGGCCATTGCCACCGCGCGCTTAGCCAGGGTTTTGGCATCCTCGGTCTGGTTCGACGAAACCGTCGCCACCCGACCGTCGCGAAATACCCGCAGCGAAAACCGATCAGCTTCGGCGCTCAAAGTGTCCTCCACCTTTCCCAGACGCACCTGGATATTTTGCGAACGGGCGCCAGCCACCACCACGTCGCAGGCATCGGCTCCTGAGTGTAGCGCCGCCTCAACCAGGCCGCTCGCCTTGTCTTGCAGCGCCGATAGATCGATCGCCGGTCCGTCATCGGCACCATTTAGAGAATTCATCGCATGTCCTTTCCGGCAAATGCTTATGCCGGTATGATGGCGGCTTCAAGTGCGGGTTGCCGATCGACCCGTTTCTTCCCAACCAGCGGAAACAAATTACGTGAAAACCGTTGCGCCGCGTTTTCGAGCGGATAACAAAGCCGAAACCGACGCGGTTTTTACCGCTGGCGCAACCATGCGCCATGTGGTGGTGATGGCCTCCACCGGCGCGATCGGCCTGTTGGCGATCTTTGTCGTCGATTTGGCTAATTTGTTCTATATCTCTTTGCTGGGAGAACAGGCTCTGGCGGCAGCGATCGGCTACGCTTCCACCATCATGTTTTTCACCATCTCGGTCGGAATTGGCTTCTCCATCGCCGCTACCGCGCTAACCGCGCGCGCGATCGGTGCCGGCGATACCGGCCAGGCGCGACGGGTGGCTGCCGTCTCGGTGATCTATACATTTGGCGCCATGGCGCTGGTTGCGGCGGCCCTGTATCCGTCGATCGAAAACCTGCTGCACCTGCTGGGCGCGCGTGGCGAAACCTTGGCTATCTCAGCAACCTTCTTGCGGATCGTGGTGCCGTCGGTTCCGCTGCTTGGGGTTGGCATGTGCATAGCCGGGCTGCTGAGGGCGCAGGGCGATGCGCGGCGCGCCATGTATGTGACGCTTAGTGCCGGTGCCGCAGCGGCAATTTTCGACCCGCTGCTGATTTTTGGCCTCGACATGGGTATCAACGGCGCAGCGGTGACCACGCTTCTAGCCCGCGCGACCTTGGTCGTAGCCGGCGGTTATGGCGCCATTTATATCCACAATTTGATTGCCGTACCCGACTGGAAAACCTTGAAGCAGCAATTTGTGCCGTTCCTTTATATTGGCGCACCGGCCATGCTGACGCAAATCGCCACGCCGGTCGGCAATGCCTATGTCACCGGCAGTATTTCGCAATTCGGCGATGATGCGGTCGCCGGCTGGGCGATCGTCGGGCGCATCTTGCCATTGTCGTTTGCCGGGGTGTTTGCGTTATCCGGCGCGGTTGGGCCAATCCTCAGCCAGAATTTCGGCGCTGGGATGATCGACCGGGTGATGCAGACGTTGCGCGACAGCCTGATATTCGTGCTGGTTTATTCGAGCGCGATGTGGGGTCTGTTGGCGCTTGCCGCACCCTATATTGTCGCTGCGTTCGGAGCGGTCGGCGATGCTGCGGCCCTGGTCCGGTTCTTTTGCTACTATGTCGCCGGCACCTTCATCTTCATGGGCTTTTTATTTGTCGCCAATGCCGCCTTCAACAATCTTGGATTTCCGGTCTATTCGACGGTTTTAAACTGGTCGCGGGCAACCGTTGGGGTTATTCCGTTTGTCATGGTTGGCCAGGCCTATGGGCCGCAGGGTGTATTGCTGGGTTGGGGACTTGGCGGGATCCTGTTCGGTGTCACCGCGATTGTGATTAGTTTTCGCGTAACTTCCAGATTGCCCGCGGAACTGCCTGAAGGGGCGATCGCACCGCCCACGCCGGCAACCGCGAACTCTCCGTTCACATCGGGCCGCGGTGCAAGTGCCGGATGATTGCTAAATTCGCCGGGGCACGTCGAGCAATTTGGCAAAAGCGCGTTTCACTTCATCCTTGAACGGCTGCAAATCTTCGAGAATTTGCTCAGCATGTAGGAAATCGAGCACCCGGTATTTGTTGGTATCGGGGCGAAACAACAGGTCCGGCGAATTGACCGCTAGCTTGGCGCTGGTGATTGACTGCATCAGCAATTGGCTGGCGCCGAAACCAACCGAAACCCGAGAGGGCACCCGACCCGGTTCACCGGTTGGCATTCCCACCACATCGACCGCGACCACCGGATCAGGGCTATCGGTAAGGAGGTCGAATGGCACCGGATTAGCAAACCCACCATCAACATACACGGTTCCTTCGATCATCACCGGCCGGAACAATACCGGGATTGCGGCTGACGCCGCCAACGCCAGTCGCAGCGAACCGGTCTCCAACGCCACCTGCTTTTGGGCGTAAAAGTCAGCGACAACAATTTTCAACGGTATTGCAAGTTGCTCGATACGCTCAGGAAGAGTGTGCGGCAGGAACGCTTCCAGCACCCGTTCGATGTCCAGTTCACCGAACCTAACGAAGCCCTGAAACACCGAATCCAGACTGGCCGGCCGCAATTTCCAAAGTCGTTGCAGCACCGATCTGCGGTCGGCAAAGGTCGAAATTGCATAAGAACGGATTTCGCGGCCATTCATGCCGCTGGCATAGCCAGCGCCAATAATTGCGCCAATTGACGAGCCGGCAATTACCGATGGCCGGATGCCAAGCTCGTCCATCGCTTCAAGGACCGGGATATGGGCAATGCCACGCGCGCCACCGCCACCGAGCGCCAACCCTATGTGCTTGCCATCGAATTGGCTTCCTTGCAGCGTTTCGGCAAGAGGATCGACAGTCATGGCGGCAGCAGTTTCCTGTTTAGTCATGGTTGGGCGGCGCGAGTAACACAATTGCCGGATCGGTGGACATAATTTCATGCGCCACCCGCCTAACGTCTTCAATGGTCACGGCTGCGATCAATTCCGCGCGTTTTGTAAAATAATCCACGCCCAGATCCAGCAACTGGATCGTCACCAGCGCCTTGGCGATTTTCGCCGATGTATCGAGGCTACTGATGGCGTATGAACCAATGATGTATTTCTTGACCGCCGCCAATTCGGCCTCGCTTGGCCCTTCGCGCGCCATGCGTTCGATCTCCTCGAGCATGACCGCCAAGGCCTCGTCGGCACGGTCTGGATGGGTCGCACTGCTGGCGGTTACCACCGCTGCCCGGTCATATGTATCGATATATGCGTAGACCCCATAGGCCAACCCGCGTTTTTCACGTACTTCCTTGTATAGGCGTGAGGAAAACGAACCGCCACCGAGAATTTGCACCGCCAGATAAGCCGCAAAAAAGTCCGGGTCGTCGCGTTTAACCCCGGGCAATGCCAGGGTGATCGAGGTCTGGCGGACATCGTGGGTGATTTTCGTAACCGAACCGAACGCCGGTTGTGCGTCCGGGACTGTTTCGAGTTGCGAATTATCCGGCAGCCGGCCGAACAGGGTATCAAGTCGTTCGGCAAGCTCCTGGGCGTCAATCGCGCCAACCACACCGATCCACAAATCTTGGCGGGAAAAAATCCGTTGGTGTAAATGAGCAATGTCATCACTTGTCAGCGCCGATACGCTTTCCTGGGTACCCTGGACCGCGCGGGCATAGGGATGGTCGGCAAACACGGTCTCGCGCCATTTGCGCGCGGCGATGGCTTCAGGATTGTTGCGAGCGGCATCAATTGAAACCAGCAGCGCTTCCTTCATGCGCGAAAACGGTTCCGGGTCGAAACGCGGTTGGTTGATTGCCAGGCCCAACAGTCGAAAAGCAATTTCACGCTCCGATGCCAAAGTGCGCATATTTCCGGAGAAATAGTCCCGATCGGCGCTGAAGCCCAATTCAACCCCGTGTTTTTCCAACAAGCCCTGAAACCCGGCGCTGTCATATTCGCCTGCCCCCTCATCGAGCATCGAGGTTAGTAGCCGGGTGCTACCTTCGCCGCCAGCAGGGTCTTGCGAGGCGCCACCGGCAAAGGCAATCGAAACCGACACAATCGGTACCGTATAGTCTTCGACCAACAGCGCCCGTACCCCCGACCCGCTGACCACCTGCTGGATTTCTACTGCCTGCACCCGCACCGGGTGCAATATCAACCATGGCGCCAGCGCCAAGACGGTGAATATGGAAACAAATGGGCTAGGGCGAATTGATAAGGTCACTTGTGCAAGCCAAGGGTGCAAGCGTGTTGTCGTGTAGATCGATATCATCCGCTTACCCGTCCTTTTGGCCAGCATTGTTTTCACCGGTGATATTCGCCTCGTCCAGCACCGCTTCTGCCGGCCTTAAATAGCCGGTGACCGAGCGATGTTCGTGCAAATATTGCCGCGCCATTTGATTGACGTGGTCAGCGGTGACCGATTTTACGGTTTGCGGCCAGTCCAGCACATCGCGAACCGAACCGCCTTGGGCCAAGATCGACCCGAAGGTCCTCGCCATGGCGGTTTGGCTATCGCGCTCATACACCGATGCAATCAAAATACTATGTCGCGCGCGTTGCACTTCCTCGGCGCTAACGCCGCCGTCAAGCAGATCAGCGATCACCTCTTCGATCGCGGCTTCCAATTCCTGTAGCGAAACCCCCCTGGCCGGGGTGCCGTAAAAACCGAAACGGGTCTGGTCGATCGACGAGCCCGAATAATAGCTTCCCGCCGATGCTGCCACTTTGCGTTCGACTATCAATTGGCGATAGATCCGGCTGGATGTGGATCCGCCAAGCACATAGGCCAAGATGTCGAGCGCCGCCGCCTGTTTAGGATCGCTGCTAAAATAGGATGGCATCAAATAGACACGGCGCAAACTGGGTACCGTAATCCGGCCGTCGCGCAACTCAACCGTGCGGGCGGCAATTGGCTCTGGTTCCGTGGCGCGAACTCGCGGGCCAGGCTCGGCGCGCCGTTTTAGTACGCCATAGTAGGTTTTGGCCAAAGCGTAAACCGGGTCCGGGTCCACATCGCCAGCGACCACGACCACAGCATTGTTGGGGGTATAGTAGCGGTCATAAAACTCCAGCGCATCGACGTGGCTAAGGGTGCGCAATTCATGCTCCCAGCCAATGATCGGAACCCCATAGGGGTGATTGAGGTAAAGGCTGGCTTGGACGGCTTCCGACAATCGACCGCCCGGATTGTCGTCGACCCTGGAGCGGCGTTCTTGCAGCACTACGTCGAGCTCGGCACGGACATTTTCTTCATTTAGAATCAAATTGGCCATGCGGTCGGCTTCATAACCCATCACCATTTCCAGCGCCTTTGGCCCGATCTTTTGGAAATATGCGGTAAAATCGGTGGTGGTAAAGGCATTTTCCTGACCACCGATTTCGGCGATCTTTTCGGAGAATTCACCCGCCGGCGTGTTCAGTGTATCCTTAAACATCAAATGCTCAAGATAGTGGGCGATACCGGATTTGCCACGGCTTTCATCGGCCGAGCCAACTTTGTACCATACCATGTGGGTAACAACCGGTGCCCGGCGATCAGGGATCACCACCAGTTGGAGACCGTTGTCCAAATGATATTCGGTGACCGCATATCCGTCCGCCTGATAGACCAGCTTTTCGGCATGGGCTGCACCAAGCGCAATAGTTGAAACGGCCAACACAAGCCCAAACAGGATCGACGGCAATCGAAGCTGGCCAAGTTGGTGGCCGGCAGGGGCAAATAACCGCAAGAGAGATCTCCTATAATACCAACGGTGGCCAATATTGACCTATTTGACAATAATGCGTGAAGCCGCATTTCGCCACATCACGAATTGCGGAAAAAGCCGATCACCGTTTCACCGATCGTGCGCTTATCCAACAATTCAAACCCGTCAATCACATCTGGCGCCATGTTGAGCGCCTCTTCGAGAACCAATAACGCGCCTGGTTTCAACCACCCGCCTTCGCGGGCCGAGATCGCCGCGCGCGGGCCCAGCGCTTGCCCATAAGGCGGATCAGCAAATACCATATCAAACGGCGCCATGGTGCCGGCCTTGCCGATAATGGTCGCATCGCGGCGATAAATCTTGGTCCGTCCTTGCAGGCCAAGCGCCTCAACATTGTTGCGGATGACGGCGCGCGCGGTGGCCGATTGCTCGACAAATAGACACATGCTCGCCCCGCGCGAAACCGCTTCCAGGCCAAGGGCGCCAGTACCGGCGAACAAATCGAGCACGCGCGCGCCGGCAAGGTCAGCAAACTCGTTATGGGCGATGATATTGAACACGCTTTCGCGCACCCGATCACCGGTGGGCCGGATATCGGTGCGGCCAGGCCCGGCTAATTGCCGGCCGCGAAATTCGCCAGCCACGATCCGCATGGGCTACTTGGTTCCCTTGCGGCGCGTTTTGCCAGCCGGGCGAGGTTTGTCCAATCGGGTGGTCAACCGGGTCAAATTGGCGGCTTTCGCCTGTCCCGGCGTCAGCTTTTCGGCCCGTTTTGTCCATGGCTTTGCCGCCTTATTCTTACCCGCATTTTTGTCATTTTGCGCGGCAATTTTATCACCCTTGCCCCTGGGCCTGGATACTGGGGTACTAGCAGCGATGAAATTGGCACCGGCTGCCGCAATCAGCCGCTCTCCTAATTGTTCGCGCAGGGTTCGCGACCGGATCTCGCGCACCCCTCCCGGTTCGAGGTCGCCGAGTTGAAAAGGACCGTAGGAGATGCGGATCAAACGATTGACTTCAAGCCCAAGCGCACCGAGCACGTTACGGATCTCGCGGTTCTTGCCTTCCCTGAGCGCCAGGGTAATCCAGGTATTGGCTCCCTGCACCCGTTCGACCGACGCATCAATCGCACCATATAAAACGCCTTCGACCGCAATGCCGTCCTTGAGTTTATCTAATCTGTCCTGGCTAATGCTTCCGAACGCGCGTACCCGATAACGGCGCAGCCAGCCGGTGGTCGGCAGTTCCAAAACCCGGGCAAGACCGCCATCATTGGTCAACAACAACAGGCCCTGGGAACTAATGTCGAGGCGCCCGATCGTCATTACACGCGGCATGGTGTCGGGCAGTGCCGTAAATATTGTCGGGCGACCTTCCGGGTCGCGATTGGTGGTCACTTTTCCGCTTTGCTTATGAAACAGCCACAGCCTGGTGCGCTCCAGCGCCGGTACTGGCGCGCCATCAACTTCGATGCGATCATCTGCGCTCACCAAGGTCGCTGGACTATCGAGCACCTTGCCGTTGAGGCAAACCCGACCTTCGGCAATTAATTTCTCGCCATCGCGCCTGGAGCAAATGCCGGCGCGCGACAAATGCTTGGCGATTCGCATGCCAGCCACTGGATCGGTCTCGTGCGATGGATTTTTCACCCAATGTTATCCTTTGTTCGTCGCCGGCCCGCAGGCTGTGCGATCAATCGGTGTCACGTCAGCTAAGAAATACCTGCTGGCCTGGCACCAAGCAGGGGTAATACCAATGGAACGCGATACCAACCCATTTGATCACCACAATTTATTTTTTGACGGGACAATCACGCCCTATAGTGTCAACTACCACAGGGGAGATCCAACAAATGCTAAGGGCAAAATTGTCTGGCCAAGTTTACGGCAAAATCTATCGTGCTGGAGTTTTGCCCGATGGGGTAAGTTGATCCGCTGGCGGCGCTGCTAAGTTTGCCCGGTACCCTGACAGCGCGCTTTGTTTCGCGCCTAGAGCGTCTCACGAAGCGTTGGAGTAGCTTCGACGCGCTATCTCTTTGTCTACGCGTGTCATTTTTCCCAAAACCGGTACTCACTTTTGGGTGACACACTCTAGCCGGACAAACCGATTTACCGCTATCAAACGAGCCAATATCAGGTTCCTCTGGAATAATTGACCGCAACCACAAAATGGCAAGCGCATGACCCGAATTAAGCAACCGATGGAGGCGGCGCTTGGCGAAGCGCAACTAGCGGGCGCGGCCGGTGAAGTGCCAATAGGCGCAGTGGTTGTGTTGGACGGATCAATTATCGGCCGCGGCCACAATCGCATCTTACAACTTGCTGACCCAACCGCCCATGCGGAAATCCTTGCCATACGCCAGGCCTGCGAAACTATCGCCAGCGAACGGCTGGTCGGGTGTGATCTTCATGTTACTTTGGAGCCGTGCACGATGTGCGCCGGGGCGATTTCCTTGGCCCGCATTCGCCGACTTTATTATGGTGCCGAAGACCGCAAAGGTGGCGCGATCGATCACGGCCCGAGGTTTTTCGCCAGCGCCAGTTGCCACCACGCGCCCCAGGTATATTCCGGCATCCGCGCCCAGGAAGCGGCAGATCTGTTGAAAGAATTCTTCCAACAACGCCGTTAGAGCAAACTGAGTACCTCTAAAAACCCTCGATTTTGTTGGGCTGGGTGTGATTTTGAAGTTTCGAGTAGCGGATAATATGTTGAAATATTTGAGGAACGCAAAAACGAAAAATTGCTCCCAGGACCCAAAAGAAGGGTTTTTAGCGGTGCTCAGTTTCACTGTAAATGAATCGCTCACCGTGCTCTATCTGTTTGTTTTGGTGCGTATTCGGGTTTGATTGGCGGAAAATAATTCCCGACAAAGCGGCAGAGCACTATTCGGTTTCCGGCTTGTCTTTCTTTTTGAACAAGTCGGAAATCTTAAATGATTTTTTCTTTTCTTCGAGCGCCCGCTTTTGATCTTCGGGCATGCCCACATCGCCAATCGGCGCTGAATCTGCCGGTGTGCGATACAGGTCCGGCGGATCGGTGAGATATTTGCGCGGCTCGGAAGTCTCAGCAGGTGCAAGTTCTGCCCGGCGACGCTTTACTTCCTCACCACTTTTTTCACTGAGCCATTCTTTCATCAGCAAATCGCCGTCAAATGTCGGCCGGCGCTCGTTGTAATATTTACTGCCTTGCCGGGCGAGGTCGGCAGAATTAGCGATACTTTCCTTCTTGCGCAACAATTCTTCAACCGGAATCTGGCCACTGCGCACATGCGGCTGAACCGCATCGGCGCGAACCTTGGCGATCCGTTCTTGCGGGGTTTCCGGCCAGTCTGCACCGGACGCTGTTGCGTCTTCCTCAATCGGCAGTGGCAGATTATTGGGATCAGCCGGCTCAACCAGACCCGGGCGGGTCTCGTATTTAACGCTCCCACCGTTTTTCAAAGTAAACATGTTGGTCAGGTCTTTGACCAATTGCTTTTCCTGGGGAACGCCGGTGCCGTAGGTGGCACCGCTAACGCAACCAGACAACCCTACCGCCAGCGCCAATGCGCTTGTGGCGGCCAGGGTCCGGCTATTTCTCAAGATGCCCCGATCAATCGGCATGCACTCACCTTTGTACTCTATGACGCGCTAATCGCAACCATCGTGCCCACCACGACCTTGCGCCTATATTGTCGGCATTGCGTTCGCGCAACGGTTCCAACTTTTCTGCCCGCACGCGAAAACTTCCGTCCAAATTCAAACGCATCGAAATTGGGCGAAATTCCGGCAGAAAGTACCGCAAATAGCCGCTGCCGGCAAGTTATGTGCGAGAAACTCTTACCGCTTGGCCAATGCTGGTTAATTAGCGCCGGATATTTCACGCATTGCGTCGGCATCGCGTAGGGTCAACTCCTGGTAATCGGGATCGCTCCCCACCTCCGGCAATATCTTCCATGAGCGCGCGCATTTGCGGCCTTCGGCAAGTCCGGGCAATACGCCAACATTGGCCACCTCTGCTAATTCGAAGGCTTCCGCGGGTGGTTGGCCGGCGCGGATGTGGATTTGCGAAGTAATGCAAATGTCGGCCATCGGCACGTCGTCTAAAGCCCGTAGCATCGCCTTGTCGTCGATATAAACGATTGGCGCTGCCTCCAGCGAGGAGCCGATCCGCTTTGCTGCACGTTCTGCTTCCAGCGCCCCGGTCACGACCCGGCGCACCCGGCGTACCAAACGCCACTTGGCAGCAAGCGCGTCATCACGCCAAACTGCACTGACATTTGGAAACTGTCGTAAATGTACCGAACCTTGGCTGTCGCCATGACGTGAAGTCCAGCACTCTTCCATGGTAAATGGCAGCATCGGCGCCAGCCAGGCAGTCAGACAGTTGAATATTTGCTCGATCACCACCAGGGATGTGCGGCGGCGCACAGACGACGGGGCATCGCAATAAAGCGCGTCCTTGCGCACGTCGAAATAAAACGCCGACAGTTCGACCGTGATGAAATTAAACAATTGCGCGAACACCCGTTTGAAATCAAACGCTTCATAGCCCTTGTTGACGATAGCATCGAGTTCGACCAAGCGGTGCAACATCAGCCGTTCGAGTTCCGGCATGTCGGCAACAGGGATTGTTTCACCACTGGCATGGGCAAGCGTACCAAGCATCCAACGCAGGGTGTTTCTAAGCTTGCGATAGGAATCCACCCCAGTCTTGATCACTTCCGGGCCAATACGCTGATCCTCGCCATAATCAACCGAGGCAACCCATAGGCGCAAAATGTCGGCGCCATATTGCTTGATCACTTCTTGCGGAACCACCTGATTGCCGAGTGATTTCGACATTTTTCGGCCGTCTTCAGCCATGGTGAAGCCGTGGGTCAGCACCGCATCATAGGGTGCGCGGCCACGGGTGCCGCAGCTTTCCAGCAGCGAAGAATGGAACCAACCGCGATGCTGGTCGGAACCTTCGAGATAAAGGTCGGCCGGCCATTTCAGGTCCGCGCGTTGTTCCAAGCAAAAGGCGTGGGTGGAGCCGGAATCAAACCACACATCCAAAATGTCGGTAACCATGTGCCATTGGTTTGGATCATAATCATTGCCAAGAAAGCGCTCCTTGGCGCCGTCGGCGAACCAGGCGTCGGCGCCCTCCTCGGCGAACGCATCGACAATGCGCTGATTAACGGTTTGGTCTTTCAGCACATTTCCTTCATCGTCGGCGAATACCGCGATCGGCACGCCCCAGGCGCGCTGGCGCGACAGCACCCAGTCCGGGCGCTGCTCGATCATCGCCTGCAACCGTTTCTGGCCCGCCGCCGGCACGAACCGGGTATCAGCAATCGCCTTTAGTGAACGGGCGCGAAGAGTATCGCCGGCGCCGTCAATGTCGCGGTCCATATAGACGAACCATTGTGGCGTGTTGCGGAAAATAATCGGCTTTTTCGAGCGCCAGGAATGGGGATATTCGTGCTTAAGACGGCCGCGCGCGAACAAATTGCCGTTGGCGATCAGCGCCGTGATCACCGCCTGGTTGGCGTTCCCCTTCTTGCCCTTGTCGTCGATTACCCGAGCCGGACCGCCTTCACGGCTTGGTCCGAAACCAGGCGCATCATCGGTGAAACAGCCATCACCGCCGACCGTAAACGGGATCGCTGGGTCGATGCCACGCTTTTCTAGGTCGCGAGCGTTTTCCATCCAAATTTCGAAATCCTCGCGACCGTGGCCGGGCGCGGTGTGCACGAACCCGGTGCCAGCATCATCGGTAACATGCTCGCCATCGAACAAAGGCACGGTAAACCCATACTCGCCGCCGAAACCGGCCAGCGGATGGGTGCAGGTGATACGGTTAAGCTCATCTGCGGTAACGGTACGGTGCCGGGTAAATTCCAGTTTGGCCTTGGCGAAACTTTCCTCGGCCAGCGCGTCGGCAAAAATCAGCTTCTCCCCGGGCTGCGGGCCAAAGTCGTTTTCCGCCGCGGTTACTTGATATAGGCCATAGGCGATCTTGGACGAATACGAGATCGCCCGGTTGCCGGGAACCGTCCACGGCGTGGTGGTCCAGATGACGACACTGGCGTCGCCAAGTTCGCCACTATCACTCGCAACCAATTGGATCGGAAACTTAACCCAAACCGTGTCGCTTTCATGGGTATCGTATTCAATCTCGGCTTCGGCCAGCGCCGTGCGTTCGACCACCGACCACATCACCGGTTTCGAGCCGCGATACAATTGACCCGACATGGCGAATTTGTGCAGTTCGGCGGCGATTTTGGCTTCGGCCGCAAACGCCATGGTCAAATAAGGCGTCTTGAAGTCGCCCTCGACGCCAAGGCGGCGAAATTCCTCGGTCTGTACGTCGATCCAATGCTGGGCGAATTCGCGGCATTCGCGGCGAAACTCGTTGACCGGCACCTCGTCCTTGTTCTTGCCCTTGGCGCGGTATTGTTCCTCGATCTTCCACTCGATCGGCAGGCCATGGCAGTCCCAGCCAGGCACATAGTTAGCATCGAACCCGCGCATCTGGAACGAGCGGTTGATGATGTCCTTGAGAATTTTGTTGAGCGCATGACCGATATGCAGATGGCCGTTGGCGTAAGGCGGGCCGTCATGCAGCACATATTTGGGCCGGCCGGCAGCGTCGTCGCGCAGGCGCTTATACAAATCCATGCCGTCCCAACGCTTAATCAGTTCCGGTTCCATTTTCGGCAGGCCGGCGCGCATCGGAAAGTCGGTTTTCGGCAGAAACAGGGTTTGCGAATAATCGGTTTCGCTTTTTGCGGTCATTTGTTCATTCATGGTGCGGATCACGGGTTGCGCCATCCGGCAGGTGCCGGCGGCAGGCGGGCAGCCCCGCTGGGTGGCCCTACGCTTTGACCCGACGCCCTTGCAAGATCAAGGGGCCGAGCAATTAATTCGTCGGGTTAGAGCCCTTTTGATGAATTGCTAGCCAATAGTGTTTCATGATCAATGGTCATGTTGCGGTTTCCCATCGGCATGGCCCATGGGTTATCAGATTACAGGCATTTGGCAAAGCGTCGGTGTTTAATTGCCGCCGGGTCAACTGTCTTTATTGGCCACCAACCGATTGTACAGGAAATGGCGCATGATCCTGGTTGTGGTACCGGGCAATAGCCGGCCGGCAAGCGCTGCCGCCTTGGCAACTAAGATTGAGTGGCGCTCCGCATGGGCGGCGCGACAATAATGCACACCGGCAGGAAGTGTTGCGATGCCAGCTTGTTGATTTCGGGTACCGGTCCAAGAACTTCGGCTCAGGCATCATGATATTGGTGCACGAGCGCATTGCCGATGCCGGTACTACCACCGGTGATCAGAACCCGCACGCGCTCACCTACCCGCAAGCGCCGCGGACAATCCGGAATGGTGTTCGCCAAGCGTGGCGAGAAAGGCCTGCGCCTGGCGGGTATCTTCATCCATCTGGGTGACCAGTTCCTCAATGGTGTCGAATTTTGCTTCCTCGCGCAGATAGGCGCAAAGTTCGAGTGAAATGGTTTCGCCATAAAGATCGCCGGCGAAATCAAACAAATGGCTTTCAAACAACACCGCACCATTATCGAATGTCGGGCGCCGGCCATAACTTGCCACCCCCATCATCCGCTCGCCATTGGCACGGGTCGCCAGAACCGCATAGATGCCGAATTTCAAACAGCATTCTAGCGGCAATTGGATGTTGGCGGTCGGATAGCCTAGTTCGCGGCCCTTTTTGCGCCCGGCGACCACCTCACCGGAGATCGTGAAACGGTAGCCGAGCAGCCCGTTGGCAAGCGGCAACTCGCCATCTGCCAGCGCCTGGCGGATCCGGGTCGACGAAATCTTCTCGCCGCCCTCATCGTCATACGAACCGATCAGCGTGACCGAAAAGCCGGAGGACGCAGCGATTTCCTGGAGAAATTTAGGGGTGCCTTTGCGCATGCGGCCGAAATGGAAATCTTCGCCAACCACCACATGGGACACACCCATGCCCGCAAGCAGAACCGAATCGACGAACTTTTCCGCGTCCAGACTGGCTAAGTCGTGGTTGAATTCCAGTTCGACCACCGCTGAAAAACCCAATTGCGCGAACAATCGCGCTTTTAATGGCGCCGGGGTCATGCGGTAGACCGGTCGCTTGGGAGCAAAAAACGTCCGTGGATGGGGTTCGAAGGTCAACACCAGAGCCGGCAAACTTGCCTGCTGCGCATGGTCGACCGCGCCATCCAGCACTGCCCGGTGGCCGCGATGCACCCCATCGAAATTGCCGATTGCCACCGCACCTCCCCTGAGGTTGCGGGGGAAATCCGCCAATTCCCGGATACGGTGAAATTTTCCGGTCATCAGGTTTGTTTCCACTCGGTCATGCCAATCACCGCCTCACATACTAGGGTCTGTTGAGTATCATGATTATGGCGCCGGCGTGGCCAAATTGGCCGCTGGCAAGGCGCGAAAGGCGCAGTAATCTTGGCCACTTCAAGCCTTTGGCAACGCAGTTCAGGGGCCAAACCGGCACTACAATCATCAATCTCAACAGGCCCTCGAGCAAGATATTGACTCCAGTGGAATTTCCAAATTTGACATTTGACAAACGACGAAGCTGCAAATGGGACGCAAATGTTGAATTCATTCCACTGGGTCAATCCTTACCATATCAAGCGTTGCATGTAGCCGATCGGGTTGCGGCCTTCATCGGCAAGAAAGGCGTTGACCTCATCATGCACGGGCTGTTCGGAACCGCCATAAGCTTGGGCATGGATGCCGGCGGTCATAAACAGAGCGTCGAGGCCGGCCCGTTCCGCGCCTGCCAGATCGGTTTGCGCGCCATCGCCAACCGCAAGGATTTGCGAAAGCTCAAGCGGCCCACCCGCCAATTCATCAATTCGCGCCAGGCAGTGTTGATAGATTTCCCGGTGCGGCTTGCCGACAATCCGGGTTTCGCCGCCAAGCGCGCTAAAGTCACGCGCCAACGCTCCGGCGCACCAAATTAGCTGGTCGCCATATTCAACCACAATGTCAGGATTGGCACAGACAAACGGCAGTTCGCGGGATCGGATTTGCGCCAATAGTTGAGCATAATCTTCAGGGCTTTCGGTACGGTCGTCAAACAGGCCGGAGCACACTACCTGGCCGGCTTTTTCCAGCGTGGTCAGTTCGACGCCCAAGTCTTCAAACAGAACCAAGTCGCGCTCGGGACCAATATGGAAGGCTGGCACGCCAGCACCTACGATCAGGCTGCGGGTCACGTCGCCGGAAGTCACCACCTCGTCGTAAACACCGTCGGGGACGCCCAGATGTGCCATTTGCGCAACCACTGGCGGTTTGGGCCGGGGGGCGTTGGTAATCATGACGACGATCCCGCTTGAATTGCGAAACCGGATCAGCGCCTCGCAAGCATCAGGCCAAGCTCTTTGGCCATTGTGCACGACCCCCCACACATCACACAAGATGGCACGGTAATTACCGGCGATATCGGCAAGGCCATCAAGACGCGGAACCTCTTGGTGCACGGTGAATTCGGTCCTGTTGCGGGAGATGATGAAATTGACCACAGCGGGTTACGTCGCCTGACTGGCCGGGTCAAGGGGTGATCGGGCCGATCTATCGCGATCGCGTTAGGCATAAATGCTTACCATATTGTTTGTCTTTGCTATGCATCGATTAAGAATTTGTTCATAATAACATCCTTCGGGCGACGGTGGCCCGGTCGGTATTTTGTATAGTTTGAGTTGAGTGGTGGCCTTCATGGGCAAATTTTCCAGCGGTACCTTTGTTGGCGCATTCATCGTAATAGCTGCGGCATGTGCTGTTGGTGCCTATTATCTCCCCGGATTGAACCTTTGGCAGGCGGCGTGTATTGGCCTCGGCCTATTTGCCGTCTTGATGACGGCGCTCAATTACCATCTGGTTAGCCGGGCGGAACGGCAATACCAAGGCTCGATGGGGGATATGTACGGCTACGGCAAGGATATCAGCCGTCGCTTGGATGAATTATCGACACGCATTTTGAGAAACGAAGAAAAAAGTGCCGGGCTTGAGATTAGCCTGGAGCAGGCCAATACCCAGCCCGCCGCCGCCCTTGCGCCGGTGCAAGAATTCCGCACCAATGTTGGCAATGACGATTTTGGATCTTTCTCCATCACTGGCGAAGAACAACCCAATGTGGTGCGCCTGGCCGATATCGGAGCCAGGCGTCAAGCAGCAGGACGATCGGAGGCCGAAACCGGGATACGAATTTTGTCGGCGATAAACAACGCTTTGGAAAATCATCAGGTCGAGATCCACCTACAGCCGATCATGGCTTTACCAGACCGTAAGGCGGTTGCCTATGAAGTGCTGGCCCGGATTCCCGATGGCGCCGAGATATTGTCGGCACAGCAATTCATCGAAATTGCGACAAAAAGCGGCTTGGTGCCACAAATCGACTGCTGCACGGTTCGCAAAGCGGTCTCTGTGGTACGCAGGCTTAAGTCCCGAGATAACGCATCTCTGGTCTTTTGGAACCTGTCGCATGCGACTATCGCCGACAAAAAGTCGAGTGAAGATATCGCGGCCTATCTTGAGGCAAACCAGGCGATCAGCGACCAATTGGTGATAGAAATTGCCCTCACCGATCTACGCAATATTCGCGGTCATGCAGGTAAATTTCTAAACCGGGTGCGCGAAGCCGGATATCGCCTGTCCCTGGACGGCGAGGGAAGCGAAAAACGGCTGCGTCAAGCGGTGAACGATTTTTCGTTCTCGATCGTCAAGGTACCGGCACCGGAATTGCTCGCCTATGACGGTTATGATACAGACCGCAACATCGTTGAGATCGCTTCGTTTCTGGCTGCGGGCGGGATCGAATTGGTCGCCACCCAGGTTGATGAAGAGGCTCATGTGTTGCCATTGCTCGACCATGATGTGACCTTGGCCCAAGGCGCGCTGTTTTCACCGGCGCGGCCGCTCAAGCCTGATTTGGGTGAGCGCGGCAACAAGCGCACCGCTTCTTGATAATGAGCCGATAAATCGGGCGAATTCTTGCAGATTTGGCGGCGCTAGTGGTTCGATTCTAATATTTGCGCCCCGTTGCAACACTGTGGTTTGCAAATCTTGGCAACAAAAGAACCACTAGCAAGATATTGAATCTAGTGGAATTTTCAAATTTGACATTTGACAAACGGCGAAGCTGCAAATGGGCACCAAATGTCAAATTCATTCCACTAGGGCGTGTCACCCAAAAGTGGGTACCGGTTTGGGAAAAATGACACGCATAAACCTTAGAGATAGCACGGAAGCTATTCCAACGCTTGGTGACAAGCGCTAGAAACCCTCGATTTTGTTGCGCTGGGTGTAATTTTGAAGTTTCGAGTACCGGATAATATGTTGAAATATTTGAGAGACGCAAAAACGAAAAATTGCTCCCAGGACCCAAAAGAAGGGGTTTTGGAGGTGCTCAGATGGCTCATAATTATGCGCTGTTGATATAAGCGACTTTGTCTGGATATTCGTGGTACAGTCCCAATTCGATGAATTTGTCCTGCAACAATTTGCGGTTGAACGGTTTCATCAGGAATCCATGCGCACCGGCCCGTTTGGCCTTGGTCATTTCCGCCACCAATAATTCGCTGGTACAAAAGATGACTTTGGTGGCGGACGCCAATTCCCGTTTACCCAATTGCTGGATAAACTCGACACCGGACATTGCGGCGGTCTTCCAATCCACTAAAATGACATCGGGCATGCTATCGTCGCATTTTCGTAAGCCATTTTCGGCGTTCTCCGCTTCATCGACCACGTAATCCATATCTTCGACGATACGGCGCGTCACTTTCCGGATCACCGACGAATCGTCGATTATCATGCAGACCTTCATGAACCGCTCCCACAGTGAGACTAGCGCTTGTCACCAAGCGTTGGAATAGCTTCGTCGCGCTATCTCTAAGTTTATGCGTGTCATTATCCCAAACCGGTACCCACTTTTGGGTGACACGCTCTAGCAGAGCTAATCGTATACGCAGTACCGATTTGCAACTTTGACCACTGGTTTGTACCTAATCTAATACACAAACAATTACCGACTAGCTTCTACAACCGATGGGATTAATAAGCAGGTTAACATATGGTTATGGCGTGACCCGGGCCTGCGCCGCCTAAACATGGACGAAACTACCTGAAATATCTAAATATAGCTAAGCGGAAATGGCTCTCAATTTGACTTCATTGCCGGTAAGCTTGGCCGATACCGTCATATTTTCGGACTCGGCAAGCTTCATCATATAGACCGGCTGGATTGCGTGGGCATCCAAATCTTCGTTAAAAGTTCCGTTCAACAAATCGACCAATATCGGCGGAACCCGGGCATTTTGGCCACTGCAGACCACACAAAACTCCGGCAGCGGCGAAGTATTTTCCAAGTTCACGGTTAAGTTTCCGCCCCGCGGTATGGCTCCAAGGCCAACCAACACCATGTTAAGCAGCAGTTTGACCTGGTTTTTCGGTAGCAGCACCCGCTCTCCGGTCCAAACCAATTCGGTTCTGCGCTCGGCTTCGACATAGCCGGTCGTAACTAGCATCGCCTCACCGGTATCGATTTGGGCGCCGGCTGAACCGCCAGCACCAAACGCGATCCGTGCGAATTGCAGTTTTGCCGATGCATTGGTGGCCGATGATTTGATCAGGTCCATTGCCACCTCTCGCATATCTTTCGCCCCTTCTTCTTCAAGAAGCTCAAGACCGTTGGCTATCGCGCCAACCGGCGAAATGATGTCATGGCAAACCCGGCTGCACAGCAGTGCGGCAAGTTCCATTGGACTGATATCTGGCAGCTGCGGCATGTTCCGTCCTTTTGTGTCATTTTTCGAACCAATTACGCCACAGACATCGTTAACGACCGGTTCACACATCGCACACTAGTGCCCCGAATCTGAAGTTCGCCGCATTATTCTGCAACCTCAGAACGAGCTTCCGATTCAAAGGGGCACTAGCAAGTCAATGATTCTAGTGTGGTTTAGGATTTGAAATTCGCTGGATCACGTGCAGCAATAATGAAACGAATTTCAAATCCACCACACTAGCCGCTTGGTCTGTCGCCAGATGCCAAATCCTGACAAATTGTTAACCATATAATGGTGTGAATGAATCGGAATGAAAAATACCGGGAATGATGCGCCGGGCCATCACCGAACCCATCGCACGAGGACACCGAACATGCTTCAGCATTTTTTCGCAATACAACAACCGCAAACCACGCGACGGCTCGCGTTTGCTGCCATCGCGATGCTGTCAATCGGCATCTTGATCACATCGACCGCGCGCGCGCGCGCCCAAGCAAACACCCATTACACCATGAGCGAGGTGATAGACGCCGGCCACGGTTTCTTTGGCGCTACCTCCGGTGCGTTGGCCACTTTAGTGGAGCGCGCATTTACCAAATATGGCCTGCCAAACGGTTATATTTTGGGCGAAGAAGCCGGCGGCGCCTTCATCGGCGGCTTGCGCTATGGCGAAGGGGTACTCTACACCAAGAATGCGGGCGACTATAAACTCTATTGGCAAGGCCCATCGGTCGGCTGGGATTATGGCATAGAAGGCAACCGGACCATGACGTTGGTTTACAAATTGCCGGCGATCGATTCGATTTATCAGCGCTTTTTTGGCATTTCCGGATCCGCCTATGCGATCGGCGGCGTGGGCATGACCGTTTTGGGACGCAACGGCATTGTGCTGGTACCGATCCGCACTGGCGTTGGCGCCAGGTTGGGCATCAATATCGGTTATTTGAAAATTCGCCGTACACCACGCATTTTTCCATTTTAATGCGGTTCGAAATCACACTTTCAAAACGTCCCGTGCTAATGCGGTACTTGGCTTTGGAGTAGCGTCGGCGCACGGTCCTTAACGTTAATCAATCGTTGCGTTGGAACCGGAGGCAAATTCGTGGCAAACTATGCGCCATGTCGATGCCGTGCGCGTGCGGCATCGCAACCACTAACCAATTTGGGTGATCGACCGTGCTTGAAGGTATCCTCTACTTCGCACTTGGGTTTCTGGGAGCGACCTTTCTGGCTTTGATGATTTCGCCGATGATCTGGCGTCGGGCGGTGGTTTTGACCAAACGCCGGATCGAGAGTTCGGTTCCTTTGACCCTCAACGAGATCCAAGCCGACAAGGATCGCTTGCGCGCCGAGTTTGCAATGAGCACCCGCCGCCTTGAGCGCAGTGTTGAGGAACTCAAGCAGCGGGCCAATGAGCAGGTAATCGAAATCAACACCAAGCGCGATGAACTGATCAAGCTCGGTGAGGAAACCTCTGAAAAAATTTCCCTGATCGAAGAGTTGGAAGGTCGTTCCAGCGAAACCCGCAGCGAACTGCAGGATCGCGAACGCCGGGTCGACCAACTAAACGTCGAACGCAAATCCTTGGAAGAAAAGCTTGAGCAATTGGCGTTGGAGCTGGAAACCAATGAGCGCCGCCTTGGCGAAGCAGAGGCCACGTCCGACGGCAAACGCATCGAATTGGTTGCCCGGGAAAGCGAAATATCAAACCTCACCGACAAACTCAAAAGTGAACACGATCAAATTATTAAACGCCGTAGGTCGGAAGAAGACCTCAAGGCGGAACTGGTCCGTGAAACCAGGCGGGCCGAAAATGAGGCCAGCAAAGCTGTCGAACTGAACGAATACATGCTGAAATCGCAACGGCGGATCGCCGATCTGGAGGAAAAACTCGAGCGCAGGCAGAAGGAAATGACCGAACGCCGCCGCGCCGATGCCGATGCCGAACGCGGCAACAGCGGTGTGGAAGCAAAACTCACCGGTGCCCAGACGCGAATTTTGGCGCTGGAAGCAGAACTGGCTGAGACCAATTTGCGCACCGAGGTATTGTTAAACGATGCCTCGAACGAAAACGTCAAGGAGGCCATGCAATCGCTCAACAACGAAAAGGATCGGCTGCGCAGCGACCTCGAAACGATCACCAACGAACGCGACGAATTTGCTAATACCATTGACACCTTCAAACGCTCGAACGGCGAGGATTGGGAGACGGAGCGTCAGGAAAATGCGATTTTGCGCGAACGCATCAATGACCTGGCAGCAGAAGTCACCGCCATGACCGCGACTTTGGAAGGCGAAGGTTCACCGATCAACAAAATCCTTGATGCCGCCAAGATGCCAACCCGCCGCAGCGCATCTTCCTTGCTGGCCAGGATCACCAGGACCGCGACAGGCGGCGATGCCGAGCCTGCCAATGACGACAAACAACAAAGTCTGGCCGACCGGATCCGGGCGTTGCAGGAAAGCGCGCGCAAGGTCGAAAGCGGCTGATCGAGGCCCATCGTACCAATTATTCGCCGGGCCGCAGTGAGCAAATTCAATTGATGGTCGCGACTACCATGCCACTTTACACATTGGCGACGGTTTTTTTCCTGGCAATTTCTTCGACCGGTTCCCTTTGGGCTGCTGAATTGCCTGCCCGCTATCTAAACCCGCAACTGGCAGTTTCCGCACCCGCTTATCCAGGCGCCAAAAGCGGCGAAGCGATTACCAATGATGGCGCCCTGCTCGGTCGGATATTGTTTTATGATCGCGGATTGTCGGTCAACAATCTGGTTTCGTGCGCCTCCTGCCACCATCAAGCGAGCGGGTTTGACGACCCGAACCGGTTCTCGATCGGTTTTGCCGGCAAGATCACCGCGCGTAATGCAATGGGTTTGACTAATGTGGTGTTCATGCCCCAGAGGCGGTTTTTTTGGGATCAACGCGCCTCAAGCCTGGCCAAACAGGTGTTGGAACCGTTCACTGACCCGGTCGAGATGGGTCTTGGGCCGGGCCAGTTGGTGGTGCGGGTCAAAAGTCGCGGTTTCTATCGCCGCCTGTTTGATAATGCGTTCGGCTCGGCGCAGATCACCGATCAGCGGATCGCCAGCGCCCTGGCGCAATTTGTTCGAGCGATGGTTTCTGACCGCTCAAGTTTTGATATCGCGCGACAGGCGAGCGCTAACGATTTAGTTCAGTTCAGCGATTTCACCGGACTGCAAAACCGGGGGAAATTTCTGTTTTTGAGCGACCAAGCAAATGGTGGCGCCGGCTGTTCCGCCTGCCATGAAGGCCCGGCGATGGTCATGACGAAACCGCGCAACAATGGGCTTACGGTCAAAGACGGCCGGGACCGTGGGTTGGGTGAAGTAACCGGCGTCGACGCCGACGATGGCAAGTTTCGCGCGCCGTCATTGCGCAACATTGCCGTACGCGCGCCCTATATGCATGACGGGCGCTTTGCCAACCTCGATGCGGTACTAGCGCACTATTCAACCGGGATTAAGCCCCACCGCAACCTCGATCCGCAGCTGATGGATGACCGAGGCGAACCAATCCGGCTGCAATTTTCCGCGGGTGACCGCGCGGCACTTGTGGCGTTTCTGGAAACATTGACCGACCAGCAATTTCTTAACGACCCACGCTATGGCGACCCGTTCCGGAGGCGGTAATAATTCGCGTGCGTAAAAATCCACAGGTCCGTATCGATTGGGCCATCATCGTGCAGCCTTGATTGCAATGCGATCGGTGACATTTCCGGTTACCAAATCATAGATCCACACCGCCTGGTCGCCATTGTCGAACAATAGGGTAAGCATCATCTGGTTGGCTTCGATATGGCTGGATTGCAGCCGCGCCCCTGGCGGCAATTGCACCGCCACATCTTGGGGCTCGGATAACGAGCGGTTGTTCGGCAATCGGTTGAATTTGTAGACAATGGCGACAGCAACCGATAGCAAGCCAATCAGCATGATCGCAATCGATATCGCAATCAGGCGAACCATTTTTCGCCGCACCCGCTCCATGGCTGGATCGAGCGGTTGTTCGTGTTCGTCAATATCCGAATTTGCCAATCTCAAGGCTCCCGTTTTTGCCGATGTTTGAACCTGTTAGCGAAGCAGACCCGACTATGGAAGTGTTTTGCGCCCAAACCACCGATGCCGGCGCCAGGCTCGACTTCTTTTTGGCGACGAAAATGCCGGAGCATGTGTCACGCTCGCGCACCAAGCAATTGATCAAAGATGGTCATGTGTCGGTCGACGGCGCCAGTAATATTAGGCCGAATTACCGGCTCAAGGGCAATGAACAAATCAGCCTGACGGTTCCCGAACCGCAAGATAGTGTGCCAGGCCCGGAGGAAATTCCGCTTGACGTATTGTATGAAGACGAGGAACTGATTGTCATCAACAAGGCCGCCGGCATGGTCGTTCATCCAGCCGCTGGCAATTGGCACGGCACCTTGGTCAACGCCTTGATCCATCACTGTGCTGGCTCGCTTTCCGGCATCGGTGGTGTGCGTCGGCCAGGGATCGTGCATCGCTTGGACAAGGATACTTCCGGGGTCATGGTGGTTGCCAAGACCGATCGCGCCCACGCTGGGCTGACCGCACAGTTTGCCGATCATGGTCGCACTGGGCCGTTGCAGCGCAGCTATCTGGCGTTGGTTTGGGGCGTACCACAGCCCTTAGCCAGTACGGTGGATAGCTGGTTGGCGCGCTCTGGGTCCTGCCGAATTAAACAGGCGGTGGTAAAACCTGAACGCCCTGGCGCCAGACGCGCGGTGACCCATTACCAAGTATTGCAAACCTTGCCGGTCGGCACCGCCGCCCCGCTCGCCAGCTTGCTCGAATGCCGATTGGAGACCGGGCGCACCCACCAGATCCGAGTCCATATGGCCGCCATCGCCCACCCGCTAATCGGCGACATGGTCTATGGCAGCCATTTCAAAACCAAATCGGTGGCGCTCGACCAGGCTCAGCGCCAAGCGCTGAAATCTTTGAACCGCCAGGCCCTGCACGCCGCCCAGCTTGCCTTCGAACACCCGGGTTGCGGCCTGACCATGGCGTTTGATGCGCCGCCGCCCGCAGATTTCGCCACCCTTGCTGGTTTAATGGGCCTAAAGCCGGCCGACCTGCGAATTGCCACAGGATAATTTTCTTACTTAAATTCGCCGCATTGCAGCACTATTTATAAAGCTTATGGGTGCAGGATGCATGTTTGTCCACGACCGACAGGAATGCGTATTATTAGATGGGTTTGCCGCGATGGGAACCCAAACAATTGATAACGAAAGGGTGCTTCAATGGCCCAAAATCTCCCAGTAGTTTCCGCCGGCGAGAACGGACTTTCTCGTTACCTCGATGAAATCCGTAAATTTCCAATGCTCGAACCGCAGCAGGAATACATGCTGGCAAAACGGTATCTTGAGCACGAAGACCGTGATGCGGCGCACCAAATGGTGACCAGCCATCTGCGCTTGGTAGCAAAGATCGCCATGGGATATCGTGGCTATGGCCTGCCGATCGGTGAAGTAATTTCCGAGGGCAATGTCGGGCTGATGCAGGCGGTGAAAAAATTCGATCCAGAACGTGGTTTTCGCCTTGCAACCTATGCCATGTGGTGGATCAAAGCGGCGATCCAGGAGTATGTGCTTCGCTCGTGGAGCCTGGTGAAAATGGGCACCACCGCCAACCAGAAGCGGCTGTTTTTTAATCTGCGTAAAGCAAAAAGCCGGATTCAGGCGCTCGACGATGGCGATCTTAATCCCGAACAGGTGGCGATCATTGCCAAACAGCTAGGGGTCAGCGAGGAGGAAGTAACCTCGATGAACCGGCGCCTCGGCGGTGATGCTTCGCTCAATGCGCCGATCAAAGCGGCAGAGGGCGAATCCGGCCAGTGGCAGGATTGGCTGGTCGATGAAAGCAGCAGCCAGGAACAGATCCTGATCGAAAACGACGAACTGGAAACCAGGCGTGAAATGCTGAAAGAATCCATGTCGGTGCTCAATGAGCGCGAACAGCGGATTTTCAAAGCGCGTCGGCTGAGCGATGTGCCGATTACACTGGAGGGATTATCCGGCGAGTTCGGCATTTCCCGCGAGCGGGTTCGCCAGATCGAGGTCAGGGCGTTCGAAAAAGTGCAAAAGGCGGTCAAAACTATGGCCCGCGAACTGGCCAATCCGTCCGCCATGAAGAAATCCCAACCATCGCAAATTGTTTGATTTTGGATTTTTCTTGCGTACTGGCTATTGCAAGCATGGGGTATGTGCGCCACGGTTTTGTGGCAATTTGTTCAATGCATTTGTGTGACTACCAACGATGGTTAATATTGACCCCTTTGTTGGCGGAAAAATAGTTTGCTGGCGTAGGGAAATTTTCCGCAGCCTGCCTGAGGATCGGCTGTCGCCGCCACTCCATACAATTTCCGCCTGATCCCAAAGTGGATCACAGTAATTGCGGACAAAGCTGCATGATGATGACGATCAGTCATTCAGCCAAAAGTGGGTAGATCAGGTTCTAGGCCCTGTTGAGTATCATGATTGTGGTACCGGTTTTGGGAAAAATGACACGCATAAACAAAGGGATAGCGCGACGAAGCTACTCCAACGCTTGGTGACAAGCGCCAAAGTTAGTGCCCGGATAACACCCACGCTGCCGATACTTATGCGAATGTGACGAGACGCTTATTCCTGCGTCGCCTCTTCAAGGACGATAGTATCGGCCGCCGGTTCGGTTTGCAGGACCGCCGGGTCGAAAGTGCTCATCGCGCTGTCGGTGGTCGACGCATCGGCGATAACCTGGTCATGGGTCGACGCCGCATGTTTTCCAAACCCACAGCCGCTACCGGCCGCCGCCATGGTCACGCTAGCCAACAGTATGGCCAAGCTCATTGCAATCGATTTGCGCATTGCTTTCTCCCATCGCCCGGCTCTACCGGTTCCAGCCTCCTGGCTGCACCATTTCGGAGCCGTCTCATCCCAATCTAGCAGCGAACAAAGGTTGGAACAAATCACAGTTTGGAGAATAATATTGCCCTCACCCACCGATACCAAACAGCAGGGTTTGGCGTATCGCAAATGTTTCAGATGTCGGTTAAAGCACTGGTTCCAGATCAAATCCGGCTTGCCGGAGCAAAGCAACAAGACCGACTTTACCGGTCAAATGCAGCGCGCCAACTGCGACAAATGTATTGCCCTTGGCCAGATGCGGCAGGGCGCCATCCAGCATCGTTTGATTGCGCATATCGATCATGATTTCCTGGAATTTGCCATAATCGGTAAGTGTCTGGTTTTCTGGCACCAACGCCCGCATTAATGGCAGCATGTAGGCGGTGTTGCCTTCCAGATAAAGTTGAACCATGGTTTCGATCATATCTTCTGCGTAATTTTTGTTCGATAGGGTCTGGGTCAACGCATCTATGTGTAAGGATTCCGGCAAGCTGGCCATCGCCGAGAACTGGTCTTCGAGGCTTTCGAGGCCGATTACCTGCTTGCCCCTGGCCAAGGCTTGGTTGCCAAGCACCTGGTCGAGCACTTTAGAGCCACCGCGCTTGCGACTGAGTTCGCAGACCGGCAACGCCAGGGTGGTGGAAATCAGCCAGGGCTGCATGCGGTCGGCAACTTCAAACGGCACACCGCGGGCTAAGGTTTCGCGACGAAATTCACCATGCAATCTCTCCGGTAGGCGCTCGCTTAGGGTGCTACCGTCGAGTAGCATTGTGTAGTGGAGCATGCTCATCATCTTGGCCTGCAGGCCGCCGGGATCAAGCACATCGGTATTTTCGATCACCACCGTGTCGGCGGTTTCGAACGATACCCGCACCGCCATAGGCAATTCGGTCACCCGGGGATCGGAAACATGCATGGTGCCGAGAAGCCAGGAGTGGGCGATACCGCTCTTCGAAACCCGCCAGAACCGCGCATGGCCGTTAGCGATCGTTTCCGCTTCTGCGCGCATGGCGGCAAATGCTTGCGGATCGTCGCGCTCGATCGCCGCCATCAGGTTGGCACCGCCGCATTGCTGCGGCTTGTCGGCGGCGTCGGCAGCCTTGCCCAATACGATCAGGAACGAGACCAGGAAGACGAATTTGATCACCGTCAAGCTGATCAACATTGTTTCCGTCGTTCGGTGCAACAATCGATCCAACATCGCTATTGATTTTCCACTACCCAGGTTTGACACGCACCATGACGCCAATTGGCTCACAAGCGGTTAAGGTGATCGGTTAACGCCAGGTTTCCCATGGATAGCCGCCGCAATGCTCATATCCGTTTACCAGCACCGTTGAGACGATTGGCGGAAACATCGTTATTCGGCCGTCGCGCTTCACGGACCGCATCGTCGTGGGTGATGCCGATGTCGGCCAATTGATGGGCGTCGAGCTGTAAAAGTTCCTTGCGCTCGGCGCGGATCTGCTGCCGCAATTTGGCGGTTTTGTTGAACACCCGCAGCCGGTCGAACCATTTGCTGAAGCTGAAATTCGTGTGGTGGGTGGTTTCTGCAATCGTCATCATCAATCTCCATTTTTTACAGGTCAATTTCCTGCCTGTTGCTAATATGGGGTGCGATGACATATAATGAAAACGAAAGTTTCTTATCTCAATCATTAGGAACGGTTATGGTATCGGAGTTGCTCAGAGACATTGATGTGGCGCTGCTACGGACCTTTGCCGCAGTGGTCGAGACCGGCGGCATGACCAGTGCGTCGAAAGTGCAAAACCTGACCCAGGCGGCGGTTAGCCAACAGATCAAGCGGCTGGAGGAATTGTTTGGCGAGAGCCTCTTCGACCGCAGCCAAAAGCGGTTGCAGCTCACCTCCGCCGGCGAGCGCTTGCAGGCGCACGCATTGAAAATGCTGCGTCTTAACGATGAAGTTTGGTCGGCGATGACCGCGCCTGCCTTTGCTGGTGAAGTGGCGCTCGGCGTGCCGCATGACATTATTTTGACCTACATGCCGCCGATCCTACGCTCGTTCAGCCGCGCCTGGCCGCAGATCAAGGTAACCCTGTTCAGCAATACCACGCCGATTTTGCTGGAACAGCTAAATAACGGACAGATTGACTTGACGCTGACCACCGAACCCGAGCGCGGGCCGGACGTGTTGCTGACCGACTGTTTGGTATGGGCCGGCATGCGCGGCGGCCACAGTGCCGAAAAGACGCCGTTGCCGGTGGCCCTTGGCTGCGAAAAATGTGCGTTCAGATCGGCTGCAGTGCATGCTCTGGCCAAGGCCGGGGTGGATTGGGAATTGTCATGCCACACCGGCAGTCAGGAACCGGTGATCGCCGTGCTGGAGGCCGACATGGCGGTAGCTCCGTTTTTATCGCAGACCGTGCCGGAACAATTGGCGATCATTCCTGACAGTGCCGGTTTGCCGCACCTACCGACCTTCTACGTTAATCTGCATTTCCGCCCGCTTGGCGCCAGCGATATTGCGCTGGAACTTGGCCGCCACATCCGCAGAGGATTTGCCGGGCGGATAAGCGCCGCCGCTTAAGCGCGTGGATGGGCCTTAAGATAGGTTTGCATCAGCGCCTTGGCATCGACCGCGGTATAGACCTGTGTCGTCGACAGGCTGGCGTGGCCGAGCAATTCCTGGATCGTGCGCAAATCGCCGCCACCAGCCAACAAATGGGTGGCAAATGAATGGCGCAATGCGTGCGGCGTCGCGGTTTGCGGCAGCCCCATGGCGCCGCGCAGCAACCGCATCGCCCGTTGCAGAACCGCCGGGTTAAGCGGCCCACCGCGTGCGCCGCGAAACATCGGCAATTCAGCCACCAGAGAAAACGGGCACGCTGCAAGATAGGCGTCAACCGCGCCCGCCACCGCCCCCAACACCGGCACCAGCCGGGTCTTGTTGCCCTTACCGGTAACCCGCAATCCCGTAGCACCGGCTGATTGCCAATCGGCGGGTGTGATCGCCAATGCTTCGGAAATCCGTAACCCGCAACCATAGAGCAAGGTCAGTACGGCGGCATCACGGGCGGCAATCCACGGTTCAACGGCCAATTGGTCTTCGATGCCGCCAAGCCTAACCGCGTCGTCGGCGGCAAGCGGCTTGGGCAAAGTTTTAGGTTGTTTCGGGGTTCTGACCGCGGCAAGCCCGGCCGATGAGGCAAGTCCCGATTTTTCCAGATAGCGGATAAAGGACCTAATGCCAGCCATGCCCCGTGCCAGGGTTCGCGGACCAACACCGGTCTTGCGGCGCTCGGCCAGGTAGGCACGAAGGGTCATTGGTTTGAGATCGGCAAGATCATTTAATTGTGCCGGTTGGCCGCCATACTGGGCCATGAAAGCCAGGAACTGGCCCACATCGGCCTGATAGGCTTGAGCGGTCTTGTCAGACAAGCGCCGTTGGTCACGCAGATAACTTAGCCAGGCGGTAGTTTTCGCCGCCACTTCCGCCGAAACAGGTGTTTCCAGCAAATCATCGGCCATCATCAAATTCCTTTGCCGCAAACCATGGCTAAGTCGGATTAAGATTTTGTTAACTACCTAAAAGGCGTTGACCAGCTACCGGCTGGACACAATGTTCGCCTCGCCCGTCACCCGGCATCGTGATAAAGCGCGTGTTTGTAACCTTGTTTGCCCAAAGGTGCCTGTGACCGACCGTTTGGCCGCCATATTAACCCCGGTGCCCCTCGACAGGATTTATTCCTACCGGGTGCCTGACGGTATGGAGTTGCACCCTGGTGACATGGTTCAGGTGCCACTTGGGCCGCGCCTCATTGCCGGTGTGGTCTGGGACCATGAACCAGACCCCGTCGACCCGGCAAAACTGCGCGATGTCGAACGGAAATTCGACTGTCCGCCGCTCAGCACAACCATGATGGCCTTTGTCGACTGGGTCGCCGCCTACTCTATAAATCCGCCCGGTATGGTGTTGAAAATGGTGCTGCGGGTACCGGCAGCGTTGGCGCCGGAACCGCCGCAATTGGGTCTGGTATATGACGGCCAAGAACCGCCGCGCATGACGTCGGCTCGCAGTCGGGTGCTGGAATTGGCCCGCGAGGGAGCGATTTGGAGCAAATCCGGCCTTGCCCATGCCGCCGGCGTTAGCCCGTCGGTGATCGAAGGGCTAAAAAAGGCTGGCAGTTTTGCCGAACGGCCGATCCCGGCGCAGCCGGTGGTACCACGGCCTGATCCAAGCCATGCCCCGCCAACGCTCTCAACCGAGCAACGAGAGGCCGCCAACCGGTTAAGCCAGGCGTTGGTGGAACAAAAATTCGCTCCGGTTTTGCTTGAAGGGGTCACTGGCGCCGGCAAAACCGAGGTCTATTTCGAGGCGATCGCCGAAGTTCTTGCCGCCGGCCGCCAAGTATTGGTCTTGGTGCCGGAGATCGCGCTGACCAAAACGTTTTTGGACCGCTTCGAGGCCAGGTTCGGTGCCCCGCCCGGCGAATGGCATTCCGATATTGCGCCAAGGACCCGGGAACGGACCTGGCGTCAGGTGGCAGAAAACCGTGTGCAAATTATTGCCGGCGCCCGCTCCTCGCTTTACCTGCCGTTTCGCGATCTCGGCCTGATTGTGGTCGACGAGGAACATGACCAAGCCTACAAACAGGAAGACCGGGTTCACTACAATGCCCGCGACATGGCGGTGGTGCGCGCCATGTTGGGCGACATTCCGGTAATATTGGCTTCGGCCACACCATCGGTAGAAAGCCGGGTCAACGCCGAGACCGGGCGTTACCGGCACATCCATTTGAAAAGCCGGTTCGGCGCCGCGGCAATGCCGAAACTGTCGATCATCGACATGCGAAAATCTCCGCCGCCGCGCGGTGCCTTTATCTCTTCGGTGTTGCGCCAGGCGATCGGCGAAACCTTGGCCAATGGCCAGCAATCTTTATTGTTTCTCAACCGGCGTGGCTATGCACCGCTCACCCTTTGTCGGGCCTGCGGCCACCGCTTTTCCTGCAACAATTGCTCCGCCTGGTTGGTCGAACACCGGTTCCGCCGGCAATTGACCTGCCATCATTGCGGACATTTCGAACCGGTACCCGAAGCCTGCCCGCATTGCGGCACTCTTGATCATCTGGTCGCCTGCGGCCCCGGTGTCGAGCGCATTGCGGAAGAAGTTGATGCCGCGTTCCCCGACGCCCGCATTGTCGTGCTGTCTTCGGACATGGCCGGCGGCGTCACCCGACTTCGCGCCGAATTCAAGGCGATTGCTGATGGCAGCGCCGACATTGTGGTCGGCACCCAATTGGTCGCTAAGGGACACAATTTTCCGCATATGGTCTGTGTCGGCGTTATCGATGCCGATCTTGGCCTCGCCAATGGCGATCCACGCGCGGCCGAGCGCACCCATCAATTGCTGTGCCAGGTAACCGGTCGTGCCGGCCGGGCCGGTGGCGTCAGCACCGGGTTCATCCAAACCTATCAGCCTGAACATCCGGTGATCCAGGCGATCGCCCGCAGTGACACGGAAACCTTTTATGCCCGAGAGATCGAGCACCGCCGCGCCGCTGGCCTGCCGCCATTTGGCCGCCTGGTTTCGTTGATCGTTTCTGCCCGTTCGCCAGTCGAAGCCGAAACCCACGCCCGCGCCATGCGCCGCCTTGCGCCGCGCGACGACAATTTCCGTGTACTTGGCCCGGCCGAAGCGCCGATGGCGCTCATTCGCGGCCGCTACCGATATCGCCTGTTGGTGCGCTCGCAGCGAAATTTGCACATTCAGCACTATGTCCGCGCTTGGCTCGCGGTTGCACCAAAGCCGCGCGGCAGTGTGCGCCTGCAGATCGATGTCGACCCGCAGAGTTTCCTGTAGGCGGCGCGGTCGATAGTCTGGGCTGCGAATCACTTTGAGCGGTGCGATGGAAATTTACCTGCCAACCTCATTTGTTGAATGGCTGCCACTGGCGGTGCCAATCGCCACCTTGCTGGTCGGCCTGGCCTATCTGTTGGTGCCTCAGCGTATCCTGGCAGAGCGCCATCAAGATAACCAGGCCGTGGCAATCGGGCAGATCCGCGCTGGGCGTATCCTGGCCGCTGGGCCTTTGATCGGTTCGGCACTAGCGGCGATATTGCTGCAACAACCGGTGGTGCAGTTTTTGCTCGCTCTGGCCTGGGGCATCACCGGTTTGGGATTTCTCAGCAACGAACCCAGTCTGCGGCGAGAAGCTGCACGCGCGGGCGCGGGCAAAGCTGTGGCGGCCAATCGTATCATTCTCGCCGGTTGCATCATCCTTGGTCTTGGCGCGGCGGCATTTGCCCGCAGCCCCGAATTGGCGTGGTTTTCCCCTGCCGGGTTGGCCGGCTGGCTGACTTTTGCCGGCGCAATTGCTGCGGTGGCGATCGGATTGGCGGCGATCATTGTGCCGGGCACCCTGATTAACCTGGTCGGCGGACCTACACCAGCCGATCAGCCGCGCCTGGCACAGGGGACAATCGCAGGTTTTTGGATCGCAGGCGGCCTAACGCTGCTGGCGAGCGGAAACATTTTCCTAATCTTGCTGATCGGCGCCAATTGGACTTTTACCACAATCGCCACATTGGTGTCGCTGGCCCTCGAGCGCCCATTTGACCTTAGACGACCGATAATCGGACTTTTGGCACTAATGTTTGCGTTTGCAGCGCTCGACACGGTGTTTAGCTAGACTCAAGGACCTGTTGACAATTATGGTTGTGGCGCCGGCGTGGCCGATTTGGTCGCTGGCAAGGCGCGAAAGGCGCCGTAGTGTTGGCCACTTC
Organism: Rhizobiaceae bacterium; assembly: GCA_965248715.1. GTDB lineage: Bacteria > Pseudomonadota > Alphaproteobacteria > Rhizobiales > Rhizobiaceae > CBDFKB01. Next base: position 583,177 of record CBDFKB010000007.1, read on the forward strand.
AAGCTTTTTGCAACGTAGTCCAGGGGCCAAATCGGCCGCGTCCCGAAGGGATTTGATCAAATTGGCCCAGTTTCGCGCCGCTCGTCGTCGAATATGCCCAACATGTCCTTCCTTCTCACACCACGAAACTGGACCAATTTGATCAAACCGACACTACAACCATAATTGTCAACAGGCCCTAGGACCTGTTGACAAACAGGACCAGGTTTAATCGCATGCGACAATCCTTGCCATAAATCCGGCGCGCTCTTATGTTGCCTGCCGGCGGCACCTGTGCTAGGGAACCTCGTTGCTGGACAGGGGGCATCTTCTCCAATCCTTACTGCTGATAAAACTGATATGATATCAATGGCTTGATCTAAGCTTGTCCATTGTCTCAACCGCCGGAAAAGATCAATTCGTGGCACAATCGGCTTCTATATCTTCAAGCGTGGCAGAGCGATATGCCGCCGCCCTGTTTGAATTGTCAGTTTCTGAAGGCAAGCTTGATGATATTGAGCGTGATCTTGACCGTTTTGATGGTCTTTTGCGCGGCAGCGACGATCTGATGCGGTTGGTACGTTCACCGGTATTTTCAACCAAGGAACAGTCGCGAGCCGTTGGCGCGGTACTCGATAAGGCTAAGATTACTGGCATGGTCGGTAATTTTGTGCGGGTTGTCGCCGCCAATCGCCGGCTATTCGTGATGCCGCGCATGCTTGCCGCATTTCGCGAAAAACTCGCCCAACACCGTGGTGAGGTAACCGCTGAGGTTACTGTTGCCCACGCCCTAACCGCCGTGCAGCAAAAACAACTGCAATCGGCTCTAAAAGATGTGGTCGGCAAGGATGTTTCGATTGCTGAAACCGTCGACCCAACCATTCTCGGCGGTTTGATCGTCAAGATTGGTTCGCGGCAGATCGATACCTCGATCCGCACCAAACTTTCTTCGCTCAAGCTTGCACTCAAAGAGGTCGGCTGATGGATATTCGTGCCGCGGAAATTTCCGCAATTCTAAAAGACCAGATCAAAAACTTCGGCGCTGAGGCCGAAGTCGCGGAAGTCGGCCAAGTGCTGTCTGTCGGCGATGGCATTGCCAGGGTCTACGGCCTTGACAATGTGCAGGCCGGCGAACTGGTTGAGTTTCCTGGCGGCACCGCCGGCATGGCACTCAATTTGGAAGCCGATAATGTCGGCGTGGTGATATTTGGCTCCGACCGCGACATCAAAGAGGGCGACACCGTTAAACGGACCGGCTCGATTGTTGATACGCCAATCGGCAAGGAATTGCTCGGCCGGGTGGTGGATGCGCTGGGCAATCCGATCGACGGCAAGGGCCCGATCAACGCCAAACAACGTTCCCGGGTCGACGTCAAGGCGCCGGGTATCATTCCGCGCAAATCGGTACACGAGCCGATGTCCACCGGGCTGAAAGCGATTGACGCCCTGATCCCGATCGGCCGCGGCCAACGCGAATTGATCATCGGCGATCGGCAAACCGGTAAAACCGCGATCATTCTCGACACTTTCCTCAATCAAAGACCGGTGCATGAGGCCGGCGACGAAGACGCCAAACTTTATTGTATCTACGTCGCCGTTGGCCAGAAACGCTCAACCGTCGCCCAATTCGTCAAAGTGTTGGAAGAACGCGGCGCGCTTGAATATTCGATTATTGTCGCCGCCACCGCTTCCGATCCGGCACCGATGCAGTTCCTAGCACCATTTACCGCCTGCACCATGGGCGAATATTTCCGCGACAACGGCATGCATGCCCTAATCGCCTATGATGATCTGTCGAAACAAGCGGTTGCCTATCGCCAGATGTCCCTGTTACTGCGCCGTCCGCCTGGCCGTGAAGCGTTCCCAGGCGACGTTTTCTACCTGCACTCGCGGCTGTTGGAGCGGGCTGCAAAACTAAATGAAGACAATGGTAAGGGTTCGTTGACCGCTTTGCCGGTGATCGAGACCCAGGCCAACGACGTTTCCGCCTATATTCCGACCAATGTGATTTCGATCACCGACGGGCAGATCTTTTTGGAGACCGATCTGTTTTACCAGGGCATTCGCCCAGCGGTTAACGTTGGACTTTCAGTGTCGCGGGTCGGCTCAGCGGCCCAGGTCAAAGCCATGAAACAAGTCGCCGGATCGATCAAAGGTGAATTGGCGCAATACCGCGAAATGGCGGCATTTGCCCAGTTCGGCTCGGACCTGGATGCCGCGACCCAGCGCCTGCTTAACCGTGGCGCTCGGTTGACCGAACTGTTGAAACAATCCCAGTTCTCGCCCCTGAAGACCGAAGAGCAAGTCTGCGTGATTTTTGCTGGGGTGAATGGTTTTCTTGACAAGTTGGCGGTTTCCGATGTTGGCCGGTTCGAACAGGGCCTGTTGTCTTCGCTAAGATCTGATCATGCCGATATGTTGGCGACGATCAGCAAGGAAGCCGCGCTAAGCGACGAGACCACGGACCGGCTCAAGTCTGCGGTCGAAGCATTTGCCAAAGGTTTCGCGTAAGCCAGTAGCGTCCGCGCTGAACGTCGGGAGATATAATGCCGTCACTTAAGGATCTCAGGAACCGGATCGCGTCGGTCAAAGCGACGCAAAAGATCACCAAGGCGATGCAGATGGTGGCGGCGGCGAAACTTCGCCGTGCCCAAACCGCTGCCGAAGCGGCCCGGCCCTATTCCAGCCGCATGGATGCGGTGCTGGCCAATCTTTCCGCTTCGCTTGGCGACAACGCCGAAGGCGGTCCGGCCTTAATGGTTGGTACTGGCAAGGATGATACCCATTTGCTGATCGTGGCCACCGCCGAGCGCGGCCTGTGCGGTGGGTTTAATTCCTCGATCGCCCGCCTTGCCCGCGAACAGGCCCGCAAACTGATCGCAGAAAACAAGACCGTGAAAATCTTGTGCATCGGCCGCAAGGGTTTTGAGGCGCTGAAAACTGAATTCGGCTCGCGGATTGTCGACACAGTCTTGCTTAGAGACATCAAGAACGTGGCTTACAAGGATGCCGATACGATTGGCTCCAAAATATTGGATTTGTTCGACGAAGGCAGCTTTGATGTCGCGACCTTGTATTATTCCCGCTTCAAATCGGTGATCAGTCAGATTCCGACCGCGCAGCAGATCATCCCGCCGCAAATTGGTGGCAAAGACGGCGATGAGCCGGCAGGTTCCGATGGGTTTTACGAATATGAACCTGAAGAGCAGGAAATTCTCGATGATTTGTTGCCGCGCAACATTACGGTACAGATTTTCCGGGCACTTTTGGAAAACGCCGCCTCCGAACAGGGCGCGCGCATGTCGGCAATGGACAGCGCCACCCGCAATGCCGGGGAAATGATCGACAAGCTGACGATTTCCTACAACCGGCAGCGCCAAGCGCAGATCACCAAAGAACTGATTGAAATCATTTCCGGCGCCGAAGCGCTGTAGAGCACGTTGAGAGGGTCAAGGACAAATGGCTAAAGCGACCACTAAAAAAGCACCAACGAAGAAGGCCAAAACTGTGGCCAGTGTCGTCGGTAGGGTAAAACAGGTGATCGGCGCCGTTGTTGACGTGCAGTTCGACGAGCATCTACCAGCAATTCTCAATGCGCTGGAAACCGACAATGGTGGCAACCGGCTGATTCTTGAGGTCGCCCAGCACCTTGGCGAAAATACCGTGCGCACAATCGCAATGGATTCGTCCGAAGGTCTGGTGCGCGGCCAAGAAGTAGCCGATACCGGCCAACCGATCGCTGTACCGGTTGGCGATGAAACCCTTGGCCGGATTATCAACGTGATCGGGGAGCCGGTCGACGAAGTGGGCCCGATTAACCACAAGGAAACCCGGGCGATCCACCAACCGGCGCCGGATTTCGTTGATCAGTCGACCGATGCGGAAATTCTCGAAACCGGCATTAAGGTGGTTGATTTGTTGGCGCCTTATGCCAAGGGCGGCAAGATCGGCTTGTTTGGCGGTGCCGGAGTTGGCAAGACCGTGTTGATCATGGAACTGATCAACAACGTCGCCAAGGCGCATGGCGGCTATTCGGTGTTTGCCGGCGTTGGCGAACGGACCCGCGAAGGCAACGACCTTTATTGGGAAATGATTGAATCCGGAGTTAATGTCGAGGGTGGCGGCGAAGGCTCGAAATGCGCGCTGATCTACGGCCAGATGAACGAGCCGCCAGGCGCCCGCGCCCGGGTTGGCCTGTCTGGTCTCACGGTTGCCGAACATTTCCGCGACCAGGGCCAGGACGTGCTGTTCTTCGTCGACAATATCTTCCGGTTTACCCAAGCCGGTTCCGAAGTCTCGGCTCTACTCGGCCGCATACCGTCGGCGGTCGGCTATCAGCCGACGCTTGCAACCGACATGGGCACCCTACAAGAGCGCATTACCACCACCAATAAGGGATCGATTACATCAGTGCAGGCGATTTACGTGCCAGCCGATGATTTGACCGATCCGGCGCCGGCGACCTCGTTCGCCCACCTCGATGCCACCACCGTATTGAGCCGCGGTATTGCCGAAAAAGGCATTTATCCGGCGGTCGACCCGCTTGATTCGACCTCACGCATGTTGGACCCGATCGTGCTGGGCGAAGAGCATTACAATTGCGCACGCCAGGTGCAGGAAATCTTGCAGCGCTATAAGGCATTGCAGGACATCATCGCCATTCTCGGCATGGACGAATTGTCGGAAGAAGATAAAATTGCGGTCGCCCGGGCTCGCAAGATTGAGCGTTTTTTGAGTCAACCGTTCTATGTTGCTGAAGTCTTTACCGGTTCGCCGGGCAAATTGGTCTCGCTGGAAGACACGATCAAGGGCTTTAGAGGCTTGGTCGATGGCGATTATGACCATCTGCCAGAGGCGGCGTTTTACATGGTTGGTTCGATCGATGAGGCGGTTGAAAAGGCCGAACGTCTGGCAACCGAGGCGGCATAGCCGATATGACCATCGCAACGGCGGAAAAATTGGCGATCAACGATGTTTACCCCTGGTCGGGTAAGCCGGTCAGTAATGATTCGCTAACCAGTTACCGTGGCCAGACCGTCGGCTTTTGTAATCCCGGCTGCCGCGACAAATTTGAAGCGGCGACCGCTGCATTCGATGCGGTGATCGACCGCAGGACACAGGACTAGAGCCATGGCTGACCCGTTTACCTTCGAACTGGTGTCCCCCGAAAACCTATTGGTTTCTGGTGCGGCAATCGAGGTATTGGTGCCGGGTACCGAAGGCTATTTCACGGTGCTAAGTAACCATGCGCCGGTGATGTCGACGGTTAAACCCGGTGTGGTCGAAGCCAAAATGGCATCAGGCGACCATGCTCGCTATTTTGTGCGCGGTGGTTTCGTCGATGTGACGCCAGATGGCTGCACCTTGTTGGCGGAATATGCCACCAATGTCGAAGATATCGATATTGGCGTGCTCGATCAGCAAATAAAAAACGCCGAAGAAGATGTCGGCGACGCCGATAGCGGCCCGAAGCGCGACAAGGCGCAACTGGCGCTCGATCAGCTGCGGGAAGTGCGCACCGCACTGGCCTGACGTTTTCGCTAGAGCGTGTCACCCAAAAGTGGGTACCGGTTTTGGGAAAATGACACGCATAAACAATCAGATAGCGCGACGAAGCTATTCCAACGCTTGGTGACAAGCGCTAGCGATACCGCTATACAATTTTCACTAACATTCGCTGTCCAAAAGACCGCCGTTTGCCAGGCTGCGGCAACAATTCATATTCGCAATTGGAAATACATATATTCCGATTGTCAGGATTTCACGTATTCTCACTTTTTTTGCTGTAATTGCATTCCTGTTTAATACTAATATCATTCTGAGATTAATTCATGTTAATAATCAATTAGTTAGTGATATGTTGTGAAAGAGCAATGTAACCTACTGACATTTGAAATTAAATCCATCATTCGATCCCGGTCGTCGAATGAAAGTCATGAGCGAAACAAGGCCGGCGTGCAAAAAGACGCCTTAAAACGTGAAGATATCAGTTCCCTAAGCCGGTCTTTCGGAAAGCGGCCGTTGTCGCCAGAAAGCTTCGGCGTCAGTGAGGATACTCAAAGCGATTCATTAACCGACGACACCCACGCCACTACCCTTTGATATTGTTCGCGTTTGAAGGCCACTACCAGGTTCGGCAAATCTGCCGGATCGACCCAGCGCCAATCAGTAAATTCTGCCGGCTCATCCACATGGATGGCTGAGATGTCGAATTCGTCGTCGCGGCCGAGAAACCGAAACAGTAGCCATCTTTGTTTTTGACCACGAAACGGCGCCAGTTTGTGATCGGAATCGGGGCTGGGAATCGGGAAATCATAGTTCCACCAGCAATTGCTGCTGGCGATCAAGCGCACTGAATGGGCCCCGGTTTCCTCAAACAATTCACGTTTTCCGGCCGTGACAATATCCTCGTTTGCATCGATGCCACCTTGCGGCATTTGCCATTCACGGCCAGGCTCAACGATTTCCGGCCCGCTATTAGAACTCTTTCCAACCCATACCATTCCGCCGGAATTGACCAGGAATATCCCCACATTGGCGCGCCACGGCAGACCGTCGCGCCAATCCGGCTGCGGCGACTTGCTCATGAATGGGTACTGCCAAAGAAACTTGCTATCGGCCTATTTGATTGCTGGAAATTGCTGGATAAAACAGCCACCAAATTTTGCCTTCTGGATTTGTTGGAACAGGTTTGGGTAGATCTATACCGTCGCTCGTGACCCGTCTTCTTCAGAAGATAATATTGTGGCGGTCAAATGGGTCAATATTGAGTTTCTGGAGCGTGTCACCCAAAAGTGGGTACCGTTTTTAGGAAAAATGACACGCATAAACAAAAACATAGCGCGACAAAGCTATTCCAACGCTTGGTGACAAGCGCTAGTGCGTGTCACCCAAAAGTGGGTACCGGTTTTGGGGAAAATGACACGCATAAACAAAAAGATAGCGCGATGAAGCTATTCCAACACTTCGTGACAAGCGCTAGAGAGTAAGATGCTGGAAAATCCGCACCAGCTCGCGATAAACTGGCCGTTTGAATGGCACGATCAGGTCCGGCAGTTCGTTAATATCGACCCACTTCCACGCGTCAAACTCGGCTTTGTGACCGTCCGGCGGCGGGTTTATGGCAATTTCGTCTTCGCTGCCGACAAAACGGTACGCGAACCATTTCTGGGTTTGGCCGCGAAATTTGCCCTTTAGGGCAAATCCGATCAGTTGGTCCGGCAAATCATAATTGATCCATTGCGGCGCTTCGCCAAGAAATTCAAGCGAGCGGATACCGGTTTCCTCAAAGAGTTCTCTTAGCGCTGCCGCACGCGGCTCTTCGCCATCATCGATACCTCCTTGCGGCATCTGCCATTGCAAAATTTGGTCCGTGGATTCAGCAGTGGTGACCCGGTGGCCAACCCAAACCAGGCCGTCGCCGTTTATCACCACGATGCCGGCGCTGCGCCGATAGGGCAATTTGCTTCCTGGCGGGTTCTTTATTGGTTCAGTCATTATTTGTCGGGTCCTCAACCACCGCCGAAAATGGGGTGATTTCAATGCCGGCAGCTCCTGCCTTGCGGGCAAATTCTGCGATCAGTGCAATGGTTTCGGGGAATGCCGACGCTACGCCAATTGCGATACCGGTGCGTTTGGCTTCCCGTTCCAACCGACCAAGTTGGGTTATGATGTTTTTTCGCGTGCGCACCGCATCAATTAGCAAATCCGCCGAACGAAACGGCATCACCGCCGCCGCCGAGATTTCCGCAGAACGGTTGTTTGCAGCACTGCCGTCGTCAAGATAGGCCAGGCCGCGGCGGGCAATGTCATCAAATACCGGCTGCAATGCGGCCTGATCGGTGACGAATTTGCCGCCAAGATAATTCATCACGCCGACGAAATTGGTGATCTTGCCCATCGCCCAATGAAGATTGTCGAGATTTTGTGCCGCAGCCACGCCAGTTCTAAGGGTCTCCGCGCCTGGGTTATTTTGCGGATAGCCATAGGGCTCCATCGGCACCTGCAGCAAAATTTCATGACCATCCTGGCGCGCCGATCGCGCCCAGCGTTTTAGGCTGTTGCCGTATGGAGAAAAGGCCAGGGTCACATTGGCCGGCAATTGTCTGATCGCTTGTTGACTGCCGGTCTGGCTGATGCCGATGCCACCGACCACGATCACCACCCGGGCAACTCCAAAATTGCCATCAGTATCGGGCGCCCTGGCGTAAACATCAAGCGGCCGGCGACCGTCCGCTGCGATCACCGGCAATGGGCCGTGCGCGGAGGTTTCAACCAATGCCGGGTCCGGTAAATGGCTAAGCCGGTTTCGGCGTTGCCCGTCCCGTGAAATCGGTAGTGCGGTCACCACCGGATCGGCAATTGCTCCGTCCGGCTGTAATTCCTGCAACCGTCCCACCGGCGCAGGTTTTGTTGCCGGCTGTAGCGCATCGTGCGAGCTTCTAAGCTCGCTGGCGCTAGAAGCCGGTTCTTTCAACTGCCGCGCCGGCGCGCCTTCGCTAAGACGCACTTTCAGCGTCGAACCATCGCCAGTATTGTCCGATAGGCCCAGGTATAGCCCGGTCGCGGCGGCCAAGATCAACAAAAATCCGGCACCGATAATTACCATACGCCGCACCGGACCGGCAAACATACCCGGACGTGCTCGGCCCAACGGTCTTGTCAGTTCACTGGTCAATCCTCTTACTCCAAGAGCGCTGCGGATCGCCAACGAAACAATTGCAACTTCGAAACACGATCGGCAATCGGATTTGCCTGCCGCCGTATCGCCGCCAAATTAATTGCGGACGATGTCGCTTGGATCCGGCGGATATGCGTCGTGTTGCTTGGTTCCATGCAGCAGATCGAGCGCATAGATCAATTGTAGATCATCCTTAGGATCAGGCGGCACATAAGCAATAGAGCCCGATCCGGAATCATCTTCCTCATCACCAGTAATATGGCCGCGCAATTGGGATTCGCCGCGCGATTCCACCCGACCCTTCAACTCATCCGGCAATGGCTGGCTGATCTTGATATCTGGGTCGATGCCCTTGGCCTGGATCGAACGACCGGACGGGGTGAAATAAAGAGCTGTTGTTAGTCGCAACGCGCCGCTTGGTCCAAGCGGAATGATCGTTTGTACCGATCCCTTACCGAACGAACGGGTGCCAACTACCGTTGAGCGGCGATGGTCTTGCAGCGCCCCGGCAACGATCTCCGATGCACTGGCCGAACCGCCATTGATCAGAACGATCACCGGTTTACCGCCGGTCAGGTCGCCGGCCCGGGCGCGGTAGCTGCGAGTTTCTTGCGGGTTGCGTCCCCTGGTCGAAACGATACGGCCGCGATCGAGGAAAGTATCGGAGACGCTGATTGCCTGTTCCAGCAGTCCGCCCGGATTGAGGCGAAGATCGAGCACGTAACCCGCTAATTTCTCTTCGCCGATCTCTTCCTTGATTTTGTCAATCGCTTTTTCCAGTCCATCGACTGTCTGTTGGGTAAAACTGGTGACCCGCAGATAGCCCACATCGCCGCTCTCGATCCGATGGCGGACGGAACGAATCTTGATGACATCGCGAATTATGGTGATTTCCAGCGGGTCATCAGAGGTGGCGCGCTGCACGGTCAACACGATCGGCGTATTGACCGGACCACGCATTTTTTCGACCGCATCCTGCAGGCTCAGTCCACGCACTGGTTCGCCGTCAATCCCGGTAATCAAATCGCCGGCCAACACGCCAGCACGCGAAGCTGGGGTATCGTCGATTGGGGTGATGACCTTAACAAGCTCGTTTTCCATCGTTACTTCGATGCCCAGGCCGCCGAACTCACCACGGGTTTGCACCCGCATGTCAGTATGTTCCTTGGAGGTCATGTAGCTTGAATGGGGATCGAGCGATGTAAGCATGCCATTGATCGCGCTGTGGATCAGTTCCTCTTCATCAGGTTTAGACACATATTGCGAGCGCACCCGATCGAAAATATCTGCGAAGACGTTCAATTGCTTGTAGGTACCGGCACCGGCCGCAGCCGCCTTGCCGCCGATATCCAGCGTTCCAGAGGTCAGCGCCACTGTCAGCGCGCCAACAATCGCGCCAACAAACAATAGGGACAGCTTTCTGATCATAAACTTGCCTTTTCTCAGGTTTTCGCCGCCCACCAGGATGCCGGGTCGACAAAATTGTCTCCCTTGCGGAATTCCACATACAAGACGGGACGGGTGGAATCTATATCTAAGGTTGCGGCGCTTGCAATCCTGTGCACGCCCATTTTACCAACTGGTTCTCCAGAGAGCACGAAACGTCCTGTTTGGGCGGTGACCTGCTCTAGTCCAGCAAGGACTATATGGTAGTCATCACCAGCATCAACAATCACAACTTTGCCATAAGACCGAAATGGGCCGGCATAGACGATCCAACCGTCAGCCGGGGTCACCACCACCGCATTGGCTCTGGATGCGAGTTTGATGCCTTTTGTCAGTTCTCCAAAACCGTCTTGTTGGCCGAAAGTCTGCACTTCGGCCCCGCTAACCGGCCGTGGCAGTAATCCTTTGGCTTTGGCAAAGGCAATTGCCGGCTTCAGCCGGCCTGGATCAGCGAATATTGCGGTTCGTTCGCCAGTACCGCGCTGGCGCCCGGTTTGCGTGCCATCGGCGGTTTCCCCGCCCACCATCTGTTCCGTGTTTGCCGGACCCCGGCGCACGGCAAGCTTTTCTTCAATCGCGGCGATCAGCCGTCCCAAGGTTTCGGCTTTTGTCGCTAGCCTGGCTGCTTCGGTACTGCGTGCCGCCAGCTCGGCCCTGGCTTTGGCGGAAAGCGTTTTCTTTTCCCGCAATAACTCAGCAAGACGGGTTTGTTGGTTCTCCAACCCATCCATCTGTTGCTTGAGTTCATCGCGCTTGCCGGCAATTTCCCTGCGTACTGCGGCCAATTCAGTCAATTCCTGGGTCAGCAGGTCGGATTCGGCACGAATTTCCGGCACCACAGATGCCATCATAATCGCACTGCGAACCGAGGTCAAAGCATCGTTTGGACTGACTAACAGCGCCGGCGGCGGCGCGCGGCCAAGCCGCTGCAAAGCGCCAAGCACCGCGGCCAATACATGGCGCCTGGAGTGCAGTGAACTCTTGATGTCAGTTTCTTGTAGCGAGAGGATGCGCAGCCGGCTTTCGGTGCCGGTGACATTTTGTTCGAATTTCCGCGCCCGTTGCGCAGTTTCGATCAAGGCGCGATTGATGCGGATCCGTTCGCGCTGCAATTGTTCGATTTGGCCGGAAATCCGGTCGCGCTCGACCCGGTTGCGCTCGATTTGTTGCTGGATGTCGTCAAGTTCTACCTGATTGCCCTGATTTTGCTCGCCAAGATCCTGGGCAAACGCCGGCAAAGCCAGACCGGCGATTACCACCAGTGCGGTAATCGTCAATCTTGAGCGTGTCACCCAAAAGTGGACACCGGTTTTTGGAAAAATGACACGCAAAAACAAAGAGATAGCGCGACGAAGCGAATCCAACGCTTGGTGACAAGCGCTAGTGCACCATTGGCCCAACATATGGCCGGCAAATCCCGGAGCAAGAATACGGTTCAAAATATGAGGTTCCACAAAGCGCGGCGCTGTCGGCGCACCATGCGCCACAGGCGTTAACGAACGATCAACCAAGCCAGCCGAAAACCCGCAACCCAATACTCTTTACCATCAATACTGGGCAATGCGATGGCACCACGCCTATTGGCGGTGATAAGGATGGCCGGCAAGAATTGTCATCGCCCGGTAAATCTGTTCGAGCAACAAGATACGAACAATCTGATGCGGCCATGTCAAGCGCCCAAATCCAAGCACCATTGAAGCGTTTTTGCCGAGCTTGGGGTCGCACCCATCCGGCCCGCCAATGACAAACGCCACCTTTGCGACCCCGTCATCGCGCCATTTAGCCAGTAATTTTGCAAATTTGGCGCTGGTGATCGCCTCGCCGGTCTCGTCAAGCAGTACCAATTTGCCCGATCCGACACTTTTTGCAGTGTGTGCCTCAAGCGCCTCAAACTCCTCCAGCTTTCGTCTGGTTGGCGAAGCCGCTTTTGATTGGTTGATTTCCATAATTCGCGGCTCGTCAAAACCAAGCGCCCTGCCTTGTTGGGCAATGCGTTCGCGGTAGCGCTCGCAAAGCGTGCGCTCGGCCCCCGGTTTGAGACGCCCAACCGCTAAAAGGTCGATCCGCATCGCTCAAGCCGGCAGATCCGGCATCCGCCACATCTTCTCGATATTGTAGAATTCACGGATTTCCGGCCGGAAGATGTGACAAATCACATCTGCGGTATCAACCAAAACCCAGTCGCATGCCGGCAACCCTTCGGTGCGAGCCGTGCCGCAGCCTGCGGTTTTAAGGGCTCTTTGCAGGTGGTCGGAAATCGCCCCCACATGGCGATGCGAACGCCCAGACGCAACCACCATGTGGTCGGCCAGCGCAGACTTTCCGGAAATCTCGATAATATCCACGTCAATAGCGCTGGAACTTTCCAGGCTGTTGATCACAATTTCTAGGAGGGTGTCGCACGATGCAGGGTCAGCGAACACGGCCGGACTTGTTGGTGTTATCCGGTCGACTTGTCTATCAGCGTTGATGGTCAGTTTTTGCCTCATAAATCTTTCTGATGCCGGTTGGGCAACAAACACAGGAAACACTCTAGTGCAGGTCTGACCGAATTGGAACCATGGTAGGGTTACGGTTTTGTGACAATTTGCATATGTGGCTTGCATATGTGGCCGCCAAGCAAAGATGCCGGCAGCCAATATTGTCCAGGCAACCCATCACCAACCTAACCGTTGGTCACCGATTGGCGAATTTTGGTTGACGACAATTCGTTTCGCGGACCGTGCAAAAAAGTCCAGGCCGGCGCGCCGCGCCCGGCCAATAGCGCTGCGTCACTTTCCTCGATGCGGTAACGTGTCAACGCGATCGCTGCCGGCGACGACAGGCAATGCTGGGTCGAACCCGGTCGGTCAACCACGATTATCGGCACCATATCGGCAATGCGCCGCCAATTTTGCCAGCGATGAAACCCGGCCAGGCTGTCGGCCCCCATGATCCAGACAAAATCGAGCCGTGGACGGCACGCCAGCAGATAGGCAAGGGTACGTTCGGTATAGTGAAACCTCATTGCCGCTTCAAATCCAGTAATTTCAATTCGCGGATGAGTTACCAATTCCCGACACTTTTCCATCCGCTGATTGAGCGCCGCCAGGTCGCTATGGTCCTTTAGCGGATTGCCAGGAGTTAAAATCCACCACACCCGGTCGAGCGCGGCACGCTTTAGGGTCAATTCACTGATATGTTGGTGGCCGTCATGGGGCGGATTGAAAGAGCCGCCCAACAGACCGATCCGCATACCCGGCTCTGCATAGGGGATGTTGAGGGCTGGGTTTTTTGGCAATTGGTTATCGGACATTGCCAGACATACTTTTACGGCCGAACCTGGCCGCTGCCGCGTACCTGGTATTTAAAACTGGTCAATTGCTCGACGCCAACTGGCCCGCGTGCATGCAATTTGCCGGTGGCAATGCCGATTTCGCCGCCCATGCCGAACTCACCGCCATCGGCGAACTGGGTTGACACATTGTGCATTACAATTGCCGAATCCACTTCGCGCAAAAACCGTTCCGCAGCATGGAGTTCTTCGCCGATGATAGTCTCGGTATGGTGCGATGAATAACGCCGAATGTGGTCAATCGCACCGCCGACCCCATCAACCAGGCAAACCGAGATAATCGCATCGCCATATTCCCGCGACCAATCGTCTTGGTTTGCCGGCTCACAGCCGCCAAATAATTCCATGATTTCTGCACTGGCACGAATGAGGCAACCCTCTTTGGTCAAATCGCCCAGGATCGGTGCCACCAAATGTTTGGCCGCCCGGTCGACCAGCAAAGTCTCGGCTGCACCGCAAATGCTGGTGCGCCGCATTTTCGCGTTTACGGTAATGCGACGCGCCATTTCCAGATCCGCCGAACCGTCAACATAAACGTGGCAGATGCCCTCCAAATGAGCAAAAACCGGTACCCGCGCCTCATCCTGCACCCGGCCAACCAGGCTCTTGCCGCCACGTGGCACAATAACATCAATCGCGCCATTAAGCCCGGCCAATATTTCGCCGACCGCTGCCCGGTCGGTGGTCGGTACGATTTGCACTGCATCGACCGGAAGACCGGCTTGTTCCAGCCCGCTCAACAAGGCGGCGTGGATCGCGCGCGAGGAATGAAAAGAATCCGAACCGCCGCGCAAAATCACCGCATTACCGGATTTCAGGCACAGGGCGGCTGCATCGCTGGTAACATTGGGCCGGCTTTCGAAAATCACACCAACCACGCCAAGCGGGGTGCGCACGCGCTCAATCGCCAGACCATTCGGCTGCTGCCAATTGGCGATCACGGCGCCAACCGGATCGGGCAATGCTGCAATTTCGGTCAATGCAGTGGCCATGGCGTCAAGGCGTTCAGTGGTAAGTTTCAGGCGGTCGACAAATGGCTGGGTAAGCCCGGCGCCGATACCTTGATCCACATCAAGCTGATTGGCTTTAAATATCGCTGCACTGTGCCGGCCAAGCGCCGCCGCCATCGCCACCAGGGCGCGGTTTTTGTCCCCACCGGCGGCCAATGCCATTATCGCGGCCGCATTGCGCGCCCGCTTACCGATGTCGCGCATAACCTGGGCCACATTATTGTCAGAGGTTTTGTCGAGCATCGCCGCCATCCCTTGCGCCGGAAAAACCGGTCACGGCCAAATCATCACGGTGGATCATCGCCGAACGGCCGGCAAATCCGAGCACCTTTTCAATCTCGGCGGTTTTCAGACCGGCGATCTTTTTCGCGTCCGGCGCATCATATGCCACAAATCCGCGCGCCAATTCAACGTCATCCTCGGCATACACCAGCACAACATCGCCACGCTGGAATGAACCCTTGACCCCTACCACACCGGCCGGCAACAGGCTTTTGCCGGCGCAAAGTGCCTTTGCCGCACCGGCATCAATGACCAGGGTACCGGCAGATTGCAGATGCCCGGCAATCCATTTCTTGCGAGCACGAACTGGATTTTCCCGCGAAACAAAATAAGTGCATCGGCCGCTTTGCTCGATCGCACGCAACGGATGATGCTTCTTGCCGGAGGCGATGATCATCGACGCACCGGCTGCCGTAGCAATCTTTGCCGCTTCGATTTTGGTGATCATGCCACCACGCGACAATTGATTGGTGGCGGTTCCGGCCATGGCCTCAATCTTTGGTGTTATCGCCTCAACATGGTCCACAAACGTAGCTGCTTTTTCGCCATTCGGTGCACGGGTATAAAGCCCGTCAACATCAGACAATAGCACCAATAAGTCGGCTTCCATCATGGTCGCGACCCGGGCCGCGAGCCGGTCATTATCGCCATAACGGATTTCGTTGGTAGCCACCGTGTCATTTTCATTGATCACCGGAACCGCACCGATTTTCAGCAAGGTTGAAATTGTTGCCCTTGCATTCAGATAGCGCCGGCGTTCTTCGGTATCGCCATAGGTCAACAAGATTTGCCCGGTTTTGAGCCGGTTTTGTCCCAACACTTCGAAAAACGCCCGGCTTAGCTCGATCTGTCCGGCGGCGGCCGCTGCTTGGCTTTCCTCAAGCTTGAGTTTACCGGCCGGCATGCCCAATACGATGCGGCCAAGGGCAATCGCACCGGAAGAAACCACTAAGACGGTGGAACCTGCGGCAACAATGCGGGCAATGTCGGCGGCCAGGCTTTCTAACCAAGATAAGTTTAGGCCTGATACCGGATCAACAATCAGCGAGGAACCGATCTTGATGACAACCCGCCGGTAACTGGACAAGCATATAGTCACCGCTCCAACTCCGCATCGGCCAATTGGACGGCGCAATTGTCCGCTGAGCGCCGTATATCGGCAAGCTGCCGTAGAATTTCTCCGGTGCCGCGCTGTTGCACGGATGACAATATTTGGGGATCATTGATGCCAATTTCTCGCAATACCGCCAACTTATTTTCGATTTCGCCTTGATCAAGCGCATCAACTTTGCTTAACGCCACCAACTCCAGCTTGTCGGCAAGGTTTTGGCCATATTCATCCATTTCGCCGCGCACCGTATGATATGCTGCGGCAACGTCCTCTTCTAATCCGCTAACTAGATGCAACAGTCCTTTGGTACGTTCCACATGGCTAAGGAAGCGGTCGCCGATGCCGATCCCGGCATGGGCTCCCTCGATCAGTCCTGGAATGTCGGCAAGGAGAAGTTCTTCGCCATCTACTGTCGCAACCCCCAAATTGGGATGTAGAGTGGTGAACGGATAATCGGCAATCTTGGGTTTCGCTGCTGAAACCGTGGCAAGAAAAGTAGATTTTCCTGCGTTCGGCAGCCCGATGATGCCGATATCGGCAATCAGCTTGAGTTTAAGCCATATCCATTTCTCGACCCCTGGAAGTCCGGGATTTGCCGCGCGCGGCGCCCGATTGGTGGAAGATTTGAAATGAGCATTGCCGAAACCGCCATTGCCGCCGCCGGCAATGCGCACCCGCATGCCCTCAACGTTCAAATCGGCGATCATGGTTTCGCCGTCTTCCTCGATAATCTGCGTGCCCGCTGGTACCGCCAAGGTCACATCGTGGCCGCGCGCGCCGGTGCGATTACGTCCCATGCCGTGTACGCCGGTGCCGGCACGAAAATGTTGCCGGTAGCGATAGTCGATCAGGGTGTTTAGGCCACCAACCGCCTCGGCCCACACATTGCCGCCATTGCCGCCGTCGCCCCCGTCCGGCCCGCCATGTTCAATATATTTCTCGCGCCGAAACGAAACGCAGCCGGCGCCGCCGGTGCCGGAGCGAATGCTGACTTTGGCTGTATCGAGGAATTTCATGCCGTTCCGTTACATTTGATCCGTACGGGCACTTGATCCAAGAAGCCGGCGCGGATGCCAACGATGCCGACGCCGGCCATAGCGGCGCACGCCAATTGCTTAGGCGGCAATCGCCTCCATCCAGCTTACCCGGGTAATCTGGTAATGGTCGATCTTACGTACTTCATTGGCCGAGCGCGAAAAGACTTCGCCCTGTTTCCAATATTTACCGCCGCACTTTTCGATCACCCGGCGCGAATTGCGGTTTTCCGGCGCGCACGATATTTGCATTTGATCGTAACCGGTCACCTTGAAAAACAGATCGACAAGCGCCCGGGTCGCTTCGCTGGCATAACCGCGTCCCCAAAATTCCTCGCCGAGCCAATAGCCGGCATAGGAAAGTTCAAATGGTGCCTTGGCGGCGTGAAGCGAGCATATCCCCATGAAGGTTCCGCCCTCGCCAAGTGTGATCGCATACACGCTCTCGGCGTGGCGATAAGCAAGGCTGGCGAGAAATTCCTCGGCATCGGCCCTGAAATAGGGATAGGGCATGGATGTCAGCATCAGCGCTACTTGCGGATTGTTGGCAAGCCGCACCATGTCGTCGACATCATGTTGATTGGGCGGGCGCAAGATCAACCGCTCGGTTTCCAATACCGGGCACTGGGTGATCAAGGTACCCTCGACCGCGAAACCGGTTGCGGCTTCATCACATTGCGGACTTGGTTCTGCCATGCTCATTGTTCTGTTTCCTGATGGAAAAGGGGCAGATGGTATCCCACCTCCCCGCATCAGACTGCCTCAATTTGGTCTGTGCCGGGTCGGTTAGGACACCGGCGGAAACCGGCTTATTTGCTTGCTTCGGCCATCGGATCGACAGAGATAAAGGTCCGGTTGTTGGCCTTCTTGCGGAAGGCTACTTTGCCTTCAACCTTGGCGAAGATGGTATGATCCTTGCCAATGCCGACATTGTCGCCCGGGTGCCATTTGGTGCCCCGTTGGCGCGCGATTATGTTACCGGCGAGCACATGTTCGCCACCATATTTCTTCACACCGAGGCGCTTTGATTCTGAATCACGACCATTGCGTGACGAACCGCCAGCTTTCTTATGTGCCATCTCAGTACTCCTTTGCGATCCGCTTTAAGCGCTTCGCGTATCAGCCCCGTTATTTGCCATCGATCAGCGCGCGCGCCTGGCCAACCCAATCATCACGCTCGATGCGCCCCTTAAACGACAAGGCGTCGTCGACCTTGGCGATATCGTCGGCGCTAAAGCCTGCGACCTGGGCAAACTGATAGATGCCGAGAGCATTGAGCTTGCCTTCCAGAACCTTGCCAACGCCGCTGATCTTTTTCAGATCATCGACCTCGCCATCAGGCTGGGCAAACATTGCCGCTGATTTGCCGCCGGCATCTTTTTCCGGTTTCTTAGGCGCCGGTTTTGCTTTGCTCTTGGCCGGCTTTTCCTCGGCAGGTTTAGCCGCCGGTTTTTTCGCCGCTGCTTTGGCGGGTTTTGCACCATCGGTAAGGATTTCGTCAATCCGCACCGTGGTTAATTGCTGGCGATGGCCGATCGTGCGTCGAGAATTTTTGCGCCGCCTTTTCTTAAACGCGACCAAGCGCCGCGCGCGGCCTTGCTCGACCACTTCCGCGGTAACCGCAGCACCTTCGACGGTTGGCTTGCCGATCATGACTGTATCACCGTCACCGACGGCCAAAATTTCCGAAAACTCGACCGTATCGCCTTCGGCGCCGGCAAGTTTTTCGACTTTTAATATATCCTGCGCGGCAACGCGATATTGCTTGCCGCCGGTTTTGATGACTGCGAACATCTTGTTCCTCGTGTTCAACACGGCCTTGACCCCCGGTCTGCGGTGGTCCGAACCGTCTTTTCCAGTCTTGGTTCCAATGGGTTCAGTGTTTGCGGATTCACAAACCGCTGAAGCGCGGAAATTTAGCCGCGCTAAATCGCGCCGTGTCTTAAGCTGAACTCGTGAGAAAAGTCAAGCGGTGCGGCTGATCGCTAATTACTGCGAACTGGCGGTTACAGGGTCTTGTGCGCGCTAAGGTGTCTCGTTATGTTCCCGCCTCGCTGCGGCTGCGGATTGTACCAAGGAGAGGTGCCGGAGTGGTCGAACGGGGCGGTCTCGAAAACCGTTGAGCTCGCAAGAGTTCCCAGGGTTCGAATCCCTGTCTCTCCGCCAATTTTTCGTTCACGGCAAATTCGCTACGCTCACTGCCTCCACGAGGGCGGCCTGGCCGGCCGGCACCTCTTCGGTCGCTATGTCTGAGTTCGAAATTTCTCCCTCTAACTCCGCCATTAATGGAGGGTCCATATCGGAGACATGGGTAACGAAACGTACTTTAGACATGGGTGACGGACCGTAGACATTCCTGCGCCACCGAACTCTTTTCCACCGCATCAAAACACCCTGCCAAATAGCAGAAAATGTTTCCCGTGTTTCCGATAATTTGTGTGCGACGAAGGGTTAATCATTATTGCAATCGCTTGATTAACGACGGTGACGGGAAACAGGTTTGCGCCAGCCGGTTTT
Organism: Rhizobiaceae bacterium; assembly: GCA_965248715.1. GTDB lineage: Bacteria > Pseudomonadota > Alphaproteobacteria > Rhizobiales > Rhizobiaceae > CBDFKB01. The sequence goes on from CBDFKB010000007.1 coordinate 602,570, forward strand.
TCGCCTGCCACTCGCCAACCGAACGCCTGGTCTTAAAGCCGGGCAGGCCATCGGCGCCACCGACATCAAAGCCAAAGGTTTCCAGTTTTCGCTGCATGGCGGCAATACCGGATCGCAACATTGGCCGATGGGTTCCCCACCCGCGTTTAAACCCGCCGCTATCATAAGCGATGCGATCACCCAGATTGCCGACAAACAGCGCGTACAGATCGGAATTATTGTACGTCTTGAGCACGTAGAAGTTGGAGGTGACAATAAAGTGCGGCCCGTCGCGCCCGGCCGGCACCAACATCATCCCCTCGCCAGAGCGTTCATGGGCCGGAAACCGCCGGCCGGATATCCGTTTGACGCCGCGCGCCGACCATTGGGTGATCTTGCGAGCCCGGTCCGGCCCCTCTTGGGCGCACGACATATTGCCCGGAATAGTAACCTCAAAACCCCAGTCGCGAGCGTATTGCCAGCCATTGGTGTGCAAAAAATTCGCGATCGAGGCCAGGGTATCGGGCACTGAACCCCAAATGTCAGCTCGGCCATCGCCATCGAAATCAACCGCATGGCGAAGATAGCTCGACGGCATAAACTGCGGTTGGCCGAGTGCTCCGGCGATCGAACCCATCAATTGTTCCGGTTTGGCCTGGCCGTTTTCGATCATCCTTAGCGCCGCCAGCAATTCGTTTTCGAACAAAGAGCGGCGGGTGGATAAAAACGCACGGGTCGCCAATACCGGGATAGCGAGCTTTGGCAATTTGGCCCGTCCGAACCCGGATTCGCGCCCCCAAATCGCGATCAACACGTGGCCGGGAACCCGGTATTTTGCTTCGATACGGGCAATCAGCCCAACATGGGTCTGCGCCAAACGGCGGCCGATCGCCGCTTCGTCGCGCATGCGTTGTTCGCGAAAATATGTCGAAGGCGCACGGAACTCGGCCTGCGACTGGGCCCGCGGTGCATCAGCGCGGGTGCCTGGCATCACCAGGCCGGGCAGGGACCAGTCCGGTTTGACCCCACCAAGCGCGCGGTTGAAGGTGGTGAGCGAAATGCCGGCGGCCCGCGCTTTTGGCCACAATTGGTTTTTGATCCAGTCAGCAAATTGCCGCTCGGCGCCTGCACGGGTTGCCGCCCTGGCGCCGAACGGCATATCAAGGGTTAGGGCAAGGGTTAGGGCAAGGGTTAGGGCAAGCATGGCTAGAACCAAAACGAATCGCATGGCACCTTCCTACACCAAAGGCACATAAATTGGAGCAGAACTCTGCCACATACAGCGCTTGGAGATCGTCGCGGCAATAAACTCGGCGATGTTGCAACTGGGCCCGGCGGCCGGTCAAGCGTCCAGGATCCCGGGCAAATTAAGCCCGTGCTCGCGGGCACAATTGATGGCTATATCATAACCGGCATCAGCGTGGCGCATGACCCCGGAGGCAGGATCGTTCCACAATACCCGTTCAATGCGCCTTGCCGCATCATCGGTGCCGTCGCAGCAAATCACCATGCCCGAATGTTGTGAAAAGCCCATACCGACCCCGCCGCCATGGTGCAACGACACCCAGGTAGCACCGGACGCGCAGTTTAATAACGCATTGAGCAGCGGCCAATCGGATACCGCATCCGAACCATCCTTCATCGCTTCGGTCTCCCGATTAGGCGAGGCGACCGAGCCTGAATCAAGGTGGTCGCGACCGATCACCACCGGCGCCGAAAGTTCACCCGAGGCCACCATCTTGTTAAACGCCAGGCCGACCCGGTGGCGTTGACCAAGCCCGATCCAGCAGATGCGTGCCGGCAGGCCTTGAAAAGCGATGCGCTCCCTTGCCATGTCGAGCCAATGGTGCAGATGCGGATCGTCAGGGATCAATTCCTTTACCTTGGCATCGGTTTTGTAAATGTCTTCCGGGTCCCCCGATAACGCCGCCCAGCGAAACGGGCCAACGCCACGGCAAAAAAGCGGCCGCACATAGGCCGGCACGAAGCCCGGAAAATCGAACGCGTCTTTTAGGCCCTGGTCGAATGCGACCTGGCGAATATTGTTACCGTAATCAAGGGTCGGTACGCCGGCGTTCCAAAACCGCAACATCGCTTCAACGTGGACCCGCATTGAGGCCTTGGCCGCCTTTTCCACTTTTGCTGGGTTGGCCTCGCGCGCCTCGCGCCACTCAGCCATGGTCCAGCCCTGGGGCAGATAGCCATTGATCGGGTCGTGTGCCGAGGTCTGGTCGGTGACCATGTCCGGCCTAACACCACGTGTCGCAAGTTCGCTAAACACATCGGCGGCGTTGCCAAGAAGCCCGACCGATTTTGCCTGCCCGGCCTTGGTCCAGCGTTCGATCATCGCCAGCGCCTGGTCGACGGTTTCCGCCTTTTCGTCCACGTAGCCGGTTCTTAGCCTAAAATCGATTGAATCCGGGTTGCACTCGACCGCCAGACAGCAGGCGCCGGCCATTGCTGCCGCCAGAGGCTGGGCACCGCCCATGCCGCCAAGGCCACCGGTCAAGATCCATTTGCCGGTCAGATCGCCGCCATAATGCTGGCGAGCTGCTTCGTTGAAGGTTTCATAGGTGCCCTGAACGATGCCCTGGGTGCCGATATAGATCCAGCTTCCCGCGGTCATCTGGCCGTACATCATCAGGCCGAGCTTATCGAGCTTGTTGAAATGGTCCCAATCGGCCCAGTGCGGTACCAAATTTGAATTGGCGATCAATACCCGTGGCGCATCGGCGTGGGTCGAAAACACCCCCACCGGTTTGCCCGATTGAACCAACAATGTCTCGGTATCGCCAAGTAATTTCAGAGCCGAAACGATACGGTCGAAATCCTCCCAGGTGCGCGCTGCACGACCGATGCCGCCATAAACTACCAGCTCGTGCGGGTTTTCTGCGACCTCGGGGTCGAGATTGTTCATCAACATACGAAGCGGTGCCTCGGTAGCCCAATAACGCGCGTTGAGCGTGTTGCCGCGCGGTGCACGCACATCGCGAACATTGTGGCGGGGATTGCTGGTCATAAGCGGTTCCTGTGGTCGTTGATCATTTTTGTTCACCCAGCACCGGCAACAAGGTTTCGCCGACCACACTTGCCAGTTGATTAGATCGCACCAGATTGTTGACGGCCTCAATATCGGTGGCCACAAACCGGTCTTCGGCAAGCGCCGGCGAAACGATGCGAATGGCCGCAATTACCTCTTGCAGGGTCTGCGAAGTGGCCAGCGGCGCGCGCAGTTCCACGCCTTGGGCGGCGACCAGGGCCTCGATGGCGACGATGCGCTGCAAATTGGCCACCATTTCCAATAGCCGCCTGGCGCCATGGCAGGCCATTGAAACATGGTCCTCCTGGTTGGCCGAAGTCGGGGTCGAATCCACCGAACGTGGATTGGCCAGCGCCTTGTTTTCACTCATCAGCGCCGCCGAAGTGACTTCGGCGATCATGAAACCAGAATTGAGCCCCGGTTTTGGGGTCAGGAACGCAGGCAGGCCGAAAGAAAGCGCCGGGTCCACCAACAACGCGATGCGGCGTTGGGTGATCGAGCCGATCTCAGCAATGGCAATGGCGATCTGATCGGCGGTGAATGCCACCGGTTCGGCATGGAAATTACCCCCCGACAGGATCGATCCATCTTCGAACACCAACGGATTGTCGGTAACCGCATTGGCTTCGATCTCCAGGGTTTTCGCGCAATGGCGCAATAGATCGATGCAAGCGCCCATCACCTGGGGTTGGCAGCGGATGCAGTAGGGATCTTGGACCCGTTCATCATCGTCACGATGGCTTTCGCGAATTTGCGAACCGGCCATGATCGCCCGTAAGGTCTTGGCAGCATCGATTTGTCCCTGGTGGCCGCGACAGGCGTGGATTTCCGGGTGAAAAGGAGCAGAAGAAGCCATCGCCGCGTCGCTCGACAACGCCCCGGTTATCAACCCGGCCCGCAGGGTTCGCCAAGTATCGAAAAGTGCGACCAACGCCAACGCGGTGGATACTTGAGTGCCGTTGATCAGCGCCAGGCCTTCTTTGGGTCCAAGCACCACGGGCTGCAACCCGGCCGCCGCCAATGCCTGGCCGCCAGGCATTTCCCGGCCTTGAAATTCAGCGTAACCTTCGCCGATCATCACCGCAGCCATATGGGCAAGAGGCGCCAGATCACCGGAGGCGCCGACGGAACCTTGCCCGGGGATAACCGGAACAACGTCATGGGCCAACATGGCTTCCAATTGGCGAATTATATCCATGCGCGCACCCGACATGCCGCGGCCAAGCGAAATCAGCTTCAGTGTCATGATCAGCCGCGCGACCGGCACCGGCAGTGCCGCGCCAACCCCGCTACAGTGCGACAGGATTAAATTGCGCTGCAGGGCGCAGGTATCCTTGGGGTCGATGCGCCGGTTGGCGAGTTTTCCGAACCCGGTATTGACCCCGTAGATCGGCGCACCGTGGGACACAGCCTGAGCGATTACATCGCAAGAGCGGTTTATCGCCTGATGGGATACAGGATCGAGGCGAACCGGCAAGCTTTCGCGGTAAATGCACTCGAGGACCGACAATCGGACCGTGCCCGGCACCAATACAAGGCTCATGACAATTTTCCCGCATAAATGCGCTGATGCAGCGGATTGAAACCGATGCGGTAGGCAAGTTCGGCCGGCTCACTAACGTCCCAGATTGCGATATCGGCTCGTTTGCCGGCGGTTATAGTGCCGCACTTATCGCCAATGCCCAATCCGGTAGCGGCGTTGCGGGTGCACCCGACAAGTGCCTCCTCCGGCGTCATACGGAACAAGGTGCAGGCCATATTCATGGTGGTCAGCAGGGAAGTCAGCGGCGAGGAGCCTGGATTGCAATCGGTCGCCACCGCCATTGCCACACCGTGCCGGCGAAGGGCGTCAACCGGCGGCAATTGGCTTTCGCGCAAAGTATAGAAGGCACCGGGCAACAACACCGCCACCGTACCGGCGGCGGCGATCGCAGCGATATCTTGTTCGGCGAGATATTCCAGATGATCCACCGATAGCGCGCCCATCCCAGCCGCCATCGCCGCACCGCCCAGATTAGACAATTGCTCGGCATGTAATTTAAGCGGCAGGCCAAACGCATTTGCTTTGTCGAATACACGCTTGATCTGGGCCGGGGTAAAGGCAATGCCCTCGCAAAATCCGTCCACCGCGTCGGTCAGACCAGCGCCATGGGCCGCGGGCAAAGATTTGTCGCACACCAATTGGATATAGCCGTCCGCGTCACCGTCAAATTCCTCCGGCACCGCGTGGGCGCCAAGAAACGTGGTTTTTACCGTAACCGGACGCAATTGGCCGATGCGGCGCGCGGCGCCAAGCATTTTCAGTTCGGTTTCTACATCCAGCCCGTAGCCGGATTTCACCTCAAGCGTGGTGACCCCTTCGGCGATCAGATGGTCAACCCTAGGCAAGGCCTGGTCGACCAATTGATCCAGGTTGGCAGCGCGGGTGTCGGCCACAGTTGAACGGATACCACCGCCGGCGCGGGCAATTTCCTCATAAGAGGCACCCTCAAGCCGCAATTCAAATTCTTTTGCCCGGTTGCCGCCAAATACGATGTGGGTGTGGCAATCAATCAATCCTGGGGTGATCAACCGCCCGCCGCAATCGGTGATCTCGGCGCCGTCCGGCGCTTCGACCGCCAGCCCGGCCCAGGCGATGCGATCACCGGCGATTGCCACTGCGCCATTGTCGATCAACCCGTAAGCGGACCCGTTAGCGGCCATGGTGGCGACGCGGGCATTGGTCAACAGATGATCGATTGGTTCAGCCATGTTGCAGTTTCCATTATTCGGCAATATGTCTATACATATTCAACGATAGCAGGAGCGGCCAATTGGGCAAGTTCTATTTTCGCCATGCATTATTGCCAAACGGCTGGCACCGCGATGTGCTGATTGATACCGACGGCGATGGCCGGATCTTGTCAGTCACCCCTGGCGCCGAAAATTATAGCGCGGCCGTTACCGGCCACATTGTGGTTCCCGGTATCGCCAATTTGCACAGCCACACCTTTCAGCGCGCCATGGCCGGTCTTAGCGAATGGCGCGGTGAAAATGCCAATGACAGTTTTTGGACCTGGCGCGAGGTCATGTACCGGTTTGTCGAGCGCCTGACCCCAGACGATTTGCAGTCGGTGGCGGCGCAGCTTTATGTCGAAATGGCGGAAAGTGGTTTTACCGCGGTCGGCGAATTTCACTATCTGCACCATCAACCCAACGGCCTGCCATACGATAATTTGGCTGAAATGTCGGGCCGGTTGGCGGCGGCGGCAGCCGATACCGGCATTGCCATGACCCTGTTACCGGTCTTCTACCATTATGGCGGGTTCGGCGGTGCCGAAATCGGCGGCGCCCAGCGCCGGTTTGACAATGACCCGGATCGGTTCGTTGAATTGGTGGCGGTTGCAAATAATTTGATCGCCGACCCTCGCACTATTGTCGGCATCGCGCCGCACTCGTTGCGGGCGGTAACCCCGAATTCCCTTGCGGCAGTGGTCGACAGCCATCTGGACGGACCAATCCATATCCATGTTGCGGAACAGGAAAAAGAGGTGCGTGATTGCCTTCAATGGTCCGGCGCACGACCGGTTGCGTGGTTGTTGGACCATCACGATCTCAACCGGCGCTGGTGTTTGATCCATGCCACCCACATGAACGATGACGAGACCACGCGGCTTGCGCAATCCGGCGCGGTGGCTGGTCTGTGCCCGATCACCGAAGCTAATCTCGGCGATGGCATCTTTAACGGTGTATCCTATCAACACGCTGGCGGTACATGGGGCATTGGCTCTGACAGCCATATTCGCATCGATTTGGCCGAGGAGTTGCGCAGCCTTGAATATAGCCAACGCCTGCGCGACCGCGCCCGGGTACGTCTGAGTGATCCGGCGCATTCCAATGGCCGCTCCCTGTTCGACAGGTCAGCAAACGGTGGAGCCAGGGCGATCGGACAGTTGATGGGGCGCATCGAACCGGGTGCCTGGGCCGATTTTGTCACCCTTGACGCCAACCATCCAACCCTTGTCGGATGCCACGATGATGACATCATCAACGGTTGGATATTTGCGGGGGATGGCCGTTGCGTGCGTGACGTTTGGATCAGCGGCCGCCAGGTTGTCGCCGATGGTCGCCATTTCGCCCGTGAAACAATCCGGTTGAAATATTCGAAAACCATCAGGCGCCTGAAAGATGGATGAGGTATTGAAACTCGACGGGCATGGTCCGCTTTACGAGCAGATCCGCCGCGCAATTGCCGGTAAGATCGCCAACCGTGATTGGCGCCCCGGCGAGCGGATTCCGTTCGAAAGTCAATTATGCCAAATGTTTGGCACCTCGCGTATGACGGTTAGTCGGGCGATCTCATCCCTGGTTGACAATGGCATGCTGGTGCGGCGGCGGCGCGCCGGTACCTTTATCGCCGCCCAACAATCCATCCATGCGCCGTTGACCATTACCGCGGCGCGCCAAGAAGTGGAACTTTCAGGTTGCAAATATTCCTGGAGCATCACCGATCGCCGCACCCTCACCGCCGACGCTGAGGACTGCCCGCACCAGCAATTTGGGGTCGGTCACCCTTTATTGCGTACCAAATGCCTGCATTTTGCGAATGATGCGCCCTACATGTTTGAAACTCGCTGGACCAGCTTGGAACGCGCGGGATCGATTGCCGGTGAAGAATTTACCGACCAGGCGCCGGGGGAATGGCTGTTGCGCCACGTGCCGTGGAACCAGGCCCGCCATGTAATTCGCGCCATAGGCGCCGACCCGCCGATCGCAGGTCAATTGCAGATAATACCGGGCAGCCCGTGTCTACAAATCGAACGCACCACCTTTTTTAAAACCGGGCCGGTTACCATCGCGGTTTTGACCTATCCAGGTGACCGCAAGGAACTGCAAGGCTGGTTTCATCCCGCCATTTAGGCCATCTTTTGATATGCGGCAAACCATGCTGGACAAGTTGAGGTAGCTGCGCCATTGCAAGTTTAAAAGTCACACCGCGCGGAGCCGACATGGCCGTAAAACGTATCATCGACCTTATCGTCGCGCTGTTGGGGCTTGTGGTCCTATCGCCACTGATCTTGTTGTTGGCGGTCCTGACCGCTGTCACCTCCCCTGGCCCGATGATTTTTCGCCAAGCCCGGGTCGGGCGACACGAGCGGCCCTTTGTGTGTTTGAAGTTCCGTACTATGCGGACCGGAACTCCACACCTTGGAACCCATGAAACCCCGGTTTCGGCAATTACCCCGCTTGGCCGGCATTTGCGCCGTCGCGGGCTCGATGAATTACCGCAATTGTGGAATGTGGCGAAAGGCGAGATGAGCCTGGTTGGCCCCAGACCCTGCCTGAACAACCAAAATGAGGTGATCGAGCAGCGCCGGTTGCATAATGTGTTTTGTGTCGCCCCCGGCATTACCGGCCTGGCTCAGATCAACGACATCGACATGTCTGACCCGGTCGCACTGGCCGAAATCGATGCCGAATATATTCGCACCTGTTCGATCCCTGGGGATTTTCAAATCATACTCAGAACCTTCAACACCGTGCGCAATACCAAAACCCAGTAGCTGGTATCGGCAAATTTCGGCCACCAATGGGTCAAGCGGCCGAATTCGGGCTTGGAGCCAAAGGCAACATCGCTTATGTTGGCGCAAAGAATTCCTGGAGGAAAAAGCATGAAGACGTTCGGCCATTTCGTCGGCGGAAAAGAAATCGTGGGCGCCAGCGGTCGGCACGCCGACATTATGTTGCCGATGACCGGAGAGGTTCAGGCCAAAGTTGCGCTTGCCAACACCGATGAAGTTGCCGCCGCAATCGAAAACGCCAAACAGGCGCAAATTGGTTGGGCGGCTGAAAGCCCGCAAAAACGCGCCCGCGTATTAATGAAATTCCTGCACCTGGTGCAACGGGATTTCGAAGAAGTCGCGCTGATATTGGCGAAGGAACATGGCAAAACCATTCCCGATGCCCGTGGCGATGTCCAGCGCGGCCTCGATGTGGTGGAGTTTGCCACCGGCATTCCTCATCTGCTCAAGGGCGAGCACACCGAAGGTGCTGGCGGTGGCATAGATGTTTATTCGATGCGCCAACCACTCGGCGTGGTCGCTGGCATTACCCCGTTTAATTTTCCGGCAATGATCCCGATGTGGAAATTTGCGCCAGCAATCGCCTGTGGCAATGCGTTTATCCTCAAGCCGTCGGAGCGCGATCCAGGCGTGCCGATGAAACTTGCCGAACTGATGACCGAGGCCGGATTGCCGGACGGAATTCTCAACGTGGTAAATGGCGACAAGGAAGCGGTGGACGCCATCCTTGATCATCCCGACATCATGGCGATCGGCTTTGTTGGCTCGACGCCAATTGCTGAATATATTTATACCCGTGGCTGCGCCAACGGCAAACGGGTGCAATGTTTCGGTGGTGCCAAAAACCATATGATCATTATGCCGGACGCCGATATGGACCAGGTGGTCGATGCCCTGATCGGTGCCGGATATGGGTCGGCAGGCGAACGCTGCATGGCGATTTCGGTGGCGGTGCCGGTGGGCGAAGATACCGCGAACCGGATGATGGAAAAGTTGGTGCCGCGGGTCGAGGCGCTAAAAATCGGCCCATCGACCGATGAAGGCGCCGACTATGGTCCGCTGGTCACTAAAGAGGCGCTTGGCCGGGTGCGTGATTATGTCGAACTCGGTATCGAGGAAGGCGCCGATCTGGTGGTTGATGGCCGTGACTTCAAGATGCAGGGCTATGAAGGGGGCTATTATATGGGTGGGTGCCTGTTCGACAATGTGGAACCCGACATGCGTATCTACAAGGAAGAAATTTTCGGACCGGTTCTATCGGTGGTCCGTGCCAAAACCTATGAGGAAGCGGTCCGGCTGCCGAGCGAGCATGAATATGGCAATGGGGTGGCGATCTTTACCCGCGATGGCGATGCAGCGCGCGATTTTGCTTCCAAGGTGCAGGTTGGCATGGTCGGCATTAATGTACCAATTCCAGTGCCGATCGCCTATTACACGTTTGGCGGCTGGAAACGGTCCGGATTCGGCGATCTCAACCAGCACGGCCCGGATTCGGTCCGGTTCTATACCAAAACCAAAACCATTACCCAGCGCTGGCCGTCCGGCATCAAGGATGGCGCTGAATTTGTCATCCCGACCATGAACTGACCGGGAGCAAAACCAATGATGCTTTAAGGAGTTTCGCCCATGGATTTCGCACTGAGCGAAGAGCAGCAGGCGATCTTCGAGATGACGAGCGATTTCGCCCGCGAACGGCTCGCGCCCCATGCGCTGGATTGGGACCGCGATGAGTATTTTCCCGACGACGTGGTCCGCTCGGTGGCCGAACTTGGCATAGGCGGCATCTATGTGCGCGAAGAATTTGGCGGCTCCGGGCTCGGTCGGCTTGACGCGGCGTTGATTTTCGAAGCCCTGGCCGGTGGCTGCCCATCGATCGGCAGCTTCATTTCGATCCACAATATGTGTGCCTGGATGATCGATCAATTCGGCACCAAGGATCAGCGTCAGCGCTGGCTTCCTGACATCTGCGCTATGAAAAAGGTTGTCAGCTACTGTCTGACAGAACCCGGTTCCGGCTCGGACGCGGCAGCCCTTAGGACCCGCGCCAATCGCGACGGCAACCAATTGGTGCTGAACGGCACCAAGGCGTTTATTTCCGGCGGCGGCTATTCCGACCTATATCTGGCCATGGTTAGGACCGGTGATGACGGCCCAAAGGGGGTATCGGCGGTACTGGTGGAAGATGGCGTCCCCGGCCTGTCGTTCGGCGCCAATGAACGCAAAATGGGTTGGAAGGCGCAGCCGACCGCACAGGTTCAGTTCGATGATTGCCGCATTGCCCCGGACCAATTGATCGGCGAAGAGGGCAAGGGGTTTAGTTATGCCATGGCCGGCCTCGACGGTGGCAGGTTAAACATAGCCGCTTCGGCGCTCGGTGCGGCCCGTGCTGCGCTCGACCAAACCTTAATCTATGTCCAGGAGCGCAAGGCGTTTGGCCGCACCATTGGTTCGTTCCAGGCGTTGCAGTTTCGCCTCGCCGATATGGAGACCGAGTTACAAGCGGCGCGGGTATTCCTGCACCAGGCGGCTTGGAAATTGGACCAAAAGGCACCAGACGCCAGCAAACATTGCGCGATGGCAAAAAGGTTCGTCACCGATGTCGCGTTCAACGTCGCCAATGACGCCCTGCAATTGCACGGCGGCTACGGCTATCTGTCCGAGTACGGCCTGGAAAAGATCGTGCGCGATCTAAGAGTGCACCAAATTCTCGAAGGTACCAATGAGATCATGCGGGTGATCATCGCCCGACACCTGCTGGCGGATACTGCCTGATGGTATCGGGCGATATTGATATTCGCATTAAGGGAAAGGTCGGGCGTATTACGCTGACCCGGCCCGATGCGCTGAACGCGATGACCTATGCAATGGTGATCGCAATCGAGCATGCGATCGACCAATGGCGGACCGATGACCGGGTGGAAATGGTGTTGATCGATGCCGAAGGCAGTCGTGCTTTTTGCGCCGGCGGCGATATTCAAGAACTCTACGACACTGGCCGTCGCGGCGATTTCGAATATGGGCGGCGCTTTTGGGCCGATGAATACCGGCTCAATGCCAAGATTGCCGCATATCCCAAGCCCTATGTTTCGGTCATGGATGGTATTACCATGGGTGGCGGGGTCGGCATTTCGGCCCATGGTTCCCACCGCATCGTCACCGAAAACACTATGGCGGCGATGCCCGAATGCGGCATTGGCCTGGTGCCTGATGTCGGCGGCAGTATGATTTTGGCAACCGCGCCAGGCCGGATCGGTGAATTTCTGGCAATGACTTCGGCACGGCTCAACGCGGCCGATGCAATTTTCGCCGGTTTCGCGGATCATTTCGTTGCCGCAACCAAATTGCAGGCCCTGAAGGCGGAATTGACCGAAAGCGGTAAAACCGACGCGATTGATCAATTATCCACAAATCCGGAACCGGGCAATTTGCTTGCCAGGCAAGACCAGATCGACCGCTGTTTTGCCGGTGCCCGTGCCGTTGATATCTTGCAACGGCTGGCAGCGGAACCTGGTGAATGGGCGCAAAAACAGATTACCGCGGTTCGCCGCAATTGTCCGATCTCGGTTGCCTCATCGCTCGAAATCATCCGCCGGGTACGCGAAGTCCCCGATATCGTGACTGCTTTGACTTTGGAATATCGTTTTACGTTCCGCTCGATGTCTAACGGTGAGCTTTTGGAGGGCATCCGTGCCGCAGTAATCGACAAGGACCGCAACCCGAACTGGCAGCGGCCACATCTGGAAGAAATTACCGACGCGATGGTAGCGGCAATGACCGCGCCACTCGGTGCGCGTGAACTGCAAATAGAAAAGGAGACGGTGCCATGAATATCGGCTTCATTGGTCTTGGCAATATGGGGTTGCCAATGGCCGCCAATCTGGCTGCGGCCGGTAACCTGGTAACGGGCTTCGATCAGGTCGCGGCGGCGTGCGATCAAGCGGCGCAAAAGGGTATTAAGATCGCCGCCAGCGCCGCCGATGCGGTAGCCGGCGCCGAATTAATCATCACCATGCTGCCGAGCGGGCCAATCGTATTGTCGGTGTTGGAAGAAATTTTGCCAGCGGCAAAGGCTGGTGCTGTGATCGTCGATTGCTCAACCATCGATGTGTCTAGCGCCCGCCAGGCCCATGAAATGGCTGAAAAGCATAGGCTTGGCTGCCTCGACGCGCCGGTATCGGGTGGCATTGGCGGGGCTGCGGCAGGCACCTTGACCTTCATGATCGGCGGATCTGAACAATCATTGGAAGCCGCTAAACCGGCGCTGGAGATCATGGGCGGCCGGTCGGTACCTTGCGGGCCGGGCGGTGCCGGACAATCAGCGAAAATTTGCAACAATATGCTGCTGGCAATTTCGATGATCGGTGCCTGCGAGGCGTTTACCCTGGCCGACCATCTCGGCCTCGACCAACAAGCATTGTTCGACGTCATCTCTACTTCTTCGGGCTATTGCTGGTCAGTTAATGTTTATTGTCCGGTGCCAGGGGTCGGGCCGCAAAGCCCGGCTGACAATGATTACAAGCCGGGGTTTGCCTCCGCCTTGATGGTCAAGGACCTCGGACTAAGCCAACAGGCAGCCGCAGAAACCGGCGCGCCAACGCCGATGGGTGCCCATGCGGCGGAATATTACCGCCAATTCGTGGATGCCGGTGGTGGTGAGGTGGATTTTGGTGGCATCATCCGCCACCTGGAATATTTGCGGAAGGAAGGTTGATGTCGGATTTGGTTCTAGTAGAGCGCGACGAAGCTGTCGCCATCGTCACCATCAATCGGCCCGAGGCGCTAAATGCAATTAATTACGCCACCATGGACGCGCTGCTGTCGGCGTTTGGTGAGCTTGATGACGACCCCGATATTGGCTGCATCATATTGACCGGCAGTAAAAAAGCATTTGTTGCCGGCGCCGATATCAAGGAAATGCAGGATAAATCCTATGTCGAGATGTTCCTGGCCAACCGGCAGGGCGGCTGGGAGCAGTTTACCGCCACCCGCAAGCCGGTCATTGCCGCGGTCAGCGGTTTTGCCCTCGGCGGCGGGTGCGAACTGGCGATGATGTGCGATTTCATCATCGCCGCCGACAACGCCAAGTTCGGCCAGCCGGAAATTAAGCTCGGCGTCATCCCAGGCTGGGGCGGATCGCAGCGGTTGACCCGCGCGGTAGGCAAGGCCAAAGCGATGGACATGATTTTAACCGGGCGGATGATGGATGCGGCGGAAGCCGAACGCTCGGGCCTGGTTGCCCGGGTGGTTGCCGTTGATGACTTGCTTGAAGAAGCAAAAAAAATTGCCAAAACAATCGCGTCATTTTCCAAACCATCGGTAATGATCGCCAAGGAAGCGGTCAATCGGGCATTCGAAACCACCTTGTCAGAGGGGGTGCGTTATGAGCGGCGTGTGTTCTGGTCGCTGTTTGCCACCGAGGACCAGAAGGAAGGCATGGCCGCCTTCGCCGACAAGCGCAAACCGGAATTCACGGACAAATAGCGCCACCGAACATTTGTATGGGAGTTCGCATGCAGGAAATTATCAAAGAACTGGGATCCCGGCGCGAAAGTGCGCGCCATGGCGGCGGGCAACGGCGGATCGACGCCCAGCACGCCAAAGGCAAATTGACTGCCCGCGAGCGCATTTTGCTGCTGCTCGATGAAGGTTCGTTTGAAGAATACGACATGTTCGTTACCCATCGCTGCACCGAGTTCGGCATGGCCGGCAACAAGATGGCCGGCGATGGGGTGGTGATCGGCTGGGGCACGATCAATGGCCGCATGGTCTATGTGTTCAGCCAGGATTTTACCGTGTTCGGCGGCTCGCTGAGCGAAACCCATGCCGGTAAGATCTGCAAGGTCATGGACATGGCGATGAAAAACGGCGCACCGGTAATCGGCATCAATGACAGTGGTGGCGCGCGGATCCAGGAAGGGGTGGCGTCGCTTGGCGGTTATGCCGACGTGTTTCAGAAAAATGTGCTGGCATCAGGGGTGGTGCCGCAAATATCTTTGATCATGGGTCCGTGCGCCGGCGGTGCGGTCTATTCGCCGGCGATGACAGATTTCATCTATATGGTGCGTGATACTTCTTATATGTTCGTCACCGGGCCGGACGTGGTCAAAACCGTCACCAACGAGATCGTCACCGCCGAGGAGCTTGGCGGTGCCAAAACCCATACCTCGAAGTCCTCGGTCGCCGATGGGGCGTTTGAAAACGATGTCGAATGCTTGGCGGCGATGCGGCGATTTTTCGATTTTTTGCCACTCAACAATCGCGAGAAGCCACCGCTCAGGCCGTTTTTCGACGATCCAAACCGGGTTGAACCGTCGCTTGATACGTTGATCCCGGACAATCCTAATAAGCCCTACGACATCAAGGAGCTGATCTTGAAAGTGGCCGACGAAGGGGATTTTTTCGAGACCCAGGAGGATTACGCAAAGAACATCGTCACCGGTTTTATTCGTATCGAGGGCGAAACCATCGGCGTAGTGGCCAACCAGCCGTTGGTGCTGGCCGGGGTGCTTGATATCAATTCGTCGAAAAAGGCGGCGCGGTTCGTGCGCTTCTGTGACTGCTTTAACATTCCAATCCTCACCCTAGTCGACGTGCCCGGCTTCCTGCCAGGCACCATCCAGGAGTTTGGCGGCGTCATCAAACATGGTGCCAAATTGCTGTTTGCCTATGGCGAGGCAATCGTGCCCAAGGTGACGCTGATTACCCGCAAGGCCTATGGTGGCGCCTATGACGTGATGGCCTCGAAACATTTGCGTGGCGATGTCAACTATGCCTGGCCGACGGCGGAAATTGCAGTGATGGGTGCCAAGGGGGCAGTGGAAATTCTCTACCGTTCCGAATTAGGCGACGCGGAACAAATTGCCGCGCGCACCAAGGAATATGAGGCCCGCTTCGCCAACCCGTTTGCTGCCGCCGAACGCGGCTTCATCGACGACGTGATCTTGCCGCGCAATTCGCGCAAACGCATCGCCCGTGCCTTTGCCTCCCTGCGCAACAAAAAGCTCGAAAACCCCTGGAAGAAGCACGACAACATCCCGCTTTGAGGGGGCTAATTAGGTGCCGACCGTTCTAAGGTGGAAAGGATACCGATTCCTGTTTTACTCGCGGGAGGTTGGCGAACCGCCGCATGTGCATGTCCTTAAGGACCGTAAGCAATTAGAAATATGGCTGCGCGATCTTGAGGTTGCCAGGAATGTCGGTTTTGCTCGGCATGAAGTGAGTGCTATTGTGCGCATTGTTGAACGTGAGCGCGAGCAATTTCTTGAGGCGTGGCATGACTATTTTGGAAATTGATGATCAACAGCTGCAGGTTACCTCAGTGGTGGTCAGCGATGGCACGATCCGTTTCCATATGGCAGATGGGCGGAAAATCGAAGCGCCGTTGTGGTGGTACCCGCGATTGCAAGGGGCATCGCCTGAGCAACAGAAAAACTGGGAAATTTTGCCGTTCGGTGACGCCGTGGGCTGGCATGATATCGACGAATATATCAGCGCCAAGGCGCTAATTATCGGCGGGCCGGCCCCTGGCGCCGTGCCGCCGGCTGAAGCGGCGGAGTAGGTAATGACCAGCCTTTGGAAAGACCAGGCCTTTGCCGTGAGCCATGCCGATAACAGCAAATTTGTTGGCGAGGGGTTGCGAGCCTTCTTCGAATATCGCGATCTCGGCATCAAGGCTGCGACCGGGGGCAAATTCGGTGCCCATGTGATTCGCGCCGTGCCGGGCATTAAATCAGAGGCCAAATGGCATACCCACGACCTCGATTTCCAGATGGTCTATGTCACCAAGGGTTGGGTGGAATTCGAATATGAGGGTCAGGGCAAGGCGATTATGCGGGCCGGTTCGTGCGCCCTGCAACCGCCCGGCATCCGCCACCGCGAGGTGCACCATTCCGATGATATGGAACTGATCGAAATCATTTCGCCAGCTGAATTTTCAACCCACCTGGTCGACGCGCCCTAGCGTCACCACGCAAGCGGTCAATGTTGCCACATTGGCTTGGTTTGCTGTGGCGTTGTGGATGTATCCACGACTTGGCTAAGGAGCCATGCCAAGCTTC
This sequence comes from Rhizobiaceae bacterium, assembly GCA_965248715.1. Taxonomy (GTDB): domain Bacteria; phylum Pseudomonadota; class Alphaproteobacteria; order Rhizobiales; family Rhizobiaceae; genus CBDFKB01. The sequence goes on from CBDFKB010000007.1 coordinate 619,207, forward strand.
CCCTCTAGGAATAAATCCCGATCTATCTCTTGACTCTTGGTCTGGTTTGCGGAATCCATATAAGAACAAAACAAGAACATTAATTCGATACAACCGGATATAGCCATGAAACCGGCAATGCTGATGCATCTGCAACACCTGATCGACCAGGCCGAGGGCCGGCGGCCGAGGCTTGTCACCCCGGTTTTGGCCGCCCCGGCCTCGGTAACCGCCGTCTCGGTAACCCCGGCCTTCGTAACCCCGGCCTTCGTAACTCCGGTTGCTCACTCGCACCTGCCGGCCGAAGCGCCGGCGCGGGTAGCGACCGGCATTGCCGCGATCGACCAGGCGCTAGACCCGCAACAAGGTCGCGGTCTGGTGCTGGACGCCTTGCATGAAGTGCGCATGCCAACCGCCCTTGATGCCGGTGCCGGCGCCGGGTTCGCGCTGGCGCTTGCCCATTTATCCCTATCACCTACCAGCCCTGCCGGCAAAACCGGCGCCAATCGGCCGGCGCTGTTTTGGATTACCGGGTCGCAAGCCGAGGCCGAGGGCGGGCGAGCCCACGGGCCCGGGATCGGCGCGCTTGGATTTGCCAATTTTGCCCTGGTGCGGGTGGTGCCGGCAAATATCGAGGATGCGCTGTGGGCGGCGGGCGAACTGGCCGCATGCCGGTTTTCAGGTGCCGGGTTGTTGGAATTGCGCGGCAACCCGGAAAAATTTGATCTTTCAGTGACCCGGCGGCTGATGTTTGCCTGTCGTCGTACCAGCCGGCCGTTTTTTGTTTTGCGGCAAAGCGGTGATGAAGAGGCAAGCGCCGCCACCACCCGCTGGCGCGTCACCGCCGCCCGTTCTAGCGGCGTTGCAACCGGGTTAGGCGCGGCTGCCTGGCACATTACTTTGGAAAAATGCCGTGGTGGCGCAACCGGCCAATGGACCGTGGAATGGAATAGCGATGAACAAGCCCTTGTATCCGTTGACGGACGCGACGCAATTGTGGCGCCCATCGGGCCGCCGCTTCCTGGCCTGTGCCCTGCCGCGGCTGGCGAGCGACCGGATCGCGCGGCAACGCTGGGGCAAATCGTGGCGCTTGAGCGGGCGTCCTGACACCCCGCCGGTTGTGCTTACCGGCCATCAGCGCAACACGGTGCGCATCATTCACCTTGATGAAATCGCCGAACAGATCGGCCTTGCCCGTGGTCAGGGGCTTGCCGATGCCAGGGCAATGTGCCCGCATATCGAAGTTTTTGCCGAGGACGTCGCCGCCGATCGGCGATTGCTCGAGGCGGTGGCCGATTGGTGCGAGCGCTATACGCCGTTGGTGGCCCTGGATGTGCCGGACGGACTGATCCTCGACATTACCGGCTGCAGCCATCTGTTCGGTGGCGAAAAGCAATTATTGCATGATTTGCTGGCCCGGTTGTTTGAACAGGGTTTCGATGCCGCCGCGGCTATTGCCGCTACCCCCGGCGGCGCCTGGGCAGTCGGGCGTTTTGGCCCGGCCGCGGCGATCGTGCCGGCTGATGCAACGACAAGTGTACTTAAATCTTTGCCACTGGCCGCACTTAGGCTCGATGCTGACATTTTGTCGGGCCTTGCCCGGCTCGGCCTGTGCCGGATCGGCCAGGTGCTGGAGCGGCCGCGCGCGCCGCTCGCGCGCCGCTTCGGTCCGATATTGTTGCGCCGGCTCGACCAGGCACTTGGTGCCGAAGAAGAAAGCATTAGCCCACGTTTGCCGGTACCCGAACTGGTCGCCGAACGCCGTATGCTCGAGCCGATCGGTCTTGTCGACGACATCGAACGGGTCTGCTACGGCCTGGCAACTGGCCTTGGCACGTGCATGGCAAAGCGCGAATGTGGCGCCCGGGCCATTGATCTGGCGCTGTTTCGTCTTGATGGCACGGTGCTGCGGTTAAACGTCGGTACGGCGCGGCCGGTGCGCGACGGCAACGCGATAGTACGGCTCTTGGCGGAGCGCATCGCTGCGCTCAGGGATGATTTTGATGCCGGGTACGGTTTTGATTTAATCCGCCTTTCGATCCCTATGACTGGCCCATTGGCGCCGGACCAACAAAGTTTTGCCGGTGCCGGTGACAGTGACAGTGACAGTGACGGTGACGACGATATCGCTTTGATAGCCGACCGGCTTGGCGCCAGGCTCGGTACCGACCGGGTTTTGGCTAGCCTTGCCCGCGATACTCATCTGCCGGAACGTGCCGAACGGTTCGCGCCGGTTATCGGCCACCTTGATGGCCTTGCGCGCCCGGCGGCAATCAATGCTAGCGCCTTTTTGCATCCTCCGGCCCGGCCGCTGCGGATAATCGATCCGCCGGAGCCGGTCGAAACCGTTGCCGAAGTGCCGGAGGGGCCGCCGCGGCGTTTTCGGTGGCGCCGGGTGATGCATGAGGTTACCCGCGCCGACGGCCCAGAACGCATCGCCGATGAATGGTGGCGGGCCGAACATTGGCGCCACACCCGGGATTATTTCCGCATCGAAGATTTGGAGGGCCGTCGCTTTTGGCTGTTCCGCGAGGGGCTTTACGAGAGCGAAACCGCCGTGCCGCGCTGGTTCCTGCACGGGCTGTTCGCATGACCGGCTTTGTGCAAACGCGGTATTGCGAGCGAAAAGCGAGCCGCCGCAGTCGCGGCGCGTTGGCGCAGGCCCGGCGCGCAGCGCTAAATGGCCGTGAGCCAGTAAAAGACCGGCCGTTGCGAAGTGCCGGTCGCGAGCAAAAGGCGAGCCGCCGCAGTCGCGGCGCGTTGGCGCAGGCCCGGCGCGCAGCGCTAAATGGCCGTGAGCCAGTAAGATGACCAATTTTGCCGAACTAGGGGCGGCGAGCAATTTTTCCTTCCTGTACGGCGCCTCGCACCCGGAGGAACTGGTGGGACGCGCGCATCAACTTGGCCTTTGCGCCCTTGGCCTTGCCGACCGCAACACGGTGGCGGGGGTGGTGCGCGGGCATATGGCGGCAAAACAGGCCGGTATGGCCTTTCATCCCGGTTGCCGCCTGGTGTTTCGTGATCGAACGTCGGATATTTTGGTGTGGCCGCGCAACCTTGCCGGCTGGAACCGGCTGTGCCGGCTGCTGACCATCGGCAATCGCCGCGCGGTCAAGGGGCAATGCCATCTCGATTTTGCCGATCTGCTTGAGCACGGCGCCGATATGGCGATCGCCCTGGTGCCAGGCGAAGCGCCGGAAGATGAAATCGTCGCCCAATTATTGACCTTAGCCGAAACTCATACCAAGGCGGTGCGGATTGCGGTGAGCCATCATTACGGTGCCATAACGAACCATTTAATCAAGCGAATTGAACACATTGCCGAGACGACCAACCTGCCATTATTGGCGACCAATGATGTGTTGTATCACTGCCGCTCACGACGCCAATTGCAGGATGTGTTGACCTGCATTCGCACTCATACCACCCTTGATACGGCGGGACGATTATTGGCCGCTAATGCCGAACGCCACCTAAAAGGCGCACCCGAGATGGCACAGCTGTTCGCCCGCCACCCGGACGCACTTGGTGAAAGCGCGCGGCTAGCCAGCGAACTTAACTTTTCGCTCGACGAATTGCGCTACCAATATCCCGACGAGGCCCCGGAAAATGGGCTATCATCGCAACAAGAACTGGCCCGGCTGGCGCGCCAGGGTGCTTATGAGCGCTACCCCGACGGCGTGCCGCAGAAGGTATGGCAGCAGATCGAGCATGAGCTGGAGCTGATCGGGCAGTTGCAATACGCGCCCTACTTCCTGACCGTATATGATGTTGTGCGGTTTGCCCGCTCGCGCAAGATTTTGTGCCAGGGCCGCGGTTCTGCCGCCAATTCCACCATCTGCTACTGCATTGGCATCACCGACGTGGACCCGGAAATAGCCGATTTGCTGTTTGAGCGCTTTATTTCGCCGGAACGGCGCGAGCCGCCTGACATCGACGTCGATTTCGAACATGAGCGCCGCGAGGAGGTGATCCAATATATTTATGGCAAATATGGCCGTGAACGTTCCGGGTTGGTGGCAACCGTGATCACCTACCGTGCCCGCTCAGCGGCCCGCGAAGTCGGCAAGGCGTTCGGCCTGTCGCAAGACGCGATCGGCGCCCTTGCGTCCAGCGTATGGGGCCATTCATCCTCTAGTCTTAGCGCCCGCGAAGCCGGTCAGGGCGGCCTGGATATTGCCGATAAAACGGTTGGCCTGGTGTTGGAGCTTGCCACCCAGATCAACGGCTTTCCGCGCCATTTGTCCCAGCATTCGGGCGGGTTCGTCATCACCCGCGACCGGCTCGACCACATTATGCCGGTCATGAACACAGCGATGGAGGACCGTACCCAGGTCGAATGGGACAAGGACGATCTGGAATCTCTGGGCATTTTGAAGATCGACATTTTGGCGCTCGGCATGTTGACCTGTTTGCGCAAGGCCTTCGATCTTTTAGACCAGCACTATCGGCTGCCGATGACCCTGGCCTCTATGCCCAAGGAAGACCGGCGCACCTATGACATGATTTGCCGTGCCGATACGGTTGGTGTGTTCCAGATCGAGAGCCGGGCGCAAATGTCGATGTTGCCACGGCTGCGCCCACGTACCTTTTACGATTTGGTGATCGAGGTGGCGATCGTGCGCCCGGGGCCGATCCAAGGCGACATGGTCCATCCCTATCTGCGCCGGCGCCAGGGCAAGGAAAAAGTTTCCTATCCGAGCCGGGAACTAGAAGCGGTGCTGGGCAAAACCCTCGGTGTGCCACTGTTCCAGGAGCAGGCGATGAAGATCGCCATCGTCGCCGCCGGGTTTTCGCCAGGTGAGGCCGACAAATTGCGCCGCGCCATGGCAACTTTCCGCCGGGTCGGCACCATTCATACCTTCCAGGAGAAGATGATCGAGGGCATGGCTGCCAACGGGTATGAGCGCGACTTCGCCGAACGCTGTTTTCGCCAGATCGAAGGGTTTGGCGAATATGGTTTCCCCGAAAGCCACGCCGCCAGTTTCGCGTTATTGGTCTACGCTTCGTGCTGGCTAAAGTGTCATTACCCGGATGTTTATGCGGCGGCGATCCTCAATTCCCAACCAATGGGGTTTTATTCGGCTTCACAATTGGTGCGCGATGCCCGCGAACACGGCATCACCGTGCTTCCGCCCGATATTAATTGGTCGGATTATGATGGCCTCCTCGAACCAAGTGATTTCGATCCCGAAACAATCCTTAAGCGCAATCGGGACATGGCGGGAGACATTCGCTCGACCCAGGCCGTGCGCCTTGGCCTTCGGCAGATCAAGGGGATCGGCCGCAAGGAGGGGGAAATTCTGATGGAAAAGCGCGACGACGGCTATCTGTCGGTGCGTGATTTATGGCTGCGCACCGGGCTTTCGCGAAAGGCTATCGAACAGTTTGCCGACGCCGATGCCTTTCGTTCGCTTGGCCTCGACCGGCGAGCAGCGTTATGGGCGGTGCGTGCGCTTGATCCGGTTGCAGCTAGTGGGAAACTACCCTTGTTCGATACCAAGGATGGCCACGACCCGCAAAACGAACCGGAAACCCACCTGCCGGCGATGCCGCCCGGCGAACATGTGATCCAGGATTATCGCCGCCTATCGCTGTCGCTTAAGGGTCATCCGGTATCGTTCGTGCGCGCCGAACTTAATCGGCAGGGCGTAGTAAAAACCGCTGACCTTGACAATATCGATAATGGCCGCCGGTTGTCGATCGCCGGCCTGGTGGTGGTGCGGCAGCGACCGGGATCGGCGAAAGGGGTTGTATTTATGACCCTGGAGGACGAAACCGGCATCGCCAACGTGATCGTGTGGCCGAAGGTTTTGGAAAAGTTCGCGCGATTGTGCTCGGCTGCCGGTTTGTGCGGGTCAGCGGCCGGCTGCAAAAGGCCGATAACGTTACCCATCTGGTGGCCGATCGGATTGAGGACCGGACCACGCTGTTGGCGACGCTGACTGAGGAAGTCGTAAAACCGCCTTTTGCCGGCGGACTAGCCAATGCCGACGAAGTGGCGCGCCCGGTGCAGGAAGTCCGCGAAAGGAACGGACCGCGCGCGCGCCTGGCCCGACTATTAAAGGAAACCCCTGATCTTAAGAGCGAATATCGGCGAGTGGTGCGCGATACTAGCCGGGTGCTACCGAAAGGGCGAAATTTTCATTAAACATGCCGATAGCGACAATAAGGGCATCGGTGACATAGATACACATATCAGCAGTAATCTTTGGTACGAAAACAACACGTCTGACACGCTCTAGCGCTTGTCACCAAGCGCAGGATTTGCTTCGTCGCGCTATCTCTTAGTTTATGGGCGTCATGTTTCCCAAAACCGGTACCCACTTTTGGGTGACGCGTTCTAGAGCCTGTGAACAATTATGGTTGTAGTGTCAATTTGCAGCAAGTGCCGTTGCGTGCCCAAACCAATGGCCAAGCTATGTTGAAACGGTTTTCGACCCGATCAGGTGTCTGCCACACCAAGTAAATTTATCCAGTTTAACCTTAACCCCCGAACCCCTGCCTGCATGCCGATCCGCCGCACGTAAATTGCATGTTGAACCGTCAGTTGCACGCAATCAGACGGGTGTTTCAAAATGGCACGCAATTTCTTCAAATACAGAGCGGCTCTTGTCCCGTATCTGATCGTAACCCTTTTTGGCCATGCTGCGGAAGCTGGAATATTGTCGACCAATGTTTCCGCATTGGCGCCGTTGGCAAGTGAAACATCTCGTATCGAGCTCATACCAATGCCGCAGTTTGCCGATCGCTCCGATATCGCGCTCGATGCCAAATTGGACGTTCGGTACGCCACAACCGGTATTGTTCCGGCGCCAGTATTTGCCGAGCGTGTACTGGTAAAACTCGATGACGATATAAACCGCGGCAATCTCGACGCAGGCCACGTGCCGGTGCCGGTGTTTGCCGACCGCACAAAAATCCAGCTCGATGGCGTTGTCGAACGCGTCGATGCCGCTACAGGCATCGTTCCTGTACCGGTATTCGCCGAGCGCCAATTGGTGGCGATCGATCACAAACTCGAAACCCGGCATGGTAAAACCGGTATTGTCCCAATTCCGCATTTTGCCGATCGCAAATTGCCGAAATTGGAGCCAGAAGTTGCAAACGCAAACAGCGGCGCACCGATTCCACAATTTGCCGACCGCAGCACTGAACTCGACCGTATCGCAACCGCGCTGCTTGCAGGGATTGCCAACAGAAACTTACCGGTACCGGAATTCACCCTGACCCGTCCTGGAGATTTGCAAAGTCATAGCTGGATTGCTGGACTTAGCACGCAAAAACGCAGCAAGGCGGTCGACTGCCTGGCTAAAGCGATCTACTACGAAGCGCGTTCAGAAAAATTGATCGGCCGGGCGGCGGTAGCGCAAGTGATTCTCAATCGGGTCGAAAGCCGCAAATACCCCAACAGCGTTTGCGCGGTGGTCTTTCAAAACGCCCACAAACACAATCGTTGCCAATTTTCTTTCGCATGCGACGGGGCAACCGACCAACCGCCAAACACCCAGGTTTGGCGCAATTCAATCCAGTTGGCAGCAATCGTCCTGGTCGGAACAAAATCGGACCATGATATGGCCTATCCATCACCGCTGGAAAGTTTGGCCCCGGCATTAAAAAGGGCAACTCACTATCACACTACCTATGTGGCGCCTTCCTGGGGCAAGCGCCTACGCTTTGCCGGTCGCATTGGTGGCCACATATTCTACATCAGCAGCCGTGCCTGGTCGTAGGCAACCGCTAGAGCGTGGCACCCAAAAGTGGGTACCGGTTTTGGGAAAAATGACACGCATAAACTAAGACAGACTGTGTGGAAACTCGAACTTAGATTCCATATAGGTGTGCAGCATGGTATTTTTCACCATGGCTCATATTTCTGGAACTGACCGCACCCAAATGTTGTTGTTGCCCGAAAGGGTGGAGGATTATGTTGGGGCGGATAACCCGGTTCGCTTCATTGATGCTTTTGTTGACGCCATGGATTTGCAAGGTGCGGGCTTTACAAGGGTTGAAGCCGAGGCGACGGGCCGGCCCGGCTATCATCCGGCGGATCTTTTGAAGCTCTATATTTATGGATATCTCAACCGGGTGCGCTCAAGCCGCCGGTTGGAGGTGGAGTGCTACCGCAATATTGAAGTGATCTGGCTGTTGCGGCATTTGAAGCCAGACTTCAAAACGATTGCTGATTTCCGACGCGATAACCGGGCGGCCTTCAAACATGTGTTCCGGGAGTTTGTGTTATTGTGTCGCCAACTTGATCTGTTTGGCCGGGAATTGCTGGCCGTTGATGGAACCCGGATCAAGGCTGTGAACGCCAAGGACAAGAACTTTACCAAAACCGGATTGACCAAAACCATCAAAGAGGCAGACGAGCGTCTGGCCGCATATCTGAGTGATATGGATGACGGCGATAATGGCGAGGATGGCTCACGCCCTTCAGGTGGTGATCCCAAGCTTGGTGAAAAGATCGCCAAACTTCAGGCCAGGCAAGGCCGCCACAAGGCCCTGCTTGGCGAAATGGAGTGCAATGGCGAAAGCCAGATATCGCTGAGCGACCCGGACAGCCGGTATCAAGCGGGCAAGTCCAAGGCAGGCGTTAGTTACAATGTGCAGATTGCAGTTGATTGCAAACACAAGCTGATCGTCGCGCAAGAAGTTTGTACACAGGTTGGCGATCTGGGCCTGCTGGCCAAAACGGCGGAACCAGCCCGCACGATCCTTGGTGTTGAAGAAATCAATGTTGTGGCTGACCGGGGCTACTTCAAGATTGAAGATATCGAGGATTGTGAGAAAGCCGGGCTTGTACCCTTTGTGGCCAAACCGCAGCGTGGTTCAGCGGTGCGCGAAGGTTTGTTTGCCAAGGATGTGTTTAGCTATGATGCGGACAAGAACCAGTATATCTGCCCGGCAGGTGCGGTTCTTTTGCCAATGTATGAAAGCAAAGTGCGAGGCAACAGGAAGATTGATTATTGTAACCGCAAGGCCTGCCGTACCTGTAATCTGAAAGCAAAATGCACAAAGAGTTTTCGACGGGTATCTCGACTGGAAAATGAAGCGGTTCTGGATCGTATGGCAGTGCGCGTGAAAGCCCAGCCCGAAATAATGAACGAGCGCCGCAACAGCGTTGAACATCCCTTTGGTTCGATCAAACAATGGATGGGTCAGGGTGCATTCCTGATGCGACATCTGGAAAACGTCCGCGCCGAGTTCTCGCTTACCGCATTGGCCTACAACATCCGCCGGGCGCTCAATCTCGTCGGGGTAAAAGGATTGATGGTGGCAATACGGGCTTGAGGAGGCGCCATTGGCCAAAATCAGTCAATATCAATCGATAAAACCCAAATACCGCCCGGTATCGCGTAATCATGACAATTGAAATCGAAATCTTGCATGAAGGTCAATATCTGAAAATAAACAGCCGCAATATTAAATTGGTCATCTCAAAAGGTGTTTCCACACGGTCTGTAAGAGATAGCGCGACGAAGCTATTCCAACGCTTGGTGACAAGCGCTAGGCCAAACCACGCAATGCAGCAAAGGTGACCGGGTCGGTTCGAAATTGTCACCCATGTCTTAGGTATGGACCCTGTAATACTGGAGCGGGCGATGGGATTCGAACCCACGACCCCAACCTTGGCAAGGTTGTGCTCTACCCCTGAGCTACACCCGCGTCCGTATGCTCTGCGGACAGTTAGCCCATCCGACAGCGGCGCCTTGTATGGCGCAAGCGCCCAACTATTGCAACAAATTAGTTGGCCGAATATGAACAACCTACTGTTGGGGAAACCTGTGCGTATAACCACCGGTTGCGAACCGGTTAAAGGGGCTGGTCTATGCCTAATACACCACAAAGCTTGCTTGATTTTCTCGGTCAACTAGCTATTGCCACCAATACGGTTGAGCACCCGCCGGTATTTACGGTCGCCGAGGCTAAGGCGTTGCGCGGTTCGGTTCCCGGCGGCCACGCGAAAAACCTATTTCTGAAAGATAAAAAGGACAATTTTTTTCTGGTTGTTGCAGCCGAAGATGCCGAGATTGATTTGAAGACCCTACATCGCAAGATCGGCGGCCAAAGCCGGTTTTCATTCGGCAAACCCGAAAGTTTGATGGAATTGCTTGGGGTCGAGCCAGGATCAGTTACCCCGTTCGCAATCATCAATGATGGGGCAAACCGGGTAAAAATCGTGGTCGATGCGGTTCTGATGCGCCATTCTGCATTAAACTTCCATCCCCTGGTCAACACCATGACGACCGCGATCGGCAACAAAGATTTGGTGAAATTTATCCGCGCTACCGGACACGAGCCGGCTATATTGAACCTTGCCGAATAAGCATTACTTTACTCCGGCAGGTGTGTAATTGCGCAATCTATTTTGAGGGAACCCGAAAATGCTTGATAAATTGACCGCCAGCGGCGGCGGCAATGGCGATGCGGTTGAAGATGTTACCACCGCGAATTTCGCCTCCAAGGTACTGGATCACTCGCACCGGCAACCGGTTCTGGTCGATTTTTGGGCACCGTGGTGCGGACCTTGCCGGCAACTTGCGCCGGTCCTGGAAAAGGCGGTGGCCGAGGCTGGCGGGTCAGTAAAACTGGTCAAGATGAATATCGACGACGAGCCACAGATCGCCGGCCAATTGGGCATTCAATCGATACCTGCCGTGGTCGCTTTCGTTGACGGCAAGCCAGCCGACGCATTTATGGGCGCCCAGCCCCAGGGAGAAATTCGCGCGTTCATTGAAAAAATCGCCGGACCGGCGGTATCCCCGCTCGACGATTTGCTTGCCGAGGCGCTAACCGCCATCGACGTCGGCGATTTTGAGCGGGCCGAAACCATCTATCTCGCGCTTAGAGACGAGGCGCCGGAAGAGCTGAAAGTCATTGGCGCCTATGGCGAATTGCTGGTTGACAATGGCCGCCTCGACGATGCGGATCAGCTAGCCCTGGCAATAGGCAACGACCAGCGCGGCGATGAAGCGCTGGCTACGTTTCTGGCTTCGCTCGATCTCGCCCAACAGGCGGCCGGGCTAGGCGAACTTGGCGATTTGGTGGCGGCGGTTGAGCGCGACCCGAGCGACAATCAGTCGCGTTTTGACCTAGCGGCCGGGTTAAACAGCGCTGGAAAGCGCACGGAGGCTGCCGAGCAATTGCTTGAGATCATCGCCCATCAGCAGCAATGGCAGGATGAAGCGGCACGCAAACAATTGCTACAGTTTTTCGAGGCTTGGGGCGCTAGCGATCCGGCAACCGGCGCTGCCCGCCGCAAGCTTTCAGCGCTACTATTTTCCTAAATCAGGGCCGCAGGATAAACGATGATTGCTGGTAACAAATCATATGCCACCGCCGCCGACATTGCGGAAACCATACCGGTGTTCGCGCTGCCCGGTACGCTGTTACTGCCGGGCGGCCAGATGCCACTCAATGTGTTTGAGCCGCGTTATCTCAACATGGTCGACGATGTTTTGAAGGGGGAAAGGTTGATCGGCATGGTTCAACCGCACCCAGAAGTCCTAAGCAGCAGTGACGATGAAAAAAACCCGATCCGCTTATGCGACATTGGCGGGCTTGGTCGGGTAACCACTTGGCAGGAGACCGGTGACGGCCGATATCTGATCAATCTTACCGGCATTTGCCGGTTTAGACTATTGGAAGAGAAACCACTACGTAAGGGATATCGGCGGTTTCAGATCGCTCCGTTTTTGACCGATTTGGAGACCGAAGAGGAGGCCCGAGAGGTCGACCGCGAAGCACTGCTGACCGCGTTCAAAGCCTATCTTGAATCCAATGAGATGGACGCCGATTGGGAGAGCATCGGCCGCGCACCGAACGAGACCCTGGTTAATGCGTTGTGCATGATGTGCCCCTATGGGGCGGCGGAAAAGCAGGCTTTGCTCGAAGCCCCAGATTTAAAGACCCGTGCCGACACGTTGATCGCGATTACCGAAATATTTTTGGCCCAAGGCGATGGCGGCAATGGCACTACCCTGCAATAGCGCGAAGCTGTTCCCATGAAGCCGGACCGCAAATTGCTTGAGCGCCTGGTCTGCCCGGTCACCAAGACCCGGCTGGAATATGATGCCAAGGCAGGTGAACTGATCTCGAATGCGCTGCGCAAGGCGTTTGCGATCCGCGACGGTATCCCGGTAATGCTGGTTTCAGAAGCTCGATCTCTCGATGACGATGCGCCGACAAAACGCCAACCGAAGCGGACCGGGAAGAATTGATGCCAAGTGTCGACAAAATTGAGTGATATGGGTCAATATGGAGAGCGCTGGGTTCAAATTGCTTTTCCGTCGAGCAATTTCGGCAGCCGGCCGGAAATTCCGGCCGCTTCACCGATAAACCGGCGTTTGAGACCCGGCAAACGGTCGACGATGCCGAGGCCAAGATCGCGGATCAGGCGTACCGGCGTTAGGTCATTGGAAAATAGCCGGTTCAGCACATCGGTAACCACACCCATTTGAACCGTGTCGAACCGGCGCCAGCGCTGATAATCCTCCAACACCGAAAGCGAACCGATATCAAGTCCGAGCCGATCAGCCTCGACCACGGTTTCAGCCAGGGCTGCCGCGTCCTTAAAACCTAGGTTCAGGCCCTGGCCGGAGATCGGGTGAATGCCATGCGCCGCATCACCGGCAAGGGCGATCCGGTCGCGCACGAAATCACGCGCCAATGTCAGCCCCAATGGATAATTGCGGCGGTTTCCGACAACCGACAAATGGCCAAGATGGTGGCCGAAGCGACGCTCCAACTCCAGTTCAAAGGCAACATCGTCAAGTGCCAACAACCGCTCGGCATTGCCACTTGGTTCGGTCCACACCAATGATGACCGGTTGCCGGTGAGCGGCAATATCGCGAACGGTCCGGCCGGCAGGAAGTGTTCTTCGGCTCGGCCATTGTGCGGCCGCTCATGGGCAATAGTGGTAACGATCGCCTTTTGGTCGTAGCGCCAACGCACGGTGCGAATTCCAATCATTTCGCGGATCGCCGAATTGGCCCCGTCGGCGGCGACCAGCAATCGCGGCGAAAATTTCCTACCGCTTTTACCGATTACCGCCACTCGGTCCGGTCCGGCCTGCACCGATTGGATCATTTCGCCGTGCACCAACCCGACCCCGGCCGCAATACAGGCTTTGCGCAAGGCGGCGACCAGATAGCGGTTTTCCAGCATCCAGGCCAAGCTATCGCCACCTTTGACCGCATCCGCCTCATTGGCAAATGTCAGGAAAATTGGCCGTTTGACATCATCGAGCCGGCTGTCGGTAACGATCATGTCGGTGATCGGCTGGGCGTAGCTTTCCAGGTGCGACCATACACCAAGTTCCGTCAACATGCGCCGCGCTGCCGCAGCGATCGCCGATGCCCGCTCGTCTTTTGCGGCCACATGTTCCGGCGCGCCATCAACCACTATGATCGATAAATCGGCCCCAGCGCTGGCAATCGCCAACCCTACGCTTAATCCGACATAGCCGCCGCCAGCGATCAATATGTCCGGCATTTCCGGTTGCGGTTGGTTTTTTGCCTGTGTATCAGCCACTGAACCTTCCATGGGGCACAATTGCCACTATCTAGGGCCAAAACCCCAAGCTTGAACGAATTTACTCGACGGGTAGCATTTTCACGCAGGTCGGTCGATAACCCATTACGACACACCATATTTTCCAATTGGCGGCAATCTAATGACCGAAGCGGTAAAAAACCTCCTCAAAATCCTCGATCTTGAGGAACTCGAACATAATTTGTTTCGCGGGGTGAGCCCCAAGGTCGGCTGGCAGCGTGTGTTCGGCGGCCAGGTTATCGGTCAGGCATTGGTTGCGGCCCAGCGCACCGTGGTTGTCAAGCGCCGGGTGCATTCGCTGCACGGCTATTTCATGCGGCCTGGCGATCCTTCGATCCCGATCATCTACGAGGTCGACCGCATCCGCGACGGCGGCAGTTTCACCACCCGTCGGGTAGTGGCCATTCAGCACGGTCAGGCGATTTTTTCCATGTCAGCGTCGTTCCAGATCATCGAACCCGGCCTGGAGCATCAATTGCCCATGCCCGATGACATTGCGCCAGCGGACGGCTTGCCGAGTGAAAAACAATTGGCCGAACAATTTCTCGATCACGCACCGGAAAATGTCCGCAAATACTGGCAACGGGAGCGCCCGATCGAATTGCGGCCGACCGACCTGACCCATTATGTATCGCGCAAGAAACTGGCGCCACGCCAAAACGTCTGGTTCCGCACTACCGGTGTGTTGCCGCCCGACCCGGCGGTTCAAGAAGCGGTATTGGCCTATGCCTCGGACATGACCTTGCTCGATACATCCTTGTTTGCCCATGGCCGGGCGGTATTCGATCCCAAGCTGCAAGTGGCCAGCCTAGATCACGCCATGTGGTTCCACCGCCCGTTTAATATGGAAAATTGGCTGCTTTATCACCAAGATAGCCCCAACAGTTCGGGCGCGCGCGGCTTTACCAGGGGTGGCATTTATACTGCCGACGGCATATTGGTCGCTTCGGTGGCCCAGGAAGGGCTTATCCGCGAACGCAGTAGGTGAACCGATAAAGCCGCTTTGGGGTTTTCCGCGATATTTCAGCATAGTTAACAGCACCTTTACCTTCGCTAACTAGGTTTCGTGCCAACGATAATCGTGGTGTGGAGCGTTCATTCAATGCCGGCAATCCAACTGCATTCGCAAAATAGTTCTGGCCAATCGGGCATTTCCCAGGGCTTCCTGGCCCGCCAAATCGACCATTTGGCAGGCGTCGCGCTAGGCGCGATTGCCCTGTTTATAGTCATCAGTCTGGCGACCTGGTCGGTTGAAGATCCGAGCCTGAGCTACGCGGTTGGGCACCAGCCATCTAATCTTGGCGGATATCCGGGTGCGGTAATGTCGGATTTGCTCATGCAATTTACCGGTCTGGCCGGCACCTTGTTGGTGTTGCCGGTTACCGCCTGGGCTTGGCTGAAGTTTACCCGCCGGCGGATCAGCGCTATTTCCAAGCGGGGGGTGGCCGGGCTGTTGGCGATCATACTAACCGCAGCAGCATTTGGTTGTCTGCCACGGCCACAGGCCTTTCCGTTGCCCAATGGGCTTGGCGGGGTTATTGGCGATTTGGTGTTGTCGATCCCGGCGGTGGTGACCGGCGGATGGCCGGCCGGACTGACTGCGGCTTTTTTGTTCATGGTGTTTGTTTTGCCGGCGATCGGCTTGACCTTGTTTTCTACCGCCCTGTTTGCCCGGCCGGATCGCTTTGACGACGAATTGGAATTTGCTGGTGATGATGATGGCGAAGGCGCCGAGGTCGGCCTGTTTCTTGGCGCACTGACCCATTGGTATTTAATGGGCAAACATCGTTTGCGGCGGGTTTTGTCTTTTGGGCGCGCCAACCCGGCCACAGACTTCGCAAAGCAGGGCGGCGCACCGCAGGCAAGATTTTGGCCAGAGTTGATGTCCGCCTTTGCTGGGCCGGATCAGCAACCTAGCGACCTGCACGGCCGGGTCGAACCGGCCTTTGCGCCACCAGGCATGTATGATGATGGCGGTTTCGCAGGCAATACCCCGACCTCGACGCTAGGAAGTGCCGGCGATCTGTTTCCAGATGGCGGGAGCGACGGTGAAGGGGTTGTACCTGGCGCCAGCCGGGTGCGGCCACCGGCACCAAAACCGAAACCGGGCACCCGGATGGTTCGCGAGGCACAAGTCTCCATGTTCTCGCAGGACGCGTTCGAACTGCCTTCGCTCGGTCTGCTGACCCCGGCTAAAACCAACGTGGTTGACCGCTCGATTACTAATGATGCGTTAGAACAAAATGCCCGGTTGCTGGAAGGGGTGTTGGAAGATTTCGGCGTCCGCGGAGAAATCATCAATGTGCATCCCGGCCCGGTGGTAACACTTTACGAACTTGAACCGGCGCCGGGTATCAAATCCGCGCGGGTGATCGGGCTTGCAGACGACATTGCCCGCTCCATGAGTGCGATCGCTGCCCGGGTGGCGGTTATTCCAGGGCGCAACGCCATTGGTATCGAGTTACCGAACCAGCGTCGCCAGACTGTGTTCTTGCGCGAATTGTTGGCAAGCCGCGATTTTGAGACCGCCAAAGGCAAATTGCCGCTTTGCCTCGGCAAGACCATCGGTGGCACACCGGTAATCGCTGATCTGGCGAAAATGCCCCATTTACTGGTTGCCGGCACTACCGGTTCCGGCAAGTCGGTTTCGATTAACACCATGATCTTGTCGATCCTGTACCGGCTGTCACCCGAGCAATGCAAACTGATCATGATCGATCCGAAAATGCTGGAATTGTCGATTTATGACGGTATTCCGCACCTGTTGACCCCGGTTGTGACGGACCCGAAAAAGGCGGTGGTGGCGTTAAAATGGACCGTGCGCGAGATGGAGAACCGTTACAAACGGATGTCGAAGCTCGGTGTGCGCAATATCGATGGTTTCAATGTACGCCTCGGCCAAGCCCGCGCCAAAGGCGAAAGCTTGACCCGCACCGTACAAACTGGGTTCGATCGTCAAACCGGCGAGGCAATTTACGAGGTCGAGGAACTCGAACTTGAACCAATGCCGTTTATCGTCGTGGTGATCGACGAAATGGCCGATCTGATGATGGTTGCCGGCAAGGACATAGAGGGCACGGTACAGCGTTTGGCGCAAATGGCCCGGGCCGCCGGAATTCATGTCATCATGGCCACCCAGCGCCCATCGGTTGATGTGATTACCGGCACGATCAAGGCCAATTTCCCGACCCGGATTTCGTTTCAGGTCACCTCGAAAATAGATTCGCGCACGATTTTGGGCGAGCAAGGTGCGGAACAATTGCTGGGTATGGGCGATATGCTCTATATGGCCGGCGGCGGGCGCATCCAGCGGGTGCACGGACCATTTGTTGACGATAACGAAGTCGAAAGCGTGGTCGCCCATCTGAAAGATCAGGGATTGCCGCAATACCTCGAATCAGTCACCGAAGATGATGATGACGAACAAGACCGCTTCGGCCTGCCGGATGACGGTGTTGGCACAGATGATGACGAACCTTATGACCGGGCGGTGGCAATTGTGCTGAAGGATCGCAAGGTTTCGACCAGCTATATCCAACGCCGGCTGTCGATTGGCTACAACCGGGCAGCAACCTTGATTGAACGCATGGAGGAGGAGGGGGTAATCAGCGCCGCCAATCACGCCGGAAAGCGCGAAATCTTGGTCGGCGGCGATGAAGAAGTCTTGTAGCGCGTCTTGACACATTGTCGCCAAACCACAGGCGCACCCCGGAACCGATTTACCACCGACAAGGTCCAACATAATCATGCCGCGCCACCGACCTTTAGCCATCGCCGTTTTCGCTCTCTTGCTTGCCGCGACCGGCATGGCGGCCACGGTTGCTGCCGCGCAAACCCGCGACCAGGCGATCGAGCGCATTTCAGGCCATTTTACCGAGGTGCCGGCGATGTCAGGGGAGTTCATCCAGTTCGGCCCGCAAGGCCAGCAGACCGGCGGCAAATTTTTCATCAAACGACCCGGCCGCATCCGTTTCATCTATGACCAACCCTCACCGATCCAGGTGATTTCCGACGGCAAGACCGTGGCGGTTAATAATCGCGCCCTGAAGACCTGGGACATGTATCCGCTTTCGGGCACCCCGCTACGACTGTTGCTGGAAGATAGAATTGACATCGCTGAGAAAGCGATCCGCTCGGTCGAACTTGGTGCTGACGTGACCACGGTAGTGCTCGGCGACAAAAAGATGTTCGGCCGCTCTGAAATCACCTTGATGTTTGACCCGAAAAGCTACGAATTGCGGCAATGGACCATCCGCGATTCTCAGGGCAAGGAAACCTCGGTGATGATTTTTAATGTCAACACCGAAGTCCAGATTCCGGAAAAGACCTTCTTTATCGATCAGCTTGTGCCCAAGAACCAGCTTTCAAGCGGCGACAAATAGGCAAACCGATACTGGCAAAATGCATGGGATTGGCAAACCGGCCGCTTGTCGCGCTTGTTGGTTTAGGCCAAATTAGAACTTGCTGTTGCACCATTTCCTCGATTTCGGATCGTTCCCCATGCCGCTGAAAATCGCCACCTGGAATATAAATTCTGTTCGCTTGCGCGAACCCCTGGTCAGACAATTCCTCGAAGCCCATCAGCCCGATATTCTGTGCCTGCAGGAAATCAAGTGCATGGAAGAGCAATTTCCCACCAAAGGGTTTCACGCACTCGGCTATGAACACATCGCGATCCACGGCCAAAAGGCCTATCACGGCGTCGCTACCCTTTCGCGCTTGCCTTATGTGGAGATTGATAAGTGCGATTTTTGCGCTGCCGGCGATGCCCGCCATATTTCCAAGGTGGTCGAAATAGACAGAGTAACCATCCGTGTGCATAACTTTTACGTACCGGCGGGCGGTGATGTGGCCGACCCGGCCAAAAATCCGAAATTTGCCCATAAGCTACAATTTATCGACGAAATGCGGGCGGTTGCAAGCTGCTCCAATGGCATTCCCGCAATCCTCGTCGGCGATCTCAACATCGCCCCTTTGGAAACCGATGTGTGGTCGCACAAACAATTGTTGAAGGTGGTCAGCCACACTCCGGTGGAAACCGAGGGGCTGATTGCAGCGCAAAATGCCGGCGGCTGGATTGACCTGATCCGTCAGCACATTCCGCCACGCGAAAAGGTTTATACTTGGTGGAGCTACCGGGCTCACGATTGGAGTGTATCCGATCGCGGCCGGCGCCTCGATCATATCTGGGCCGATCCGCAATTGGCATCGCATTTGGCAAATATCGAGGTTCTGCGTGAAGCCCGAGGCTGGGAAAAACCATCGGACCATGTTCCAGTGATTGCCGAATTTGACTTCGCCTGACCGGCGACGCCTTATCAGAGCGTGTTCGCGAAAAGTGTGGTGCGGTTTTCGGATAAGAATACGCGACAAAACAAACAGATAGCGCGACGAAGCTGTTCCAACGCTTGGTGACAAGAGCTAGGGTCTGTTGTGTATCATGATTATGGCGCCGCCGTAATAATGTTATGGCTTGGTTAATCTCCACGCCGCCCATCAATGGCGGCAAAGCCCGGTTGCCGGGACAATCCTTCGCTTACTTGGCTAAGGCCGGAAACCGTTTTGTGAACCGACGCCGCAATGCGCTCGTGCAACAGCATCGCGGTTCGCGGATATTCGGCCAACATGCGCATGAACAAGGTGCGTGGGATGCCGATGGCCACAGTTTCGGTGCGTGCTAGCGCCGCTGTTGCCCGTTGCGTGTCGCTGATCAATGCCAGTTCGCCGATCAGCGATGCGGGACCGAAGCCACCTAGAAACTGTTCGCTTTGGCCCTTGACGATCAATAGATCGATCATACCAGTTTCAACCACATAGCCGCCGTCTGCGCGCTGATTGCGTCGGTACAAAACCCCGCCTTCCGGCAACCGCCGCTTTTCGCCGCCGAATGCCAGCAACCGCAACTGGTCAAGCGAAAATCCTTCGAAAAGTGCGACACGCGAAAGCAGGTCGATATCCTGATCCAGGGTCAATTGCGGCCAGCCATGGGTTTATGGGCCATTATGGCACCAGCTTATAACCGCCGCTTTCGGTTACCAAAAGCCTGGCATTTGAGGGATTGCGTTCGATCTTTTGACGCAGTCGATAAATGTGGGTTTCAAGGGTATGGGTGGTAACGCCGGAATTGTAGCCCCACACTTCTTCCAGCAATTCGTCACGGCCAATGATCTTTTGCTCGGCCCGGTAAAGATATTTCATGATCGAGGTTTCTTTCTCGGTCAGTCGGACCTTGGAACCGTTTTCGTCGATCAGCATCTTTTGCGCCGGCTTGAACGTATAGGGGCCGACCGAGAAAATTGCGTCCTCACTTTGTTCATGGGCGCGCAATTGCGCACGGATACGGGCCAACAATACCGCGAAGCGGAACGGTTTCGGCACATAGTCATTGGCACCTGC
Organism: Rhizobiaceae bacterium; assembly: GCA_965248715.1. GTDB lineage: Bacteria > Pseudomonadota > Alphaproteobacteria > Rhizobiales > Rhizobiaceae > CBDFKB01. Next base: position 639,140 of record CBDFKB010000007.1, read on the forward strand.
CTCAAGACCGAGGATCGTGTCAGAATCAGTGTCATGGCCAGTCAACATTATGATCGGCGCCTTGAACCCGCCCTTGCGCAACAATTTAACCGCTTCGCGACCATCCATGTCGGGCAATCCTACATCCATGATCAGCAAATCGATATGGTTGCCACGGGCTGCCTGCACCCCCTTGGCAGCGCTGTTTTCGCTAGTAATGTCGAACTCTTCATAAAGCGACAATTGTTCGGTTAGCGCCTCGCGCAGGTCTTCATCATCATCGACCAATAAAATGTGTCTTGCAGTCATGTCACCCTCGAAGATTTACCGGTATAAGTTAAGTCTTGGTCAGGTGCTGAAATCCGCGCCACCGGCCCGGCACCGTTGGCTGGATATAGGCGATGGTTAAATGCGTCTGTAGACGTTTCGCTAGTTAACACGTCCTTGTGATAAAATGGCAAACTTCGTGAATTGTACACAACCGACTCCGCAAACGTCAAAACCCATCTTGCACCGCAAGCCGGTTCTGCGCATCGATGTGCGCCGCAAACCCGGTAGCAATACCACCGGGATTGCGACAATTGCTGGGCGAACCCTGCATTGCGCGCTTGGCCGGGCCGGTATCACCAATCGCAAACGCGAAGGTGACGGCGCCACCCCGGTTGGCGTATTTCGACTACTTGGCATTTATGTTCGCGCCGATAAATGGATAGTACGTCATGGCCGATTGCCAGTGCGCGTGACCAACATACACAGCGGCTGGTGCGATCACGCCGGCAGCCCCAACTACAACCGACTGGTTCGGCTGCCTTTTGCCGATAGCCATGAAAAAATGTGGCGCAACGATCCGCTTTACGACCTCTTGATCGTCAACAGCCACAATCAATCGCCGCGACTTCATAGCGGTGGCAGTGCTATTTTTGTTCACATTGCTGGGTCAGGCTATCACGCGACCGAGGGATGTGTGGCGTTAGCGCGCCGTGACCTAATTTGGCTGATCGCAAATGTCGGTCGCGAAACCAGATTGGTTATTCACCCCTGAATCGGTGATCTGGAACCGAAAATCGCGCTGCCGACCCGAACCTGGCTGGCGCCATATTCGATCGCCTGTTCGAAATCAGCCGACATGCCCATGGAGAGCTTCACAATGCCGCACTTTTGGCCGATTTCCCGCAATAAGGCGAAATGGCGCGCGGGTGGTTCGTCAAAGGGCGGAATGCACATTAGGCCAGCAATATTCAGCCCGGCATCCAGGGTGCACCATTTCACAAATGCACCGGCATCTTTTGGTGCGATGCCAGCTTTTTGCGGCTCAAGCCCGGTATTGATTTGAACGAACAGTTCCGGTGTGCGGTGTTGGTTAGCGCATTGTGCGGCGATTGCGGTTACAATTTTTTCCCGGTCCAGGGTCTCGATCACGTCAAACAATGCAACCGCCTGGGCAGCCTTATTGCTTTGCAATGGCCCGATCAGGTGCAGTTTGATCCGGTCATATTGCTGTTTTAGTAGCGGCCATTTTCGCTCCGCCTCCTGGACCCGGTTTTCGCCGAACAGGTTTTGACCAGCCTCAATCACCGGGCGTATCGTATCGGCGTCGAAATTTTTCGAGACCGCCACCAATTCGATCGTATCGCCGGCTCTTCCTGCATTGGTTGCGGCACGGACGATGCGGTTTTTGATCTCGGCAAGATTGCCGGTGGCATCGGGTTGAGGCTGGTTCATGATCTAATGCTTTTCGAAGTGCTGGCGACGGTGGACATTTTCGAGCTATTGAATGGTGAGCCGATGATTGACTTGGGTGGCGCACCGGCACATACCATCACCGCCCAATTCCGCCAACAACATCACAACGGCCCGTCATGATTGCAGAACGCTATAATCACCGGCAAGCCGAGCCGAAATGGCAATTGGCCTGGCAACAGGCTGGGCTTTTTCAAACCGATACCGACCCAGACAATCTGGCGCAGAAATATTACGTGCTGGAAATGTTCCCCTACCCCTCCGGCCGCATCCATATGGGCCATGTGCGCAATTACACCATGGGCGATGTGGTCGCGCGTTACAAACGCGCCAAAGGTTTCAATGTGTTGCACCCAATGGGTTGGGATGCTTTTGGCTTGCCAGCGGAAAATGCCGCTAAACAGAAAAACGTCCACCCGAGCGAGTGGACTTACCAAAACATCGCCACCATGCGCAGTCAGCTAAAACTGATGGGCCTGTCGCTGGACTGGGATCGAGAGATTGCAACCTGCGATGTGGAATATTACCAGCAGCAACAGGCACTATTTCTCGATTTTTTTGACCAGGACTTGGTTTACCGTGGCAAGGCGCGGGTCAATTGGGATCCGGTTGACCAAACTGTTTTAGCCAACGAACAGGTAATTGACGGCCTCGGCTGGCGCTCAGGCGCAGCGGTAGAGCAACGTGAATTGTCCCAATGGTTCTTCCGCATTTCTGATTACTCGGACGAGTTGCTTGAGGCGCTCGATACCCTTGAGCGCTGGCCGGACAAGGTCCGGCTGATGCAGAAAAACTGGATTGGTCGTTCCGAGGGCCTGCATATCCGTTTCCAATTGAGCGGTGCGCCAATTGCCGGCAGCAGTGAGTTGGAAGTTTTCACCACCCGACCAGATACCCTTTTTGGTGCCAGCTTCATGGCCCTGTCGCCGGACCATGCGATGAGCCAGGCGCTTGCCGAGAACAACCCGCAACTGGCGAAATTCATTGTGGAATGCCGCCGCCTCGGGACCTCGGTTGCGGTAATCGAAGCAGCGCAAAAGCAAGGTTACGATACCGGAATTACTGTGCGCCATCCAATGATCGAAGGGGCGACTTTGCCGATCTATGTGGCCAATTTTGTGCTGATGGATTACGGCACCGGAGCGATTTTCGGCTGCCCCGGTCATGACCAGCGTGACCTCGATTTTGCCCGCAAATACAACCTTGATGTGGTGCCCGTGGTGCTGCCGCCAGATGGAGATCTTGCGACCTTTCACATCACCGACCAAGCCTATACTGGGCCCGGCACCCTTATCAACTCCGATTTCCTTAACAACCTTACGATTAACGACGCCAAAGAGGCGATAGCGACCAGGCTGGAACAGGTGATGGTTGGTGGTGAGCCCCAGGCCTCGCGACGGATTAACTTTCGGTTGCGTGACTGGTTGATTTCTCGCCAGCGTTATTGGGGCTGTCCGATCCCGGTGGTCAATTGTGAGATCTGTGGCATGGTACCGGAAAGCCGTGAAAACCTGCCGATAATCTTGCCGCAAGACGTTAGTTTTGAAGTGCCGGGCAATCCGCTGGATCGGCACCAGGAATGGAAATTTACCCATTGTCCGAAATGCGGCGGGAAGGCGCAACGTGAGACCGATACCATGGACACATTCGTTGATTCGTCCTGGTATTTTGCGCGCTTTACCGACCCGCGGGTCGCCACCCCGACCACGCCGAAAATCGCTAACCATTGGCTGCCGGTCGACCAATATATCGGCGGCGTAGAACATGCGATCCTGCATTTGCTATATTCGCGGTTTTTCACCCGTGCCATGAGCCGTTCCGGCCATCTTGATCTTGCAGAACCGTTTGCCGGCCTGTTTACCCAAGGCATGGTGACCCACGAAACCTATAAGGGCACCGATGGCCAGTGGTTGTTTCCCGAACAAGTGCAAATAAGGGATGGCAAAGCGGTACATACGGGTACCGGTGAGACGGTGATCATCGGTTCGGTCGAATCGATGTCAAAATCAAAAAAGAATGTGATCGATCCCGACGATATTATCGCCAGCTACGGCGCCGATACCGCACGTTGGTTCATGTTGTCCGACACGCCGCCGGAGCGCGATATCGAATGGACGGATGCCGGCGCCGAGGGCGCGCACCGTTTCGTTCAGCGCCTATGGCGGCTGGTTAACCAACATGTGGGGGGCGATAAGGTTGGCGGCGAGCGATCCAGCGCCCAGGATCTGACCGCGCTTGAAATTCGCCAGCTTGCCCACCGGACCACCTACGGTGTCGAGCGGGACATCGAAACCCTCGGTTTCAACCGCGCGGTAGCGAAAATTCATGAATTTGCCAACGGATTGTCAAACCTGACCGGCAGGCAGGAAAAAGCCAGTCGGGTAATTATCGAAGCCACCACCGAAGCACTGGACATCATGGTACGGCTATTTGCACCGATGATGCCACATCTGGCCGAGGAATGTTGGCAGGTTTTAGGCAAAAAAGGTTTGGTATCAGCGGCACCCTGGCCAGTTGCGGATCCGGAAATGCTTAAACAGCAACGGATCATTTTGCCAATCCAGATCAACGGCAAACGCCGCGGCGAAATTTCGGTTGATGCGGGTGCCAATGTGGAGGAAATTGAGGCTGCCGTCCTGGAAACCGCTGTGGTACAATCGGCGCTCAATGGCGGTTCACCGCGCAGATGCATTGTAGTGCCTGGAAGGATTGTGAATGTGGTGCTTTGACCGAACCGTGCACCGGCTCGTAGTGATCGTTGCATTTGTAGCTGTAGCGGCGATTTCTGGCTGCCAGTTCCAACCGCTATACGGCTCTGCCAGCATCGGTGGACAATCAGGGGTAGATTTGTCGACCATTACCATTGGACCGGTCAGTACCCGCGAAGCCCAGCAGGTTCGCAATCATTTGCTGTTTTTGTTTATCGGTGGCGGTGCGGCGCCGCCGGCAACCCACGAACTTAACCTTCGGGTTACCAGTTCAATCGCTAATCTGGCGGTCCAGACATCGGCCAAAGATACCACTGCCGCCAGGGTCACGATCACTGCAAGTTACATGCTCAGTAAGATCGAAGGCGGAGATACTATCGCCAGGGGGTCGCGCAACGCATTTGCCGCATTTGACCGTACCACCCAGGATTTCGCCAACCTCCGCGCCGAGCGCGAGGCACAAGATCGTGCCGCTCGAGAGGTTGCGGAACAAATCCGTTTGGCGATCGCGGCGGAAATGTCGCGTAACTGATCGGCGATGGCCCAGCTCAAAGCAAACGAAGTTGAGCGGTTTATCGAAAATCCGGATCCGTCGGTAACCGCGGTTCTCGTATATGGCGTCGATAACGGGTTGGTCTCAGAGAGGGCCAGCCGGATTGCACAGGCAAGCACCATCGACCGAAAGGATCCGTTTGCGTCGGCGCGCCTGGAGGCCGACGAAGTTGCCGCCGATCCGTTAAGCCTGCTTGATGAGGCAAACACCATCAATATGTTCGGTGGCCGGCGCTTGATCCGAATTTCTGGCACCACCAGGCGCAATCTTGCTGCAGCCATCAAACCATTGTTGGAAACCCCGCCTGATCAGGCGATGCTTCTTGTCGAGGCCGGCGACCTGAAACGGGATGCCGCGTTGCGCAAATTGTTTGAAGGCGCGCGTAGCACTGTTATTATACCATGCTACCGCGACAATGACGCAGCACTTGACCGTTTGATCGATGAAGAATTGGTGCAGCACGGCCTGGCGGTCGACCGCGACATCAAGGCGTTGCTGCGCTCGATGCTTGGCGACGATCGGCTGGCTTCGCGCGGTGAATTGGCCAAACTAGCGCTTTATTGTGGCGATACCGATCATGTCAGTGAAGATGACATCAAAGCAGTGATGGGCGACGCCTCGGCGCTGGTCTTGGACGAGATCATCGATGCCGCCGCGCTTGGTAATCTGCAACCGATCGACCGCACCTTGCGCCGCATGATCGATGCCGGAACCGCACCCGACACAATCATTCGCATGGCGCTAGGCCATTTCCAGCAATTGCAGAAGATCCGCGTACAGTTTGACGATGGTGACAATGCCCAAAGCCTGGTCGCCAGACTGCGCCCGCCGGTGCATTTTTCCAGGCGCGACCGGGTGATCAGGGCGGTCCGGATCTGGCGTGGCGACCGGTTGGCCAAGGCCGCGGTACGCCTGCAACAAACAATGTTGGATTGCCGCAAAAGCCCAACCCTTGGCCCGATTTTGGTCATGACCACATTATTTGCAATTGCCCTGGAGGCGAAGCGGCAAGGCGGCTAACCAAGTTTTCGGCGGATGACGGGACGACCGTGTCCTAGCGCTTGTCACGAAGCGTTGGCATAGCTTCGTCGCGCTATCTCTTTGTTTATGCGTGTCATTTTCCAAAAACCGGTACCCACTTTTAGGTGACACGCTCTATCAAGCGTACGATCAACCCTTGGTTCACTCACCGGCAAGGCGGCGGCAAATTTCATCAAGTTGCTCAAGGGTGCGATAGCCGATTTGCACTTGCCCAGAACCGTTTCCCTTGTCATTGACCACAACTGCCAGGCCGAGGGCAGATTCCAGCCTGCGTTCCAGTGCCACGGTTTCCGCTGGTTTTTGTGGCGCTGCCTTGGCGCGGCTTGAAACCGTACCGTTATGTTTTTGCTGCGCCAGGCGTTCGGTCTCGCGCACCGACAAGCCTTTGTCGGCAATAATTTTGGCGAGCGCATCCGGGTCGTCAGCGGTTATCAGCGCCCTGGCATGGCCAGCGGTCAAGGCGCCAGCGCGGATCATGTTGCGCACCCGATCCGGCAGTTTCAACAGCCGCAAGGTATTGGCCACATGGCTGCGGCTTTTGCCGATTATCTGGGCCAGTTGGGTTTGGCTATGGCCATAGCCATCGATCAATTGCTGATAGCCGTTTGCTTCATCGATCGGATCGAGATCGGTGCGCTGCACGTTTTCGATAATTGCCAATTCCAGCGCTTGGCGATCCCCCACATCGCGGATCAGAACCGGGATGCGTTCCAGGCCGGCGCGTTGCGCCGCCCGCCAGCGTCGCTCGCCGGCGATGATTTCATATTCTGCGCCGTCATCAACCTCGCCTTTAACCGGCCTGACCAAAATCGGTTGCACCACCCCGTGTTCAGCAATCGAACCGGCCAGTTCCTCCAGTTCTTCTTCGCCAAACACCCGTCTTGGATTATTGGCATTGGCGCGCACCCATTCGATCGGCACATCGCGGTCGGCCTCGGCCTTGCGATCTACATGTTTTTCATCGAGATCGCCGATCAGCGCCGCCAGACCCTTGCCCAACCGTTGCCTTGAAGCATCTTGTGCCATTCATTTTTCCCTACAATTGGTCCTTGTGGGCGGAACTATATAGGTGACCGCCAAATTGTTGCGAACCCGAATCAAGCCGCCTGCAAACGTTTTTCGCGTTGGATTACTTCAGATGCCAGTTTCAAATAGGCCTGGCTTCCGGCACATTTTAGATCATACAGGATCGCTGGTTTGCCAAAGGACGGCGCTTCCGACAATCGCACATTGCGCGGGATCAGGGTTTTATAGACCACCGATCCCATATGTTTTCGTACATCCGCTACCACCTGGTCGGCTAAATTATTGCGCGAATCATACATGGTCATCACGATACCATGGATAATCAGGTCCGGATTGACCCCTGAGCGTACCTCTTCGATGGTGTGTAAGATTTGGCTTAGGCCTTCAAGTGCGAAAAATTCGCATTGCAAGGGTACCAGCACCGACTGAGCCGCCGTCATGGCGTTAATCGTTAGCAAATTGAGTGATGGCGGGCAGTCGATCAACAAGTAATCATAGGGCATAGCGCTATAGTCATGGCGCGAAACCGCCTTGCGCAACCGTTTCACCCGGCCGTCGGATTGCGAAATCTCCATTTCCACCCCGAGCAAGTCCAGTGTGGAAGGTACCAGATGCAATTGCGGAATAGCGGTCTTGACCACCGCGTCGGCCAGTTCGCATCGACCGGTCAAAACATCGTAGGAAGATTGGCCGCGATCCGCGCGTTCGACCCCAAGGCCGGTACTGGCATTGCCCTGCGGATCGAGATCGACAACCAACACGAATTTGCCGATCGCCGCCAAAGCTGTCGCCAGATTAATCGCGGTGGTGGTTTTGCCCACACCACCCTTCTGGTTGGCAATGGCGATGATCCTTGGCTGGCTCTTATTGCCCATCCGTCTTTCCATTTTGTCCTTGGCAACATTGTCGCCGTTTGCTGGAAATTGCTTTCTTCCCATACATGGTCGATCAAGTTGCGGGGATAATTTCAACCAGATTGTCTATTTGCAATAATACAGAACCCTGTTCGGTCCGGCTTGGGTGTTCTACCAGATCAAATTGCCAGCGACCATGGGCTTCCGCAATTTCCTGGCCGCTTTTAGCACCCTTGTGGAACAGGCCGGTGGCTCCTTGTTTTAACCATGGTGCGGTTAGTTCGAGCAATTTCGGTAATGGAGCTAGGGCCCTTGCAGTGACAATCTGCGGTGAGGGCAGTTTTTGCGCCGCCATTTCAATCCGTATTGGATGGATTTCGGCGCTCGTGGCGGTTTCCCGGGCCACGGCGCGTAGAAACGCGGATTTTCGTTGGTTCGATTCCACCAGATCAACCCGTCCCGCCCCTTGGTGCCGGCATATGGCAATCACCATTCCGGGAAACCCGGCGCCCGATCCCACATCCAACCAATCTTTGGCATTGGGCATTAAGCTTAGGCACTGCAGGCTGTCGGCCACATGCCTGTGCCAAAACTGCGACACAGTATCAGGAGCGACCAAATTGATCTTCTGCTGCCAGACCGCTAACAGAGCCCGATATCGCTCCAGACGGGCCCATGTTTCACGTGAAACAGGATATATTCGGCTAAGCTCGGTACGCTCCAATGTGCTTTCCCCAAAGTGCCCGATCAGGCTATTTGTCGGCTCGAACGACGAATTTGGGCCAGCACCAGTGCTAAAGCGGCGGGCGTCATACCATCAATCCGCGCCGCCTGGCCAAGATTATCGGGTCGCGCTGCCTCGAGTTTTTGCCGAAGTTCATTGGAGAGCCCGGATATCCCCCGGTAATCCAGCGCCGATGGGATCGCCAGTCTTTCATCTTTGCGTACTACCGCAGCATCGTGTTTTTGCCGCTCCAAATAGACTGAATAGGACGCTTCTATGGAGATCAGTTCCCGAGCCCAGGGTTCGATGGCCGCCAATCCCGGCCAAATTTCTGTCAAATCGGAAAACTCGATGCCGGGGTAAGATAACAAAGTATATGCGCTGCGCCAAACACCATCCTGATTGACCGGCAAACCATGTTTGGCTGCATTACTTGAGGTCAAACCGAGTTGCCGGACTTGTTGCTGCGCGGCAGCGAACTTGACCATTTTATTAGCAAATTTCACGGAACGTGCGGCACCAACACAGCCAAACTCTTCACCAGCCGCGGTCAAACGTTGATCCGCATTGTCAACCCGCAGAGAAAGTCGATATTCGGCTCGCGAGGTAAACATCCGATAGGGTTCCATCACACCGCGAGTAACCAGATCGTCGATCATCACCCCGATATAACTTTGGGTACGGCTGAAGGTCGCCGCTTCCCTACCGCCGGCGGTCAATGCAGCATTCAATCCGGCCACAAGACCAAGGGCGCCGGCCTCTTCATAGCCGGTTGTACCATTTATCTGCCCAGCCAGATAAAGCCCCGCAATACGTTTTGTCTCCAGGGTCGCCGACAATTCCCGAGGATCCACATGGTCATATTCTATCGCATAACCGTATTGACAGATCTCGGTCCTTTCGAGCCCGGCAATCGAGTGCACCAATGCCAGCTGAACTTCTTCCGGCAACGACGTAGAAATCCCATTGGGATAAACCATATGGTCGTTCAGCCCTTCTGGCTCGAGAAAAATCTGATGGCCGTCGCGCTCACCAAAACGTACAATCTTGTCTTCAATCGACGGACAATAGCGCGGACCAACTCCCTCGATCTGGCCGGAATACATAGCCGAACGATTTAGGTTTTTTCGAATAATCTCGTGGGTCATTCGATTGGTTCGGGTTATGCCGCAGGCGATTTGTGGATTAACAATCCGGTCCGTCATAGTCGAAAAAGGAACCAGATCATCGTCTGCTTGTTGGCTTTCCAACCCAGCCCAATCAATAGTGCGACCATCAAGGCGGGCCGGGGTGCCGGTTTTCAAGCGGGCGAGACAAAATCCATACTGCGCAAGGGTCTGCGAGAGGCTGTTACTCGGCGCTTCGCCCATACGCCCGGCCGGGATTTTTCGTTCACCAATATGAATCATTCCGCCAAGGAATGTTCCGGTGGTCAACACTACGCGACCCGCAAGGATTTTCGACCCATCGGCCAAAACCACCCCGGTAACCCCACCATGTTTGACCAAAATATCCCCAACCGCGGCCTCAACTACGGTCAAATTTGCAGTATTGAAAATCTCCTGCTGTACCGCCGCCTTATAAAGTGCCCGATCCGCCTGAGTGCGAGGCCCCCTGACTGCCGGTCCCTTTCGCCGATTTAACATCCGAAACTGGATGCCTGCAGCATCGGCGCACCGGCCCATTAAGCCATCTAGGGCATCGATTTCGCGTACCAGATGGCCTTTGCCCAACCCGCCAATCGCCGGATTGCACGACATAACCCCAATTGTATCGGCGCGATGGGTCACCAGCGCCGTGCGCGCGCCGATCCTGGCCGCTGCACTAGCGGCTTCCGTACCGGCATGGCCACCACCAATCACCACAATGTCGAATTTCTGGTCCATTAGTTCATCCGATCGCCGTCAACGCGCTTCCTAACCATTCCCGGCCAATCCGTCAAAGAGCATATGTTGCACCGGTTTCACGTGAAACTATCTGTCCAGAACCAAGAAATGTTTCACGTGAATCATTTGCCGATGCAAAATTCGCTGAAAATCGCGCCAAGCACCTCTTCCACCCCAATCTGCCCAACCAATTTGCCAAGCGCATCGGACGCCAAACGCAACGCCTCCGCCCGCAACTCCAGCGGCCCCTCTGTCATGGCGAGGCAATCATTGATATTCTCAAGCGCGGCACCGGCGGCCTCCAACTGCCTACGGCGGGTAAACACCGGCGCCTCGCCCGCCAACCCGATAGTTTTGCCGATATGACCGGTTAACCGTTCTATAAGTTCATTAATACCGGAACCATCTTTGGTAGAAATAGACTGTACCGCTAACGAATCAATTCCATCCGCTAAATCAGATTTCGAACAAAGCAACCAAACTGCTCCGGTAATCTCCGGTGGCGGATCGCTGGGATCATCGGCTGCCGACAACCAAATGACCAAATCCGATTGCTGCGCCCGCTCTATACCGCGTTCAACCCCGATCTTTTCCGCTTTGCTGAGCCCGGTCCGCAATCCAGCGGTATCTGTAACGATGGCCGCATAACCGCCAAGATCGAGCCTTGCCTCGACCAAATCCCTGGTGGTTCCAGGTTCCTCTGTCACAATCGCCACATCACGCTTAGCAAGTGCATTTAACAGGGAGGATTTACCAGCATTTGGTCTACCAATCAGGGCAATTTTGAAACCGTCGCGGATGATCTCACCGCCGCGCCCAAGATCCAAGTGCCGCCGAATATCAGCCGCCAACGTTGAAAGATCACGCCAAACCTGGTCCTTTATTGCCGCCGGCACGTCTTCCTCGTCGGGAAAATCCAGGTTCGCTTCCATCATCCCCCGGACTTTTAACAAAACCTGGCGCCAATCCTGCGCCAATTCGCGCCCAATACCGCCAGCCTGGGATACCGCAACCGCTCGTTGCCTTTCGGTTTCCGCGCCAATCAGGTCCGCCAAACCTTCCGCCTGGGTCAAATCAATCCTGGCGTTGCGAAACGCGCGGATGGAAAATTCCCCGGCCTCCGCCGCCCTGGTTCCGGCGCAGGCACAGACCGCATCAAGCACGGCATCGACCACCGCAAGCCCGCCATGCACGTGAAACTCCGCTACGTTTTCGCCTGTAAAACTGCCGGAAGCCGGGAAATACAACACCAACGCACGATCCAACACGACACCGCTCTCAGGATGCCTCAACACCGTGTAGGAAGCATGGCGTGGTACCGGTAGTCGTCCTGCCAAACTTTCCAACACATTGCTGGCCTGCGGGCCGCTGACCCGCACCACGGCGATCCCGCTCGGCAACCGGCCGCTCGACAAGGCATAAATCGTGTCATTCATTCGCTTCACCGGCCATCCCGAAATATAAACGACCTTGATCCGGCCTGCCGGCTGATTGCCGGCAAGGGATGACTTATCGCCCATTTCTACCTATGCAAGTTGCTACCAAAGCGCTTTGCGCTTGATGTTATTCATACAAGTGCCGGAAAACAGGTGAATCTGGCGGGTTTTCCGGCTCCAATTAAACGCAACACGCTGTAGAGTGCAAAGGAACCCAAATATGGCCGAAGCGCCGGCATTGAAAAACCAACTTGCCAACGCCGCCAGCCCATATCTGCGCCAACACGCCAATAATCCTGTCCATTGGCAAATCTGGAGCGACCAGACCCTGGATCTGGCTCAAAGCGTGAATAAACCGATCCTGCTATCGATTGGATATGCCGCTTGTCACTGGTGCCATGTTATGGCCCATGAGAGCTTCGAAAACCAGCAAATTGCCGAGCAGATGAACCTTCTGTTCGTTAACATCAAGGTTGACCGCGAAGAACGCCCGGACATCGACCAGATTTACATGTCGGCCCTGCACGCCACCGGCGAACAGGGTGGATGGCCACTCACCATGTTTTTGACCCCGCATGGGTTACCATTTTGGGGTGGCACTTATTTTCCGCCCACCCCCCGTTTTGGCCGTCCGGGGTTTCCGCAAGTACTAAATTCGGTGGCCAACGCCTGGCGTCGCAACAAAACTGCGGTCAATGGCAATGCCGAGGCACTCAAAGCCCATCTCCAGGCGCAATCAAAGCCTCCGCAACCAGCCGCCGCACCGGCAACAGACCTGCCATTTGAAATCTCGGATCGCTTAATGTCGGCCTTTGACCAGCAATTTGGCGGTTTAGCCGGCGCGCCAAAATTTCCCAACGCACCGGTCCTCGAATTATGGGCCAAATCTGCGGTACTGCGCCGTAACCAGTCGGTCGAAAATGCATTTGTCGAAACCGTCCGACAAATTTCCAATGGCGGTATCTATGACCATCTCGCTGGAGGTATAGCCCGATACTCCACCGACGAGCGTTGGCTTGCCCCGCATTTTGAAAAAATGCTTTACGACAATGCCCATTATCTTCGCCATTTATGCTGGGCCTGGCAATTTACCGGCGACGATCTGTTCAAACAACGCGCGCTCCAGACCGTAAATTGGCTAGAAAGTGAAATGATGCTCGAAGGCGGCGGGTTCGCGGCCAGTCTTGATGCGGATTCCGAAGGTGAAGAAGGACGTTTTTATGTTTGGCAATCAAGCGAGATTGCCGAAGTACTAGGCAAACAATATGGGAATTTCGCCAAACATTACGATGTAACGGAAAACGGCAATTGGGAAGGTAAAACAATCCTAAACCGTTCCGGGTCGCCAAAGCTTTTATCCAAGGCGATGGAAAATTCTCTCGCCGATTGCCGCCAAAAATTGCTTACCCGCCGCGCCAACCGCGTCAGACCGGGCCTCGACGACAAAATCCTTACCGATTGGAATGGCTACATAATCCGCGCTTTGGCAGAAGTTGGTTTTGTATTTGAAAGCACCAAAGCGAGCAAAATGGCGACCGATGCTTTCCGTTTCATTACCGAATCAATGCGCAAAAACCCCGATAATGGGTACCAACTCTTCCACAGCCGGCTTGGTGACCAAACCAATCAAATTTCACTTGCCACCGACTATGCGGCTTTGGCAAATGCAGCATTGACACTCTACGAAACTACCGCAAAAGAAGCCTATCTCGACCATGCCCAGTTTTGGCTCGAAATTTTGCAGCGCGAATTCACCGATCATAATGGTGGCTATTACTTACTGGCCGAGGGTCAATTAGATGTTATCACCCGGCCGCGGGCCGATGCCGACGAGGCCAATCCCGCCGCCTCCGCGCAAATATTGGAAACATTATCACGCTATTCCGCACTTTCGTCTGACAGTAGCACCCTTCAATCCGCGGTCGATCTCGCGGCCAATATCAACGCGGCAACCGCATCGATTGGCCAGGCGCAAATCGGCTTCATGGCCGCATTACTAACCCTCAATCACCTCAGCCAGGTCGTGGTTATCGCCAAAGATGATACCATCCGAAAACAATTTACCGACATTTTGCGAACCAGCCCTGCACCGATCCGCTCAATTACCATTGTCGGTTCAGCCAACCAATTGCCGGCGGCCCACCAGGCGCGAAACACAACAAACCATAACGCAGCTTATATATGCGAAAATCAAACCTGTTCGTTGCCGATTGAAACACCAGGGCAATTGAAAACGGTATTGAGCCAGAATCGATCTAAGTAATTTCCGCGAATTTTACGTATTCATATTGTCAAAAAAGTCGGCATTGCTTTTGGTTTGCTTGAGCTTGTCGATCAGAAATTCGATTGCGTCGGTTGTCCCCATCGATGACAGGATACGCCGCAACACAAAGATTTTCTGCAGATCAGCTTTCTCAATCAACAAATCTTCCTTGCGGGTACCGGATTTCAAGATATCGATCGCCGGGAACACCCGTTTGTCGGCTACTTTACGGTCCAACACAATCTCGCAGTTGCCGGTGCCTTTAAATTCCTCGAAAATCACCTCGTCCATTCGGCTGCCAGTGTCGATCAGTGCCGTGGCAACAATAGTTAACGACCCGCCTTCCTCAATATTTCGAGCGGCGCCGAAAAAACGTTTCGGACGCTGCAACGCATTGGCATCAACACCGCCGGTCAACACCTTGCCCGACGATGGTACAACCGTGTTGTAGGCGCGGCCAAGTCGGGTAATCGAATCAAGCAAAATCACCACGTTTCGTCCGTGCTCAACCAGCCGTTTTGATTTTTCGATCACCATTTCAGCGACCTGAACATGGCGCACCGCCGGTTCATCAAAGGTTGAGGAAACCACCTCACCCTTGACCGAGCGCTGCATATCCGTGACCTCTTCGGGTCGCTCGTCTATCAAAAGCACGATCAAATAGCTTTCTGGATGGTTAGCGGTTATCGAGTGAGCAATATTTTGCAGGATAACCGTTTTACCGGTCCTCGGCGGAGCGACAATCAGCGCCCGTTGCCCCTTGCCAAGCGGCGCCACCAAATCGATGACCCGGGATGAAAGATCCTTGCTAGTGGTATCAATCACCTCCATCAAGAACCGTTCATCTGGATAAAGCGGCGTGAGATTATCGAAATGGATCTTATGCCGGATCCGGTCCGGATCGTCGAAATTTATAGTGTTGACCTTCAGCAAAGCAAAATAGCGCTCGCCCTCTTTCGGGCTGCGGATCGGCCCTTCGACCGTATCGCCGGTCTTTAGCGAAAATCGCCGGATCTGCGAGGGGGAGATGTAAATGTCATCGGGACCGGGAAGATAATTGGCGCTGGCAGAACGAAGAAAGCCGAAACCGTCTTGCAGGACTTCGACCACTCCTTCACCAAATATTTCGATATCCTGCTCAGCCAAACTTTTCAAAATGGCGAACATCAGCTCCTGCTTGCGCATGGTACTGGCATTCTCAACGCTAAGCCCCTCGGCAAAAGTAACCAAATCGGTCGGACTTTTACTTTTGAGCTCTTGCAGCTTCATTTGTTCCATGAAGGAAACCCTTTTCAAGCGGGTCGTGGCCATTACTAGGCCAGAGATCGGGGAAACTAATCTAGCAGCGCATTCAAACCGCGTCTAAAGCGGGAAACGGCTGCAATATCGGAGGGAAATCATCTATAACCTCGATATCAAGGGCAAACAAGCGCAATTTAATACCCAATATATCGAATTCCGCCAACGCTTCACACGATATCGCTACATAATCTACCCGTAATCGAATAGGTCGCGGATTTTTCTCGCCCACATACCAACCCACACCAGCTCAAAACGGTCTAACCACCACCATGATCACCACAATAATCATCAACCCGGTTGGAATTTCATTGGCGATACGAAAAAATCGCTGTGTGCGTCGACGTTCGTCCCTGGCCAACTCCCGGGTCCATACGCCACAAAATTCATGAAACGCACTCATTAAGATCACACAAATAATCTTGATCCAAAACCACCCTTCGATCCAAGTCCCGGTCAAATAGGCAAGCCATAAACCAAACAACCAGGTTGCCAAAATCGCTGGCAACATAATCATCCTAAACAGCCGCCGCTCCATAATTTTGAAGCCTTCCGACTGATCCGATCCCGGCTCGGTACCCGCATGATAAACCATCAACCGCGGCAGATATAACAACCCGGCCATCCAGGAAATCATCGCTACAATATGGCCTACTTTGATCCACTCAATCAGCATCAGTACCTTGGCCCCGATCGAATACGGCGCACCATCCGTTCCACATGAGAAACCGGGGTTTGCGGTGTGATACCATGGCCAAGGTTGAAGATATGAGGACCTTCCCCAAGCCCTTCAAGAATATCGTCCACTCCTTGGTCCAACGCCGCCCCTCCTGCTATCAACCGGGCCGGATCGAGATTGCCTTGCACCGGTCCATTTCGTTGCAATTTACGCGCGGTCGTGAGCGGCACGGTCCAGTCGAGACCTAAAGCATCAACTCCGGTCATTTCTCGGTAATTTTCCAAATAATTGTTAGCGCCCTTTGGAAAACCGATTATCTTAGCATCGGCAACTTCCGACCGTACCCCGTCAACGATTAATCTCACCGGATCCACGCACCAACGCTCAAACTGTTCGCCGGACAAAATTCCGGCCCAGGAATCGAAAATCTGCACACAATCGGCGCCGGACCGTAATTGCCCAACCAAATACCGTACTGAAAGCGCAACCAATTTATCGATCAATTCGCCAAATCGGTCCGGTGCTTGCAAGGCCATGGTTCGCGCCGGCATTTGATCCGGCGTCCCGCGACCGGCAATCATATAAGTTGCCACGGTCCATGGCGCTCCGCAAAAGCCGATCAGCGCGGTATCTTGCGGTAATTGCTCGGCCAATAGGGATACAGTGCGCAAGACCGGCGCCAGCTTTTCCATCGCTCCAAGATCATCCAGGCGATCTACATCGTCTATCCCAAGCGGCTCCAGTAAGGGACCAACACCCTCTTCAAAGCGCACCGCCTGACCCATCGCATCGGGTATGACGAGAATATCAGAAAACAAAATCGCTGCGTCGAGATCAAACCGCTTAATCGGCTGTAGAGTAATTTCCGCGGCTACTTCCGGTGTGTAGCACATTTCCAGAAACCCGCCCATTTTCTCCCTTAGCTTGCGGTATTCCGGCAGATATCGACCCGCCTGGCGCATCATCCAAACCGGTGGAGGCGTTAGCGTTTGACCCTCCAAGACTTTTATCAATGCTGGTATCTTCAATGTTCTTTGCCTTTGTCCACAGCCCGGGCCCATCAAAATAAAACTCTAATTTTTGGATTATTATTCTATTTGCCTGTGATCAGCGAGGGCTAGCGGTTTTCTACAATCACCGCAACCATCGACCTTTTCGCAAAATACGGAATTGAAATTTCAAAACACGACCGAACAGCGGATATAATCGGAAAATCAAATTGAATCCCGTTACTTATCAATAACCAAGGTGTGAACAAAAACTGTATGAACGACCCAGTAAGATGAACAGATTACTATTTCCCCGCAATTCACAACCTGTTCGAATCCTGCTAGCAAATGGCTGGCTTGTGGAAGAAATTCTGCATAGCGGTAAGCTTCCTGCACCCAGCAGCAAAAGCGGCCAATTTATCCACACTGATCAACAGGATCGCTATTGCACAAGCATAAGAACTTTTTCCATTTACACCTGATTTCAGATGCAACCGGTGAAACCCTGATTGCCGCTGGACGTGCGGTATCGGCGCAATTTACCGCCAGCCAATCGATCGAGCACGTTTATCCGATGATCCGAAGCCTCGACCAAATGGATGAAATCATAAAAAGCATTGATAACGAGCCAGGCATCGTCCTTTACACCATCGTCGACAACGGCTTCGCCACCCGGTTGGAAAAAGAGTGCAAAGCGATCGGGGTGCCTAGTGTTTCCATTCTCGATCCAATTTTCCAGACATTTCAGACCTATCTTGGTGCTCAAAGCGATCGCAAAGTAGGCGCCCAACATGCCCTGGATGCAGAATATTACCGCCGCATCGACGCGCTCAATTTCACCATGCTGCATGATGACGGGGCGCTGCCTGAAGATATTAACGACCCGGATGTTATCCTAATCGGTATCAGCCGTACCTCAAAGACGCCGACATCGATCTATCTCGCCAATCGCGGCATCAAGACCGCAAACATTCCTCTAGTACCCGGAATGGATTTGCCGCCGCTGCTCGACCAAGCCGTACAGCCGCTAATTGTAGCGTTGGTTGCTAGCACCGACCGCATTTTTCAAGTGCGACAGAACCGGCTGTTGGGACTAAATGCTGCAAGCTCGGATAATTCCTATATCGACCGCGCCAGCATTGCCGGCGAACTTGCACATACCCGAAAGCTGTGCAAACGCAATGGCTGGCCTATGATCGATGTGACCCGTAAATCGATCGAAGAAACTGCGGCTGCCATTTTATCGCTGCTAAGTGCTCGATCGGGATAATAGCAACACCCGCAACTACCGTTGGCAAATAGGGAGATTTCCATGACCTTGGTCGAACCAGCTAGTTTAGTCCTGGCTTCGGCAAGCCTACACCGGGCAAAATTGCTGGAGGCTGCCGGTGTGCCATTTATCGTGGATCCAGCCGACCTTGACGAACGTGTACTGGAAGCGCCCTTTGCCGGAACCGGGGCGACGGCGGCCGATATCGCGCTGGTATTGGCGCAAGCCAAAGCCGCGGATGTGGCTCAGCGCAATTTTACTGCGCTGGTGCTTGGTGCGGACCAAACCTTGTCCTTGGATGATCAGCTGCTGCATAAAGTTGAAACCATGACCGACGCCCGGCGTAGATTGCTGGCCTTGTCGGGCCAACAACATCACCTGCACAGCGCCGTTGTTTTGATGCGCGAGGGCGAAACGATTTGGCGGTATAGTGATACGGTGGGGATTTCTTTGCGTAAATTGACCCCTGAATTCATCGGTCGCTATCTGGCCGCCGCTGGTCCTGGAGTTCTTTCCTCGGTCGGCGTCTATCAGGTCGAGGGCCTCGGAATTCAGCTGATCGACAAAATCGACGGAAATTTCTTTTCGGTCATCGGTCTGCCCCTGTTGCCCTTGCTCGAACAATTACGCAATCTCGGGCAAATCGATGGCTGAACCCGACCAAACCAGCCATAGAGCGTGTCACCCAAAAGTAGGTACCGGTTTTGGCAAAAATGACACGCATAAACAAAGAGATAGCGCTGCGAAGCTATTCCAACGCTTCGTGACAAGCGCTAGCCTCGGCCCAAAGACATTTGTAACCGGGTGGCCGGTCGCCCATTCCAGATCACCATTGGTGCACAATTATTGGCTCAAACGTTATCGGATCCCCGGGCAATATATGAAAGTTGCCGCTTCGTCGGTCGATTTTCCGGCGTTAATGGACCGGGTCAGGGCCGGAGAATTCGTTGGTGGCAACATTACGGTACCGCACAAAGCGGCGGCTTACGAAAACGTCGACCAGTTGCAACCAATGGCGGCCAGGCTCGGCGCGGTCAACACTGTGTGGGCACGAGACGGACAATTGTTTGGCGACAATACCGACAGTTATGGCTTCACCGCCAATTTAGATGCTTGCGTGCCCGGTTGGGACCAATCCCAGGTTGCAGTGATTATCGGTGCTGGCGGCGCCGCCCGGGCAATTGCCCCAGCACTGGCAGATCGCGGATTTAGCGATATCCGCATTGCCAATCGCACCATCAAAAATGCCGAAATATTGTGCGCGCGGATCGGCCAAGGTGCAAGCGCCCACCCGCTGATTGCGGTTAACGAGTTAACGGCGGACGCCGGGTTGATCGTCAATACCACCTCGCTCGGCCTTAATAATGCGGGCACGCCGGATATCGATTTTGCAGCCGCCAATCCGGCGGCAATCGTTACCGACATAGTCTATGTGCCATTGGCGACCTCTTTTCTTGCCACTGCGCGAAAACACCAACTTCAAACCGTGGACGGATTGGGCATGCTATTGCATCAAGCAGCCCCCGGCTTTGAACGCTGGTACGGCATCCTTCCCGAAGTTACCCAGGAATTACGTGAATTGGTCGAAGCCGACATCGTAACGGCAGCATGATCATCATCGGCCTTACCGGTTCGATCGGCATGGGAAAATCGACCACGGCACAAATGTTTGTTGACGAGGGTATTGCGGTCCACGACGCTGACCAGGTGGTACACAAACTCTATCACGGGCACGCGGCAACCTTGATCGAACAGGCATTTCCCGGCACCACAAACCATGGCGTGGTTGACCGTGATAAACTTGGCGCAAAAGTATTTGGTGACCCCAAGGCGTTGGCCGAACTGGAACAGATCGTCCATCCGTTAGTACGCAAAGAAGAGCAGGGGTTTCTCGATCAGGCCAAAGCAAGGCGCGCCGATATGGTGGTACTCGACATTCCGTTGCTTTTTGAAACCGGCGGTCACCACCGGGTCGACCGAATAGTCGTTGTCACCACAAACGCGGATGAACAACAACGCCGGGTTTTGCAACGCCAGGGCATGACCAAGGAAAAATTCGCCAACATCAAAAATCGCCAGGTGGCCGATGAGCAAAAACGCGCCAAGGCCGACTTTCTGGTCGACACTTCCGAAGGGATTGAAGCAGCACGCCACCAGGTGCGCGAAATCATCAAAAAACTGCGCACCTGCGCGACCTGAGCCGACTATCGACCAACTAAATTTCCGGAATTAAAGCACCTGAACCCGGCTCCAGCGCTTGTCACCAAGCGTTTGGATGGTTTCGTCGCGCTATCGCTTTGTTTATGCGTATCATTTTTCGCAAAACCGGTACCCACTTTTGGGTGACACGCTCTAATCGGCGGCAATATTACCAAATGTGGTATAAGGGCGGCGCCAACATTTTGTTGATAGCCGGCCGAAAACCTTAGCTAACTCTACCCTCATGTGGCTAGTCGCCGCATGTTGCTGTCAGCAATCGGTTTTGCACGAAATGGAGACCTCATATTGCGCGAGATAATTTTCGATACCGAAACCACCGGCCTAAGCGCAAGGGACGGCGACCGCATTATCGAACTTGGCGCGGTTGAAATGGTCAACCGGTTTGTTACCGGCAAAACCTTTCACCATCTTATTAGTCCCGGCGAGCGGATCATTCACCCGGACGCAATGGCGGTGCACGGCATCACCGATGCTGATGTCAAAGACAAGCCGGCCTTCGCCGATATCGTCGACCAGTTCTTCGAATTCGTTGCCGATGGTAACCTGGTCGCCCATAATGCCAGTTTCGACATGAGCTTCATCAATGCAGAACTAAAAAGGCTTTCCAGGCCGCCCTTTCCGCAAGATCGGGTGATCGACACCCTACAGATTGCCCGCCGCAAACATACTTCCGGACAAAATTCTCTCGACGCGCTTTGCAAGCGCTACGGCATCGACAATTCCCATCGCACCCAACACGGCGCGCTGCTTGATTCCGAATTGTTGGCCGAAGTCTACATTGAACTGCTGGGCGGCAAGCAGACCAGCCTAACTTTGGTATCCGACCAGGCTTTGGGCACGTCCTCGTCAACTACCCATACCGGGGTCAATGACCGCAAGGTGCTGCAAAGGTCCAAATCACTCGCTACCAGGTTGAGCAACGAGGATGCCGCGCGCCACGAAAAATTCGTTCGCGCCAATATCGAGCGGTCTTTGTGGCTGCCAACCGATAAACCCTAACTAGAGCGTGTCACCCAAAAGTGGGTACCGGTTTTGAGAAAAATAACACGCATAAATAAAGAGATAGCGCGACGAAGCTATTCCAACGCTTCGTGACAAGCGCTACAGCAACGGTAGAAACCGGTTTTCGGAAAATAAGAAGCGTAAAAATACAAATCGGTTAGGCATCAGCCGTGGGCGCCGGTTGTGTTTGTTGCTCGGCCAGCCGGTTCTGGTACAATTGTGCGAAATCGACCGGGTCGATCATCAATGGTGGGAAACCACCATTGCGGGTGGTATCGGAAACAATCTGCCGCGCATAGGGAAACAGCAATCGCGGGCATTCGATTAACACAACTGGATGGATCGAATCTTGCGGTACGCCGATGATGCGGAACACCCCGCCATATTGCAGTTCCACATTAAACAACACGTCTTCACCGGCAGTCGCTTTTGCTTCCAAACGGATTTCCACTTCGTAATCGGTCTCCGCAAGTGGATTGGCATTTACATTGATGTTGATGTTGATCTCAGGGGCAGTTTCCCGCGGTTGCAGCGAAATCGGAGCACCAGGGTTTTCGAACGATAAATCCTTGATATATTGCGCCATCACATTGAGCGATGGCGCCTGACCATTACCTGCTGGCACCGCTTCTTTGCTCGCTTGAGTTGGTTTCTTGGCCATGCTGGTACACTCCTTGGCGATGACCCGATAAATCGCCGATTTGCTAAACTTGATGGCCTGATCGCGAAATGAACTATTGCGCAAGCGCGCGCCAAACCGGTTGCGCAATTTAGATCAGTCCGGGTTCCTTTTGATCAATAAGCATTAAGGCAGCGACATCGACCGCCGACGCCGCTGCAAAACCAATGCTGCGGGTCCCAATGTCCAGCCCGGCTCTAACATGGAGAATGGGATGAAACAACTGGTCTTTGGGAGATAGCTCGCTTGTGAGCCTGGGCCTGGCGTCAGTCTTTTGGTCGCCAAGGGGAATTCGGATCGGCGGCCTCGCCATAATCTTCAGGATCGAGATCGACCACCTTGCCGCCCGGACCAGGACCCGCGCCGTCTTTTGGCGAAAACCGGTTACCCATACCGCCGTTTGCACCGCCGCCGCCAGCCGCCACAACATTTCCAACCAAATGGATATGGCGCGCAGCAAACCCCCATATCGCGGTTCTAACCAGCGGCACGAATAATAAAAACCCGATACTGTCGGTTACGAAACCAGGCGTGAGTAACAAAATTCCCGCAACCATAATCAGAACCCCGTGGCCGATCTCCAGTCCAGGAAGCCGACCATCATCGATCGCGATACGAATCCGGCCCAGTGCAACCAACCCTTGTAAACGCAACAATACGGTGCCGATAATCGCGGTGATCAGCACCAGCGACAAAGTTGCAAACACCCCTATTTCCGATCCGATGACCACAAAGACGCCTATCTCCAGGACCGGAATGATCAAAAGCGCGAGCGGGATTAAGGTTAGCGGCATATAATGACGGCCTTTGCAGCGAAACATTGCAAACGGTTGATACTGGCGCAATATAGGAACCGGCTAGGCCGTGCGCCAGCAGCGGATCGGCCGATCCTCTGCCCCAGGACCTAATTGCCGGTTTGATTCATTGCACAGAGTGGTTATATCATGCGTTAAATCGCCGGGAATTCGATTGAATTCAATATTTCCCGGCCAACCACCTGCCTGAGATCGAATGCCGGATGCCGGCAGTCCGTGTCTTGGCGAATATGGCGACCATTATGCAGTTTGCAGATCTTTCAACCATTATCACCTTTGTCATTGCTTTGGTGATATTCCTCAAGCTGCGCAGCATCCTTGGCCGCCGCACCGGCAATGAGCGCCAGCGTTTCGACCCACGAATGAAGCGCAGCGCCGAATATGCTGACGATGGGGACAATGTGGTCAGCCTACCACCAAGGGGCGAAAGTCAAGCCAAGGTACAGGAACGCACCGACAAGCGGATCAGCGAATTGATCTCCCGCCACGCCAAGCCGCGTACCAAATTGGCCAAGGCATTGACGGCAATATGCAACGCCGATCCTGAATTCATTCCGGACCAGTTTCTCGACGGTGCACGCATGGCCTACGAAATGATCGTGTCGGCCTACGCCGATGGCGACCGCAAAACCTTGAAAAATCTCCTGTCGAGGGAAGTTTTCGACGGTTTTGCCACCGCGATCAAGGAACGGGAAGAAAAGGGTGAAATCATCCAATCGCAATTTGTCGGCATCGAGAGTGCGAGCCTTACCGCTGCGGTAATGACCGGCAGTGAAGCCCATGTTTCGGTCAAATTCATCAGTCAAATCATATCCGCAACCCTTGACAGCACCGGTTCCGTGGTCGATGGCGACCCCGAGCAGGTAGCAGAGGTCGTAGATGTTTGGACATTCGCGCGCGACACTAATTCCGGCGATCCGAATTGGAAACTGGTGGCGACCGAATCGGTCGACTGACTGCTTTCGCTGGCGGCGAACGCATAGGTTGGCAATATCTCATCAATTTCTCGATTGTTCTCAGTCAGAGCCGGCGTAATGGCACAGCGCGGCCGAAAAAACCTGAGTGAAGAAGACCACAAGACCTGGAGCCGGTTTTCCAGAACCGTCAAGCCGTTGCCACGCATGAAGCCGGATCCGGTCGCGGAAACCCCGCTCAGCGCGGCAAAAACTGTCGACGTGCCGAAACCGCCAAAAAAACCTCCACTGCCAGCGCCGCAAAAAACTCCGGAGCGAGCCGCAACCCCCCAATCGGCAAAACACCCAATCGATGACCGGACTAGGCGCAAGATTGCTCGCGGCCGGGTTAGTCTTGATGATCGTATCGATTTGCACGGCATGACCCACGACCGGGCCAAAACCACACTTACCGCGTTTCTTGTCCGATGCCATCGCGCCGGTGATCGCACGGTTTTGGTTATCACCGGCAAAGGCTCGGTCGGCGAAGGGGTATTGCGCAATGCCTTACCACGCTGGCTTGCCACCGAACCACTTGCGGCCATGGTCTCGGGCTACACTGCTGCCGACCGCAAACATGGCGGCGAAGGTGCGTTCTATGTCCGGTTGAAACGTTTGCCGGGCAACTAGAACACTTTTCGCGATTTGTGAATCGCAAAAAGTGTTCTATCTATTTGTTTTATAGCACAATTTTCCTGAAAACCGGCCACCACTTTTCAGATTGTGCTCTAATAGCCCAGCATCGGCCTTTATCAAAACAGGCCGCGCAGCTCGGCAAGCTTATCGTTGACCAACCAGCCATAATAATTTTCCTGCGGATATTTGATTTTTTTGCCGTTACCCAGCCGTTGGCTATTTTCACGGGCAAGCTTTTTGGCACGTTTTCGCACATCGCCCAAATTATAAAGCGTAGCGGTTAGTCCAGGATTACCGGAAATGTCGAACCCGGCAATATCCTTGTAGGCATCAATCGATATTCGGATTACTGCTGCCACATAAGCAAGGGTGGAATCCGGCTCCATGATGGTGCGATAGACTTTCGGCGCCTCGGCAGCGGTCAATTTTGGCAGGAAACTGACCTTGCGTACCAGATCATTGGTTTTAAGCGCGGTTAGCGGATTAAGTTGGCCCAGTCCAAAAGTCTGGCCGGCATAAAACGGTTGAAAAAACACCCGGCCGAACCTTTTGTCGGGATAGGCCCGCCCGCTGACGGTTTTGCCGCGGAAAGATTTTTCAAAAACCGCTTCTCGGCACGACCACAAATCGTAATTGTCGATAAATTTCTGGCAGTTGGCAAATTGCGGCCGCGCGACAAATGCCTCAACCGGCTCACCCTTATATTGAAACTGAAAGCGCGATTCGAAATAAGACAACGCCTTGACATAATAGGTCTGCAAACGGTCGAGCGCGTCCACATTATAGGTGTGTTCACCAACCAGCGCCCCGACCATATGCATCGGATCGATGCCATATCGAGCCGCCGTAGCACGGATTTTCCCAACTAACTGCCGGTCCTTTTGTAATAATGATCGGACTTTTTGATATTTCGCTTCAAAGGTCGAACCAGTCTGCTTGGTGCGGCTGATCGCCCCCGACGAAATTGCCGGCTGGGTGGCGTTACGGTTGCCCTGCGGCACGGTGATAAGTGGGCCGGACAAGGCTTCGTTAGCCAAGACCGCCATAAATGTGGCAAGCAAAATTGCGATCAAAGGCCGGGACATGTTACCAACCATAAATATCCACAGGCCCTAACCACCTTTCTGGCGTAATGGCACCGCGCTGTCGAGCGCAGTAATAGTATTACTCCTACAATATGAACCGGCTGAGATCTATATTCTTTGCTAAATCGCCAATATTGTCGCGCACAAACCTGGCGTCGATCACTAAGGTTTCGCCCGAACGATCCGGGGCCTCGAAAGAAATTTCCTCCAGCACCTTTTCCATCACCGTTTGTAGCCGGCGGGCGCCAATATTTTCAATCGCAGCATTAAGATCAACAGCGATACCGGCCAGTTCCTCGATCGCCTCGTCGGTGAAATCAAGCACGATTTCCTCGGTCGCCAACAATGCTTTGTATTGTTTGATAAGTGCCGCTTCGGTCTCGGTCAAAATCCGCACAAAGTCGGACTTATCCAGCGCCCGCAGCTCGACCCGGATCGGCAACCTGCCCTGCAATTCGGGAAGCAGGTCAGAGGGCTTGGAGACGTGAAATGCGCCAGAGGCGATAAACAACACGTGATCGGTCTTCACCGGTCCATGTTTGGTGGAAACTGTCGTTCCCTCAACCAGCGGCAACAGGTCGCGCTGCACCCCTTCGCGTGATACGCTACCGCCGGCCATGCCATCGCGCACCGCGATTTTGTCGATTTCGTCCAGGAACACAATGCCATTGTTTTCGACCGCGTAGATCGCGTCCTCAACCACCTGGTCCTGGTCGAGCATTTTGTCGGATTCATCAGCCACCAACAAATCGTATGATTCCACGACCGTGGTTTTGCGTTTTTTGGTGCGGCCGCCGAGCGCCTTGCCCAACATGTCGTTGAGGTTCAAGACCCCGACATTGGCGCCGGGCATGCCGGGAATTTCAAATCCGGGCATTCCGCCGCCACCATCAGTAATTTCGATCTCGATTTCTTTGTTGTCCATTTCACCAGCCCGCAATTTCTTACGGAAGGAATCCCGGGTTGCCGGGCTTGCCGTATCGCCGACAAGCGCGTCGAGCACCCGCTCCTCGGCCGCTAAATGGGCCTTGGCCTGCACGCTTTCTCGTTTCTTGTCGCGCACCAGATTAATGCCGATCTCCACCAGGTCACGGACGATCTGCTCCACATCACGGCCAACATAGCCGACTTCGGTAAATTTGGTCGCCTCGATTTTGACGAACGGTGCCCCGGCGAGTTTTGCCAGCCGCCTAGCGATCTCGGTCTTGCCGACCCCGGTCGGTCCGATCATCAAGATGTTTTTCGGCAGCACCTCCTCTTTGATTGGTCCCACCAATTGTTGGCGCCGCCAGCGATTGCGCAACGCGATAGCCACCGATCGCTTGGCGGCATTTTGCCCGACGATAAAGCGGTCCAATTCGGAAACGATTTCCCGGGGTGAAAAATTGGTCATTTATACCTTGCCTGGTTGGTTTGGGTCGAATTGCATGATCAACGCGCAACCGGTGCGCCCTTCAAGCCATGGGATCGCGGCGAAGCCGGCTTTGCGATATGCGCGGACCGCACGAAAGTTTTGCTGGTTTGGGTCGATGATAATGTTGTGCAATCCTCGCCTGCCTAACATACCGGCAAACCGCCGCTCATCGGCTGTCACTGAACGAAAACCGATATCCGAGTGATTATGCTTCATCCAGCACTTCCACAATCACATTGGCGTTAGTGTAGACGCAGATCTCAGCAGCGATCTCCATCGAGCGCCGGGCAATTTCTTCGGCGGTTTTGTCGCTGTCGATCAGCGCCTTGGCGGCCGCCAGCGCATAATTGCCGCCGGAACCGATCGCCATCACCCCATGTTCAGGCTCCAACACGTCACCGGTGCCAGTTAATGCCAGGGATACATTGGCATCGGCCACCAGCATCATCGCTTCTAGCCGTCGCAAATAGCGGTCGGTGCGCCAATCTTTCGCCAATTCCACACAGGCTCTGGTCAGTTGCTGCGGATATTGCTCGAGTTTTGCCTCCAGGCGTTCGAACAAGGTAAAAGCATCCGCAGTTGCCCCGGCGAAACCGGCGATCACATTGCCCTCGCCGAGCCGGCGCACCTTGCGCGCATTGTGCTTGATAACCGTTTGACCGAGGGTAACCTGGCCGTCGCCGGCGATTACTGCCTTACCGTTTTTTCGCACGCTGATGATGGTGGTCGCATATAATTGATTGGGGTCGTGTTGTCTGGGCATCGAGGCTTCTTTCGCGACTGTGGTTGCGCAACGGATGTCCTTATGTATGCCATCATTGCCATTGTGCAATCCTGTAACCGATCGACAATTATGGCTTTGGCAATCTTGTTCTGGTACCAGACATTGAATTTTCCATCGGAAGCAAACCATGCGTAGCGCCAAGATCGACCGCACCACCAAGGAAACCGAAATCAATGTGTCGGTTAACCTTGATGGTACCGGCACCTACCAGATCGCCACCGGCATCGGGTTTTTTGACCATATGCTCGAACAATTGTCGCGCCACTCGCTGATCGATATTTCGATCAAGGCTACGGGTGATTTGCACATAGACGCCCATCACACGGTCGAAGACACTGGCATCGTGCTTGGCCAGGCGATTGCCAAAGCACTCGGAGAACGGCGCGGTATCACCCGCTATGCCTCGCTCGATTTGGCGATGGACGAAACCTTGACCCGGGCAGCGATCGATGTGTCCGGGCGGCCACATCTAGTATGGAACGTGGAATTTTCCCGCCACAAGGTGGGCGATTTCGATACTGAACTGTTTCACGAATTCTTCCAGGCGCTGGTCCAGCATGCCGGGTTGACCCTGCACGTGGAGACTTTGCACGGCACCAACAATCATCACATCGCCGAAACCTGTTTTAAGGCGGTAGCCCGTGTGTTGCGGGCGGCATTCGAGCTCGACCCGGGCCGGCCGGACCAAATTCCGTCCACCAAGGGCGTGCTTTGAATAAAATGGTTTCGGCGCATTTGTCGCAAAATCATGTTTGTGCTTGTCTCCACCTTGGTTTACGTGAAGGGCTATGGCAATTTTTCTCGTTTACCAACCACCGGCCGGCGTTGTCGGCCAAAATCCACTTGCGGTTCGTTTCGTGCGCGATGGCTTGGCGCCGCTAGCCTTGATCATGCCGGCAATCTGGCTTGCTTGGCACAAAATGTGGTGGTGGCTAGTGGTCTATTTGCTGATCGCGATCGCACTGGTATTGTTTCTCGATGGCCCTTTTGCAGCACTTGCTTATCCGCTCAGTTTGCTGCCTGGCATCTATTTGTTGCTGGAAGGCAGCGCGCTGATCCAACGCCATATCGAGCATAACGGTTGGCGCTTGTCGGCAACACTCGAAGCACCAAACCAGGCAGCGGCAGAAGTGCGGTATTTTCACCAAGATGTTGATATTTGGGCCAATGGTGGATCGGCGATGCCGGCAAAACTCAGCACCCTCAGCAACCCGGTTCGGGCACCGGCATCTTTCCGCAGCCTGCCCATGCACCCGGCTGAAGCACCAATGTTGGGCTTTTCCTATGAACCGCAACAGCGCAACTGAGTACCAAGACCATGCGGGTCGCGATCATTGACTATGGCTCCGGTAATTTGCGCTCGGCGCAAAAGGCGTTTGTGCGCGCCGACCGGGATGCCGGCACCAATTGTGATATTCAAATTACCGCCGACCCGGCGGTGGTAGCTTCAGCCGACCGCATCGTACTGCCGGGAGTTGGCGCCTTTGCTGATTGCCATGCCGGGCTGTTGGCGATCGACGGTATGCGCGATGCGCTGAACCAAACCGTGATTACCGCCGGGCGGCCGTTTCTCGGCATTTGCGTTGGAATGCAGTTGATGGCCGAACACGGGCACGAGCGGGTTATTACGCCGGGTTTCGGCTGGATCGGCGGCGATGTTTTGATGATTGAGCCAGACCACCAGCATTTGCGCATTCCGCAGATCGGTTGGAACACCCTGGAGCGGGCCAAACCCCACCCCCTGCTCGCTGGCATTCACACCGGCAACCATGGCTGGCACGCATATTTCGTTCATTCCTATCATCTGGCGGCGGCAGACCACCAAGACGTAATCGCCGAAACCGATTATGGCGGGCCGGTAACCGCCATGGTTGCCAAGGGCAATATCGCCGGTACCCAATTTCACCCGGAAAAAAGCCAAAAGCTTGGCCTGACCCTGATTGCCAATTTTCTCAAATGGCGGCCGTGAAATGATTCTATTTCCCGCCATTGATCTCAAAGACGGCCAATGTGTGCGTCTTAAGCTCGGCGATATGGATCGGGCCACGGTTTACAATTCGGACCCGGCAGCCCAGGCGCGGCAGTTTGAGCAACAGGGATTTTCCTGGCTGCATGTGGTCGACCTTGACGGCGCCTTTGCCGGCCGTTCGCAAAATGGCGGCGCGGTGGAAGCAATCTTGGCCGCCACCGGCAATCCGGTTCAACTCGGCGGCGGCATCCGCACCCTTGAAGATATCAGCTTTTGGCTCGACAAAGGCCTAGCCCGGGTAATCCTTGGCACGATCGCGGTACGTGACCCCGAACTGGTGCGCCGCGCCTGCGGTAAATTTCCAGGCCGCATCGCCGTCGGCATCGATGCCCGAGGCGGCAAGGTGGCGGTCGAAGGTTGGGCCAAGGCAAGCGAATTGACCGCGATCGAGCTTGCTGGGCGCTTCGTCGATGCTGGGGTCGCCGCGATCATCTATACCGATATCGATCGCGATGGTGTGTTAAAGGGGATCAATTGGCAAACCACGTTGGAACTGGCAGCCGCGACACCAATTCCGGTGATTGCATCAGGCGGTCTTGCCTCGATGGACGATATTCACCGTTTGTGCGCCCCACAATGCACTGATCTCGCCGGCGCCATAACTGGCCGCGCGCTTTATGACGGGCGCATCGACCCGCACCAGGCGTTGGCGGTGCTGCAAAATGCTGGCGGTCGGGAATATATGCGATGATGGATCGAACATGCTGAAATCACGCATCATTCCCTGTCTCGACGTCAAGGACGGCCGGGTCGTCAAGGGGGTATCATTCGTCGATCTGGTCGATGCCGGCGATCCGGTCGAGGCGGCTATCGCCTATGATGCGGCCGGCGCCGATGAATTGTGCTTTCTCGATATCACCGCATCAGTGGAAGGGCGCGGCACCATCCTCGACGTGGTAGCGCGCACGGCTGAGCATTGTTTCATGCCGCTGACCGTCGGCGGCGGGGTCTCCTCGTTGCGCCACATTCGTGATCTGCTCAACGCCGGCGCCGACAAGGTATCGATCAACACTGCCGCTGTGCGCGATCCAAATTTTGTCGCCAAGGCGGCGGAGAAATTCGGCAGTCAATGCATCGTGGTGGCGATTGACGCCCGGCGGGTCGAGGATGCTAGGCCGTCAAGTTGGCAGATTTTTACCCATGGCGGCCGCGAACCGACCGGCATCGACGCGATCGAGTTCGCCAAGCAAATCACCGCACTTGGTGCAGGCGAAATTCTGTTGACCTCGATGAACCAGGATGGCCGAGGCTCCGGCTATGACATCGAATTGACCCGCGCGGTTGCCGACGCGGTACGGGTTCCGGTAATTGCGTCTGGCGGTGTCGGCACTTTGGATCATCTTGTCGAAGGGGTACGCGATGGCCATGCTTCGGCGGTACTGGCAGCCTCGATCTTCCACTTTGGGACCCATTCGATTATCGAAGCCAAACAACATATGCAGCAAGCTGGAATTCCGGTAAGGATGGATCGTTAAACCGCCGATCTTGTAGCCATACGGTTCTTTGGTGAGGAAATGACCAATTTTGATCTTTCGAAGCTTGAGCAGATCATCGCCGAGCGGTCCAAGGCAACCGATGGCAGTTCCTACACCGCCGAATTGATGGCCAAAGGCCGGGCTGAATGCGCTCGTAAACTGGGTGAGGAGGCGGTGGAGACGATTGTTGCCGCCCTGTCCGGTGATCAGCGACATCTTGTGTCCGAGAGCGCCGATTTGTTGTTTCACTTGCTGATATTGCTGCGGGTTTCAGAGGTCAGTCTGAACGAGGTTTATGCAGAACTAACAGCGCGTACCGCGCAAAGCGGGCTCACCGAAAAGGCTGGCCGGCGTGCCGGTTGACCGTTGAGCGGGGCAGGCGACCCGATGGACCAAAAAACACCAAAACAGGTCGAGGATGGCGCTTTTCCATCCCGCGAATTTTCGCCCTACCGGGTGTTTAGTGCCGCCGAATGGTCGAGATTTCGCGCTGACACACCCATGACATTGTCGGAAGACGAAGTGGTCAGGTTGCGTTCGCTCGGTGACCCGGTGTCACTGGAAGAAGTGCGGCGCATCTATTTGTCGCTTTCGCGATTGCTGTCGGCCCATGTTGAATCGACCCAACAATTATTTCGTTTGCGCCAGCAATTCTTGAATGTGGATGGCTCCAAGACCCCGTTCATTATTGGCATTGCCGGCTCGGTCGCGGTCGGCAAATCGACCACCGCGCGGGTGTTGAAGGAATTGCTGCGCCGTTGGCCATCGAGCCCCAAGGTCGACCTGATCACCACCGACGGCTTCCTGCGCCCCAATGCCGATCTGAAAGCGGGCCGCATGATGGAAAAAAAGGGCTTTCCGGAAAGTTATGATATTGGCGCCATCCTGCGCTTTTTGTCGGACATCAAAGCCGGCAAGGGCAAAGTCGAAGCGCCGGTCTATTCGCACTTTCATTATGATGTGGTGCCCGATAAATATGTCACAATCGACCGGCCGGATATTTTGATTTTCGAGGGCATTAACGTTCTACAGGCTAGCGAATTACCGGCTAAAGGCGACACAGTGCCGTTCGTCTCGGATTTTTTCGATTTTTCGATCTATATTGATGCTGACAATGACGCGGTCGAGCGCTGGTATATCGAGCGGTTCATGCAATTGCGCAACACTGCATTTGCCGATCCAGAATCCTATTTCAACAATTATTCCCAATTGTCAGAACAACAGGCCCTTTCGGTAGCCGGCAATCTTTGGCGCGGCATCAATTTGGTCAATTTGCGCGACAATATCCTGCCGACCCGTCCGCGTGCTGATCTGATCTTGCGCAAGGGGGAAAGCCATTTTATCGAGCAGGTTGCATTACGGAAATTGTAAAATTGTTTGGCGGTTGCGCTTGTCCGATACGCAATCTTAACCTGCAACTGGCAAATTTTTCTCCATTCCGATGTCGGCTTCAAGTTTCGAGTTCTATGGCTCAAGAACGAATTTCACTAATCGTGTTTACCACAGGTGCGCTAATTGCCGTGGCCGCACTTGCAGCGCTGAATTCGGTTGCGATTGACCATCGTTCATTTCTGCCTACCTATTATAATTCGGCAGGTTTCTTTGCAGTCGCTGCCTATTGTTTTTGGCGTGGAGAAACCGAAATCGGGCCGATTTGCGAGATCCTGGCCAGTGGCTTGCTTCTTACCGTTGCGGTTCTGATCGCTACCTATGTGGCAATGGCATTTGCCACACCAATTTCCGACCAACACCTAATCGCCCTTGACCAGGCACTTGGTTTTTCCTGGCCGGGGTTTATTGAAATCGTCGATCGGGCGCCGGTATTGGCCAAGATTTTGGAATATGCCTATGCATCTTTCACCTTTCAACTGCCATTGATTCCGATCTTGTTGGTATTGGCTAAGCAGGCGCCGCGCGCCTGCGCCTTTGTTACCGGCTATGGGGTGCTATGCTTTTTCTCCGCCATGATCAGTGCATTTTATCCTGCCTACGGTGCATATTATGTATTCCAAATTGGCCAATCCGACCTGACAAATATCAATGCCTATTTTGGCTTCGCATTTCTCGAACAGTTCAATGCGATCCGCGCCAATGATGGTTTCGTTGTCTCTTTGGACCGGGCCGCGGGAATTCTCACATTCCCTTCAGTTCATGCCGGTGTAGCGGGTTTGGCGATATGGGCCTGTTGGTATATCCGGTGGCTGCGTCATTCGATGCTGGTGCTCAATTTGTTGATGATTGTCGCGGCGATAAGCCATGGCAGCCATTATCTGGTCGACATCATTGCCGGTATCGGCGTTGCCGGACTTACCATCGTCTTGGTTGAGCATCATTTCCTCGATTGCTCGCGAAATCAGCCCGATCAGGTGCCCGTCTCGGGCCGATTATCTGCTTCGGCCTGATTAGTTTTCACCACGTCACAGGTGACCCGCCGAAGGGTCAAATTGATGCGGCCACCATTGGCCAAAAGGGTGGAGGTGTCCGGATATATTCGGTCGATGCCGTGAAATGCCAACCTGGCCTCACCGCCGAGCACCACCACATCGCCGCTCATCAACCGGATCGACCGGGTCGGGTCCTTGCGCGCCGTGCCACCGACGCGGAACCGGCAGTCGTCACCAAGTGAAATTGAAACCACCGGCCAGGAAAAATCATATTCGTCCCGGTCCTGGTGCAGACCCATGCGCGCGGATGCGTCATAGTAATTGATCAAACAGGCTTCGGGGCACGGTTCCAACCCGGTAATCTGGTGCCAGATATTCACCAATTGGCGTGGGATCGGCGGCCATGGCTGGCCGGTGACCGGGTGATGCGGCTGATAGCGGTAGCCATTTTCCTTGTCGGTGACCCAGCCGAGTTCGCCAAAATTGCTCATCTTGACCCGCATCGGCCTTCCGCTTTTTGGCATCATCGGTGCGTATAATGGCGCCGATCTTATCCCGTCACGCACGGTATCGATAATTGTCCGCTGCGCACCTAAATCCAGGTATTGTGGTAGATATCTTAACCCTTTTGGCAAAAATTGTGGTTGGCGGTCGGTCACGTCCGGTTCCCTTGATATCTGGGGCTGATATTGGCAAGGGGGAAAACCGGGCCAAACTGGCAAAGTTGGCAAAAACCGTCGCCAGAATGCAAATTCCAGCCTTTTCCACCGCTTGCAGTCCCCAGTGCCACTTCTTATATAGCTCGCAACAGCGCGGACGCCGAATATTTGATCCATTTATGGTGCGATCCGCGTAAAACACAAATTGACCAACCAGGCAAATCAGATAAGGAGCCGGTCATAACCGCCGCGGCGCAAAAGCGCCAATGGCGAATGGATGCCGAATGGGTCCGACCGGGTCGCTTGAAAGGAGAAACTGCCAATGTCGAAAGTAATCGGTATCGATCTCGGCACCACCAATTCCTGCGTTTCGGTTATGGACGGCAAACTGCCGAAAGTAATCGAAAATGCCGAAGGTGCACGTACCACCCCTTCCATGGTGGCATTTACCGACGAAGGTGAGCGGCTGGTCGGCCAACCGGCCAAGCGCCAGGCCGTCACCAATCCGGAAAACACCGTTTTTGCCGTCAAACGGCTTATCGGTCGGCGCTTCGACGACAAGACCGTCACCAAAGACAAAAAGCTGGTTCCCTATAAAATAGTCAAAGCCGACAATGGCGATGCTTGGGTCGAGGCTAGCTCAGAGAAATATTCGCCTTCGCAGATTTCGGCCATGGTGTTGCAGAAAATGAAGGAAACCGCCGAATCCTATTTGGGCGAGACCGTCGAAAAGGCGGTGATCACTGTTCCAGCCTATTTTAACGACGCCCAGCGTCAGGCGA
Organism: Rhizobiaceae bacterium; assembly: GCA_965248715.1. Taxonomy (GTDB): domain Bacteria; phylum Pseudomonadota; class Alphaproteobacteria; order Rhizobiales; family Rhizobiaceae; genus CBDFKB01. The sequence continues at coordinate 674,504 of CBDFKB010000007.1, forward strand.
CTAAGGACGCCGGCAAGATCGCTGGTCTGGAAGTGCTTCGCATCATCAATGAGCCAACTGCGGCAGCGCTTGCCTATGGTCTCGACAAAACGAAGGGCGGTACGATCGCGGTCTACGACCTTGGCGGCGGCACCTTCGATATTTCGATCCTGGAAATCGGTGACGGCGTGTTCGAGGTCAAATCGACCAATGGCGATACTTTCCTCGGTGGTGAGGATTTCGACATGTTGCTGGTCGACTATCTGGCAGAAGAATTCAAAAAAGAAAGCGGCATCGATGTCAAGAAAGACAAGATGGCGTTGCAGCGGCTTAAAGAGGCGGCAGAAAAGGCCAAAATCGAACTTTCCGCCGCCACCCAAACCGAAATCAATTTACCGTTCATCACCGCCGATCAGTCGGGCCCCAAACATCTGACCGTCAAGTTAACTCGGGCGAAATTCGAAGCCCTGGTCGAAGGCCTGGTCAAACGTACCATCGAACCCTGCAAGGCCGCCCTCAAAGATGCTGGCATCAAGGCCGGTGAAATCGACGAAGTGGTGCTGGTTGGCGGTATGACCCGGATGCCGAAAATCCAGGAAACCGTCCAGGCGTTCTTCGGCAAGGAACCGCACAAAGGTGTAAACCCGGATGAAGTGGTGGCGATGGGTGCGGCGGTTCAGGCCGGAGTACTGCAGGGCGATGTCAAAGACGTGCTATTGCTCGACGTCACGCCGCTGTCACTCGGCATCGAAACCCTTGGCGGCGTTTTCACCCGATTGATCGACCGCAACACCACGATCCCGACCAAGAAGGGTCAGGTGTTCTCGACCGCCGACGACCATCAAAACGCGGTGACGATCCGCGTGTTCCAGGGCGAACGCGAAATGGCAGCCGACAACAAAATGCTCGGCCAGTTCGATTTGGTTGGCATTCCGCCAGCGCCGCGCGGTGTGCCGCAGATCGAGGTTACCTTCGACATCGACGCCAACGGCATTGTCAACGTTTCGGCGAAGGACAAAGGCACTAGCAAAGAGCAGCAGATTTCAATCAAAGCATCGGGCGGTTTGTCCGACGACGAGATCGAAGCAATGGTTTCCGACGCAGAAACCAATGCCGAAGACGATAAGAAACGCCGCGAGGTGGTGGAAGCGCGCAACCAGGCAGAATCCCTGATCCATTCGACCGAGAACTCGCTTTCCGAACATGGCGACAAGGCTTCGCAAGAAGACAAGAAGGCGATCGAAGAGGCGATCGTTGCGCTACGCGGTGTTTTGGAAGGCGAAGACGCGGAAGAAATCACCGCCAAAACCAGTACGCTTGGCGAAGCCTCGATGAAGCTCGGTCAGGCGATGTATGAAGCAAGCCAGGCCGAAGCCGCCGCCGCCGATGCGGCCGCCGATCAGGCCAAGGATGACGATGTGGTCGATGCCGATTTCGAGGAAATCGACGACGACGACGAAAAGAAATCCGCTTGATGAAATTGCTGGATCCGGCCCGCGTTTCGATGCGGGTCGGTCCGGTTTTCCTGTCAAAATTCAGGCGATTTAATGGCTAAGCCCGATTATTATCATAGCCTCGGCGTCGAACGAAACGCGGACGAAAAGGACCTCAAGGTCGCGTACCGCAAATTGGCGATGCAATATCATCCGGACCGAAATCCCGATGATCCGGATGCCGAGCACAAGTTCAAAGAATTGAGCGAGGCCTATAATGTCCTAAAGAACCGGGACAAGCGCGCCGCCTATGACCGCTTCGGGCACGCCGCTTTTGAAAATGGCAGCGGCGGGTTTTCCGGCACTGGCGGAGGTGCCGGCGCATTTTCCGATATTTTCGAAGATATTTTTGGCGACATGATGGGCGGCAGACGTGGCCGCTCGCACGGGCCCGATCGCGGCGCTGATCTGCGCTACAATATGGAAATCGCGCTCGATGAAGCGTACAACGGCAAAGAGGCCGAGATCATTGTCCCGACTGCGGTGACCTGTGAGACCTGTTCGGGTTCCGGTACAACGCCAGGCTCGTCGCCGGTTACCTGTACCACCTGCGGCGGCAACGGCCGGCTCAGGGCGTCCCAGGGATTTTTCTCGATCGAGCGAACTTGCCCGGCCTGCCAAGGCCGCGGTGAAGTAATCAGCGACCCATGCAACAATTGTTCGGGTATGGGCCGGATGACCAAAGAACGCTCGCTTTCGGTCAATATTCCGGCCGGCATCGAAGACGGGGTGCGGATACGCCTGGCCGGTGAAGGCGAAGCCGGTGCTCGCGGCGGTCCTTCGGGCGATCTGTATATTTTCGTTTCTACCCGTCCGCACGAGTTTTTCCAGCGCGAAGGCGCCGATCTATTTTGCCGGGTGCCGGTATCAATGACTACCGCAGCGCTCGGTGGCGAGTTTGAGGTGGTGACCCTTGATAATTCCAAGACCCGGGTGAAAATTCCCGAGGGCACTCAAAACGGCAAGCAATTTCGCCTGCGCGCCAAAGGCATGCCGGTGATGCGCTCCAAGCAGATCGGTGATCTATATATTCAGGTCGCAACCGAAACACCGCAAAACCTGTCCCGGCGCCAGCGCGAATTGCTTGAAGAATTCGAACTGGTTTCGTCGGAACAAAACAGCCCGGAATCAGCAGGATTTTTTGCCCGCATGAAAACCTTTCTTGACGGTCTTACCGACTAGAGCGTGTCACCCAAAAGTGGGTACCGGTTTTGGGAAAAATGACACGCATAAACAAAAAGATAGCGCGACGCAGCTATTCTAACGCTTCGTGACAAGCCCTAGGATGGGCGGCAGATGGAGATATTGCTATGGAGCTACCGAAAATACTGGTTGTTCCGGGCTCGAATCGATCCGGCTCGCACAATGTCCGGCTGGCCGGCACCGCGACTAAGGTGTTGGCGGCAAAGGATTGCGAAGTTACCTGGATATCGTTGCGGGACTATGAGCTGCCGATCTATGACGGCGACCTTGAACATATAAACGGCCCACCGGAAAACGCATTTAAGTTGGCGCGCATGTTTCACGAACATCAAGGCGTGTTGATCGTCTCACCGGAATATAATTCTTCGGTGCCGCCATTGGTAAAAAACACGCTTGATTGGATCAGTCGGATATCGAAAGACAAACTTGGTGTGGTTACGCCCTATCGCAATACCGTATTTGCGTTGGCAAGTTGTTCGCTGGGCGGTCTGGGCGGCATACGCAATCTAATCCACTTGCGTTCGGTGCTGGTTTCGGTGGGTGCAGGACTGGTGATTAGCGAACAGATCGCGGTCGGCGACGCAACAAAGGCGTTCGGCGAAAATGACAATTTAAGCGAAGCCAGCACCAGCGAGATGCTGGACAAACTCTGCCAATCCCTGATCGCTAAATCGAGCTTGTTGGCCCGTGTCTGAGCCCTCGACAAAACCAAACCGCACGGTGGGCAAATTTGCCCGCCTATCGGCCACGGACCGACTGATCGTCGCCCTTGATGTGCCTAATGTGGCTGATGCTGCGGCATTGATCCGCGAACTGGACAACACGGTTAAATTCTACAAAATTGGCTTTCAATTGGTGCTCGCCGGCGGCTTGGCGCTGGTGCGTGAATTGGTCGAAGAGCAAAAAGGCGTGTTTTTGGATATGAAGCTGCTCGACATCGATAATACGGTCGAGCGCGGGGTCGAAAACGCGGCAAGGTTGGGGGTCGATATGCTGACGGTTCACGCCTATCCGGCCACTATGCGCGTAGCGGCGAAAGCGGCAAGTGGCACCAAATTGTGTGTTTTAGGGGTTACCGCGTTGACGTCGATGGACGATGCTGATCTGGCCGATGCCGGCTACAGGTTCGACGCCGCCGAATTGGTTGCAAGACGCGCGCGCCAAGCCGCCGCCGCTGGCATTGGCGGGGTGGTAGCTTCGGCCCGCGAGGCTAGGGAAGTTAAAAATCTGGTCGGGCCGGATATGGCGATCGTCACCCCAGGCATCCGCCCGACCGGCGCCGCCGTCAGGGACCAAAAGCGGGTGATGACACCGGCCGCAGCATTGAGCGCTGGCGCGACCCATTTGGTAATCGGCCGGCCGATCACCGATGCTGACAACCGAAAACAGGCCGCCGGGGCAATTGTTCGAGAAATCGAAGCGGTTTGAACCAAACCAAAAGGAAATGCCATGCCAAAGGGATATTGGATTGCCCGTGTCGACGTTGAAGATGCCGAAGCATATCCGCAATATATCAAGACCGCCCTTCCAGCTTATGAGAGATTTGGCGGCAAGTTTTTGGTGCGCGGCGGTAAGGTGCACGATCATGAAGGCCAAATGCGCACACGCAATGTGGTGATCGAATTCCCGTCCATTGAAGCGGCACTGGAATGCTATCATTGCGTGGAATATACCGCCGCCAAGAAAATCCGCCAGGCCAACTCGCGGGCTGAAGTGATCGTTATTGAAGGTCACTAGCGCTTGTCACGAAGCGTAGGATTTGCTTCGTCGCGCTATCTCTTAGTTTATGCGTGTCATGTTTCCCAAAACCGGTACCCACTTTTTGGTGACACGCTCGAATAGGCATGTAGCAAACCACCCTAATATCAACAACGATTGGTATTTAACGCCACGACCTATTCATAAGCTTATGTATTATCACGCAATATTCTGGCAGCTCGGTGCCGCATTCAACCAATCGATTCCGGCCAGATGCGCCAGGAACACACCGAGCGGGTGATCGGCTCAGCTTCAGTGTCCTGCCAAGCCCAGGCATCGATCACCATTTGCCGGCGGCCATGACGCTCGACCCGCGCGCGCGCCAATATGTCGACATCACGGCTGACGCGGAGATAGTCAACCGAAGACGACATCATCTTAAAGCGAGCATCCAGCCCCAAAATGCGCTGTAGTTCGGTATGGGTGACCACATCGAGAAACCCTGCTGTGACGCCACCATGCACTGCGCGGATCCACGGATTGCCGATATGACGTTCTTGAAACCGCAATCGGTAAATCGGCGGGTCGGTGTCCTGGTCGAGTGCGCAGTCGAGCCAGCCAGCAAAGGCGCTGTCGAGCACGCTCATGACCGCAGCCCCAACGGTGTCAACCGGGTGCCGAGCATGAAGGCGCCGATCCCCCGGGCAACCAGCGCGTTGTCGCCGGCTTTGCGCAATTCGGCGCTGATATAGGCGACGTCGCAATCAACACCGTCATGGCGGCAACTACACACCAATTCATCACCGGCAAAAACCTCGCCACAGTGATTTATCGACATCTTAATGGTGGCGATTGGCATCAGTTTATCCAGCGCACCGAGGGCGGTTGCCCCCATCATAGTGTCGAGCACAAAGGCAACGAAACCACTATGAGCACGGCCGTCGCGATGGCCAACAAACCGCTCCGCCACCGTTAGCCGACTTGTCAACCGTTCAGGCGAAAGTTCGTCGAACGCCAGTGTGATTGACTGATGGATCGGGTGATCCTTGGAAAACAACAAAAGGGCAATGTGTTTGGGATCGTCGCTCATGGTTCAGCTTGGCCAAATTGGCCTCGTCCCTCCGGAATTTGATCCCATTGGCCCGCTTTCGCGCCGCTCGTCGTCGAATATGCTCAACATGTCCTTCCTTCTCGCACCACGAAACTGAAGCAATTTTATCAAACCGGCACTACAACCATAAATCTCCACCGGCCCTAGCGCTTGTCACCAAGCGTTGGAATAGCTTCGTTGCGCTATCTTTTTATTTATGCGTGTCATTTTTCCAAAACCGGTACCCACTTTTGAGTGACACACCCTAGATCTCAAATATTTCCCTGGATGCAACCGTTGTGTCAGCGTTGAACCGATAAATGATCGGCACCCCGGTGGCGATTTCGAGCGTCGTCACCTCATCCTTACTGAGCCGATCGAGCACCATGGCGAGCGCACGCAGCGAATTGCCGTGCGCGGCAACCAAAACCCTATTCCCAACCATCACCCGTGGCAGAATTTCGGTCAGGTAATAGGGCCACACTCTGGCCCCGGTATCGCGCAAACTTTCGCCGTCGGCGCCAGGCGGCGCTACGTCATAGGACCGCCGCCAGATGTGCACCTGTTCCTTGCCCCAACGCGCCCGCGCGTCGTCTTTATTGAGGCCGGATAAATCGCCGTAGTTGCGCTCATTGAGCGCCCGCGCGCGGATCGTTTCCAGGGCATCTTGACCCATTTCACCAAGCACCAGCTCACAGGTCTTCTGCGCCCGTTGCAACAAACTGGTATAAGCGATGTCAAAAGCGATATCGCGTTTTGCCAATTGCCGTCCGGCTTCAATCGCCTCGCCGATGCCCTTTTCAGTCAAGCCCGGGTCGCGCCAACCGGTGAATAGTTTCTTCAAATTCCATTCGCTCTGTCCATGTCGGATCACAACCATCATGCGTTCCATGGCACCAATTTACCTCGCAGCCGACTATTTTGGTTATTGTTCATGCCCGCTAATTCCCAGCACATCTGCCATGCTATAGAGGCCCGGATGCCGGTCGTGCGCCCACTTTGCAGCAGCAATCGCACCGGCACAAAACACCGAGCGGTCAAGCGCCCGGTGCGACAGTTCGATCACTTCGCCGGCACCGGCGAACATCACCGTGTGATCACCAACCACCGATCCGCCCCTGAGCGTGGCGAAGCCGACCGTTCCTTCCGGTCTTGGCCCGGTAGGGCCATCGCGCGAACGCACTGAATTGCTATCGAGGTCGATGTCGCGACCCTGTGCTGCGGCCCGGCCGAGCAGCAATGCAGTGCCGGAGGGAGCATCAACCTTGTGGCGGTGGTGCATCTCTAAAACCTCGATATCGAATTCGTCATCGGGTAATATGTTCGCCGCCCTGCGCACTAGATCAGCCAGTAAATTGACCCCCATGCTCATATTGCCGGATTTAACGATCACCGTTTGCTCGGCCGCAGCAGCAATCGCCTGGTCATCATCGCCGCTACACCCTGTGGTGCCAATGATATGGGCAACAGCCAAATTGGCGCAAGCGCCGGCGAGCGCCACACTCGAAGCCGGTGTGGTGAAATCGATCACCGCATCGGCGGTGCTAAGTGCAGATGCCGCATCATCGGTGATCGTTACCCCAATCGGGCCGATACCGGCAAGCTCACCAGCGTCGGCGCCAAGCAAGTCCGAACCGCCATGTTCCAACCCGCCGACGACCGCCATCGTCGACTGCCGATGCACGGCGGCAACCAATTGCCTTCCCATGCGTCCGGCCGCTCCAGCTATGACCAGTTTCATGTCGCTCATCGCAGTTCCAGTGAATTTATATTTCGATCCCGATTGTGTAGGCGCTCGTTGCTTGCGGTTCAATAGTTAGCGCACATCAACTGGCCGCAACCCGCATGGTGAGCGGCGAAAACCGGTCGGGCGCGCGGGCGAAAGCGGCCAGCCCATCCAGTGCCGGGCAATCGCGCAACACCAATATGACCGGCACCCTAGCCAGCAGTTCCCCATAGGGTGGATGGTCGACAAAACTGCGGCTGAAACTTTCCGTGCTCAGATACGGCGCCAAACGGCGCGCCATTCCACCGGTCAGATAAACCCCGCCAAAAGCACCAACGATCAGCGCCAAATCACCAGCGAGCCGGCCGAACTGGGCGGCAAACATACAGCAGGCCTCGACCGCTAACCGATCACCGCCTTGCAAACCAGCCTGCACCACGGCTTTCGAACTATCGCTCGTGGCAGCCTTTCCTTCCAGTTTGCAAAGCGCCCGGTAACAACGCAAGAGACCCGGTCCCGATATGATCGCTTCGGCTACCGGCGACATGTTCAGTTCTTCGCCGACGATGGCCCAAATTTCTTGCTCCCGTTGATTGGTTGCGGCAAAGCCGACATGGCCGGCCTCGCCGGGCAGGCATAAATGGCGCCCGCTATGGTTGATCAAGACCGCTGACCCGAACCCAGTGCCTGGACCGATCACCGACATCGGCATGCCGAAAATGGCCTTGCCGGTGTGGACCGGTAATTGGTCATCGTCACCAAGATCGGGGATCGCCATCGCCTCGGCGACGAAATCATTGACGATCACCACCTGGTCGAAACCAAATTCCGCCGCCAAATCGCCTGCATCAAAGGTCCAGTTATGATTGGTCAGTTGCACCGGGCCGTCGATCACCGGACCGGCGGCAGCGACAATCAGGCTGCGGGCATCATGGATCGGTGAAATTGCGCCGAAACCGGCTAGCCCATCGGCGAAACTGGTATGGTCGCGGGTCTGCTTGTTGACCATAGGTGCTGCCTTGCCATGCCGGTCCTCGAGCCTGGTAAAGCGCACATGGGTGCCGCCGACATCGGCCAGCAGCGCTGGAAAAGAAAACTGGGCGGGTAATGTGCCGGTCATTACCGATCGATAGCACATATTGGCCGAAGGAAAGCCGGGCCGCTGCGCTTTGGTTCAGGTATTTTCGCCGAGCGCGATCTTCATGTTATCGTGCCAAGAATGGCCGGCGGCCATGATACAACTCAACCCATTGGTGTTGGTCATCACCACGGTCCAGGTGCCGTTCGGCGAGGCATAGATTTCGAGCGCCCCCTTACCGGAAGTGGCTACTCCGACCGCACGGAGGTTTTCTCCAAACCGCGCCTCTAGGCGTTCGACCAGGGTTGCCCGGTCAATGCAGGGCCGCTTGGCGGCACTGGCCTGGGTCGTTGCCAGCAAAATCAGCGCAAGGGCGATGATAGCGATGGTGTGGATCGGAACCTTGTAAGACAAACCTGGTGCGCGGCGGATTTTCGGCAATGCCGATTTGGCGATTTCCGTCATGTTTGCTCCGTTCCCGCCTGTCGCGCATGTCGCTGAAGGGGTGTTCGGAGCCAGGCACCGCAGGCGTTAAAGCAGTTTCATTTTCTAGTTATGCCACTGTCATGACCAAGATGGTGCGCTCGCAAGGTTAACAAATTCCAAATTTCTGTCGGCACGAGCGTACTAGAGCGTGTCACCCAAAAGTGGGTACCGGTTTTGGGAAAATGACACGCATAAACAAAAAGATAGCGCCACGAAGCTATTCCAACGCTTCGTGACAAGCGCTAGATCAATCGAGGATCGAGGTCAGCAAATCGCGCATAACCCCATCAATCGGCACCGGCCGGCGGGTTTTGCGGTCGACCAATACGTGCACATAATCGCCCTGGGCGCAGGCTTGTCGCGACCCGTCGGTAAATAGCGCAATGCGATAGTTCACCGACGAGGCACCCAGTTTCACCGTCTTGATGCCAACTGTCACATCGCCGGGAAAACGGATTTCGGACAGATATTGGCAGCAGGTCTCGACGATCAGGAAGATTTTCTCAGAACGCACCATATCGAGCACCCCCTGGTCGATATACCAGCCATTGACCGCAGTATCGAAGAAGCTGAGATATTCCACATTGTTGACATGACCGTAAATGTCCACGTCCATCAGCCGGGTCGGGACGGTCCGCAACAGGCGAAACTCGTCGATCGACATCGCTACCGGTCGGACCATTGGCTTCTCCTCAGTGCGCTTCGTCCCAATTGTTCGCCGCCCGGGCATCGACCTTTAGCGGCACCTGCATGGCGATCGCTGGTAGCGATGCCTTGGTCATCACATTGGCGACCACCGGAACCGTGGCATCGATCTCTGTGTCCTCGACCTCGAAAATTAACTCATCATGCACCTGCAATAACATCACAGCAGAAAGACCGGCCTGAATAAGCGCCGCGTCCATGCGCACCATGGCGCGGCGGATGATGTCAGCAGCCGAACCCTGGATCGGCGCATTGATCGCTGCCCGCTCGTTGAACGCGCGGTGTTGCGGGTTGCGTGAATTGATCTCGGGATAATGCGCCCGGCGCCCGAATATAGTCTCCACATAACCGGTATTGCGGCACGCCTCCTTGGTTGCCTCCATATAGTCGCGGATGCCGGGAAAGCGGTCGAAATATTTGGCGATATAGTTCGCCGCTTCGGTGCGCGAAATGCTGAGTTGGTTGGCAAGCCCAAAGGCCGAGATGCCATAAATGATGCCGAAATTGATCGCTTTGGCGCGTCGGCGTACCATCGGATCCATGCCTTCGATCGGCACCTCGAACATTTCCGACGCGGTCATGGCGTGAATGTCGAGATCGTCGGCAAACGCCTGTTTGAGCTGGTCGATGTCGGCGACATGGGCCAGCACCCTCAGTTCGATTTGGCTATAGTCGGCCGATAATAATTTTTTTCCCGGCGCGGCGACAAAAGCGGTGCGGATGCGTCTGCCCTCCTCGGTGCGCACCGGAATGTTTTGTAAATTGGGGTCCGACGACGAAAGCCGGCCAGTCGAGGTCGAGGCCAATGCGTAGGAAGTGTGAACCCGCCCGGTGGTGGGGTTGATGAATTCCGGCAAGGCGTCGGTATAGGTCGATTTCAGTTTTGTTAGCTGGCGCCATTCGACGATCCGGGCCGGCAGTTGGTGGCCCTCGGTGGCCAGTTCCTCGAGTTTTTGCGCCGAGGTCGCCCATTGCCCGGTTTTGGTTTTGGTGCCGCCGGGCAACCCCAGCTTGCCAAACAATATGTCGCCCAATTGTTTCGGCGATCCGACATTGAAATTCTCGCCGGCAAGTTGGTGGATATTGGCTTCGATGCCGGCAGCGGTCTGGGCGAATTCACCGGAAAGGCGCGACAATATCTGCCGATCAACGCAAATGCCGCGCGCCTCCATACGGGCCAGCACGTCGATCAGTGGCCGCTCCAGGCGCTCATAGACTGAAGTCAGGCCGTCGGCGGCCAGACGCGGTTTGAGAAGGCGCCACAGCCTAAGGGTCACATCGGCGTCCTCGGCGGCATATTTGGTGGCGATTTCCAGATCGACCAGATCAAAGGTAATGGCTTTACGGCCGGTACCGGTCAGTTCCTTGTATGTGATACAATCATGGTCGAGCCAGCGCTTGGCCAGCGCATCCATGCCGTGCCCGCCAGCGCCTTGCAGGCCGGCATCAAGCACATAGGACAACAGCATGGTATCGTCGATCGGTGTTACTTCGATGCCGTGGCGTTTGAAGATGTGCCAGTCATATTTAAGGTTCTGGCCGATCTTGAGGATCGAAGCGTCTTCCAGCACCGGTTGGATGATTTCCAACGCTTCTAAGATCGCTATTTGGCCTTCCACCAGCTCGCCGCCACCCAAAAGATCGCCAATGCCGGCGCGATGGCTAAGCGGAATATAACAAGCATCTCCCGGCACGCAGCAAAGCGAAATGCCGACCAAATCGGCCCGCATCACGTCCAGCGAATTGGTTTCTGTGTCGACCGCGACCAAACCTGCTTCGCGGATACGCATAACCCAGTTTTGCAACGCCGCCTTGTCCCGCACACACTCATAGGCGCTAGGATCGATTGGCACCGTGCCAATTTCCCTATGACGGGCGGCGGCGAGTTCAGATGGGGTCGCCGCACCAGGGCTTAACGCACCAACGCCGGCATCAAGATCCGGCCCGCGCAGGGCGGCAAATTCCGGCACCTCGATCGTCGCTGGCGCAACCGTATCGGCTTCGGTCTCGGTCAATTCCGCGACCTTCTTGGTCAAGGTGGTAAATTCCATCGCTTTGAGGAACGCGACCGCCTTGACGCCATCGGTAGCATCGAGTGTGAGATCATCCAGGCCAACATCGAGCGGGGTGTGATCGTCGAGCGCCACCAGGCGTTTTGAAAGTCGGGCAAGATCGGCGTGTTCGATTAAATTTTCCCGGCGTTTATTTTGTTTGATCTCTCCAGCGTGCGCAAGCAGGGTTTCCAGATCGCCATATTCGATCAGCAATTGGGCCGCGATCTTGGGGCCGATGCCCGGTACGCCGGGCACATTATCGGTGGAATCCCCAGCAAGCGCCTGCAAATCGATCATTTTTTGCGGCCCGACGCCGAATTTCTCAATCACCTGGTCAGTGCCGATGCGCCGGTCTTTCATCTGGTCGTACATGATGACGTTGGGCCCGATCAATTGCATCAAATCCTTGTCGGAAGAGATGATGGTCACATCGCCGCCGGCCTCGCTCGCGACCCGTGCGTAAGCGGCGATCAGATCGTCAGCCTCAAAACCCTCTTTTTCGATACAGGCGACATTAAAAGCCCGGGTCGCCTGGCGGATAAGGTTAAATTGCGGGCGCAAATCCTCAGGCGGCGCCTCTCGGTTGGCCTTGTATTCAGGGTAAATCTGGTTGCGGAATGTCTTGGAGGAGTAATCGAAAATCACCGCAAAATGGCTCGGCACCACGCCGACCGAAGTATCGCGTGCATCCTGGATCAATTTCCATAACATATTGCAGAACCCGGCCACCGCACCGACCGGTAGGCCGTCCGATTTGCGGGTCAGTGGCGGAAGCGCGTGGTAGGCGCGAAAAACATAGGCCGAGCCGTCGACCAGGAACAGATGGTCACCTTTGTTCATGGCCGGATCGCTCTCGAAAAAAGTGGCTGCGGCTGTTGCCGCAGCGGCATCACGGGTTCGTGTTTTTTCATTACGCAAACGTAACTTGAAAGGTTGCATTAACCATCACACATTGGGTGGAGGTCAGCAAGAATTACCTGGCGGATTTGGTCGCGCAGGATTTTCCGGGGAGGGTTCGTCCCCGCCCGACCCGGCACGGTGGCAGGCTTGATTTCTATAGATCGCCTGCTTCCGCATCTGGTGCGGACCGCTGCGGCACCCCAACCTGCCAATTGCCGCGGCGGTCCGGCCAGAGCCTTGCTGTTTCCCCTGTTATTGCTCCGAATTCGGTTCCAATCGGCGCGCCCCCGTTCTACGCTGATGGCGACTTCTGTGGAATTGTAAATTCGGAGCGCACCATGACCGTATTGGCCTCGGTTCTTGATCAAATTGACCGTGAACTGGATACCGCATTAGTCCGCCTATCGGACTTGATTGCGATCGAAAGCATTTCTACCGACCCGGCCCATGACGCTCAATGCCAGCACGCGGCAAAATTGCTGGCCACCGATCTGTCCGATATTGGTTTCGATGCAGCGGTGCACCCGACCACCGGCCAGCCGATGGTGGTGGGCCATCATGATGGGCCACCAGGCACCCCCCACGTGTTGTTTTACGGCCACTACGACGTGCAGCCGGTCGACCCGCTGGAACTATGGGAGCGGGCACCATTTGAGGCAGCAATCATCGACGGAACTGACGGTAACAAGATAATCCACGGCCGTGGCAGCTCCGACGATAAGGGTCAGTTAATGACCTTCGTTGAAGCCTGTCGGGCCTGGAAGGCGCAAACCGGGGCGCTACCGTGTAGGGTATCGATCCTGTTTGAGGGCGAAGAAGAAAGCGGCTCGCCGTCGCTGCATCCGTTTCTCCACGCTAACAAACAGGAACTGACCGCCGACTACGCCCTGGTATGTGATACGGGCATGTGGGACGCCGAAACCCCGGCAATTGCCACTTCGTTACGCGGTCTGACCGGCGAAGAAGTGGTTATCCACGCCGCCGAACGGGACCTGCATTCCGGTCTATATGGTTCGGCCGCCGCCAACCCGATCCGCATCTTAAGTCGCATCCTTGCCGCTATGCACGACGAGGACGGCAGAGTAACCCTTACCGGCTTTTATGACGGAGTAGAAGAAGTACCACGCCAAACCCGCGACCAATGGGCGTCGCTTGGTTTCTCTGCCGAAACGTTTCTGGGCGCGGTTGGTTTGTCACAACCCGCCGGTGAAAAAGGATACACGGCGCTTGAACAAACCTGGGCGCGGCCGACGGCGGAAATCAATGGCATCATCGGCGGTTATACCGACGAAGGCTTCAAGACCGTTATTCCGGCGATCGCTTCGGCCAAAGTGTCGTTTCGCCTGGTTGGCAATCAGAACCCGGACAAGGTGCGGCAGGCATTCCGTGACCATGTCCGCTCGATGCTGCCGGTCGACTGTACGGCCGAATTTACCGAACATGGTGCCAGTCCGGCAATCGTGCTCGACCCGCACATGCCGGCACTGAAAATCGCTGCTGGTGCCTTAAAGGACGAATGGGGCAAGGAAACCGCGTTGACCGCGATGGGCGGTTCGATCCCAATCGTCGGGGATTTCCAGACCATTTTGGGCATGGAATCCCTGCTAGTGGGTTTTGCGCTTGATGATGATCGCATCCATTCGCCGAACGAAAAATACAATCTGAACAGTTTTCACAAAGGCACTCGCAGTTGGGCGCGTATCCTGGCGGCGCTCGGCGCGGCTACATAATCGCGTCGAACGCCAGGCCGGCAATTACCGCGCCGATGAAACCAAACGTCACATAAAGCGCGAAGATCGATGGCCGCACCAGGGCCCAAACCGCTGCCATCGCCGGGATACAGGTAACCGCGCCGGCGACCATGAACGACATCGCCGCGCCTGGGCTCATGCCCTGGTCGACCAGCCCGGACAACAACGCCGGTGCCGCATAGCCGTTGATATAGGCCGGTGCGCCGATGATGGCGCCGACAAATATCGGCCATACTCCGTCACCGCCGATTACTGACGCCACCAGCGTGTCCGGTACATAGATGATCAACAATGCTTCCAGCACATAGGCGAGCGCCAGCCATTTGGCCAAAAACAAGCCGTTGGCGATTAGTTCGCGCCAAAATACCGCCAACCGCTTGCTCTCGCGCCAGAACCACCAGACCGGTTTGTTTGTTTCAAGCGAGGTGCCGCAACCGCCAGATGCCAGCGCGCCACCCGGTTTCAGTGGATTGGCAAAGCGGCCACCGCCCGATAACGCCGATATGGCGAACCCGCCCATCAGGCCGATCCCAACCGCGGCCACCGCCTTGCCGGCGGCATATTCCCAGCCAAGCGCGCCGGCGGTTATCAGCACCGTCGGCGGATCGATCAAAGGCGACGACAGCCAAAATGCCATGATTGCCGAAAGCGGCGCACCGGCGGCCAGTAAACCGGCGATGAACGGTACCACTTCACAGGAACAAAACGGCGCCAGTCCGCCGATCAGTGCCGCTAGCACGATCATCCGGGTTTCGCGGCCAGCGAAGACCCCGGCCAGACTATGTTCGGCACCGCTGGCCTTCATCCAAGCGATCAACGCCACCGCGAAGGCGATATAGGGCAAAGTGCCGGCAAACGCTCGTGTAGCAATTGTTACGATCTCGGTAATCCGGGAAGGATCGAGGATCGCCGCGCCAACCAAAATGGCGACAATCAGCCACCAGACGGAGCGCAGGGATTGGCCGAAAAATTGGCCGCTGGAAGGTGCATTTGACGTCGATTGCAAATGTACGTGGTCGCTCATGAGCTAACTCCGCTTGCAACATGGTGCTGGTGAGATTGGGTTTCTGCCGCTTCGCTGCAACATTCGCTGAGCAAATAGTCGGCGAGCGCTTCGATATGCTCGAAAGCGGCGCGGTTGATCACTGATCTGCCGTCACGTTCCTGTTCGATCAGACCGCCGGCGGCAAGAAACCGTAGATGATGCGCCAAGGTCGATGCCGGCAAATCGAGTTTGCGTTGGATTTCGCTGATCGCCAGGCCACCTGGCCCGGCCCGCACCAGCGCTAGCAATACCATCAGTCTGGGTTCCGATCCGATGGCGCTGAAACCCTGCGCTGCTTGTTCGATTTGCATAATATTTACTCCGTTAAAAACCATATAACTAGTTTTATGGAGATAAACAAGCAAAATCTTACGGCGATTGGTCGCGAACGAAATCAGCTTTTGTTATTCAGCCGGTGCGGTGTGCATGGCCGGTGGCGAGGCCGATTGCTTCATGCGCGCCCATTTCGGCCGTGTGAACAGGAAACCACCGATGCCGACATAGCGGATAATCCAGAAACCGATCACCGGACCGGCAACCCCGCAAGCCGTGACGATTACCGAGATCGAACCGACATCCAATTGTGGCGCGAATTTTAGCAACAAGGTGCGGCTGATCGCCATTGGCAGGAAGAACGCCAGATAGACGACAATCGAATTGGTGCCGAGATAAGCGGTCCAAGCAAATGCGCGTAACGGGCTTAGCAGGCTGGCAAACAGAACGATCGCGATTGCGCCGGCCAGGCCGAGCGCAAAGGAGATAATCGGCAAATCGGCAAAGCTTACGGCGTTTTCCATGCCAAATGCACCGTAAAGCGGTTCGGTCAGGTCGGGTGCGGCGGAAAACACTGCGATGCCGTTAATCAACGCCCAGATGCCAAGCCCGCAGGCAGCGCCAATCCCGTTTGCCATCGCCCGTTCGGCCAGGCCGAATATCAAGGGCGCGAACCGGTATCCGGCATAGAAATAAACATAGCGCGCAGCAAATTCGTCAATGATCAACGAACCGGTATGAACCGGGGCGATTTCCAGCAGCGCCGCCACCGCCAATACCAATGTCCAATGCACGTGCTTGAGCAGCCGGGTGGTTACCGCAAACAATGGCAAGATATAAATGAACCACAAGGTCCCAAACGGCTGCACATAGGCCCACAAATAACTTGCTGTCACCTCCGCCGCATCGGCGGTTTGCAGCATGCCCGGCGCCTTAAACCCAAACTGGATCGTCACCCACAATGCGTAAAAGTAAAAGAAGTGGATTACCCGGCGGTCGATATAAAGCCGCCAGTTACGGTCTATCACCCGAGACAGGAACAAACCGGAAATCAGGAAAAAGTCCGGCATGCGAAATGGTTTTGCAAACGCCACCGCATAATGCATCCAGCCGATTTCGCCGGCATATTTTTCTACCCCGAGGGTCGAATGCATCATCACTACAAAAATTATGCAGAAACCCTTGGCAAAATCGACCCAGTCGACCCGTCCCCCAGACATGGTTGCATATTGAAATCCACTCATTGTCATCGATGCTCCGATTAACGCCCGGCGGACCATAGGCCGGTTTGGGAAACATCCCGTTAACCCAATTATTAGAATTCGAACCATTTGCCCCGATCCAGGGCCGCTTGGCGGGTTGTAAAGGCCGCGCTTTACATCGCGTTAATGTGCCCCTGCATAGCGTGGTCGGCGAGGATTATGGGAAATGCTGGGCGGAGCGGTTTTGCTCGGCAACATTCCGCAAGTACGGGCAATGAAAAGAAAATCCAGGGCCAACCCGCGTATCGAGCCACATTTCGGCACTCCAGCAAATAATGGTGGGCGCGAAAGCGCGGCCAAAAGTAGCCGAAATAGCGGCGCAATCGCTCAAAAGCGGGCCACCACCACCCAGCAATCACGTTCCCGGCATCCGGCTAAAAAGCAACACGGCGGTAAATCGCGGAAACGATCCGGCCTCCGGCGGGTTGCCTCGTTTCTGGTCTATTGGGGCGCGGTGCTCGGCGTATGGCTGTTTGTCGCACTTGCCGGTATCGGCGTTTACCATGCCGCCAAGCTGCCGCAATCCTCATCCTGGAAAGTACCGGATCGTCCGCCAAATGCCCGCATTGTGTCGGCCGACGGAACCATGCTCGCTGACCGGGGCGCCAGCGGCGGCGCCGCGATACGGCTCGGTGAGATGTCGCCCTATTTGCCGAAGGCGGTGATCGCGATCGAGGATAGGCGCTTCCACCACCATTTCGGCATCGACCTGCCTGGATTTGCCCGCGCCATGACCAACAATCTCTTTGCTGGCCGCATCGTCCAGGGAGGTTCGACGATTACCCAGCAGCTTGCCAAGAACTTGTTTCTCGAACCGTCCAGAACCATGGAACGTAAGATCCAGGAACTGGTATTGGCGTTTTGGCTGGAGGCTAATTATTCCAAGGACGCAATCCTGGAAATGTATCTTAACCGGGTCTATTTCGGTTCCGGCGCGCATGGTGTTGATGCGGCTTCGAGGCGATATTTTTCCAAGTCCGCAGCAGATATCACCTTGGCCGAATCGGCAATGTTGGCCGGTCTGTTAAAAGCGCCGTCGCGTTTGTCGCCGGCGAAAAATCCCAAACTTGCCGAACAGCGCCAGCAAGTGGTGTTGGCTGCCATGCGGCGGGCCAACTATATCAATAACAATGAAATCACCAGCGCTTTGTCGGCGCCGCCGACCAATGCTAAACGCTATTGGGACGGGGCCGAGAACCACATTGCCGATTGGGTGATGCAACGCCTGGAAGATCGCATCGGCGAAGTGCGTCACGACGTGATCGTGGAAACCACCATCGACCCGGCGCTGCAAAAACGCGCCGAGGCGGCAATCCTCGATGAACTGGAACGCCGCGGTAATGCGATGGATGTGTCGCAAGGTGCCATGGTGGCGCTTGATGGCAATGGCGCAATCCTGGCCATGGTCGGTGGGCGCGAATATGCGGCCAGCCAATATAACCGGGCGGTCGAGGCGCGGCGCCAACCGGGCTCTGCATTCAAGCCGTTCGTCTATTTGGCTGCGTTGGAGGCCGGCTATAGCCCGCAAAGCATTTTCATCGACCAGCCGGTGACAATCGATAATTGGACCCCGCAAAATTACGACCGCAAACATCGTGGTCCGGTTAGCATGTCCGAAGCGATGGCCCAGTCGATCAACACCGTCGCTGCGGACTTGTCGGCTCGGCTCGGGCCGGATCGGATCATTGAAACCGCGCACCGCATGGGAATCAAGTCGCCGATAGACAACAATGCTTCGATGGCGCTTGGCACCTCGGAAGTCGGGCTTTTGGAACTTACCGGGTCCTATGTGCCGTTCGCCAATGGCGGTCTGCGGGCCAATCCCCATATCATCCGCTCGGTGCACACGGCGGACGGAAAATTGCTGTACCGGCACCAACCGGCCCCTGCGGTCAGGGTAATGCGCCCGCGCGATGTGGTGGCGATGGACCAGATGCTGAACCAGGCGCTGGTCGAAGGAACCGGCAAAGCGGCGAAACTCAGCCAACATCGGGCCGCCGGCAAGACCGGCACAAGTCAGCGTTCACGCGATGGTTGGTTCGTTGGCTATTCCGATGGGGTGACCGCCGGGGTGTGGTTCGGCAATGATGATGGTAGCCCGGCCAAAGGATTGACCGGCGGTTCGATGCCGGCCAGGAGTTGGGGTCAATTCATGTCGGGCACCCGCGAAAATGCTGTTCAATACCGGCGTTACGACCGGCTGCCGGCTGCCGATGCGGTGCCGCTGCCGCAATCAAGGCCCAACCGGCTGGCCCGCAACGATGCGCGAAACATTGCCTCGCGAGACCCTATTAGCAAGCTTGTCACGCAAGATGCACCACGTCCGGCCTTCGACCTTAGCAACGAGCAAGGTGCGCAATCAGCTGGGCGTCCCGCCACTGATCTTGCGGGCGAGCCAAGTGCGCAACATCGCGCCGGCGATACCATGGCGCGGCACAAAAATCAGGATCACTTTTTGGACAGCCTCGACAGCCTTCAGCCGCGCGCCAACCCGGACCAATACGATGAAAAGGCCCCGGCGGCAGAGCGAGTGCCGGTACCTGCACCGAGGCCCGGCGGGGTGCTTCATCAAGCAGGCGAGGAACAGCGACCAACTCCCACCCTCAACCAGGCATCTGCCGGAAATTCGCCACGGAAAACCGAAGAAACATCCCAAGCCGATATTGGCGGCGATAAGCAGCCAACATCCAGAAGCGATCGCGCAGAATTTTTTACCTCCCAGCGGCAATATGAAGACACACCGACCACCATTCACCGCCAAAACAGCGATAATGACCGCTCGCCAGATCAATATCGAACGGTCGAAGCCATTCCGGTTTCACGGCCCAGGCGT
Organism: Rhizobiaceae bacterium; assembly: GCA_965248715.1. Taxonomy (GTDB): domain Bacteria; phylum Pseudomonadota; class Alphaproteobacteria; order Rhizobiales; family Rhizobiaceae; genus CBDFKB01. Next base: position 694,080 of record CBDFKB010000007.1, read on the forward strand.
AGCGAGCAACAAGCGGTTGCCTACGTAACTCGAGAAAAGTTCGAATGATAATAACCGTAAGGAACCCACATCAACCACCAAACAGGCCTATTGGCAATCTGGCGCCGAACCAAACTATAAACCGGCCCCAGTAGATGATCGATCTGACCAATTAATGTTGGCGGAAAACCAAATCGAACCGGGGGTCGAAACCCGCCCGCGCGATAATCGCCAACGCTCCAGGGCTGCTTTTGAGAGTTCCCGGCAAATAGCTTCGAACCCGGACCCCCTACAGCAATTGATTGTCAATGATGGGGTAATCCAACCTTATGAAGACCGTGGATCGAAGGTTCGATCGACGACCATTTCCAACCAACCGATTGAGCCGACACAGACGGCTCAAAATGGTCCGCGCGATGGGGATGATCCGGCGATTACCGCATCGCAACCATCGCGCAATCCAGGTTACGCCTACGATCCAGACAGTTCGGTGAACGCGACGCAGCCGCGAGACCAGGACACATACACTGCTCCTAGCAGTAACGACAACCGGCGTAACAATGGTGGTGCCGGCCCGCTTCCGCCGGCTAATGTAATTCCAGTTTCACGGCCCAAACGCACCGAACAATCAGCCGCCATTTATGCGGTCGCCCACCAGGCGACCCAACCTGCACCACAAGCGGCGCGAAATGGCCCGCGCTATGGGGATGATCCGGCGATTACCGCATCGCAACCATCGCGCAATCCAGCACCACAAGCGGCGCAAAGTGGCATATCGAACGCTGTGTTCGATATTGCCGCACTCAACCAGCCGCTATTGTCCGATGGCGCCAATGGCCAATCGGCTCAGGCCGACAATTTGATATGCTCACATTATTGATAGGCGGTCGGCCCGAAAACCGTTTCCGTCAACCGATATCTGGGATCCGCAAAATCTGACCGGGATAGATCAGATCGGGATCCTTGAGCATCGGTTTATTGGCTTCAAAGATCACCGTGTATTTCGGCCCTTTGCCCTTGCCATAGGCCTTGACGGCAATCTTCCATAGATTGTCGCCCTTTTTGACCTCGTGGAAACGCGGATCGCCGGCGTTACCACCGGCCACTTTGACATCCGACGCTTCGACCTTGGAAACGCCAAGCGAATTGCCAACCGCAATCACCGCCTTTTCGAAAATCGACTGATCGGCAACCGCACCTTTGATGACCGCTTTGTCGCCATCAAGGGTTATTTCAATCCCTTCGGTTCCAAGACCGTGACTGTCGAGTTCCTTCTTTAGATCTTCCGCGCTCGGCGGTGTGTCTTCGCTGCCGATGCCCAGTTGTTTGCCAACCGATTTTACGAAATCAAATATACCCATCTGTCCCTCCTTAGTTCGGTGGCTGTTCGTGATCAGGCATTCATGCGGAAATTTTAAGGCCGGAGCAACATTAATCCACCCATTGGTGACAATTCGGCCGTGGGTCCCGGGCGATTTACGCCACTGGCGCTGCTAAATACACCTCGGCATCCACATGGGCGACGAATTTCTCGAAGTTCGTCACGAACATGGCAGCCAGGCGTCGCGCCTGTTCGTCATAGGCATTGCCATCGGCCCAGGTCGAGCGCGGATCGAGGATCGCGGCATCAACGCCAGCCACCGCAACCGGGACCTCGAAACCGAAACTTGGATCGGTTCTAAACACGCTATCGTTGAGCGAACCGTCGAGTGCTGTGCCAAGCAGGGTCCGTGTCACCTTGATCGGCATGCGATTGCCGATGCTGTAAGCGCCACCGGTCCAGCCGGTGTTTACCAGCCAGCAATCGACCCCGTGCCGGGCAATCAAATCGCGCAGCAGATTGCCATATACCGACGGGTGGCGCGGCATGAAAGGTGCGCCAAAACAAGTCGAAAACGTTGCTTGTGGGTCGTTGACACCTTTTTCGGTACCGGCCAACTTGGCAGTATAACCGGAAAGAAAATGATACATCGCCTGGGCTGGGGTTAGCCTGGCAATCGGTGGCAAGACGCCAAATGCATCGGCGGTAAGCATGATAATGTTGGCCGGGTGGCCGGCCCGTCCACTTGGCGATGCATTGGCGATAAAATGTAATGGATAGGCACAGCGGGTGTTTTCTGTCAGGCTGTCATCGTTGAAATTGGGCACCCGGTTGCCATCGAGCACGACATTTTCCAGCACCGTACCGAAGTGCTGGGTTGCAGCATAAATCTCCGGCTCCGCCTCCTCCGACAATCGGATCGTTTTGGCGTAGCAGCCACCCTCGAAATTAAAGATGCCGGTTTCACCCCAACCGTGTTCGTCGTCACCGATCAAGATGCGCGATGCATCGGCCGACAAAGTGGTCTTGCCAGTGCCCGATAGTCCGAAAAACACTGCCGTGTCACCCTTGGGGCCAACATTGGCCGAGCAATGCATTGGCATGGTGCCTTTGATCGGCAACAGGAAATTCAGCAAGGTAAATACCGACTTTTTCATCTCGCCGGCATAAGACGTTCCGCCGATCAACACGATCTTGCGGGTGAAATCGCAGGCGATGACCGTATCGCTTCGGCAGCCATGGCGGGCCGGATCAGCGCTGAACGACGGCAAATAGAGGATCGTCATGTCTGCTTCGAATGTCGCCAATTGTTCGGCTTCAGGGCGAATTAGCAGATTGCGGATAAACAGCGCGTGCCAGGCAAATTCGGTAATCACCCTGACCCGAATGCGCTGGCCAGGATCGGCGCCGCCATAAAGGTCTTGGACAAACAGTTCCATGCCAGCGCCAAGCGCCAACATGTCACTCATCAAAGTGCCGAAATGTTCAGGGGTCATCGCCCGATTAGCATCCCACCATATCTGTTCGCGGGTTGTTTCGTCGGCAACGATATATTTGTCTTCCGCAGAACGGCCGGTATGGCGCCCGGTTTCAACAACCAGCGCGCCACCGGCCGCCAATTTGGCTTCGCGCCGGCCAAGCGCATGTTCATAAATTTCTGCTTCGCTAAGGTTCCAATAAATTGCCTTGGCAGCACCGAGCCCGAACTGGGAAAGGTCGCCTCTTTTTGGGTTTCGGATGGCGGATTGTTTGGGTAATTCGCTCACATCACACTCGGGGTTGGACTACCCGTAGAACCAGATTTTGGCTCCACTTCTGCGGTCCGGTGTCCAACAATCTGATGGCTGCAACCCAGCCAAAACGCGACAGCTATTTACACCGGTCGGATAGCGCATGCTCAACTTAAGGCACCGCGAACAACAAGTGAAATATTGCGCTCGGACGCCTCGGAACAGGTTTGTTAGAACGAACCATCATGGCTGTAAAGGCACCCTTGGTAGCATGTCCCAGTGATGCCGAACGCCTTCTAATGATATAATCATGATTGTTAATCGGGGCTAATGCCACAATTTGTGCGCATTCATTGCGCCAATGCGCCAAACACAATTGCGATTTGCCTGTTTTGTAATTTGTCGCACCCTGATAGACCCTACATACCCCACCAATTGGATTCGGGAACCAAGATATGCCAACCATTGCCCTGGTAGATGACGATCGTAACATTTTGACCTCGGTTTCGATTGCTTTGGAAGCGGAAGGTTACCGTGTAGAAACATATACGGATGGTGTATCAGCACTGGACGGGTTGACAGACAAGCGGCCGGATCTGGCAGTGTTGGACATCAAGATGCCGCGCATGGATGGCATGGAATTGCTGCGTCGGTTGCGGCAGAAATCCGACCTTCCAGTGATATTTTTGACCTCCAAGGAAGATGAAATCGATGAATTGTTTGGCCTAAAAATGGGTGCTGACGATTTTATCACCAAGCCATTTTCACAACGATTGCTGGTCGAACGGGTCCGCGCTGTGCTGCGCCGCGCCTCTGCCCGCGAGATCGGCGTCAGGGCGGCGGAGCCGGGCGAAAACAAGATCCTCGAACGGGGCGATCTGATCATGGATCAGGAGCGTCATACCTGTACCTGGCGGGCCAAACCGGTGACCCTGACAGTAACCGAATTTTTGATCCTGTTTGCTCTTGCCCAGCGCCCTGGTGTGGTAAAAAGCCGCGACGCGCTGATGGACGCCGCCTATGATGATCAGGTCTATGTGGACGACCGTACCATCGACAGCCACATCAAGCGGCTGCGCAAGAAGTTCAAGCACGAAGATGATGATTTCGACATGATCGAGACCCTATACGGCGTCGGCTATCGGTTCCGCGAACACCCCTAGTCGCTGTGCCGCTGTTCCTAACCGGTGCAAACGGGTACAATGTACCCATGAACAAGCATGCCGCGCCCGATGATTTGACCGGCCATGGCGTGACCGCGCCGCGCTCTGGTGATGCGGATGTCCGTGAGCCGGCAACACGACCGGGCTTTTTGCGCCGGCTCGGCAAACGTTTGTCGCGCCTGGTGCGGCTCAATTTGCTGTCGAGTTTAACCCGGCGTATCGTGTTCTTAAACATTGCCGCCTTAGTGGTGCTGGTGACCGGGATTTTGTACCTGAACCAGTTTCGCGAGGGGCTGATTGACGCCCGGGTCGAAAGCCTGTTGATCCAGGGCAAGATTATCGCCGCCGCAATCGCCGCTTCGGCGACCATTGAAACCGATGCGATTACCGTTGATCCCGACAAATTGTTAGAACTGAAAGCTGGTGAAACCGCCTCGCCGTTTCCCGATACTATCGACGCGTTTGAATTTCCGATCAATCCGGAACGGGTCGCACCGGTCTTGCGGCGGCTGATTTCGCCGACCCGCACCCGGGCGCGTATTTACGGCCGTGATGGGTATCTGATACTCGATTCCCGGCATTTGTATTCACAAGGTCAGATCTTGCGCCGCCAATTGCCCCCGGTATCGGCAGAACGCCTCGGCCCGTGGAAGCGATTTACCCAATTGGTGAACGGATGGCTGCAGCGCCGCAATCTGCCGGTTTATGAAGAAATTATCGGCAATGGTACCGGATATCCGGAAGTTGGCCGAGCCCTTTCGGGGGCGCCTGCCACGGTTGTCAGGCGAAACAAAACTGGTGAACTGATCGTTTCGGTGGCAGTTCCGGTGCAGCGCTTTCGCGCCGTACATGGCGCCTTGTTACTGTCGACCCAAGGCAGTGACATCGATGAAATCGTCCAGGCCGAACGCATGGCTATCGTTAGGGTGTTCGGCATCGCCTGCTTGGTAACGATCATCCTATCGATCCTGCTTGCCAGCACCATAGCTAATCCGTTGCGTAAATTGTCTGCGGCGGCGGTGCGGGTGCGCCATCGCATCAGGACTAGGGAGGAAATTCCCGATTTCTCCGAACGCCAAGACGAAATTGGCAATCTTTCGTCGGCGCTGCGAGAAATGACCGAAGCCTTGTATAATCGTATCGAGACCAATGAACGCTTTGCTGCCGATGTCAGCCATGAAATCAAGAACCCACTTACTTCGCTTAGAAGCGCGGTCGAGACCTTGCCGATTGCCAAAACCGAAGCCGCCCGCAAGCGGTTGCTTGAAGTAATCAAGGATGACGTCGCTCGCCTCGACCGGTTGATTACCGATATTTCCAACGCCTCCAGGCTGGATGCCGAATTAGCCCGCGGTGATGCCGGTCCGGTTGATCTCGAAAAACTGCTTGGCAATCTGGTCGACGAATTTCGCAAATATCATAGCGGCGACAGGGATATCCGCATGGAGTTCCGATCCGCCGCCAGGGTTCGTAATAGCGCAAGCGCTGTCGTTTCCGGCCATGGCAGCCGCCTCGGTCAAGTGTTCGGCAATCTGGTGGAAAACGCGGTCGGTTTCGTGCCCAAACCCGGTGGCCGTATTCTGGTGACCTTACGCCGCCGGCCGGATGGGGTAGAGGTGGCGATCGACGACAACGGCCCCGGTATTGCCGAAAGCGATCTTGATACAATATTCCGCCGGTTTTACACTGATCGGCCCGGCGCCGCGGCGTTTGGGCAAAATTCCGGGCTCGGCCTATCGATTTCCAGACAAATCGTCGAGGCGCACGGCGGCACAATAATAGCCGAGCCAAAAACCGCCAGCCTGCTTGGTGGGGCCAGGATCGTCATTTTTCTGCCATTCGAGGCGGGATAGGCCGATGACCGTAAATTCAACATCGCCCAATCTGCACGCCAGTGCGCTGCAATTGCAGGGAACCGGTATCGCCATCCTGGGCCCGTCCGCCAGCGGCAAGACCTCGCTGATGCTCGGGCTTTTTGAACACGCTGCACGGCATGGTCTGTCGGCCGCCATCCTCGCCGATGATCAGGTTTTGCTCGAGGCTAGGGATGGTGCGGTGATTGCGGTTGCACCACCTTCTATCGCCGGAATGGTGGAGCTGCGTGGTTACGGTATTGTCGGCGTGAACCATATCACCTCGATGCGCCTCGACCTCGTGTGCCGTCTAGTGGATGATGCGACGGTGGCAAGAATGCCGATTTCCAGATCAATCGATCTGCACGGTACCCACATACCAGTGCTGGACTTGCCGCAACGCCATGAAAGCGCGGCGGTGCGGATCGTCATGGCCGATCTTGGATTGCTGTATGGCGACACGGTTGCGAACGCAAAGCAGCCATGCGAAACCGGCGGCGGCGCACGGGCTTGACGGCACCATGGATTTATGGCTCCCCATTGCCGGCCGGCGCGTAGATGGCGGGCAGGTTACGCTCGGGCGCGGATTTCCGTTTGCCAGGCATGTGGTATTGAGGAGTTGGTTGATCATGATCGGATTGGTGTTGGTCACACACGGCAATCTCGCCGGCGAATTCCGCAATGCGTTGGAACATGTAGTGGGGCCGCAATCTCAGATCGAGACCATTTCGATCGGGCCCGAAGACGATATGGAAAAGCGTCGTTGCGACATTCAAGACGCGGTAAAAACCACTGACGATGGCGCTGGGGTAATCATTTTGACCGACATGTTTGGCGGCACACCATCCAATCTGGCGATTTCTCTGCTTGATGCCGGCCGGATTGAAGTGGTTGCCGGTATGAACCTGCCGATGCTGATTAAACTAACCAGCGCGCGCGCAGAAGACGACATGGAAAAGGCGATCGAAGAGGCGCAATCTTCGGGGCGTAAATATATCAATGTCGCAAGCAGCATGCTCAAGGGCTGACGCCGATTGTCCGGAAACAAGGTTCCCATTAGCAAACCACGGTCAAGGATCGTGGAAATTGTAAACCGACGCGGCTTGCATGCCCGCGCATCGGCCAAATTTGTCGAGTGCGCCGGCCACTTCGATGCCGACATCGAAGTTTCCAAGGGCGGCTATTCGGTCGGCGGCACTTCGATCATGGGGCTGATGATGCTCAATGCCGCGCAAGGCAGCCACATCACCATTTCCGCCACCGGCAATTCTGCGGCAGAGGCTCTGGACGCGTTGGAAGATCTGCTGTGCTGCGGTTTTAACGAGGACCGATAGGCGGCCCTAACGCGCAGGCTTGTCGAACGACCATCGCAGATCGTATAAAGAAAGCTTTATATAGTATTGCACAAATGCACCGCGCCTGATAACACGCCGCCGGCAATTAGGTGCGAAACCGACCCGCAATCCCTGCCGCGGGCGAACACCATCAGCTTCAAGATAGAGATAGACCATGAGCAAGTTCACCGACTGCGCGATCGCGGATATCGGCTTGGCCGAATACGGACGCCAGGAAATTATTATCGCAGAAACAGAAATGCCCGGCCTGATGGCGACCCGCGAGGAGTTTTCAAAAGCCAAACCCCTCGCTGGCGCCCGCATCACCGGTTCGCTGCACATGACCGTGCAGACCGCGGTGCTGATCGAGACCCTACAGGCGTTGGGCGCCAATGTGCGCTGGGCTTCTTGCAACATCTTCTCGACCCAGGACCATGCTGCGGCGGCGATCGCGGCTACCAACACCCCGGTTTATGCCATTAAGGGCGAATCGCTCGAAGATTACTGGAAATATACCGATGCGATTTTCCAATGGCCGGACGGTGGTCCCACCAACATGATCCTCGACGATGGTGGCGATGCCACCATGTATATCTTAATCGGCGCCCGGGTCGAAGAAGGTGAAGCCGACCTGATCGCTAACCCGGGATCGGACGAAGAGGTCTTTTTGTTTGCCCAGATCAAAAAGCGGATGGAACAAACACCGGGATTTTTCGTCAAGCAGCGCCATGCCATCAAAGGGGTTACCGAGGAAACCACCACCGGGGTCAATCGGCTTTACCAATTGATGGAAAAGGGCCACCTGCCGTTTCCTGCCATTAATGTTAATGACAGTGTCACCAAATCGAAATTCGACAATAAATATGGCTGCAAGGAAAGCCTGGTCGACGGCATTCGCCGTGGCACCGACGTTATGATGGCCGGAAAAACTGCGGTGGTCTGCGGCTATGGCGATGTGGGCAAAGGTTCGGCGGCTTCGCTTCGCGGTGCCGGTGCCAGGGTCAAGGTCACCGAAATCGACCCGATCTGCGCGCTACAGGCGGCGATGGACGGCTTCGAAGTGGTGCGGCTCGACGATGTGGCGCCGAGCGCCGACATTTTCATCACCACCACAGGCAACAAGGATGTGATCTGCATCGACCATATGCGGGCGATGAAAGACATGGCGATCGTCGGCAATATCGGCCATTTCGACAATGAAATTCAGGTTTCCTCACTACGCAATTGCAAATGGACCAATATCAAGCCGCAGGTCGACCTGATCAAGTTTCCCGATGGAAAGCGAATAATCTTGTTGTCAGAAGGACGCTTGCTTAATCTTGGTAACGCAACCGGCCATCCAAGCTTCGTGATGTCAGCCAGTTTTACCAACCAGGTGTTGGCGCAGATCGAATTGTGGACCAAGGAAGATGAGTACGAAGATAAGGTCTACGTGCTGCCCAAACATCTGGACGAAAAGGTCGCGCGCCTCCATCTGAATAAATTAGGCGTCCGTTTGACCGAGCTGAGCGACGAGCAGGCCGACTATATCGGCGTGCCGACCGCAGGTCCTTTCAAGGCGGAACACTACCGCTATTAACCTTGTGTTGAGCATATACCAAATATTGTGTTGCCTGGTCATTGGGCCGGGCAGCACATGAAAAGTATGCAAAATACGGTTTCGTGACTGCCCACAAGGCGGTATGTTGCAGCGCGAATCACAAGCTCCGATCTAGAACGGAGCGGATTTATGGCAGGGCGGTCTAGAAAGTTCCAGCGGCAAGAGGACTTTAAGGCATGCCTGGGGGATGTTCCCAAAATCGCAGGTCGTGCGCCTGCTACAAAGACGATCGTTCGATCGGCTGCACTGACGATGCAGGCACAAGGACTAGCGCTTGTCACCAAGCGTTGGATTCGCTTCGTCGCGCTATCTCTTTGTTTATGCGTGTCATCTTTCCCAAAACCGGTACCCACTTTTGGGTGACACGCTTTAGCGCTTGTCACGAAGCGTTGGATTCGCTTTGTCGCGCTATCTCTTTGTTTATGCGTGTCATCTTTCCCAAAACCGGTACCCACTTTTGGGTGACACGCGCTAGGGCGCCCGTGCAATTGGTTGCGCGTGGTCTCCTGGCATGGCCGCTAACCGGTCTCGGGTTCGACATTGCTCGCGCTGAACCGTTCGCTATGCTTGATATCAAAACCATGACAACGCCGTTGCCGGACCAGCTTGGATCATTCGAGATCATGTTGCTGGCGCTGTTTGGCGGAGCGATGAGTTTCGCGTTGATGTCGGCGTTCTGGTTAATCAGAGAGCGCACCCGCATCTCGCTGGAAAATAAATCCTTGGAGGCGCGTGCTGCTGATCTGCAAGCCGCCAGCCAACGCCACGCGGCGCTGGTTAACGTGCGCGACCAACGGGTGGTGGTGTGGAAAGGAACCGATGACAAACCGGTGATACTCGGCACCTTGGCCGAAACCGACGCACCAGAGGAGCGGGCCGAATTTCTTGCTTTCGGCAACTGGATAACACCGCAATCCGCATTGGTATTCGAAAAAGCGCTGTCGCAATTGCGCGAGCACGCTGAAAGTTTCGATCTTGCCTTGATGACCAAACGAGGCCGCGCACTACAAACCCAGGGCCGAACCTCCGGCGGCCATGCATTTGTTCGTTTCACGGAACTGACCGGAGAACGCGAGGCGCTGGCCCAACTAAAAATCGAACACGATCGTTTGGCAAAATGCTTCGATACCATCCAGGGCCTGTTCGAGGCGCTCAAGGCGCCGGTATGGATCCGTAATGATCATGGCCGACTGATCTGGGTCAACGGTTCCTATGCTGAAGCGGTTGAAACCAGTGATAGCGACGACGCGGTCGCCCGCAATATCGGTCTGCTCGACCGCAAGGGCCGCACTTTGATCGAGCGTGCCCATGAAACCGAGCGGGTATATCGTGGCACTCAGCCGGCGGTGATCGCCGGCGACCGGCGGGTGATGGAAATTGTCGATGTCAAGACCGACCACGGGGTTGCCGGTATGGCGCTTGACCGCAGCGATCTTGAGCAGGTTCGCTCGACCCTACGCCAAACCGTCGACAGCCATGCCCAAACCCTAAACGAGCTCGCCACCGCAGTCGCCATATTCGACAAATCGCAAATCCTTAGTTTTTACAATTCTAGCTTTCAACAATTGTTCAAGCTGGAAAGTGGGTTTCTTGAGTCAGCACCCAACAATGGGGCGATCCTCGACGCATTGCGAGACAACCGCAAACTGCCCGAACACCCCGACTGGCGCAAATGGAAGCGGAACCAGCTTGGCGCCTATCAAGCGCTGGAAGCCAGCGAGGAATGGTGGCACCTGTCCGACGGCCAGACCATTCGGGTTATCACCAATCCCCATTCCCAAGGCGGAGTTACTTGGATATTCGAAAACGTCACCAAGGAATTGGAACTTAAATCCAACTACAATTCCTTGATCCGGGTACAGGGAGAAACCCTGGATCATTTGCAAGAATCGGTGGCGGTGTTCGGTAGCGATGGCAGGCTGCGGCTGCACAATCCAGCCTTCCTGCATCTATGGCAATTAAACGAATTGCCGGACCAGGATAGTATTCACATTTCGCAAGTATGTGAGCAAAGCGCTGGGTTGGTCGAGGATGCCGAACAATGGCAGACGATCCGCACCGCGATTACCGGGCTTGGCGAAGAGCGCGACAACGTCACCGGCCGCATGGCCATGGTGACCGGAAATATGCTCGATTTCGCCCTGGTAGCACTTCCCGACGGCCAAACCATGCTGACATTTGCCGATGTCACCGATTCGGTGAACATGGAACGCGCATTGACCGATCGTAATGAGGCCTTGGAACAGGCAGATCGGTTAAAAAACAAATTCATTCAGCATGTGTCCTATGAATTGCGCGCGCCGCTGACCAGCATATCCGGGTTCACCGAATTGCTGTTTACCCCGGGCATGGGCGAATTGAGCAGCAAGCAGCGCGAATATCTTGGCTACATCAGTCAAAGCACTTCGGTGCTTACCTCGATTGTTAACGACATCCTTGACCTAGCCTCAGTGGATGCCGGGACCATGTATCTGGAGATCGCACGGGTTCCGGTTGCTGAAGTAATCGAGACCTGTATTAATCAGATGCGCACAGTGCTCGACGAGCGCAATATCCAGATCGATGTGAAAATCGAACACAATGCCTCCCATATCACCGGTGACCGCAGCCGCATCCGCCAAGTGCTTGGCAATTTGATTGACAATGCGGTTAGCGTATCGTCCCCTGGTCAAAGCATTGAAATCGCCAGCCGTAGCGCCGATGGCTATACCGAATTGTCGGTTTGCGACCACGGTCCCGGCATCTCCGAAACCGATCAGGGCTGGATCTTTTCCCGGTTCGAAGGCCACTCGATCGGCGGGCGGCGCAGCGGCCCGGGGCTGGGGTTATCGATTGTCGAAAGTTTTGTCGAGTTGCACGGCGGAACCATCAAAGTAGACAGCATACCTGGCCACGGTGCGCAGTTCATTTGCCGGTTTCCTACCACCCCGCCCCAGGCCCTGGCAGCCGCCCAGTGATGCCGCAGTTGACGATTGCAGACAACATAACCCTTGAGCTTATTGATTGTGCCGCGACCCGGCAATTTGGCGCCGATTGCTCAATCATCGCCGAACCAGGCGACGTATTTGCTCTTATTGGCGATTTGGGAGCCGGTAAAACTGAATTTGCTCGCGGCTTTATCCGCCACAATGCCGGCGACAGCACCCTTGAAGTACCGAGCCCGACTTTTTCGATCACCCAGCCCTATGAGGGGCGCTTAAGCGTTAGCCATTTCGATTTTTATCGACTGGCCGATGCCGAGGAAATTCGCGAATCTGGTTTCGAGGATGATTTCGATGGCCGGGTTTCGCTGGTCGAATGGCCACAACGCGCCGCCAACACCATGCCGGCGCATACCGTATGGCTGCGGTTCGCCGATGGCGGTGGCGACGCCCGCCGGGTCACCATTGCCGGTACCGGGCCGGTGGTTGAAAGGGTACGGCGTTCGCTGGCGATCCGCGCTCTGATTGATACTGAAATTGGCACCACCATAGTTCGCGCACCCCTAGCCGGCGACGCCTCCGCGCGCCGCTATGAGCGTTTGGCAAATCACGACGATCCGTTGGTGGTTATGGACATGCCCGATGTACCCGATGGTCCTGCGATCCGCGACGGTCTGGCCTATAGCCGGTTGGTCGCGCTTGCCGAAAACATCACACCCTATATTGCTCTTACCGGCCTGTTGCGGTCCAACGGCTATCACGCGCCGCGCATTCTTGCCGCCGACCAAAACCAAGGCATCTTGGTATTGGAGGATCTCGGCAGCAACGGCATTGCCGACAAAAATGGCCAGCCGATCGCCGAGCGCTATCTGGCCGCAATAGAACTGCTGGCCGACATGCACGCAAGAAGCTGGCCACAAACCGTGGCGATGCAAAACGGTACGACCCACACCATTGCCGATTACCACCAAGATGCGCTAATCACCGAAACCCAATTATTGATCGAGTGGTTTGTCGAACACCATGTTGGCCGCCCGCCCGACAATACGATGCGGCGGCAGTTTGTCGAATTATGGCGGCGTTATGCAGACCACCTTACCGCTTGCGAGCAGACCCTGGTGCTGCGTGATTTTCATTCGCCGAACCTATTGTGGTGCAAGGCTGAAACCGGCCACCGCCGCCTTGGCCTGATCGATTTCCAGGACGCGGTTATTGGTCCGGCAGCTTATGACGTGGCGTCACTTGCGCAAGATGCCCGGGTCACTGTCACGCCGGAGCTCGAACGGCGATTGATTGAACAATATGTTTTGGCGCGAAGCAACGATGCGAAATTTGATAACACGGCATTTACCGCGATCTACCCGGTTATGGCGGCGCAACGGCTGAGCAAGCTGTTTGGAATTTTCGTCAGGCTTCACAAACGTGACGGAAAGGCCGGTTATCTTCGTCATATGCCGCGACTGGTCGACTATATGGCTCGCAATCTTCGCGCCGCATCGCTTGCCGACTACCGACAATGGTTCGCCACATATTTGGGAATGTATGATGACCATGGATAACCGTTTCGGCACCGTACCGCGAAACGCGATGGTCCTTGCTGCCGGCAAGGGTCTCAGGATGCGGCCGATTACCGACCGCATGCCCAAGCCATTGGTCGAAGTGGCCGGTAAAGCGTTGATCGACCATGCCCTCGACAACTTACAGGCCGCAGGAGTTGCTGAAGTGGTGGTCAATGTGCATCATTTCGCCGAGCAAATGGAAAACCATCTTGTCAACCGAACTGCACCGAAGATCGAAATTTCCGACGAGCGCCTGCGCTTGCTCGATTCCGGCGGCGGTGTGGTCAAGGCGGCGCCTCGGCTGGGATCGCAACCGTTTTTTGTTCTAAATGCGGACAGTTTTTGGCTCGACGGCATCTGCCCTGCGCTCAAAGCTTTGGCCGCTGGTTGGCGTGATCAAACCATGGACATATTATTGCTGGTTGCCCATTCCGCCGCAGCGGTTGGCTATTGTGGCCGCGGTGATTTTACTATGGATGGGATCGGACGGCTGGTTAGGCGTCGGGAAGGCGAAGTTGCGCCATTTGTCTATGCCGGCGCGGCGATTATTGCCCCGGCGGTTTTGAAAAACGCCCCCAGCGAGCCATTTTCGCTTAATCTATTGTTTGATCGGGCGATTGCAGATGAGCGCCTGTTTGGTGTCAAGCTCGACGGCTTGTGGATGCATGTGGGCACCCCAGAGGCGATTGCCGAAGCCGAAAACGCGGTCGCTGCTGCAAACCGCTGACCAAAGGCAAAATCGCTCCATCACAATGGTTCCAATTAACGCCACGATGCTCTAGCGTCCGCCAATCGCAATCGAGACAAAACCGGTTTGAAACCGCGCCTATATTCAATCGCGTCCTGCGAGGACTTTCTCGGTCAGCTCGCCGCAGCTCTGATCGACGGCCGTTTGATCCCCGGCTTCGTGCCGGCGCGCGATCCATCCCTATTGCCGCGCGCTTGCGTATATTTGCCGACCAGACGAAGTGTGCGTCGGTTCGGCGAACATTTATTGGCACTGACCGATGCCGATGCATGCATGCTACCGGCGATCCGGCCGCTCGGCGATCTTGATGAAACCGGAGCCGATTTCGCGCTACCGATTTCGTCTGCAAATTTTCTCCCGGCAATGCCGGCCACCGAACAGCAATTGGTGCTCGCGCGGATGATCGGCGGATGGACCAACGCGCTTAATTTGAACCTTCGCGGTATCACCGGCGACCGTCAATTCACCGTGCCGTCGTCGCCGGCCGACGCCACATGGTTGGCGGCAGATTTGTCGGCATTGATGCTGCACATGGAAACCAGCGAGATCGGCTGGAGCGGCCTGGTCGATCTGGTTCCGGAAAATCATTCCGAGTGGTGGGGGTTAACTCTTGCCTTCCTGCAGGTGGCCCTGGAACATTGGCCGAACTACCTGGAAGAACGTAGCATGGTGAGCGCGGCGGCCAGAAATATCACTGCACTTGATCAGCTTGGCGCCTCGTTAGCCGCTGATGGCAGCACCGACCCGATCATCATCGCCGGTTCCACCGGTTCGGTGCCAGCAGTAGCCAGGCTCATGCACGCCGTATGCCGCCTGCCACAAGGTGCCGTGGTGCTGCCCGGGCTTGATCGCTGCCTATCCGACCAACAATGGGACAGGCTTGATGGCCCAGAACACGGATTTGCCGGTGCCGGACATCCGCAATTCGGCCTGTGTCGTTTGCTGCACCGCTTGCAGGCCGACCGCAAAGAAGTGGCGTTCTTACCCCAAGGACCGCTTAATCCCCGCGAGCGCCTGGTCGCGGCGGCGATGCTGCCTTCGTTATACACGGTGGCCTGGCCGCAATTTCGCGCTAGCTGTAATGATCACGAATTCACCGAAGCCTGTAGCGGCATCGAGCTGATCGAGGCGGCCAACGAACATGGCGAGGCGTTGGCGCTCGCCATGCGCCTGGCCGACGCGGTCCATGCCGGCGACCAATCGGTGGCACTGGTTACCCCAAACCGCACGCTTGGCCGGCAAGTGGCGGCGCAATTGGCCCGATTCGGCATCGAGGTCGATGATTCGGCCGGCCAACCCTTGGTCACCAGCGCGGCCACCACCCTGGTTGAATTTCTCCTCGCGGTGGCGTTGCAACCGATTGGCAAGAAGCACCTGGCGGCATTGCTCAAGCACCCGCGCGCAGTTTTCGGCATGCCGGAAAAAGACGCTATGCGCGCGGCACGGATGTTTGAACTGGCGGTGTTGCGCGGCCACCAACCGGTTCCAGGCGCTGGCCAGTTGGCACAGGCTGTCAAAATCGCTGCGCAACGCCATACCGGTTCGGCCCATGTGGCGCCGCCGGTCGCCCGGCTTTGCGCCGATGATTGGGCACTTATCCGCAATTTCGCTGCCGCGGTCGATCAGGCATTGCTGCCGCTGACAGAGCTTGGCACCAATGAAGTGCCCTATTGCCAGCTTGCCATGGCAACGGTGGCTGCCGCGCAACTCATTTCGCGCGCCACCGGCGAGAATGAAGAATTTCTAGTTTGGCAACATGAAGACGGCGCCGAACTAGCGGATCTTTTGCGCGCCGTAATGGCGGTCCCAACCGAGGTCGGCGGTGTCGAACATCGGCCTGGCCGGGGGTATTTAGAGCCTTGGCGGCGAGTAGGGTCTATCGCCGGCGAATTGCCAATGTCGGACCGGTGGCGATCCTCGGGCCGCTGGAGGCGCGGTTGCAGCATGCCGATCTGCTGGTCATTGGTGGGCTTAATGAGGGTTCCTGGCCAGCGACCACGATCAATGACCAGTTTTTGTCACGATCGATGAAAGCAACCCTGGAATTGGAGCCACCGGAACGCCGTCTTGGTCAATCGGCGCATGATTTCACCCAATTTCTCGGCAATCGCCAAATCGTCTTATCGCGATCATTGCGCGAAGGTAACACGCCGGCGGTGCCGAGCCGCTGGTTGCAACGGTTGCTGGCGCTTTGTGGCGCCGACCAGGCCGATCTCATGCGCAGCCGTGGCCGGCGTTATCTAAATTGGGCCGCAGCCATCGATCGCACTGATCCGCCCTGGCGCCGGGTTGCCCGCCCGGCTCCGACACCGCCGCTGGCAGCGCGGCCGAACAAGCTTTCCTTTACTGACATCGAGACCTGGCTGCGCGACCCATACGCGCTTTATGCCAAACGCATTTTGCGATTGGTGCCATTGCCACCGTTGGAAAAAGAAATTGATGCGGCGGTTCGTGGATTGCTGTTCCATGAAATTTTCGCGGAATTTGTAGGCGAGGACGGTGACAAGCAGTTGGACCGTGTGTTGGCGATTGGCCGAAAATGTTTTGATCGGGCCGATCTCGGGGTCGGTCAAAAAGCGATGTGGTGGCCTGGATTCGAAGCGGTCGCCGCCAGCTTTGTCCACTGGCAAGTCGGAATTGGCGCGAACATTGCGCACAGCCATGTGGAAATCTCAGGC
This sequence comes from Rhizobiaceae bacterium, assembly GCA_965248715.1. GTDB lineage: Bacteria > Pseudomonadota > Alphaproteobacteria > Rhizobiales > Rhizobiaceae > CBDFKB01. The sequence continues at coordinate 710,966 of CBDFKB010000007.1, forward strand.
CGGCTTGAGGTCGGTGTCAGCGGCTTTCAAATTTACGGTCGTGCCGACCGCATCGACCGGCTGAGCGATGGCTCCCTGGTGGTGATCGACTACAAGACCGGTACCGGGCCCAGCAATCGCCAGGCCCGTTCTTTGTCACCGCAACTGGCATTGGAAGGTGCGGTCGCCGCCGGTGGCGGGTTTGCTGAGGTGGGAGCGGGTACAATTTCGTCCATGCTGCATGTACGTTTGCGCCCGCTACACCGGCTCAAAGTCGAGGACATCAGCCACGATTATGGCAAGCCGGTCATGACCGCCCAGGACCTATGTGGCAAAGCCCTTGGGCAATTGGAGCAATTGATTGTTGCCTATCGCGACCCTGCCCGCGCCTACCCCTCGCGGATCCGTGTTCATTCGATCCAGGCGGTCGATGGCGATTATGACCATCTTGCCCGGGTGCGCGAATGGAGCGCGGCAACGGATGAGGGCGATGACTAGTTCAGTACCGGCAGATACCACCACCAAGCAATTGCTTGCGTCTGATCCTGCAGCTTCCGCATGGGTGTCGGCCAATGCCGGGTCCGGCAAGACCTATGTGTTGACCCAGCGCGTAGTGCGGTTGCTGCTTGCTGGAACCGATCCGGCGAAAATTCTTTGTTTAACTTTCACCCGCACGGCCGCCGCAGAAATGTCGAACCGGGTATTCGCCCTGCTAGCCAAATGGGCGGTGATGGATGACGCCGTGCTTGACACAGCGGTGGCTGGCATCACCGGTAATCGACCGGGTAGCGAAGCGCGGCACGAGGCACGGCGGCTGTTCGCGCGTGCGCTCGATACCCCTGGTGGCCTGAAAATCCAAACCATTCACGGGTTTTGCGAATCGATCCTACACCAGTTTCCCCTGGAGGCGAATGTTTCCGGTCATTTCGAGGTGATGGATGATTTTGCCCGTGATATGATCGCCGCCCGAGCCCGCGAAAATGTGCTGCGCCGCGCTGCTGGTAATCCCAATTCAGATCTCAATAAGGCTTTGGCGACCATACTTTCTTTCGCCAGCGAAACGGGATTTGTGCAAGCGCTGGACGATCTGCTCGATAAGCGCGAAGCGATCAATTCTTGGCGTCGCGACAGCGACGATAATGATCTGCCACGCGACCTTTGCCAAACCCTTGATATTGATCCAGATGGGCGCGAGGTCGACATCGTAGCCGCAGCACTCGGCCAAGGGCTTGATCCCGGGTTCTGGCGTCAGTTGGCGCAATTGGCATTACAATCGAAATCGAAAACCGACCGGGAAAAGGCGCAAATTTTTGCGATCATCGCCGAAACAAATGACCCCTGCACTGCTTTGGATGCGATGCAAAGGTTTTTTATGACCGCCAAGGGCACGCCGCGTGTCGATCTGCTCAGCAAAAAATTTGTCAGCGGCCATGAATTTCTCGAACAGGAGTTTGCAGCCCGCCGCGCTCACTTCGCATCCGCCCTGGAGCGGCGCAACACCTGGCTGCTGGCAACCGCCAGTCAAGCTTTGCTGACGGTCGGGATCGCGATCCTCGACGAGATGGAGGGCCTGAAACAGGCTCAGGGCCTGCTCGATTTTTCCGATTTGATCGCCCGCACGGCTGAATTGTTGGCAAGCGCACCAGCTCGGCAATGGGTACGCTACAAGCTCGACCACGGCATCGACCATGTGCTGGTCGACGAGGCTCAAGATACCAGCCCCGGCCAGTGGCAGATCGTCAATGGGTTGATCGACGAATTTTTCGCCGGCGAAAGTGCCCACCGTGCCCATCGAACCATGTTCGCGGTCGGCGACGAAAAGCAGTCGATCTATTCGTTTCAGGGCGCCGAACCGGATGCATTCGATGCCGAACGCCGGCGATTGGCGATGCGGGTAAAAGCCGGTCAAGGCCGCTTCGAAGATGTACGCCTGCATTTGTCGTTTCGTTCTGTACCGGACGTATTGTCGGCGGTCGACAAGGTATTTGCACAACCGCAAAACGTGGCTGGTCTGTCGCGCGTCGAAACCGTGACCGTGCACCAATCGATCCGCCCTAACGATCCCGGTGTGGTGGAAATCTGGCCGGTGGTCAGTGGAGGCAAACGGCAAATCAACGAAGATTGGGCCGCACCCTTTGACGCCACCGGGCCCAACGACCCGGCAATCGTTTTGGCGCGCCGGATCGCCGAGACTATTGTTAGTTGGATCGACAAAGGGTCTTACCTGGTCGGCCACAGGCGCAAGCTGCGCTATGGCGACATTTTGATCCTGTTGCGCAAGCGTCCCGGCATGCTGACTGCGCTCACCCGAGCGCTCAAGGATGCCGGCCTGCCAACTGCCGGCGCCGACCGCATTGGCCTGACCGACCATATCGCAATCCAGGACCTGATCGCGCTCGGTAAGTTTTGCCTGATGCCCGACGATGATTTGACATTGGCAGCAGTGTTAAAAAGTCCCTTATTCGGCATTAGCGAGGAAGCGCTGTTTGAATTTGCCTATGAGCGGGAAGCAAGCTTGCTGGCAGCGATCGAACAGCGTGCCCCTGAAGATGCGAAATGCGCTGCACTACATCGCCAACTGCAATCGTTAATCGGGCGCTCGTGCCGGCTAAAGCCATACGAATTCTACCAAAGCGTGCTTGGTACCGATGACGGGCGCCGCAAGTTTCATGGCCGGCTTGGCAGTGAGGCCGACGATGTGATCGAGGCGTTTCTTAGCGAAGCGATCAACCATGAGCGCGGCGGCCCGTTTTCGCTGGAAACTTTCCTGTTGGACCTGCAATCGGCAAAGCCGCAGATTAAACGGGAAATCGATGCCGAGCGCGACGAAATCCGTATCCTGACCGTACACGGCGCTAAGGGGCTGGAGGCACCGGTGGTGTTTTTGGTCGATCCCTGCACGCCGCCCTTTACCAGCAGGTTCCTGCCGCAATTGCTGACCTTTCCTCGCGACCGTGCCGGGCCCCAAGACCGCCCTCCGGGCTTGTTATGGCGGCCGGATAAAAGCGTAGCCAATACCCAGACCCGGCTCGCCGATGAAACGCAAATTCGTGGCGGCGAAGAAGAATATAACCGCCTGCTTTATGTCGCCATGACCCGCGCCGCCGACCAGCTGATCGTATGCGGTTATAGCCGTGGGCAGCCCGGTGAACATCGCTATTGGCATCGCATGGTTTCTGAAGCGCTGGTTGACGAAGCCGAGATTTCCACCGACGTTGATGGAAACGTCATCGCATGGCGATGGCAACGCCCAAATGCACGCTCCATACAGCGCCGGCCCGTTTTGCCTGCGGACAAAGACCACCAACCACCGGTGCGAGATCATGTTGCCGAATTGCCGTCTTGGATCACGGCGCCACTTGCTGGCGCCTCGCGATTTGTCCCGCCGCTTACCGCCACCGGAGCAAACGCTTATATCCAAGCGCGGCCATTTCGTGCGGAAAGCGAAGATTTGTTGGCGGGCTCTGACCGCGGTGCAAGCGGACCGGCACGCCGTGGTATCGCGATCCACCGCTTGTTCGAAATACTACCCCAATTGCCAACAAAGCGACGCCAATCTTATGCCAGCGCCTACTTGCAGCACCATCTGGCCGATCTAAACCAATCCGAACGAAACCATATCGCCGATACGATAATCGCTACCATCGACAATCCGCCGATCGACGGCCTATTCGCTGCTGGGTCACAGTCCGAGGTGCCGATTGCCGGCAAACTTTCGATAAGCGGCCAGGTTCGGGTGGTAAACGGCGTCATCGACCGGCTGGTAGTTGGCGCCGACAATGTGGCAATCGTCGATTTTAAAAGCGGTCACCATATTGCCGGCCAAATCGACAGCCTACCCGACGAATTTGCAGTGCAAATGGCGCTCTATCGGGCACTGGTGGCTAAGATCTATCCACACAAGCCCATAAGATGCTACATATTGTGGACCCGGACCGGTACGTTGATGGAGCTTCCCACGTCTTGGCTGGAGGCTTGTCTTACTACAATCGACATAAATTTTTCTTGAGATGTCGACATTCGCCGATGCGTGCCTTGACCCGCCCAATGTCGCTGACTAGGTAAACACTTCAGCCGTGGCATGTTGGATGCCGGGCGCGAGAACAATAGGAGCAACCATGGCCACAGTCACAGTTGATGCGAGCAATTTTGAAGCCGATGTGTTGAATTCGGATGTGCCGGTCATCGTCGACTTTTGGGCCGAATGGTGCGGACCGTGCAAAGCAATCGCGCCTAGCCTGGAGGAAATTGCCGCCGAAATGGTCGGCAAGGTCAAGATCACCAAGCTCAATATCGACGAGAATCCGGACCTCGCCGCCCAGTTCGGCGTGCGTTCGATCCCGACCCTGTTGATGTTCAAGGATGGCCAGCAGGCGAGTGTACAAGTAGGCGCTGTTCCCAAGAATAAACTAGTTGATTGGATCAACAACGCCGCGTGAACCTGGTCGACCTGACACCGATCCGGTTCCAATTAACGCCGCCTAGCGCTTGTCACCAAGCGTTGGAATAGCTTCGTCGCGCTATCTCTTTGTTTATGGGTGTCATTTTTCCCAAAACCGGCACCCACTTTTAGGTGACACGCTCTAGAGCACAATCTGAAAAGTGGCGGCCGGTTTTCAGAAAAATTGTGCGATAAAACAAATAGATAGAGCACTATTTGCGATTCACAAATCGCGAAAAGTGCCCTAGCACGGCGGCGTGCCATTGTCGCGTAGCACCCAGCCGACCAGATAAAGCGAGCCGGTGATCAAGATCAGCGGGCGAATTGCATCCGGGTCGGTTTCCTCGGCGATCGCGTTGAGCGCATCGACCACCGAGCGCATGGGCTTTGCGTCGAGCCCGGCCAAGCGCGCGTGCTCGACCAGCGCATTGGGATCGAGACTGTTTTCATTGCTTGGGATCGGTACCGTAAACACCTTACTCACCCGGTCGCTAAAACCACGGAAATAGTTGGCCGGATCCTTGGTGTCCAACATGCCAGCAATCAAATACGCGGCCCGCTCGCCGGCCGGGTCCAAATCCGACAACATGGCTGCGGCAGCCGCCCCCGCCGCCGGATTGTGGCCGCCATCGACCCAAATTTCGCTGTCATCGGCCAACAGCGATTGTTGCACAATTTGGCCGCTCACAAGGCGTTGCATGCGCCCAGTCCACCGCACATCGCGCATGGCGCCTTCAAAACACCGGTCGCTGAGATCGGCGCCGGTCGCCCGCAGGGTGGCGATTGCAATTGCGGCATTGTTATGTTGGTGGGTGCCGCGTAAAGCCGGTAGTGGCATATCGATCAACCCGCGCAAATCTTGGTAGACCAACCGGCCATGTTCCGGCCAGGCATGGAAATCGCGGCCATGCAAAATGGTTCGCGCTTGCCGCTCGTCGGCTATCCGCTCCAGAATATCCAGCGCCCCTTGACCCTGCGGGCCGATTACCACCGGCACCCCATCCTTGATGATACCAGCCTTTTCGAAAGCGATCTTTTCGAGAGTGTCGCCGAGAAACCCCACATGGTCGATCGATATTGACGTAATAACGCTGATCAACGCGGTGTGCATCACATTGGTAGCGTCAAACCGGCCGCCGAGCCCAACCTCGATTAGAGCAATGTCGGCCGGTTGTTCGCAAAATAACAGGAACATCACCGCAGTCAGGATTTCATGCACCGTAATCGGATCGCCGCCATTGGCATCTGCGGCGCGGCGCACCGCATCGTCCAGCATGGCATCTTCGACCAGCTTGCCACCGCCAACGGCACCCAACCGATAGCGCTCATGATAGTCGACCAGATGCGGCGAGGTATGGACATGAACCATGATGTCGTCGGCTTCCAGCGCCGCGCGCATAAAGGCGATCGTCGAACCTTTGCCATTGGTGCCAGCGACATGGATCACCGGCGGCAATGCGTCTTGCGGATTGCCGAGCTTAGCCAGCAATCCTTCGATCCGTTCGAGCGACAAATCATAACCCGGCGGATGCAGGGCGAGCAAAGCATTGATGCGCTCGGTCGCAGTCATCGGCACCACTCCAATTGGCTCTAGTGGTTCGATTCCAACATTTGCGTCCCGTTGCAACACTGTGGTTTGCAAATGTTGGAATCAAAAGAACCACTAGAAAGATATTGAATCTAGTGGAATTTTTAAATTTGACATTTGACAAACTACGAAGTCGCAAATCGGACTCAAATGTTAAATTCATTCCACTAGCGCGTGTCACCCAAAACCGCTGCCCACTTTTGGGTGACACGCTCTAAGGGAAAGGTCCAGGCCCCAACTATTGTAATGGGGCTGTAGGCAGGTGACTGTTATTCGGTGGCCGCCGGTTGGTCTGCGCCTTCGATTTCGGCGCTCTCCTCGGTAGCGGGCAAATCGCCGGTTTGCTCGACGTCGACATCTTTTATCGGCGGGGTTGGCAGTGGCAACGCAATGGCAGGCGATTGGTGGGTGAGTATCGATAACAAATTAATGATAGTCTCGCGCAGATCATGGCGGCTGACCACCATGTCGACCATACCGTGTTCCTTGAGATATTCCGCGCGCTGAAAACCTTCCGGCAGTTTTTCGCGAATGGTTTGTTCGATCACCCGCGGCCCGGCAAAGCCGATCAATGCGCCTGGCTCCGCGATGTGCACATCACCCAGCATGGCATAGGAAGCGGTGACCCCGCCGGTGGTCGGATTGGTCAGTACTACGATATAAGGGCAGCCGGCCTCTTTCAGCAATTGCACTGCAACTGTGGTGCGTGGCAATTGCATCAACGACAAAATGCCTTCCTGCATGCGCGCACCGCCGGAGCCGGCAAATAAAATCACCGGTAATTTTTCTTCCGCCGCCTTGGTCATTGCCTGAATGATTGCCTCACCAGCCGCCATGCCGAGCGAACCACCCATAAAGGCGAAGTCTTGGACCACAGCCATGATCGGCATGCCACCGATATCACCGGTGGCGGCCAATACGGCGTCTTCCATCGCGGTTTTGGCGCGGGCCGCCTTGAGACGTTCGGTATAGCGCCGCTCGTCGCGGAATTTCAGCGGGTCGCTGGCGACTTTTGGCGCTACCAAAGCATGATATTCGCCATTGTCGAAGAAATGATGCAAGCGGTCCGGGCCCTTGATCTTCATGTGATAACCGGAACCGGGGATTACCTCCATATTGGCTTCCAGGTCTTTGTGGAACACCATCTGGCCGGTCTCTGGACATTTGATCCACAAATTTTCCGGCATTTCACGCCGTTGTAACAGGCTGCTGAATTTGGGTCGGACGTAGTTGGTAATCCAGTTCATGGTGTTCGACTTGCCTTAAGAAGCTGGGGGATAGGGAAAGTACCGGTCAGAATATGGCGAATTGATGAGGATGTCAGGGTTTAGTGGCCCTCGCCACGCCATCGGCCAACTGATTGACCAGCGAAACCACCGCATCTGCGGTTTGACCGGTCGCGTTTCCCACATCATCAAGGGTACTGGCCACCGCGTCGACCAGGGCAGTGCCAACCACCACAGCATCGGCCCCGCGGGCAATCGCTTCCGCCTGCTCAGCGGTTCTGACCCCAAAGCCGACCGCCACCGGTAAATCGGTTTCTCGTTTGATGGCGCCAACCGCATCGGCGACCGCGTTCGGGTCCGGTGATGCAGCGCCGGTGATACCGGTGATCGACACGTAATAGACAAAGCCGGACGTGTTGGTTAGCACCTTCGGCAAGCGTTTCGCGTCTGTGGTGGGGGTCGCCAGGCGGACGAAATTGAGCCGATGCTCGACCGCCGGCAGACATAATTCATCATCGGCTTCAGGCGGCAAATCGACAATGATCAACCCGTCGACGCCAGCATCAGCTGCATCGGCCAAAAATCGTTCATTGCCGTAGATGTAGATCGGGTTGTAATAGCCCATCAGCACGATCGGCGTATCATCGTCGGTTTTGCGGAATGCGCGGGCCATGGCCAGGGTTTTGTTCATGTCCTGGCCGGCGGTCAACGCCCGTTGGCCGGCTAACTGGATCGATGGTCCATCGGCCATCGGGTCGGAAAACGGCATGCCGAGTTCGATGATGTCTGCACCCGCGCCTGGCAACCGGGTTATGATCTCAAGCGATGTGGCATAATCCGGGTCGCCGGCGGTGACAAATGTCACCAGCCCGGCCCGCCCTTGAGTTTTCAGCGCGGCGAACCGCCGGTCAATTCTTGTTTGCATGAAGAGGTGGCCTGAGCTCTTTGGACTAAATGAGCCAAAATACGATTGGGACGATTATGCCGAGTACACCTATTCCATAAGAAATCAACAATTTCCCGCGTTCCCTGCGCACTTCCGTGATAATGTGCCCTTCGGAAGCTTTGAGTCTGTCATACGCGCGTCTGATTTTTACAAGGTCGACATTCTTTAGCGCTTCATAAAGTTGATTGCGGTTAAGTCTATCTGATCTGGATGTGGCAATTTTCTTTTGAGCATCGGTGATTGAAAGAAGTAATGATCCAAGTTGGGGTTCTGCAGCGGTCAATTTTGTGTAACCCAGGCGGTTTATCATTTGGTCAAGTTTACTATTAATTATGCTGATTGAGGCATCGACAGCATCGTGTCTTGCTCGATAGCAATCATGCAAAGCATCTGACAAAATTGAACGGGCACGCAAGTTATCACTCTCATATACATTAATCGCCTCCAATATTTTTCTGCCACAATATCGGAGTTCACAAATGCTAGGTATAATTGCTTTGCCGTCTAATTGCTCAGCTATTTTAATATATTCTTCAGCAATATCCCATTCATTCGAAATATTGTAAATTTGTTCTTTGAATTCTTGATCCATACACTATGCTCAACACTGAGAATGGCTTCTCACAAGTAACTTCGCAAGCGTGCAGCTGCGGCATCCCCACGTTTGCGGAGATTGGACAACTCAGAATCTGCAACAAAGTCGCCATTTTGAATGGAAATGTTTCCACGAGTATACCGCCCAATAACTCGGTGCAACTCAGTTCGCCAGCTTGCATCATAGTCCGCTAACGTGAGCCAGTTATATATCCATCTCATCGAATCAGCTCCGAATCAAAAACCCGGCGTTGCGCCGAGTTTTGCAAAGAGTCGAGTAGAATCTACTTGAATCACGACAGAAATTCAAGCGGCACAATCACAACTCAAACCCGAGCGCCTTGCCGACGGTAAACACATCCTTGTCGCCGCGCCCACACAAATTCATAACAATGATTTTATCGCGGCCCATTTCAGGCGCCCGCTTGATTACTTCGGCCAGCGCATGGGCCGGTTCCAGGGCCGGAATGATGCCCTCATATTGCGATAATAATTGAAACGCTGCCAGCGCCTCGTCATCCATGATCGGCACATATTCGACCCGCCCGGTCTGGCGCAGCCAAGCATGCTCCGGGCCGACGCCTGGATAGTCGAGCCCGGCGGAAATTGAATGCCCTTCGAGGATCTGGCCGTCGCCGTCCTGCAACAGATAAGTGCGATTGCCGTGCAAGACCCCAGGGCTGCCGGCGCTCATTGAGGCGCAATGTTCGTCGCCGTCCAGCCCATGGCCGCCGGCCTCAACGCCGACGATTGCCACATCCTTGTCGTCAAGGAATGGGTGAAACAGGCCGATCGCGTTCGACCCGCCGCCGATGCAGGCAATTAACATATCCGGCAACCTGCCCTCGGCCTGCATAATCTGTTCGCGCACTTCATTGCCGATCACCGACTGGAAGTCGCGCACCAAAGTCGGATAAGGGTGCGGGCCGGCCGCAGTGCCGATCAGATAATAGGTATCGGCCACATTGGTGACCCAGTCGCGTAGCGCCTCGTTCATTGCGTCTTTCAAGGTGCCGGCGCCGGCGGTGACCGGCACGATCTCGGCGCCAAGCAGTTTCATGCGAAACACGTTCGGCGACTGGCGCTCGATATCGGTTTGGCCCATATAGACGACGCACGGATAGCCGAAGCGGGCACACACGGTAGCTGTTGCCACCCCATGCTGGCCGGCTCCGGTTTCGGCGATGATCCGGGTCTTGCCCATGCGCCTGGCGAGCAGGATTTGGCCCAGACAATTATTGATCTTGTGCGAACCGGTATGGTTGAGTTCATCACGCTTGAAATAGATTTTCGCGCCGCCGAGATGCGCGGTCAGCCGCTCCGCGAAATAGAGCGGGCTCGGCCGACCGCTATAATGGGTGTTAAGGGTTTCAAGTTCGGCGGCAAATGCGTCATCCTCGCATGCGTCAAGATAGGCCTGCTCCAGATCGAGGATCAGCGGCATCAAGGTTTCGGCCACATAGCGGCCGCCAAAAATGCCGAAATGGCCGTTTTCGTCGGCGCCGTTGCGAAATGAATTTGGGTCGTTGATCGTATTCATGGCTCAAACCCTTTCCGCGGCATCGGCGCTGACCGGCGGTTTTCCCGCTGCCCGCAGGAATTGCCTGATCTTGGAAACATCTTTTATTCCAGGCTCGGTTTCGACGCCGGACGATACATCGACCGCAGTGGCGCCGGTTAGCGAAATTGCGGCGGCGATGTTGTCCGCGTTAAGGCCGCCGGACAGCATGTAATCGGTATCGCGATCGAGTGCGCGCATCAACCGCCAGTCGAAGGAAAGCCCGTTGCCGCCGGGTAAAACCGCACCCTTGGGCGGCGTAGCGTCAAACAGGAAGCGGTCAGCGCCGCCGCGATAGCGCTCAATCGCTGCCAGATCGTCTTCATCGCCAATCGCCAACGCCTTCATGGCCACGATGCCGAAGCGTTGCTTGATCTCGTTTACTCGTTCCGGGGTCTCGGTGCCATGCAATTGCACGATGTTGGGCTGCAAATGCTCGATGATTTGCGCCAGTAAATGATCGTCGGGATCAACGGTTACCGCGACCTTTTGGACCGTCTTCGGCACCAATTCGGCCAGGCGCTGCGCCTTACTAGGATCAATGTAGCGCGGGCTTTTGGCGAAAAACAGGAAACCAACATAGTCGGCGCCAGCGCTCACCGCCGCCGAAACGGTTTCGGCCGTCGACAAACCACAGATTTTGACTTCAAGATCGCTCATTAACGCACACTTTGGAGTTTCGGCAGCGCCGGGGCTGTGCCATCGCACGAAACCGGTGAATTGTCTATCGAACCGCCGCCGCCCGCCAGCGCCGGGTCGTCAAATTTGCACTGCATGCAGTTTGGAACCATGGGCGCGCAACCAGGCGCGGTGGCGCTCCATTTGTGGGCACAATTGCTTGACCAGGTCCCAAAACCGGTCGGAATGGTTCATTTCCAGCAAATGAGCCACCTCATGGGCGGCTAGATAGTCCAAGATTTCCGGCGGTGCCATAATGATGCGCCAGGAAAACGACAAGGTGCGACGCGACGAGCACGAACCCCAGCGGCTGTTGGTGTCGGTGATGCGGATCGCGGCGGCGCGACAACCGAGCACGATCGAATGCCGCTCAACCTGTTGCGCAAGCGCATGGCGCGCCCGCGCTTTCATAAAATCGGCCAACCGGCGGCACAGATGCTCCGATCGGCCCGGTACCAGCAAAACCGGTTCACCGGCTATTGTGTCCACCGCTACCAACCCGCGCAGCTTGCCGGTCGCCACAATCCGGTGCTCGATGCCAAAATAGGCGATCATAGCACCGTCTTCGGGTCGGTTTAGCGCCGGCATGCGTGCCCGCTTGGCCCGAACCCAATGGCGATTGCGTTCGGCGAACCGCTTGATCTCGCTGTCGCCAACATGGGGCGGGGCGGACATTTTGAGCGCTCCGGAACCAGGCTCGATGCGCAAGGTCAGCCGGCGCGCTTGCGGATTGCGCCGAACCGCGACCGGTACGGTTTCACCGTCGATATCGAAGGTGATCTCGCTTAATTCCAGTTTCGCGGATTTGGTTTGGTTGCGCTTGAATATCATCTAGAGCTCTTTTAATGAATTCGGAGCTATTGTGATGGAGCGATTTTGCGTCAAGATCAAGCAGCGGCGCGCTGGCCATACCCCCCGCTACGCTCATGCGGCGGTGCGCAGATAATGGCGAAAAAGCGCTCCATCCTTTCCAGTTTCTGATTGGCGGGCATCCGCCGCCGAGCCGTGTTTGTCCGATGCACCACATCGCGCAGCGTACGTTTCAGCTGCGGTCTACCTCGCAAATCAAGAAACACAATTGACTTCGAATTCATCAAAAGGGCTCCAAACTGCTGTCTGCGATTTGGATTTAGCAATAGGTGGCCAAAAGTTGCTGCCGGAATTTCTTGTAGGCGATATTGCGCCGGGTTGCGAACCGGCGCAATTACCAAGCGCTACCATTTACCAAGCGCTACCATTGCCACAGTTCTTTGCTGGGATCTGCACAGCGCATTCAGACATGCAAACGGGGCCCGTGGGCCCCGTAATGCAAGTTTGTCTTACCCGAGAACCGATCAGGCGTCGGGAACCGTCTTGGAAGTCCCGCCAGCAGGCTTGTCCCTGCGAGCTACTGCCTTCTTGCGCGCGGCCATGAAGGTGTCGAATTCTTCACGGTCCTTGGCACGACGCAGTTCGCGCAGATGATCATCAAACTCCTGACGCATCTCGTTAAGCCGACGGCGTTCTTCTTCCAGGCGCTTGAGTTCTTCATCGCGCCATTCGTCGAAGGCCAGATTGCCGGTCTGCGATACGTGCGGATGGCGTCCGAAACCGCAGGAATGATTCTTGCGTTTGAACGCACGCCCGACACCATCGGTCGCCTGGTTGATGTCCCGCTTGATGTCATCCAAACGGTCACCCCACAGGATGTAGGCAAGCATGGCAAGTCCGAGCGGCCAGAAAATCATGAAGCCGAAAATCATCATGGCGATGGTCAACGGGGTCCATGCCGGTCGAATAAAGGCTGAACTGCTCATGTTTTTGTAAGTCCTTTCTCATGGTGATCGTCGGTCATGCCGACCCTATTGAGATAGGAATTCTACCCGCTGGTTCAAGCAATATCGCTACGGATTTTCTCTATCAAAGAACTAGCAATCAAGGTTTATCGTTTATTATCAATACTTTGAGAGAATTATAAAGGTATACGAATTCGCCCTACCGATTAGGCCGCCATGCCAGCTTCCCAACCCAACATCGCCCGTTTGCGGGTAATACCCCAGTGATATCCGGTCAGCGCGCCGGTTTTTCCAACCACCCGGTGGCACGGCACTACAAAGGATATCGGGTTGCGCCCGACCGCGCGCCCAACCGCGCGCGGGCCGTTGGCCTTACCGATTTTTTGCGCGACACTGGAATAGCTGGTAATTCCACCGACCGGAATATTAAGCAGCGCTTCCCAGACCCTGATTTCGAAATCGGTGCCAATCAACACTACCCGCAGGGGTTCGCGCGGGTTCCAACGGTTTGGATTAAACGAGCGTTCCGCATAGGGTCGGGTGCCTTCCGCATCCTCGATATAGGCCGCCTTGGGCCAGCGCGCGGCCATGTCGTCAAGGGTTGCCTTCTCACCACCTGGATCACAAAATCCCATGCCGGCCATGCCTTTTTCGGTCGCCAGCACCAAAGCGATGCCGAACGGGCAAGGGTGAAATCCGTAGCGGATTTCCAGTCCCTCGCCGCCGGATTTATAAAGGCCAGGCGACATCGCGTCATGGGTCACGAACAAATCGTGCAACCGGCTGGGTCCGGAAAGGCCGAGTTCCAAGCTCGCATCCAATAAGGAGACATCTTCTCTTAATAGGCGCCGGGCATGGTCCAGGGTCACTGCTTGCAGGAACGCTTTTGGCGTCAATCCAGACCAGCGGGTGAAAATCCGTTGCAGCTGGGTTGGCGAGCGGCCAAGCGCGCTGGCCAGATCGTCCAGTTCGGGCTGCTCGCGCCAGGTGGTGGAGATTAGCTCGATTGCCTGGCGTACAATTTGATAGTCGCCGTCCATATCGTTTTGCATCATCGTCATCATCTTTGCTCCGCAATTTGCCTATTGCGGCAACCGTAGAGATCAAAATAGCCTGCTGCCACCCGATTCCATCACCCATGGCTGATATTTGGTCAGGTGCCCTTAGCGCGTGCCAACGCTGTGGCGAATGCGGCTGCAAATGTTTCGCGGTCCGGCGGGTTGAGAAAGCCGCCGATGGAAATGCCAAAATCCGGTCCGCTCAAATGCATTGCGGTAACCCCGGCCGCTTCATGACGGTCAACCTGAAAGCGGGTCCAAAACGGGTTCGCGGTATGGGTTATGATCTGCCCGCCCGGTGCATGTTTGCGCACGACCAGCGCGTGGCGCCACAAAGACACTTCTTCGTATGCGAGCGCGGCGCGAAAATTGACTTTAAACGCCACCCACACTAACGCCGCGTCAACCAAACAAAATATCAGTACCGGCCACGCCCCTGCCAACATAAACAAAATACCCGAACCGACGCAGGTAACGGTAATCAGGCCGATCACCAACCCAAAGCCAACCGGTCCTAGCGAGCGATGGGGTCGTAAAGTTGCGGAAAAAATCGGTTTTTCGTTCGACATTGGCAAAACCGCGAGGCTATCTTGCCGACCGAAATGGCCGGTGTTTGGTTTCGAACCTTACCGGGTTGATATAGGCAGTGACAAGACCGCAACAGGGCGCAAACGGACACAATGGCAATAAGTGGCAACAACAAACGGTTACAGCGTTCGCGTTATTCAAAGGTGGAGATTGCCAAAATTTTCCAACGCTTCCGTGCCCAGCGCCCAGAGCCGAAGGGGGAATTGGAGCACACCAACCCGTATACGCTCCTGGTGGCGGTGGTGCTTTCGGCCCAAGCCACCGATATTGGGGTCAATCGCGCGACCAGGGCGCTTTTTGCGATCGCCGATACCCCGCAAAAGATGTTGGCGCTCGGCGAAGAAAAACTGCGTGAGCATATCCGCACCATCGGCCTTTTCCGCAACAAGGCAAAAAATGTCATCGCCCTGTCGCAAATGCTGATTGAGCAACATGAGGCGCAGGTGCCGCGCGACCGCGATAGGTTGACCACCTTGCCCGGCGTTGGTCGCAAAACCGCCAACGTGGTCGTGTCAATGGCGTTCGGCCAACCGACGATCGCGGTCGATACCCACATTTTTCGCATTGCCAACCGCATTGGCCTGGCGCCCGGCGCGACGCCGGATGCGGTTGAGGCCAAGCTCGAGCAGATTATCGCGAAGGAATACCTATATCACGCCCATCATTGGCTGATCTTGCATGGCCGTTACACCTGCAAGGCCCGCAAACCGCTGTGTGAGGCCTGCGTCATCGCCGATCTGTGTCGCTATAAGGATAAAACCTGCGATATTGCGGCAGCTCTGCCAGCGCTCGAAGGGTAACCCGCCTCCAAGGGTTTAGATTAGACCTGTTCGGCCCGGGTCAGGGCCTTGTGCAGATGCACCATCATAGCAGCGGCGAAAACCGGCGTTGTCAAATTGAGCACCGGCACCGCCATTACACCGGCGATCACCAGGCCGGCGAAAAAGATCAGGGTGGCATGGCGCCGACGTAACGCGGTAACTTCGGTCCGGGTGCGGTAGCGCAACGCCGCGAACTCGAAAAATTCCCGACCGAGCAAATAACCATTGACCAAGAAAAAGATCACCACATTGACCCCGGGTATCAACAACAGTGCCAGCGCCGCCAAATTGGCTCCGATCACCACAATCATGAAAGTGACCGCGGTCCACAAAGATGCGAATAGCGGCTGCGGGCTACCTATGGGCTGATCTGGATAGTCGTGACGTTCCACCTCTTCGGCGATTTCATCGAGAAACACCCCGGCAAACAGGGCCGTTGCCGGCGCCAGCAGAAAACCGCCGCCGATCACCATGCCAGTGCCAAGCAGCCACAAAATGCCGGTCGACAGCCACGGCCACGGCCCAAGCACTGGCAACAGAAAAGAGGAAACCAGCGCCTCAAGAGCGAACCACAGCCCGATAAACAATGCGATGGTCAGTGCCAAAGACTTGAACAATATGCCGCGAAATTTCGCCGAAGTGATAACCCGGCTTGCTTTTCCTGCGCTTTCGAAAATCATCCTATCGCTTTCTCTGGATCCTTTGGCACCTTTCAGATAGGCACTTCAACGGCCGCCACAAGCCGCTGAATGGGCGGTTGCGCGCAAGTGGACGCATTTTCTTTATAGCCAAGCGAGGATGTTGAATTGAGCGTGGAAGCAAAGCATGACGTGCTAACAATCGGTAACGCGATCGTCGATATTATTTCCCATTGCGATGACGGGTTTTTGACCTCAGCCGACATCATCAAAGGGGCAATGAACCTGATTGATGCCGGGCGCGCCGAGGAATTGTACACGTCGATGGGGCCGGCGATCCAAGCATCCGGTGGCAGCGCCGCCAACACCGCCGCCGGCATCGCCAGCTTCGGTGGTGCTGCCGCCTATTTCGGCAAGGTTGCTGACGATCGGTTGGGCCAGTTTTTTCGCCATGATATCCAGGCCATCGGCGTCGCCTACGATACTGGCCCGCTGGTCGCACCGCCGCCGACCGCACGTTGCATGATCTTCGTTACCCCGGACGGCGAACGCTCGATGAACACTTATCTCGGCGCCTGTGTCGAATTGCAGCCGCAAGATATCGAAGAAGACAAGGTGGCCGGCGCCGCGATCACCTATTTCGAAGGCTATTTATGGGATCCGCCAAAAGCCAAGGACGCAATCCGCTTGGCGGCCAAAATCTGCCATCGCCACAAAAAACGTATGGCCATGACCCTGTCGGACGCTTTTTGCGTCGACCGCTACCGCGACGAGTTTTTCGAACTGATGCGGTCTGGCACGGTCGATATTGTCTTTGCCAATGAAAGCGAACTCAAGTCGCAATACCAGACCGGTTCGTTTGATGAGGCGGTAAACGCTATCCGCAATGATTGCGCGTTGGCTGTGGTCACCCGCAGCGAACAGGGATCGGTGGTTATAACCCACGACCAGACCCATGAGGTGCGCGCCCATGCGATTGATCGTTTGGTTGATGCCACCGGTGCCGGTGATTTGTATGCGGCCGGATTTCTACACGGCATGACCCATGGCCAGGATCTCGCCGACTGCGCCCGGCTCGGCAGTTTAGCGGCAGCCGAAGTGATCCAGCATATCGGTCCACGACCAGAAGCCAATTTACGGGACCTGGCCACCGAAGCAGGGTTCCAGATCTGATGGACCATCGATAGGAAATATTGGGCGGCAGAGATATCCCTAGCGCTTGTCACCAAGCGTTGGAATAGCTTCGTCGGGCGCTCTCTTTGTTTATGCGTGTCAATTTTTCCAAAACCGGTACCCACTTTTGGGTGACACGCTCTAAATCAGCGAATGACGAAACACCCGGCGCGGTCGAAACGAACCTTTTTCCACGTCGCCAGTAGCGATCAATTCATTGCCAGCAACCGCGCAGGCTTCTTTAATAAAAGCCGGTGCGCCAGCGCCACGCAATAAGACCGGATTGCCGAGCCGCACCCGATTGGCTTGGCTTTCCGATAGCTTAATCGGCGCGAAATCACCGAGCGCCAGGCCAGTTGGCAGCAGCAATTGATCGAGTGCGTCGAATTTGCCGGCAAGATCGGTCAATTGCTCAAAGGTAACCAGATCGGTTTCATCGAACGGGCCAACGGCGGTGCGGCGCAAATTGGCGATATGGCCGAAACACCCCAATTGCCTTCCAATATCGCGGGCTAGTGAGCGCACATAAGTACCCTTGCCGCATTCGATTTCAAATTCGCAGCAATCCTTGTCCGAAGCATCGATCAGATCGAACCGCTCAACAAATACCGGGCGTGCCTTTAGTTCGACAGTCTCTCCATCGCGGGCCAGGTCATAGGCTCGTTGGCCGGCGATCTTGACCGCTGAAAAGGTTGGCGGCACCTGTTCGATGTCCCCCACATAGTCGCTGATCGCGGCCTCAATTGCCGCCTGATCCGGTCGATCGTCGGAAGTTTGCGTGACCGCGCCTTCCAGGTCATCGGTTGCAGTTTCTACCCCCCAACATATAGTAAACCGGTAAACCTTGAGCGCCTCCATGATATAGGGCACGGTCTTGGTCGCCTCGCCAAGCGCAATCGGCAACATGCCCGACGCCAATGGGTCGAGGGTGCCGGCGTGACCTGCTTTTGCAGCCTGGTACAACCATTTGATTTTGGACACACATTCGGTTGAGCCCGGGCCGTGTGGCTTGTCCAGCACCAGCCAGCCCGATATCGGCCGCCCCTTTTTTCGCCGCTGTCGCGCCATGATAATTCTCCAGGCTATCGCCGATATTATTATTCGTCGTCTTGTCTTGGTTCGAGATCGCGCGATACCCGCGGCGAGCGTAGCAGAGTGTCGATGCGCGAATAATTGTCAAACCGGTCATCGGCGCGAAACCGCAAGGTTGGCATGTTTCTCATTTGCCGCAATGCTGGACCAAGCCGGCCACGAATATATTTGGCGTGCCGGTTGAGCGCTTCGCTCAGTGCTGCCGGATCATCGGCGGCAAATGGCGTAACGAACGCGGTTGCGTTTTTCAGATCGGGCGACATCGAGACTTCGGTTACTGTTGGCGGTTGGCCGGCCAATAGCGGATCCTCGATTTCGCCACGCGCAAGCAATTCGGCCAGCGCATGGCGTACCAGTTCACCGGCGCGAAGCTGGCGTTGCGAGGGGGTTTTTCCAGGCATAGAGGAACCAATTATATGTCAGCTAACAGTGCCAGCGCGCAGCGCTTGTCACGAAGCGTTGGAATAGCTTCGTCGCGCTATCCCTTTGTTTGTGCGTGTCATTTTTCCCAAAACCGGTACCCACTTTTGGGTGACACGCTCTAGCCGGACCAACCGCGAATATGGTCGACCCGGGCAACGGCCGGCGCCAAGACCAGCAAGCGAAAATTATAGACTTCGGGCAAATTCCTCGACACGGAAGCATTCGATCTGATCGTCCTTGCGGATGTCCTGATAATTTTCGAACCCCATGCCGCACTCCTGGCCGGCAACCACTTCGCCCACTTCATCCTTGAAACGTTTCAAAGTCGACAAATTGCCCTCATGGATCACCACATTGTCGCGCAGCAAGCGCACGCCGACCCCGCGCTCGACCTTGCCCTCGGTAACCAGGCAACCGGCCACCCGCCCGACCTTGGTGATGTTGAACACTTCGAGAATTTGCGCGTAGCCGATGAAGGTTTCGCGGCGCTCGGGTGAAAGTAGTCCGCTCATCGCCGCCTTAACATCGTCGATCAAATCATAAATGATTGAATAATAGCGGATTTCCACGCCATCGCGGTCGGCCGCTTCGCGGGCTTGTTTATTGGCGCGCACATTAAACGCCATGATTACCGAATTGGATGCCGAGGCCAGGGTAACGTCGGATTCGGTAATTCCACCGGCACCGCCATGAACGATATTCGCCGATACTTCTTCGGTCGTAAGTTTATCCAATGCGCCGGCAATTGCCTCCACCGAACCCTGAACATCCGCTTTTACCACCAGCGAGACTTCCCGTAGCTCTTCGCCCTGCTGCTGGCTCATCATTTGTTCCAGCGATCCGCGAGCGCCGGCGCGCCGCGCCGCTGCCAAGTCGCGGGCGACCCGTTGGCGGTATTCGTGGATTTCGCGGGCTCGTGCCTCGCTGTCGACCACCGCCAATTGATCGCCGGCGGCGGGTGTGCCGTTAATGCCCAGCACTTCGACCGGCATCGATGGCCCGGCTTCTTCGATTATCTTGCCATGATCGTCGACCAGCGCGCGGATCTTGCCCCATTCGTCGCCGGCAACTACGATATCGCCGCTGCGCAGGGTGCCGCGTTTGACCAAGACCGTGGCGACCGGGCCACGCCCTTTGTCCAATTGGGCTTCCACAACCACACCCTCGCCGGCACGGTCGGCGCTGGCCTTCAGTTCGAGAATTTCCGATTGCAGCAAGATCGCTTCAAGCAGCTTGTCGAGATTGGTTCGCTCGACCGCCGAGACTTCGACGTCAAGGGTTTCACCACCCATGGATTCGACGAATATCTCATGCTGTAGCAACTCGTTGCGCACCCTGGAGGGGTCTGCGGACGGTTTGTCCATTTTGTTGATTGCCACAATCACCGGCACTCCGGCCGCCTTGGCGTGATTGATCGATTCGATCGTTTGCGGCATCACCCCGTCATCGGCCGCAACCACCAATATGGCAATGTCAGTGGCTTGGGCGCCGCGTGCCCGCATGGCGGTAAACGCCTCGTGGCCCGGGGTGTCGATGAAGGTGATCTTGTGGCCGTCATGCTCGACCTGATAGGCACCAATATGCTGGGTAATGCCGCCAGCCTCGCTGGAAACCACATTGGCATCGCGGATTGCGTCCAACAGCGAGGTTTTACCATGATCGACATGACCCATAATGGTGACCACCGGGGGCCTGGGCTCAAGAATACCGTCGGGATCTTCATCGCCAAACAGGCCAATTTCCACATCGGATTCGGACACCCGGCGAACGGTGTGTCCCATTTCCTCGGCGATAATTTCTGCGGTATCGGCATCAACCACATCGGCTGCCTTCATCATATGGCCCTGTTTCATTAGCAGTTTTATCACATCCACCGCACGTTCCGACATGCGCTGGGCCAGCTCTTGAATGGTAATGGTTTCCGGCAAGGTGACCTCGCGGGAAATTTTCTCGCGCGGCCCCAGCGCTGCCTGCTGGGCACGTTTTGCCTTTTCCTGGCGGCGGCGGAATGCGGCCAGGGATTTACCACGCGCTCCGGCATCTTCGTCGAGCGCATTGCCCAGGGTTAGTTTGGTGCGCCGCCTCGATACTTCACCCTTCGGCCGCGAAGGTTTCGCCGGCTCTTCGGTTTTCGGCCGTTCAAACGGCTTTAGGCTTTTGGCCACCTTACTGTCGGCGGCTGTTTGGCCTAGTTCCGGCTGGCGTTTGGCAATCGTAGCCTCGGCCTTTTCGCGGGCCAGCTTCTCATCGTTCAGGCGGTTTTCTTCAGCAAGCCGTCGTTCCTCTGCTTCCGCAGTTTCCAGCGCTCGGCGATTTTCTTCTTCGGCCCGACGTTCGGCATCGACAGCGGCAAGCTGGCGTTCTTCCGCCTCGCGCACCTTGGACAGTTCCAGCGCCTTGCGCCGCGCGTCCATTTCGCCTTCGGACAATTCCTTCAGCACCACACCGCTGCGGCTTGGAGCCGTGACTTCTATTACCGGCGCCGCTTCAACCTGCGGTTTTTCCGCAGGCGCTACCGGTGCCGGTTGGGCGAGCACCTCTCCTGGCTTGGTGATCCTGCGTTTGCGGGTCTCTACCACTACGGATTTGGTGCGCCCATGGGAAAAGCTCTGGCGAACCGTTCCCTGGTTCAACCCGCCGCTCTTTAGGCTCAGTTTTTTGCCGGTGGAAACGCTCAACTTCTTTTCTTCACCGATCGTATTGTCACTCATGCTTTGCCTTGCCGTTTCCGGTCACTTTTCGTCTTGCACGGTCCTATCGCACGCCCGGTGCAATTCCGCAAACTTCAATGTCGCTTCATCGGCCGCCATCTGGTGGCGGCGATGCCTGGATTTGCGGGCCACAATAGCGTTCATGGATCGCCAACCGTTGGCCGACCAACTTTGCCGAACGGTCGCTAACAACCGCCAAATTGACCACCATGTCGCGCCCGCAAATCTTACCAAGCTGGGCTGCGTCATATGCCCGGCTTATCGTCACTTGCCGACCTTCTCTTTGGCTACGGCGCACGGCACCGAATATCTTGTCAAATCCGCCCTTCGCGCCATCGGTGGCATGGAAGACAATCGTCGCCTTTTTGCCGGCGATTGCCGCCAACACTTTCTCGTGGCCATTGACCACCGTTCCAGCTTTACGGGCAAGCGCGATGGCAAACAGTACTTGCTGCGACAGCAACCGTTCGACCTGATCCGCCAGGTCGTCGGCGGCCGTTACCGAACGCTTCAGGCCGCGGGCAAATAGTCGTTTCGCAACCGCCCTTTTCACGTGTTCGCGGGTCCCTGAGACCCATACGCCGCGACCGGGCAAATTGCGTTTCAAATCCACCACCATACAACTCGCCGGATCGGCAACAAACCGCAGCAATTGATCGGCGTCATGGGTTTCGCCGGTAACGATGCAGGTGCGATTATTCAAGGGGTGGTCCGAAACCGATTTCGAATTCACGCTCAATTATACCGGGCAATCACACCGTATGGATAGTGATATCCGACCGGTCCTCTTCGTTGGCTAGTGCGTCCTCGTCGACTTCTTCCGGCTCCGGCTCTTGCAATTGTTCCTGTGTAATCCAACCGACTGCCAACCTTGCGGCGATAATCATATTGTCAGCTTCGGCGCGGGAAAGCTGATAGTCTTCCAGATAACCGGCAAAGCGTTTGCTTTCGCCGTCGACCCTTTCGCTCCAACCGATCAGATCGTCAGCGGCGCAGCCGGCAAAGTCTTCCAACGAGCAAATTTCTGCCTTGCCGAGGGTCACCAACATGGCATTGGTCAGGCCATCGATGGCGCGCAATTCGTCGGCGACCCCAAGCTTAATGCGCTCTTCTTCGGCCTCTCCCTCCAGGCGCTCTAAATATTCCCGTGCCCGGGCCTGGATTTCTTCCGCAGTCTCGCTGTCGAAGCCGTCAATCGAAGCAATCTCGTTCTGGTCGACATAGGCGACTTCTTCCATCGATGAAAATCCTTCGGATGCCAGCAATTGCGCCACCATTTCGTCCACATTGAGCGCTTCCATAAAAATCTTGGTGCTGTCGACGAATTCTGCCTGACGGCGTTCGCTTTCCTCCTGCTCGGTCATGATATCGATGTCCCAGCCGGTCAATTGCGACGCCAGTCGCACGTTTTGCCCGCGCCGCCCGATCGCCAATGACAGTTGGTCGTCGGGGACTACTACCTCAATGCGCTCGGCTTCCTCGTCGAGCACCACCTTGGCAACCTCGGCCGGCTGCAGTGCGTTGACGATGAACGAAGCAGGCTCCGGCGACCAGGGAATGATGTCGATCTTTTCGCCCTGTAATTCGCCGACCACCGCTTGAACCCGGCTGCCGCGCATACCGACACAGGCGCCGACCGGATCGATCGAATTGTCGTGCGAAATCACTGCGATCTTAGCCCTGGAACCGGGATCGCGGGCCACCGACTTGATTTCGATGATGTTGTCATAAATCTCCGGCACTTCCATGGTGAACAATTTGGCCATGAATTGCGGATGGGTACGCGACAGGAATATTTGCGGGCCGCGCTGCTCGCGGCGCACATCGTAAATATAAGCGCGCACCCGGTCGCCATATCTAAAGTTTTCGCGCGGGATGTTTTCATCGCGGCGGATGATCGCCTCGCCGCGGCCGAGATCGACGATCACATTGCCATATTCAGTACGTTTGACCGTGCCGTTGATAATCTCGCCGATCCGGTCCTTGTATTCATCAAATTGCTGGTCGCGCTCGGCCTCACGCACCTTTTGCACGATTACCTGTTTGGCCGACTGGGCGGCGATGCGGCCGAAATCAAGCGGTGGCAACGGTTCGGCGATATAGTCGCCGATTTGGGCCGCCGGGTTACGGTCGCGGGCCAAATCCTTATCGATGTGGATCGTGTAGTCTTCCACCGTCTCAACTACTTCAAGCAAACGCTGCAGCTTGATTTCACCGGTTTTCGGGTTGATGTCGGCGCGCACATTGGTCTCCTGGCCGTACCGGGCCCGGGCCGCTTTCTCGATTGCATCGGCCATTGCCGAGATTACAATTTCCCGATCAATCGCCTTTTCACGCGCTACCGCGTCCGCGATCTGCAACAGTTCCAGCCGGTTTGCGCTAACTGCCATTTATTTTCTCCCTAACGGCTACCGATTTCGCGTTCACGCCGATCAAGCATTGGCCGATGGCGGATCGGTTTTTTGTTTTCCCGCATTTGCACGACGCGATTTCTTATCACGCCTAAGCGCTTCGCGGACCAGTTCGTCGGTTAATACCAACCGTGCTTCGGCGATGTTGTCGATCCCCAGCACAAACTCCGTTTCTTTCTCGTCATCTGCCGCTTCTGAGCGAAATCGGACCTTGTCGCCGTCGATGCCGACGATCACACCCTTGAACCGTTTACGGCCGTCAACTATGCGCTCGGTGGTACATTTGGCCGCATATCCGGCCCATGCGGTAAAATCCGATCGCCGGACCAGTGGCCGGTCGATGCCTGGCGAGGAAACTTCCAGATTATAGGCACCGGGCACCGGATCAGCGATATCCATTTCCGGTGACAGGGCCTTGGACAGCGCCTCACAATCCTCGATTGCCATAGTACCGTCGGCGCGCTCAGCCATTATTTGCACGGTCTGTCCGTTCAAGGCGCTGATTTTGATCCGAACCAGGCGAAAGCCAAGCGTCGGCGCCACCGTGTCGACGACGTCGGCGACACGGGCTTCCAACCCGGGTTCGCGCAGAAAACGCGGTTCGCTCAACCCTGTCGTTGGTTCCGTGGTATTCAACAATGCCTCTTACTTTGTACAGCCTCGATCTGGGCAATAAAAAAGAGCGGGTCCTGCGGTCCCACTCTCACGAAAGCTTCGGAGATTTGTTGTCTATATAAATGGCCGCAATCGCGAATGCAAGCGCGCCGCACAGGTCTATTGACAAATAAAGGTTAGGTAGGCGGCGGTGCGACCTTCGCGAACCGCCTTGGCCTCATAACGGGTTCGGGTCCACCCAGGCCAGGGTTGCGTCAAATCCTGTCCCATACCGTCTGCTGCCGCAAACCTTGGGTGCTGGCTACAACCGGCGCGGGTCCACGATACATACTCGGCGATATCGCTGGCAAACCGAAATACGCCGCCCAAAACCAGTATACGAGCGATTCGGTCGAGATTTTCGCGGCTGACAAATCGGCGTTTGTGGTGGCGTTTTTTTGGCCATGGATCGGGATAAAGCAGGTGAACCACATCGAAGGTTGCCGCAGGCAGCAAATCAAGCACCTCACTGGCCTCGCGGTCATCGAGCCGGATATTGGGCAGGTTTTGACTTTCAACCGCGGCCAATGCCTTGACCATGCCGTTTACGAACGGCTCGATACCGATAAATCCAGTATTCGGCATCGCCATGGCGCGGGCGATCAAATGCTCGCCGCCGCCGAAGCCGATTTCCAGTTCGTAGTGTTGATGCTGCTGCCCGAACAACGCTTGCAGATTGCCCAGCTGCCCATTGGGTAAACCGATCGACGGCAGTACTTCACGCAACAACCGTTGCTGGTTGGCGCTCAACTGCGGCCCTTTTCGCCGTCCGAAAAAGACCTTCTTACCGATCATGATCGCGATTAATCGCTGGTTTCAGACCGCAGTGTCACGATCCGCTCAAACCGCCGCCTTCAGCGCGTCAATCAGATCGGTTTTCTCCCACGAAAAACCACCGTCTTGTTCCGGTGCGCGCCCAAAATGGCCGTAAGCCGCAGTGCGGGCATAAATCGGCCGGGCAAGATCTAGATGCCGGCGAATGCCGCGCGGGGTCAGATCCATCACCGAGGTTAACGCCTTTTCCAGGGCACTGGCGTCGATTTCGCCGGTATCGTGCAGATCGACATAGATCGACAATGGTTTGGATACGCCGATCGCATAGGCAAGCTGGATCGTGCAGCGCTTGGCCATGCCGGCGGCAACCACGTTTTTGGCGAGATAGCGCGCCGCATAAGCGGCCGAGCGGTCGACCTTGGTCGGGTCCTTGCCGGAAAACGCGCCGCCGCCATGGGGGGCAGCGCCACCATAAGTATCGACAATGATCTTGCGCCCAGTCAGGCCGGCATCTCCATCCGGTCCGCCGATCAGGAATTTACCAGTGGGATTGACGTGCCATTCGGTCTGGTTGGTCAGCCAACCACCTGGAAGCGCACCGCGGACATAGGGTTCGATTACCGCCCGCACGTCATCGGAAGTCATGTCGGCATCAAGATGTTGGGTCGATACCACGATCGAGGCCGCACGCACCGGCTTGCCGTCTTCATAGGCCACGGTGACCTGGCTTTTGGAATCCGGTCCCAACACCGCCGCTTCGCCGCAATGGCGTGCCGTTGCCATATCTTGAAGAATTTTATGGGAATAATAAATCGGCGCCGGCATTAGGTCCGGCGTTTCGCTGCAGGCGTAGCCGAACATGATACCCTGGTCGCCCGCGCCTTCTTCCTTGTCGATACCGGAACCCGCATCGACCCCTTGGGCGATGTCGGCCGATTGCGAATGCAAATAAATGTCGACATCGGCATTTTTCCAGTGGAAACCGTCCTGCTCGTAGCCGATCGCCTTAATCGCATCGCGAGCGACCTGGGTGATTTCCTCTACGCTAATGCTATCGGGCCCTCTGGTTTCGCCAGCAATCACCACCTTGTTGGTGGTGGTCAAGGTCTCACAGGCAACCCGTACACTGGCCGGATCGACGCCGTTTTTTGCGGCAGTCGAGAAATAGAGATCGACCACCTCGTCTGATATCCGGTCACATACCTTGTCAGGGTGACCCTCGGATACGGACTCACTGGTGAACAAATAATTTTGTCGGGCCATCGATAACTCCCACGCGCAAAACAAGCAGCGGATAGAATGCTGATCAGCATCCCGTGAAAAGACCATCGTGTTCTAGTGAGTAGTATTGTGGCGTCAAGTAGGAATTATCGGTTACATGGTCCGTAAGTCAGTGACCGGACTTAATCGGTGTCGTTTTCCGCATCGGCCATCGCCCGCACCAGATCGACGATCCGCCGCCTGACCTTTGCATTTTTTATTTTCACAAAGGCGCGGTTGAGGTTCAATCCGTCCGTGCTCGACAGGAAGTCGACCACGTAATTAGGCGAATTAGTCTCTTCGAAACCATCGGCTGCGTTTGGATTGGAACCCGGCGCATCTTCAAAAAAGAAAGACACCGGTGCGTTCAGCACCTGTGAAATCTGCTGCATCCGGCTGGCGCCGATGCGATTCGCGCCCTTTTCGTATTTCTGCACTTGCTGGAATGTGACGCCCAAATGGTCACCCAATTTTTCTTGACTGAGACCCAGCATGGTTCGTCGTAGTCGCACCCTACTGCCTACATGAACATCAATCGGATTCGGTTGTTTGGCTGGTTCCACCATATCTAATTTCCGCGGTCCGGTGTGCCCGGATCCGACGCCCCCTTAACTGCCCCAACATATCGGCTCTCCATACTGTTGCCAGCATGTGCCGAAAATCCGCCCCGGCTTCAGATATGATCTCCAAACGCGAATTCATATCATTTGTCGGCCAAATCAATTTTTTCGTCAAGTTATCAAAGAGTCAATGGATTTTCCTGCGTCGAATAACTGCCAAAACAAGGAACATTGCCGTGAAGACCGCAAATGGCATGTCGCCATAGCGCCGATAGGCGGTGTCGCCGGCGGAAACCGGCAGTTTGGCATCGATTATTCCGCTATCGCCGTAAGGAATGCGCTCCAGGATACGCCCATTAGCGTCAATAATCGCGGAAATGCCATTATTGGCGACCCGGGCCACTGGTCTTGCCTGCTCAACTGCCCGGACTTGCGCCTGGCGCAAATGTTGGTAAGGGCCAGGCGTGTTGCCGTACCACGCATCATTGGTGACATTTACATACCAGCCTGCCGCCGATTGCTGACCGTCTTCGATTTCGCCGGGAAAAATAATTTCATAGCAGATCAAGGGCAGGAAGTCGGGCCCGGTGCCGGTGTTCAACGTCGCCCGACTGGCGCCAGCGGTAAACCCACCGGCAAGCCGGGTAAGTTGTCGAATGCCCATTGATTCGGCGATATCTTGTAACGGTAAATATTCCCCGAAGGGAACCAAATGAACCTTGTCGGAACCGGCGACGATTTCGCCCCGGTCATTGATCACCAGGACCGAATTATAAAATACCCGCCGGTCGCGGTTACGAATTTCGCTACGCGCCGCCCCGGTAATCAGGCTGGTACCCTGCGGCAACATTTCTGCGATTGCCGACAATATGTCCGGGCGCTGGGTGATGAGAAAGGGAAATGCCGATTCTGGCCATAACAGATGAGTGGTGCCGGCAAGGCCAGGCTTGGCTTGCGAAGACGCTGAGCCCGACAGCGCCAAATAGGTCTGCACCAGGGTATCGGTGAATTCCGGGTCAAATTTGTCGGCTTGATCGATGCCAGGCTGCATCAGCCGTAAGCTAATTCCGTCCACTGTGCGCCGGTCGCTAAACGACAAGCGCCATATGCCGAACCCGACTTGGCCGGCGATCAACATCATGATCACGATCAACATCACCACCCGGCTACCGCGCGCACCGGCCGATTGCGGTGCAAACAGCCCGCCGACCGAAAACGCCAGCACCGCCAAAGTGCTAACCCCGTAGAGGCCCACCACCGAAGCTACTTGCATGGTCGTCGGCTCAAACAGGGCCGCATATCCGATCGTGTTCCAGGGAAACCCGGTCAGCATATGGCCGCGCAACCACTCTGCGGCGCCAAACATCGCTGCCAAAGCGAACAGGCGCCGCCAATCATCACTCCACACCATGCGGGCAAGGGCCGTCGCCACCCCCCAAAAAAGCGCCAGCACAGCCGGCAGAACCACAATTGCCAGCGGCAGTGCCCAGGCAAAAAGCGCAGCCTCGACCAGCAGAGCGTTACCGATCCACCACAATCCGAGCAAAAAAAATCCGAACCCGAACCACCAGCCGGTGGCAAATCCTGGCACCAGACGGCGAATGCCGCGCGAGTTGCTGACCGCGCAACCATCGAGCAGCCAGACCAATACCGGAAAGGTGAGGAAGAGCACCCAGACCTGATCGAACGGTGCCATTGCCAATGCAGAAACCGCGCCCGCAAAAAATGCAATTGCAGCGCGCCGCCAGCCCCATGCCAAAATGATGTTGCCGGCCAGTTCTTCTAGCCTTGAGTGTATCGTCAACTCGAATCACCCCGTTCGCCGTTTGATCATCGCAATAACAATTGGGCGAGGCCGGTCAATTGGTTTCGCATGACACGCTCCAGAGCCCCTTTGAATCTGAACGGTTTTGTTTGCTGACTAGGCGAAGACCGCGCCGTGGTGCGAACCCACCACAAACGGGTTCAACGAACAAAATCGCGCGGCCAAATAGCGCCGATTTTTCAACGCGATGCAACATCTCGCGGTGGTGCGAACCGGCCGACTAAAGGCGCTTTTCCGCCCGATTCCCTGGCATCGAAAAGCGCCCTGTGCTTGGGTTTTAAACCGGTGATTATCGCAAAACCACGGTGCTGGTTTTTGCCCATACGTTTCCAACGTCGTTGCGAAACTTGCCCGATACCCTGGCCCAATACCCTGGCATCGCGCTGCGTTTTGCACCTAGCGCTTGTCACGAAGCGTTGGGATAGCTTCGTCGCGCTATCTCTTTGTTTATGCGTGTCATTTTTCCCAAAACCGGTACCCACTTTTGGGTGACACGCTCTAGCCGGATCAACCGGTTTGCATGCATCAAATAGGCCAATATTAAGTTCCCTTGGTATAACTTGTAGACCGGTTGGCATCGGCCTTGGCTGGGACGGATTTCTTACGACGCAACCCAGTCACCAGTTCAATGGTCTTGATACGGCGTGGATCGGCGTCAGTCACCCTGAACTCAAAGCCAAGCGCCTCGATGATTTCACCGCGCGCAGGGATACGACCGATTACCGCAAACACCAGCCCGCCGATCGTGTCGACCTCTTCTTCCAGTTCGCCGGCTTGGAATTGATCGCCGACCACTTTGCGGATATCGGCCAATTCGGCACGGGCATCGATCTGATAGACACCGTCGCCCTTGTCGATGATTTGCGGTTGATCAACCGTATCGTGCTCGTCTTCAATGTCACCGACAATGATTTCGACAATGTCTTCCAAGGACACCAGGCCGTCAGTTCCGCCATATTCGTCGATTACCAGCGCCATTTGGGTACGGTTCGCTTGCATTCTCGCCATCAGGTCCGAGGCCAACATAGAAGCGGGCACGAACAAGACTTTGCGAATCAGTTTCAGCGATCGGAGCGGCTTCGAAAGTGCCACTTTTCCCAGATCCAAATTGGCTTCTGGCGGCGTTTCCATACGAGCCGCGTCGGCTTTCGAAACACGGGCTTTGCGCGAAATGTGCGCCATTACGTCGCGGATCAGCACCATACCGCGCGGATCATCAAGGGTTTCGGCATATATCGGCATGCGCGAATAGCCGGTCGCCTCGAATATTCGCAGCAATTCGCCAAGGGTGGTACTGATTTCCACCGCCTCCATCTCGGCCCGCGGCACCATCACGTCCTCGACCCGCACATCTTGCAAATGCAAGATGTTGTGCAGCATTGCGCGCTCATTGGCCGACAGGCCACCGGTCACCGAAGTGTCGTTGGAAAGCGCGTCGGCCAGGTCATCACGGTTGGAGATGTTGTTTTTGCGCCCGACCCGCATGATCCGGCTGATCCAACCGGCTGGGTCGCTGCCATTGCGCCCGGACTGGCCAGACGGTTTTTGGCTCAGGCTAATAGATCGAGGCTGGTCAGTGTCCATTGTCTCGGGGATTTCGCCGCCAGTCTTGGTACTCGATGTTTCGTCCATCATCACTTATGTTCGTTATTGTAGTCCGGCGATCGCTCGCCGTGATACGGATCTGCTATGCCAAGATCGGCGAGCGCCGCCACTTCGATTTGCTCCATTACCGCCGCATCATCGTCTTTGATGTGATCATAACCAAACAAATGTAAATATCCATGAATAATCATGTGGGTGAAATGTGCCTCGAATGTGATCGTGCTTTGCGCCGCCTCGCGGCGAACTGTCTCCTTAGCGACCACAATATCACC
Organism: Rhizobiaceae bacterium; assembly: GCA_965248715.1. Classification (GTDB taxonomy): domain Bacteria; phylum Pseudomonadota; class Alphaproteobacteria; order Rhizobiales; family Rhizobiaceae; genus CBDFKB01. Next base: position 741,616 of record CBDFKB010000007.1, read on the forward strand.
CAACACCAACCCATTTATGCGCCCGGCGTTATTGGGATGTATTGTTTCGGCTGGAAAAGACAAGACATTAGTTGCGCCATCGTGGCCGCGCCATTGCCGGTTGAGCGCCGCAATCGCCGTATCCGAGGTCACTAGCACGCTCAATTCCGCGTTGGCCGGGTAATCAAGCAAAGCGGTCGCGGTCGCGCTTGCCACCGCTTTTTCTACCAATACCTGCGGATCGGCAGCCATTTGCCACTTACAGCCGTCGATTCTGATCGAGATTATGGGCATTGTTCACGGGGCCTAGTCGTCCGCGTCACTATCATTGCGCTTTTTGCGGCGTTTTCTCGCCGCTTCCTCGTAAGCGCCAACGATTTCGCGGACCAACGGGTGTCGCACCACGTCACTGGCGTCAAATGTGACCAGCGCTACTTTGTTGATCGTCCGCAGCAGGCCGATGGCGTCAGTTAGGCCAGACGCTTCGCCGCCCGGCAAATCGATTTGCGACGGGTCGCCGGTGACGATCATTTTTGAATTGTCGCCGAGACGGGTCAAAAACATCTTCATTTGCATCGCGGTGGTATTTTGCGCCTCATCGAGGATTACTACCGAATTGGCCAGGGTGCGCCCACGCATGAAGGCGAGCGGAGCGATCTCGATTGCGCCCGAGGTAATATCGCGCTTGACTTGGTTTTCCGACATCACGTCATACAGCGCGTCATAAAGCGGCCTGAGATATGGATCGACTTTTTCTTTCATATCGCCAGGCAGGAACCCCAGCCGTTCTCCAGCTTCCACCGCCGGCCTGGACAAAATGATGCGTTGAATCGCCCCGGTTTCCATCAAGGCGGCAGCATATGCTACCGCAAGATAAGTCTTGCCGGTGCCGGCGGGGCCGATGCCGAAGGTCAGATCGGCCGCCGCCATTGCCCGGATATAGGCGTCCTGGGTCGGCGTTCTGGCCCGCACCGTGCGTTGTTGGGTGGTGATATTAGCAGCACTAAACCCATTGCCGGCACCCCCGGCGCTATCTGGATTGGCGCGCGCCAGGGCGATGGCGCCACTAACCGCACCGGCATCAATCACCCCGTCGGCTTCGATTTGCGTGGACAATTGCTCAAGCGTTGCCTTGGCGCGCAGTACCATGGCTTCCGGACCTTCGATCTCGACCACATTGCCCCGTGCAGTGGCGCGCACCTCGAGCCGGTTCTCGATCAAAGCAAGATGTTCGTCATACTGACCAAACAGCGCCGTAGCATGTTGGTTGTCGGCAAATGTAAGTAGGATACGTGAAGGTTTAACACCCTTAGTGACCCGGTTGCCGGCGCCCTTGGTGCGCTCGTTTTTGGTTGACCGGGTTTTTTGCCGCTTGTCGTTCAACGGAGCTCTCGCTGGTTAATCGTCAATTTAACAAAATGATCGCGGTTCATGTACGTGCCGACAAACTGTTGGGACCGGCAGCGGCGATTTGTACCTGCATCATCTGGCCGATCGGGTGCGGGCAATCATCCACAATTACCGATTGCAACCACGGTGAGCGGCCGATCGACTGGCCGTGCAGGCGGCCCGGTTTGTCCAATAAAACCTCCATCGAAGCGCCGACAAAGGAGCGGTTAAAGGCGATCTGCTGTTGGTTAAGCACTAATTGCAACCTGGTCAGCCTATCGGCTTTTTCGGCTTCCGGCACCTGCCGGTCCATTTGCGCACCTGGGGTTCCAGGCCGCGGGCTGTATTTGAAAGAAAACGCCTGCGCATAGCCGGTCTCGCGCACGATATCGAGAGTTTGGCGAAAATCTTCTTCGGTTTCGCCGGGAAAACCGACAATAAAATCCCCCGACAAGGCAATATCTGGCCGCGCCTTGCGGATTTTCTCCACGGTCGCGAGGTAAAAGGTGCGGTCGTGGCGCCGGTTCATGGCTTTCAAAATCCGGTCCGAGCCGCATTGAACCGGCAGGTGCAAATAGGGCATCAAAATGTCGAGGTCGCGATGGGCGGCGATCAGCCGGTCGTCCATGTCGCGTGGATGACTGGTGGTATAGCGCAGGCGCTGCAAGCCATCGATTGGCGCAAGCAGGGCGAAAAGATCGCCAAGCCCAAGTTTGCCACCTTTGCCATCGGTGCCGTGCCAGGCATTTACATTTTGCCCAAGCAGGGTGATTTCACGCACTCCGGCATCGACCAGCGCCCGTGCCTCGGCGACAATATCGGTAACCGGCCGCGAAATTTCGGCGCCGCGGGTATAGGGCACCACGCAAAACGTGCAAAACTTGTCGCATCCTTCCTGGACGGTCAAAAACGCGGTAACGCCGCGGGCGCGGATCTGGCGTTTCGATGCTGCCGGCAAATGATCAAACTTGTCCTCGACCGCGTAATCGGTCTCAACCACCTTGGCGCCATTTTCAACCGATTTGATCAAGCTCGGTAGCCGGTGATAGGTCTGTGGTCCGACTACCAGATCAACCGCTGGCGCCCTTTTGAGAATTTCCTCGCCTTCTGCTTGGGCCACACATCCGGCGACACCAATGGTCATGGTCTGGCCGAGATGGCGCCGCTCTAGCTTGAGTTTGCGCAAACGGCCAATTTCCGAATAAACTTTTTCCGCCGCTTTTTCGCGGATATGGCAGGTGTTGAGCAACACCAGATCGGCTTTTGTCACATCATCGGTCAATTGGTAATTTTCGCCTTCCAACGTGTCGGCGATGCGTTGCGAATCGTACACATTCATCTGGCAGCCATAGGTGCGCACGAACAATTTCTTGACGTCACCGCGCGATTGACGGTCGCTCGGTGTGGCGCTATTGCCCGCTGCCATTGGGTTTGGCTTCATTAGTTGATCTCAGTGGTTCGGCAAATCGGCGCTGACGGCACGGTAGTAAAGCTGGTTGACCAGCGCCTCAGCCTCGGTTGCCATATGTTTTCGGTTCGATCCAGCGGTAAAATCCATGCCAGCGCCGAACGACAGGGTCACGTCATAGGCGCCGTTTCTTAGAAACTTCCATAAATGCGGCATCAAGTCGAGGTCGCCGGGCCATGCGGTATCCATGCGGCCGGCCCGCCCGAGCGGCAGGCCATGCAAATGGGTGTAGGCGATCGCCACTGGCTGCACCACCACATGGCCGTGATCAAGTTCGGCCAAGGCGCTCTGCGCGGCGCCAATCAGCGCGCTTCTAAACCGCAATATGCGCACCCCATCGCCGGTTGTCCCCTCGGCAAACAGCACCATGCAATCACCACCAACCAGCCGGGCGGCAATCGTATCCACATGCATGCCAACCTCAAGGCGTTTGTTGCGGTCGACGAACACCGAGCGCTGTAGGATCGCCAATATGTTGAGGCCGGGCATCGACCTTACTTCCTGTTTGGCGATGAAACTCAATTCGCACACGCTGCCGAACACCATGATGTCGGACCATGAAAGATGGTTCGCGATCAGCAACAAGGGACGGCGTTGATCCAGCGCGCCTGAAATGTGAACCCGCACCCCCAAGGCATGCAGAACTGTCGAATGCCACCACATCGGCAACCGTTTGCCTGCTGATGTGGCAAATCGTACCAGCAAATATTGCACTGGAATGAGAACCACCGTCATTGTTATCAACACCGGCAACACAATGATCATGCGTAAATTGCCAATCATGCGGACACGCTCACTGGCGCGGCCGGCGATCGCGGCAATGGGCAACTGCAAATCGCTCGCCATGGCGTAATATGGTTAGTTTTCAAATTTTTGGCCTCAATCGGATATGGCGCTCGGGTCTATTGAATATCAAGCTGCATGACAAGCGCATTGCCGCCAATGGTGGTTTGGTTAGCGGCATCGGTGGTTGCGCCGGCCTGCCGCAAATCACGGTAATAGGCTGCACGCACCCCGACCTCGCAAAAGCCGAGCGAGCGATAGAGCGCGATTGCCGCCTGATTGCGATCGCTTACTTCCAGAAACAATTTACGTACCCGGTCGGCGTGTAATTGCCGCAAGCATTGTTCCATCAATTGCCGGGCGATACCATTGCCGCGCAATTTCCGGCTGACCGCGATCGACAACACTTCGGCCTCGTCCGCGGCTTCACGACAAACAACAAACCCAGCCGCTTGACGCCGGCCGCGGCCAATCGGCAGGGCAACCAGCAAGCTCACCTGGCGATCGGCCATCATCGTGGCTATCTCATCTTGCGGCCAGGCTCGGTCGAAACCTTCCGCATGTAATTGTGAGAGCGCTGCCAGATCCGCATCAATTGCGCTTTCCACCAAATAAGCAGTGGTCCTTTTTCGCGAAAACCAGTTCAAGGCAGTGCTGCCTGGCTAAATATCGGCGCCGATTGGACTTTGGCGTCGAGGTTGCGCAGGTAAATCGGCGCTGCTGGCGCCGGTGCGCATTTGCTTGCAAACCGCACCAGGGTTTCGGCAGGAACCGCACCCAATTGGTGGGCGACCGTGATATCGCTACTGTCTGCGCCAAATAGCGCCAGCAGCCGCACCGCACCGGAGCCGCACACGATGATTTCTCGATCGCACCGAGTGGCGGCGATTGCCTCATAGATTGTCTCATAAGAAGCGCAATTGGGCTCAGTAAACCCGATGCAATCATGGTCGAATTGCTGCCAATAGGCTTGTTCGCGCCTGGCATCGAGCACTGCGAAAATCGACGCCGGCCGGGTTTGCGTCAACCCTGCCGCGTGGGCCGCACTGGCAGCCAGCATCGAGATCGGGATTGTTGGAATATCCAGCACCGCTGCCAGACCGCGCGCCACCGCAAGTCCAATCCGCACCCCGGTAAACGAGCCCGGACCGTTGGTCACCGCCACCGCCGTGGTTGCGGCAAAATCACTTTCGGCATCCCGATAGCAATCGCTGATAAAGGCCATCAGATGTTCAGCGTGGCCGCGCGCCATTTCCTGTGACCGCACAGCAATAAGCGCCCCGTCGGATTGCCGGCCCAAAGCCGCAGTGCAGCGCTCGCCACAGCTATCGATAACCAAAAGCATGATTGCCCGGATTGCTCTCTTTGCCGCAATACGCCGGCGCCAACTATTGCATGGCCTCGACCTCAAGCACTTCTGGAATGAAATGGCGTAGAAGGTTCTGGATGCCGTGTTTCAAGGTCGCGGTCGATGACGGGCAGCCGGCGCAGGCGCCACGCATGTTCAAATACACGATACCTTGCTTAAACCCGCGAAAAGTAATGTCGCCGCCGTCCTGGGCCACCGCCGGCCGCACCCTGGTGTCGAGCAATTCCTTGATGGTGTCGACGATGTGTCGGTGTTCTTCCTCAAAAAACTCCTCATCGTCGCCTATAGAGCCTGCGCTGTTGGCAAATAACACCGGTTCGCCGGTCATGAAATGTTCCATGATCGCGCCGAGGATCGCCGGCTTCAGGTGCTGCCACTCCCCGTCGTTCTTGGTAACAGTGATGAAATCGTAGCCGAAAAACACACCGCTCACGCCTTCGATCATGAACAGCCGCCGGGCTAGCGGCGACTGGTCCTCGGCAGCTTCAGGCGAATTGAAGTCGACCGCGTCGCCTTGGTTGACGGTCTGGCCCGGTATGAATTTCAACGTCGCCGGGTTGGGAGTTGCTTCGGTCTGGATGAACATGGCCAACCTCCTTCATCGTAATATCGGCATCATCTTGCGTGCTCGGTTGCGCGCTGGTGATTGAAAAATATGTCGTCGCATTGCCATTGCAAGAGCCAGCGCACCCGCCGACCGGTTGCTGCAAACCTTTACGGCAGGTCGTGTCACGGTTTCTTGGCAACCAGCCCTAGCGCTTGTCACGAAGCATTGGATTCGTTCCGTCGCGCTATCTTTTTATTTGTGCGTGTCATTTTTCCCAAAACCGGTACCCACTTTTGGGTGACACGCCCTAGCATAGATCTCGAATGTCCTGATCCGATAAATTGTACGGCACCACGACCACCGGTAGTGGAAATGCCGAACCTTTGCCGACGATCGCAGATACCAACGGGCCCGGTCCCTCTCGCGATTCACTGGCCGCCAGCACCATGATCGCGATGTCCGGGTCGTCTTCGATCAGTTCTTCAATTTGTAAAAGCGGTTGGCCTTCGCGAACCACGGTTTCAGGATCGATATTGGCGTATTCACGCACGAATTCCGACTGGGTCGCCAGCGCAGTTTCCGCCTCCTCCAGCGCCTCGGCGCGCATGATGTTTTCAACGCCGATCCAGTGCTGAAAATCACTAGGCGTAATCACGTACAGCAATACCAATTGACCATTGGTGCTGACCGCTCTAAGTGCCGCATAAAGCGCCGCGCGATTGCATTCCGGTGTTGTATCCACAATGGCGAGGAATTTGCGGTTGTGACCTTCCTCGCGGATGCGCCGCTTATTTTCCATAAGATCATTGTGCCGTTATTGCCGTGCGCTGACAAGCCATTAGAACGGGCCATTAGAACGGGCCATTAGAACAGGCCAAATAATTCGCCAAATTGATAGGATGGTTGATTTGCGGTCGAGACCCGTCTTGATCATTAGCTGATCATGAACCGACAAAGCCGATAATTTCGCGAACCGAGCGCATGGTACCCACGGCTATTGCTTGCGCGCGGCCCGCACCGTCGGCCAGCACCTGGTCAATATGGCCTGGATCGTCCAACAGCCGGCGCATTTCACCATTGACCGGGGCGAGTTTTTCCACTGCCAACTCGGCCAGCACCGGTTTGAACTCGGAAAATTGCCGGCCGGCAAACTGTTCGATCACCTGCGACTTTGTGCACTCGGCCAACGCCGCATAGATGCCGATCAGATTGTCCGCTTCGGGTCGCTCCTTGAGGTCTTCGATCTGCTCGGGCAGCGGGTCGGGATCGGTGCGGGCGCGACGGATCTTGCGCGCAATGGTATCGGCATCGTCGGTCAAATTGATGCGGGAGAGTTCCGCCGGTTCGGATTTCGACATTTTCTTACGCCCGTCTTTGAGCGACATCACCCGGGTCGCCGGCCCCTCGATCACCGGCTCGGTAATCGGGAAAAACCCTTGGCCATGTCCAAGATCGGCAATCTGCTTGGCAAAATCATGATTGAACTTGGTGGCGATATCGCGGGTCAGTTCCAAATGCTGTTTTTGGTCCTCGCCGACCGGCACATGGGTGCCGAGATAAAGCAAAATGTCAGCCGCCATCAAGGTCGGGTAGGCAAACAGGCCGACCGAGGCGTTTTCTCGGTCCTTGCCGGCCTTTTCCTTGAACTGGGTCATCCGATTGAGCCAGCCGAGCCGGGCCACGCAGTTGAAAATCCACGCCAGTTCGGCATGTTGCGGTACCTGGCTTTGGTTGAAAACGATGTGTCGGGTCGGATCGATGCCGGCAGCGAGAAAAGCGGCGGTCACTTCGCGGATGTTGTTGGCGAGGATTGCTGGGTCCTGCCATACGGTAATCGCGTGCATGTCGACCACACAGTAGACGCATTCATGGCTTTCCTGTAGGGCGACAAATTTCCGGATCGCGCCGAGATAATTGCCGAGATGCAAATTACCGGTTGGCTGAACACCGGAAAATACCCGGTTGGTGAACTGGTTCATCGATGGCTCCGAATGCCGAACAATTGCGGGAGAACTTCCGCGCGCGGTTATGGCGAAGCGTTGCGCTGCTGGCAAGCGCAAGCTGGGGCCAGCAATTCATTAGGCCGTGTCATGTTTAAATGGAACCATTATGATCGAGCGGCTTTGTGACAAGATCAAGGTCGATTATTTTCCGGCAAAGCGGCCAATAACCCTCGCAATCAAGCGGCGCTCTATGCCACCGGTGAAGGTTAAAACCGTGAAATAGCAGATGGCAGCAACGCCGATCAGCGAGGAAAGTGACACCAGGCGGATCAGGAATGATTGCGCGTGCAACAAGGGGCCAAACCACCCTGTCGCAGCAATAATCAACCCGGCCATGATGGCGCTGGCAGCGACAACCGCCACCAACCGCTTGATGGTGACCGCCTCGGGACTAAATTGCCTGCGCCGTACTAAAAACAACACCAGCAACGCGGTGTTGAGCCAACCGCCGGTCGAAGTGCCGATGGCGATTGCCACATGGCCAAACGATGCGAATAGAGCCAGGCTGAGCACGATATTGGCCACCGCGTTGACAAGTGCAAACCACATGGGCGAGCGCATGTCTTCGCGCGCGAAATAGGCCGGTGTGAACACTTTGATCAACACGAAGGCCGGCACCCCCCAGGCAAACATAGCCAATGCGGCTGCGGTCAGCTCGGTGGTTTGCGCGCTAAAGGCGCCGCGCTCGAACAGCAATTTGACGATTTCGTCGGCCAGCAAATAAAGGCCAACCGCCGCCGGCAGGGTCAGCACCATTGAAAATTCCAGCGATCGATTTTGCAGCCGGTCGCTTTCGCCATGATCGCCGCTTTCGCGCTCTTTTAGCAGCGCCCGGGATAATTCCGGCAACAAGACCACGCCGATAGCAATGCCGATCACCCCGAGCGGCAATTGATAAATCCGATCGGCAAAACTCAACACCGCGATCGCCCCACCTTGGGCCGAGGCAATGTTTTGCCCGATCAGCAGATTGATCTGGGTAATGCCACCGGTCAGCGCCACCGGGGCGGCAAGCATCAACAGCCTGCGCACCGACGCGGTAATCCGCGGCAATCGCAACCGCAAGCTAAACGGTAGTCGCGCCAGCCCCCATATCAACAATGCAAGCTGCAAGGCGCCGGCAAGAACGACCCCCCAAGCCAGCAATCTGCCGGTGCCGGTATCGCCATGCCCGTTCGCCATCGCCGTACACAGACAGGCGATCAGCACAATGTTTAAGATCACCGGCGCCAGAGCGGCAAGAAAATAACGCCTGAACGCATTCAATATGCCAGAAAACATCGCCATCAGCGACATAAACAGCAGGTAGGGGAACATCACCCGGGCCAGTTCCACCGTGACCGCAAATTTCTCGCTGTTCGGGTCGAACCGGGCAGCGATTATGGTATCGACCAAAAACGGCATGGCAATGATTGCAGCCACCGTCAGGATCAATAAAACGCAGATCAGTACCGAGAGTATGCTCTCTGCGAATTCCCGCGCCGCCTCGCGGCCGCCGGCCTCCAGTTCCTTGGCAAACAAAGGAATGAAGGCAGAGTTAAACGCGCCCTCAGCCAGTAGCCGGCGGAACAGGTTGGGAAACCTAAACGCCGCATAAAAAGCATCGGCGACCGGGCCGGCGCCCAAAATTGACGCAATCAGCATTTCTCGTACGAAGCCGAGCACCCGACTGGCCATGGTGGCGCCGCCGACCGTGGCGAATTTCGTCAGCAAGCTCATTTGCAGCCGCCAAGCAGCATCAGCAAAGCGGTTGCGCCGCCGCAAACCACCATCACCGGAAAGAGGTGCCGGCGCTCAGGCAACCTTGGCATTGGCATATGGTAGGTCCTCCAGCACCGCAATCAGGCGTTTGCGGATGGTATTGATGCGAGGTTTGGCGGTTATCTTGTCGCCCATCAGATCGGTCACGTAAAATGTGTCGACGATCTTTTCCCCAAATGTAGCGATATGCGCTGACGCTACATTGAGGTTCAAATCAGTCATTTTTCCGGTCAATTCATGCAACAGGCCGGGTCGATCGAACCCTTCCAGTTCGATGACCGAAAACCTATTTGATATTGCGTTATCGATTTCCGCCTTCGAGGCCACCGAAAATGTGCGCCGGCGCAATCGATATTTGCGCGGCCTGGCCAATGGTTTCAGCAACGTTTTGTCACCGGACAGGATCGCGCGAATGCGCTCACATATGCGCTCCGCGCGGCGTATCTCATCTGCCTGGTCAGGTAGTTCGCGGCTCACTGCGATGGTATCGAGTGCCGATCCGTCTCTAAGTGTGTGAATTTTAGCGTCAGCGATGTTGGCACCGGTACTGGCACAAGCTCCGGCAATAATCGACAACAGCCGTGGATGGTCAGGTGCCAGCACGGAGATTTCGGTAATCGCCTCAAACTTACTGGAATGAACCGCATAACCGAACCTATCGCCACTTTCACGACAGGCGCGGATCAATTCCATCTGCCGTATTTGCGTATTGGGAGCGGTGGAAAGATAATAGGCCGGATAGGGCAGATCAAGCGTTTGGTCGCGCGCTTCATTGCTCCAGCTGCCAAGTTTGCTGGCCAATGCCTGCTTGGCCAGTTCGACCTGACTATCGCGTTGGCCGGTAGTAAACCCGCCGGTCAGCACCGGTTCGGCCTCATAATACAGGGTGCGGATCAACTGCCCCTTCCAACCGTTCCACACAGCTGGCCCGACCGCGCGAATGTCACATACGGTCAGCAGCAGCAAATAGCGCAGCCGGTCGACACTTTGCACCACGGCAGCAAAATCCTGGATGGTTTTGCGATCGGCAAGGTCGCGTGACTGGGCGGTGTTGCTCATGGTCAGATGTTCACGCACCAGCCATGACAGCAATTCAGTGTCTGAAGCGTCAAGGCCGAACCTCGGGCCGAGCCGCTGTACGATTTTGGCGCCGGCAATTGAATGGTCCTCGGCCCGGCCCTTGGCAATATCATGCAACAGCAATGCCAGATACAAAATATCCGGCCGTTTGATCTCATGCACGATTTGGTTCGACAACGGTAATTCCTCGGCCATCTCACCGATGCGGATCTCCCAATAAACGCCAACCGTGCGCAGCAAATGCTCATCGACCGTATAGTGATGGTACATGTTGAACTGCATCATCGCGACGATACGGCCGAAATCGCGGATAAAGCGGCCCAGCACGCCGCACTCATTCATCTTGCGCAACATAGTTTCGGAATGTTCGCCCGCGGTCAGAATTTCCATGAAAATCTTGTTGGCGCGGCGATCCCAGCGAACCTTCTTGGTCAAGCGCCTAAGCGAGGCGTTGATCAGCTCCATCGCTTTGGGATGGATATCTAACTGCTGATCCAGAGCGGTCTTGAAGATGACGATTAAATTGACCGGATCGCGTTCAAAAACTCCCTCATCGGCCACATTGATGCGGCCGTTCTCGTTGACGAAATCGGCAATGCCGCGAATTTTGCGGCGCCGTCGTCGCATTGATCGCACCAGCCGGCCGAGCCCTGGCGCCTGCTTGGCGTTTTTTTCCTCCAACTGGGCACAAAATACCCGGGTCAAATTGCCGACATCCTTGGCCACCAGGAAATAGTGGCGCATGAAGCGCTCGACCGATTTCAGGCCGGCATGGGCCTTGTAGTTCAGCCGTTGCGCCATTTCCGGCTGTAACTCGAAGGTCAGCCGTTCCTCTGACTTGCCAGTGCAAAAGTGCATATGACAGCGCACTGCCCACAAAAAATCCTCTGCTTTGCGGAACATATTATATTCGCGGCGCGAAAATGCTCCAGCCGCCACCAGGTCCAACCGGTTGCCCACCTGGTAAAAATATTTGCCGATCCAAAACAAGGTGTGCAGGTCGCGCATGCCACCCTTGCCATCCTTGATATTGGGCTCGACCAAATAGCGCGAACTGCCGGCGCGGGCATGGCGTTCGTCGCGCTCGGCCAGTTTGGCGGTGATGAAATCCGATTTTGATCCCTTGACCACCGAACCCTGGTACTTTGCCATCATCTGGTCGAACAGCGACCGCTCACCCCAAAGAAACCGCGCTTCCAAGATCGAGGTGCGGATCGTCATGTCGGATAGCGATAGCCTGATCGCTTCTTCCACATTGCGGGTGGCGTGGCCGACTTTGAAACCCATGTCCCACAACATGTACAAAATATACTCGACGATCGATTCGCCCCAAGCGGTCTGTTTATGCGGCAGCACGAACAGCAAATCGATGTCGGAACCTGGCGCCAGGGTGCCGCGGCCATAACCACCAACCGCGCAAATCGCCATCTTCTCGGCGTGTGACGCATTGGTGTTGCGGTAAACATGGGTAACAGCGAAATCGTAGATGACCTGGATCAACTCATCTTGGGCATCTGAGATGCGTTGCGCGCATTTCGTGCCTTTGCCATCGGCAAATAGTTGCTGTTCACACCCGGCGCGGGCGTCGGCGCTGGCTGATTTTAACAGCGCCAAGGCTTCTGCGCGCACCGGCGAGGACGATCCGTCGCCACTGCGGCCACGGGTCAGCGCTGTCAATCGGTTGCGTAATTGATCGCCATCGATGCGGAAATCAATGTCACCTGGGCCAGCTTGCATGCTTGTCCCCGTCAAACCCGGCAGCCTGCACTACGGCAAGACGGCGCGACCGTTAGAAACCGGGCGATACAATGAATTGGCGGCGCCGGCAACCGGTGCTGGTCGACACTGTCAGCGGTTGCTGGAAATCAGCAATGCCAGTGCCGGTTTGTCAGCCGCCCGTTTCTTTTGGGTCAGGTTCGGTAGTTTGATCCGCAGAAATTGCCGCTTCTTCGCTTCCGGTGGTATTTTTCGGGCCACCCTTGGCGATGCCAACCATGGCTGGGCGCAGCATCCTGGTTCCGATTACGAAACCGTCTTGCACCACTTCCAATACCGTATTGTGGGCAACTTCGGTGTTTGGTACCTCGAACATGGCCTGGTGAAAATTCGGATCAAAGCGCTCATGGAGCGGATTAAGCCTGGTTACCCCATGCTTTTCCAGCGTGCTAGCCATGCCGCGCTCGGTCATTTCGATGCCGTCCAGCAGCGCTTTGAAACCTTGATCGTCGCTTTGCCGGGTTTCAGCAGGAACCGCATCGATCGCCCGGTGTAGATTGTCGTTGACCGACAACATGTCACGGGCAAATCCCGAGATTGAAAATTCACGCGCCTCGCGCACGTCCTTTTGGGTGCGTTTGCGGAGATTTTCCATCTCCGCAACCATGCGCACCAGCCGGTCCTTCAATTTGGCGGTTTCTGCTTCGGCCCGATCGAGTTCAGCCGCCAAAAACGCCGCAGGATCAGCAAAACCGATACCCTCGCCGGTATCGATATCGGCCTCGCCGGCAACGATCTCCGCTTCGCCAGTATCATCGCGTGCGGGTTCGACGTGGTCAGCAGGCGGTTCGCCCTGCGAACCGGCAAATTCTTCTTTTTGATGTTCGGTATTGTCCGCCATCATGCCTATCCGTCAACTGTTCGGGTTTACTGCGCCGGATATCATGGTTTCGCGACGAAAAATCAAGTGCCGAGGGTCAGGATCGATTTATTTGCAGTTCAGCCCGCTCCGCATCAAGCGCGAAATCACTTGCGCTGTAAAGTCGACCATTGGCACCACCCGTGCATAGTTTAGCCGGGTTGGACCGATAACTCCTAACGCGCCGACCACACGCTGGTCGGCGTCGGTATACGGTGCCACGATCATCGATGATCCAGATAGGGAAAACAGCTTGTTTTCTGAACCGATGAAGATGCGCACCCCGTCGCCCTGTTCCGCCAGATCGAGCAATTGCAACAGTTCGCGACGCGATTCCAATTCATCGAACAACATCCGCATCCGTTCCACATCTTCACCAGCCTTGATGTCATCGAGCAAATTGGCCTGGCCGGAAATAATCAATTGCGACAAGCCGTCGTCGCTCGCCCCTGACCAGGTAGCCAGTCCGTCCTCAACCAGCCGGCTGGCCAAAGTGTCCAGTTCGCGGCGGGCAAAATCCAATAACCGCGACAGTTCGGCGCGGGCTTCCGAAATCGTCCGTCCGGCAATATTGGCGTTGATGAAATTTGATGCCTCGACCAGGGCCGAAGCGGCGGTACCGGGCGGTAGCGCGATGATGCGGTTTTCCACTGCATCGTTTTCGCCAACGATAACCACCAGCGCGCGTTGAGCGTCGAGGCGGATGAACTCGACATGTTTTAAGCGCACATCGTGTTTGTCGGTGATCACCAGGCCGGCACTGTGGGTCAAGCCGGACAGGATCTGGCTTGCTTCGGCCAAAACACTGTCCAACGTGTTGCTTTGCGAAACCGCACGCACCTGTTGCTCAATGCGATTGCGCTCGTTGATGTCGAGATCGCCGATCTCCAGGAAACTGTCGACGAAAAAGCGCAGGCCAAGTTCTGTCGGCAGCCGACCAGCGCTGATATGGGGCGCGAATATCAGGCCAAGATGTTCCAGATCCGACATCACGTTGCGGATCGTTGCTGGCGAAACCGAAACCCCTTGGTGGCGCGAAAGGGTGCGCGAACCGAGCGGATCGCCGCTTTCCAGGTAAGATTCGACGATCATGCGGAAAATAGTCCGCGAACGCTGGTCCAATTCACCAAGTGCATTTACCGGCAAATTCGGTTTGTTCATCTTTTGCCTGTGCTCGCTCAAAGTCGGTTCAACACCCCTTAATATAGGTATAAGCGGGCGCCGCGCCAATCCGCCGCTGGCTGGCATTGGTGTCCGATCTTGTGGTCCTTGCATGGGTCGGCGAAATCGGCCATGGGTTCGCGCAATCGAATGTAAACCGGGGACAGCAATGCGACCATCGAAAAGACAGACGTGTGAAATGCGCGCCATCACCATTGAGAAAGACGTGGCGCTGCACGCGGAAGGATCGTGCCTGGTCAAGTTTGGCAATACTCATGTTTATTGCACCGCCAGCATCGAGGAACGGGTACCGCCATGGTTGCGTGGCGGCGGCAAAGGTTGGGTAACAGCCGAATACGGCATGCTGCCGCGCTCGACCGCCGAACGCATGCGCCGCGAGGCGTCGGCCGGCAAACAGGCCGGTCGCACCGTGGAAATACAGCGCCTGATCGGCCGCTCTTTGCGCGCGGTGGTCGATCTGCGCGCCTTAGGCGAGCGCCAAATTTCGGTCGATTGTGATGTTATACAGGCCGATGGCGGCACTCGCACCGCGTCGATCACCGGGGCTTGGGTGGCGCTCAAACAATGCAACGACTGGATGCAAAGCCGCGATTTGATCAACCAATCGATGCTTAACGACAATATTGCGGCGATTTCCTGCGGAATTGTCGACGGCGAAGCGGTGATCGATCTCGACTATGAAGAGGATTCGAACGCGCAAACCGACGCCAATTTCGTTATGACCGGCGCCGGCGGCATCGTCGAGATCCAAGGCACGGCGGAAGGCGAGCCGTTCACCCAGGACCAGTTTCTCGAAATGTTGACCCTGGCAAAAGACGGGATTGGCCAGCTTATCGATTTACAAAATATCGCCACCGGTTAATGGGGTAAGGCGCGCGCAAATGAAAACAGCGCTGCATGATGGAACCTTGTTGTTGGCGACCCACAATGCCGACAAGGTCAAGGAATTTGCAGCACTTGCGGCATCATTTGCGGTTGAGATTAAATCGGCGGCGGAATTTGGTTTGCCGGAACCCGACGAAACCGGCGCTAGCTTTGAAGAAAACGCGATCTTGAAGGCGAAAGCGGCAGCTACCGCCACCGGCATGGCGGCGCTTGGCGATGATAGCGGGCTTTGTGTGGAGGGGCTTGGCGGCGAACCTGGCATTCATTCTGCGCGCTGGGCCGGTAAACAGCGCGATTTCGACCTGGCGATGGGCCTTGTACATGAAAAATTGCTCGGCGCCGGTGCAAACACCCCCGATCGGCGCCATGCGCAGTTCGTTGCCGTGCTGGCGTTGGCGTTGCCTGATGGCACTGTGTCGCTGTTTCGCGGTGAGGTCGGGGGCGAGATCGTATGGCCGCCGCGCGGCCGACACGGGTTCGGCTACGATGCTATATTCCAACCTAACGGTTACCAGCAAACCTTTGCCGAAATGAAGCTTGGCAACAAGCAGGGCTGGTCGCATGGAGACCAAGAAGGATTGTCGCATCGCGCACGTGCTTTCGCCAAATTCGCCTCACAATGCCTAACCAGGTCGCAGCAGTGATGAACGGCCAACCGCCGCGCCACAAGGGCGATTTCGGCGTTTATGTACATTGGCCGTTTTGCGCCGCCAAATGCCCCTATTGCGATTTCAACAGCCATGTTCGCCATGGCGCGGTCGACGAGGCTGGGCTGGTCACCGCCTATGCCCGGGAACTGGCGCATATGCGCAACCTTACCGGCGCTAGGTCCGTGACAAGTATTTTTTTTGGCGGCGGCACCCCGTCACTGATGGCGGGCAGTACCGTTGCCGCCATTTTGGCGACCATCGACCATTTGTGGGGTGTCGCCGACGACACGGAGATAACCCTTGAGGCCAATCCGTCGAGTGCTGACGCAACCCGGTTTGCCGATTATCGTGCCGCCGGCGTCAACCGCTTGTCGGTCGGCGTGCAGTCGCTGCGCGACCACGCGCTCAAAACCCTTGGCCGGCTGCACGACGCAGCCGAAGCGCGCCAGGCGGTGGCGCTGGCGCGCTCGATTTTCGAGGAGATTTCCTTCGATCTGATCTATGCCAGGCCGGGCCAGACGGTGGACGAATGGCAAATTGAGCTTAAAGAAGCGCTTGGTTTTGCCGCCGACCATCTATCGCTTTACCAATTGACCATTGAACCGGGCACGCCGTTTTTCGATCTTCATCGCACGGGCAAGCTATCTGTGCCAGGCGATGATGAGGCCGAAATATTTTACCAGGAAACCCTAGGGGTGACCGATCGGCACGGATTGCCGGCCTATGAAATATCCAACCACGCCCGGCCCGGCAGTGAGTGCCGCCACAATCTGGTCTATTGGCGTCAAAATGACTATGCCGGCGTGGGGCCTGGCGCCCATGGCCGCATCGATACTGCAAGCGGTCGCCTTGCTACAGCAGCGACCCAGATTCCGGAAATCTGGCGTGAAGCGGTCGAGCGCCACGGCCATGGATTGGCGACCAGCCAAATTCTCAATGTCGAGGAACAAGCCGACGAAATGTTGGTTATGGGATTGCGGCTCGCTGAAGGCATCGACGCGGATCGATACCGGCAATTGTCCGGAAGGCCGCTAAATCAGCGCAAAATTGCCGAATTACAGGCGCTTGGCTTCGTCGAACCCCTGGCCGACAACAAGCTCAGGGTTTCACGCGCGGGTTGGATGGTGCTGGATGCGGTGGTTGCCGATCTTGCCGCCTAGAGCGTATTCCCGAAAAGTGTGCAGCGGTTTTCGGATAAGAATACGCGACAAAACAAACAGATAGCGCGACGAAGCGTATCCAACGCTTGGTGACAAGCGCTAGAGCGTATTCCCGAAAAGTGGGTAGCGGTTTTCGGATAAGAATACGCGACAAAACAAACAGATAGCGCGACGAAGCTGTTCCAACGCTTGGTGACAAGCGCTAAGCGTATTCCCGAAAAGTGTGTAGCGGTTTTCGGACAAGAATACGCGACAAACAAACAGATAGCGCAACGAAGCCATTCCAACGCTTGGTGACAAGCGCTAGGGCCTGTGGACAATTATGGCTGCGGCGCCGGAGTGGCCAATTTGACCGCTGGCAAGGCGAAAAAAACGCGGCTTGGTCTGGGTTGGATCAAAAAGACGCGGCTGAAAATGATGCAGGTGACGGGCTAACCACCTGCTTTGTGCCGCTACCGATCTGATAGACCGCCAGGCCGCGTTCAACGGTGCCATCGCTGCGGAAACGGAATATGCCGTTAATTCCGGCATAGCCGTTTCGTTCTTCAAGTACCCGCGGTGTGAACGCATTTTTTCCATTACGCCTGATCAGTTCGGCGGCCAGACTGATTATGTCGTAACCAAGGGCGGCGTGGACACTGGGTATTTCGCCGTGGGCGGTTTGGTAACGGGTGGCAAATGCCGCAGATTTTTCCATGTCACGGCCGGCATAAATTGCGCCAGCGAGGCTGGAATTTTTGTGATCGACCCCCTCCCATTGGCCCGAACCCAATATCTGCTTGCCGCTCAGGCTGATCTTCATACCCTTGATGGATGAAAGCACCGCACCCGGCACCTTGCCGCCGTCGGGAATATAGATACTGTCGGAAACCGGGATCGTTTGGGCCGCGGTCTGGACAGCCTGTTCGATGCCGAAATTGCTGAAATCGTAACGCACGATTTGAGTAATCGCCACGCCCCGCGATCCGGCATATTCGCGCAGTCGCGCCTCGATCAAGTTGCCATAAGCATTTTTCGGCAGAAACGGCAGGATCGACCTGCGACCGGAGGAAGCGGCATAAGAGATAGTTCGCTGCACATCGTCACGCGGGGTATAGGAAAATAGATAGACGCCGCGCCGCGCGGTGCTGGAATCGGTCGAAAACGCGATCACCGGCACACCGGCTGGCTGGGCGATTGATGAGACCGCAGTGACGCTGGCGGCAAACAGCGGGCCGATGATAGCGGTTGATTGTTCGCGCAGTGCTTCGCTTGCGGTCGCTTGTGCATTGGCGGCTAGCCCGGCACTATCCTTAAAAACCAATTGCAAACTTTCGCGGCCGAAATCCTGGTATGCCATCATGGCACCGTTTCGGTATTCGGCAGCAACCTTGGCGGCATTGCCAGGCGCGCTTTTCGGTAGGATTACTGCGAGCCGGACCGGGCCCTGGCCGACGATTTCGCCACTGGCCGGGGGCAAGGTGTTGGTTCCAGATGGTTGGTTTGTCGGTTGGTTCAGTGCCAGATTGGTCGACTGACAGGCAAACAATACCAAGCTAACAAATGTCAGCGCCGCCGCACCGGCTAGCCGCGAAAACCGATTGGTTGTGCATTCTAAAGGCAATTTAACAATCCTGCTTCCGCGCCCGCATCACTTTTGCCCCTATCGCAAACACCACACTGGGGCCATTCCATGGCGCAATATCATTGGCGGCGAGGTTGCAATTTCGATTGCATACACGCCCCGCCGCCAATTTCGCTATCAAAAACAAGTACACAACCGCAACACTATGTTAACCTTAAGATTGAAATATGGTTAACGGGCGTTCACGGAAATGAGGCAGCCTTAATTCCGTGATCGGGACTTTTATGGACCATGGCAATGATGAGCCGGACAGCGCTGCCGGCAGCTTTGTGATCGATGGATGCCGGCTGTCCGCGCCGGCACTTGACCCAGCCCTTTATGTGGTCGCCACCCCGATCGGCAATCTCGGTGACGTGACGATCAGGGCCCTTAAGACCCTTGCCACGGCCGACTGGATTGCCTGCGAAGACAAGCGGATAACCGTGCGCCTGCTCAACCGATACGGCATCAAAGGTCGCATGACGGTTTATCATGAGCACAATGCGCACAAGGCTGGCGCCAAATTGCTTGCGGCACTTGCTGGTGGCGGCGCGGTTGCACTGGTCAGCGATGCCGGCACCCCACTGATATCCGACCCCGGTCAGCGCCTGGTGGAAAGTGCGGTCGCTGCCGGCCACACGGTGGTTTCGGTGCCGGGACCATCAGCCGCAATCGCAGCGCTTAGTGCCTGCGCGATGCCGACCGAGCGGTTCCTGTTTGCCGGATTTTTACCGACCCGGGCCGGTAAGCGGGATACGGTGCTGGCTGAACTGGCATCGCTCGCGGCGAGCCTAGTGTTTTACGAAAGCCCGAACCGGCTGGCTGCCAGCTTAGCGGCGATGGCGCATAGGTTCGGTATGTCGCGCCCAGCGGCGGTGGGTCGGGAACTGACCAAGCGTCACGAAACTATTGTGCGCGGAACGCTGGGCGAACTTGCTGAACATTTTGCCAGCCATGATCTTATCAAAGGAGAATGCGTGGTTGTTGTTTCCCCTCCGCAACGAAACCGGCGAGAAACCGACATCGACATCGAAGCGGCACTCTTGGAAGCGCTTGAGACTATGTCGGTGGCCAAGGCGGCGGGCGAGATTGCCCACATCACCGGCCAAAGCAGGAATGAGATTTATCGCCGTGCATTGCAATTGCGGCACGGCCAGGCCGGGCAAGATGGCGGCTAACCGGCACTGGGCCTACCGCAAGGGACGGCTGGCCGAATTTGCTGCCGCCTGGTCGCTGCGGGCGAAGGGGTATCGTATCTTGGCCATGCGATGTCGCACCCCGGTCGGGGAGATCGATCTGATCGCCCGCCGTGGCGATCTGGTGGCAATCGTCGAGGTCAAGGCGCGCAACAGTGTTTGTGCTGCACTCGACGCCGTTACGCCCACGGCCATGCGCCGGGTGCAAAGTGCTGCCGATCTGTGGTTATCTGGCAGGCGCGACGCGGCGCGATTGTCGATCCGCTTCGATATCGTCGCAGTGGTGCCATGGCGGTGGCCGGTACACTTTACAGATGCGTTTTGAGTGCGGCTTTGCCATTGCGATCGCCGTGACAAGCGCTAGAGCGTATTCCCGAAAAGTGTGTAGCGGTTTTCGGATAAGAATACGCGCCAGGAAAAATGCGGCTCGCGTATTCCCGAAAAGTGTGTAGCGGTTTTCGGATAAGAATACGCGACAAAACAAAGCGATAGCGGCTACAGGCTTTCCTGTTTAAATGGCAGCGATTTGTTCGGTAGGATTTTTCGTTTCAGCGAGGAAACTGACCAAGCTGAAGCGGAAAAGACCGCCAAGCAGAATTTTGAAGAACATGTCAAAAATGCGTGATAATCTGCGAAAATGCGTGGTAATCTGCAAATCTTTTCCACTTGTTGTTTGGCGACCCGACAACCTCGTGCAATGCTTACGGTGATTACACCGCAGCACCCCGCGCTTGTTGTCGGAACACAAAATAGCCGGGTTCAAACGCCCCGATTTAAAAAGGAAAGACTGTAAGGTCTGTGAAGAGGATAGAATGAAAAGCGCGATGAACCACAAAGTACACCGCACGGTTGAGGAAATCGAAACGGCGTTACGCGCAGCCGATTTGCGGCCAACCCGTCAACGGGTTGCGCTGGCCGAATTGCTATTTGCCAAGGGCGGGCGCCATATATCTGCGGAAATGCTGTATGGCGAGGCCAAGGAGGCGGGTATTTTGGTCTCCCAGGCGACGGTCTACAACGCGCTGCATCAGTTTGAATCAGCCGGCCTGCTGCGGATCGTCAATGTTGGCGCATCACGGACCTATTTTGATACCAACACCAGCGAGCATCATCATTTCTATGTCGAGGAAACCGGCCAATTGCTTGATTTTTCGCCGGACGCAGTCGACGTACGGTTTCTTGCCAAACCGCCTGCTGGCACCAAGGTGTCAAAGATTGAAGTGGTGGTTTGCCTAAAGTCCGACAAGGGCTGACAGGCGTCACATCCCGGTTAAGGCATCGTACCGCAATCGTTATCGTTTGACGGTTTCGCCCGGATAAACTCCCCACAGCCGGCTTTGGTCGACATAACCGCTCACCCTATCGGCGGTCTTCTCAGCGACTTCGACGCGGCACCATTTGCCGTTGCAAAATACGATCCTAGCTAAAAGTCCCGGCGTCATATGTGCGGAAATTGGCGCGCCGGCGTCCGGTGCTGTGTGCAAATCCACCAATTCAACCGGGTTATTGCGATCCCAAGGGGCAATCAATGCTGTCCGCTTGCCAGATAATAATGGCCGCATAATCCAGCCTTCACTACCTTGCGAGTCGCGCACCTTGCGCCAATTGTCATATTCCTGAATTACCTCCATCGGCAGGCCGGAGCGTACATAAAGCCACTCGACCCGGTAATGAAGACCGGGCCCCACCCGCATATTGGCGCGTGCCGATTTGATGGACACAAATCTCGGCAATGGTGCGGCGGATGCGGCTTGGGCTGGCCCACCAAGGGCCATCGACACAAAGATCGCGGTTAGCAGCAGAAGGATTGCGTTTGATAATCGGAGCACGGACTGGATGCTTGACATTATCTGTAATACTCTAATTGGGCTGACTGACATTGGTCGGTGCGGACCGTGATCGGCATTATTGAAATCCGAGGGCGCGGGTCGTTTTTCTCGCCGGGCGGGAACACCCATTGGCCAATATCAGGGTTTTGGGTTAAGGCCCGGTCAACAATCTGTGGTTTGGAGCGCAATGTCGAAGAAAAAGCCGCTGGTAATCATCACCCGCAAACTACCCGATGTGATCGAAACCCGCATGCGGGAGTTGTTCAACGCCGAACTAAACCTGGAAGACCGGCCGATGAGCCATGCAGCGCTGATGGATGCGATCAAACGCGCTGATGCTTTGGTGCCAACGGTGACCGACCGGATCGATGGGGCGCTGATTTCCCAGGCTGGTGAAAATCTCAAACTGATTGCCAATTTCGGCAATGGGGTCGACAATATTGATGTTGCAGCAGCAGCCAAGCGGGGCATCGCGGTTACCAATACGCCCAACGTCTTGACCGAGGATACGGCCGATATGACGGTCGGGCTGATGATCGCGGTATCACGGCGATTAGCCGAAGGCATGGCGGTTTTGATCGGCGGCAATGATTGGCAGGGATGGTCGCCGACTTGGATGCTCGGCCACCGCATTTGGGGCAAAAGGCTTGGCATCGTCGGCATGGGCCGTATTGGTACAGCAGTGGCGCGCCGGGCCCGTTCGTTCGGTCTATCGATCCATTATCACAATCGTCACCGGGTCAGCGAACCGATCGAGGAAGAGCTTGAAGCAACCCATTGGGAAAGTCTCGATCAGATGCTAGCACGCACCGATATCGTGTCGGTGAACTGCCCACACACGCCGGCCACCTATCATTTGCTGAACCGCCGCCGCCTACAACTCCTGCAGCCCAATGCGATTGTGATCAATACCGCGCGTGGCGACATCATCAACGAAGAAGCGCTGATTGAAGCGCTGGAAAATGACCGGATCGCCGGTGCCGGGCTCGACGTATTCCAGCACGAGCCGGCGTTCAACCCGAAGTTCATTGAATTGGCAGAGCGCGGCAAGGTGGTGCTGTTGCCGCATATGGGTTCGGCCACCATCGAGGGTCGCAACGAGATGGGCGACCGTGTAATCATAAATATCCGCACCCTGTTCGACGGCCACCGGCCACCGGATCGAGTTTTACCAACCGAAGTCTAAGAGAAATAGATATTTATGCGCGCGGCGCCTTCAGGGCAGGTTCAGTGCGCCGATAAGCTACCCGCATGAAACGGGTGCCGCGCGCATCATACATCAGCAAGGTGCCGGCCAGGCTGTCGCCGATACCGAGCAATTCCTTGATGATTTCCAATCCTTGCATCGATCCGACCACGCCGGTCAGGGCACCGAGAATGCCGGCTTGGGCACAAGTAGGAATCAGCCGTTCGTCCGCAGGGTTAGGAAACAGGTCACGGTAGCGTGGAAAATAATTGCCATCCTGGTCACGGCAATGGGGTTTGAGCGTGGTAATTGACCCGTCGAACTGACCAACCGCTGCCGAAACCAGGATGCGCTTGGCCTGTTCGCAGCAATCGGCGATCAGATAGCGGGTGGCAAAATTATCTGACCCGTCGGCGACAATGTCATAGCAAGATATCAACTCAAGGGCGTTTTGCGCAGTGACCCGCGTCTGGTGCTGGCGGATTTCCACAAGGGGATTGATGCGCTTAGCGGCAATCGCAGCACTTTGGGTCTTGGCCATGCCGATATTGGCTGTGTCATGGATGGTTTGACGTTGCAGGTTAGATAGCGCCACTGTGTCATTATCGGCCACACCAATGGTGCCGATGCCAGCGGCGGCGAGATATTGGATTACCGGTGAGCCCAGTCCGCCGGCGCCGATTACCAGTACCGACGCGCGACTAAGCGCTTGCTGACCTGCGCCGCCAACGTCTTTTAGAACGATGTGGCGGGCATAACGCTCCAGTTCTTCATCACTTAACACCGAAAATTTTTCTCCCGATTGCGCTGTATTATCAAATTTTCAGTCCGAATTGCCGCTCGCGTTTCCATCAAAACCACCAGCATCTACATGAACAAAACCTGGGTCGCCGCGCAAGGCCGCAAACATCGCCGGCTCGGTACCGGTCATCCAGGTCTGGCAACCAAGGGTGTCGATCAGTGCAAACAAGGCCGCACGTCGGTCCGGGTCGAGATGGGCGGCGATTTCGTCGAGCAATAGCACCGGTGAATAACCAGTGGTTTCACCAATCAGCCGGCAATGGGCAAGCGTCAACCCGACCAACAGCGCCTTTTGTTCGCCAGTCGAGCACAGGCCCGCCGGCATCGCCCTGGTTGGGTGGATCACCTTGAGGTCACAACGATGCGGCCCGGTCAATGTACGCCCGGCCGCTTGATCACGGCGCCTGGTTTCAGCCAACCTGGCACGAAACGCCTCTTCGACACCGACACTATCGGCATTGGTGCCAACCAAATCTTCGGGAAACCCGGTAATCTCGATCGCAGCTCGGGGAAATATGCTGGCACCGGATTGATTACGCGCGATTGAGGCGGACAACAAGGCGACGAACTCGGCCCGCGCAGCGGCGATCGCGGTTCCCAGTTCGGCGATTTGCGCTTCCTGGGCATCGAGCCAGCGGCGATCTTCGGCATTGGTGGTCAAAATACGGTTGCGGCCACTAACCGTATTTTCATAGGCAGATACCCGCCGCGCGTGGGCTGGATCGATCGCTAACACCATGCGGTCGAGGAAACGGCGCCGGTCGCCGGCCGCACCGGTAAACAAGCCGTCCATCGCCGGTACGATCCACACCACCCGCAAATGATCCAGCAAATGTTCGGCGCGGGCCACCGGTTCGCGGTTGATGCGGATCCGCCGTTGCCCTTCGATCCGTCCCGCGGCGGCACGGGCCAACCCGGTGCCGACGGTAATCGAACCTTTCATTCCCGCAAGTTCGGCAAACACACTCCAGGTGCCATCGCCTGATTTGCAGGCTAATTCGTCGAGTGGCGCCCGGCGCATACCCCTGCCCGGCGACAACAGCGACAGGGCTTCCAGCACATTGGTCTTGCCAGCACCATTGTCGCCCGTGAGCACCACATATTGGCTCGCCACATTGAGTGACCCGTGCTCATAGTTGCGAAATCCAGTCAGATGGAGGCGTTGCACGGCGACCCGCATGAAAATATCTTGGCACTCGGCAGCACTCATGCCGGCAACATTGTGCTGGGTTCCGTCTTCCCATTTTGATAGGCTAGCCGGGCAATCGCACGAATTTGACGCAATGGCCAGGCCGCTAAACGCGCAAGTGCGTGTCGCCCAAAAGTGGGCACCGGTTTTGGGAAAAATGACACGCATAAACAAAGCGATAGCGCGACGAAGCGTATCCAACGCTTGGTGACAAGCGCTAAGCGTATTGCCGAAAAGTGTGGTGCGGTTTTCGGATAAGAATACGCGGCAAAACAATCAGATAGCGCGACGAAACTATTCCAACGCTTGGTGACAAGCGCTAAGCGTATTGCCGAAAAGTGTGTAGCGGTTTTCGGACAAGAATACGCGACAAAACAATCAGATAGCGCGACGAAGCGTATCCAACGCTTGGTGACAAGCGCTAAGCGTATTGCCGAAAAGTGTGGTGCGGTTTTCGGATAAGAATACGCGGCAAAACAATCAGATAGCGCGACGAAACTATTCCAACGCTTTGTGACAAGCGCTAGGTGTAGTTGATCATTATAGCGCCGCAGCAAAGCAGCAAACCAGATTAGGGACATCAATTTCGCAGTGTTCTAAACGCGCATCGGCATCAAGACAAACACGGCATCGGCATCGACCGAACTGCGGATCAGAGCCGGCGAACCGGCATTGGACAGCATGAACTCGGTTTCGTCGCCAGTCAATTGGTTGGTGATGTCGAGCAAATAGCGGGAATTAAAGCCGATCTCGATCGGTTCGGCATCATACTCGACAGCTAATTCCTCGGTGGCGCTGCCGGAATCCGGATTGTTGACCGACAACACCAACTGGCCATCGCCGACCGCCATCTTGACTGCGCGACCGCGTTCGCTGGAAATGGTCGAGACCCGGTCAACCGCCGAAGCGAAGCTTTTGCAATCCATTACCAAACGTTTGTCATTGTCGGCTGGGATCACTCGCTCATAATCGGGAAAGGTGCCGTCGATCAATTTCGAAGTCAAAACTACGCTGCCGATCGATACCCGGATCTTGGTATCGGAAATTTCGACCTTGGCGGTTCCTTCAGGATCCTCGACCAGCTTGTGGATCTCGCCGACCGCTTTGCGCGGTACAATGATGCCACCAATTTCCTCTGCTCCAGCAGGTGCTGCAATTTCGGCGCGGGCAAGCCGGTGTCCATCGGTTGCCACCGCCCGCACCACGGTCTCGTTTCCGGCGGCGATTGCGTGAAAATAGATACCGTTCAAATAGTACCGGGTCTCCTCGGTGGATATCGCAAACTGGGTGTGATCGATCATGCCTTTGAGCGCCGCGCAGGAGATATGGAACGAATGGTCGAACTCGCCAGCGGTGATGTCCGGGAAATCGGTATCCGGCAATACCTGCAGATGGAAGCGGGACCTGCCTGAAGATATGGTCATGGCCGCACCGTCCGGTTCGCTCGCCAGCATCACTTCCGACCCGTCGGGCAATTTGCGCACGATGTCGTAAAACATATGCGCCGGCACCGTGGTAGCGCCGGTT
Source organism: Rhizobiaceae bacterium (assembly GCA_965248715.1). Taxonomy (GTDB): domain Bacteria; phylum Pseudomonadota; class Alphaproteobacteria; order Rhizobiales; family Rhizobiaceae; genus CBDFKB01. Next base: position 767,838 of record CBDFKB010000007.1, read on the forward strand.
TGTTCGGCAATCGCTGCTACGGTTTCCGTGGATTCGAGATCGAGATCGGTCGCTTTCAGTGTTAGTTCGGCGTCGCCGACTTGCAACAACACGTTGGCAAGGATCGGAATCGTATTGCGGCGTTCCACCACACGCTGAATATGGTTGAGTGCCTTCAAGAGGTTCAATCGTTCAATCGTAACACGCATCGTGCGAAATCCAGTTTATGGTCAGGACCGGCAAATTGGCGGTCGTACCGGCCAACGGGGACGCACAAATTGTCTAATTCCGAAAGCAAGTGCAATAGGCGGCGAGATAAATCAACGCCATAGTGTGGACCACCGGCAGGTTGCCGCCCATTGGTCGGATCGGTTATTCCTCGATCAATCGTTTCAGAAGTTCTATTTCGCGCGCCAATTTGGGATCATTAGCAGCCAATTGTTCGATCTTGCGAACCGCATGCAATACGGTCGTGTGATCGCGACCACCGAACCGGCGACCGATTTCCGGCAGCGAACGTGGGGTCAAGGTCTTGGCCAAATACATAGCGATCTGGCGCGGTCGCACGATCACCCGGGTGCGCCGGTCGGACAACAGATCGTTGCGAGAAACATTATATTGGCGCGCCACCGCTTTTTGAATGTCTTCGATGCGCACCCGCCGGCTTTCTGCCGAAGAAACCAGATGGCCGAGTATACGATCAAGGCTGTCGATGGTCAGGCCGTTTTCCGCGAACCGGTATTGCACCAGCAATTGGTTGAACGCGCCCTCTACATCGCGGCCCGAGCTGACAACTTGGCTCGCCACATAATCCAAGATGTCTTCTGGAATATTGAGCGACGGATCATCGGTGCGTGCGGCTTGATAGCGCATGCTCAAGATCGCCTTGCGCATTTCCATATCGGGTTGGGTGATCGGCAATGTTACGCCGCCCTGCAAACGTGAGCGGACCCGCTCATCAAGACTTTCCAATTCCAAAGGCGGCCGGTCGGCGGCAACAACCACCTGTTTGGCGCTATCAATCAAAGCATTGAGAAGGTGACAAAATTCCTGCTGGATCGATTTCCCCTGCAGGAATTGCATATCGTCAATCAGCAAAATGTCGATGTCACGCAATGCCTCTTTGAATGACAGGGCCAGATGGTCGCGGATTGCCGAAGCAAACCGCCACATGAAATATTCGGCAGTCAGATACAACACCTTGCGCTCACCGGCACGCGCGCGCGCTTCCCAAGCGATTGCTTGCAATAGATGGGTCTTGCCGAGGCCGACCGGGGCGTGGATGAACAGCGGATTGAACCGCACCGCGCCAGTACCGTATTGGGCCACCGAGCGGGCTGCAGCATGACACATATCGTTGGACACTCCTTCGACGAAATTGGCGAAGGTAAAGCGCGGATCGAGGGGCGAACCAGTAAATTCGCCGGACTGATCCATCATCTGGGCAAAGGGGCGCGGTTCTCTCGATTTATTGTGCGCGTTGAGTTTTTTTGGGTCGCCTGTGCCGGAAATTTTGTTGGATGCCGACTTATCCGGGTCCTCGGTGCGTACCCGGCGCACCGCCGAACGAGCAATGATATCGACCCGCAAGACGTCGCGGTTTTCCTTTTGCCAAAGCTCAAGCAATACGTCGCGATAATGATTGTTGATCCACGACTTCAAAAATGTGGTGGGAACAGTGTGGGTGACGACACCGCCTTCGGCGCAATCAAGCTTGATGCGTCCGAACCAGCTGTCAAATACTTCCGCACCCAAGCGGACCCGCAAACGCTCAACTACCCGTGCCCATTCAGCCCCGATTTTCTTTTGCGCTCGGTTAGCCTTTTGCGCTCGTCCCTTATTTTCCCTGCCGGATTCACCTTTGCCGACATCGTCCCCAGTTGTAGGCATTATGATAGTCTCCGCTTAATTGTAGGTTGTTGTTATTTTTCACTGGCACTGTTTGAACCGGACGGTGAAACCGCCGGCTAAGTCTCCGCGCTACTTTTGCACCCAATCAAGTCCGGCAACCTTCCAGCCGTCGATGCCTCCTCTATGTTGGTGTTGATCAAGATTTCCTTCGAAACCGCCTGCTACATTGTAAGCGTGTTGAAAGCCGGCCGCAGTCAATGCTGCCGCGGCAGCGGCGCTACGCTGTCCCGACCGGCACAAAAAATAGACCGGATCGCCCTTGGTGGCGCCACGGCTGTGGAGTTCGCCTTGAACCCGCTCGGCAAATTCTTGATTGATGGCCATGCCTGGAAATTGCTGCCAAGCTTCAAAAATGACGCTACGATCCAGTTTGGAAATGTCGGGCACTCCGACGAAACTCCATTCGGCGGTGGTTCGGACATCAACCAGTTGTGCGTTTTTGTCGCTCAGCAATGCCTGCCAGCATTCTTGTGACGTTACGTCCCCTGCGTAATTCATGGCACAACTATCCCGTTGGCGCGAACCTCAAATTCGCGTCTTGCAATTTCATTCTAATTTCCGAATGCCTGAGCCAAGGCTATTCAAAACGAAACTGTGGAAGGGCTTCTCAGCCAATACCATCCAGTTTGGAGCACGACAAAATACGCATGCGCCAAGGCGAGTTCTGTGAACTTATCGGCTGCTTTTTCGCGCCCGTTACTTGATACGCCGGGCCGTTAATTGCCGCTCCCTGTTCGTAGCCTAACCTAACTTGGGGCTCACGGTGATGCAATCCGAAATGCCGCGAAAACCGATATTCGTACCCGAAATGCGCCATTTGCAGGTCGGTGGTTGGTAAAAATCATGGTTGCTAAAGGGTTAAGATTCAAAGCCTTTGCCGCCGCCATTGATGGCCGTTTAATCCGGCGCCAAACGATCACAAAAAGATTTATCCGGTCGGGGCTTGACTCGCCCTATTTGCTCAAATCGTTTTCAACATAGGTGTAAGCGTCTGATAAAATGTAATTTATTTTAATAGGAAATTATCCCTACTCCGATTGGATAACGGACCGGCGCGGCAAATAAAAAGCGCTAACCACCAAATTGGCAGCCGGCGCTTGGAATTTTTTAGTAGATGATTAGCTGACGCTAATCTTGCGAACTTGCTGGGCAAGGCGGGAAAACTTGCGCGATGCTGTAATGCGCTTGATCACGCCTTTGCTGGCCGCGCGCATGATCTCCGGCTGCGCCGCAATCAGCGCCGCGTTGGCCGCATCTTTGTCATTATTGACAACCGCCTCTTCTACCTGGCGCACAAATGTCCGCATCCGGCTGCGTCGCGCTTTGTTGACTTCGGTGCGGCGCGCCAATTTACGGACAGCTTTTTTAGCCGACCTGGTGTTTGCCATCTGTGGTTATTCCTGTTGTGTTAAATATCTGGTTTCGCGTGCCTAAGTTGGCAGTTGTTGGAACCGCTGGTTCCGCGCATTCCTGTCCTTGGTTACGACAGGCGCGAATTCGCGGGCTTATAGCGAACCGGCAACTGGGCGTCAATGCAACAATTGGCGATGGTGCGGATCGCCGGCTATTTCTGGCATGTCGGACAATAAAAGCTGGAGCGGCCGGCATCGGTAACACGGCGAACCACTCCGCGGCACCGTTCGCGCCGGCAGGGTTGGTTTTCGCGATCATAGACCATAAAGTCATGTTGAAAGTAGCCAGTTTCGCCATCGACCTGGCGATGGTCGCGCAAAGATGATCCACCCGCTGCTATCGCGCGGGCGATGATTTCGCGAATGGCGTTGGCAAGATGGCTGGCTCTGGCAAGCGGCCGGCCGGTGGCACCAACCAAGCTCGACGCCGGGCGCTGAGGCGACAAGCGCGCGGCCCACAGCGCTTCACAAACATAGATATTGCCGAGACCGGCAACCAACCGCTGATCGAGCAACGCTGCCTTGAGCGAAGTGCGCCTGGGCGCGAACAACATCGCTAACAGCGGTCCATCCAGTTCATTGCCGGTCGGTTCGATACCGAGGCCGGCAATCAGGCGGTGGGTTTCCAGGTCGCCGCGCGCCACCAAATCCATCATACCAAACCTTCGTGGATCATTGTAGGTGACCACAACGACGCCGTGACCAGGATGAGCCATCCTCAAGATTACGTGGTCATGTTTGCGGGCCGAACCTCGCGAGACATGGAAATCCCCCAGTGTGGTCGCGCGCCCAATGCGTTCCATGCGATAGGAGCCCGACATGCCAAGATGGGAAAGCAGCACATGGCCATCGTCGAGATCGGCCAGCAGATATTTGGCCCGGCGGCTGAGCGCCGTCACCGTTCGACCGGTAAGCCGGCCGGCCAGGTTTGCGGGAAAAGGAAATCGCAAATCGGCCCGGTTGACCTTGGCCTCGACAATCAAAGCGCCTTCCATTACCGGCGCCAAACCGCGCCGAACCGTTTCAACTTCTGGCAGCTCGGGCATCAGACCTCTTTGGCAACATCAGTGGTGCGACTATGCGCGGAACAAAAACCTCTACAATCTCCGCTGGAAAATGGCTATACCGGCGCCGCGGGGCTGGTTGCGCGAACCCAACCCGCAATGGCCGCCATGTTCGCGCCGGAAACCGGATAATTGAATGCCCAGCCAACGCGCCACCAGGCCAGAACATATGGCCACCAGTTTCGGCCAGCAGCAGGTCGCGCCTGACGCCAAGCAAAACATGGTCGACGATGTGTTCCACAAGGTCGCGTCCCGCTATGATTTGATGAATGATCTAATGTCAGGTGGCATGCACCGGCTTTGGAAATCGGCGATGGTTGCAGCATTAGCGCCCCCTCGCACCCCGGTCCGGCCCTGGCATGGGCTCGATGTTGCTGGTGGTACCGGTGACATCGCGTTTCGTATTCTCGATGCCGGTAGCAAAGACAATCAAACCACGGTGCTGGATATCAATTCCTCGATGTTGGAGGTCGGCAAAATTCGCGCCGAGCAGCGCGACCTCAGCAACAGGGTGAATTTTATCGAGGGAAATGCCGAAGCGTTGCCTTTTAAAGCCAAGAGCTTTGACGCTTATACAATCGGGTTTGGCATTCGAAACGTGCCGGACATTGCGGCTGCACTTAACGAAGCCTACCGGGTGTTGAAATTCGGCGGCAGGTTTTTGTGCCTGGAATTTTCCGAAGTGGACATTCCGGTGTTGGAAACTTTGTACCAGCGTTGGTCGGACCACGGCATTCCGGTGATGGGCAAAATCGTTACCGGCGACGAGGAACCGTATCAATATCTGGTGGGCTCGATCCGCAAATTTCCCAACCAGCAACGGTTTGCGGCCATGATTAGCGATGCCGGGTTTTCGCGGGTCACTTGGCGCAATTATGTCGGTGGCATCGCCGCCTTGCATCTGGCCTGGAAAGTGTAGGGCGTCCTTGGGTTCGATTTCGGCATTTTTCAAACTGAGCGTTGCCGGTTGGGTTCTGGCCCGCGAAGGGGTGATCGCCGCCCTGCCACGGGAACTGTTCCAAGGGCCGGCCGGGGCGGTCCATTCCCTGGCCACCTTACTGGCGCGGCGTGGGGTGCGCGGCGCGAAACGCTCAGAACGGTTGACCAATGCGCTTAACCGGCTGGGACCAAGCTGGGTCAAGATGGGTCAGTTTCTAGCCACTCGTCCAGACGTGGTCGGCATTGAGATCGCCAGCGAACTGGAAATGTTGCAGGACCGCATGCAACCGTTCCCGGTCGCACAAGCGCGCGCTGCGGTGGAAGCCTCGCTTGGCCGCAATATCGATGAATTGTTCGAAGATTTCAGTGATCCGGTCGCCGCCGCATCGGTGGCGCAGGTGCACAAAGCCCGTCTAAAGTCGACCGGCGAAGCGGTGGCAGTGAAAGTAATCCGTCCTGGAATGCGCCAGCGGTTTAACCGCGACCTTGATGTATTTTTTACCCTGGCCCGGTTCCAGGAACGCCACGTCCCGGCATCGCGGCGGCTGAGACCGGTGGCGGTTACCGAATTGCTGGCCCATTCGGCGAAGATCGAAATGGATCTGCGCATGGAAGCGGCAGCGTTGTCAGAAATGGCACAAAATACTCAAGACGACCCAGGCTTTCGGGTGCCGATGATCAATTGGGAATTGACCGGCCGCGATTGTTTGACGATGGAGTGGATCGACGGCATCAAGCTGACCGACGGCGATGCGCTGGTTGCATCTGGCCACGACCCGGTGGAGATCGCGCAAACCCTGATGCAGTCGTTTCTGCGCCACACCCTGCGCGACGGCTTTTTCCACGCCGACATGCATCCCGGCAATCTGTTCGTCGACGACCAGGGCAAGATTGTCGCCGTCGACCTTGGCATCACTGGCCGCCTCGGCCGCAAGGAGCAGCACTTTCTGGCCGAAATTCTGTACGGATTTATTGTCGGCAATTATCAGCGGGTCGCTCAAGTGCATTTTGATGCCGGCTACGTGCCGCAAAGCCATGCGGTAACCGGGTTTGCCCAGGCGATCCGTGCCATTGGCGAACCGATCCACGGTCAACCGGCGGAAACCATCTCGATGGCGAAACTGCTGACCCTATTATTCGAAGTCACTGAATTGTTCGACATGGAAGCGCGACCGGAGCTGATCCTTTTGCAAAAGACCATGGTGGTGGTCGAAGGGGTATGCCGCAAGCTCGACCCGGCGTTTAACATGTGGCAGGTCTCCGAACCGGTGGTCGGCCAATGGGTGCGCCGCAATGTTGGGCCGGCCGGTAAATTTGAAGAAGCAGCGCAAGGGCTGAAATCCCTGTCGGCACTCGCGTTTGAACTGCCGGAAATGGCCATGCGGGCAAAACGGCTGTCGCTCGAACTTGACCGTATGGCGCAGGAGGGCGTCAAACTTGATGCGGGAACAATTTCGGCCCTGGCCCGGGCCCAGGCACAACACAATCGCTCGGGACGATTTGCGCTAATAGTGATTGCACTGACTGCAATTATGGGCTTGTATTTTTGGAAATAGAGCATAAATTTGCATGCAATGAACGCAAATAGAATGTGCAACAATGGCCAATTTGACTGTTCGTAACCTCAAATCGGTGACCAAGCAGGCGCTTCGTGAACGTGCAGCGACCAATGGTCGCTCGATGGAAGAAGAGGTGCGAATCACCCTTGATGCCAGCGTCGGCGGCACTGTGACGGCTGCTAATGCGGTTATCAGCCCGGTTTCGGAGAATGCGAACGCTAACCTGTCGAGAGCAAATCGAGCGCTTGTTGGCAAGACCATCATTTTGATTATCTCCGGCGGTATCGCCGCCTATAAAAGCCTTGATCTGATCCGCCGATTAAAGGCGCGCGGCGCCCGGGTGATCCCGGTCATGACCCGTGCGGCTGGCGAGTTCATCACCCCGCTCAGCGTTGGCGCGGTCGCCGCCGAGACGGTTTTCTCAGATCTGTTCGAGTGTGCCGCTGAGCACGATATTGGCCACATTCGGCTTGCCCGCGACGCCGATTTGATCGCGGTGGCTCCGGCGTCGGCGGATCTGATGGCAAAAATGGCCAACGGGCTTGCCGACGATCTAGCAACCGCCGTATTGCTGGCAACCCGCTTGCCATTGCTGGTGGCGCCGGCAATGAACCCGGCAATGTGGGCCCATCAGGCAACACGCGACAATTGGCGCACGCTGGCGGAGCGCGGGGTCAAATTTTGCGGACCCAATACTGGCGAAATGGCGGAAGCCGGCGAAGCCGGGGTTGGGCGCATGGCCGAACCGGTCGAAATCGCCGACGCCGTCGTCGCCATGTTGGCGCAGATCGCCGGTCCAAAACCGCTTGCCGGCAAACGGGCAATCGTTACTTCCGGGCCAACCCGTGAACCGATCGACCCGGTGCGCTACATCGCCAATCACTCGTCGGGCAAACAGGGTCATGCAATTGCCGCCGAGCTGGCCGCTGCCGGTGCCGAGGTAATATTGGTTTGCGGACCGGTGGCGATCGCCGATCCGGCAGAATGCGCGGTGGTGCATGTGCAAACAGCGCGCGAAATGAAAAATGCGGTAGAAACCGCGCTACCGGCAGATATCGCGGTAATGGTAGCTGCGGTTGCCGACTGGCGGGTCGATGCCAGTGCCAGTCAGAAGATAAAGAAGGATGGGTCGCGCAACGTGCCGCAACTCAATCTTGTGGAGAACCCGGATATATTGAAAACCGTCGGCCATCACCGCCAACGTCCGGCGCTGGTGGTGGGCTTTGCCGCCGAGACCAGCGACGTGATCGAAAACGGCCGCGCGAAACTAAAGCGTAAAGGCGCCGATTGGATCGTGGCAAATGACGTGTCGCCGGAAACCGGCATCATGGGTGGCGACAATAATGCGGTCAAGCTGATCACATCACGCAGCGTCGAGAATTGGCCATTGATGGCTAAGGATCAGGTGGCGCGACGCCTGGTCGAAAAAATTGTCGAACGGCTGGCCTCAATCGAGGTTTGACCGGGTCACATCTAAACTTCGGTTGCCGCCTGTACAACGGTTGCCGGCCATGGCTTTGCACGATCGGTGCAAGTGTCGTTCAACCGAGTGATGATCCGGCTCGCGGTGTGGTCGAAGGCGAACGGCAACAAGGCATGGGCAAATGCCGCCAGCGCCGCCAACAACGCCATGCCTCCGATCCACGAGGCAAAGGCCAAATGTTCGAAATAGCTCTCGTCGACGGTACCTGGATGGTCAGTAAATAGGGCAGCAATCTTGCTCATGATATATTCCTTCGCGGCTGGCAATTGGCGGCCGATGGTTGGCGGACGATGGTTGGCGGACTGTGGTTGAACAAGATTGATTATGCCCGATTTTTGCGATGTATTTTCCCAATTTATCCTTTCAAAACTGAATAATGTGGGATATTCATCCCACTATTATGCCGCAATTAGATGATTTTGACCGAAAAATCCTATCCACCCTACAAACCGATGCAACCTTGTCGGTCGAGGCGGTGTCCGAGCGGGTAAATTTGTCGCGCAACGCCTGCTGGCGGCGCATCAAGCGCCTTGAACACGACAAGATCATCCGCGAACGGGTAACCCTGATCGACGCGGATGCGGTCGGGCTCGGCCTCACCGTGTTTGTGATGATTCACAATGACCGGCACGATTTGCAATGGCTGCAAAAATTCGAACATGCGGTGAGAAAATTGCCAAATGTGGTAGGCGCCTATCGCATGACCGGCGATCTTGACTACATTCTCAAAGTCCGGGTCGCCGACATGAAAGCCTATGATCGGTTCTACCAGCGTCTAATCGCGGAAATTTCGGTAACCCGGGTGTCGGCCAGTTTTGTTATGGAAGACATCAAGGACAGCGTAAAACTGCCGATTGGCATCGCTTGAGGATTAATCGACCTATGACACTAGATTTAACGATCATAGCTTTGCCTGCTGCCAAAGGCTTGGAAATGCCGGCCTATGCCACCGCCGGCGCCGCTGGCATGGATTTGCGCGCCGCCGTCGATGCAGATCAGCCGCTAATAGTCGAACCCGGCAATCGGGTGCTGGTGCCGACCGGTCTGGTGGCAGAAATCCCGCCGGGCTATGAAGGCCAGGTTAGGCCACGCTCCGGCTTGGCCCTGAAACACGGCATTACCTGTCTAAACACCCCGGGCACGATTGATGCCGACTATCGCGGCGAGATCGGCGTGTTGCTGATCAATCATGGCCAGGCAGCGTTTGCAATCGAGCGCGGTATGCGGGTCGCACAATTGGTGATCGCACCGGTCGCCCGGGCGAAAATCGTGCCTGCATCAATCGCAGCAGCGACCACCCGCGGCAGCGGCGGGTTCGGTTCCACCGGTACTGGCTGAACGTCGTCGCCATCGGTCAATATTTGCTAGCGCTTGTCACGAAGCGCAGGATTTGCTTCGTCGCGCTATCTGTTTGTTTTGTCGCGTATTCTTATCCGAAAACCGCTGCAAACTTTTCGGGAATACGCTCTAAACTTGGAATGGCTGCTATTCCTTACGAGACAAAAAGGCCGGGCATTGCCCGGCCTTGATATAAGCGATTGTAAAGCGGGTCAGCTCGCCTCGGCCAGTTCCTGACCGGTATCTTGATCGACCACTTTCATCGATAGGCGTACCTTGCCGCGATCGTCGAAGCCCATCAGCTTGACCCAAACCTTGTCGCCTTCCTTGACCACATCGGTGGTTTTGCCGACCCGACCCTCGGTCAGCTGCGAGATGTGCACCAAACCGTCGCGGGCGCCGAAGAAATTGACGAAGGCGCCGAAATCGACGGTTTTGACCACGGTACCTTCATAGATCACGCCGACTTCGGGTTCTGCGGTAATCGAATGGATCCAATTGCGCGCCGCCTCGATCTCTTTGGCGTTGGCTGAGGCAATGCGCACCGTGCCATCGTCCTCAATGTTGATCTTGGCGCCGGTTTTTTCGACGATTTCGCGGATCACTTTGCCGCCAGAACCGATCACGTCACGGATCTTGTCGACCGGAACACTCATCTGTTCGATGCGCGGTGCGAATTCGCCCAGTTCCGGCCGCGATTCGACGATCGCTTTGGCCATCTCGTCGAGAATATGCAAACGGCCGTCCTTGGCCTGGCCAAGCGCCACCTGCATGATTTCTTCGGTAATCCCGGTGATCTTGATGTCCATTTGCAGCGAGGTGATGCCGCTTTCGGTACCGGCGACCTTGAAATCCATGTCGCCGAGATGGTCCTCGTCACCGAGAATGTCAGACAGGACCGCATACCCGTCACCTTCCTTGATCAGGCCCATGGCGATGCCGGCAACCGGCGCTTTGACCGGAACCCCAGCGTCCATCAGCGACAAAGAAGCGCCGCACACGGTGGCCATCGACGACGAACCGTTTGATTCGGTGATCTCGGAGACTACCCGCATGGTGTAGGGAAACTCTTCGGCGCTCGGCAGCACTGCCCGCAAAGCCCGCCAAGCCAGTTTGCCATGGCCAATCTCACGCCGGCTGGTAAAGCCGACACGGCCGGTTTCGCCAACCGAATAGGGCGGGAAATTGTAGTGCAGCATGAAGGTTTCTTTGTAGGTGCCGGTCAGCGCATCTACGAATTGCTCGTCGTCGGAGGTGCCAAGGGTGGTGACCACCATGGCCTGGGTTTCGCCGCGAGTAAACAGCGCCGAACCATGGGTTCGCGGCAGATAGCCGACTTCACAGGCAATCGGCCGCACGGTTTTGAGATCACGGCCATCGATGCGCTGGCCGGTTTTCAAAATGCTGGAGCGAACTACCCCGGCCTGAACGCTTTTGAACACTTCGGAAAGTTTCTGTTTCTCATCGGCACCGGCGTCTTCCGCCAAAAATTCGCCCGATGCTTTTGCCTTGGCAGCGTCGATCGAATGGTAGCGATCCTGCTTGTCGGCGATCTGGTAGGCAGCTTCCAGGTCGGAAGCAACCAGCTTGCTCAGTTTTTTGGCAAACGCCGTATTGTCTTCTGGTTCGAACTCGCGCGGCTCTTTGGCTGCTTTTTCTGCCAATCGGATGATGGCGTCGATCACCGGCTGGAATTCGCGATGGCCGAACATAACCGCGCCGAGCATGGTTTCTTCGTCGAGTTCTTTTGCTTCCGATTCGACCATCAACACTGCATCCTTGGTGCCGGCGACCACCAGATCGAGCGCTGATTCGGGTACTTCGTCGATATTCGGGTTCAACACATATTCACCGTCCAGCCAGGCAACGCGGCCGGCGCCGATCGGCCCCTTAAACGGTACTCCGGAAATGGTAAGTGCGGCGGAAACCGCAACCAGGGCGACGATATCGGGATCGTTTTCCAGATCATGGGACAACACGGTGACGATCACCTGGGTGTCGCATTTGAAGCCGGCCGGAAACAAAGGCCGGATCGGCCGGTCAATTAGCCGACAAATAAGGGTTTCGCGCTCGCTTGGGCGAGCTTCGCGCTTGAAAAATCCACCGGGGATTTTGCCGGCCGAATAGGTCTTTTCTTGATAGTTGACAGTAAGCGGGAAGAAATCTTGGCCAGGCTTGGGGTCCTTGGCGGCGACCACCGATGCATGCACGGTAGTCTCGCCATAGGTAGCGATCACCGAACCGTCCGCTTGGCGCGCGACCTTGCCGGTCTCAATCGTCAGCGGGCGCCCGCCCCAGTCGATTTCTTCTTTATGGATATTAAACATTGTCGTTCCTTCGTGACGTAACTGGCCCTGCCGCCATTTGGCGTTGGTATGGGCACGGACACCATGTGATTGTGGCGCATCACGGGCAAGACAACGGGAAGTCCAAACGGCGCATAAGCGCGCTGGGCATCTTGCAATCCTGCCCCGTGAATAGCCGGGTATCTACTAGAGCGGCTTGCGACCAGGTTGAATTAATTTTGCTTGGGTCTGGCGTGCGCTGTGCGGTAACAAACCGGTTGGTCGTCGATGCCCTAATCACCGCCGCATCGGCCATAGCCGCATTGCCACTAGATGCCCGCCAGGGCCAAGTCCCTCGGATCGGGCACCTTTTCGTTAATTCCAGCGAGAAATTCCTTGAAGAGATCAATGGTTATAATCTTCAAAATTTCGCTTGATCTTGACAAAAAACGCTCCGACAAAAATCGTTCAATCTGCTCGAAAACCGCTCTAAGGTTTGGTTCCGGACACATGGTGGTTGAAACCGGAACCGATACTGCCGGAAATCAAGGACTATAACCCATTGATCCCCGGGCACAAATTAGCGGCGCAGGCCGAGACGCTCGATCAACGAACGGTAACGACTTTCATCCTTCGACTTTACATAGTCGAGAAGACGGCGGCGCTGGGAGACCATTTTCAGCAATCCGCGGCGCGAGTGATTGTCTTTGCCGTGGGTTTTGAAATGCTCGGTCAAATTTACGATACGCTCGGTAAGAACCGCCACCTGGACTTCGGGAGAGCCGGTATCGCCCTCTTTGGTCGCGTAGGTGCCGATAAGCTCGGCCTTGCGTTCTCGAGTAATCGACATCGTGTTTCCTTTCATGCGAAGAGCCGCGAAATCCGCGTCTTCGGTATCGGTAAATCCCTTGGGAGGCGCTTGCTTTGCCCACAGCCGAGATGTCGTTCAGCCGGGGTCATACCAAAAGCGGGAAATCGACGCCCGCTTGGGGCTGCCTATAAACGATTATCAGTGAATTGAAAAGAGCAATGATGCCGGTGCCGATTGAGGTTAGACACCCAGGGTCTGTGGACATTTATGGTGTGGCGCCGGCGTGGCCGATTTGTCAACGCCCTCTAGGGTGCGCGCGCATGTTTCTTTAGTTCGTACAAAAGTTGAAGCGCTTCGCGGGGCGTTAACTCGTCGGGTTCAATCGTTTGCAGCCGGTCCAATGCCGGATGGTCCGCAGCCCTGGTCGGTTGGGCGGAATGCGCCGCCGCAAAAAGCGGCAGATCATCGACCAAGGTGGCGGTTGGCGAGGCCCGCGCGGTTTCTTCTAATTGGTCGAGCACGTCGCGCGCGCGCGCCACCACCGCCTCCGGCAACCCGGCCAGTTTAGCCACCTGAACCCCATAGGAACGATCGGCAACTCCTGGCGCGACCTCGTGCAGAAACATCACATCGCCTTTCCACTCTTTCACCCGCATAGTGAAGTTGACCAGGCGCGACAGGGGTTTCGCGAGGACGGTCAGTTCGTGGTAATGGGTAGCAAACAAAGTCCGACATCGATTTACCTCGTGCAAATGTTCGAGCGCTGCCCAGGCGATCGACAAGCCATCAAATGTGGCCGTACCACGGCCGATCTCGTCCAAAATCACCAGGGCGCGGGTGCCGGCACCATTTAGGATGGTTGCGGTCTCAACCATCTCGACCATGAAAGTGGAGCGCCCGCGGGCCAGATCGTCGGCGGCACCGACCCGGCTAAACAATTGGTCCACCACGCCAATATGGGCCGAACGAGCCGGCACGAATGCCCCCATCTGCGCGAGGATGGCAATCAGCGCATTTTGACGCAAAAATGTCGATTTGCCGCCCATGTTGGGGCCGGTCATCAACAAGATTTTGCCCTTATGCGCAGTCTCCTGGTCGCTCAGATCGCAATTATTGGGAACGAAATCATTAGCGCCATCAGCCCGCATAATCGCCTCGACCGATGGATGGCGGCCATCAATGACCGCAAATGCCAAGCTGTCATCGACCAGCGGACGGTGATAGTCGTTTTCCTTGGCCATTATCGCCAAGCCAGCAGCGACATCGAAAACCGCCAATGCGTCGGCAATCGCTGCCAGCGCGTTTGACGCCGCCACCGCTTCGGTAGCCAGCTTCTGAAACACCGCTAATTCGATTTCCACCGCGCGGCCGGCTGCGTTGATGATGCGCTGTTCCAGATCGGCCAATTCGGTGGTCACGAACCGCATGGCATTGGCCATGGTCTGGCGATGAATGAAGGTGGCGCCGTCGCCAACTTTTTTGACTGCCTCGGCGTTTTGCGCGGTAACCTCCACGAAATAGCCGAGAACATTGTTGTGGCGGATCTTCAGGGATTTGACGCCGGTCAGTTCCACATAGGTCGCCTGCAAGGAGGCAATCACCTTGCGGCTTTCGTCCCGCAGCAGCCGCAGATCGTCTAATTCACGATCATAGCCAGGGCGAACAAATCCGCCATCGCGCGAAAATATCGGCACGTCGTCGTCGAGCGCGGTCACCAAATGTTCGTGCAGTGCCCCTGGCGCCGCGGCAAGCGCAGCCAACCCCGCCACCAACTCCGCCGGCAATCCCGCCGCGGTGGAAAACAGCCGTTGGATTTCTCCAGCCTTGTCCAGCGCAATGCGAATTGCCAACAAATCGCGCGGACCACTGCGCTCAAGCGAAAGCCGCGAAAGCGCCCGCGCCATATCTGGAACTTGCTTGATAAGGGCGCGCAGTTCCTCGCCGGTGCGGGTTTCATCGCTAAACCATTGCACCGCGTCCTGGCGCTTGGTGATCTGCGCCGCATCGGCGAGCGGGTTGAGCATGCGCTCGCGCAACATGCGGCGCCCCGGAGCGCTAACCGTGCGGTCGATTGCTGCAAACAAGCTGCCGCGCTGTTCGCCGGAAAGGGTGCGCACTAATTCAAGATTGGTTCGGGTCGCGGCATCGATCACCATGTGTTTGGCGTTCGATTGCTTTGTGGGAATTGCCAATACCGGTTTGTGGCCGATCTGGGTTTTTTCCACGTAGGCGATGATCGCGCCGGCAGCCGCTTGTTCGGCGCGATCAAGGCCAAACAACTCGGCGTCGGCGTCGGCGCCGTAAAAATGCTTAAAACGTTCCCCGGCAAGGCCGGAATCAAACAGGTTTGAAGGTTGGGTCGAAAGCGCACAATCGATCTGGCTAAGTAGCGCTGCGAATTCGCCATCCTCGGCCACCGTAGTGGCGCAAATCAGCTCGCTCGGCTCAATGCGCGCAAGATCGGCGATCAGCCGGTCGCGGTCGCTCGACATGACGCCGAACGCGCCTGTCGAAATATCGGTCCACGCAAGCGCCAAACGCTCAGCGTCTTCGCCTTCGCGAACCCGTGCCAATGCCGCCAAATGATTGGCGGAACCTGGATCAAGCAGGTTTTCTTCGGTGATCGTGCCCGGGGTTACCAGGCGAACCACATCGCGCCGCACCACCGCCCTCGACCCACGCTTGCGGGCATTTGCCGGTTCCTCCATTTGTTCGCACACCGCGACCCGATGACCCAGCCCGATTAGTTTGTGCAGATATTCCTCGGCCGCATGCACCGGCACGCCGCACATTGGAATGTCTTGGCCAAGATGTTTGCCACGCTTGGTCAATGTGATGCCGAGCGCCCGCGAGGCGGTTTCCGCATCAGAAAAAAACAATTCGTAGAAATCGCCCATGCGGTAAAACAGCAGGGAATCGGGATTAGCGGTCTTGATTTCGATATATTGCTCCATTACCGGGGTGGTACGGTCATGGGTGCCATCGGATTTGGCCGGTTTACGGGTTGCAGTCACGATTTCATCTACCCATTAAATTTCGGCGCAACGCCGCCTTGCCAGCGAGGACTTTTCCACTGCGGCCATACGCGCTGGCGGAACTGTGAAGCTGCAAAGCGATGTCTTTCAGCGAGCTTAGGTTGTTTTCGCCGCCTCGAAATGTTTCCATGACTTCAACACACTCCCCTCCCAAGAAAGCCAACCATGCCAGCAACCGACAAGACCACGCAAGCCGGCTCTTTGGTATCCGACAAAGAAGCGCTTGAGTTTCACAGCCGCGACCGGCCTGGCAAGCTCGAGGTCATGCCGACCAAGCCGATGGCGACCCAGCGCGATTTGTCGCTGGCCTATTCGCCTGGGGTAGCGGTGCCGGTCAAGGCAATCGCCGAAAATCCCGATTGCGCGTTCGACTATACCACTCGCGGCAATATGGTAGCGGTGATTTCCAACGGCACCGCAATCCTTGGCCTCGGCAATCTTGGCGCCCTCGCCTCCAAACCGGTGATGGAAGGCAAAGCGGTGTTGTTTAAGCGGTTCGCCGATGTGGATTCAATCGATTTGGAAGTTGATACCGCCGATATTGATGAATTCATCAATGCTGTGCGGTTTCTGGGGCCATCTTTCGGTGGCATCAATTTGGAAGACATCAAGGCGCCGGACTGTTTCATTATCGAGCAAACCCTGCGCGAAATGATGGATATTCCTGTGTTTCATGATGACCAGCATGGTACCGCGATCATTGCCGCTGCGGGCTTGATCAATGCGTTGCATCTGACCGGGCGCAACAAAAAAGAAACCAAACTGGTGTGCAACGGTGCCGGGTCGGCAGGCATCGCCTGTGTGGAACTAATCAAGGCGATGGGTTTTAACCCGGCCAATATTTTGCTTTGCGATACCAAGGGGCCGATCTATGCCGGGCGCGAAGCGGGCATGAACCAGTGGAAGGCGGCCCATGCGGTGGAAACCCCGGCACGTTCGCTTGCGCAAGCGCTCGACGGTGCCGACGTGTTTTTTGGCCTGTCGGTCAAGGGCGCGCTGACCGTCGATATGGTGCGCTCGATGGCGACACAACCGATCATCTTCGCCATGGCCAATCCGGACCCGGAAATCACCCCGCAGGAGGTTGCCGAAATTCGCGATGACGCGATCATGGCCACCGGTCGGTCGGATTTCCCCAACCAGGTCAACAATGTTTTGGGCTTTCCCTACATTTTTCGTGGCGCGCTGGATGTTCGCGCCACCACCATCAACGAAGCAATGAAGATCGCCGCCGCCGAGGCGCTGGCGCAATTGGCACGCGAGGACGTGCCTGACGACGTCGCTGCCGCCTATCGCGGCCACCGGCCGAAATTTGGCCCAAACTACATCATTCCGGTGCCGTTCGATCCGCGCCTAATCTCGACTATCCCGGTGGCGATCGCCCGCGCCGCCGCCGATAGCGGTGTTGCCCGTCATCCGATCGTCAATCTCGATGCTTATGCCCAGAAATTGTCGGCCCGGCGCGACCCGATCGCATCGACTTTGCAGCGCATCTACGACCGGGTCCGGCGCAAGCCGCGCCGTGTTGTGTTTGCGGAAGGCGAGGAAGAGCAGGTAATGCGCGCGGCAATCGCCTATGCCAATCAGGATTTAGGGACCGCGATCCTGGTCGGCCGGGACCGGCACATGGACGAGACCGCTACCAGGGCCGGCATTGACCTCGATCGCCCGGGCATCGAATTGGTCAATGCGCGTACTTCCGACCGGATCGATGCCTATGCCGAATTTCTATACGAACGCATGCAGCGCAAGGGGCTGTTGTTTCGCGACTGCCAGCGGTTGGTCAACACCGACCGTAACTATTTCTCGGCCTGTATGCTGGCGCTTGGAGATTGCGACGCCATGGTCTCTGGGGTAACCCGCAATTATTCGACGGTGTTGGAAGACGTTCGCCAAGTAATCGACCCCAAGAGCGGGCATCGGGTGATCGGTGTGTCATTGGCGCTTTGCAAGGACCGCACCGTGTTGGTTGCCGATACCGCGGTGATTGACATGCCGAACGCAGAAGAATTGGCCGATATCGCGGTCGGGGCGGCAATGACCGCGCGCAGCCTTGGCTACGAACCACGGGTCGCAATGTTGGCCTATTCGACCTTTGGTCACCCGGCTGGCGAGCGCTCGCAAAAGGTGATCGACGCCGTCAAACTGCTCGATCAGCGCAATGTGGATTTCGCTTATGAAGGAGAAATGGCCGCCGACGTGGCGCTCAATCCCCAATTGATGGAACGCTACCCGTTCAGCCGGCTCGGCGGCTCAGCCAACGTGCTGGTGATGCCGGCATTTCACTCCGCATCGATCTCCACCAAAATGCTACAGGAGTTGGGCGGCGCGACCATTATCGGGCCGCTGTTGGTCGGGTTTGACAAGTCGGTACAGATCGTTCCGCTCGGCGCCAAGGACAGCGACATTGTCAATATGGCAGTGATCGCTGCTAACAACGCCGATTGACATTATCGCTTACGGCGGCGCTGATAACTTTCAGCACTGGTTCCGACGCTGCCATTGTTGAGCAGGAATTGAGCCGCCCAGACCGGTTTATGCGCGGTTAACCTTCAGGGCTAGAGAGCCTTTCATGTTTAAATGGACGCGATTTGATGGCCAGGTGTTGCGGATCGTAATGTCGGTTAATTCGGGAGCATCCATTGGCACAGATGTATAAGAATTTCATAGCTGGCGAGTGGGTTGGCAGCACAAACGCGATCGAAAACCGCAATCCCTCCGATCTTGATGATTTAGTCGGCAACTATGCCCAAGCAAACCCAGGCCAGCTTGATCTGGCGCTTGATGCCGCCAATGCTGCCCAGCGCGAGTGGGCGCTTACTGGCCTGGAACAGCGCTACAATGCGCTGATGGCGATCGGCAATGAATTGATCGAGCGTGCAGCCGAGTTGGGCGAATTATTGTCGCGCGAGGAAGGCAAGCCGCTCGCCGAAGGCAAAGGTGAAATCTACCGTGCTGGTCAGTTCTTTACCTATTATGCGGCCGAATCCTTACGGCAAATTGGCGATACTGCCGACAGCGTTCGGCCTGGCATCGAGGTTGATATTCGCCGCGAGCCGGTCGGGGTCGTCGCGATTATCAGCCCGTGGAATTTCCCAACCGCCACCGCTGTATGGAAAATCGCACCAGCCTTGGCGTTCGGCAATGCGGTGATCTGGAAACCGGCTAATTTAGTGCCTGGATCGGCGGTAGCGCTGGCGGAAATCATATCCAGGCAGGAACTGCCAGCCGGGCTCTTTAATCTGGTTATGGGGCCGGGAGGCGAGATCGGCCAGGGTCTGATCGAGAGCCCGATGATTGATGCAATTTCGTTTACCGGGTCGGTGGGTGTAGGAAAGCGCATCGCCACCTCGGCGATCGGAAATTTGACCAAGGTGCAATTGGAGATGGGGTCGAAAAACGCGCTGGCGGTGATGGATGACGGCGATCTCGATATCGCGGTTGCTTGTGCCCTTGGTGGTGCCTTTGGCGGCACCGGGCAAAAATGTACCGCCTCGGCGCGTCTGGTGGTGCACGAAAAAGCCCATGATGGGTTTGTCGCGCGCTTAGTCGAAGGTGCCAAGGCGTTGGTGGTCGATCATGCGCTTAAGCAAGGCACCCAAATCGGCCCGGTGGTCAGCCAAACCCAACTGAACGACAACCTCGCCTTTGTTGATTTGGCACGACAAGAAGGCGGCGAACTGCTTTGCGGCGGCGAGCAGGTGGAACGGGCAACAAAGGGCTATTTCATGACACCGGCGGTGGTTGCTGGCACCGCCAACGATTGGCGGGTCAATCGCGAGGAAATGTTTGCTCCAATCGCCTGCGTCATAAAGGTTGGCTCCTACGAGGAAGCGCTGGCAACCGTCAACGACACGAATTTCGGCTTAACTTCAGGCATCGTGACCCGCAATCTGGCCCGCGCCAGCCACTTCCGGCGTAATGCGAAGACCGGTTGCGTGATGGTCAATTTGGCGACCGCCGGCACCGACTACCACGTACCGTTTGGCGGCCGCGGCGACAGCTCCTATGGTCCGCGCGAACAGGGCAGCTATGCCAAGGAGTTCTACACTACAGTCAAGACCGCCTATATAGCCGCCGGAGCGCCGGAATGACATCATGCACCTGATCGATAATCTGCAGTATGCCAATTGGTCGGAAAAGATATTCCGGCAGATGCGCGACGGCGGCGTCGACGCGGTCCATGTGACCATCGCTTATCACGAAAATTTCCGTGAAACCGTACTCAATATCGAGCAATGGAACCGATGGTTCGGACGGTTTTCCGATCTCATCGTACCCGCACGCACCGGTGACCAGGTGCGCCAGGCAAAACGCGACGGCCGCACGGCGATCGTGTTTGGGTTTCAAAACCCGTCGCCGATTGAGGACGACATCGGACTGGTGGAAATTTGCCACACCCTTGGCGCCCGCTTCATGCAGTTGAGCTACAACAACCAGTCCTTGCTCGCCACCGGATGCTATGAGGCTGAAGACCCGGGGATTACCCGGATGGGTCGCCAGATAATCGGTGAGATGAACCGGGTCGGTCTGGTGGTCGATATGAGCCATTCGTCGGAACGCTCGACCTTGGAAGCGATCGAGATTTCTACCCGGCCGATTGCGATCACCCATGCCAACCCAGTATTTTGGCATCCAGCCTTGCGCAACAAGTCCGATACGGTTCTGAAAGCTCTGGCGGTAACCGGCGGCATGCTGGGATTGTCCTTGTATCCGCACCATTTAAACAATGGCTCTGACTGTACATTAAGAGATTTTTGCTCGATGGCGGCGCGAACCGCCGAGCTGATTGGAGCTGAGCATATCGGTCTTGGCTCCGATCTTTGTCAGGATCAACCCGATAAAGTAGTCGAATGGATGCGGGTCGGGCGCTGGACCAGGCAAATCGACTATGGCGAGGGTTCAGCCTCCAATGCCGGTTTTCCGCCAATGCCCGGTTGGTTCAACGATAACCGCGATTTCGGCAATATCCGCGAAGGGCTGATCACGGCCGGATTTTCCGCCACCGAAACCGATGGCATCATGGGTGAGAATTGGCTGGCGTTTTACGATACGGCTTTTGTCGCAGATCGGGTGGGATAGGGCGTTGGCGGAAATTCTTATCAAGGGCGATCACCCGCCGTTAAAGCTTAGGCCACCAGGAACGGTGATGCGACTAGCCCGCATGGGGTCGTTTCACCAAAGCCGGCTCAGCTTCATGCGAGTGTTGTTGCGCAATCTGAAACGCGACGGTTGGCGCTTCGAGCGGCCGCGCTTCGATATCGATGCGCGCGGCGTCGGGGTCGCCGAATACCGGGCCTGTGGGCCAAAACGGACCTATACCCTGATTGCATTCGCCCATGATTTACCAGCCGATAAACGCTCGGACCGGGTGATTGCCGAAGCCTGGGATGCGACATTTGCTCTTTATGATGGTGTGCCGACAAAGGCCGACATCGACCGTTTAGCGGCCAATGTTCCGTTGCAGGAAGCGGGGCGGGTTTCTGAACGCGAACTGGTTTTGTCGCGGGCCAACCGCTCGGTGCGACTGTTTGATCATGTGATCGAACGCCTGGCGGCGGGCCAGCAGCCCGACCCCGAGATGCTTCGCCAAGTCGGTTATTTGATGCGCACGACGGCGGTATACGGATCGGGCAAATTTGGCGCCGCTGACCGCGAAACCTGGGCCGGGCGCAGCGAATTCGCTGGTTCGTTCCAGCCGGAAATGCTCAGCGTGTGGCTGACCCGCGCGTTTACCGTCGACCTGGTCGAACACCTAGCGCGATTGCGCGCGCCGGCAACCGCGGTTGCCATGCAGCGCGACCTTAAACGCCGGCTCGGAGTAGGCAATTCTACCGGGCTCGGTATGGCGCCGTTCCTGATCAACCATCCTGCCCTTATTCACGCTTGGATCAACGCCCGCGAAACCGCGCTCGCCCGGGTGCGTGCGGTTAAGAGCGCCGATGACGCTGCAATCGGGCAGTTTAAGAAGTATTGCCGCCGCGCCCTGATCAACGCAAAGGAGTGGCATTGCCAACACCAGATCCAGCGCGGCAAGATTACCGAGTTGCGGGCCGATTTGACCCGACTGATCGCCCACCTTGATGGGGATCGGTTTGTCGACCCATTTCCCTGGGACCGGATATATCGATGGTCGGAAAATTCGCTTGGTCTGGAAGCCCAGGAGCAAGTCATTTCCTTGTTGCTGGAACCTTATGGAGAACTGGTCGACGATTTAGCCGCTGACATGAGCGCCGATGAACAAGAAATTTTTCGCATCGATGGTGCCATGACCCTTGGGCAGATGCGGTCAATTCTACAGGAGATTTATGGCTGGGCGATCGATATTGATTTCATCGCGCCCGAGGCCCAGGCGATGATCTGGTATGTTTCTGAGGAAAAGCTCGAACCCCGGCTAGGCACCCGGTTCGGCAGTGGGCTTGAACCCTATGAACAACCGTTGGCGCAAGGGCGCGATGCAGCGGCACTTTACCGCGAAATCGCGGAACTGGACGGTGACCATCGGTTGGCCGATTTCTTGATGCAACACCCTGAACATCGCCATATCGCCAGGCGTGCGCAATTGGCCAACCAGTTTTGTTACGCCGAGATCCGCGATAACACGATTTCACACGATCTGCTGCCAATTGATCTGCTGCGCTGCAAATTGTCATTTTTCGGTGCCACCAAATTCGATCCGCGATCGGACCGCTGGGTGCGCATCACTATGTACCAGGACGCGCCGTTTCCAGATGAATTGGCAGCACTTGATCCTGACGAATTGGCCTACCCGCAAGGTTTGCAGTCATGAGTTGGTCGCTTGGCGAAATTCGCAGTCTGGCGACAAAGGCGGCGCGTGGTGCCGGCTTCCACTGGGGTCTGGCGGAAGAAGCGGGCGGCGCGGTCGCTTGGCTAGAGCGTAATGGCGCGCCGGGTGCGACCGCGCTTGCTAAATATTTGCAATCGGTGGTCAATGATGAAATCGGTGGCGATTGCTGTCCGATCGCCACAGGTGCAGCTTATGGTGATGGTTGGCGACCGGAAAATCGGGAATTCGGCACCATCAAGCAGCCCTTATTGTTGGCTGCTTTCGTCGGCCAGACCAGTGAACCGACGATAACCGGCCTGATGATTGGCGATATAAAAGTACTGGCCAACGCGGCGGGAATATCTGTCGAGGGCGAACCGGCCCGTATGCTGATTGCCAGCGCCCGGTGCCAGTTGATGTCCGGTGTCAATGAACCTGGGGGCGGTTGGTTGGCTACACCGCGATTGCGGATCGGTGAAGCGTCCAGGCCGGCAGTGACTATATTGAGCCGATTTGCCAGTCGCATCTACGCACCGGCGACAGAGCAGTCGCGCATGACCGGCGCCGGTGCCGGCATTCAAGACAATGATTGAACCCAAAAAGTGCCCGTGACACTAGAGCGTGACACGAAGCGTTGAAATAGCTTCGTCGCGCTATCTTTTTGTTTATGCGTGTCATTTTTCCCAAAACCGGTACCCACTTTTGGGTGACACGCTGTAGTAATCGGTTATCTTGAAAGAACCCTAAGCGGCTTGTGGCGCATGGCGTGAAGCATCTACGCCGTAATATCGTAAATAGCGCGGACTAATTCGCGATATTGGTAACACGATCAGCAAATCGGTGGTGCCAAAATGGTGATCGATTACCGCCTGGCGGCTAAACATGGCGCCGATTTTTAGATAACCCTTAATGAGTGGCGGAAGTTTGCGCAGCACCATGCGCGGATTGATTTGGGAAATTGGTAACATGTCGGCGGCAATTCCGCGCCCGGCAGCGGCGGTTATTCCCCAATCACCGTCCGCCGGCGCGTGATGGCATAAATAGGATATTTCTTCGGCCCATCGGCTCGGATCGGTCCCGGCAAACGAAGCACAGCCGAACATCACATCGACCGAATGGTGCAGCGCATAGGACCAAGTGCTATGCCACAGCA
Organism: Rhizobiaceae bacterium; assembly: GCA_965248715.1. Classification (GTDB taxonomy): domain Bacteria; phylum Pseudomonadota; class Alphaproteobacteria; order Rhizobiales; family Rhizobiaceae; genus CBDFKB01. Next base: position 791,594 of record CBDFKB010000007.1, read on the forward strand.
ATTCGATGGTGCGCTTGTTGCGATAATCGGCTTCCACACAGGATCGGCCGAGTTCCATGAATTTGAGATTTTTGTGGCGGTCGAGTAGGCCGGCCACATCATACTCGTCCTGGGAGTAAAATCCGGTTCCGGCCTGTGCCACTTCTTGGCGCAGGAGCCGGTAAGTGCCGACCACTTTGGCGCCAGCACCTTCGGTTTTGGCATCGAAGATCAGCAGATGATCGCAGACAGCGTCAAACCGATCTTCATCCAATGCCGCTATCGGGCAACTAACATATTCGTTTGCAGCCTTAAAAACCCGATAGCGCAAATGCTGGGCCTGGCGCACTTCATCTCGGCACGACGCAATGCGAGCCTCCATGTCGCCAAGCTGGCCGAGAATATCAGTATATTCAGCTGACAAATTGCTGTTCCGGTATCGGATGGATCAATATTGGAAATATGCTGCGCGCGCCCAGCGCTGGAACCAACATAGCTGTACCACCCGCCTGCGTCCATAGCCGTTGCCGGTTGACCGATATTCCCAATCTTGGATTTGCAGTTTATCCGTCTGCCGAGTTTGTCAGCAATTTTTCAGCCCGAACCCGGTTCAGAAGCTCGGTGACACGCTCGAATTCAATTGGCTTGGTAAGGAAATCATCAGCGCCGGCGGCCTGGACATCGTCGCGGGTCTGTTTTTGTTCATCGGCGGTAAGGGCGGCTATGGTGAGCGGACGGCGGCGTAGTTTTTTCTCCAGACCGCGAATGCGGGTGATCGCGTCAAGGCCATCAAGCACCGGCATGTGTAAGTCCATTAAAATCAGGTCAATTGGATCACCGACGCCGCCAAATGCCCGTTCGCAGGCTTCGACCGCGTCGAGACCGTTTTCGAACCGAACAGTCTCATCTCCGGCCTTGCCGATCATGGAACAAATTAACAAGGCATTGATTGGGTTATCTTCAGCGATCAACACGTTTAATTGCGGGCCGCCGATCATCGGTACGGGGCTATGCGCCTCGTCCGGGATCGGTTCTGGCGCTAATTTGCTGCGTTCCTCAAGGACCCGGTACAAGGTCGCGGTTCTAAGTGGGCGTACCAAATAGGCATCAAATCCATTGTCCAGCAGGCGCGGCAGGCGGCTGCGCGCTTCGGGCGCTACCAATACCACTGAAAAGGGCGGTGGGTTGATGTCTTTGATCAGCCTGCGCATTGAGCCGGCAGCGCGTGACGACGCGCGCTCATCGAACATGACCGCATCAAATGGCTGACCGCGAGCGGCTGCCTCGCTGAGCTCGCGCTTTGCCCTTCGAATATTGTTGGTGACGCTCAAAGTGCCACCTGCCGCACTCACCGCCATGGCGACAATGGCCGCTTCGGTCTTGCCGGGCGAAACATATAAAATGTGCTGCCCGGCGAGCCCCTGGGGAACGGCAGGGACCGGTTCGTTGCCGGTTTCGGCCGGCAGCACATAGGTAAACCGGCTGCCTTTGTCGGGTTGACTTTCGACGGTGATATCGCCGTGCATTTGGCGGGCAATTTTGCGGGATATTGCCAGACCTAGACCAGCGCCACCATGGCGCCGGGTTTTGGCGTCATCGGCCTGTTCGAACTCACCGAAGATGCGACCGATTTCATCACAGTTTATTCCCGGTCCGGTATCGGCAACCACAAAGGCGATATCGGTGGCGGTAAGTTTCTTTTGTGCGCTATTTGGCCCGTTCGGTGGTAGCAAATTTCGGTTGTGTGAGGAGATTTTTACAGTGAGGCTGACCCCGCCGGTGTCGGTGAATTTGATCGAATTGCCAAGGAGATTGATCAGCACTTGGCGGATGCGCCCGGCGTCGGAAATAACTGTCGGCGGCACCTGATGCTCGACAAACGCGGCTAGTTCAATGTTTGCTGCATGGGCGCGGCTGGCCAGCAATTCGACCACTTCATCCACCAGAACCCTGATCTCGAGCGGTTCGGCGCGGTATTCGAACCGCCCTGCCTCAATTTTGGCGATGTCCAAAATGTCTTCCACCAGGGTCAAAAGCGCATTGCCAGAGACACTGATCGCGTCATTATAGGTTTTCTGCGCTGCGCCAAGCGTAGTGTCGTCCAAAAGATGGGACATGCCAATGATACCGTTTAGCGGGGTGCGCATCTCGTGACTGACGGTGGCGAGAAATTTTGACTTGGCACTATTGGCGGTCTCGGCCTTGCGCCGCGCTTGCTCCAGTTCGCGTTCGGCGCGTTTGTGCGAAGAGATATCGCGGGCGATGGTAAACGTGGCGTTTCCGGCGCCGGTATCGCCGCGCATTGGGATATCGAGCCATGAGAACCAGCGTTCGGTTTCGGCGATAGTAATCTTGACCTCGGCGGCACCTGGAATTTGGTCGTTGGCTTGCGGCAAATTATCGAACTGTGTGGTGTCAAACGGTTGGCCAATATTTACTCCGGTTTCAGAAAATGCGCTGCGGAAAGCGGCGTTCATGTAGGTGATCAGACCGTCGCCACAGCGGTGCATGACCAGATCACCGAACGGATCGACAAAGGTGCGATAGCGTTCCTCGGTCTCAAACATTTCCCAGGTAAGATCCTGCAGGCGCTCGACCTCGCGCGAATGTTTGCCGACTGCTGCGGTTCGGGCCATGCGCGACCATGCGATCGCGAATCCGGCCAGGCAGGCAAACCCAACCGCCCCAGAAAGCGCCGGTACCAACAATTGTTGTTGCGGCGATAGCGCATAAAGTGCCGCCAGGAACCCGCCAAACAAGACGATTGCCGCAATTGACACCGCAATTTCGGGACGCTGGGCAAAGAGCGGCATACCCACGTCTTGGTCACCCATTCGAATATCCAATGATTTCTGGCCGCCCATGCCGGAACCGTAAACTGGCGGCGCGGCGGCTTGCGGCAATTTACTACCTGGCGGCGAACTGGTTCGGTGCGCCAGGGTAACTTTTGCTGGGTGTCGCATTTTCGCAAAGAATGGGTTCATGGCTACACGGAAATAGTTGGTTGTCCGCGCATCCTGCCATAATGAGGTTTCAAAACCCTTGCAGTCGACAATATGGCTTTGCCAAACAGATCGTCTAATGATCCAGATCGGTATCGTTATACCAAGGGAAGTTAATATTGACCCATATGATGGCTCAAATTCGTTTGCCGGCAAGGCGTGTCTCGAAGGGTGATGCGGGGCATCATTTAAGAGACACAACGTAGTCCGGCGAGCGAATTTGGGCCACCGAAGGCCGGATTTCCAAGCGGTTTGGACGTTGTTGCGCTTGGCTCGTGGTACCAGCACCAAGTCACCAATCGCGCCTAGCCAAAACCCTTGGAAACTCCGGTCATAGGAGTCAATATTAGCTTCCCTTGGTATTAGCTGGTGAACACGTGCAATACTTCTGGCCAACCATGTATCAACATATCGCTGGCGACATAAATCAGGAAGCCGAGGCCGATGTAGGATATCCACGGGCGACGCACCAACAGCCGCATGATCATGGTGGCGAAGAACGCCATGAGCGCGATCGACAAAACCAGGCCGAAAACTAGCAGGGGGATATTTTCACGCGCGATTGCCGCCACTGCCAGCACATTGTCGATCGACATCGAGAAATCGGCGATGGTGATGGTGATCAGGGCTGACATCAGACTGCGCCGGGGCGGGCCGGTATATTCTGGATCCTGTGGCGAGGTTTGCTTGTTTGATCGGTTGCGATGGCGCAATTCTCGATAGAAGCGCCAGCACACCCACGCCAATAACAGCCCGCCGGCAAATTTTATCCCCGGAATAGCCAACAGATAGGTGGTACCCACAGCACAAACAATGCGGATTACTGCCGCCAGGGCCATACCAAAATAGATCGCTCTTTGACGCAATTGAGGCGAAAGACCCGCCGCAGCCATGGCGATGATCAGCGCATTGTCGCCAGATAACACAACGTCGAGCCAAATAATCTGTAGGAAGTCGAATGCGGAATCGAAACCGAACATGGCAGGAATTGTCCTGTGGCGGGCAAAGCGCTGCCGTATGCCACTGCAGGAGGGTGCTGCAATTTGCTAAATCATTGAACGGGAAATTGAAAGCTGTTCTGTGGCACCTGGAATCCAACCGGGCTATTGGCACTTCGGTGGTTTCGCCAAATGGACCAGGAAATCGATGACAGCAAACCGCCCTATCGCGACCGGGTTTGGCAGAAACTGTGGTATTTCCTTGCCGGCTGGGCGGGTGTGCACTTTTTAGCCGAAGCCAAAGCCCGGTGGTCACGCACCGTTGCGCATCTCACGATCCCTAGCGCTTGTCACCAAGCGTTGGAATGGCTTCGTCGCGCTAGCTGTTTGTTTATGCGCGTATTCTCATCCGAAAACCGCCACCCACTTTTTGGGAATACGCTCTAGCGCTTGTCACCAAGCGTTGCAGTAGCTTCGTCGCGCTATCTGTTTGTTTTGTCGCTTATTCTCATCCGAAAACCGCTACCCACTTTTCGGGAATACGCTTAGCGCTTGTTACGAAGCGTTGGAATAGCTTCGTCGCGCTATCTGTTTGTTTTGTCGCGTATTCTCATCCGAAAACCGGTACCCACTTTTCGGGAATACGCTCTAGCGCTTGTCACCAAGCGTAGGATTTGCTTCGTGACAAACGCGAGCTGTGGATGCTCAATAGGTTGTTCATTCGATCCGGTCCTTGGAGGCTGGAGTTATGACACTTCAGTTTCTTCAGAGGAAATCGAATGAAATTTCACAAGAATCTACGTTTAGCGCCGATTGCTCGAGAGCGCATGGTGCGGCAGATGGCGAGCGGGCTTGGGTTGCCGGATCACACACACCAATCGTGAAACAAAATTGATTCCATCTAGAGCACTTTTCGCGATTTGTGAATCGCAAACAGTGCTCTATCTATTTGTTTTGTCGCACAATCTGAAAACCGGCCACCACTTTTCAGATTGCGCTCTAAGTTTCACACGGCCTAACTCAAATGCGTGTCATGCTCAGGCTGCTTGCAAAACCCGGTCGGTGACCGCGCGGTAGGAAATAGCTTCGGCGATATGGATACGACCGACTGCATCGGTGCCGTCGAGGTCAGCAAGGGTGCGACCAACCTTTAACACCCGGTGATAGGCGCGGGCCGAAAGCTGCATCTTTTCCGCAGCCTCGTGCAGCAACCGATTGCCCGCAGCATCGGGGACAGCAATTTGCTCGATAAGTCCGTTTGGGCAATCGGCATTGGTGCCGATATCGGGTCGACCGAGTTCGGTGAAGCGGTGACGCTGGATATCGCGTGCCGCCGCTACCCTGGCCGCAACCGCCGCACTTGGTTCGGCTTCGGTCGGCAGAATCAGATCTGATGCGCTGACCGCCGGTACCTCAATGCGCATGTCGATGCGGTCTAAGAACGGGCCCGATATGCGCGCTTGATAGTCGGAAGCACAACGCGACCCGCGCTTACAAGTATATCCAGGTTCGCCCGCCTTGCCACACCGGCAAGGGTTCATAGCCGCAATCAACTGCACATTGGACGGATAACAGGTGCGGTAATTGGCGCGCACAATGGTGGCGCTGCCGGATTCCACCGGTTGGCGGAGCGAATCGATCACTTGGGGTGTAAATTCCGGTAATTCGTCGAGAAACAGCACCCCATTGTGGGCAAGCGAAACTTCGCCTGGTCTGGCCCGTACCCCGCCGCCGACCATGGCGGCCATGGATGCTGAATGGTGCGGCGCGCGAAATGGCCGGCGCGGCGACAGGCTGCCATCGCTCAATTCGCCGGCGATCGATGCGATTACCGAAACCTCGAGCAATTCGCGCGGTGTGAGCGGCGGCAAGATCGACGGAAGCCTTGAGGCCAACATGGTTTTGCCAGCGCCGGGCGGTCCGATCATCAATAGATTGTGGCCACCGGCAGCTGCTACTTCCAACACCCGGCGCGCGCTCTCCTGGCCGCGAATATCAGCAAGATCAGGTAGAGGTGCGCTTGGTTCACGCACAGCGGCGATCGGCGCTGCCAACGCCTGGGTGCCACGGAAATGATTGGCTAACGCAATCAGGCTCCTTGGCGCCAGTATTGCCATGTCCTCATCCGCCCATGCCGCCTCCGACCCGTTGCCATGGGGACATACCAACCCCTTGCCCATGGCATTGGCGCCCATGGCCGCCGGCAAGGTGCCGGACACCGGGGCTAGGGTTCCATCCAACGATAATTCGCCCAGCACCACATATTCGCTAAGTTGGTCAGCCGGCAGGGCTCCGAGCGCCGCCATTAACCCCGCCGCAATCGGTAGATCGTAATGGCTGCCTTCCTTAGGCAGATCGGCTGGCGCCAGATTGACCGTAATGCGTTTGGCCGGCAGGGACAGGCCGGAAGCATGCAGCGCCGCCTGTACCCGCTCGCGGCTTTCTACCACCGCCTTGTCCGGCAGGCCAACGATCGACATGCCAACCTTGCCAGGCGCGACCATGACCTGCACATCCACAGGAACCGCGTTAATTCCCTGAAATGCCACCGTGGTTACTCGTGAAACCATGCCTCACCTCCCAATAACAGGGTAACAGGAGGTTTAAGCGCAGCACAAGAACAAAAGATGAACATTGATAAAGAAAGCAGAAAATATCACGGTCGATTATTTCTCTTTCTGAAACAATTGCGCGTATCTATTATCCGCATCTACTCTCGATCGCATCCCAGATACGGGCCGCCAGATTGATACCACCAAAGCGTTCGATTTCCCGCAACCCGGTCGGCGATGTGACGTTGATTTCGGTCAATTTTCCGCCGATCACGTCAATGCCGACAAATATGAGATCGCGCTCGCGCAGCACCGGGCCGATTTTTTCGCAAATCGCGCGATCTTCGTCGTTGATTTCTGAATGTTCGGCACGGCCACCAACATGCATGTTGGAGCGCGCCTCGCCTTCAGCTGGCACCCGATTGATCGCACCCAACGGCTCGCCGTCAACCAAGATAATGCGTTTGTCGCCCTTTCTGACCTCTGCCATGTAGCGTTGAACGATGAACGGCTCACGAAACGAGCCGCGAAACAATTCGATCAACGATTGCAGATTTTCGTCACCTGGCATGATGCGAAACACGCCGTTGCCGCCATTGCCGAACAGCGGCTTGACGATGATATCGCCGAACCGTTCCCGGAATTCGCGCACCAATACCGGATCGCGGGTGATCAGGGTTTCTGGCATCAGTTCAGGAAAATCGGTGACTAAAATCTTTTCCGGCGCATTGCGCACTGCTGCCGGATTATTGACCACCAGGGTGTGGGGATGAACCCGTTCCAATAAATGGGTAGTGGTAATGTAGGCAAGATCAAACGGCGGATCTTGGCGCAGCAATACCACGTCGCAATCTCTAAGGTCGGTTGGCACCGGTTGACCGAGGCTGAAATGATTGCCGACCTGATCGGCAACCGTCAACGGCTCTGCGTTTGCCAATACGGTGCCATCATGCATCGACAAATGGTCGGGTGTATAATGCAGCAATTGGTGGCCACGGGCCTGGGCTTCCAGACACAAGCGGAAGGTCGAATCCCCTTTGATGTCGATCGAACGGATATGGTCCATCTGAATTGCGATCGTTAGCGCCATGGCTCAGCTCCGCTTGGGAAATTTTGGTTTGGTATACCTAGGGCCTGTTGACAATTATACTCTTAACCACTTCCGCGCGGAAAATCGGCACCCGATTAAGGAGTACACCAGACAATTATCGCGGTGTGTTCCTTTGCCCCGGGCAATGATCGGGTATCGGCGACATACGCAGCAAACCAAACATCATTACCAAGCCGGTGCACCGCATCAGCTTTGCGCAAATCAACCTGGTTTGTAAAGCGCAAGCAATTGCGTGGCTTGTTTCAATGTTAGCTGCCGGTTCAAACCTATTGTTTTCGCAAACCGGAGACAGGCCGGGTGGATAATTTGCCGCTCAAGGGTTGCGAAACCGACCGAAACCGCCGCTGCAGTGGCTGGTCGCCCGCTCACCCGGCAAACAAAGAGATGGATCTGTTGGAAAAGAGAAGTTATTTACACGATTGCGGCGACTTGTGGCGCATTCGCGTTCATAATTTGGCCACGCATTTCCGGTCACCTGTTAGGGTTGGGCAACATTAATCTCGTGCAATTTGCTCTGAAAGGAAAGGTTTGAATGGACGAAAACAAACGCCAGGGAAGGCATTTGCCTTTTCGAGCATTGGTTACGATCATGAAGCCTTTCTTGCGAAACCGAAGGGCGTCGAATATTTGCCGGATCGATGGGTTGGAAAACCTTGCCAGGAACCAATTGGGCCACGCCGGCGCTACAACCATAATTATCCACAGGCCCTAGATCATAACAACGCGACAAATCACTAGTTGGACCAGCAGTTGGTCCTCGAACCGCCAAACGAAAGCCAACCATGGTCGAGCAAAAATCCAGTTACAATTACCAAGAAGTCCTAAAATGCGGGCAGGGCGAATTATTTGGATCGGGCAACGCGCAATTGCCGGTTCCGCCGATGCTTATGTTTCATCGCATCACTGAGGTCAGCGCGACCGGCGGGCAAAACGGCAAGGGAATGATCCGGGCCGAATTTGATATCACCCCGGATTTGTGGTTTTTCAAATGCCATTTTGTTGGCGACCCGGTGATGCCCGGCTGTTTGGGCCTTGACGCGTTATGGCAATTGACCGGGTTTTATCTCGGCTGGCTGGGTGAACCTGGCAAGGGCCGCGCGCTTGCCACCGGCGAGATCAGATTATCGGGAATGGTGACGCCCAAGACCAGTTTGGTCGAATATGGCGTCGACTTTAAACGGGTCATGCGTTCGCGCTTGGTCTTGGGCATCGCCGATGGTTGGGTAAAAGCGGATGGTGAGGAGATTTATCGCGCCAGCGATTTGCGGGTGGGGCTATTCTCCACATGAGAGCGCCTTGAACCGCGCTGGTCGCTGATCTAAATTAACCATCAACACAGACGCCGTCGCGCCGGCATTGGCGGCCATCGGCAGTGAAGGACCATCGATATGAGGCGGGTCGTCGTCACCGGAATGGGCATTGTTTCCTCGATTGGAAACACCACCCAGGAAGTGCTTTCATCGTTGCGCGAAGCCAAGTCCGGCATTCGCCCGGCAGCCGATTATGCGCAATACGGGTTTCGCTGCCAGGTCCATGGCGAACCGGATCTCGACCCGTTCGAGGTTTTGGACCGCCGTACCGTGCGTTTCATGGGCAAGGGCACGGCGTGGAATTATATCGCCATGGAGCAAGCGATCCGCGATTGCGGTCTGGAGGATGACCAGGTGGTCAATCCGCGCACCGGCATCATCATGGGTTCGGGCGGACCTTCGACACACACCATATTCGAGGCCGCGGTGACCACCCAGGAACGCGGCCCAAGGCGAATTGGCCCAACTGCGGTTCCCAAATGCATGAGTTCGACCGCATCGGCGGTTTTGGCGACCCAGTTCCGCATCAAGGGCATCAATTACTCCATATCCTCGGCCTGCGCGACCTCCAACCACTGCATTGGCAATGCCAGCGAAATGATCCAGATCGGCAAACAGGACATTATGTTCGCCGGCGGGTCGGAGGATCTCGACTGGACCCTTTCCAACCTGTTTGATGCCATGGGCGCCATGTCGTCCGGGTTCAATGACCGCCCGCACACCGCTTCGCGTGCCTTCGACATCAACCGCGATGGATTTGTCATTGCTGGTGGCGCCGGCGTACTGGTCCTGGAGGAACTGGAGCACGCAAAAAGTCGCGGCGCCAAGATATATGGCGAGATCGTCGGTTACGGCGCTACCTCTGATGGTTACGACATGGTGGCGCCGTCCGGCGAAGGCGCCACCCGATGTATGCGCATGGCGCTGGAGACCATTAACGACAAGATCGATTACATCAATCCGCACGCCACCTCGACGGTGGTCGGCGACAAAAAAGAAGCAGAGGCTTTGCGCGAAATATTTAACGGAGACTGCCCGCCGGTCTCCGGCACCAAGTCGCTGACCGGCCACTCGCTCGGTGCTACCGGGGTCCAGGAGGCGATCTATTCATTGCTGATGATGAACAATGGTTTCATTTGCGAAAGCGCCAATATCGAGGAGCTTGATCCGGAATTTTCCGACATAAACATCGTGCGCACGCGCCGTGATAATGTTGAACTGAACACGGTTATGTCCAATTCATTCGGATTTGGCGGCACCAATGCGACGCTGGTATTCCAGCGCTATAACGGTTGATCGCTTGAGTTCCGGCGACATGGCGCTGATGCGCGGCAAGCGCGGCCTGATTATGGGGGTCGCAAACGACCATTCGATCGCGTGGGGCATCGCCCGGAAATTAGCCGGACACGGTGCTGAATTGGCCTTTACCTATCAGGGATCGGCCTTCGGCAAACGGGTGCGCCCGCTTGCTGAAAGCCTCGGTTGCGATCTGGTGTTAGACTGTGATGTGGAAGATCCGGCTAGTATCGACCTTGTGTTCGCTAAATTGGCCGATAAATGGGGTGGCATTGATTTTCTGGTTCACTCGATCGCGTTTTCAAACCGGGACGAACTAAAAGGCCTATATGCCGATACCAGCCGTGAAAATTTCGTTCGCACCATGGTGATCTCCTGCTTCTCGTTTACCGAAGTAGCTAGGCGGGCAGCGGCGATGATGCCGGATGGCGGCGCTATGCTGACCCTGACTTATGGCGGATCGCAAAGGGTGATGCCGAACTACAATGTCATGGGGGTCGCCAAGGCGGCGTTGGAAGCAAGCGTGCGCTATCTGGCAAGCGACTTCGGCCCGAACCGGGTTAGGGTCAATGCAATATCCGCCGGGCCGGTGCGCACCCTGGCCGGCGCCGGGGTAGCCGATGCACGGCGCATGTTCAACTACCAGCAACAAAATTCGCCGCTGCGCCGATCTGTGGAAATCGACGATATCGGCGGCTCGGCGCTATATTTGTTGTCCGATCTTGGTTGCGGGGTAACCGGAGAAATCCACTATGTCGATTCCGGTTTTTCGACCATTTCCATGCCGCGGCCGGACGCATTGGACTGAGCGATCCAGCAACCAGGGTGGTTATCTGTTAGGCCGACTTCTCCCCGTTTTTGCGCCCGGCGATGATGCCGCGCGCTGTCGCGTCTAAAGCGTCTGGTTGTATTCACCGACTTCCGGGTTTTCGCGCAGCACCGCGTCCATGGCATGGAACATTGCCACCTTGCGTTCTTCCGACACCGGGCTTTCGACCACCACCACCAATTGCGGCGTGTTGGACGACGCACGGATCAGCCCCCAGGTGCCATCGTCGCTAACCACACGCACGCCGTTGACAGTGATCAGGTCTGAGATTTTGTGCCCAGCAATGGTTTCGCCGGCACCATGCATGGCCTTGAAATGCTCGACCACCCGTTCAACCACATCATATTTGATCTCATCGGCACAGTTTGGCGACATGGTCGGCGAGCCGTATGTGACCGGTAGCGCGCGCCTTAGATCAGCCAACGAGCGGTCTGGGTTGCGTTCCATCATATCGCAAACCGCCAACGCAGTGACGATGCCGTCATCATAGCCAAGGCCGATTGGTTCTGCGAAGAAAAAGTGGCCTGATTTCTCGAACCCGGCAATCGCGCCAAGCGCGTTGACCCGTCGTTTGATATAGGAATGTCCGGTCTTGTAGTAATCGGTTTGTGCCTGATGGTCGATCAGCACCGGATCGGTCAAAAATAACCCGGTGGATTTGACATCGACAACGAATTTACAGCCCTTGTGGATCGACGAGATATCGCGTGCCAACATCACCCCAACCTTGTCGGCAAAAATTTCTTGACCCTCATTGTCGACCACACCGCAGCGGTCGCCGTCGCCGTCGAAGCCAAGCCCGACATCGGCACCATGTTCCAAAACCGCATCACGGATCGCATGCAACATCTGCATGTCTTCGGGATTGGGGTTGTAGCGCGGGAAAGTGTAGTCAAGTTTGGCGTCGAGTGGGATTACTTCCAAGCCGACGCGGCGCAGCACTTGCGGCGCGAACGCACCAGCGGTGCCGTTGCCGCAGGCGGCGATCACTTTCAGCTTGCGTTGAATTTTGGGCCGCGCAGCCAATTTGCCAATGTAGTTTTCGCCGAAGCCGGCGATGAATTTGTAGGAGCCAGCGCCGCGCAACTGCCATTCGCCGCCAAGCACAATGTCGCGCAGCCGGGCCATCTCGTCCGGTCCAAAGGTTAGTGGCCGCTCGCATCCCATTTTTATGCCGGTCCAGCCATTGTCATTGTGGGATGCGGTCACCATCGCCACCGAGGCAATGTCGAGGGCGAATTGGGCGTAATAGGCGGTTGGCGATAGTGCTAGGCCGATGTCGTGTACATTAGCGCCGGCGGCCATCAAACCGCTGACCAGGGCTTGCTTGATCGACAACGAATAAGCGCGAAAATCATGGCCGACGACAATGTCGGAACCGGCGCCTTGTTCGTGTATCAGTGTGCCAAGCCCCATGCCGAGCGCCTGGACACCCATCAAATTGAGTTCCGGCGGCTTATCCGAGCCGGGATGGCCGAACCACCAGCGGGCGTCGTATTCACGAAAGCCGGTCGGCTTGACCAGCGGCGTAATTTCGAATTCCGCGGTATTTGCCGCAAGCGAATGGACGGGTTTGGGAAACATGTCGGTCACGCGATGATTGTTGTTGGGTTTTTGGTTGGAATCGACCATCTGAGCACCTCTAAAAACCCTTCTTTTGGGTCCTGGGAGCAATTTTTCGTTTTTGCGTTCCTCAAATATTTCAACATACTATCCGGTACTCAAAACTTCAAAATCACCCCCAGCCCAACAAAATCGAAGGTTTTTAGAGGTACTCATCTGCCGATACCGGTATGCCGGCCAGGCAATGGCAGGCACCGGGTTCTCCTTTCAGTGCGTCGCCAATGGGCAACATTCATTGGGTCAAAATTAAGGTGTTGGACGATATTTCAAAGCGTTTCAGCTTGTTGAGAAAGCTCATCCCCAACAAAATGATGTCCAGCGAAGTATCGCGCGATACGCTGGCCTGAACATCGCGAATGACCACGCGGCCGATCTCGATTTCATCAATCATTGCTGCCGCCGCCATCTTTACCCCGTTGGCGGTGCTGACGCGGTACTTAAAATCAGCCGGCGTCAAACGGATACCAAGCCGGCGTGCGGTAGTTTCGTTGATTGCGACCAAGGTCGCGCCAGTATCGACCAGCACTTTGACCGCGCGGTTGTTCATTTTTGCATCGGTGTAAAAGTGGCCACGATTGTCGCTTCGGATCCGTACCGTGCGGCCAGCTAACGGGTTGTAGGCCGCTTGTTCGGTTATGGGCTGGGGAGCGGTCGTCTCCATCGCCGGCAAATTGTCTTGGGTCATTTTCGGGTCGGACGGTTTGATCGTTTCGATCAAGGCGGGCATTTGCGTCGCGATGCCGGCCATGGCCACCGCGGCCATCATATATCGCAACATTTGCATGATCCCGTAGCTTATTGTGCAGTTGCCGCTACTTGTCTCACCAGGGCACTAACCGAATGCTAATTGGCGGTGATTTTCTTATCGGACGGGTTGAATGGAAATGGATAAATACAACTGATGGTTGATGTCTGGTTACCAAAGCTCGACGGCCTTTCCAAGAAACCGTGATGTTGTTGGTCGGTCCGGTGGGTTATTTGGTTCCGTACATCCGGTCGCCAGCGTCACCAAGGCCAGGAACGATATAGCCCTTATCGTTGAGATGGCTGTCGATTGCCGCAGTATAGATCGGCACCTCCGGTTGCCTTTCTTGAAAGGCCTTAACCCCTTCCGGTGCCGACAGCAGGCATAAAAAGCGGATATTGTTGGCGCCGCGCTGCTTGAGTCGCTCAATTGCCGCTGAGGCAGAATTCGCCGTCGCCAGCATCGGATCGACCACGATCACCAGTCGATCGGCCATGTCCTCGGGTGCCTTGAAATAATATTCGATCGCTTGCAGGGTTTTATGGTCGCGATACAATCCGACATGGGCCACCCGCGCCGAGGGCACCAAATCAAGCATGCCCTCCAACAACCCGTTACCGGCTCTTAGAATGGATGCAAACACCAGTTTCTTGCCGGCTAGGGTGGGTGCCGCCATATCGGTTAGTGGGGTTTCGATCTGCACCGTGGTCAGCGCCAGATCGCGGGTCACCTCATAGCAAAGCAGGGTGGAGATTTCTCTGAGCAGGCGGCGGAACCCGGCCGTCGAAGTGTTCTTGTCGCGCATCAAGGTGAGTTTGTGTTGTACCAGTGGATGATCGATCAAAGTCAGATTATGATAATTGTGATCCTGCAATGCTTACCTCCGGGCTCGATCAAATTTGGTGCGGCCAGCCATTGAAATCGCTGCGTCGTGCCATTGGCGGCCAAATCTTAGCCCCAGCCATGGCCGGGCACAAACGGCAAATGTGGCGATCCTCAGTTCATTGCCAGCGCTCGGCCAGGCGAACCGTTGCGCCATATCGCCGCGCCTTGCCCAACATGCGCCAAGAAACCCATTCCCATTCCAAGGTAAGCGATGATAACAATCGCCCACAGGGCAAAATCAAGGATGTGATCGGGGTCCGCTCACGCCATCAAGCAAAAACAGGTCGAACCGGATGCAAAAACGGTTTTCGAAAATCGTGCAGCACATGTTGTTGGCAGCGGCAGTATTGGCCGCAACACCTTTTCTTACGGTAGCGCCGGCGTACGCCGATTGGCGTGAAGATTTGGGCATATTCCGTATCGGCATTGTCGCCGAAGGCGATCCTTCAAACGCTGAATTGCGGGTCGATCCTTTTCGTCTGGCAGCCCAAGAAGCGCTAGGCATGCCGGTCGAAATATTTGTCGCACGTGACTATGCGGCGTTGATCGATGCCCACGCGGCAGCGCGGATCGAATACGGAATTTACTCTGCCACCGCGTTTGCGGTACTGTGGCAATCGTGTGAATGCGTGGAGCCGCTGGCGGCACCTAAATCGGCTGATAATTCGGCCTCCTATTTTTCCGCGCTAATCGCCAGAGCGGACGGTCCAGGAAATTTGACCGCGTTAAAAGGGCAGCAATTAGCGGTATTGAGCCGCGACAGCCTGGCTGGCTTCTTGTTGCCGCGGCACGAATTGGCCAAACTTGGCACCGATTTGGAGGTCGATTTCGAGATCAACGGCCCCCAGGTCGCCGGCGAGGCCTTATTGCGGCAATTTGCCAACGGTGAATTTGACGCTATTCTTGGCTGGGTGTCCAAAAACACCCCCAACCAAGAGGGTCATATGCGTGGCACCCTGGCGCAGTTGCGCCAATTCGGAGTGGCCACAGACATGCAATATCGTTTCTTATGGACCTCTGAACCGGTGTTCCACGGTCCACATGCGGTCCGTAAAAATCTCCCTGGCGATGCCAAGGAGGCTTTGTTGGCGTTTCTCAAACGATTGTATTTGGAAGATCCGGTCGCTTATGATGTCATTGAACCGATCTATGGCGGGGGCTTTGCTGCGGTTGAGCATGGCGACTACGAGCCGGTGTTGGGTCTCGTAAAAGCGATGAAACCGACCCAATAGGGTCGATTTTGTTGCAGGCACCATCAAGCGTTACGGTATGGTCGAAATTTTCTCTAATTAATTTGGATTGCACTATTTCCTCGTGGCCTAAGGTACATGCGTTCTGACATTTGGATCGCCGCATCGTCAAAACTGAGATAACCATCCTTGTATTTCGGCCAGCCGACCATCGGCGTGTGGTTGCCGGAAACTTCCGCAATGACAAGAAATGAATCGTTTTGGCTAATTGCGGTCGGTACCGATATCGCGGTTCCGGCGCCGCGCGCTGTTGCTCCGCGCGAACGGCTCCATACCACTTTCGATGCACCATTTTCGATCGAGATGCCTGTAAGCACAATGCCTATGTCGCTGCTGTCATAGGGCACCATGATGTGGCCTGTCGCATCCATGATGTTGTTGATGTCTGTGTTTGTCAACGAATCGCTTTGGGTTATCAAATCGCCCAGCGCGCTCGAAACCCGCGATACCTTTCGGTTGACCGCAACGGCAGCCGAGATCTCCAACGTACCGACAAACATTAAAATCATCAGCGGTGCGATCATTGCGAACTCGATCGCGGCAACGCCGTCGCGTTGGCGCCGAAATTTACCGAGCAAGCCATGATATCTGCCTGGGTTGCGGTTCTGTGTTAGGTTTCGGGTCGTGAGATTATTGTTATGTTTCATCACTCGTTTGGCCTATTTACTAACAAAAGATATTTGGTCGTACCATGCTTGGTGATTAACAACCGGTCGGGGTGGGATACGCTTCTGTCCTAAACACCGCCGCCGCATTCAGCAAAGCTTTGCCGCCGGCTAGGTTTGCCAAACCGCCGCCGTGGGTGCCATGCGCGGCGAAGTTAGAATAGATCGGCCATTCATAGGTAACACGCAGCAACGTTATTTTCCCCGGGCAGGGTGTATCATAATCAAAATTGCTGGAGTCGAGGACGCCATTTTCATCTGGTTCTGGTTCTGGAGGCAGTGCCGAAAAAGTGGCTTCGATGGACAAATCGACATTTATCTTAGCGCAATTAAATAGCGACGTAACTCGATTGCAAACTTCGTCTCTAAACGTCGCCTTGTTGAAACGATTGCCACTTATTTCCCCGGTTCGGATATCGCGGCCGATAGCATCAATTCCATTTTCCAGCACTTGGCCGGCAAAGAAAAACAGCGCCGATTCGACAATCGCGAACAACAAGAAAAAGAACGGTCCGCCGACCATCGCGAATTCAATCGCGGTCACCCCGTCTTCGGCATGTCGGAACCGGCGTATGATACGCGGGAAAAGCCAGCGTTTAAATCGCGGCTGAACGGTAAAATTGTCGGCACTCATACAACACCTATGAACGAATGAAAGTCGATATGTGAGTGCCTAGTTATCACCAACCGGTTTACATCTCGTTGCCTGGGCAGGAAAATCTACAGGGGCGGATGGTGAGGAATAATTAACCCTACAACGCCCAGGCGCGTATAATATGGTGGGCAATCGAGCCGCGCGGCGGCATCAATATCCCCTCGGGATGCTGCTTTTCAATCATCAAGGCGATCTCGCTGCGGGCAAACCAGCGGCAGTCTTCCAATTCGTGGCCATCAATCGTAATCGCCCTCGACACCGCTTCGCCGACACAACCGATCATCAGCGAATGGGGGAACGGCCATGGTTGGCTGGCGAAATAGCGCACTCGGGCGATCTCGACACCGCTTTCTTCCAAAGTTTCGCGCCGTACCGCTTCCTCGATGGTTTCTCCAGGTTCGACAAACCCGGCCAAGCAGGAGTAAAATCCGGTTGGGAAATGGTGGCTGCGTCCAAGCAAGCAATTGTCGCCATCGACCGCGAGCATGATTACCACTGGATCAGTGCGCGGGAAAATCTGCGCCTCACAGCGGGTGCAATCGCGCCGATAGCCGCCGATCCTGACTTCGCTTTGCGCGCCACAGCGCGCGCAATACCGATTGGTCGCATTCCAATACAACAGGCTCGACGCCTGGGCGATTTCGGCCAGCCGGTCATCGCCGATCCGGCCTTCGATCATCAATTGGCGCAGCCCGGCAGTTTCATAAGGCGCTGCTATTTTATCACCGTCGATTGCCAGAGCGTGCGCCAGTACCGGCATCTCGCCATCATAGCCAAGCAGGATGGTGCGCCCCGGCTTCAGGCCAAGTTGCTGCAAATGCGCGTTCGGAAAACGAGCCCTGGGTGCGTCGTCATCAATGGCTAGCAACACTTCACCGCCGATGAAGCCATAGGCAACGGCATCGTCATTTGCCATTGCCTCTTGCAAGCTTTGTTCGCCGCGGTTTTCGCTTTGCCGATCTAGCCGGTTGCCGGAAAATCCGACCATGGCACTTGGTTCGCCATCGACCGGACGATCAAAATCAAAAGCCATCAAAAGAAATCAACCAGCTGTTATACGGGTGCGGTCGACGGTTCAGCTGCTTGCCCAATCCACCACCGCGAACACATACACAAGGTGACAGCGGGCGTCGACCCGGCTTTTGAGGCTATATCTTTTTGCCCTCATGTGCTTGCATTTTGTCCGGCAAAGGATGATATGGTTTTTCAGGAAGGTTGGTGATGGACGAACCACTCGCCAACCGGGTCAGATCCGGAAGGAAGCAGCCCCGGCGAACCAGGATCGGGTCATCTTTCCAGCCTTCCGCCGAACGGCCGCCAGATCAGCCTATCATCGTTTCGGCAAGATCAGGCGGCCCGCGACGAGGTTTGGCCTTCATTCAACATGGTATCGGACGAAGAGCGTCAAGTGGCTGGCAATGCGGATCAGGAGGCAACTGCGGTCTCCTACCGGGTGCTCGCCCGCAAATATCGTCCGGCTGATTTTTCTACCCTGATCGGCCAGGATGCGATGGTACGCACCCTTACCAACGCGTTCGCCAGTTCACGCATCGCGCAGGCCTATATGTTGACCGGTGTGCGCGGCGTCGGCAAGACCACCACGGCGCGTATTTTGGCCCGGGCGTTAAACTATGTTCGCGACGGCGTCGACCACCCGACCATCGAACTGGAACAGCCAGGCGAGCACTGTGCCGCAATCATGGCAGGAACCCATGTCGATGTCATCGAAATGGACGCCGCCTCCCACACCGGCATCGACGATATCCGCGAGATTACGGGTGCAGCGCGCTACCGGCCGGCGATTGCCCGATACAAGGTCTACATCATCGACGAAGTGCACATGCTATCGCGCCAAGCTTTCAACGGGCTGCTGAAAACCCTCGAAGAGCCGCCGGAGCATGTGAAATTTATCTTTGCCACCACGGAAATCCGCAAGGTTCCGGTTACGGTTTTATCGCGTTGCCAGCGATTTGATCTCAAGCGGGTCGATGCCGAATTGCTGATCGCACATCTTGCCTCAATCGCAAAAACCGAGAATGTCGAGGTCTCGGGCGAATGCCTGGCGGTGCTGGCACGCGCCTCCGAAGGCTCTGTGCGCGATGCGCTATCGCTGCTGGACCAGGCGATTGCCCATGGTTCTGGCCACATCGAAATCGACCCATTGCGGGAAATGCTTGGCCTGTCCGACCGGGCACGGATTATCGATTTGTTCGAACAGGTGATGCGCGGCGACATCGCGGCGGCAATTTTGGAGCTGGCACAGCTATATGCCGGCGGCGCCGATCCGGCTGCGGTCTTGTCGGATCTGGCCGAATTCGTACACCTGTTGACCCGGCTAAAATATGTACCGCAGGCAGCTGCTGATGTTTCCCTATCGGAAATTGAACGCACTAAGGGCCAGGAATTCGCCGATCAATTGTCGGTAAGGGTGCTTGGCCGTGCCTGGCAGATTTTGCTCAAGGGAATAGCCGAGGTTCAAGCCGCCGACCGGCCGCTGGCCGCCGCTGATATGGTGCTGGTTCGCCTGACCCATGCCGCCGATTTACCGACCCCCGACGAATTGGCAAGACAACTTGGCAATGTCGACCCAGCGACCAGCGCCGCCATGGCACCGGCAACCGCCTCAACGGCCCCAAACAAGGATCAAGCGGCACCGGTTGCCGCCACCGATCGGGCGCCCGACCAACCACGCCCGCAGATGGCGGCCTCCGGTGGCGGCGACAATAATGGCGGCGGCGCGCAAGCCCGTGCACTGCCAGACCCGGCTGTTGAGCCGACAATGCTGGCGGTCGCTGATTTGCCGGCGATGGTGGCCCTGGCCGAGCAACATCGGGATTTGCGCATCCGAAATTTTCTCACCGATCATGTGCGGCCGATCCGCTTCCAAGATGGTCGCTTCGAGTTCAGCCTGGCTGGCGCGCCACCCACCAGCCTGGTCAGCGATTTGTCGAACAAGCTCAGCCAATGGACCAACCGGCGCTGGCTTATCGTCACCAGCCGCGAGGGTGGCGGCGAAACCCTCAAGGAACGCCGCGAGGCCGCGTTCGGCAGCATGGTGGTCGAGGTGGAAAACGATCCGGCGGTCGCTGCGGTTTTGCGCCGTTTTCCCGGTGCCAAAGTAGTTGACGTAAAGGTACGGGCCGAACCTGCCGCCGACCAAACCGTAGGTTCTGGTGATGAAACGGACATGGACGAATTTTTTCAATAACCGCAATGAATGGCCAGCGCGACCCGGCCGGCATGGAGAAAATCGATGAAGGATTTCATGGGCCTGATGAAACAGGCCAAGGAAATGCAGGATAAGCTGCAAACCATGCAGCAGGAAATGTCGGAGATCGAGGCGGTTGGTAACGCCGGCGGTGATCTGGTGACCCTAACCCTGTCGGGAAAAGGCCAGATGCGTTCTTTGTCGATCGACCCGTCGCTTTTTGCCGAAGATGAGGTCGAAATCCTCGAGGATTTGATTTTGGCCGCCCACAATGATGCCAAAGAGAAAATCGAGCGAATAACGGTTGAAAAAACCCAGGAGCTTACTGGTGGCATGTCATTGCCGCCGGGGATGAAATTGCCTTTTGGCTGAGCAATTGCCAGCAGCCTCGGCTTGGCTAAAGCGTGTCACCCAAAAGTGGGTACCGGTTTTGGGAAAAATGACACGCATAAACCAAGAGCTAGCGCGACGAAGCTATTCCAACGCGTCATGCTTTAGTTTGTAGGTATTAAGAAGGCTCAAGGTCTTAAGGAAATTGCCGGATGTCGAAAACTGTCAGCGGCCCGGAAATCGAGCGTTTGATCCAATTGCTTGCCCGCTTGCCGGGCTTGGGGCCGCGTTCTGCGCGCCGCGCTGCGCTGCATCTGATCCGCAATAAGGACCAGTTGTTGGCACCTTTGGCCGCTTCGTTCACTGAAGCGCTGGAGCGGATCACGCTTTGCGGCATTTGCGGCAATGTTGACACTGTCAATCCGTGCGGCCTATGCACCGACCCGCGACGGGACAGGTCCACCATCATTGTGGTGGAAAATGTTGACGATCTGTGGGCGCTGGAGCGCGCCGGCGTTGCGAATGCGATCTATCACGTGTTGGGTGGCACCTTGTCGCCGCTGGACGGTATTGGGCCGGACGATCTCAGCATCACCCAACTGGTCGACCGGGTTGCTGCGGCCGCCGAACCTTTGCCGGAAGCGAAGACAAATAATGGTGCAGCGTTTCCATCGGTCTTGGAAGTGATCATCGCGGTCAACGCCACCGTAGAGGGTCAGTCCACCGCCCACTATATAACCGACCATCTGTCCGACTTTCCGGTAAAGATTTCAAGATTAGCCCACGGCGTGCCGGTGGGAGGTGAACTCGACTATCTTGACGAAGGCACGTTAGCGGCAGCGATCCGCGCCCGCACGGATATCACCCGGTAGGGCTACCGGCTGGATACACGCAAACCTATTCAACCGCTCTTAGTTTGGGGGAATCTGGTTCGGCAATCGGTTGATTGGAAAAATCGAGATCGGTGATCCGGTTGCCGCGTTTGGTCACCTTGCCGGCGGAAGTCGTGATCAGTTCGATGTCTTTTTGCGCCTGGCCAAAATGGCTGTGCAGCTTGCGCACCCTATCGTCCAAGCGCCCGACATCGTCCATCAGTTGCGCAACTTCGGCCTGGATCAAATGGGCCTGTTCGCGCATGCGGGCGTCCTTTAGCACCGACTGGATCACCTGGATCGACAACATCAACAGCGATGGCGAGACGATTACCACCCGGGCCCGGTGAGCTTTTTGCACCAGCGCTTCATAATGTTCGTGAATTTCCGCGAACACCGATTCCGACGGCACAAACATGAAGGCAGTGTCCTGGGTTTCGCCCTTGATCAGATATTTCTCAGCGATTGATTTGATGTGGACTTCGATGTCGCGGCGAAAAGCGGCCTGCGCCCGCCGGCCGGCCTCCGGGGTTTCCGCCGCCTGGATTGCGCTCCAGGATTCGAGCGGAAATTTGGCATCAACCACCAAGCTCGGTGTGCCGTTCGGCATGCGGATCAGACAATCGGGCCGGCTGTTGTTGGAAAGGGTCGGTTGAAACTCATAGGCGTCGTGGGGCAGACCGTCTTGGATGATCGCCTGCATGCGCGCTTCGCCAAAAGCGCCGCGGGTCTGCTTGTTGGACAAAATGTTTTGCAGTTCCACCACCTGGCCGGTCAATTGGGTGATGTTGTTTTGCGCGTGGTCGATCACCGCGAGCCGCTCCTGCAGCTTGGTAAGGTTTTCCGTAGTGGTCTTGGTGGTCTGCTCGATCGATTGACCGATGCGGCCGGTCATGTTGGCCAACCGATCGTCGACCAGGCGCATCATGTCGGCCTGGCGCGAACCGAACAGATCGGCCATAGCCCCCATGCGGCCGGAAAGTTCGTTCTGGTTGGCCATTACCTGCGCCAACCGTGCCTCGGCTTCGCGGGCGCGCTCTTGTTGTTTTGCCAATTGCGCGGCCTCGTGGGTTACTCGCGCGGTTTCGCGACGCCGGCGCAACAAGGTCACCAAGCACAACAGCACCGCCAACAGTACCCCTGCCGCCGCCAGCACCTCACCAAGGCTGATCGCGCGTCCAGAGACTTGCAATACCGGTTCGGCAAACAGGCCGGTTAATTGCACTAATTCCATATTCATCAAACCCTTGTAGAACGATTCTCGCGGCCAGGTAAGAACAAATCGTGAATCTGCTCGCATTGTTGACGCCGACAGTACGATTTCCTATCTGGTCTCACGAGGCGCCAATCGAACTAATTCACATAGGACACTTCGCACCAGCATGGCCGTTCGCGAAATCATCACCATTCCCGATAAAATTTTGCGCCGTGCCTCGAAGCCGGTCGAGCGCTTTGATGACCAATTGCAGCGCCTGCTCGATGACATGGCCGAGACCATGTACGAAGCGCCGGGCATTGGTCTGGCGGCAATTCAGATCGGCGTCCCGCTTAGGGTCGTCACCATTGATGTCGGCGCCCGTAAAGCCGCTGACGGAGAAGACGAAGCGCCGGGCGACGATAAAGCGGAGCCGGTGGAAGTTGTCAGGGATCCCAAATTCCTGATTAACCCGCGAATATTACAGGTTTCCCAAGAGCGCTCTGTCTATGAAGAAGGCTGTTTGTCGATCCCCGAATTTTATGCCGAGGTAGAACGGCCCGCCCTTTGCACCGTTGAATATCTCGACCGCACCGGTGCCGAGCGCACTATTGAGGCAAAAGGCATACTCGCCACCTGTTTGCAGCACGAGATCGACCATCTCGAAGGCCGGCTGTTCATCGATTATTTGTCGAAATTGAAGCGCGATATGGTGATCAAGAAATTCACCAAGATCGCCCGCCAGGATACCAAACCCTCGTCCCGGCGCATGGTGGGGTGAGGGTTCTATTTCGCCGGACGAAGTTCCCAGGAAGAAATTTCAATCAAGATTTTCGAAACGGCTTCAATTAGTTGTTTGGCTTCCGCAGGTGCAATCAAAAAACCAGTAGCAGTAATAATGGCCGTCAGTATCGCATAAACAATCGAGTTTGGGACACATAATTTCGACCGAATGGAAGTGTGACCTTCCGCTGTGCGCTTAAGAACTGTCTTAGCGTAAACAATAATGTTGCGATTCTTTGACTTAGTGCCCGTCATCACTCTTCCCCGCATATAATCGGAAATCGGTCCGAAGTTTCTGCAGATAAGTGTAATCGCTACATATTAATATATTGCGAACATAGCATTATTTACGGAATATACTGTCCGTAATGCTTGTAGCATTTGGGTATTTGTATCGTAAATTCGTAAAATGCTGACAAATGTCAGTGATTTAAGCCCTATAGATTATTGTAATTAGAGGATCAATTTATAGTATAATTGATACTTGTTCTGGAATAATGAAGCAGGTATATATGGTAAGATATGAATATAGTAATTTTTCTAGTAATATATTTTTTCTAATAAGGACTTTATTTTTCCAAAAAAGTGTGAGACTCTGATATCATTGATATCAAGCGAGAGCCATCATGGCAGATATGTTGGTGAGAAATGTCGCCGCCAATCTTAAAAAGGATGTGGAGCAGCTTGCTAAGCACTCCAAGCGTAGCCTTTCTGACGAGATCAAGCATTTGATCAGGCTCGGATTAGAGCGGGAAGGCAATTTGGGTAACCGCGACGCTGGAGATACGCCGCTCGATGCGATGCGCATGGCATTCGCCGGATGCCAGATGAGCGATGTGGAGCATGATAAATTCTCGCGCGTTTTGGAGGAGGCGCGCAACGCGCCCGAACCTGAGCCGTTCGAATTTTAGTGATCATCCTCGACACCAATGTTATTTCGGAGTTTACCCGCACGAATGCGAGTCCATTTGCGAGCAATTGGCTTCGCGAGCAATCGTTTGACGATCTTGGGACCTGCGCTCCGGTTGCATCCGAACTTTGGTATGGTGCGCAGCGAGTATTTCATCGCGATGGGTCTCACCGCTATATCCGTGCTTTCGAAGACATGATCGAAAATGTAGTTTCCGGAAGAGTGCTGCCTTTCGACATGCTCGCCGCAAAACAGTGCGCGGAGGTTCGGGTGTTGCGCAGCGCCATGGGCCGACCGGTCGGATTGTTCGACGCCATGATCGCCGGCATCTGCATGGTCAACGGCGCCACCCTGGCCACCCGCAACATCGATGATTTCGCGGGGCTTGACCTGAAGCTGGTAAACCCGTTTGAAGGCGGTTGAACGCTTGTTACAGGAATAGTGATGCCGCTTCGGGTTATATTCATGGGTACGCCGGAATTCTCGGTGCCGGCGTTAAATGCGCTTGCCGCCTCACAGCACGAAATTATCTGTGTCTATACCCAGCCGCCGCGGCCGGCCGGCCGGCGCGGGCTCGAACCAACCCGCTCGCCGGTGCACTTGGCCGCCGACCAGGCGGGGATTGATGTGCGCACACCGGAAAATTTCAAACAACGCCGGCATGTTGACGATTTCTCCCGGCTTAACGCCGATGTCGCCTTCGTAATCGCCTATGGTTTGCTGCTGCCGCAACCGATCCTCGCCGCGCCGCGTTTGGGTTGCCTCAACGCCCATGCGTCATTACTGCCGCGTTGGCGTGGTGCGGCGCCGATCCAACGTGCGATTGAGGCCGGCGACGCCGAAACCGGGGTCGATATCATGCAGATGGATGCCGGCCTCGATACCGGTCCGCTCGCCCTGCGTGAAATTTTGCCGATCGGATCTGATATGACCGGTGGCGAATTACACAATGGCCTAAGCGCCGTCTGCGCACGGCTCGCGGTTGCAGCGATTGACCGGTTGGAAGCCGGCACGCTTGTTTTTACCTCGCAACCAGCCGATGGCGCGTGCTATGCAAAAAAGATCGACAAATCGCAGACCCGGATCGACTGGCGCCTGCCGGCGCTACAATTACACGACCGCATTCGTGCGTTTTCGCCCTTTCCCGGTTGCTGGTGCGAATTACCGGTTGGCGGTGGCCTGGCTCGGGTAAAAATACTGGCAAGTGCGGTTGGTAACAGCGAAGGGTTGCCAGGAACGGTACTTGATGACCGCCTTACGATTGCTTGCGGTCAGGGGTCGATTGCCCTGACCCATTTGCAGCGGGCCGGCAAGCAGCCGGTTAGCGCCGATGCATTCACGCGCGGCAATCCGATCGCTGCCGGCACTGTGCTGTTGTAGAGCGGAAAGTGGCCATGCCGCGCTATCGTCTGGAAATCGAATATAACGGCACCCCGTACCATGGCTGGCAGCGCCAAGACGGTTTGCCGTCGGTACAGCAAGCGCTCGAAGAGGCGATCTTTCGTTTTTGCGGCGAGCGGGCAACCCTGTTTGCCGCCGGGCGTACCGACGCCGGGGTTCATGCGCTCGGCCAGGTCGCCCATGTTGATCTTAGCGCTGATTGGCGACCCTTTACCGTCGCCGAGGCGCTTAACGCCCATTTGGTCCAAAATGGCCAACCGGTGGCGCTTGTCAATTGTGCGCTGGTGCCAAAGGATTTCGACGCCAGATTTTCCGCCACCGCCAGAAGCTATCGCTATTTAATCGTCAACCGCCGCGCACCGCTAACGGTGGAGCGCGAGCGTGCTTGGCAGGTCAAGAAACCGCTTGATGTCGAAGCGATGCACGAGGCCGCGCAACATCTGGTCGGCCATCATGATTTTACTACTTTTCGCGCAGTCAATTGTCAGGCCAAATCTCCGCATAAAACCCTCGACCGCCTCGCCGTGGTGGGCACCGGCGAGCGGATCGAAATCCGTGCCAATTCGCGTTCGTTCCTTCACCATCAGGTGCGCTCGATGGCAGGCTCGTTGAAATTGGTCGGCGAGGGTCGCTGGAGCGATCAGGACCTGAAAGCGGCACTTGAAGCCTGCGACCGCAAGGCGTGCGGGCCGGTGGCACCGGCTTACGGACTTTATCTGGAGAAAGTCGCCTATTAACCACCGTTGGTATTAGGCATGGCACGCTCTCTAGCGCTTGTCACCAAGCGTTGGGTTCGCTTCGTCGCGCTATCTGTTTGTTTTGTCGCGTATTCTTATCCGAAAACCGCTACACACTTTTCGGGAATACGCTCTAGCCCTTAGCGAAATAACGCTGCAAAAAGTCGCGATAGATATCGGTCAACTTCTTGAGATCGGCGATTTCGGTATGTTCGTCGATCTGGTGCATGGTCTTGCCGACCAGACCGAACTCGACTACCGGGCAATAATCCTTGATGAACCGGGCATCCGACGTGCCGCCACCAGTAGATAGTTCCGGCATCTTGCCGGTCACCGCTTCCACCGCCGCAGACAGTATGGCGATCAAATTATTGTCCCGGGTCAAAAACACCGGGCTGACACGGCCAATCCACTCCACTCGATATTGCACCGGCCGGTCTTTGCCGGTTCGTGCCCGGGCCAATGCCGCTCCTTCGTCAAGCCGGCGGATGATTTCGCCTTTTAACCTTTCTTCGTCCCACAGATCGTTGAAGCGGATGTTAAACCGCGCCCGCGCTTCAGCCGGGATCACATTGACCGCCGGGTTGCCCACATCGATGCTGGTGACTTCCAAATTGGTTGCCTGGAATTGTTCGGTTCCAGCATCAAACGGTCGCGATTGCAGCGGATCAAGCAGATCGGCAAGGCCGCGCAGCGGATTATCAGCAAGATGCGGATAGGCGGAATGGCCCTGCACACCATCGACGATGATTTCCCCCGAAAGTGAACCACGGCGGCCGATCTTGATCGCATCGCCAATGGTGTCGGGATTGGTCGGTTCGCCGACGATGCAGGCATCAAATTTATTGCCTTGGTCGGCCGCCCATTTCAGCAATTTGTCGGTTCCGTTGATAGACGGGCCTTCCTCGTCGCCGGTGATCAAAAAGGAAATCGTTCCTTTTGGTATGCCATGTTTGTTTACATGTTCGCCGACTGCGGCAACAAAACAAGCAATACCGCCCTTCATGTCAACCGCACCGCGCCCGTAGATTTTTCCATCGGCGATTTCGCCGGCAAATGGCGGGCGGTGCCAGGCACCTTCATCGCCAGGCGGCACCACGTCGGTGTGGCCGGCAAACACCAAATGCGGCGTACCGGTGCCAACGGAAGCAAACAGGTTTTCCACGTCAGGGGTATCGGTATCGCAAAACATTAACCGCTGGGTGGCAAATCCCAACCCACTTAGATGGCTGACTAATACCGCCAGCGCACCGCCCTCGTTGGGGGTCACCGATCGGCAACCGATCAGTTCCTGAAGAAGCTCAGCGGCCTGTGGCAAACTATCAGCCATGGTGATTTTCCGGCCCCGGCCCTAGCTTCGACCTGATGCCGAAAGGCGGTGGCCCCCATCGATTGTCGCAGTTTTTACTGGGAACAAGCATCAGCGCAAACAATGCCAGCGGGCCAACCATCGGTACGAACAAAATTACCGCGAAGAAACCGTTGAAACCCAAATCGTGCAACCGTTTGACCACAAGCGCAATCGAACACCAGCATGAGACGACAAGAGCGATCAACATGATCAGCCCCCAAAGGGTAAAGGCCGGCGTGTCCTGTGTGGTCGCCACGATCCTGGTAATGATCACGCCCAGCACGGCGAGAATTAGCAATTGACCAAGAATATAGGATTTGCGGGCGATGCGGCCGTCAAGCGCGAACATTAGCCAAAATACCGAAGGGGTAATCCGGTGGCGATCCTGCATGGCGATGTCCCGACCGGCTGGCATTATCTAGTCCCGCAGCAATTCGTTGATCGAGGTCTTGGACCGGGTCTTTTCATCGACCCGTTTGACGATCACCGCACAATACAGGCTTGGGCCAGGCGATCCGTCAGGCAGCGGCTTACCGGGCATGGTACCGGCCACCACCACCGAATAGGCTGGCACCTCGCCATACATAATTTCGCCGCTGGCGCGGTCGACGATCTTAGTAGATTTGCCGATAAACACGCCCATGCCGAGCACCGCGCCCTCGCGCACGATACAGCCTTCGACCACCTCGGAGCGGGCGCCGATAAAGCAATTATCCTCAATAATCACCGGACCGGCCTGCACCGGTTCCAGCACCCCACCGATGCCGGCACCGCCCGATAAATGTACATTGGCGCCAATCTGCGCGCATGAGCCGACCGTGGCCCAGGTATCGACCATGGTGCCAGCACCCACATGGGCACCGAGATTGACGAAGGACGGCATCAACACTACTCCGGGCGCGATATAGGCGCTACGCCGCACGATACAGTTGGGCACCGCGCGAAAACCGGCGGCGCGCCATTGATTGTCACCCCAGCGTTCGAATTTCGACGGCACCTTGTCCCACCAACCCGAATTTCCCGGACCGCCATCAAGCATTGCCATATCGTTGAGACGAAACGACAGCAACACCGCCTTTTTAAGCCATTGATTGACGTGCCATTGGCCATCGGCGCCAGGCTCGGCGACCCGCACCGTTCCACCATCGAGCAAGCCAAGGGTTTCATCGACCGCGTCGCGCACCGGCCCACGCGTGCTGGGGTCCATCTGCTCACGGTTCTCAAATGCCGCGTCGATGGTCGCTGCTAATTCAGCGATGGCGGTATCTTGCATGGCAATTCTCCTGGCCGATCAATTGATTTGTTAACCACAATTTCACGCCGTGTGTACCATTCTATGTTAGTCGATGGTGATCTTTGGTCCCGCGACAATCGCCGCGATCAATGTCAGGATCATCTAGCGGCGTCAATCGCCATTGCGACCGTTAATTGGGCGCTATGACAATCAAATAGCAAAGGGATGGGCATGGCAGCGCAGGGTGGAAAAAGCTGGGTATCGTTGGTGCGCTCCAGGCGCGATATTGATCGCGCCCACGACGTTCCGATCACGCCACAGACCATGGCACCGGCCTATCGCCTCGCCTTCGACGACAAGGAGTTTCTGTGTTCGGAGGAACTGCGCCCGGTCCGCCTGCAGTTGGAATTGCTGAAACCGGAAATGCGGCTAAGCGAGCATGGGGTCGAATCAACCACAGTATTATTCGGTGGCGCCAGGTTGCCCGAACCGGGCAAGGACGCCTGGGCGGCGAAAAACCCGACCCAGAAAAAGAACCTGGAATACAATTCGCGCTATTACCAGGTCGCTCGAAGTTTCGCCCGCCTTGCTTCACAATATTCAGCTACCACTAATTTCACCGAAATGGTGGTGATGACCGGCGGTGGCCCAGGGGTTATGGAAGCCGGCAGCCGTGGCGCGATCGAGGCTGGCGCACCGGCAATAGGCCTCAACATCGTGCTACCGCATGAACAAGCGCCAAACCAATATGTGACCCCGGAACTGTGCTTCAATTTCCACTATTTCGCGGTCCGCAAAATGCATTTTTTGATGCGTGCCAAGGTGATCGCGGTGTTTCCCGGCGGGTTCGGCACATTGGACGAAATGTTCGAGGCGCTGACATTGATCCAAACCCAGCGCATGGAGCCAGTACCGTTCTTGCTATTCGGTCAGGAATTTTGGTCAAAGGTGATAAATTTTTCCGAATTAGCCGAACAGGGCACCATTTCACCCACCGATCTCGACTTGTTCAATTTCGTCGACAGCGCTGAGGAGGGATGGAAACTGGTCGCCGATCATTATCGGCTTGGCTGATGGTTTGCTGAGCGGCGTCCGTCGCTATCTGGCGGCTTTGGCCGGTGCACGATGGTCACCAGCACAAAGGATATGATCATCAATAAATACCAGGAGCCGAGTTTTGCCGGGGAAACCGGCACCCAACCGCTGAGTTGAGCTGGATAGAGCCAGGCTTTGGATATGGTGCCGATGTTCTCGGCCAGCCATATAAACATCGCAACCAGAAGAAACCCGACTAACAGGGGCATGCGGTGGCGAAAGCGAAATACCCGGTAATGGACTGTGGTGCGCCAATACAAAATCCCGGTTACCGCGAACAGGCCAAGGCGGAAATCGAATATGAAATGGTGCGCGAAAAAATTAGCGTAGATCGCCGCGCAAAGCACCAAGCTGGCGATAAAATTCGGATAGGCGCTATAGCGCATGTCGAACAAGCGGGAGATGCGGGCGATATAGCTGCCCACGGCCGCATACATAAAACCGGAAAATAGCGGCACACCGCCGATCCGAAATAAGTTTTCTTCGGGGTAGATCCATGATCCGGCACCGGTTTTGAAAATTTCCATCGCGGTGCCAACCAGGTGAAAAATCAAGATCACCTTGGCCTCGTCGAGGGTTTCCAACTTGGCGCCGAGCATGAACAATTGGAACGCGAAGGCGCTTAGAAACAGGAAATCGTAGCGGCTCAGCGTTACCTCGGCTGGATAAAACAGATGGGTGGCGATGATCAGCCCCAACATCGTGGCCCCAAACAAACAGGCCCAGGCCTGTTTGAGGCCGAATACTAGAAATTCGACCCAGGCGCCGGAAATACCCCGTCTCGGCAGGCGATCGAGCAGCGCGTGAGCGCGGCGGTCGATTATTGTCTCAAGCGAAGTAAAACGGCGCATCATGGCTTGGTGCAAACCTTAACCCGGCCGCACTTGCCGGGAACTAATACTAACGGTGGTTGATATTCGCCAGCACCCACTAGCCGGTATCCGTGCCCAAAGTTGCCACCAGATCCGCCAGGAAAACATCTAAATGGTCGGTCACATGATCAATGTGGGGTTCTTGACCGCCTTCCAATTCCCAGCTTTGCGCACCTTGCCATGCGCCGCCACGCGGCACGATCAGAACCGTCACCATGCCCATTTGTTTCGGCACCATTAGATTGCGGGCCATGTCCTCGAACATTACCGCGCGCGCGCCGGTGACCTGGTGGGCGGCAAGAAAGCGCTCATAGGGACCACGTTCCGGTTTCGGTTCAAAATCGGCGGCGACAATATCGAACATCGCGTCGAACCTAGCCGGCGCGATGCCGATCGCGTTGAGGGTGTTTTCCGCGTGGCGCAAATTGCCATTGGTGAAGATGTGCTTGCGCCCGGGCAGCGCTGCTATCAGGCCATCGAGCGCTGGGTTGGGTTCAAGCTGGGTGTAGTCGATGTCGTGCACACGGGTGAGAAAGTCGTGCGGATCAATGTGATATTCGCGCATCAACCCATTAAGCGTGGTGCCGTGGTCGCGGAACAGCCTTTTTTGAATTGCCCGCGCTTTGGATTTGTCTAGTCCGGTTAGATCGGCGACATAGTCGGTCATGCGCCAGTCGATCTGCGAAAACAGATCGCAATGGCGCGGATAAAGCGTGTTGTCGAGATCGAAAACCCAGTCGGTAATCTGCTCAAATCGGCCCACCCGATCATCCTTTATGGTCATCGCCTGATCAACGTACCTGCGCCGTGATTGGTAAACAATTCTAGCAGTACCGCATGTGTGGTCCTGCCGTTGAGAATTACCACCGCGCCGACCCCGGCTTCGAGCGCGGAGATACAGGTTTCGACTTTCGGAATCATGCCGCCGCAAATCGTGCCATCAGCGATCATAGTGCGTGCGTCGGCGACCGACAGTTCCTTGATCAGTTTGCCGGCACCATCAAGCACGCCGGGCACATCGGTCAGAAATAACAACCGGTCGGCATCAAGCGCGCCGGCGACCGCGCCGGCGAATGTGTCAGCATTGACGTTGTAGGTCTTGCCATCGGCGCCAAAACAAACCGGCGCCACTATTGGTATCAAGCCGGCGCCAGCGACCATGTTGAGCACTGCCGGATCGACG
This sequence comes from Rhizobiaceae bacterium, assembly GCA_965248715.1. Lineage (GTDB taxonomy): Bacteria > Pseudomonadota > Alphaproteobacteria > Rhizobiales > Rhizobiaceae > CBDFKB01. The sequence goes on from CBDFKB010000007.1 coordinate 823,605, forward strand.
GATTTCGGTTCCCCGACCAGGCCAAGGTCGACCGACTGCTCGATCTGTGAACCGGGATCGACAATGACACGGGTCATCTTTTCGGCCACCACCATATTGCCATCCTTGCCGCACAGGCCAACCGCACGTGCGCCTTCCTGGTTCATGGCGCCAACGATCTTTTTGTTGATCAGGCCGGCCAACACCATTTCCACCACTTCGACCGTCGCCTCGTCGGTTACCCGCAGGCCAGCGCGAAATTTAGACTGGATGCCGATTTTGTCCAGCATGTCGGCGATCTGCGGTCCGCCGCCATGCACCACAATTGGGTTTGCTCCCGATTGCTTCAACAATGCCACGTCTTGGCAAAACGCCCGTGATAGCGCCGCCTCGCCCATAGCATGGCCGCCATATTTTAACATCACGGTCTTGCCGGAGTAACGTTGCATAAAGGGCAACGCCTCGGCCAAAAGCGCTGCTTGGATCTCACCGGTGATCTTGACGGCCATGGTGCCGTTTCCTTGTTGTTTGCGCGCAACCCCTAGAACACGACCCGCATAAATGGAACCGTTCCAGCCGATGCAATTTTGTGCCAAGGCCGAGACTGGCACATTTAGGCCGTTTGCCCAATGCGTCGAAATGGTCGCCAGTAAAGTGCAAAACTGGTTGAAGCCGGCGTCGGTGATCCTAAATATGGCATTGGCCTGCACTACAGCGCGCAAATGTTTTTATACGGGGACTATTGATGAACCAACAACCGACCAAGAATGCCAAAGGCAAACGAACGCCCAAAAGCCGCAAGGCTAGCGACGACAAAGCCCCGCGGGGCAAGGCGGCCGGCGGCAAGGTGAAAGAAGAAACTCACGCTTTCCAGGCCGAAGTTTCCAAATTACTGCACCTGATGGTGCATTCGGTCTATTCCAACCAGGACATCTTCTTGCGCGAACTGATCTCGAACGCTGCGGACGCCTGTGAGCGGTTGCGTTATCGCGCGCTTAGCGAACCTGGCCTGTTGGGCGATGATGCGAATTTCCGTGTCACCTTGAGCGCTAATACGACCGCGCAAATTTTGCAGATCACCGACAATGGTTGCGGCATGAGCCGCGACGAATTGGCGGAAAATCTTGGCACCATCGCCCGTTCCGGGACCCGCGCCTTCCTCGACAATCTTGGCGATAATGGTGAAGGTTCAGCTCTAATCGGCCAGTTCGGGGTTGGATTTTATTCTGCCTTCATGGTCGCCGATGAGGTCACGGTGGTCAGCCGCGCCGCCGGCAGCAAAGAAGTTTGGCGCTGGCGTTCCGACGGCAAGGGCGCGTTCACCATAAATCCGCTCGAAGCTAGCGATCCGCTGGCGCCGGCACGTGGCACTATCGTTACCTTGCATCTGAGCAAGGACCGCGAAACCTATGCCGAGGCATCAACGGTCGAGCGCATCGTGCGTGAATACTCCGCCCATGTACCGGTGCCGATTTTCTTGCTCGGGGAGCAAACTACAGCCGAAGAAGGCGGCGCCTCTGAAAAGCAATTAGCCGACGGCTCAGCCCTATGGCGCAAGTCCCGTTCGGAAATTTCGAGCGAGGAATACAAGGAATTCTATAGCCACGTTTCCGGCCAGTTCGACCAACCGGCACAAACCATTCATTACCGCGCCGAGGGTCGCCAGGAATATTCGGTCCTGGCCTTTATCCCGGCCATCAAGCCGTTTGATTTGTTCGACCCGTCCCGCAAAGGCAGGGTGCGGCTTTATGTGCGCCGGGTGTTCATCGCTGATGACGTTGAATTATTGCCAGCCTGGCTGCGGTTTGTCCGTGGCGTGGTCGACAGTGAGGATTTACCACTCAATTTGTCACGCGAAATGCTGCAGGACAATCCAGTGTTGGAAGCGATCAGGAGCGGCTTTACCAACCGAATGGTTTCGGAACTGAAGAAATCGGCCGACAACGACCGGCAGGCCTATGAGAATTTTTGGGACAATTTCGGCGCAGTTCTAAAAGAGGGGCTGTATGAGGACATGGAGCGCCGCGACAAATTGTTGGAGCTGGCGTTGTTTCAAACCACCGGTGAAGCCGGCAAGGACAGTTCCTGGCGTCAGCTTAGCGAATATGTGGCGGACATGAAGGCGAACCAGACCCAGATATTTTATGCTACCGGCGCCTCGAAGGAAGCCATTTTGGCCAGCCCACACCTTGAAGGATATCGCAAGCGCGGCATTGAAGTACTGATGTTGTTTGATCCGGTGGACGCGTTTTGGGTGCAAATGATGCCAAATTTCGACGGCAAGCCGTTCCAGTCGATAACCCAAGGCAACGCTGCATTGGATCGGGTCGATGACGATCAAGATGACAAGACCGACGACGACAATAACAAAGACGAAGATAAATCCGCTGCGCCGCTCGAAAAACTGATCGAGCGGGCAAAGGAACAATTGGCTGATAAAGTTAGCGATGTTCGCTCCACCGGACGGCTGGCGCAAAGCCCGGTCTGCCTGGTTGCAGCCGACCATGGACCAGACCGGCAATTGGAAAAACTGCTTTCACGCCAACAAGGCGGTGGACCGGCCGCGGCGCCAATTTTGGAGATCAATCCTGAACATGGCCTGATCCGCAAGATCGCTGCCGAACTCGACAAGGACAAGGACGCGGCCTGTGGTGACATATTGCTGATGTTGTACGATCAGGCGCGGATTTTGGATGGGGAAGCGCCGGTCGACCCGGCCGATTTTTCCAAACGGCTTAACCGGATGATGGAAAGCACGCTCAAATAGCCCCGCAAACAGCGCGCAGGGATCAACCAGACTGGTTGTTGGCGTCCTGCTTTTCCAATTCCTTCCAGGAATTTTGCTGCGCCAGCATCTTGCGCAAATAGGCAACGTTTTCTTGCGCTTCACCATTGCCGAGTTCACCACGGGCGATGGTTTCGGCTTCCTGGAACCGGCCCTGCAGGCCAACCACCAGGGCCAAGTTTTGCCGGATACGGCTGTCGCCGCCACCCAGTTTGATCGCCTGGCGCAAATAGGTTTCCGAGGCTGGCAAATCGCCGGTCAACAAATAGGACATGCCGAGATTGGAAAGGACGGAAGGCTCGTTAGGGCGCAGATCTAGCGCACTTCGATAAAGCCTGCGCGCCTCGTTCGAGCGATCGAGCTGGTCAAGGATCGCGCCCTGTGCCGATAGCAGTTTCCAGTCAGGATGGTCTGGGGTTTGGGCTCGTTCGATGATTTTTAGCGCTTTGCTGAGATCGCCGGCCGCTGCCAATGCCTTGCCGTAGGCGGCCAGTACCTGCGGATCTTGCGGATGGTAGATGACCATTTTCTGCATCACCGACAGCGCCTGTTCGTGCCGTCCAATGCGCCGCAACATGGCGGCGTAGGTCAAGCCAACCGCTTTGTCTTTGGGATTTCGCGCATAGTTGGTACCGTATTGGCCAACTGCGGATTTTAGTTCCGGCACACTCATTTTCGAGATGTCGCCACCGCGTTTGATCGATCCAGTGGTGCGTGGATCGGTGGCGCACGAGCTTAACCCAAGCATCAGGCCGAGCGAAATTGTGGTGATAATCGCGCGGACACGCGAAGCTTTGGGATTGAAACCCGAATTGTGGCCGGAAATCCGCAGACCTGCTTGCATATCCATGTCCCCGCTATGCGGTATCCATTTCCGGCTTTTGCCGGGTAGATGCAGCAATATTCTGTTAACCCTAACGGAACGTTAATCGAGTGGGGCGGTCAGCCGGCTTTGACCAACTAGGTTCTCGAAATTAGAAACATCTTCCAGCCAATTCGAGGAGAATTGCCTTGGCCGATCTACCGATTGCAGAAACTGATGAAGACGCGGTGCCAATTCATGCCATTCGGCCCGGGGAATTGGAGCAGAAAGCTGCCGCGATCTCGCCGCAGGCGGCGGCATGGGCAAAATCCAGCGGGTTCACCGCATCTGCCAGCCAAGTCTGTATGGTGCCTGACAGCACCGGCAATTTGGCTGCGGTTCTAACCGGTCGCAGCGAAAATTCGGCACCAATGGACGCCGGCACGTTGGCCAAACTTTTGCCGGCCGGCCGCTATCATTTGGCAAGCGGGTTTACCGATCCAGCCCTTGCTGCGCTCGGTTGGATGCTTGGCGCCTATAAATTTGACCGCTATCGATCGTATGCGGCCGAACCTGCGCGGCTGGTGATGCCGGATACGGTAGATGAAGCGCGATTGTCAATCATCGCCAACAGCGTCTATTTGGTGCGCGATCTGGTCAATACTCCGGCCAACGATATGGGCCCGGCGGCGATCGAAACAGCGGTGCGCCAACTGGCCAAACATCACCACGCCAAAGTATCCGTGATCGCAGGGGATGATCTGCTGAAGGAAAATTTGCCGATGATCCACGCGGTTGGGCGCGCAAGCTGCGAGGCGCCACGGCTGATTGATCTTAGCTGGGGGTCAAATAAGGCACCGAAAGTGACCCTGGTCGGCAAAGGGGTCAGTTTCGATACCGGCGGGCTCAACATTAAGTCGGGTAGTTCGATGGCGTTGATGAAAAAGGATATGGGCGGTGCTGCCAATGTGCTTGGCTTAGCAGCAATGATCATGGCAGCCAAACTTGATATTCGCCTTCGGGTGCTGGTGCCGGCGGTGGAAAATGCCATTGCCGGCAATGCGTTTCGGCCGGGCGACGTGCTGCCATCGCGAAAAGGTTTAACGGTGGAAATCGGCAATACTGACGCCGAGGGCAGGTTGGTGCTCGGTGATGCACTGGCCCTCGCCGGCGAGGAGAAACCACAATTGCTGGTCGATATGGCGACCTTGACTGGCGCCGCCAGGGTAGCGCTTGGGTCCGATTTAGCGCCATTTTATACCGGTGATGATACCCTCGCCCATAACCTCGCTACCGCAGCCGGCCGGACCGCTGACCCGGTATGGCGCATGCCTTTATGGGCGCCTTATGATGCCATGCTTTCGTCGCGGATCGCTGATGTCAACCACATCAGCAAGGGCGGGTTCGCCGGCTCAATTACCGCCGCGTTGTTTCTGGCCCGGTTTGTCGATCAACCGGAGCAATGGATGCATTTCGACATTTTCGCCTGGGTTCCTGACGAAAAACCGTGGGCGCCGGCTGGTGGCGAAGCCCAGGCTGTTCGCGCGCTATTTGAGATGATCGAAACCAATATGCGCGGGTAATTTCGCGAAAAAGCGGCACCGATACTTGGCTTCTTGCTGTTGGGTGCCAATCGGTGTATTCAGTACGGAAGCGAAACGATATGGCGTGGCTATCGCACAATGGCCACGATTGATCTCTTGTTGATCGAACTCAAACCGGTTCAGGCATTGCGGCTGTGGCAGCAAGTGACATTTGGCATTGTAAAAAGTGCCGAGCCGGATTTGTCGACCCGTCAACTGGCGATCTTGCTTTATATCTATCTCGAACCGCCGCCGCACACAGTGCGCGGCCTGGCCGCTCAACTCGGTGTCACCAAGCCGGTGATTACCCGCGCACTCGATACCATGGGTCATTTGCAATTGGTCGGGCGCCGCCGCGACCCGCGCGACCGGCGCAATGTCATCATCCAGCGCACGGTTGATGGGGCGCTGTTTCTGGAACGACTTGGAGACAATATCGTTGCCAGCGGCCGCGAATTGACCAGATGAATTTCCCTGTCCTCAACCCGCTTGACCCGCTGCTGAACGCGCATCGACCCGATCTGGCCGATGTTAAGCTGAAGGGCCGCACCGATGCCGAACGTTTTGTCGCCGGCCGGCCAGCACAGGTAACCATTGCGGCGGCAAATATCCACCGCCAGCCAAATGCCGGTTCGACGATCATCAGCCAGTTCCTGCTCGGCGAAGAAGTGTTTGTCTTTGAGAACAAAATCGGCTGGTCTTGGGTGCAAAGCGCCCGCGACGGCTATACCGGATATGTTGCCTCGTCAGCGCTCGGCGAACTGGCCACCGGCTTTACCCATCAAATATCTGTGCCCCGGACCCTGGTTTATCCCCAGCCTGATCTGAAACTTCCGCCGGTTCGAACATTGTCGATCGGCGGCCTGGTGCGGGTTGAAGGGCAAACCACCACCCGTGGCACCGGGTATAGTCTGCTCGGCGATGGCACAGCGATCACCACCGCTCACCTTGGCCCGGTTGGCGGTTATGCCGGCGATTTCGTCGATGCCGCGCTGAAATTGCTGCACACCCCCTATCAATGGGGCGGCACCAGCGGGTTTGGAGTAGACTGTTCAGGTATTGTTTCGGTGGCGTTGCGTTTGTGCGGACAAACCGTGCTGCGGGATACCAGGATGCAGGCGGCAACCCTGGGCAGTCCGCTGCCAGCCACCGACAATTACGGCGATCTGCTACGCGGCGATCTGGTGTTTTGGCAAGGCCACGTGGCGATTGCGGTCGGCGATGGTAATTTGCTGCACGCCAGCGGCGGCACCATGGATGTCACTTTGGAGCCGGCGCAAACCGCAATTGATCGCATTGCCACCCAATATGGTCGGCCGATCGGTGCGCGCCGGCCGGATGGATTCTAATATCCAGCAGCCCTATCGACCAAATTATCCAACCGCCGGCCGGCCTCCCAATCGGCCATTTGCGCTACCATTACCGGTACCAACACCTGTGGATCGGATGCGGCCGCTATGTGGGGGGTGACGAACACCCGTCCGTGGGACCAAAGCGGATTTTCTGGCCCAAGCGGTTCCTGCTCGAATACATCCAAACTGGCCGCTGCCAGGGTGCCGGCATCGAGGGCTTGCAAGATGTCTTGTTCTACCTGTAGTCCGCCACGCCCGACATTGATCAGCACCGGGCCACCAAGCGGGGTCTGGCGCTTCATGCCAGCCAGAAGCTTATGATCGATGAGGCCTTCGGTCTCGGTGGTCAGGGGCAACAGTACCACCACGATGTCGCTTTCAACCAGAAATGGCCTGAGGCCGGCTTCGCCAGCATGGCAGGATATCCCGGGATATTGCTTTGCGCTGCGGCTCCACCCGGCGGTTTGAAAGCCAATCGCCTGCAACTTTTTAGCCGCGTCGGTACCAAGCACGCCGAGGCCCATGATGCCTACGGTTATATCGGCAGCAACCGGTTGCGGCAGTTCGTGCCAAAGTTTTTGCGCCTGCTGGCGCCGGTAGTCGGCGCCGAACTTTAGATGGTCCATTACCCGCCACACAATGTGTTGGCTCATGCGCGCGGTCAGGTCCGGCGCCACCACCCGCACGATCGGCACATCGGGCAATTCGGGATCATCGAAAATGTGGTCGACCCCGGCACCAAGCGAGAAGATCAATTCCAAATTGGGCAATTGGCGCAACACACCGGGCCTTGGTTTCCACACCGCCGCATAGCGGATGGTTGGATCGTCTGCTGGCTCAGGTTTGCCGATTACCCGGCGTGTCGGCGCACAATTGGCGAAGGCGGCGGCCCATTTGTCGTAGCCTAATTCGCTGCAGAAAAGCAAAATGCGATCGGCACCACTCATTGTTCGATCACTCCGGTTTCGACGATTTCCAGGTCGAATGCCGCTGCCATGAGCGCTTTGGTATAGTCGGTCTGCGGATCGTCAAAAATCTGCTCCGCCGTTCCTTGTTCCACCACCTTGCCGGCCCGCATCACAATCACCTCGTTTGCCAGTGCGCGTACTACTTTCAGGTCGTGGGAAATAAATAGATAGGCCAGATTGTGCCGCTGTTGCAGTTCGCGCAGCAGATCTACCACCTGTGCCTGCACGCTCATGTCGAGTGCCGAGGTCGGCTCATCGAGAATGATGAATTCCGGTTGCAAAATGATTGCTCGGGCAATCGCGATCCGCTGGCGCTGGCCGCCGGAAAATTCGTGCGGATAACGGTGCCGGGTTTCCGGGTTAAGTCCGGTCTCGTTAAGCGCCGAAACTACCAGGCGATCGCGCTCACCATGGTCGAGCTCAGGGCGATGGATACGCAGGCCCTCGGCGACGATTTCCGATACCGACATACGCGGGCTAAGCGACCCGTAGGGGTCCTGAAACACTACCTGAATGCGGTTACGCAATTGCCGCATCTGTGAAAATGAATAACCGTCGATGGCGGAACCGGTAAAATTGATCTTGCCATCGCTTGCGATCAGCCGCGCCAAGGCCAGGCCCAGGGTTGTTTTGCCCGATCCTGATTCGCCGACCACGCCAACGGTTGCGCCCGCACGTACGCTAACGTCGATGCCGTCGACCGCCTTGACGTGATCGACGGTCTTGCGCAACAGGCCGCGGCGGATCGGGAACCAGACCTTGATGTGGCTGCCCTCGATCACCACTGGCGCGCCACTATCCCCCTTGGGCGGTGTGCCGGCAGGTTCGGCCGCCAAAAGATGCTTGGTGTATGGGTGCTGTGGCGCCTTGAACAACTCGCCGGTCGGGCCGTTTTCGACGATTTTCCCCGCCTGCATGACGCAAGTGTGGTCGGAAAACTTTCTCACAATCGACAGGTCATGGGTGATCAGCAACATCGCCATCTGCCGTTGGCGCTGCAATTTCCGCAACAATGCCAATATTTGCGCCTGCACCGTGACATCGAGCGCGGTGGTCGGCTCGTCGGCGATCAGCAATTCCGGCTCGTTGGCTAGCGCCATGGCGATCATCACCCGTTGCCGCTGGCCGCCGGACAATTGATGGGGATAGGCGCCGAGCCGCTTTTGCGGGGTGCGGATACCGACCTGGTTGAGCAATTCGATGATGCGCTGGCGGGCATCATGTTCCCCCATACCGCGATGTATCCGCAAAATCTCACCGATCTGCTTTTCGATCGTATGCAGCGGGTTCAGCGAAGTCATCGGCTCCTGAAAGATCATGGTAATGTCGAAACCGCGTACCCGGCGCAGGTCCCGCTCATCGCCGTCCAGCAGATTTTCGCCCTTAAACAAAATCTCGCCGCTTGGATGGCTGGCCGACGGGTAGGGTAAAAGTTTGAGGATCGACAGCGCCGAAACCGATTTGCCGGAGCCCGATTCGCCTACCAGTGCCATGGTCTGGCCGTGTGCGATATCGAACGAAATCCGTTCGACCGCCAAATTGGTCTCCCCGCTCTGGGTAAATGCCACCGAAAGATCGCGGATCGATAGCAATGGGGTTTGCGCGGTCATTTGAAGGTCTTTCGCGGATCGAACGCGTCGCGGGTCGCCTCGCCAATGAAAATCAGCAGCGACAGCATTAACGATATCACCAAGAAGCCGGAGATGCCGAGCCACGGCGCTTGGATGTTGTCGCGGCCTTGGCGCAGCATTTCGCCAAGCGAAGGCGAGCCCGGTGGCAGTCCGAAACCGAGATAGTCGAGCGAGGTTAGGGTGGTAATTGAACCGTTGAGAATGAATGGCAAGAAGGTCAAAGTTGCTACCATCGCGTTCGGCAGTAAATGGCGGAACATGATGGTTAAATTGCCGACACCGAGTGCGCGCGCCGCGTTGACATATTCGAAATTGCGCGCGCGCAGGAATTCGGCCCTGACCACGCCAACAAATCCGATCCAGGTAAATACCAACAAGATACCGAGCAATATCCAGAAGCCTTGCGGTAAAATCGCGGCGAGGATGATCAGCAAATATAGGATCGGCACCGAAGACCAGATTTCGATGAAGCGTTGCAGGATCAAATCGGTCCAGCCGCCGAAATAGCCTTGCACTGCGCCGGCGCTAACCCCGATCGCCGCCGATGCGGCGGTCAATATCAGCCCGAATACCACCGAAATCCGGAACCCGTAAATCATCCGCGCCAGCACATCGCGGGCCTGGTCGTCGGTGCCGAACCAATTGTAATTGCCGGGGCGGCATTGGTTGTCTGTAGCACCGTCGCGATAGGCCTGGCAGCGTTCCTCAAGCGACATCATCCAGCTCGGTGCCGATGGTGCAGGCGTCGGTACCTGCCGGTTGATGGTGCGATAGGAATAGCGGATCGGCGGCCAAATTGCCCAGCCCCGCTCCTTCAGCGAATCGCGAAAGAACGCCGATTTATAGTCGGTGACCGGCAAAAAGCCGTCGTTGGAAAATGTCGCTTCTTCATAGTCGACAAATATCGGCCAGAAATGTTCGCCTTCGAGCTGCACATAAATCGGCCGATCATTGGCGAGGAATTCGGCGAACATGGCGAGGACGAGCAAAACCGCGAATATGCGCAGAGACCACAGTCCACGGCGATTGGCGCGAAAATTTGCCACCCGGCGCTGATTGAGCGGGCTCAACCACGGCTGTGGCGCTGACGCCAATGTATCACCAGCGCTAGCGCCGGGCTCTGCAAGATTGGGTTGGAGCGCCATCGCTTACACGTTCCGGGTCTCGAAATCGATCCGCGGATCGATCAGGGTATAGGTGATATCGGAAACTAGGTTCACCACCAGCCCGAGCAGGGAAAAGATGAAAAGCGTGGCGAAGACCACCGGATAATCGCGGTCAATGGCGCTCTCGAACCCCAGCAGCCCGAGGCCGTCGAGCGAGAAAATCTGCTCGATCAGCAATGAACCGGTAAAGAACGCCGAGATGAAGGCACCGGGAAATCCGGCGATCACGATCAACATCGCGTTGCGGAATACATGGCCGTACAGAACCTGGTTCTCGGTCAGCCCCTTGGACCGGGCGGTCTGGACATATTGCTTGCCGATCTCATCAAGGAACGAGTTCTTGGTCAGCAAAGTGGTGGTGGCGAACGCGGCCAGGGTCAAGGAGATCAGCGGCAGGGTCATGTGCCACATATAATCGACGATCTTTTCGTACCAGGCCAGTTCGGCGAAATTGTCGGAGACCAGGCCACGCAGCGGAAACCAGTCGAAAAACGAACCGCCGGCGAAAAACACGATCAACAAGATCGCGAACAGAAAACCCGGGATCGCATAGCCGACAATAATTATCCCGCTGGTCCAAACGTCGAAGGCCGAACCGTCCCTGACCGCCTTTCGGATGCCAAGTGGAATCGAAATTGTATAGGCAATCAATGTGATCCAAATGCCGAGTGAGATCGATACCGGCAATTTCTCGATTACCAGATCAATGACCGCGATATCGCGAAAATAGCTATCGCCGAAATCGAGCCGAATATAGTTCCAGATCATCAGCCCGAAGCGTTCTAGCGGTGGTTTGTCGAAGCCGAATTGACGTTCCAGTTGCGCGATGAATTCCGGATCGAGCCCCTGGGCGCCACGATATTTGCTCGACGCTTCGCCGCCCTGGATATCTAATTGCTGGTCGGTGCCGAAATCCGAACCGGTACCGCCGAGCCGATCGCTGGCGGCTCCACCTTGACCGGTCAACTGGGCAATGATCCGTTCCACCGGTCCGCCGGGTGCAAACTGGATAATGGCGAATGAAATCGCCATGATGCCGAACATGGTCGGCACCATGAGCAATATTCTTCTGAGAATATAAGCGCCCACTACCCGCTGGCCCTAGCGCTTGTCACGAAGCGTTGGAATAGTTTCGTCGCGCTATCTCTTTGTTTATGCGTGTCATATTTCCCAAAACCGGTGCCCACTTTTGGGTGACACGCTCTAGCGGCCGGTTCAAAGTTCTTTTGGTCCGGTAACATGTTCCTCACATCAGGAATGCCGCACAGTTTCCACATTCATCCCTCGTCGATCGCCCGCGCTTTGACCGGGTCGACCCACCACAAGCGTTCGACCGGAAAGTCGTATTCGGGTTTTGGTTCCTTCCAGTCGAACATATCCCACATAGCCACACGGTGATTCGCTGAATACCAATTTGGAATCCAGAAATGGTACGCGCGCAAGAGGCGATCAAGCGTGTGCATGGCGGTGATCAGTTGCTGACGGTTTTCGGCCCGGCCGAGCGCGTCCAGCATGGCGTCGATCGGCGTAAGGGCAATGCCCGGATAGTTGCGGCTGCCTTGTTTTGAAGCCGCCTTGGAATGAAAAAATTGCCGCAGCCCATCGGCTGTGGGACTGGCCGGCAACGAAAACGCCAACCCGACCACGTCGAAATCAAAGGCGTCGATGCGCGACTGGAATTGCGCCGGGTCAACCAGGCGGATCGTCGCCTCGATACCCACCAGGGCTAAATTCTTGACATATTTGCCCAACACCCGCTCGAAAGTCGGAGAGCGGATCAGAAATTCGATCGTCAGCGGTCGGCCCGTTTGGTCCACCAATTTGCCATTTTCCGGGCGCCAGCCGGCATCGTGCAGTAGGCGAAATGCCCGGGCGATCGGCCGCCGGTCCTCACCGCTGCCGTCAGTGACAAACGGCTCTAATGCCTGGCCAAACACGGTTTCCGGCACCTGGTCGCGGAAGGGCTCAAGTAGCGCCAATTCATCTACCCCAGGTTCGCCGCTGGCCTTGAGTTCGGAGGTTTCGAACAGGGTGCTGGAACGGGTATAAGCCTGGTAGAACAAATTGTTGTTGGTCCATTCGAAATCAAAACAAAGGCTGATCGCTTGGCGGGTGGCAATGTTTGCGAATTTTCCCTTGCGGGTGTTGATTGCCCACGCCTGCATAGTCGGTCGTTTCTCATCGTCAAATAAGCGCATCACCACACGACCATCCTTGCGGGCCGGGAAATCATAGCCGGTCGCCCAGATTTTCGAGGTAAATTCCTCGCGCCAACGCACCTTGCCCTTCTTGAAGGCTTCGAACGCTGCCTGGCGGTTGGTAAAAAAGTCGATCCGAAGATGGTCAAAATGATCAAGCCCGCGGGCAAATGGCAGATCGCGTGCCCAATAATCGTCGACCCGGTCATATTCGATGAAGTTTCGGACCTTGAAATTGCCAACTTTCCAGGGACCGGAGCCGAGCGGGGGCTCGAGCGTGGAGGCGGAAAAATCGCGGGTTTCATAGTAGCGCGCGCTGAATACGCGGTAATATACCATCACATACAAGATCGCCCGGTCGGACTGGCTGCCGTCGAAGCGCAACTCCACCGTGTGGTCATCTATCGCCACCGCTTCAGTCATATGCACCAGGGGCAATGAAATCTGTGGATGACCGTGCCGTTTTAAACTGTGGATCGAAAATGCAACATCGCTGGCAGTGATCGGCGATCCGTCGTGGAAGCGTGCCTGCGGCCGTAACGCGAAGCGAAAGACGTTGCGATCGGCCGACAATTCGACCGTTTCGGCCAGAGCGCAGTAAACCGCATCCGGTTCGTCGAAAGCCCACACCATCAAGGCATCAAAACACAGTTCCATGCGCGGTGGCGATTGGCCCTTTAATACGAAACTGTTCAGCGTATTAAAGGTCTGCGCGTTTTGATTGTACTGCCAATTGGACGGCGCGAAAGCGAAGGTGCCGCCCTTGGGGGCATTGGGTACTGCGTAGTTGGAAAATCCGGTGGATATTTCAGTTCGCCAAATTCAGCCGGATTAGCTTGGCGCGATCAATGCAGCCGCACCGGCGCCAATTGGCAAACACGCGCCTAGGGTCTGTGGACATTCAGGATTCCCAAAAGCGTTGATTTCTGATTCAAGCTTCCAAAAGGGAGTTTGTAATGGACGAAAGCGAAGGTGCCGCCCTTGGGGGCATTGGGTACTGCGTAGTCAAAATGCGGAACAAGTTTCCGGTCCGACGATATTTCAGTTCGCCAAACCTGACGAAAGCCCATGCAGTTTGGGTTTCTCAGCCTTGGATCTTGTGCGTTTCATGCGCATGACATGAGGGGCGTGGCACCGCTGATCAAGGGCGTGTCATTCGCCGCTTTGCTGGCGGATAAAGCGCGATCAATGCAGCCGCACTGGCGCCAAGCGCTGTTTTGGTAAATGCTCGCCTGGTCAAACCCGGCGCAAATATCAGCTTTCGGGATCGCCCGGCGGTCATTCGGCCTGTTGTCCTGCCCCACTCGTTTCGTCGATCCAAAACGAAAACGGATCGACCCCGATATAGCTTGGTTGCGGTTCGCGAACCACGATCTTGTTCCAATAGGCCAGCCATATGTCGGTACTGTGCCATGTGGGGATGGCATAATAATTCCACATCAAAATCCGGTCGAGGGCGTGGGTCAGCGCTACTAACTCGGCCCGATCCTCGGCAAACACGATGCGTTCTACCAACTCGTCGATCACCGGATCGGAAATGCCAGCGAAATTGCGGCTGCCTTTCAAATTGGCCGCCGCGCTCGACCAATAATCGCGTTGTTCATTGCCTGGCGACAAAGATTGCCGGGTCGTGGCCATGGTGATTTCGAAATCAAAATCGGCAAGCCGGTTGATGAATTGCGCGGTATCGATCAGTCGTAATTGGGCATCGACGCCAAGCCGGCGCACCATCTCCACATAAGGCGAAAGCACGCGTTCCATGGTCTGGCTGGCGTAGATAATTTCGATTGTGAAAACCGCGCCCGAGGGATCGAGCATCTTACCACCCTCGAAACGATAACCGGCTTGCTTGAACAAATTGATCGCTTCCCGGAACACTGGCCGGTAGGCGCTCTCATCAGCAAATACCGGCAGCGAAAATGGCTTGTCGAACAGTTCGGCAGGAATGCGTCCGCGATAATTTTCGAGGATTTCCAACTCGCGGCCCTGCGGCATGGCGCTCGCCTGCAATTCACCGCCCTCGAAATAGCTGTCGGTTCGGGTGTAAAGGCCAAAGAACCGGTTTTTGTTGAGAAATTCGAAATCGAAAACTAGGCTCAGAGCCTTGCGGACTTTGCGCTCAGCGAATTTCGAAATTCGGGTATTAAAAAATAACCCCTGGAACGGGCTGCCGGAGGTTTCGGGAAAACTCTTGCGCACTACTCGCCCGTCTTTTGCGGCCGGGAATTCATAGCCATTGGCCCAGCGCCGCGAAGTTCCTTCGATGCGATAATCGTCACCACCACCCTTTTTAAAGGTTTCCCAGACCGCATTGTCATCAAAGAAATAGCTGTAGCGGATGCGGTCGAAATTAAATCGGCCCTTTCTGACCAATAAATCCTTGGCCCAATAATCCGCGACCCGTTCCCACTCAACAAATTTGCCGAATTCAAATGCGGCGATACGATAGGGTCCCGACCCCAGCGGCGGTTCGGTGATCGGGTTGGTAATGTCGCGTTTTTCACCATTGGCGCCGGTTGCTTGCCACCAATGTTTCGGCAAGATTGCCAAATCGCCCATGATGTGTGGCAATTCACGGTTACCGGACTGATCAAAGGTAAATTTGACCTCGTGGTCTCCGACTTTTTCTGCCTTAGTCACATTGGTAAAATATTGCTGCCACTGGGGCATTTGTTTGGCTGCCCCTAGGGACCAGATCACATCTTCCGGCGTAATCGGTGTACCGTCATGCCACCGCGCGCGATTATCCACACGATAGATTGCCCAGGAAAAATCATCGGCGTGTTGGAACGCGTCTGCGATCATCGGCAGTGCGGCGCTTGCCTGATCCACCGATTGTGAAAACAAATTGTCGTACAAAATGCCGCCGAAATAGTTCAGCCCGGCAGCCGGCCGGCCACGCGCGATAAAGGGATTGAAACTGTCGAAATTACCGCGCACTGCCTTTTGCAGCGTGCCACCTTTTGGTGCTTGTGGATTGACATGTTGGTAGTGAGTATCTTGCGGTCCGTATTTTAATTCGCCGAACAAAGTATCGCCGCGCTTCCATTCCTCGGCCTGGGAGGTGGCGGTTAAGCCGGCACAAATCAGCACGGCGGCGGCGATCAACGCCAATGATTTATGCGAGATGGATTGAACCTGGACCGATTTTGGCAATGCGGCGCTCCTGTGGATAAGGGTTTTGTCGCCAGTACTCTATCGACTTAATGCGGACAGGAAAATGGCGGCGGTTGGCGTTCACAGTGATCATTTTACCGTGATTTGCGCTCGACACACGCCAACATGGCCGGCGCGGAGCCCGCGCGCCACACATCTACAAGAACCATTGGAAATCCAACACCGCGATTGGCGCTTTTACTCGGGCAGCGCCACCGGTGTTGCCGCAAGAGTGCGCAAATAACTGATGACCGCAGCCCGATCGGCGGCCTTTTTCAGGCCGGCAAAGCCCATGCTGGTGCCCTTGACCATGGCTTTGGGTTTAAACAGGAAACCGTTGAGGGTCTCATAATCCCAAACCTGACCGTTGGCCCACTTGGAAATCGCGCTCGAATAACCAAAGCCGCCAGCCGACGCCACGTTTCGGCCGATCAAACCATACAAATTGGGTCCGACGCGATTGGCGCCACCTTCGTTAAAAGTATGGCAGGCGGTGCATTTCTTGGCGACCTTTTCGCCATCGGCCGGGATGGCGCTGGCCAGCAGCGGCGAAATCGGATCATAGGCCGGTCCGCTTGGTTCTAAAGCTGCACTTGTTGCGCCATGGTCATCACCATCGGCGGCTTCGATCGCATAGCCGGCAACCTCCGGAATCTCGCCGTGAAAAATCGATTCGGATATGATGGACACGCTCATCAAAAGGAATACGGTACCCAGCACCGCCATCATGATCTTGTTGAATTGTTGGGCATCAATCATAACAGACTCCGCAAATCCCTGATTGCCAGAAGCAAATTCTTCGGTTCTTGTTTGGCACAAGGGGTCGCCAACGCACAAACCGCGCGGAAACTAGGTCTTTTGTCGAGCGGTTGCAACACCTGTAAAAGGCCCCGGCCATGAGACCTTTTGACACGAGAACATGTCGAATTCCAGCTTGATCTTGATCCCGGCCCGCATGGCGTCAACCCGCTTGCCCGGCAAACCGCTCGCCGACATAGCTGGCCTGCCTATGGTGGTGCACGTATTGCAGCGCGCCATCAAGGCAAATGTCGGTCGTGTGGTTGTCGCCACCGACACTGAAATCATCTATGACGTGGTCAAATCCCATGGCGGTGAAGCGGTCATGACTGGTTGTGACCACCAGTCCGGGTCCGACCGGATTTGGGAGGCGGCCAAGTTGCTCGATCCCGATGGCGCGGTTGACATTATTGTCAATCTGCAGGGCGATTTTCCGACACTGGAGCCGGAACTGCTGCGCCACGTGGTTGGCGTGTTGCAGGCTGGCAATGCTGACATTGCCACCTTGGCGGCACCGATTGTCGAAGCGCGTGAGCGCGAAGACGAAAATGTTCCCAAAGTAGTTGCCACCCCGCCGGGAGCTGCGGTCCAGCGGGCACTTTATTTTTCCCGCGCCACGATCCCGGCCGGTCCCGGCCCGCTTTTGCACCACATCGGCGTATATGCCTACCGGCGTGCGGCCTTACAGCGATTTGTTTCCTTACCATTGTCGGCGCTTGAGCGCCGCGAACGGCTGGAGCAATTGCGTGCGCTGGAGGCGGGAATGCACATCGACGTGGCGATTGCCGACACAGTGCCGTTGGGGGTAGATACCCAAGATGATCTCGAACGGGCGCGTGCATTGCTGGCGCCTAGATGACTGGACCATAAATGAGCCACAAACCCACCGGCCTGATTGCCTTTCAAGGCGAAGCTGGCGCGAATTCCGATACCGCCTGCCGCCAGGCCTACCCCGATCTCACACCCTTGCCTTGCGCCACCTTCGAGGACGCGTTCAATGCACTGGGCACTGGGGAGGCGGATTTGGCCATGATCCCGATCGAGAACTCCTTGGCCGGGCGGGTCGCCGACATTCATCATCTGTTGCCAGCGTCAGATTTTCACATCATCGGTGAAATATTTCTGCCGATCCATTTTCAATTGATGGTTTTGCCCGGCGCTACTCTGGATACTATCCGATCGGTGCACAGTCATGTGCACGCACTCGGCCAGTGCCGCGAAATCGTTCGCAAACATAACTGGAAAACCGTGGTTGATGCCGATACCGCCGGCTCTGCGCGCCGGGTCAGCCAGTCAGGTGACGAAACCATGGCGGCGCTGGCGCCTACCCTTGCTGCCAAATTATATGGCCTGAAAATTCTCGCGGAAAATATCGAAGATGCCGAACACAATACCACCCGGTTCGTTGTTCTAAGCCGTGATCCGTGCATTCCACCGCAAGGCCCGGCCACCATCACCACTTTTGTGTTTCAGGTACGCAATATTCCGGCCGCGCTTTACAAAGTGCTTGGCGGGTTCGCCACCAATACCGTCAACATGACCAAGCTGGAATCCTATCAATTGGGCGGGGAGTTTGCCGCTACCCAGTTTTACGCCGATATCGAAGGGCATCCGGAAGATCACAATGTTACTTTAGCCCTGGACGAAATGCGGTTCTTTTCACGCTATCACCGAATATTAGGGGTCTACCCGGCCAATCCGTTTCGTGACAGTTAGGCCGTGTCACCCAAAAGTGGGTGCCGGTTTTGGGAAAAATGACTCGCACAAACAAACAGATAGCGCGACGAAGCTGTTCCAACGCTTGGTGACAAGCGCTAGAGCGTATTCCCGAAAAGTGTGTAGCGGTTTTCGGACAAGAATACGCGACAAACAAACAGATAGCGCGCCGAAGCGAACCCAACGCTTGGTGACAAGCGCTAGAGTGTATTCCCGAAAAGTGTGTAGCGGTTTTCGGATAAGAATACGCGACAAAACAAACAGATAGCGCGACGAAGCTGTTCCAACGCTTCGTGACAAGCGCTGCGCCGATATTGGCGCAAAATCGCCCAACCCAGCAAACCGGGAAACAGCGGTTATAGAAGTTGATATCAGGAACGCTTGGTATTAATCGGATGTGGCTTCTGAGAGAAGGTTGCGCGAGGTAACCTGGCTCGAAGCAGCAGAAAATGCCTCATTGTCGTCGCCGATCGTCAAGGTCGGTTCGCAAACCGGCGCACAGGCCAAAGTCTCGCGTGAGGAGCGGCGGTAAATTCGCACCGTATTGGTTTCGTGGCCGCGCACAACAATGGTTTCGTTGACGATCGGATCTCCCGCCTCGTCAAGCGCGATCAAATTGGTGACGCCAAAACTGCGCCCGGTCAAAATCAGGGTTCGCGAATCTTCCACGGTCGCATCGGCGATCGCTGGATTTCCAATGATCACGGTTTTTGCCGGCCTTGGGATTCTAAATACCTTGGCCCGGTCAACAGTTATGATTACCGGTTCGTTAGCGGTGTCAAATCCCTCTCCGGCAGCCATAACTGGGCCGCCAGCGAGCATGCAAAGCATAAAAACTATCGCCAGCAAATGTATTTGTACGCGTTCTATTTGCATTTACCGAACTACCCTCGAACCTGATAGAAAATAATCTTTGGCGAAGCGGCCCTGTTCAAGGTGATCGATAATGGTGAAAGAACGTTTAATGGCCTAGTGGAACGAATTTGAAATTTGGTGCCCATTTGCAGCATCGTCGTTTGTCAAATGTCAAATTTAAAAATTCCACTAGATTCAATATCTTGCTAGTGGTTCTTTTGATTCCAAGATTTGCAAACCTAAGTGTTGCAACGGGACGCAAATGTTGGAATCGAACCACTAGGGCCGGTTCGATCAAATTGCGCCACACGGGCTCCATAATCATAATTGTCCACAAGCCCGGCAAAGCGGGCCGCAAAAATGGCCACTCAATATAATGTAATCGTACCGATATAAGCACGGTAATCGTGAAGTTCGGTGAATTCGCGCCGTGGAAAGCTTCCGTTTACCGTTTGCTTAGGTTCGAATTGATAACGAATTAATAAGGCTGTTCGTTAACACCATTTCAATCTCCCACCGATAATTTACCGGCATTCGGTTGACAGCGTTCGACCGGACAACAAGTGCAGAAGCACGTGGAGTTTAGGAGCACCCAAATGAAGAATCTTGTTGCACGTTTCGTAAAAAATGAGTCCGGCGCGACCGCCATTGAATATGGCCTGATCGCGGCGTTGATTTCGGTTGCCATTATCGGCGGCGCAAATGCTGTTGGCGGCGGCGTGGGTACAACCTTTAACAACATCGCCGGCAACCTCTAAGTCGGGTTCGATACCACTGGTATCGATTGCAAAAAATAGTGAAACCGCCCTGCTGGCAGGGCGGTTTTTCGTTGTTTCGAATTGGCTTTAACGGATTATTTGTCATCCAACCTCTAAAATTGGTTTGGGCAACCCACCAAGGATCACTCGACACTTCAAATTTTGGAACCCATGATGTTGCAAATCGCGATCATTTTGTTTTTCCCTTTTCTGATGATCTATGCCTGTGCATCAGATTTGTTCTCGATGACGATCTCCAACAAGATCTCGGTTCTACTCATAGTTGGCTTCGCGGTTATGGCGCTGGCAATCGGCATGGACTACCAAACATTCATTTGGCATCTCGCAATGTTCGCGATTGTTTTGACAATCGGCTTTGCGATGTTTGCGTTTGGCTGGGTTGGTGGCGGTGATACGAAGCTTGCCGCAGCGACGGTACTTTGGATCGGTTGGGACTACACCCTGCATTACTTCTTGTATGCCGCCCTTTTGGGTGGCGCGCTGACCATGATCGTTTTGCTGGTGCGCATGATGCCGTTGCCGCACTCGGTTACCGGCATCGCCTGGATTGGGCGCCTGTATCGCGCCGGTGAAGGGGTGCCCTATGGGATCGCGCTGGGCATTTCGGCAATTTTGGTCTACCCGCAAACATTGTGGATGCAATACGCATTTTCCACAGGCCTCTAGAGCGTATTCCCGAAAAGTGTGTAGCGGTTTTCGGATAAGAATACGCGCCAGGAAAAAGGCGGCCCGCGTATTCCCGAAAAGTGTGTAGCGGTTTTCGGATAAGAATACGCGCCAGGAAAAATGCGGTCCCCGTATTCCCGAAAAGTGTGTAGCGGTTTTCGGATAAGAATACGCGCCAGGAAAAATGCGGCCCGCGTATTCCCGAAAAGTGTGTAGCGGTTTTCGGATAAGAATACGCGCCAGGAAAAATGCGGTCCCCGTATTCCCGAAAAGTGTGCAGCGGTTTTCGGATAAGAATACGCGCCAGGAAAAATGCGGTCCCCATATTCCCGAAAAGTGTGCAGCGGTTTTCGGATAAGAATACGCGCCAGGAAAAATGCGGCCCGGGTATTCCCGAAAAGTGTGTAGCGGTTTTCGGATAAGAATACGCGCCAGGAAAAATGCGGCCCGGGTATTCCCGAAAAGTGTGTAGCGGTTTTCGGATAAGAATACGCGCCAGGAAAAATGCGGCCCGGGTATTCCCGAAAAGTGTGTAGCGGTTTTCGGACAAGAATACGCACAAACAAACAGATAGCGCGACGAAGCTATTCCAACGCTTGGTGACAAGCGCTAGCGGAATGAATTTGATATTTGAGTCCGATTTACAGTCTCATTCCTTTTCAATTATCTATTAGATTCAATATCTTGTTAGTGGTTCTTCTGATTCCAAAATTTGCAAATCAAAGTGCTGCAACGGGACGCAAATGTTGCAATCGAACCACCAGCGCCTGTTTAGATGCAATTAACCAAAACTGTCAGCATTATATTAACTCTAATTACACCATTGGCTTCGAAAATGCCCGATAAATAAAGGCGTGCGCTGGTAGGCGTTCGAGTAATCGGAGTATAAATCATGAAAGCAGCCCGTCTAACAGTTCTTGCGGTTGCTGTGTTGGCCGCCGGAGGCGCGATGATGCTCGCGGCCCGGATGGCCAACAATGAGCCTGAGGCTATCGTCCAGGAGGCGAACCAACTGCAGATTGAGTTGAGCGAAGTGTTGGTCGCGAGCGAAGAGCTCCAGGTTGGTAAATCGCTCAGCGAAACGAGCCTTCGCTGGCAGCAATGGCCGCAAGAGCTGGTAACCGAGAATTTTGTGACCCGCAGCGCGCGGCCCGATGCTATCGCCGAATTGAGCACATCAATCGCCAGATCGCCGATTTTCATGGGTGAGCCGATCCGGGTAAGTAAGTTGGTCCAGTCCGACCGCGGCTACATGTCAGCAATTCTGCCGGCCGGACAACGGGCGGTCGCGACATCGATTTCGACCGATACCAGTGCCGGCGGCTTTATCCTGCCTAATGACCGGGTCGACGTGATCATGACCAGACGCGACACGTCGACCGAAGATAGCAACAAATTCCTGACCGAGACCATTTTGCGCAATATCCGGGTGCTGGCGATCGACCAGACCATTCAGGAGAAGGAAGGTGAACCGGTAGTCGTTGGTAGTACTGCTACCTTGCAATTGTCTCCCGAGCAGGCGGAAATCCTCACCGTCGCTCAACAAATGGCCGACCGACTAACTTTGGCACTGCGTAGTCTATCGGATTCTGGGCCTGAATCGGAAACCGTGTCGGGTTATCTGCTTACCGGTGACAAAGGGCGCAAAGGCACCGTACGGGTCATCAAGTTTGGGCAATCAAGCGAGGTCTTCACAGCCAATTAGGCGGCCTGAAGCAAGGAATAATCGTGGCAGCAATTTCAGGAACTATTGTGATGCGAATGTTTGAAATAATAAGGCACTCGAGCGTATTGACGCTATCGATAGTGACGGCGATTGCCTTGTTGAGCGCCGGTACTTCGCCCGGGTCGGCGGCGCAGAACTACATTAAGGTCAATCGCTCAGCGATCGGCACCAGCCAGCGCATACCGCTTGGCCTCAACAAATCGGTAGTCATCGACCTGCCCGGCGATGCGCATGACATTTTGGTTGCCAATCCCGAAGTAGCCGACGCAATTACCAGGACCTCGCGGCGGATCTATTTGTTCGGCAAACAGGTTGGCGAAACCAACATATTCATCTTCGATGCTTCTGGCGCACAATTGCTGAGCGTCGATCTGGTGGTCGAACGCGATATTTCCGGGCTCGAGGCCAATATCGAAAAATATGTGCCCGGATCTGACGTCAAGATCGAAATGGTCAACGACAATGTGGTCCTGACCGGATCCGTACCGACGCCACAGGCTTCCGCCCGCGCCTCGCAACTTGCCCGCATCTTCGTTACCGGGGGGGAAGCTACCGCCAATAATTTCTCCGATAGCGGCGATACCGACGACGGCTCAGGTTCGTCGATCATATTCGACAGCGGTGATGATCGCCCGGAAAGCCAGATCGTCAATCTTTTGAAAATCGACGGCGAAGACCAGGTGCACCTGAAGGTCACGATCGCGGAAATCCAACGCACGATCGTCAAACAGCTCGGCATTGATCTTAGCGCGACCGGAACCAACATTGGTGGTCTGGTCACCGGCGCTTTTACCGACAACCCGTTTGCCTTGGGCAAGATCGGCTCGCGTTCGGGTGCTTCATTTGACCATGCTAGCTCGGGAATTTCCGGCGTCTTGCGCGCGCTCGACCAGACCGGCGTCTTGCGCACGCTGGCTGAGCCAACTTTGACCGCGATCTCCGGCGAAGCCGCAAGCTTTTTTGTCGGCGGCGAGTTTCCGATTTCAAACGGTAAAACCGAGGAAGACGGTACCGTCATTTACGAAAATGAAGTGGTGGAATATGGAATCTCCTTGAACTTCATTCCTGTGGTGTTGTCGCCTGGCCGCATCAGCATGAAAATCCGCACCCAGGTCTCTGAGCCGACCACGGAAGGTTACCACAACATACCACGCGGATCTGCTGCATCAACCGGCCGGCCGGGCATTCGCCGTCGGCTTGCCGATACCACGGTGGAACTTCCCTCCGGCGGTTCGCTGGTGATCGCTGGCCTGATCAAGGACGATGTGCGCCAGTCGATTTCTGGGTTTCCCGGCCTGCGCAATCTGCCGGTGCTGGGCGCCTTGTTCCGTAGCCGCGACTTTCAGCGCTACGAAACCGAACTGGTGATAATCGTCACCCCTTATTTGGTGCGTCCGGTCGCCCGCCAGAAACTGGCCCGCCCGGATGATAATTTCATGCCGGCTTCCGATGCCGCCGGCATATTTTTGAGCCGCGTCAACCGGATTTACGGAACCGTAAACGCCAAACTTCCCAAAGGTCGCTATCACGGCGCACCGGGCTTCATCTTCGACTGACCGTGCAGCGCCAAGGAGTATTCACCATGGAAATAATAGAGCGATTTTCGGCCAGATTGGTTCATTTTGTCGAAGCGGCTCTAGATGTCGCTCCGGTCCGCCGGCTGATCATGCCAATCTTATTGTGTGCGATGACCAGCGGCTGCGCCTCCTGGTCGACCCATCACTATATTGTCGGTTCCGGTCCTTCCGACTATCGCACCCGGCACCCGATAATTGTCGCTGAGGATGATGAAGTAGTTGAGTTGCCGGTCACCCGTTATGCCGCAGGCCTGGCGAAACGTGAGCGTCAGGTGGCGATCAGTTTCGCTAGACGTTTTAGAAGTTCGGGTTCGTCATCGCTACGTGTCCAAGTGCCAACAGGAACCGCGAATGCTGCGGCGGCGATGCGGGCTGCGCACGAAATCAGGCAAGTCTTATCGGAACAAGGTATCGAAAAACACAAGATCACGATCGTGCCATATTACCCGCGCGGCTATGGCCATAGCGCCAATGTGCGGCTCGCATACAGCACATTGACGGCGCAGACCAATGCCTGCGGCAATTGGGACGACGATCTGATGCCGAACAATGAAAACACACAGTACACGAATTTTGGTTGCGCGACCCAGAACAACCTTGCCGCCAGTATCGCCGAGCCGGCTGATCTATTGGGACCGCGCGGTCAAACCGAGATCGACGCTACCCGGCGCGACAAAGTGATTGAAGATTATCGAGAGCCGAAAAGTTCGGCAACCAACTACCAGATCGAAGAAATTGATCTGAACTGAAGACACCGGTCCACGGAAACCATACATGTCCAGCATTGCCGAAGAACTGCCCGAATTTGTCCCAGAAGATGGCGCTACCGAGCCTGTCATCCAGGGAAAGATCGAAGATGTGCGCCAGGTGCCACGGATTACCGTGCAAGCATTTTGCGAATCGGATTCGGTCGCCCGCACCATCGAGATGGCGTCCGAAGACCGACGCATGGCGAAAGCCCATATCAAAGTCCATGCCGGCGGCATCACGGCGGCGATCGAACTTTACGAGACCGCCCCAACGCCAAACCTGATTATCACCGAGACCAAGCTGACGGGCGAGGAATTGCTGACCGAATTAGAGCGGCTTGCGAATGTGTGCGATCCCGACACCAAAGTGATTGTTATCGGACATCTCAACGACGTACAGCTATATCGTACGCTGGTATCACGCGGGGTGTCGGAATATTTAGTCAGCCCGGTATCGATGGCTGACACGATGTCGGCGATCGGCAATATTTTTATCGATCCGGAATCCGGGCCGCTTGGCCGCATGGTGGCGTTTATCGCCGCCAAGGGCGGAGCAGGTTCTTCGACGATCTGCCACAACAGCGCCTGGGGCGTGTCGACCCGGTATTCCTCGGAAGTGGTTTTGATCGACACCGATCTCGCCTTTGGTACCGCCAATATCAATTTCGACCAGGATCCGCCCCAGGGTGTCGCCGAGGCGGTTTTTGCACCCGATCGGATCGATGATGCTTTGTTGGACCGGCTGTTGGAAAAATGCGCCGATCATCTCAATTTACTGGCAGCGCCGTCGACATTGGAACGGACTTATGATCTCGACGCCAAAGCGTTCAACGGCCTATTGGATTTATGCGTCAACGGTGCCCCGAACGTTATCGTTGATCTACCGCACCAATGGTCTGGATGGACCCGGCAAATTCTTTCGATGGCCGATGAGGTGGTGATCACCGCGTGTCCCGATCTAGCCAATTTGCGTAACGCCAAAAACCTGATCGAACATTTGGCCGAGACGCGACCCAACGACCGACTGCCGATCTTGGTAATGAACCAAGTTGGAGTTCAAGGCCGCCCGGAAATTTCGGTACCGGATTTTTGCGCGCCGCTGGAAATCGAACCTGCGGTGGTGATCCCGTTCGATCCGCAATTGTTCGGCAACGCCGCCAACAATGGACAAATGATCGCCGAGGCAGATCCCAGCAATCCGATCACCGAATCGCTCGAACAATTGTCGCAAATTATAACTGGGAAGTCGGAGATCCGCACCCAGAAGAAATCAACTCTTGCGCCGTTTTTAGCCCGGTTCCGTAAGTAGACAACAAAGAAATGCCAATCTGATATTGGCGATCGACGTAAGGAAGTAGCGAATGTTCGGACGACGTCCTGGCGCCAACGGCACCACTACCACTGCCGTACCCAAGCCGCGCCCGGACCCGGCGCAGGCTCCGCCGCCGCCATCGGATCTAGAGATTGCCGACGATAAGTCGAAAGTGGTGGAACCGGGCAGCGCACCGCAGTCCGGCGCCGCACGACGATCAACGGCCGGCCTTTCCACACCGCCAATGGAAACCCCGAGCGATGCGCCGGTGCGTGAAAAGACCGAGGAATATTACGATACCAAGACCAGCGTCTTTTCGGCGCTGATCGATACCATCGATCTCGGGCAATTGGCAAAAATGGAAACCGAGGCGGCCCGCGAGGAAATTCGCGACATCGTCAACGACATCATTTCGATCAAGAATTTGGCGATGTCGATTGTCGAGCAGGAGGAACTGCTCGAAGACATTTGTAACGATGTTCTTGGCTACGGGCCGTTGGAGCCGTTGTTGGCACGAGATGATATTTCCGACATCATGATCAATGGCGCCATGAATTCCTTTATTGAGGTCGATGGCAAGGTAAAGAAAGCCGGAATCCGCTTCCGTGACAATGGTCAGTTGATGAATATCTGTCAGCGCATTGTCAGCCATGTGGGCCGTCGGGTCGACGATTCCAGTCCGATCTGCGATGCGCGCTTGCCCGACGGTTCCCGGGTCAACGTCATCGCCCCGCCGCTCGCCATCGACGGGCCGGCGCTGACCATCCGCAAATTCAAAAAGGATAAGTTGACCCTCGACCAGCTTGTCCGGTTGGGATCGATTACCATAGAAGGCGCTGCGCTGCTGCAGATTATTGGCAGGGTGCGCTGCAATACCATCATCTCCGGCGGCACCGGATCGGGCAAGACCACGTTGCTCAACTGCTTAACCCGCTACATCGACGGCGACGAACGCATCATTACCTGCGAGGATTCAGCGGAACTGCAATTGCAGCAACCGCACGTGGTGCGCTTGGAAACCAGACCGCCAAACCTGGAAGGCGAAGGCGAGATTACCATGCGTGAGTTGGTGAAAAACTGCCTGCGCATGCGGCCGGAACGCATCATCGTCGGCGAGGTGCGCGGACCGGAGGTTTTCGATCTGCTGCAAGCGATGAACACCGGCCATGACGGCTCAATGGGCACCATCCACTCCAACAGCCCACGCGAATGTCTGTCGCGGATTGAATCGATGATCGCCATGGGCGGGTTCAGTTTGCCCGCCAAAACGGTCCGCGAAATCATCGTTGGCTCCATCGACCTGATCATTCAGGCGGCTCGCTTGCGCGATGGTTCGCGCCGCATCACCCATGTGACCGAGGTGGTCGGAATGGAAGGCGACGTTATCATTACCCAGGATCTGCTAGTTTACAATATAACCGGCGAAGACCCCAGCGGCAATCTTATCGGCGAGCATCAGTCCACCGGTATCGGCCGGCCGAAAATGTGGGAACGTGCCAAATATTACAACGAAGAAGCACGGCTTGCGGTCGCCCTGGACGCCGCCGAAGATGCCAGTTCGCAATAGAGGAAAATATCGTGTTTGGCGTTGATGTAATTATTCTTGCGTTCGTGTTGTTGGTCACAATCAGCATCGGTGCGGTCGCCTACATGTTTCTGTTCGCGCGCATTGCGAACGAAACCAAGACTTCCAAGCGGTTCAATAACATAAAATTCAAAAACCGGGGCAATGCTGCGCCTTCGGCCGGGCGGCGCGTTGTTGACGTCAGCAAGCGACGCAAAACAATTCAGGATTCACTAAAGGAAGTTGAAGATGCGCAGAAGAAAAAGCACAAACATCGAAAATCACCACGGCTAAAAGATATGTTGCAGCAAGCTGGTCTGCGAATATCCATGCGCAAATATGTGCTCGTGTGTGTGGCCGCCGCGGTAATTTTCGCGCTGGTGGCCTACCTAATCAAAATGCCGTTATACGCCGTGTTGGTTGCCGCCATCGTCGGTGGTTTGGGTTTTCCGCGTTGGTTGGTTGGCTTCATACGCAAACGGCGCATGAAAAAGTTTATTGCCGAATTTGCCAACGCGATCGACGTCATAGTCCGCGGCATCAAGGCGGGCCTGCCGATCAATGACTGTATCGCAATTATCGCCAAGGAAGCTGAGGAACCGGTAAAATCCGAGTTTCAGATCATTATCGAATCCCAGCAAATGGGCATGCCATTGGGTCAGGCAGTGCAGCGGCTATACGAAAACGTTCCATTGGCCGAAACCAATTTCTTTGCCATCGTCATAACCATTCATCAATCGGTTGGTGGCAATTTGTCCGAAGCGCTGAGCAATCTTTCCAATGTTTTGCGCGATCGTAAGAAGATGAGCGCTAAAATCGTCGCCATGTCCACCGAGGCAAAGGCTTCTGGCATGATCATCGGCTCGTTGCCGATCGTTGTCGGCTTTTTGGTCTATATAACTACACCGGATTACATCATGACCTTGTTTACCCATCCGACCGGAAACCTGGTGTTGCTGTGCTCGGCGATATGGATGGGAATCGGCATATTCGTCATGAAAAAAATGATCAGTTTCGACTTCTAGGGTTTCTCAAGTGGTCAATGACCTTGCATTAGCGATTACTAATCCGCAGACCATGATCGCAGTCTTGGCGGCGATCGCCGTATTCGCCACCATAATTACTTTAGCAATGCCATTGTTGCAGACCAATACGCTGGCGACACGCATGAAAACTACTGCGATCGAGCGTGATAAAATTCGCACCCGCGAACGTGCCCGTCTGGTCAAGCAGAAAAAGGTAGTTGCGCGCGGTTCGCTGAAACAGGACAGTGGCGGTTTGATCCGCGATATTGTCGAGCGTTTCAATCTGCGCCGTGCACTGGCCGACGATAAAACCTTTATGAACCTGAAGATGGCTGGTTACCGGGAACAAAAACATGTGTTCGTTTTCTTGTTCTTCCGGTTAGTTTTGCCAGCGATTATGTTCCTCGCGGCTTTGATTTATGTCTTCGGCATCTCCAATATGCAGCACCCGATGATGATCAAGCTGACAATTGTTTTACTCGTCGCTTTTGCCGGGTTTTATGCGCCAAACATTTTCATTCGCAACAGGATTTCAAAGCGGCAATTATCGATCCGCCGGTCTTGGCCCGATGCCCTGGATTTGTTGTTGATCTGCGTCGAATCCGGCATGTCGATCGAGGCCGCGTTCCGCAAGGTTTCGACGGAAATCGGCATTCAGTCGACTGAGCTGGCAGAGGAATTGGTGCTTACTACCGCTGAACTTTCCTACTTGCAAGAACGCCGGCAGGCCTATGAAAACCTAGCCTTGCGTACCGGTCTGGAGGGTGTGAAATCGGTCTCGCTGGCCTTAATCCAAGCTGAACGCTACGGCACGCCGCTGGGACAAGCGATCCGGGTTTTGTCGCAAGAAAACCGCGACATGCGTATGAACGAGGCGGAAAAGAAGGCCGCCGCACTACCGCCGAAGCTGACCGTACCGATGATTGTCTTTTTCCTGCCGGTGCTGTTTGCGGTAATCATGGGGCCGGCGCTGATCCGCATTTTCGGCGATGGCGGAATAATGCAATAAATTGCTATTTGCTGCCGCTCAAAGTGATCGCTTGCGAATTATCACCGTCGACCAAATGCTGGATTATCACCGTCGACCAAATGCTGGATCGAATTGGCATAATAAAGCAACAAACCGGTTTCCGCCGGATTGGCTGTGTAACCGCCGTTTTCCTCGGTCACCAGGTGACGCAGGGTGAGCATGCGCAACCCGGCCCCGACCGCATAATCGCGATCATGCCTGGGGATGTGAATATGGGCGCCTTGCGCTTCCAGCCGGTCGGCCAGCTGAAAAACCCGCGATTTTAATTCCAATTCGCCGATCACCTGATTTCTGCAATCCAAAAAGACCATGGCCACCAGGCTGACCGGCAGCACCGGCACGACGCGGCCGATTTCCGTCATCAATCGCTCCCCGAGCGCGTCGATTTCCGCAAAACGGCGCTTCTGCCCCAGCTTTTTCATGTTGGCGTTGCGATCTTTCAACCAAGCTTTTAGGGATAGCGGGCGGCCGAAACTGACGCAGGCGTAGCCGTACCGATACAGTCTACCCGACAAACGCAGCCGGATGACATTAGCGAAAAACCGGATAACTCCGCTCGGCGACACGCGAAAAGCGCGCCCGGTCAGTTCTTTTTCCTTGGCTGCGGTTAAGATCCGATCCTCGATTACTCGGTCATAATTAATGCCCACCGGTACAAACACTACATCTCGTTGGTCGGCTGGCGAGAAATCGCTCACCATGTAGCTCAAGAGGCCAAGTTTCGGGGGCCTCAGCGCGCCATCGCGGCTGAGCCCGCCTTCGGGATAGACCGCCTGGGTAACCCCTTCGCGGGTTGCCATGCGCACATAGCGTCCAAGAACTTTGCGATAGAGTTCGTCGCGTGAATTGCGGCGGATAAAATAGGCGCCCATCGAGCGTATCAGGTTCTGCAACGGCCAGATGCGGGCCCATTCGCCGACCGCATAGGAAAGCGAGGCTGAGGCGGATGCCATATAGGTGACCAGCACATAATCCATATTGGAGCGATGGTTCATCACAAACACCACAGTCGCTTCGGGATCGATGCCGGACAAGCTTTCGTTGTCACTATAGCCAAGCCTGACCCGGTAGACCCAGGTCGAAATCCATTTCGCCAGCCGGGCACCAATTCTAAAATAAGCGTATGCAGAAAATGCCGGCACGATTTCGCGGGCATAGCGCGCCGCTTGTTCCATTACTGCGGCGCGTGGCGCGCCATCTGCCCGGGCTTTTTCCTCGACCGCGCGCACTACCTCAGTGTCATACAATAATTGGTCGATCAATGATTGCCTGCGGGTCAGCTTGAAGGGCTGGATCCGCAGCTGCAAGCGACTGTTTAGTTCATCGATTGCCCGGTTGGCGCGTGAACGCAAATACCACCGCACGCTGGGCAGGAACACACGGTCGGTAACGCCGATGATCGCAAAAAAACCGAGCACCAAAACAAACCATACGGGAAAGGAAATCATTGCAAAACCGGCGGTTCTTGCCCCCGGCTGGGGGTTACGCTGCTACCTTGGCTGATTGCCGCCGGTTTGTGAAGCGCAGACAGTTCCTAACCCAAGTGGACCCGGGGTCGGCGGTTGACCAAATAGATCCCGGTTGCCACCAAAACCAGGGCAAGGATGATGGTGTGGGAAATTTCCTCGCCTAGGATCATCCAGCCGAACGCAACACCGAACAACGGCGCAAGGAAACCGAACGAGGCCATGTCGGAGGCCGGATAGATCGACAATACCCAAAACCAAAGCAGAAAGCCGATGGCGACCACGATCATCACCTGGAAGGCAAAGATTGCAGCGATCATCGGCGTCATCTCACGCACCAGTTCGCCGTAAAACGGCGCCAGCACCAGCATGATCGGCGCCGATACTGCCAGTTGATACAATAATTGCATTTCCGGCGTGGAGCGCGCCAGTTTGGTGGTACGCGCCAGCATGGCGATGCCAGCCCAAAACACTGCCCCGACCAGACAGAACAAGTCGCCGATGAAAGCGTATTGGCTGGCTGGATTATGATTGCTCGACAGTGCCATGGCGACCCCGGCAAACGCCAACACCAACCCGGCCACCCGTATCGGCGTCAATCGTTCGCCTGGAATAAAAAAATGCGCCGCCAGCGCCACCCAGAACGGCATGGTGTAAAAGAAAATGCTGGCCCGGCTGACTGTGGTGTATTCAAGCGCGATGAAAAGCAGCACGAATTCACTGGCAAAGAACGTGCCGCAGATCAGGCCCGGTACCAAGCTGCCGTCGGAAATCGACAGCCGCTTGCCGGTGATCAGCGAATAGGCAAGGACTGGGAAAAACGCCAGCGCCGAGCGAAGGCCGGCCTGAAACACCGGCTGCAAGCCGTCATTGACGATTTTCACACAAACCTGGTTGAGGCCCATCAACAGGGAAAACAGCAGCAAAAAACTTGCGCCAAGCGCATCAATGCGGTGCTTGCGTTCCATGTCGCAACGCTCCTGGAAACGAAATTGCGCAGGCGATTACCGGGCCAACCCGTTATCTTAGTGCGTTTCAGCCGATGCTGATACCTCCCTAGTTGACAATCTGGAGCGTGTCACCCAAAAGTGGGTACCTGTTTTGGGAAAATGACACGCATAAACAAAGAGATAGCGCGACGAAGCTATTCCAACGCTTGGTGACAAGCGCTGGAACAAACAATTGACCAAACCGGCGCACAAGAAAGAAAGAGCCATGGCGTACTCCATTTTGGTAGTCAACGGCCCCAACCTTAATCTGTTGGGGCAACGCGAACCGTCGATCTATGGTCACGAAACTCTAGCTGATCTGGAGCGCCGTTGTACCGCGCGCGCGATACGCCATTCAGTATCGGTCGCCTTTTTCCAGAGCAATAGCGAAGGCGAATTGATCGATGCCTGCCATGGCGCGCGCGATAGTGCGGATGCGATCATCATCAATGCCGGCGGCTATTGCCATACGTCGGTGGCATTGCGCGACGCGCTTAGTGTTACCGGGTTGCCGATTTTCGAGGTGCACATTTCCAACATTTATGCCCGCGAACCTTTTCGCCACCGGTCCTATATCAGCGGTATCGCGGTTGCTTGTCTGTGTGGTCTCGGGCTTCTTGGCTACGAATTGGCGATAGAGGCTGCGGTCGACTATTTGGAGCTCCAATAGCGCGCCCGGCGTGGCCGTACCCGGCCATTTTCATCAAACCTGAATACCAATCGAATGCGCGCATAATAGCGTGCCAGCACCAGGGTAAACAGGCCGCCGAACAGGACGCCGGCAAATACATCGCTTGGATAGTGAACGCCGAGAACCAAACGGCTGATCGCCACCAAAATGCCACAAATAGCGGCCAGCGGCCACAGCCGCGGAAACAACAGGCCGAAGCCGACCGTCAATGCCCCAGCGGTGGTGGCATGTCCCGATGGCAGGCTGGCATAGTGGTAAAAATCGTCAAATAGACTGAATGCCCAGGTGCCGACCTGCTCATATTGGGTCGGCCGGGCACGGCCAATCAGGTTCTTTAGCAGGATCGCAATCAGGCCCGAACCTGCGACTGCGTAAAAAAAGAAGAATGCGGTATAAAACCACGAGTTCCACACATGCCCGACACGTCCAGCCAGCCTGGCCGGATCGATCGCCACAGAAAGGGCGATCACGATCGCGGCCACGCATATCATCCACCAAGACTGACCAGCTTCGGTGATGATCATAAACAGCGGATCCTGTTGATCAAGGTTGACTGCCAGCGCAAACAACGGGTCGATATACATCACCAGAAACGCAAACTCGGCGACAACGACCGCGATCAACAGCCCATTCCTAGGATCGACGATCGACGGCATCACCGCATAGCGTGTATCGCGCGCGCGCATACGATTAAAGCGGTGCAACAGGCCAAAACGCAAGCCGATCGCGATAATCGCCGCCTTGACGTATCCGAGCGCACCGATGGCAATCGGAACCGTCCGTTCTTGATTGGTCTCAATCGTACTCATAATCTTTATACTTGGCCGTGCTAGAGGGTGTTCCAAAGCCAGGAATATGCAATGGCAAGCGCGATATTGCGTCCGCAGGTTTTTCGGTTGGATAAGCGCAATCGGCGCACTTTGTCCATTGTTTTGCCATGCCGGCTATGAACAGTTTAGGGTCTGGATGCTTTTTGATCAAATGGAATTGGTTCCATTCGGATGGAAAGGGTTTTAGAAGTAATATCCAGTTCCTTTGGGGTTATGTGTCAATCACCGTCTGGATCAAGGATCGGGCCATGCAGTGCTTTTTCGTCAAATTCCAATGCCAATTGGGCCGCGCCTATGAGGTTGCCGACCAGATTTCACGGCGTGAAATCGCCTCCGAAGTCTACTCGATCAGCGGCGAGTACGACCTGCTGGCCAAGTTCTATATCGAAGACGGTGTCGATATCGGCCATTTCGTCGCCGACAATCTGCATTCGATTGATGGCATCAGCCACACATTGACGATCCTGACCTTCAAGGCTTTTTGATTGCAATCTACCGCGCGGCGCAGTGGCATGAGCGCTAACCGAAACTGGTCGATGTCGTTTCCAGAATTGCCGAATGCCGTCCTTGCACTGGATTTGCCGGATGTTCTGATATTTTGCCGCGCAAACGCGGGTAGCCGCCGACTTTTTTGCCTCCGGGCACTAATACCAAGGGAACTCAATATTGGCCTATTTGATGGATGCAAACCGGTTGATCCGGCGAGGCGCAAAACGCGGCGCGATGCCGGGGTATCGGGCCGCGGTATCGGGCAAGTTTAGCAACCACGTCCGGTGGGCCGGTTTGCTCCACCACGAGATGTTGCATCGGGTTGAAAAATCGGCGCTATTTGGCCGCACGATTTTGTTCGCTGACGTCGTTAGAGCCCGCTTGTGGTGGGTTCGCACCACGGCACGGTTTCCGCCTAGTCAGCAAACAAAATCGCGGCGGTCAAATCGGTCAATATCAAATTCCCTTGGTATAATTAACAGGACGCGATCATGAAGAACTACGCAAGAGCGGTAGTAATCGGTGGAGGTGTCGTTGGTGTGGGCACGCTTTATCACCTCGCCAAAAAGGGTTGGGACGATGTGGTGCTGCTCGAACGCCGGGAGTTGACATCCGGCTCAACCTGGCACGCCGCGGGCCTGTTGCCCCTGTTTAACATGAGCTATTCGGTCGGTCAGATACACAAATATTCGGTCGCATTTTATGAGCGGCTCGGCCAGGAGGTCGACAAGGATGTTGGCCTACGCCTGGTTTCCAACATTCGCCTGGCCCGCCAGGAAGACCGCATGGACGAGTACCGCTATTATGCCGGCGTCGCCGAGACCATCGGCATCAATGTTAAATTCCTGACCCCGGACGAACTCAAGGAAATTTGGCCGCTTTGCAACACCGATGGCCTGTTGGGCGCGATCCAGCACCCGGATGACGGCTATGTGCAACCGGCGGATTTGACTCAGGCAATGGCGGCCGGCGCCCGCAACATGGGCGCCACCATTCACCGCAACACTACGGTGACCGCAATTAATCAAAAGCCGAACGATGAATGGGTGTTGACTACCGACAAGGGCGAGATTACCTGCGAGCATTTGATTACTGCGACCGGCAATTTCGCCCGCAAAACCGGCCAGATGATCGGTATTGATATTCCGGTGATCCCGGTCGAGCACCAGTTCATCGTTACCGAGGCCCATCCCGAAATTAAACAACGGCACGCTGATGGCCTGCCGGAAATGGGTGTACTGCGCGAAAGCGACTCTTCCTGGTATATGCGCGAAGAGGCCGGTGGGCTGCTGCTTGGCCCCTACGAAAAGGGCGCGCCTTGCTGCTATATCGACGGCCCGGACGAAAACAGTGAATACGAACTGTTTCAAGAAGATCTGGAGCGTCTTGAACCGCATATCGAGACCGCAATCGCGCGGGTGCCGGCGTTTGGCGAAGTCGGCATCAAGCAGGTCTATAATGGCGCGATCTGCTACACCCCAGATGGCTCACCGATTATCGGACCGGCCTGGGGCAAACGCAATTTGTGGTTCAACGAAGGCCATTCCTTCGGGGTAACGGCTGCCGGTGGTGCCGGCTGGCAGTTGGCTGAATGGATCGTCGACGGCGAACCGACCATCGACATGATGGGGGTCGACCCGCGCCGCTTCGGACCTTATGCCAGCGAAGGTTATATGCTGGAAAAAAACCGAGAAGCTTATGCCAATGTCTTTACCGTGCATTATCCGGATGAGGAACGCATTGCCGCGCGGCCGTTAAAACGCGCTCCGTGCTACGGTCGCATGAAGGCGCTCGGCGCGGTGTTCGGCTCGGTCTACGGCTGGGAGCGGCCTAACTGGTTCGCACCCGAAAACACAGGCATCAAAATCACCGATTTAAACAAGCCGGATCTGATCACCAACCACAACCACCCGGAGCCGGATGAAAATGGTGAGGTCAAGGAGATCTGGTCGTTCCGGCGTTCGAATTATTTCGAGCATGTCGGCGCTGAAGTGAAAAACGTTCATGAAAATGCTGGCCTGCTCGACATGTCGGCGTTCGCCAAATGCTGGATCGCCGGGCCAGGTGCCGAGCAATGGCTGGATTCGGTGCTGGCCAATCGGGTGCCGAAGAAAATCGGTGGCCTTGGCCTATGCCATTTGCTGACCTCGCGCGGCGGCGTGCGCTCGGAGTTTACGGTTTTTAAGGCGGCGGAAAACGGATATTATCTGGTCTCGGCCGGGGCGTATGAGCGCCACGACCATGATTGCCTGGAAAAGGCAATGCCGCGCGACGGCTCAGTGTCGATGACGCCGATGACTAACCAATGGGGGGTATTGGTGCTGGCCGGCCCACGCGCGCGCGACATTTTGCGCAAATTGACCCGGACCGACCTTTCCAGCAACGCGTTCCGTTGGCTGACCGGCAAGAAGATCAGTGTTGGTAACGCCAGTGCTTATGGGATGCGGGTCAATTTCGTTGGCGAACTCGGCTGGGAACTGCATCACCCAATCGAGCAGCAAAACACCATTTTCGACCACATCATGAAAGCCGGCGAAGAGTTCGGTATCCGCCCGTTCGGCATTCGCGCCATGGATGCGATGCGGCTGGAGAAATCCTATCGATTGATCCCGCGCGAATTGTCGATCGAGTATTCGGCCTATGAAAGTGGTCTCGACCGTTTCATCAAGCCGGATAAGGCGTTTATTGGCCGTGATAGGTTGGTCAAACGCCATGAAAACGGCGATGATTGGTCGTTTGTAACCATGGAAGTGCATGACATTATCGATGCCGACGCACGCGGCTCTGAACCGATCCGCAAGAACGGCAAATTGGTCGGACGCGCCACGTCGGGCGGTTATGGCTGGCGCCTTGGAAAATCGCTTGTGCTGGCCATGGTCAGGCCCGAATTGGCGGCCATCGGCAACGAAATGGAAATCGACATTCTCGGCAATCGGCATCGTACAACGATAATCGAGGAAAGCCCGTTCGACCCTGGCAACGAACGGTTGCGCGGCTGATCCAGCACTGCCGGGGTTGTAGAAGGCCTTTACCATTTCAAATCAGAGGATTACGATTGCCAGCAACGCAGTGTGTGGGGCAGGCTTAGGTGAACAAAGGCACGATAACGGGCCCAATTGCGATGATGCCGGTTGGCATCCGCAGTGGTTACCTGTTGCTGGTTGCAATTGGGCTTTGTCTTACCCTTTTAGCCCGCGCCGCGGCTGAGCCGTCGATCGCCGACCGGCCTGGTCGCACCTTGTCGATGGTCAACGCATTGGCTGCTGGCCAATGGCGCGAACTTGAGGCCGGGCTTGAATTCCTGCAGGTCAACACCGCAACCGGCACCTCGGCTTTGGCGGTGCGTATCGATAATTCCCGGTTTCGCCTCGAAGTAGCAATCCAACGGCGCGCCAGCGGCGAGACCGCAGCCGAAATGGGCAAGCGGTTGGGCGCAGTATTGGCGGTCAATGGTGGATTTTTCGCCAAGGACGCCAAGGGCAATTTCTCGCCGGTCGGCATGCTCAAGGTCGGCGGTGAATTGATTTCGCCTGCTTGGTCGCGGGTAATGGGCGGTTTTTTGGCGC
Source organism: Rhizobiaceae bacterium (assembly GCA_965248715.1). Taxonomy (GTDB): domain Bacteria; phylum Pseudomonadota; class Alphaproteobacteria; order Rhizobiales; family Rhizobiaceae; genus CBDFKB01. Next base: position 861,053 of record CBDFKB010000007.1, read on the forward strand.
TTAGCGATGATGGTCCCGATATCTTACCGTCGGCAAATGGCGCGCCCGATACTGGCACCGTATTGCAATCACGCCCGGTGCTGATCGATCCAGGCGGGGTATGGGCCATGCGCCGCAATCGCGGCAGGCCGGAGCGGCGCACCATTTTGTGCCGGAAAACCGATCAGCAATTGATCTTGTTTGCAATCGTAATGGGCGGCATGAGCCTTTACGAGGCCGGCTGGACCATGCTTGCCAGCCAGTCAGGCGGGTTCTTCGGTTGCGACAGCGCTTTAGCACTCGACGGCGGCGGCTCGACTCAGGTTTGGTTCGCCGACCGCACGGATTTGGATTTTCGGGGTATCACAGCGGTCCACAATGCACTGCTTATTATGCGAAAATGATAATCACTAGAGCCGTGTCGCCCAAAAGTGGGTACCGGTTTTGGGAAAAACGACACGCATAAACAAAGAGATAGCGCGACGAAGCTATTACAAGCGCTATGCCGTGTCGCCCAAAAGTGGGTACCGGTTTTGGGAAAACGACACGCATAAACAATCAGATAGCGCGACGAAGCTATTCCAACGCTTCGTGACAAGCGCTATGCCGTGTCGCCCAAAACCGGTGCCCACTTTTGGGTGACACACTCAAGTAAGCGCCGCGGTGTCACAAATGAGCCAATATTAAGTTCCCTTGGTCTAAGGCACTAAACCCGTTCTTGTTGCGGCGAGCGGCCGTACAATTCGCGGTAGCATTTGGAAAAGTGCGAGGCCGATACGAAACCGCAGGCGATTGCCACTTCAACCACCGGCATCGAGGACTGCATCAACAAATGCCGTGCCCGGTCGAGCCTGACCTCTAGATAATAGCGTGCCGGCGAGCGGCCCATGTTTTTCTGGAACAGGCGTTCGATCTGCCGCCGGGACAGGCCGGCATGCTGGGCGATATCGACCAGTGACAATGGCTCGGCGATGTTTGATTCCATATATTCAATAATGGACAGAACCTTGTTGTTCTGGATCCCAAGCCGCGCTCTTAGCGGCAACCGCTGGCGGTCATGCGGACCACGTACCCGGTCAGTCAGCGCCTGTTCGCAAACCCGGTTGACCAGGTTCTCGCCATGCTCCGCACCGATGATCGACAACATCATGTCCAGCGCCGCCGTGCCACCCGCGCAGGTATAGATCTTGCTATCGATTTCATACAGATCGGCATAAACTTCGACATTGGGAAAGCGCTCCGTGAAGCCCGGCAAGTTCTCCCAATGGATCGCGCAGCGCCTGCCATCTAATAGACCGGCTGCCGCCAGCAAATGCGCAGCGGTGCAAATTCCTCCCACCGCTACGCCACGGTTTTTATTTTCGCGCAGATAGGCATATAGCGAACGGTTCTCGGCCTGCTCGACATGAATGCCCGAACACACAAACATCATCGATGGCCGATTTGAAGTGGTCAGCGTTGCCCGCTCCCGGTCAAGGGTGCACTCGACCGATAATTGTATGCCGTTCGAAGCCCGAACAGGATTGCCGTCAAACGAAGTCAGGCGCCAGCTATAAGCTTCAAAGCCCAGCATTCTGTTGGCTAGGCGCAAAGGTTCGATTGCTGTCGCAAACGCCAGCATCGAAAAATTTGGAACAAGAAAAAATACGATCGAGCGGGTTGCTTCGCGATCGAAATTCAACGTCGCCATCAATAGGGGCCCTCTAGAACTGGGCGGCAAACAATTCCCAGCTACTAAGGCGGTGACACTGGCAGAAAAATATCGCTTTTGAAATAGGGAAAATTCCGGCCCGCTAAATCCCGGTACAAGCGCTCGCTGCAGGAAAATTTATCGCCAAAGATCGTCACACCACATGCGGGTCAAAGCGGCACGATAGTTGGGGTGGGCGTACTGCATGCCTAGCAACGATTTAGACTTTTTATTCGATACCCGCTTGTTCTCACTATAAAATGATCGCGCCATCGGCGAAAGATCGGCGTTGTCGAAATCGATGCTGGGCGGCGGCTCGCGGCCGGCCAAGCGATGGGCGAAATCGACCACATCTTGCGGTGGTGCCGGTTCGTCGTCGGTGATGTTAATAATGCCGTCGACCCGCATCAGCGCCGCGATGCGGGTCGCGGTGGCGATATCGTCGACATGGATGCGATTAAACACCTGGCCCGGCTTAACCAAACGCCTTGCGGTACCGTTCTCGATATTGACGAAAACATTGCGGCCAGGCCCGTAAATGCCGCCAAGGCGCAGGATCGTTAGGGGTACTTGGCGCTGGTCGGTAAATTGGCGCCATTTTGCCTCTGCCACCATGCGGCGTTTGGAACGCATCGATACCGGTTGACACGCGCTGTCTTCCTTAACCACGGCGCCATTGTGGTCGCCATAAACCCCAACGGTCGAATAATAACCGATCCACGCGAGATTGTCGGCCATTTGCAGCCGTTCGCCCGCCGCGCGCAGCACCGGATCGCCATCGTTATCGGGCGCGCTCGATATTAGCACATGGGTGGCATCGCCAATGGCTGTGTCAAGATCGCCCCGAACCGACATGCCATCGAACGCAACAGGGGTGATGCCGGCTTCAGCCAGGACTGCAAAATTTTCCAGCGAACGAGTAGTGCCGACGATTGAGCACGCCTGGTCGCCGATCGTGCGGGCAAATGCGCGTGCCGAATAGCCGGCACCAAAGATGACAAGTTTCAATTCTGCCTCATTTGGGACCTGCTAACCATTCCGCGCGCACATCCGGTTCGTCCTGCTGGGCCAGCCCGGCTGCGGCTTTTTCGCTAAATATTTTTGCCGGCACCAACCTCGCCAGCGCCCAGATGGCCGCCCCGCGCACCAATGCGGATCGATCGCGCGTTAACCGTTCGGCATCGCCGGCAAGAGCAGGCATGGCGGAATTGCCGATTGCGATCGCCACATTACGGACGAACCGGTCGCGACCGATCCGTTTGATCGGCGAGCCGGAAAAATGTGTGCGAAAACCCGCGTCATCGAGCCGGCTCAATTCGCTTAGTCCAGGCGCTGTTAAATCGTCACGGGCAACAAACTTAATTTCTCTCGCGGTGCTGGCGAATTTGTTCCAAGGGCAAACCGCCAGACAATCGTCACAGCCGTAAATACGGTTGCCGATCGCAGCGCGAAACTCACGGTCAATCGGTCCGGCATGTTCGATGGTCAAATAGGAAATGCAGCGCCTGGCATCAATCTGGTAAGGGGCTGGAAACGCATTGGTCGGGCAGGCGTCAAGACAGGCCCGGCAATTGCCACAATGGTCCGCTTCGGCCCGGTCTTGATCGAGCTCCAGGGTGGTCATCAGCACGCCGAGAAACAACCAGGAACCGAAATCTCGCGACACTAAATTGGTGTGTTTTCCCTGCCAACCGACTCCAGCGCTGGCGGCAATCGGTTTTTCCATTACCGGCGCGGTATCGACAAATACCTTTACCTCACCGCCGCCCCGCGCCACCAGTTTGCCAGCAAGGGTCTTTAGCCACCCCTTGAGCACACCGTGATAGTCGCGATTGCGGGCATAGACCGAAATCGCCCCCCGATCGCGGCGCCTGGTAATCGTCAGCGGATCGTCCTGCGGCCCGTAATTGGCTCCGACCACCACCACCGAGCGGGCCTGTGGCCACAATTGGCCAGGCGTGCCACGGCGTCTTGCAGTGGTTTCGATCCAGGCCATGGTGCCGTGATATCCAGCACCGACGAAGGCGGCGAGATTTTCCTCGGCGCCGGCGATGTCGGCGGCCGCGGTCACCCGACATATGTCAAACCCCAGTAGCTTCGCTTGTTGTTTTAGATAATCGCCAAGCGGATTGGTGGGAACAGGGCCTTTTGCCGACACCCTAAAAGTCCAGATCGATATAATGACTGGCCGGTGGCAGACCGCGCACCCGGTCTTCCAGCAATGGCCTAAACGACGGCCGTGACTTGACCCGCTGATACCAGTCCTTGGCGGCCGGTTGGTCAGCCCAATTAACCTCACCTAGATAATCAAGCACCGACATTGCCGCCGCCGCCGCGATATCGGCGTTGGATATCTTGGTACCGGCCAGCCAATTGCGCGAAGCAGCGAGCCAGCCAATATAGCCCAAATGGTGTTTCAAATTGGCCCGCCCGGCACGGATTAGCCCGGCATCCGGCGCGCCACCGCCCTCCTGCGGCAGCATAATCAGTTTGTGTACCCGTTCGCCGACCAGATATTGATTGACCTCCTGGTCGAGCTTCAACAAAAACCACTCAACCAACCGGCGCACTTCCGCGCGTACCACCGGGCTTTCCGGCATCAGCCGCCGTTCGCGCATCATGGCGCCGCGGGTTTCGTCAAGGAATTCGCCGACGACGATGCCACCGCAGATCGGATCGGCGCCGGCTTCCACAAGCACCGGCAATCCGCCAGCCGGGTTGAGCGCCAGAAATTCCTCGCGCCGCGACCACGGCGCCTCTTCGGTAAATTCCGCCGATGCGCCATATTCGCCCAGCAGCAGGCGCACATAACGCGAAGAAGCCGAGGTTGGATGATGGTAGAGTTTCAGCATGAAGCCTGTCTTTGCAATAGAGGCGGGTTGCCAGCCTGCAAGGTCTCCTTGTATCGCAACGTGCATCCGCCGGGCAATAAGGCTATAGCACCCCGGCCATTCAAGTTGCGCCAATGATTCGACGCTAATACTAAGTTCCCTTGGTATAGACCATCTTGTTTCCCGATCTGAAAGGCCGACATGCCCGACCAGACGATTATTGGTGCCCTGTTGCTGGGCTTTGTCGAAGGTTTGACCGAATTTCTGCCGGTTTCGTCGACCGGGCATATTTTGTTGCTCGGCCATTTCATCGGCTTTAATTCTACCGGCAAGACCTTCGAAGTGTTGATCCAGCTTGGCGCGATCCTGGCCATCTTGACCGTCTATTTTTACAAATTGTGGGCAATCTTTCTGTCATTGCCGATCAGCCAGCGGGCACGGCGGTTCGTGATTGGGATTTTGCTGGCGTTCCTGCCGGCGGCCATTTTGGGCGCGTTATTGCATTCGTTCATCAAAACCGTACTGTTTGAAAGCCCCGAACTGATCTGCATCATGTTGATCATCGGCGGTGTGGTGCTGTTGGCGGTCGACCGTTTTGCTAGAGATCCGGTGCACACCGAGGTGATGGATTATCCGTTGGCGCTTTGTTTCAAGATCGGCTTGTTTCAATGTCTGGCGTTGGTGCCTGGCACGTCGCGATCCGGGGCGACGATTGCCGGCGCCCTATTGATGGGCACCGATAAACGTTCGGCGGCAGAATTTTCGTTTTTTCTTGCCATGCCTACCATGGCTGGTGCCTTTGCTTATGATCTTTATAAAAACCACAATGTGCTAAGCGCCGACGACGCCATGATGATCGCAGCCGGTTTCGTGGTGTCGTTCGTGGTCGCCGTATTCGTGGTACGATATCTGCTCGACTTCGTGTCGCGGCATGGATTTGCGTTGTTTGCCTGGTGGCGGATGATTGTTGGCACGGTTGGCTTGGCAGCGCTTTACTGGGTCAATTGACCGCAACGGCGGAGGCTGCGGACGGGCCCGCTCACGCGGTCCTGTTATGGTGGAATTGGCCGCTCGCTCGGAACCTGGCCAAATATTGTGGTACCAACGCGCGCACCGATGCCGGCTGGATACCAATACCGGCCAAAGTGCGTTTGGCCCGGATTGCTTCCTTGCCAACCACATTATCATGTTTCAACATCATCACCTGATCACGGGTGATCGGCGCGCCCGGCACGAAATCGCCGACCCGGCCGATTGTGCTGGCCAGCCACCAGGGCAGCGGCATCAGCATGCGCGAACGGCCGGTCTCTGCCATGATTAACTCCAAGCACTCACGGAACGTCATGATGTCTGGCCCGCCGAGTTCGTATGTAATGCCGCTGCGCACCACGCCTTCCACCGCGCGGCTGACCGCTTCGGCGACATCGCCGACGAACACCGGCTGGAACCTTGTATGCCCACCGCCGATCAGTGGCAGGATTGGTGACAGTCGTGCCATGGCGGCGAACCGGTTGAAGAAATCATCCTCTGGTCCGAAAATAATCGAGGGCCGCAATATAGTGGCGTTTTTGATCGTCTCGCGCACCGCCACTTCGCCTTGCGCCTTGGACATGCCATAATTTGAAAGGCTGTGCGGGTCGGCGCCAATCGCCGAAAAATGCACCAGACGCGCGCCCACACCACGTGCAGCCTCGGCCACCGCGCGGGCGCCAAAGCCGTGCAAGGTGTCGTATTTTTGGCGCCCGGTCTGTTGCAAGATGCCGACCAGATTAACTACCGTATCGGCACCTTCCACCGCCCGGTCGACCGACCAACGATAGCGCAAATTGGCCTGCATCGGATGAATTTGCCCAACATTGCCGAGCGGCTGTAGGAAATGAGCCAAGTCAGGCCGCCGAACCGCAACCCGAATCCGGTATCCAGCTTGCGCCAGACGGCGCACCACATAACGGCCGACAAATCCGGAACCGCCGAACACTGTTACAAGTTTGCCTGAAGCATTGCCGGCCATATTGTTTTCTCCCGTTTCGCGTCGCTACCGTTGTTGGAACATGGCCGCGCGCCAATCATTGGTCCAAGCGCGCATTCCCATCCCAATCCAGATACCCGAACAAGTCGGGAACAGATTTTCGGGAACACCCACGAGGTTGCGTCAGGTTTCCTTCGAAACTCTGCCGCTCTCCAACATTTGTTTCGGCGTTTTTCCTTATCCCATTGATGGTGCCATCAAACGGGAAAAAGCTTATAGCGCCGAGTTTTGCCCGCCCCATCGTTAGAGGGTTTTCGCGGCAAATGGAACCATCCCCACAAAGCAACATTGTTGTCAGCGCGCTACGCGGTGGGTGGGTATATTAAGGTGTTGTGCTATGCGTTGACAGTGACGCGGCGCTTCCGTATGGAAATCGCCTTCAGCGGTGGCGGTAAAACCACGCTCGCACCGGCCCAGGTGGCGGAATTGGTAGACGCGCTAGCTTCAGGTGCTAGTGATCGAAAGGTCGTGGAGGTTCGAGTCCTCTCCTGGGCACCAAATCGGACTTTCCGGCACGAAAACTCTCTAACACCTTGAAAGGTAAGGAGGTTTTTGGTGTTCGATAACCCTCATTTCGGCAATAGGCTATGGGTTCGGAAAAGGCCAGTCTGAGCACCAGTCTTTTCATGTGATAGTGGCCACAAGCCCATAGATTCCAGGGGTTTGCGAGGAATTGCAGGGAGTGTTCGATAATTTCTTCAAACCGGTTACTGGGAACCACGCTATTTTGCAGTTTGTCGGCGATGATGCGGTTTTGATGCTCCAAATTTTCAATCTTGCCTTCATAGGCAGCGATAACCGTTGCGTTGGAGGCCGATAGAATGGGTTCCAACAGTTCTTCAATCCGTTTTTCGTTTGCCCTGGCTTCCTGGCTGAGCGTCGTAATACGTGCCTCAGCTTGTGCGTTGGCTCCATGCTTTGATGAACATGGTCCTAGTGCGTGTCACCCAAAAGTGGGTACCGGTTTTGGGAAAAATGACACGCATAAACAAAGAGAGCGCCCGACGAAGCAAATCCAACGCTTGGTGACAAGCGCTAGCCAATTCAATCAAGTCTCTGGCTGGTTGCAAAGAACGCACTATATCGGCAAACTCGCCCTCGATTACCTCGCGGCGGATTGACTTGCGATAGCTGTCGCAGCCCCTGGTGTCGCACAGATAAAGCCCGTTTCACATAAAACCAAATTGCTCAACGCGCTCTATCTGGTTGTTTGGGCGCGTATTCTTGCCCGAAAACCGCACCACACTTTTCGGGAATACGCTGTCGTATGGATACTGTCTTCAACCGGCCTTTCGACCAGCAAGAGGTAAGCGGCTTTTGGCAATCATTGCAAAGCACAAATCCACGCATTGGAAAGTCTTCATTGAGATCTTTCCGGGCCGGCGCCTTTGCCATGCCCTTGCGGCGTTCCTGTACCTTTTCATAGGTTTCTAACGACACCAAAGGCGCATGGCGCGCTTTCAGCCAATGAATACCCCATCGCTTGTGGGTAAGATATCCGGCATAGATTGGCTGCGTTTTGCTTCTTGCCGGATGAACCGGTTTGCATCCATCAAATAGGTCAATATTAAGTTCCCTTGACCCCAACAAGTTTTCGCATCTCGGGTCTTTTGGCTCTGCCAAAGACGCACTTTGTGCAGAGATGCAAACTTGCTGCGGCAGAGCTGCACTTCATTGTGCATAGCTTGGGTCGCAAGGTTCAAAGCGGTTCGCTCAGCGCTCAAACACAGCGCTTCCGCTCAAGGTGCAATGAGAAAAAGAATGAGATTGGACGCCTCCGAAATGCCGATAGGTTCCGCTTTTCTCTGAAATTGATTTGCGTAAATTTGCAGCATTGGTTATACTTAGTAACACCAGTAGGAATTGCACATGACTGTCAAAACTGCCGTCAGCTTCACAGATCGCCATCATGAATTTGCCCGTAAGAAAGTTGATGAGGGCTCTTTTGCCTCCGTAAGCAGTCTAGTTGCCGCCGGAATCGAACAGGTTATGCGCGATGAGGTGGAGCGGGAAGCAGCCCTTGAAGCGATGAAAGATACTATCAAACGCCGTATGGAAACACCGCGCAGTGAATGGGTGGATATGAAGGATGGTGATCCGATGTTTGCCAGGGCAAAGAAACGTCTTTCTGCCCGTCAATCCTAAATGACATACAGAGTTATCCGGCATCCAGAGGTAGAACATGATCTATTTGATCTCACAGATTTGGTAGCGGACTATGCTGGTATTGAGATTGCCACACGAAAGCTTGATGAGATTGAATCCACTCTGAAAAACTTATCCCACACGCCACATATTGGCTCATTGCGGCACGAAATTTATGCCAATCTCCGCGCCATCCCTGTTGCCGGAAAGGGTGTGATTTCATTCATCGTGGATGATGATGAAAAAACCGTTTTAATCCTTGCCATTACCTACGCCGGAGCTGATTGGATCGGGCGGATGCCTGATCGGGCATAAGGGGGTGCTCACCATTCACACTCCAGATCATTTGTCAGCATTTGAAAGGCAGTCTCTTCAAAAGCCATCCAAGCAAGGGTGTTTTTCAGATCGCCTTTTATTGTGACCGGCTCGCCAAGATTGTCTTCAATCTCTTCGTAATAGCGATCAAAGAATGCTTATGTATCATCGTAAAATATAAGACAGCCGATGGTTCCTGAAATACAGCCACATTGCAGCACGTCAGTAAACATCTGAAATGGATTTTCATCTGAGAGCCCAACCGAAAATTAAGTTGAGTGATTTCAGTCCAGGGCATCGTGGCCTCCATCGAATCTTCAACAAATCCGACGGAATCACATCCTACTGATATCACTCAACAACTTTTGAATCGGGCTCTAAGGATATCTGGACAGTTTGCCACGTCCCCTTATTGATAAAGCCACCCCAAATAGAAAGGATAGGACAAATATTCTATTTCTGCTTCGGTAAGATCGTCCGGGTGTGCATCGCTTGACATTGATGCTTGGTTCCGCTTAATCGCCACCGGAGCATGTCGATCTGGTTCAACCGGTATTGTACAGGCTCCAAATTGGCCAAGAGATCTATTGTCTTGGAGCAACCGACCGGGACCCGTAGTGGTATAAATTGATCCCGGAGGTAAACACCCGGCAGCGCGGTGCGCCCCTGGGTGTTGTTGTGCTTTGCGGATTGGATGGATCGCCAAGATCACTACCGAGCTGGTATGCGCCGCAGAAGATGCGGCGGCGGATTATACAGGAATCGCGATGTTTGAAACACTGTCAGAGCGGCTCGGTTCGGTTCTCCAAGGACTAACCAGACGCGGTTCGCTTAGCGACAAAGATGTGTCTACAGCCCTGCGCGAGGTGCGCCGGGCGCTGATCGAGGCCGATGTGGCCCTCGAAGTAGTGCGTTCGTTTACGGATCGGGTACGTGAAAAGGCGGTCGGCGCCGACGTGGTCAAATCGGTCACCCCGGGTCAGATGGTGATCAAGATCGTCCACGACGAACTGGTTGAGATGCTTGGTTCCGAGTCGGTTTCGATCGATCTCGCAGCGCCGCCGCCGGTGGCGATCATGCTGGTCGGGCTGCAAGGGTCGGGCAAAACCACCACGACCGCAAAAATTGCCAAGCGGCTTAGCGAGCGCAATCGGGTAAAAGTGCTGATGGCGTCGCTCGACGTGCGCCGGCCGGCGGCCCAAGAGCAATTGCGCCAGTTGGGTGAACAGACCGGCATTGACACTTTGCCGGTCATCGCCGGTCAAAGCCCGGTGCAGATCGCCGAGCGGGCCAGCCAGGCGGCAAGGCTTGGTGGGTTTGACATTGTATTGCTGGACACTGCCGGGCGAACCCATGTCGATGAACCGCTGATGACCGAGATGGTCGATATTAAGGCCAAGTCAGCGCCGCACGAAATTCTGCTGGTTGCCGATGCCTTGACCGGCCAGGATGCGGTCAATGTGGCGCGCAGTTTCGACCAGCGCATCGGCGTTACCGGCATCGTGTTGACCCGCATCGACGGCGACGGACGCGGCGGTGCCGCACTATCAATGCGCGCGGTCACCGGCAAGCCGATCAAGCTGGTCGGTACTGGTGAAAAGCTAGACGAGCTGGAGGAGTTTCACCCCTCGCGCATCGCCGACCGCATCCTTGGCATGGGCGATGTAGTTTCGCTGGTCGAAAAGGCATCGGAGACTATCGATGCCGAAAAAGCCGCGGCCATGGCCAAACGCATGCAGCGCGGCGAATTCGATCTCAATGATCTGTCGGACCAATTGCAGCAGATGCAGAAACTGGGCGGCATGGGATCGATCATGGGCTTGTTGCCTGGCATCGGTAAAATGAAGAAACAGATCGACGCGGCGGGGATTGATGATGCGGTGTTTAAGCGCCAGCAGGCGATCATCTCCTCGATGACCGGCAAAGAGCGTCGCGCACCTAAACTACTAAACGCTTCGCGCAAGAAACGGGTCGCCGGCGGTTCCGGCACTTCGGTGCAAGAGATCAACAAATTACTGAAAATGCACCGGCAGATGGCCGACATGATGAAAAAGCTGGGCAAGAACAAGGGTTTGCTCGGCGGTTTGGGTAATATGCTGGGCGGCGGCATGGCCGGTGGCGCAGCACCTGGTATGCCAGGTATGCAAGGTATGCCGGGCGCTGGATCGATGGATCCCGCCGAAATGGAGAAATTGGCACGCCAGATGGGTGGCGGCATGCCGAAAATGCCCGGTTTTGGCGGTTCGCGCGCCGGCAAGGGGCGCAAGAAATGACCGAGATCGATAAACAAAACCTGGACCCGGCAGTGGAGCTTGCGCGCCTGCGCGCATCAATCGACAATTTCGATGCCGCATTGGTACACATTTTAGCCGAGCGGTTTCGCAAAACCCAACAGGTCGGGGAACTAAAGGCGAAACACACATTGCCACCGGCCGACCCAATTCGCGAACGTGACCAGATCGAACGGCTGCGCCGGTTAGCCGACCGATCAGGACTTGATCCTGATTTCGCGGAGAAATTCCTGAACTTCATCGTCAAAGAAGTGATCAGGCATCATGAACGCATCCGTGGCTGACAGCGGCGGAATCCAAAAATATTTGTCTTAAAGGAGAAGTAAATGGCGTTGAAAATCAGACTGGCACGGGGCGGTTCCAAGAAACGTCCGATCTATTCAATTGTGGTGGCCGATGTTCGCGCGCCGCGCGATGGGCGGTTCGTTGAAAAAGTCGGGTCATACAATCCCTTGTTGGCCAAGGACGCCGAGCAGCGGGTGGTGCTAAACACCGAACGAGTGCAGCATTGGATTTCCAAAGGCGCCAAGCCCACCGACCGGGTATTGCGGTTCCTCGATGGCGCCGGCCTTGCCACCAGGCCCGCGCGCAACAATCCGAAGAAAGCCTTGCTCGGCAAAAAGGCCCAGGAACGCCTAGACGAGAAGCAGGCCAAAGAAGAAGAAGCCAAAGCAGCGGCCAGCAGCAAAAGCTGCGGAGGCAGAAGCACCAACTGGCGAACCAGAAGTAGCGGCCCCTGTGGATGCGCCACAAGCCGAACCTGCTGCAGATGCCAGTGAAACCGAAAGCGAAAAGGCGTAGCCGATGGTGCGAACCCGGTGGTGCCCATGCTCTGCGCGCCGGTTTGGTTGGGCTAAAGGGTGTTCCCATGAACACGGACCGAGGCGAATTGGACTTTGATAAGCAGGTTCTGCTTGGTGTTGTCGGCAAGGTGCTCATCAAAGGGTCTTGATTTTCCGGCGAAGTTAGGGTCAAAGTGTTTGCCGGCGATACGCGCGCGCTTGGTGATTATGGGCCGCTGACCACTGCGGCCGGTGATCGGCTGTCAGTAATTGCAATCAAACCGGCCGGTGACAGCGCGATCGTGAAGTTTGTAGAAATTACTGATCGCAGCAAAGCCGAGGCGCTTGCCGGCAGCGAACTTTATGTCGCGCGTTCGGCCCTACCCGAACCGCAAGATGAGGACGAATTCTACCATCATGACCTGATCGGTCTAACCGCCAACCGCATGACCGGTGAAACCATCGGTACAGTAATCGCGGTGCACAATTTCGGTGCCGGCGACATTTTGGAGATCGACGGAGCCAAGGGTCCGGTAATGGTGATCTTCGAGATTAGGAATGTGCCCAAAGTGGATTTGAAAACCGGCACCATCACCGTCGTCATCCCCGAAGAGACGGTGGCCAACCATGAGTGACCCACGCCCCGACCAGGGATTTCTCGCCAGCGTTATCACGCTTTATCCGCAGATGTTTCCCGGGCCGCTCGGCCATGCGCTGGCCGGCACCGCGCTTAACCAGGGCCTGTGGCGTTTGCAGGTTACCGACATGCGGGAATTTGGTACCGGCAAACACCGCGCCGTCGACGATACGCCGGCTGGCGGTGGTGCCGGCATGGTGCTTAGGGCGGATGTGGTTGCCGACGCGCTCGACGCAACGGTGGCTGGTGGCGCGGTCGGGCCAAGATTACTGATGAGCGCGCGCGGAACACCGCTGACCCAGGCGATGGCGCGCGAATGGGCAGCGGGCCCGGGCGCGATGCTGATCTGCGGGCGTTTTGAAGGGGTCGATGAACGGGTCATTGCCGCGCGCGGATTGACCGAAATTTCCATCGGCGACTATGTGCTGTCAGGTGGCGAGGTAGGGGCGATGGCGTTGCTCGACGCGATCGTTCGATTGCTGCCGGGTGTGATGGGCAACCAAGCGTCCGGTGACCATGAAAGCTTCGAAACCGGCCTGTTGGAACACCCCCACTACACCAGGCCGCAAATTTTTGAGGGGGTAAAAATTCCACCGGTACTGACTTCCGGCAACCATGGCGAAATCGCCAAATGGCGCCAGCACCAGGCGGAAATGGCGACCAGGCAGCGGCGCGGTGACATTTACCGGCGCTGGCGACAAAAAGAATCATGATCCCAGTCGACAAGCGGGGCATCTTGGAGTACTACCCGCCTGATTTTTCCGGTTTTGGAAGATAACGCAATCAACGCCCGGCAATTGGGTTTGCAAGGCGCGGGGCGGGTCATCTGGACCCGACCTCGAAAGTGGCAAGGCGCAGCCCTAGGTTTGGACAATCAGGACACGATGCCTGTCTGCGGTCCGCCAAATTTACGCCAGCGCGCCAATATAGAAAGTTTGAGACCATGAATGTGATTGAACAATTGGAAGCCGAACAGGCGGCGGCGATGGACGAAAAGCGTAAACTGCCGCCGTTCGAACCGGGCGATACGGTTCGCGTGCTGGTGCGGGTTACCGAGGGAACCCGCACCCGGTTGCAGGCGTTCGAAGGGGTGTGCATCGCCCGCGCCGGCGGCGGTCTCAACGAGAATTTCACCGTGCGCAAAATTTCCTACGGCGAAGGCGTGGAGCGGGTTTTTCCGATTTATTCGCCGCTGGTCGAAGGCGTTGAAGTAGTGCGCCGCGGCAAAGTGCGCCGGGCAAAGCTTTATTATCTGCGTGAGCGTCGCGGCAAATCGGCCCGCATCAGCGAAAATACCAATACCCGCGCCAAGCGCCTAAATGATGCCGAGCGCCGTGCAGTGGCCGCTGAAAAGGCCCGCCTTGAAGCCGAAAAGATCGCCGCAGCCGAGCAGCTTGCCGCCGAAAAAGCCGCGCAAAAAGCAGCCGCTGAAACCAGCGCTGAATAACATCGCCGGCATCCACGCTTCACGTTTCGCGGTCGATTGACCGGCCCCGCCTGTTTCCGCAATTTTTGCGGAAATGGCAAAAATCCGGTATTCTTTCGTGACTTTGCTCAGCGGGAGTAACTGGTGATGGTGCGCTTGATACCAAGGCAACTTGATATTGGCCCATTTGTTGGATGCAATCCGGTTTATTTAGCTAGGCCGTGTCACCTAAAAGTGGGCACCGGTTTTGAGAAAAATGACACGCATAAACAATCAGATAGGGCGACGAAGCAAATCCTGCGCTTCGTGACAAGCGCTAAGCGTATTCCCGAAAAGTGTATAGCGGTTTTCGGACAAGAATACGCGACAAAACAAACAGATAGCGCGGCGAAGCTATTCCAACGCTTGGTGACAAGCGCTAGGCCGTGTCACCCAAAAGTGGGTACCGGTTTTGGGAAAAATGACACGCATAAACAAACAGATAGCGCGACGAAGCAAATCCTGCGCTTCGTGACAAGCGCTAAGCGTATTCCCGAAAAGTGTATAGCGGTTTTCGGACAAGAATACGCGCCAAAACAAACAGATAGCGTGACGAAACTATTCCAACGCTTGGTGACAAGCGCTAAGCGTATTCCCGAAAAGTGTATAGCGGTTTTCGGACAAGAATACGCGACAAAACAATCAGATAGCGCGACGAAGCTATTCCAACGCTTCGTAACAAGCGCTAGGGCCAAAGTGCTGCGCGATGTTCGCCTATCGGGGAAGCTTAGCAACAAATTCCGGCGGGTCGGTATGCTCGACCACGAAAAATCGGATTGGACTAAAAAGCGGCAGAGCACCTCCAAAACCCCTTCTTTTGGGTCCTGGGAGCAATTTTTCGTTTTTGCGTTCCTCAAATATTTCAACATATTATCCGGTACTCAAAACTTCAAAATCACACCCAGCCCAACAAAATCGAGGGTTTTTAGAGCTACTCAGCTAAAATTTGGCCGAGGAATTTTGCCCTATGATTTGGTTGGAGCCTGCTTGTGGTGGGTCCGTACGTCGGTGGGCTCTGCGCCAATTTGGAGGGCAAATTCGCGACGGTCAAACGGGTCAATATTGGGTTTTCCCGATATAGCCGTAGCAGTTCGCATGGCTTGCGTTGTTTTAGCATTGGGTTTTGGCGCGATCTGCTTGAGCACGACTGGCGCTAACGCGCAAACCCTTGGTTTTTCCATTCGCAACCAGTTGACCACTGCTGAGGCGCGCGCCCGCACCAAGGCCGACATCAACCGTTTGCGAGCAATCAGCCGGGATTATTCGCGCACCGCCTATGCGCCAATTTGGATCCGCGCCAACAAGCCCAGTGAAAAGGCGGACCAGTTTGTCCGCACCCTTATGTCGGCGCACGAGCATGGGCTCGATCCGGACGATTATGATGCGGTGGCACTATTTCAAAAACTGGGCGCTAATAACGCCAACACCCTGGCTGATCTGGAAGTACATCTGTCGCGGGCGCTGGTCGCCTATGCCCAACACCTTAATGCTGGACGGTTGAACCCGAATGCGGTCAACCGCGAATTGGTAATCTATCCCGAAGCGATTTCCCCCGGCAATATTTTGTCAAAAGCGCGGCGGACGCAAAGCATAGTGGCGTTCTTGCGCCTGCTGGCACCACACACGCCGCGTTATGACCGGTTGCGCCGGGCGCTGGCGGACTATCGCCGCATCGACGCGGCTGGCGGCTTTATCCCGGTTCCAGGCGGCGGATCACTTAAACCGGGCGCTTCCAGCGCTAGAGTAAAAGCGGTGGCCCGGCGCCTGGCGCAGACCGGTGATTTGCATCCGAACCTGGTATCAACCACATACGGCCCGGCCATCGTTGCCGCAACCAAGCGTTTCCAAGAGCGCCATGGCTACAAGCCCGACGGTGTGGTTGGCAAGAACACCACGGCGGCGATGAATGTGCCGGTCAAGACCCGTGTCCGGCAGATGGAGCTCAATCTCGAACGTCGGCGCTGGATCCAAAACGATTATGGCGATTTTTACCTGTTCGCAAATTTGGCCGACCAGGTGGTCAAAGTGGTCAATAACGGCAAGACCATCCATGCCGAACTGATTCAGGTCGGCCAACCCTATCACCGCACGCCGGTCTTTACCGACGAAATCGAATATGTCGAAATTAATCCCTACTGGAATGTGCCGGCGTCGATCGCGGTCAATGAATATTTGCCGAAATTGGTTTCCAATCCGGCGATCCTGGCGCGCCAAAACATCGAAGTGTTGAACGGCAGCGATGTGGTCAACGCCAGTGCTGTGCCTTGGTCGAATTACAGCAAGAGTAATTTTCCCGTGCGTTTGCGCCAACGCCCTGGCAAGGGTAATGCGCTCGGCCGGGTCAAGTTCATGTTCCCGAACCAGTTTAATGTTTACATGCACGACACGCCGTCGAAGTCGAAATTCGACCAGTCGTCCCGTTATTTTAGCCATGGATGTTTGCGGCTACGGGACCCGCTGAAGATGGCGGAAGTATTGCTTGGACCGCAGGGATGGAACCGGGCGCGGATCGACCAGACGGTGAGTTCACAAAAGCGCACGGTGGTCAAGCTCACTGAGCCGATCCCAATCCATGTGGTCTATCTGACCGCCTGGGTTAACAAAGATGGCACGGCGAATTTCCGCCGTGACATCTATGGCCGCGACAAGATTTTGGAACAGGCATTCAGGACAATCCGCACCGGCAGTTGAGGTTCTAAAAAACTGCACACCAATCTGGACAATCTTTTGCAATCAGAAGCTTGTTCCCGCATTTTTCAATAACAAAGATTGGATTCTCGGGTTCGATTTGATATTGTAACCCTAGCGCTTGTCACGAAGCGTTGGATTCTCTTCGTCGCGCTATCTGTTTGTTTATGCGTGTCATTTTTCCCAAAACCGGTGCCCACTTTTGGGTGACACGCTCTAGGGCTTTTTTGATGAATTCGGCAAATGGCACATTCCGGCGGACCCTTATGCAAAAGACACTCTATGACAAGATCTGGGACGATCATTTGGTGGACCAGGCCGAAGACGGCACCTGCCTCCTCTACATCGACCGGCACCTGGTACACGAAGTAACCAGCCCGCAAGCTTTCGAAGGTTTGCGCCTTGCCGGGCGCAAGGTCAGGGCGCCGCAAAAAACTCTTGCGGTTGTCGATCACAATGTACCGACCACCGACCGTACGGGCGGGATTGCCAACGAAGAAAGCCGCATCCAGGTTGAGACGCTTGCCACCAACGCGGCAGATTTCGGGGTTGAATATTATTCCGAAAACGACCAGCGCCAAGGCATCGTTCACATCATTGGCCCGGAACAGGGCTTCACCCTGCCCGGCATGACTATCGTTTGCGGCGATAGCCACACCTCGACCCATGGCGCGTTTGGCGCACTAGCGCACGGTATCGGCACGTCCGAGGTCGAACACGTATTGTCGACCCAAACATTGATCCAGAAAAAAGCGCACAATATGCGGGTCGCGGTCAACGGCACTTTGCCAGACGGTGTGACCGCGAAAGACGTGGTGCTGTCGATCATCGGTGAAATCGGCACCGCTGGCGGCACCGGCCATGTGATCGAATATACCGGCGACGCAATCCGTGCATTGTCGATGGAAGGCCGCATGACGGTCTGTAACATGTCGATCGAGGGCGGCGCCAGAGCCGGGTTGATCGCCGCCGACGACAAGACGTTCGACTATATCAAGGGCCGCCCCAAGGCGCCTTCTGGTGCTAATTTGGAAGCAGCAATTTCCTATTGGCGCACACTCTACAGCGATGAAGGCGCCCATTTCGACAAGGAAATTTCCCTCGATGGTGCCAGTTTACCGCCGGTGGTCACCTGGGGTTCGTCGCCTGAAGACGTGGTCTCGGTTACCGGCACAGTGCCCGACCCGGCAGGGATTGCGGACGAGACCAAGCGGGCATCGAAACAACGCGCGCTCGACTATATGGGTCTGAAAGCAGGAACCAAAATCACCGACATCGAACTCGACCGAGTGTTTATCGGTTCATGCACCAATGGCCGTATCGAGGATCTGCGCCAAGTGGCGGCGGTGGTCAGCGGCCACCGGGTGCACGAAAGGGTCAACGCGATGATCGTGCCTGGGTCCGGGCTGGTCAAACGCCAGGCCGAATCTGAAGGTCTGGATAAGATCTTTCTCGATGCAGGGTTCGAATGGCGCGAACCTGGTTGTTCCATGTGTCTGGCAATGAATGATGACCGATTGCGGCCAAAAGAGCGCTGTGCCTCCACCTCCAACCGCAATTTCGAAGGCCGGCAAGGCTTTCGTGGCCGCACCCATCTGGTATCACCAGCAATGGCGGGCGCAGGGGCGATCGCCGGGCATTTTGTCGATATTCGCGGCTGGTAGCAGCGCTACTACCGGCCATATTGCCGGCGGCGGGTAACCTTGACACTTATTTAACATATTAGTCAAAGGTCGGTCGGTTAGAGCAAGTTTCGACCATACCGTAACACTTAACCGATTTTCCGCGTCTGCTGGCAAGGCGCCGATAGCGCTCGGCGCACCACATGTCATTGATGTTGCCATCGCGCAATGAACGGACCGTCAACGGTGTTGCGCTTCCAATTTCATGCCGCACGGCCCATATGCAAAAAAAGCAACAAGGGTACAGCCATGTCGATCCGTCCGATCACCGCCAGCCACCAGGCCAAACCGACTATGGAGGGTGCCGGCGTGCATCTGCACCGCGCGTTCGGATTTGACGATCCGACCCTGGCCGACCCGTTCCTGCTGTTCGATGATTTCCGCAACGACCGCGAAGAAGATTTTCGCGCCGGATTTCCGTGGCACCCCCATCGCGGTATTGAAACCATCACCTATGTGCTGTCGGGCACAGTCGAACATGGTGACAGCCTGGGCAATCAAGGATTGCTCGGCGCCGGCGATGTGCAATGGATGACTGCCGGGCGTGGCATCATGCACCAGGAAATGCCCAAGGGTGATGCGGCCGGGCGTATGCACGGGTTCCAGTTGTGGGCCAATTTGCCGGCCGACCTGAAAATGACCGAACCACGCTACCAAGACGTAAAGGCGGTCGATATCCCGGAAATCATTGATGATGACGGTACCAAAGTGCGGGTCGTGTGCGGCGAATTTTGGGGCAAAAGCGGACCGGTCGACGGAGTTTCGGCCGACCCGCAATATCTTGATATATCGGTACCGCCTGGTAAGGAAAAACGGCTAAAGATCGACACCTACCGCACGGCGTTCGCCTATATTTTCGCCGGTTCTGGCAGCTTTCGCGATGCATCCGAACCGTTTGGGGTGCTGACCGAGAAGGAATATCAGGGCCAGGAACTGCAAATGCGCGACGATAGCGGCAATCGCACCTTAGTGGTGTTTGGCACCGGCGATGAAATCGTGGTCAGGGCCGGCGACCAAGGTATCCGGTTTTTGTTGGTATCGGGCAGGCCGATTGAAGAGCCGGTGGCCTGGTATGGGCCGATCGTCATGAATACCAAAGACCAATTGCGCCAGGCGATCCACGACCTTAAAAACGGTACTTTTATTCAGCCCGGTTAATCGTCGACCGCCCAGAAAATGTCAAATCCCGGGTCGAACACGGTAACTGGTCCGGCGCCGGTATTGATGTGATCTGGAAAGATTACCGGGTGATCGTGCCTGGTCAAGGTGATGCGTGCCGTATTGGGCGCAAGGCGATAAAACGCGGCACCGTTGAGCGAGGCAAATCCTTCCAACCGGTCAAGGGCGTTTTCTTCCTCAAACACGTGGGCAAGAATACTCATGGTATTGGGTGCGGTGAAGATGCCGGCGCAGCCGCATCCGCTTTGCTTGGCATCAAGCGGATGCGGCGCGCTGTCGGTGCCAAGAAAAAATCGCGCATCGCCACTAACCGCCGCCTGGCGCAGTGCAAGGCGGTGGGTTTCGCGTTTGGCGACCGGCAGGCAGTAATAATGTGGGCGGATGCCGCCGGCCAGGATATGGTTGCGGTTGATAATCAAATGGTGGGTGGTGATGGTTGCCGCCAGCCCCTGGTCGACCGAGCGCACATACTCGACCCCGTCGGCGGTGGTCACGTGTTCCAACACCACCCTTAGTTCCGGCACTTGGCGCCGGATCGGATCCAGCACCTGATCGATGAACACCGCCTCGCGGTCGAAAATGTCGACCGCCGGATCGGCGGCCTCGCCATGCACGCAAAGCGGCACGCCCTTGTCTGCCATTGCTTCAAGGACCGGCATCATTTTGGTAAAATCACGCACGCCGCAAGCCGAATTGGTGGTGGCACCGGCCGGGTAAAGTTTAACCGCAGCAATAATGCCGTCATTGGCCGCCTGCACCACATCGCGCGGATCGGTTTGCTCGGTCAAATAAAGCGTCATCAGCGGCTTAAAGCCTGTGTCGGGTGGTAGCGCGGCAAGAATTCTTTGCCGATAGGCCAATGCGTCGGCGCCGCGTACCACCGGTGGCAGTAAATTTGGCATGATGATCGCACGGGCGAAATGACGGGCCGAAATTGGTGCTACCGCCGCCAGCATGGCGCCGTCTCTTAGATGCAAATGCCAGTCGTCGGGCCGGCGGATGGTCAATTGATTAGTCATCACGTGGTCCTTGGCGCCCGGCGAATATCGGGCCGCAATTTAACGTATTGGTAGTTCGAAGGGTCCTCCAAATTCATACCCGGCGACAGGCACACGATCACCCGCTCGGCAATGTCCTGGAAACCGGAGCGAAAATGCGCCGAACTTTTTAGCGCCAGGATTGAAAAGGAACGCGGGTCTTGACCGATATGGCTGAACACTTCGCGATGCAGCGGTTGCTGGCGGATCGAGGCGACAAGCACCTTGACGCCATCCATTTGCAATATACAACTCGGTCCCATGGTAGCCACCGTGTTACGCAGCATTGGGCCCGAGCCAATATATTGACCGTCAGAAAGCGCTACGATTTCCCATGGCCCGGGCAGCGGGTGCTGGCCTGGACCTTCGCCGCCGCCGCCAAGCGTTTTGATATGGCGGCCAATGCCGCGCCGATGGGCTTTAGCCGCCACTTCAGGGTCATGAAAAATTCCCATCAATGCATTTTGCGCGTCTTGGTCCAGTAGTTCGGCCACCAGGCCGGTGGTATTAGACGGGGTTCCGGCACCGGGATTGTCTTGGGTATCGGCCAGGATCACCGGCCTTTGCGCGGTCTTTGCAATTGCCTTTGCTTTACCCACCGCTACCTTGGCCGAAACCGGCCGATGGGTGGCAAAATCGGATTCGGCTGAAACCAGGGTAGCAAATAAGCGCTCGGCAGCAGCTTCGGCCTTGGCCTGATCGGCCCCATAGGCCAGAACGCTTGGGCCAGTATCGGCAATATCGGCGGCACAAAACCCCATATTCAGGGACAAATTGATGCCGGTTTCCTTTTCAAGCGCGTCAAGCTTGCGGTACAAAGATCGCGCCGGTTCCACCATGGTGCAGCCCGAGGTGACCGGCACCAGAAACGGTCCAGGAAGCACCACCCGGCCATTGTTTGGTCCCCACTGCATCACGCGGTCGATCCAATTCGCCAGCCGTACACCGGTATTGGCCCAATCAACATGGGGATAGGTGCGAAAGGAATGCAGCAAATTGGCCACCTTGGCCATTGCCGCCGACACATTTGCGTGCAGGTCCAAGGTAGCGATTATCGGCACATCTTCGCCGACCACCGCGCGCACCCGGCGCAGCAATTCCGCTTCGGCGTCATCATAACCCTCGGCCACCATCGCACCGTGTAATTCGAGGAAAACCAGGTCCGGAGTTTTTTTGGCCAATGGCCCGGTGATCATCGCCGCCATGTGCTCGAACGCATTTCTAGTCACCAACCCGCCCGGCATCGCCATCGCCCAAGCAAGCGGGTGAAATCGATGCCCGCCCGCACCGGCGGCGCGCATGAAACCGCCAAGGCCAAGATTGAGACTTGGAAATACTTCCAACAATTCGGCACCACTTTTGGCCCCGGGCCAGGGACCATCGGTGGCAAAATCCGCCCATCGGGTCGGCTTTTCGACGAAGGTGTTGGTTTCGTGCAGAAATCCGCCAACCGCGATATTGAGTTTCATCAGGCACAATCCGTTGCAACGTCACGTTGGGCGCCCCATAACACAGTTGGCTTCGTTTTTGCGCGCCGATGTGGTCGGTTCTCGACCCAACACATTTACCAAATAGGATGCCAATATGTTTCCTGATCCTGATGCCAATCCAGAATTGGTGGAAATAACCCGCGGCGAGATCGTCGAAAGCCGGCATCGCGGCGCTTTTGCGGTCATCGACGCCAACGGCAAGTTGGCGGCATCCGCCGGCGAGATCGATCAACCGGTCTATCCACGCTCGGCGATCAAGGCGCTGCAAGCGTTGCCAATGGTCACCACTGGGGTTGCAGACCATTTCGGTTTCGATGACGCCGAACTGGCACTTGCCTGCGCTTCCCACAATGGTGAACCGGCCCATGTGGCGGCCGCCCGTTCGATGCTGACAAAATGCGGTTGCGAAGAAAGTGATCTGGAATGCGGGGTGCAATGGCCAACCTACCCACCAGCCTCGTCGGCGCTTGCGGCAGCCGGCCAAACACCGACCGCGATCCACAATAATTGTTCCGGCAAACATGTCGCCATGCTGGCGTTCGCCAAATATCTGGGCGTTGAACCCAAGGGGTACACGGCGCCGGATCATCCAGTGCAACAGGCAATTGCCGAGACTTTATCACGGCTGTGTGAGACCGATATCGGCAACGCGCCGGTTGCCCGCGACGGTTGCTCGGTGCCAACCTGGGCGGTGCCGCTATCTGCCCTGGCGCTCGGCTTTGCTAAATTCGGATCGGGCAGCGGGTTGCTGGAAAAGGAACCCACAGCAGCCGGCCGACTGATCGACGCGGTGCATGGCCATCCATTCATGGTCGCGGGCTCCGAGCGCTTGTGTACTAAATTGATGGGTGCGGTGCCGCGCGCTTTTGTCAAGACCGGTGCCGAGGGGGTATATTGCGGCGCAATCCCCCATGCCGGGATCGGCATTGCGCTTAAATGCGATGACGGCGCCACCCGTGCGGCCGAGATCTTGATCTCTTGCCTCCTCAGCCAATTTGCTGGCTGGGCGGATGCAGAAAAGACCGCACTGGCGCCATTCACCGAAATCGCGATGGTAAACCGCCGCGGTACCGAGATCGGGCATATACGGGCCAGCGCCCGGTTCGGTGAGATTGCCGCCCGCTATTGACGAAGGTATCGGTCGCTGGCAATCGTGCCTGCTGTTTGGTTTTGATGTGTGTGGTGCGTAGGATCCGATGATACCAACTCCCTATCTTCTATTTTTGGGCGATGCCCCCGACCCGCTGGCGGCCAAGGTGGCCAGAGGCATCAAGGACTGGCGACCGGAAAATTCCGTCGGACAATTGCGTTTGACCGGCTGCAATACCGATCTTGGCCTTGATGATCTGACTATCGCCGAGGCGCTCGAACGCGGTGCCAGAACCCTGGTGATCGGCGTTGCCAATCGCGGCGGCATCATTTCGCAGGCCTGGAAACAGGTGCTGATCGAGGCGCTTAATGCGGGTATGGATCTGGCTTGCGGCCTGCATAATCTGCTGCGCGACGATGCCGATCTGTGTCAGGCGGCGGAAACCGGCGGGGGGAAATTGCACGACGTGCGGGTACCATCGGTCAAATATCCGATCGCCAACGGCAAAAAACGTACCGGCAAGCGGTTGTTGCCGGTCGGCACCGATTGTTCGGTCGGCAAGATGTATACGGTGCTATGTATGGAACGCGAAATGCGCGCCCGGGCGATGCAGGCGACATTCCGCGCCACCGGCCAGACCGGCATATTGATTGCCGGTGACGGGGTGCCGCTCGATGCGGTGATTGCCGATTTCATGGCCGGTTCAGTGGAATATCTGACCCCAGACAATGATGATGATCATTGGGATCTGATCGAGGGTCAGGGCAGTGTGTTTCACGCCTCTTATTCCGGTGTGACGATGGCGCTGATCCATGGCGGCCAGCCTGATGCGTTGGTTTTGTGCCATGAACCGGGCCGGCCGCACATGCGCGGATTGCCTGACTACCAATTGCCGTCGCTCAAAGAACTGCAAGGATTGACGTTGCGGCTCGCCCATATCGTCAATCCGAAATGTCGCGTGGTTGGGGTCTCGCTCAACACATCGGCGATGAACGATGCCCAAGCGCTGGACTGTTGCGCGGCAATCGAGGCCGAGACCGGCTTGGTGACCGTCGACCCGTTCCGCCATGGCGCGGCGCGGCTGGTGGATGCGCTTTGATGGAAAACCCGCCAGTCAAATTAGCGGTTGAGGAAACAATATTCCCGCTGGCCGAAAAATTCACCATTTCCCGTGGTTCGCGCACTAAGGCCCAGGTGGTCACCGTAAAATTGTCGCAGGACCGTCATATCGGCTGGGGTGAGGGGGTGCCCTATGCCCGCTATGGCGAAAGCGCCGACAGTGTTATCGGCGCAATCCGGGCAATGGCTGGTTCGCTCGAAGCCGGCCTTAGCCGGGCGCAATTGCAGGAACAAATGGCCCCAGGCGCGGCGCGCAACGCGCTTGATTGCGCATTGTGGGACCTCGAATGCAAGCGGTTGGGCAAGCGTGCATGGCAATTAGCCGGGCTCGATCAGCCGGGGCCAGTAACTTCCGCCTATACCCTATCGCTGGGCGAACCTTCAGCAATGCGCGAAAAGGCCAAGGCCAATTCTTGGCGACCCTTACTCAAGATCAAGCTCGGCGGCGCCGGTGATTTGCAACGGTTGGAGGCGGTGCGCGCCGGCGCTCCCGAGACCGGGATCATCGTCGATGCAAATGAGGGCTGGACGGTCGCCGACTATCAAGCACTGGCACCGGAATTACTGCGGCTCGGCGTCAAAATGGTCGAGCAACCGCTGCCGGCGGGCGCCGACCAAGCGTTGGCGGAAATCGAGCGGCGATTGCCGGTTTGCGCTGACGAAAGTTGCCATGACCGGGCGTCACTGCCGGGGCTTGAAGGACGCTATGATGTGGTCAACATCAAACTAGACAAGACCGGCGGCCTGACCGAGGCGCTAGCGTTACGCGAAGCGGCAATCAAACGCGGTTTTGCGATCATGGTCGGCTGTATGATCGGCTCGTCTTTGGCAATGGCACCGGCGGTGCTGGTGGCCCAAGGCGCCGCATATGTCGATCTTGATGGGCCATTATTGCTGGCCAAAGACCGCGAGCGGCCACTTTCCTATGACGGTTCGTTGCTAAGCCCGCCGCAAGCGGACCTTTGGGGGTGATGATGCGCATCGTTTATGTCAATGGCGGCTATGTGCCGGAGGATGAAGCCAAGGTTTCCGTATTCGATCGCGGATTTCTATTTGCCGACGGGGTCTATGAAGTAACTTCGGTTATCGGCGGCAAACTGATCGATTTTACCAGCCATATCAGCCGGCTCGAACGCTCGCTTGGCGAATTGTCGATATCGCTGGCGGCAAATTATGATGAGTTGCTGGAAATCCACCGCCAATTGGTTGCGCGCAACAGCCTTGATGAGGGGTTGATCTATCTGCAGGTCACCCGAGGTGCCGCAGACCGCAACTTTGTGTTTCCGCCGCCAGACACGCCGGCGACCCTGGTACTGTTTACGCAAGCAAAGCAAATCCTCGATAACCCGGCGGCGAAAACCGGTATTTGCGTGGCAACCATTGAAGACCTGCGCTGGCGCCGCCGTGACATCAAGACCGTGCAATTGCTTTACCCCTCGCTGGCGAAAATGGCGGCGCGGGAAAAAGGTGCCGACGATGCCTGGCTCACGGAAGACGGGGTGGTAACCGAAGGTACTTCGAACAATAGCTATATTGTTACCAAGGACGGGGTCATCGTTACCCGTGACCTGTCAACTGCCATATTGAGCGGCATCACTCGCAAGGCGGTGCTGGAATGCGCCCGCAGGCTGCAAATGAAGGTGGAAGAACGTCGCTTTACCGTCAAAGAGGCGCTGTCGGCGGCCGAGGCGTTCATCACCTCGGCGTCCGGGTTCGTGATTCCGGTGGTTAAAATCGATGGTAGCGATATCGGCAATGGGGCGCCCGGCCCGGTGGCACGCCGGCTCAGACAAGCCTATGTGGACGAAAGCCTCAGGACTGCGATCTGAGCTAGAGCGTATTCCCGAAAAGTGTGTAGCGGTTTTCGGATAAGAATACGCGACAAAACAAACAGATAGCGCGACGAAGCTATTCCAACGCTTCGCGACAAGCGCTAGAGCGTATTCGCGAAAAGTGTGTAGCGGTTTTCGGATAAGAATACGCGCCAAATCAAACCGATAGAGCATCGTTGGTATTATCTAAATATTGCCCGAAAGTGGGCCCCATACATCCGACATCATGAACCCGTCACCATAGGGATCATCAGGGTCGACACCGGTTTGATGCATGCCATGGATCCAGGCCCGACCGGAGATAATCGGCAGCACCGCCTCGCGGCCGGCCAGATCAGTGGTGCCGTTATGGGTGACCTTAAAGGTACTGCCGATGGTTGAGCGGGTAGTAAAACTCTCCCCCGGACCGAGCTCACCGCGAGCATGCATGGCGGCAAGCTGGGCCGAACTGCCGGTGCCGCATGGCGAACGGTCAAGGCGGCCCGGCCACATGGTGGTACAGGTACGCACTGCCCCATCATCGTCTCGGTCGCGGAACATCACATAGGCGATGCCGCTGATTGCCGCCTCGGTGGGATGGCTGACATCAAATTGCGCCCGTGCCAACTGGCGTAGTTTCATGCCGGCGGCAGCGAGCAGATGAGCATTGCCGGGTGCAATTTTTAGGCCTATCTGGTCGACATCGACCAAGGCATAGAAAACCCCGCCGAAGCAAATATCGATCTTGATCGGCCCCCACGGTTCGGTTTTTAGTTCATGGTCGAGCCGTTCGACATAAGCTGGCGTCATCGCCAGGCTGACCGATCGGCAGCGCCCGTCAACGCACGTAGCCTTTGCCTCCACCTGACCTGCGGCGGTGTCCAGATTGACGATTGTTTCTGGTTCAACCATCGCCACCATGCCGGTTTCTAGCAACACGGTGGTTACGCAAATTGCGTTTGAACCCGACATGGCGTGGGCCTGGTCCGGCTGCAACACAATAAATCCGGCGTCACAGCCTGGTCGGCATGGTGGCTGCAACAAATTGACCGAGCCGGCCGGCGCACCGCGCGGTTCCTGCACCAGCATACGGCGCAGGCCGTCGTCGACGGTATTGAGGTAATTAAGTCGCTCGGCCATTGTGGCCCCGGGCAGTGCCAACACGCCACCGGTCACCACTCGGCCAACTTCGCCCTCGCAATGGGCGTCGATCATGTGCACGGTGCGTTGCCAACGCATGATGATTTACTCCCGACCGGGCCCGATAGCAGCGATCAACCCGGTTTGTTGGTAGGCCGGTTTTGGGTCCAGTCATAGGTGCCGAGATCACGCTCACGCACCGCCTGTTTCCAGCCCACTTGCTCGCTGCGCTGCTTGAAATTGAGCCCTTCTGGTGAGTGCCTGGTAATGCCGTCGAACACGGTCGCCAACATCTGAGTGTTGGCAAGCCCCATGGTTTCGAGCACCTGATTGATCACCAATTTTTGCATCATCAACTGGTTGGTCGGCACGCCGGCGATCCGTTCGGCTAATTTGTCCACAGCATCATCCAATTGACCGGCCGGTACCGCATCGACCACCAGGCCGATTTCCTTTGCTTTACGGCCGGTGATCTTGTCGCCAGTAAACAGCATCCGTTTAGCCTGCTCGGCGCCAAGCCGGTAAATCCACATCGCCGTAGTTGGACAACCCCAGACCCTTGCCGGCATGTAACCGATCTCGGCATCCTCAGCCATTACAATCAGATCGCAGCACAAGGCGATATCGCTACCGCCGGCGACCGCGGCACCATGTACCCTACCGATCACCGGCTTATAGGACCGCCAAACCTCCATGAACAAATCGGTGTTGCGCTTCATAAAGCGGTAGTCCTGCATTGGGTCCCACGGCATTTCCTGGGTAACATCGCCACTGCCATTACCCTCGGCGTAAAAAATCAGGTCATAGCCGGCGCAAAATGCCTTACCTTTGCCACCAAGCACGATCACGTGCACCGCGTCATCGGCATTGGCGGCACGGATCGCTTCGGCCAGTTCCACCGGCATTTGATCATTGATCGCGTTCATCACGTCGGGCCGGTTTAGCCAGATGCGACCGATGCGCCCATCGGGCTGGTAAAGTACACTTGGTTCCGCCATGTGGGTTCTTGGTCTCCTTGATGAGAGACTTTGTCCTATGCCCTTGGCAGCGCGGCCGTCAAGCAGCGTGAAATCGGCCTGCTAAGGTGCTTGAAACAATATCGAATTCATTTGGCATAAGCATGCAGCGGCTTGCTTGCGACCGTCAATCCGTTCATGGTGCGGCCAAATTTGCACAAAGATCACATCGCATGTTTCAGTCCCTGGTGCCCCAGCCGCCCGATAAAATTCTGCAGATCGGTGCCGACTATGCCGCTGACCCGCGGCCGCGAAAGCTTGATCTCGGCGTCGGTGTCTACAAGGATGATGCCGGCAATACGGCGATCCTTAAGACCGTCAAACAGGCCGAACTTCGATTGGTCGAAGGCCAACAATCCAAAGGTTATGTCGGGCTTGCCGGCGACCGCGCCTTTAACCAGTTGACCGCCGATCTGGTGTTTGGCCGCTCAGTGCCAACAAAGCGGGTCGCCGCGCTGCAAGTGCCAGGCGGCAGCGGTGCGTTGCGCATGATGTTGGAATTGGCGTCGATCGCCAACCCTGGCCTGACAGTGTGGGTGCCATCGCCGACCTGGGCCAACCATCTACCGATCATCGGCGCCGTCGGCATAAACCATCGCGCATATGGCTATTTCGATTTTAGCACCTGCAAAGTCGATTTTGCTGCCATGTGTGATGATCTAAAAACCGCCGGGCCAAACGATTTGGTGTTGTTGCATGGTTGTTGCCACAACCCCACTGGCGCCGACCTTGACCCCGAACAATGGCAGATCATCGCCAAAATGGCATCGGACCAGGGGTTCGTGCCATTTATCGACATCGCTTATCAGGGTTTCGGCGATGGTCTCGACCAAGACGCGGCAGGTCTGCGGGTGCTGGCCGGCCAGGTGCCGGAAATGCTGGTGGCGTCATCATGCTCGAAGAATTTCGCGTTGTACCGCGAGCGCACCGGCTGTGCGATGGTATTGGCGCCGGATCAGTCTAGGGCCAACGTCGCCATGGCCAATATGATGGGGTTGGCGAGGACCAGTTATTCTATGCCGCCGGACCATGGAGCGGCGATCGTGCGCACCATATTAGCAGACCCGGTATTGGCGCAAGAATGGCGAGACGAACTTGCCGCCATGCGCGAACGCATGCTGGACCTGCGCAATAAGTTGGCCGCCGGTTTTCGCGCCCGCAGCAATTCCGCACGCTTCGATTTCGTGGCCCACCATCGCGGCATGTTTTCGCTGCTTGGCCTGAGCGCGCAACAGGTGGCGAGGCTGCGCGACGACCATGCGATCTATATGGTTGGCGATAGCCGCATCAATATCGCCGGCTTGCGCGAGGATCGCATCGACGATTTGGTAGATGCGGTAATGGCGGTATTGTAACAAACAGAGGAATACACGCAAAAATGGCGAAAGATATTCGTGCGCTTACCTTTGATACCGGGGGCACCATCCTCGACTGGCATTCCGGCTTTGTCGGTGCGATGGCTAATACCAATCCGCCGATCCCTAGTGAGCTGCGACCGAAAATTGCCAATGAGATCCGCAAACGCACCCTTGCACGCATGCTCAATCTCGGCCGTGAAGGCCCGCCAACGTTTAATTTCGATGATGCCCATCGCGCGATTGCCGACGATGTATTGGCCGAATTTGGGTTTTCTGCGATCAACACAGCCGGGAGGGCGCCGCTTTATAATGCGATTTATAACCTGGTGTGCTGGCCCGATTTTCCGTCGGTGTTGCCGAAATTGCGGCAAGGTTATATTTGCGTGTCGTTAACCATATTGAGTTTCCGCATCATCATTGAAAACGCTCGCCGCAATGGTTTGTCCTGGGACACGGTTTTTTCCTGCGAAGCGTTCGGCAAATACAAATTGCTGCCCGAGGCCTATGAGACCGCTGCGCGGCTACTGCAACTCAAGCCGCAACAATGCTGCATGGTCGCCTGTCATAATTTCGACCTAGATGCGGCCCGTGTGGTTGGCTTTCGTACCGCTTTCGTGCGTCGGCCCGATGAGTGGGGCCCGGCCGGGCCGCCGGACCCTGAACCGAACCCGGCCCATGATTTCATCGTCGATGATTTTGCGGGCCTGGCCGAGGCTCTGGGCGTCGAATTGTAGTTCGGCACCAACTATTCACCAGCTTCGCGGGTATCGCCCAGCACATTGTCGGAAAGCCCGGCGGCGTCTTTTACAAACGACAGCGGGCCATCCCAGCCAAAATTGCGATAGACCGCTGCCAAATGCGCGAACGGTGGCGATTGCGCAAACAAATGGAACGTCAGCCGGTGGCCAGCATAGCCCGAATTTAGCAAATCACGGGCAAATGCCAGCAATTTGCGCCGGTCTTCGGCAAGCCAACGTTCATTGATGGTGTAAAATTTATTGAGCCAAGGTGCAGTCTCCTTGGCATCAAATTCAGCGGTGTCCGGGGTGATGCAAATCTGGCCGCCGCACAATTCTCGCGCCAGATGCATCATCGCCGGCAAATTGGCGCAGGCATGCACCCGGCCGGTCATTAATAGCGACTGGTTCGGCATCAAGAACCCGGCCGGGCTTTTTTCGCCAAGCATGATGGCAGCAGTCAAATGGGCGTTTATGCCCTCGCGATATACTGCTAATTGCGCCAATTTCTCCTGCACTGCCGGCTGTTTTTCCAATCCGGTCTGGCGCACGTTCCACAGCGCCGTGCCAATCATCATATCGGCGTAGGTAATCAAACGCTGCACGAACGGCATCGCCGAATAGCGGTGCAGGGTGGCACGAATAAACGCCGCCGCGCGGGTATGGCGGTAAAACAGCACGTCCTCCCACGGGATCAGCACATCGTCGAGGATCATCAAGGTGTCGATCTCGTCGAACCGGGCGGAGAGCGGATAGTCGCGCTCGTTGCCATCGCGTTTGAACCCGGCTCGGCAAATATGTTTTACCCCGGGTGCATTCATCGGCACGATGCAGCCAAGCGCATAATCGGAAATCGTCGCGTCGCCCCAATTGGCGATCGTCGGTTTCAGGAATGCCTGGTTGGCATAAGCGGCGGCAGTTTCATATTTGGCGCCGCGAATGATGATACCGGCATCGGTTTCGCGAACCACATGGGTAAGCATGTCCGGATCCTGGTCTTGTGGCCGAAGCGAGCGATCTCCTTTCGGATCGGTATTCGCCGAAACGTGGAACGGGTCATCGCGCACAGCGCGTTCGATGTGGCGGATAATATTTTCGCCGAACCGCGGATCAATCTGGTTGAGCAGGTCGGCGCCATCGGCAAGCGACCACATTTCGCCAACGGTCTCGTCGCCGACCCGGGTCACCACACCGCCTATATCGCGCATCACCGTATCGACTGCGGAACGCTTTTCTTGCCAATGTTCTACTACGCGCGGAATGCGGTTGCCGACCGCGAACCGCTCGCCGCCGGCGTCATAGGTCATGATGTCTCGGGTCGCTTCCTCGTGCTGCATATCGTAGATACGAGCGCGGATATCGACCAGCGGTTTAAACTGCCTGTGGGCCGTGACATCATCGACCCGCTCGCCATTGATATAGACCTCGCGCCCGTCGCGGATCGATTGGCGGTAACAATCTCCGGTTTTTATCATTGGCCCTGATCCTGGATGTTGGCGCGCCGACAAAGGCAACTAACTTCGGTCATTACCGCAAATCGTTCTTGAGTTTGCAATGCTAATTCGCCTACAGGAAATAGAGTTGCAACAGGTGCCACCCTATGAGCCAATTGATCCGCGGTCTGATCGCTCCCAATCTGACGCCATTCAACAATGATTGGAGCGTTGCTGACGACCTTTATGTCGCCCACGGGTTACGGCTGTTGGCGAACGGATGCGCTGGCCTGGCGCCATTTGGCACCACTGGCGAAGCACTTTCGGTGGGTATCGATGAACGCATGGGGTTGCTGGAAAAACTAGTCGAGGCCGGGGCTGATGCCACCCGGCTGATCCCTGGAACCGGGCTGACCAATTTGCCCGACACAGTGCGTTTGATCAAACATGCCGCAGCGCTCGGCTGCGCCGGGGCAATGGTGTTACCGCCATTTTACTACAAGAATTTGGCCGATGACGGGGTCTATAACTATTTCGCCCGGTTGATCGAGTTGACCAGCGCCAATCCGGTGGCGATATATCTCTATCATATCCCCCAGGTCGCCGGCGTCGGCCTGCCGGTTAAATTGGTGCGGCGGTTGCGGGCTGACTTTCCCGAACGGATCGTCGGCATCAAGGACAGTTCCGGGGTGTGGGAAAACACGGCCGCTCTGCTCGAAATCGACGGCTTGACGGTTTATCCCGGCTCCGAATTGCCGTTGGCCGAGGCAATGGCGCGTGGCGCGCCGGGCTGTATTTCGGCGACCGCCAATCTCAACGCGCCAGCGATTGCCAGGCGGATCGCGGACTTAGCCAACGATAACCCAGAACCTGATGACCACAGTAGTGCGGCGATCCGCGCATTGCGCCTGGCGGTGCAAGATTTCGGTCCGATTCCGGCGCAAAAGCGGTTGCTGGCCATGGCCAGCGGCGATCCGCGCTGGGCCAATGTGCGCCCGCCCTTGCTGCCGTTGTCTAAATCCGATGGTGCAAAGCTCGCACAGCGGTTGGCCGAAGAAACCGGTTTTAACCTCGAGACCATTGCTGGGCGAACCGGCCCGCTCGACAAAGCCGCTGCGATTTGCTTGCCGCCCGCGACCCGGCGCAATTGACATTGTGCACCCAATGCGGATTTCATTAGTATGCAAATGAATTTCCGTACTTTAGAGGGCGTTGACCAGTTAGGGCTTGTGGACAATTATGAGCGGTAGCGGGCAAATTGTTGGTGTCGATGTCGGCGGCACATTTACCGATTTGGTGCTGTACGACAGCGCCAGTGGCCAGGTGCGCCTGGCCAAGGTGGCAAGCACACCAGAAAATCAGGCCGATGGGGTGTTGGCGGCGCTCAAAGAAGCGGGCGCCGACCTGAAAAAAATTGATCTTATCGTACATGGCACCACTACAACCACCAATGCGGTGCTGGAACGCAAATTGTGTCGCACCGGCCTGATCACCACCAAAGGCTTCCGTGACGTTCTTGAACTTGGTCGCCGCACCCGTCCGCAAGCCTATGGCATGAAAGGGGTGTTTACTCCGGTAATTGCCCGTGATCTGCGCCTGGAAGTAGATGAGCGGATCGATGCCGGCGGCAAGGTACTAGTGGCGCTTGACCGGGATCAGGTGCGTGCCGCCGCCGTGCAATTGGCGGAAGTGGGCTGCGAAGCAATCGTCATTCACTTTCTGCACGCTTATGCCAATTGCGCCCACGAACGCGCCGCAGCCGAACTGGTGGCGGAAATCTGGCCCAATGAATACATCACCATGGGCCATTCCCTGTTGTCGGAAAGTCGCGAGTTCGAACGCGGCGTTACTGCGGCGATCAACGCTTCGGTACAGCCTTTGTTGGCGCGCTATATCGGCAAGCTCAGCGCCGAATTGGCTCGCCACGGCTATCGCGGCGAAGTGTTGGTGGTAAATGGCAATGGCGGTATGGTGTCGTCGAAATATGCCGCCCGCGAGGCAGCGAAAACCGTGATGTCGGGCCCTGCATCCGGGGTCATGGCCGCCGCCTATACCGGACGCCGGGCGTTGATCAACAATTTGATTACCTATGACATGGGCGGCACCTCAACCGATGTGGCGCTGGTACGCGATGCCGATCCATCGGTGTCGAACGAAATCGAGATCGAATATGCAATGCCGGTGCATGTGCCGATGGTCGATGTGCGCACGGTCGGCGCCGGGGGCGGCTCGATCGCCCGCATCAATGAGGCCGGTTTGTTGGAAGTAGGACCACAAAGCGCTGGCGCCGTACCCGGCCCGATCTGCTATGGCCGTGGCGGCAGCGAACCAACGATTTCCGATGCCAACATGTTGTTGGGCCGGCTCGATCCTGAGAAACTTAAATCGGTGCGGGGAGGCGTAGCAATCGACAAAATCGCGGCGATTTTTCAGAACAAACTGGGCGATCCGCTTGGGGTTGATGCGATTGCTGCTGCCGAAGCGGTGGTGCGCATGGCCAATGTTAAAATGGCCGGTGCGATCCGCATGGTATCGCTGTCGCTCGGTGTCGACCCGCGTGATTTCACGCTGTTTGCGTTTGGTGGCGCCGGACCAATGCATGCCACCGCGCTTGCTCGTGAACTGGGCATTCCCCGGGTTTTGGTGCCAGGCCGGCCGGGAATTACCAATGCGCTCGGTTGCGTCGTTGCTGACCTGCGCCATGATTTCGTCAATACCATCAACCGGCCGCTCGACCGGATCGACATCGGGGCAGTACATGATATTTTTTCCCGGCAAATTGCCGAGGGTGAGGCAATGCTGGTCGGCGAGACCGTGACAACCGACGAAATCCGCCACCGATTTAGTGTCGATATGCAGTTTTCCGGCCAGACCCATTTGCTGCGGGTACCATTGCCCGATGGGCGGCCAGAAAAGCAATTATTGCGACAATGGTTTGAGGAGATTTATTTCGCCCGCTTCAAGGTCGAATTGCCGGAAATCCGCGCCAATCTGGTCAACATCAATACTTCCGTGATTGGGGTCAGGAGTGGCATCGATCTGGCCGCACTGGTCGCCTCGTGTTGCGGCAATACCACGCTTGAGGGTGCGCTGAGCGACCAACGACCAGTCCGCTTCGGTGATCGGGTTATCGAAACACCGGTGTACCGGCGTGACCAATTGCCGGACGAGTTCATCATTACCGGACCGGCGGTGGTTGAACAAATGGATACCACCGTACTGATCGAGCCTGGTGATAACGCGACCGGCGACGAGGACGGCAATATTTTGATCACGATAGGTGGTGGCGATGGCGCTTGATCCGATCACCCTCAGCGTCATCCAGGCCGGTCTGCAGCAGGTGTGCGACGAAATGGATATGACCTTTTCGCGCGCCGCATTTTCGCCGGTGATCGCCGAGGCCAATGACCGCTCCGACGGCATCTATTCGCCGCTCGACGGATCGTTGATCGCACAAGGTTCGGCTGGGTTACCGGTGTTCGTCGGCACCATGCAATATTCCACCCGGGTGCTGATCGAGCGGATTGCATCAGGTGAAACTGCGGCACCTGATCCAGGCGACGTCTATATCGTCAATGACCCCTATCTCGGCGGCACCCATTTGATGGATGTGCGCTTCGCGCGGCCATTTTTTCGCAATGGTAAAATCTTTTGTTGGCTGTCGAATACCGGTCACTGGCCCGATACCGGTGGAGCGGTGCCCGGTGGATTTTCCGCATCCGCGACTGCGGTCGAACAGGAGGGATTGCGCCTGCCGCCAGTCAAATTGTTCAAAAAGGGACAATTGGATACCGAGATTTACGCCATCATCTGCTCCAATATCCGGGTCGCCGACCAGCGCATTGGCGACGTCAAGGCGCAATATTCAGCCCTAATGGTCGGCGAAGAGCGTTTGGCCGCCCTGCTTGATCGTTATGGCGAGGCGACCGTGCAATCTGCAATTGCCGAATTGAGCGAGCGCGCCAGCCGGCACATGCGGGTGCTGATCGCCGCAATCCCTGAAGGCAGTTATCATTCCACCGCCTATATCGACAGCGACGGGGTGGTTAACCAGCCGTTGGAGATCAAGCTGGCGATCACCCGCGTCGACCACCGGCTGGTGTTTGATTTTACCGGCTCCAGCCCGCCTTGCCAGGGGCCGATGAATTCGGTTCTCGCCACCACGTTAAGTTCGGTCTATCTGGCGATGCGCCACATTTTCCCGGAAGTGCCGATCAGCGCCGGTGCGTTCGAGCCATTGGAGGTGATCCGGCCGGAAAACACTTTTCTTGACGCCCACTATCCGCGACCGGTTTCTGGATGTGCGGCCGAGGTCAGTCAGCGCATTGCCGAGGCGGTGTTTGCGGCGCTTGCTGAGGCGCTGCCGGATCGGGTTACCGCAGCGCCGGCCGGCACCAGCGGCAATTTTGCGCTTGGCGGGCATGACCCCGAACGTGGCCGCGATTTCGTCATGTATCAGATTTCCGGCGGCGGATATGGCGGCAATATGCACCATGACGGACTTTCCAACGGCTGTTCGACCATCGGCATCTCCAAGGCGCCGCCGGTCGAGATCATGGAACAGGCGTATCCGGTGCTCTATCACCGCTATGGGTTGCATGAAGGTTCCGGCGGCGCCGGGCGTCATCGCGGTGGCTTTGGCCTCGACTACGAGGTAGAACTCAGGCATGGGTCGGCGCGGGCCAGCTTCGTTATGGACCATGGCCGCTTCGGGCCGCAGGGCGCGCTCGGCGGCGGCGATGGCGGGCTCAATCAGGTGACGGTCTGGCGCTCTGGCAAGGCTTACACACCGCTGCATTTGTCAAAGGAGCAAGACATTGCTCTTGCTGCCGGCGACCGGGTCCACGTTAAGACGCCCGGCGGTGGTGGTTACGGTGACCCGTTCCAACGCGATCCGGCAGCAGTATTAGAAGATGTGCGGCTTGGCCGCTATACCCGTGATCAGGCGCGGGAATTATACAAAGTTGCTCTTGCCGATTTACCATTAAGTGTCGATAGGAAGGCAACTGCCAAACTTCGCGGCGAGTAACGA
Organism: Rhizobiaceae bacterium; assembly: GCA_965248715.1. GTDB lineage: Bacteria > Pseudomonadota > Alphaproteobacteria > Rhizobiales > Rhizobiaceae > CBDFKB01. Next base: position 898,029 of record CBDFKB010000007.1, read on the forward strand.
GAATAACCCGGCAGCACTTCATTCTGCGGCCTTTCGCCACCAGTCTTGAACGATTGTCTCATGAGGTTCCATTTACTACCAAAGCAATCTAGGGTTTCGGCCGTTATTGGAAGTTTGTCAGGAAGCCGGTATGCCTGCAGAGCGTAAAGACATCCATAATTCGCAAGTACCGGTAGTGTGTCAGTCTTGCGAGGCGCGCCATCGCGGGGTGTGCGGTGCGCTTACCCCGGGCCAATTGACCGAACTGTCGAAATTCGCCTCCCGCATCGCGATTGATGAAGAGACCGAACTGTTTGGCGCCGATCAAGACGCCGGCCATTATTCAAACATCCTAAGCGGGGTGGTGAAATTATCCAAACTGATGGCAGATGGCCGCCAGCAGATCGTTGGATTGCAGTTTGCCCCAGATTTTCTTGGCCGTCCATTCGCCCATGGAGGTCAAGTTTCGGCCGAAGCGGCGACTTTGGTGCGCCTTTGCTCTTTTCCAAGAAATGTGCTGGAGCGCATCATCAGCCAGTCTCCGGAAATGGAACACCGGTTGCATGAGCAAACACTCAAGGAATTAGATGAGGCCCGCGATTGGATGCTGACACTTGGCCGCAAGACCGCAGCGGAAAAGATTGCCAGTTTCTTGTTGCTGATCGCGATGCACATCGATCCGGAACGTTCGCAAGATGTTACTGAATTCGATATCGAATTGCCGCTGAAGCGGGCTGACATCGCCGATTTTCTCGGTCTGACCATTGAAACAGTCAGCCGACAATTGACCAAATTACGCAAGCAGGGCGCCATTGAGGTCAAGGACCGGCGCACGGTAAGGATTAAGAACCTTCCGGCGCTACGAAATGTTGCTGCTCAGAACCCTGATTGACGATCAACGGCACCAGGCATTCGGCCTCGAACGCGATATGCCGGCGCAACCCTTCGAAAAAGCCGCGCAGCATATAGGACAATGCCTCGGCACAGACCTCACTCTCACTGCTGACAAAACCACGCAGCCCCTCGGCAATTTCCTCCGCATAGGCCTCGTCTTCCCAGTGCTCGAATCGCAACCGCTCCAGGCTGGCGTTAAAATCGATCCGAGGGTCGGATATTTCAGATACCAGCGGAAACAGTCTTGCCTCTTCGAATTCATGGGCGCTACGCACCAGCGGTAAAACCGTGCGCGCGGTCACCAGACAAACCTGGTTTTCCAGGTTCGATGGCAAATTATCGGCAATCCCTTCCAACACCTGACAAAGTTCCAATTGCTCCTTATGCAATTTTCGTAAGTGAGCCACGGTGTCAGAAATCGTATGCGGGCCGGGGTCGGGTCGGCCTGATTGTCGGTTCGCCGGTCTACCCATCCCAGAAAACCCCTTTAGTTTCCATGTAAATTTCCCTACCAATCAACCAGCAAGGGAGAATCTATTGCGATTGACCAAACGGTTCCTTGATCTGGATCAAAGCCCGTTCCAAGATAATTTGCCATTCAACTTGTTGGGGCCGCGGGCCATTGCGCTTGTGCGCATAGCAACAATCGGCGGTACGGCTCAACACCGTGAAAGCGGAGAATTACGATGAAAAACGGAATGGAAGCCCTGGCTGTCTCATTGGCGGCTTTTCTTGCCCTGCTGGGAGCGGCTTTCGCCCAGGACGATTTGTTTAAGGCCCATGCCTGGGTGCTGTTCTTTGTGCTAGTGGTATCGGCGATCATTTTGATCCGGCGGATCGAATTCGCCGGCGCCGGCGCCCCTATCCGCTTGGAAACCGAACCCTACGCCGACGAAGTAATTCGTTATGGCGTCATCGCAACCACGTTTTGGGGCATTGTTGGTTTCAGTGTTGGCGTGGTGATCGCCGCACAATTGGCCTGGCCACAACTCAACATCGAACCCTGGTTCAATTTCGGCCGCATGCGGCCGCTGCACACGTCCGCAGTAATTTTTGCATTCGGCGGCAACGCGCTGATCTGCACGTCGTTATATATCGTCCAGCGCACCTGCCAAGCCAGGCTATTTGGCGGCAATCTGGCCTGGTTCGTGTTTTGGGGTTATCAGTTGTTTATCGTTATGGCGGCGACCGGCTATCTGCTCGGCATCACCCAATCAAAGGAATATGCCGAACCGGAATGGTATGTCGATCTGTGGCTGACGGTGGTCTGGGTTTCCTATTTAGTGGTGTTTGTTGGCACCATCGTCAAACGCAAGGAACCGCATATCTACGTCGCCAACTGGTTCTTGCTTTCGTTCATCATCACCGTGGCGATGTTGCATTTGGTCAACAATGCGGCAGTCCCGGTATCTTTTTTGGGTGTCAAAAGCTATTCGGCGTTTGCTGGTGTGCAGGATGCGCTGACCCAATGGTGGTACGGCCACAATGCGGTCGGGTTTTTCCTGACCTCCGGCTTCCTCGGCATGATGTACTATTTCGTGCCCAAGCAGGCCGGGCGGCCGGTCTATTCCTACCGGTTGTCGATTGTCCACTTCTGGGCGCTGATCTTTTTGTACATCTGGGCCGGGCCGCACCATCTACAATATACCGCACTGCCGGATTGGGCGCAGACCCTTGGCATGGTGTTCTCGATCATGCTGTGGATGCCGTCATGGGGCGGCATGGTCAACGGTCTGATGACGCTTTCTGGCGCCTGGGACAAGTTGCGTACCGACCCGGTATTGCGGATAATGGTGATTTCCCTGGCGTTTTACGGCATGTCCACATTCGAAGGCCCGGTGATGGCGATCAAATCGGTCAACGCACTTTCCCATTATACCGACTGGACCATTGGTCACGTACATTCCGGTGCGCTCGGCTGGAACGGCATGATCTCCTTTGCCGCGCTCTATTTCCTGGTGCCGCGGCTATGGAACCGCGAACGGCTTTATTCGCTAAGGCTGGTCAATTGGCATCTGTGGCTCGCCACCATCGGCATCGTCATCTATGCGTCGGTGATGTGGGTGGCCGGCATTACCCAAGGGTTGATGTGGCGCGAATATGACGATCAGGGTTTCCTGGTAAACTCCTTCGTCGAAACCGTTTCCGCGCTGCACCCCGAATATGTCATGCGTACCTTTGGCGGTCTTTTGTACCTCGCAGGTGCGCTGATCATGGCTTACAATTTGTGGCGTACGGTGCGTGGTGACATTCGCCAAGAAGCCAAGATCGGCGGCGGCGCGTCCCCCGCCATCGCAAACGCCTGATCGATCGAAAGGACCAAGACCATGTCCGTGTTAAGTCGCCACGCCAAGATCGAACGCAATGTCACCTTGCTGTTCGTATTTTCGCTGATCGCCGTCCTGATCGGCGGCATTGTCGAAATCGCGCCGCTATTCTATCTCCAAAATACGATCGAAAAAGTCGAGGGCATGCGCCCCTACACGCCGCTGGAGCTGGCCGGCCGCAACATCTATATCCGCGAAGGCTGCTATGTGTGCCACAGCCAGATGATCCGGCCGTTCCGTGACGAAGTGGAGCGCTACGGTCATTATTCGCTGGCCGCCGAAAGCATGTATGACCATCCGTTCCAATGGGGTTCGAAGCGCACCGGACCAGATCTGGCGCGGGTCGGCGGGCGTTATTCCGACGAATGGCATGTGCAGCACATGATCGATCCACAAAGCGTGGTGCCGGCATCGATCATGCCGGGATACGGCTTCCTGGCAAACGCGGTGATCGATCCGCAAACATATGTCGACCATCTGGCTGCTAACCGGGCGGTCGGGGTTCCCTACAGTGACCAAATGATCGCCAACGCTGCTGCCGACTTTGCCGCCCAAGCCGATCCGGACGCCGACACCGACGGTCTGGAAAGCCGGTACGACAAGATCAGCATCCGCGATTTCGATGGCAATCCAACCAAATTGAGCGAGATGGATGCGCTGGTTGCTTATCTCCAGATGCTCGGCACCCTGGTCGACCTGGACGCCTATCGCCAGAACGAAAACCTGCGCTGAGGAAGCTCGATCATGGATTACGAAACATTTCGCGGACTGGCTGACAGTTGGGGCCTACTATACCTGTTTGGGCTGTTCATCGCCGTCATTGCTTTCACGTTCAGGCCGGGATCGCGCAAGAAAGCCGACCAGGCTTCCAACATCCCGTTTCAGGAGGACTGATCTGATGGCGACCAAAGATATTGATCAGGAAACCGGGGTCGAGACCACCGGTCATGAATGGGACGGCATTACCGAACTCAACAACCCGCTGCCGCGCTGGTGGCTGTGGACGTTTTACGCCTCGATCATATTTGCCATCGGCTACATGATCTACTACCCGGCGATCCCGCTGATCAATGGTTCGACGCTTGGCATCTCCGGCCAAACCAACCGGTTGCAATTAAGGCAGGAACTGGAAGCTGTTGAAGCCGCCAACCGGGCCTACAACACCAAATTGGTCAATACCGAACTTGGTGATATCCACTCCGGTCAAGAACTGGCCCGGTATGCTTCGGCCGCCGGCGGATCGTTGTTTAAAATCCATTGCTCGCAATGCCATGGCTCGGGTGCAGCTGGCAGCTCGGGCTTTCCCAACCTCAATGATGATGACTGGTTATGGGGCGGCGACATCGAAAATATCTACACCACCATTAAGCATGGCGTGCGCAACGCCAGAGATGATGCGCGTTTCTCGCAAATGCCGTCGTTCGGTGCCGATGGCCTGTTGGATCGACCGGAAATCGCTGCTGTCGCCGAATATGTGCTGAAACTTTCCGCGATCGAGCATGATGCCACCCTGGCACAAACCGGCGGCGAACTATATGGCGACAATTGCGCCTCCTGCCATGGCGACGAAGGCAAGGGTGGGGTTGAGTTCGGCGCGCCCAATTTGGCTGATGCATTGGCCTTGTACGGCACTTCGCGAGAGCAGGTGACAACGCAGATTGCCAATCCGCGGCACGGGGTTATGCCAGCGTGGGGCACGCGGCTTGGCGATGCGGCGGTGCGGCAATTGGCGATCTATGTCCACGGCCTGGGCGGCGGGGAATAGCACCACCGTCCGGCGAAAAATGTCGACTTCGTAACCAAAATCCGTCACCCTCGCCTACTCCCAAGAGGGTCGCCGCGAAATCGCGCGAAAGGCCGACCGATTTATGCCCTATTCAACCCGTGAGAAGATCCATCCAAAACGGACCCAAGGGTTTTTCCGCTCGCTGAAATGGTGGATCATGGGGATCACCCTTGGCATCTATTACGTCACCCCGTGGTTGCGTTGGGATCGGGGACCATACGCACCGGACCAGGCGGCTTTAGTCGATCTTGCCAACCGGCGGTTTTATTTCTTCTTCGTGGAAATCTGGCCGCACGAATTTTTCTACGTCGCCGGTATGTTGGTGATGGCCGGCATCGGCTTGTTTCTGGTTACCTCCACCCTGGGCCGCGCTTGGTGCGGATATGCCTGCCCGCAAACCGTGTGGGTCGATCTGTTTTTGGTTGTCGAACGGTTTATCGAGGGCGACCGCAACGCCCGCGTCAAGCTTGATGGTGCGCCGTGGAGTGTCGGCAAGGCCACCAAACGGGTAACGAAAAACCTTATCTGGCTGGCGATCAGCCTGATGACCGGTGGTGCGTGGATATTTTATTTTTCCGATGCACCGACCTTGGCCCTGCAATTTATTACCGGCCAGGCCCATTTTGTCGCCTACACCACGGTCGCCCTACTGACCGCGACCACATTCGTGCTCGGCGGCTATATGCGCGAGCAAGTGTGTATCTATATGTGCCCGTGGCCTCGGGTCCAAGGAGCAATGCTGGACGAGCACTCGCTGATCATCACCTACAATGACTGGCGCGGCGAACCGCGCTCGCGGCACGCCAAGCGGATGCGCAATGAGGGCAAAGAGACCGGCGATTGCGTCGATTGCGATGCTTGCTTCGCGGTTTGCCCGACTGGCATCGATATTCGCGATGGTCAGCAAATGGCCTGCATTACCTGCGGTTTGTGCATCGATGCCTGCAACGCGGTTATGCGCAAGATCGGCATTGAAGAAGGGCTGATTTCCTACGCCACGCTGGGTGAGTACAACCACAATATGCAATTTGCCGGTGCTGGCGCCGGTGACGGTTCGTTGAGCGCGCCGGGCGCCTGGAGCGAAGGACCGGGCTGCGGCAGCGCTTGTCCAACCATCAAAGGTGCGTGGCAAAGACGGCCGGCTGAACAAGGAACTGGTCCACACCAGTTGGCGCTCGATCTTTCGCTTTCGCGCTATTTTCTATACGGCGATTTACGGTGCCATCGGCTTGGCGCTATTGGTTGCGCTTGGCCTGCGCGACCGGCTCGACGTCAACCTCATTCACGACCGCAATCCGCTGTTCGTAAAGTTGAGTGATGGCTCGATCCGCAATGGCTACACCTTAAAAATCCTCAACATGAAGACCACCCCGCGCCGGTTCAAAATAGCGATCGAGGGTCTGTCCAGCGCCACCATGCGCGCCGCCGACCAGGATCAACCGATGACCCGGTCGTTCGAGGTGGAAGTCGGTGCCGACAAGCTCAAATCGGTACGCATGTTTGTGCGATTGCCGTCGAACGCGCTTGACGCGGCGGCGGCCGGGTTCGATCTGGTGGTAAGCGAATTGGCGGGGCCCGAACAGGCGGCAGTGCGGGCCGGATTTGAAATCCCACAGGCGGGCAATTGACAATGAACGACGATCAACAAACCCAGCCTCGGGTGCTCACCGGTTGGCACATATTCTTCGCCCTGGCGGGTTTTTTCGGCGTTATCATCGCCGTTAATATGACCCTTGCGGTTTATGCCAGCCGCAGCTGGACCGGTCTTGTAGTGAAAAGCTCTTATGTCGCCAGCCAGGACTACAATCAGGAACTGGCCAAGGCCAATCTACAAAAACAGCGCGGCTGGCGATCCGATTTAAGTTATCAACCTGGCCGACTGACCCTGGTGCTGGTCGATAAATCGGGCGATGTGCTGACATTGGACCAGGTTTCGGTTCATATCGGCCGGCCGGCCCATGAGAGCGAAGACCAGGTGCTGAAACTGGAGGCAGCAGACGACGGCACCTATCGCGCACCGGTCGACCTGGCACCCGGCATATGGTTATTGAAAGTCATCGCCAACGCCGGCGGTGTCGACTATCGCCGCGATAGCCGATTGATCATTCCCCAAACTAAACCGGCCAATCCGGCATGACTTGTTGTTCCCCAGCCGGCGTGATCGAGATTACCAATCAAAGCCTATTGGAGACCGCGCGCCAGCTCGAAAGCGACCGGTTTGACGCCGCCTCCAATGCGCTCGGCGACGGTTTGCTAGACACTGAATTGGTGGTTCCGGCCATGCGCTGCGCCGCCTGTATCGGCACGATTGAGCGCGGCCTCGGCAAAATCGATGGGGTAGAGCGGGTACGCGCCAATCTATCTAATCGCACGGTCGCGGTTACCTGGCACCGGGATCGCTGCGACGGCCCAATGATCAGCAAAACCCTGAGCGGGCTTGGCTATGACTGGCAATTGGCTGGCGATAGCGACAATCGCGACCACGTCTTGGCGCGCGAGCAATCGCGGCTATTGCTGGCGTTGGCGGTTGCCGGTTTTGCCGCCGCCAATATCATGCTGCTGTCAGTATCGATCTGGTCCGGTGCCGATCAGGAGACCACAAAGCTATTCCACCTGCTGTCGGGACTGATCGCGGTGCCGGCAATTGCTTATGCCGGGCGCCCATTTTTTGTATCCGCGTTTGGCGCGCTGTCGGTCAAACGGCTGAACATGGATGTGCCGATATCGTTGGCCGTATTGCTGGCGTTGGCAATGAGCATGTATGAATCCATTTACGGTGGCGGCGAAGCCTATTTCGATGCCGCGGTCACTTTGTTGTTCTTCTTGCTTATTGGCCGTTATCTCGACCATCGTATGCGCGTGCGCACCCAAGGCGCGGTGCGCCGGCTTGCCGGCATGGCGCCCAAACGCGCGGCCAGGATCGCCGAAGACGGCACGCTTGCATTCATCTCCCTGTCGGCGGTAGCGCCGGGTATGCGGCTTCGGGTATTTGCCGGCGAGCGAGTGCCGGTCGACGGGGTGATTGTGGCCGGGGCCAGCGATTTTGACAAATCCCTGGTAACCGGCGAAGCGGTTCCAGTCAGCGGCACGGCAGGCGACCTGTTGGCAGCGGGTCTGTTGAACCTGACCGGCCCGATCGACATTGAAGCGACCAGCGATGCCGCACATTCGTTCCTGGCCGAAATCATAAAAATGATGGAAGCAGCACAAAGGGGTCGCGGTCGTTATGTACGCATCGCCGAGCGCATGGCGCAAATTTATGCCCCGGCGGTTCATTTGCTGGCGCTTATTACGTTTGTTGGCTGGATGGTGATTTCCGCCGGCGATTGGCACATGGCGACGTATAACGCGATTGCGGTATTGATCATTACCTGCCCGTGTGCGCTTGGCCTGGCGGTTCCCGTGGTCCATGTGCTGGCCGCCGGGCGCTTGTTCGATCACGGGGTTATGGTGCGCGACGGTAGCGCTTTGGAGCGGTTGGCGGAAGTCGACATGGCATTGTTTGACAAAACCGGCACACTGAGCGATGGCCAACCGATAATCGTCGCCGCAACTGCGACCAGCGAACCGGTACAGCGGCAAATCAAGGCGCTGGCACAAGCCTCGCACCATCCACTTGCCCAGGCGATAGCCGACTATCTCCCCATTGAACCGGTCTGCGATCTGACCGATGTTATTGAAATCCCTGGATTTGGTGTTGAGGCGAAACACAACCGCGCACGGATTAGGCTTGGGCGTGCTGACTGGGCGTTGGAAATCGCAGCCGGAACCCCCGATAAGGCATCCGAGGGGGTGGTTTTTGCCCACGAAGGCATGCCGGCCACCGTATTCCTGACCGGCGATAGATTACGGCCAGGGGCGAAGGCGGCGATCGATGTGCTAAAGGCCAAGGGGATTGATGTGGGTATCGTTTCCGGTGACGCCAGCGCGCGGGTCGAAGCGGTGGCGCGCCAGCTCGGCATTGCCGATGCCCTGGCCTGTATCACCCCGCGCCAGAAGGTCGAGCATGTGGAGGCATATGCGGCGCAAAATCGCAAGGTGCTGATGGTTGGCGATGGGTTGAACGACGCGCCGGCTCTTGGCGCCGGTCATGTGTCCATGGGCCCGGCATCGGCTAGTCAGGTCGGCCTGTTGGCGTGCGATTTGATCTTTACCCGAAACGACCTCGGCGCGGTGCCGTTCGCGTTTAAGATCGCCGGCATCGGCAAATCGCTGGTGCGACAAAATTTTGCCATTGCTATATTGTATAATTGCATTTCGATACCTTTGGCGATGGCCGGCATGGTGACCCCGTTAATCGCTGCGATTGCCATGTCAGCGTCTTCGCTTGCGGTTGTCGCCAACAGCATGCGCTTGCAATTGGCCGGCGATGATTTGCCTTTGACGACTAAAGGCAAAGCGCGTGAGCCCCAGCTTGCCAGCGGTCAATTTGGCCCCTGGACTACGTTGCGAAAGGCTTGAAGTGGCCAAGATTACCGCGCCTTTCGCGCCTTGCCAGCTGTCAATTGAGCCACGCCGGCGCCACAACCATAATTGTCAACGGACCCTACGGCACATGAACAGTCTCGCTATCTTAATACCGGTGGCACTCGGCCTTGGCCTGGTTGGCCTGGCCGCATTCATCTGGTGCTTGCGCAACGGACAATTCGACGACCTTGACGGTGCCGCTGAACGCATTCTTGATGACGATGATTGAGCCGTGTGGGACGCCGGGTCACCATTCATCGTGACACAGAATTGATCCAGCCCAGATTGAACCGCGCAAGATCGCCCTAATCTATGGTATAATGAGGCGAAGCAGCCGCGTTTGCCCACCCATTAAAGAAGGCCCGCGAATTGGCCGATAATCTGAAATTTCTCCGCATTCTTGCCACTGGTAGCCTGTTTTGGGAGCAATTATGGGTGCGCGTGTTGCCGGTACTCGGAGTTGCCGCGCTTTTTGTTTTGGTTGGCTGGGCTGGTCTTTGGCCGTTGATGCCGCGGCCGGTGCAGGTCATTGTGCTTGTTCTTTTTGCGCTCGCGATATTGGGCTCACTGGCCGGGTTTCGGCGTTTGCGAGCGCCATCCACCGTACAGACCGACCGGCGCATTGAGCGTGCTTCACGACTTGCCCATCAACCGGTGACCGTGCAAAACGAGACCCTTTCGCTTGGCCAAGGCGACCGTTTCGCTGAAGCGTTGTGGCGTGAACATCGCCAGCGAATGGCCGGCCAATTGCACAATCTGCAGGTCGGTATGCCACGCCCGCAATCGAACCGGGTCGATCCGTTTGCACTACGCGCGATGTTGGCGTTGGCGCTGTTTGTGGGGTTTGCCTACTCGTTTTCGCCCGGCGGCGGGCGGATTGGCGATGCATTAGATTTTTCGGCGGCAGCAAACATTGGCAAAGCGGCCAGATTAGACGCCTGGGTCGATCCGCCGGCCTATACCCGCCGGCCACCGATCGTGTTGACCAAGGGCGACCATGCCGAAACCCTGACGGTACCCCAGGGCAGTATTTTGTTTGTGCGTTTTGCCGACGCGGCCAAGGTGGGACTAACCTTACACCCAGATCAAAGCACCGGTGGCGATACACCGCAAATTACTATTACCGACACACCCTCCAACAATACCGGCGACGACGAAGCGGATCGGATATCGTTAACGCTGAAGCAAAGCGGCGCGGTAAAATTGACGGTCGGTGGAGAAATCCGCAATAGTTGGCAGTTTAAGGTAATTGAGGACACACCGCCGACCATCGCCTTCGTCAAACCGCCGCGAGGGTCCCTTGCCGGCACCTTGCAACTGGCCTACCAAGTCGCCGACGATTATGGTGTCAAATCGGCGAACGCACGGATCGGGTCCACTGAAATTGCCGATCCCCATGCGCGGCCACTGGTAGCAGATCTGGAAATCCCTTTGCCGCTGCCGCGAAAACGCGCCCGCAAAGGCTCCTCACGCGCCAGCCGTGATCTCAGCCAACATCCTTATGCCGGATCCAATGTGGCGATCACGCTGAGCGCTAGCGATGATGCCGGGCAGATCGCTACCTCGCCAGCCATTGAAATCACTTTGCCAGGCCGGCACTTCGTCAAACCGTTGGCCCGCGCCGTAATCGAGCAGCGCCGCAAGCTGGCGCTGGACGCCACAAAAGCGCAGGCCGTCGCCAACATGATCGACGCTTTGACCTTCGCGCCGGAGGATTTTTTCGAAGACAGCGGCGCTTATCTTGGCCTTAGAACCAGCTACCGGACCATTATCGATGCCAACTCCGATGATGATCTGCGCGATGCGCTCGACCTGATGTGGGAAATCGCATTGGCGATCGAGTTTGGCGATTTGTCGGAGGTAGAGCGGCGCCTGCGCGAGGCGCAAGAAGCGCTTTCTGAAGCGCTTGAACGTGGTGCCAGCGACCAGGAGATCGCACGACGGATGGACGATCTGCGCCAGGCCATGAACCAATTGATGAAAAAGCTTGCCGAGGATGCCAGGCGCAACGCCCAGTCCGGCGCACCGCAACGCAATTCCCAGTTTGATCAGATGTTGCGGCAGCAGGATTTGGAAAACATGCTCGACCGGATTGAAGACCTGGCGCGGTCCGGATCACCGGACGCGGCGCGGGAATTGTTGTCGGAAATGCAACGCATGATGGACAATCTGCGTGCCGGCACCCACGCCCGGCAGCGCCGCGCGGAAGGTGATGAAACCAATCAGGCGATGGACAAGCTTGGTGAGATCATGCAACGGCAGCGCAAGCTGCTCGATGAAACCTTCAGTCTTGGCCGCCAAGACCCTAATCGATCCGGCATGGAAAACGGCGAACGCTCGCCTGGAGAAAAAATCGATCCGGAGGCGTATGCCGACGCCATGGATCAATTGCGCGAACAACAAGACGCCCTACGTGACCAGTTGCGCCGCCTGTCCGAAAAATTGGGCGAACTTGGCCTGGAACCGCCACAGGAATTGGGCGAGGCCGGCGAAGAAATGGTTGGCGCCAGTGAAAATCTCGGTCGTGGTGAAGCCGGCCAAGCGATCGGCAATCAGGGTCGAGCGATCGATTCCATGCAACAAGGCGCCCGCTCCATGATGCAGCAGATGACCGGTGAACGCGGCCAAGGCGGCGAACAATTAGGCAATCAGGGCCAGGGCGGCGCATTGGCTAGGCGCGGCACCGACCCGCTTGGCCGCAATCCCGACCGGCTCGGCAATTCGTTGGATGGAGATAGTACCGAAATACCCAGCGAAATTGATGCGGCGCGCGCGCGTGAAATCCTCGACGCCATTCGCCGCCGTTTGGCCAATCCGCTGCGCCCGCGCATCGAACAGGACTATTTAGAGCGGCTGTTGCGCGGCAGTAGATAATACCAACGGTGGCCAATATTGGTCAAATGGGTCAATATTAAATTTTCTTGGTATAAGGATGCGAGGTCGGGTTCAGCGGGCTGTTTGCCAGTATGCATTTTCGCTCGCAGCCCACCTGAGCACCTCTAAAATCCTTCTTTTGGGTCCTGGGAGCAATTTTTCGTTTTTGCGTTCCTCAAATATTTCAACATATTATCCGGTACTCCAAACTTCAAAATCACACCCAGCCCAACAAAATCGAGGGTTTTCAGAGGTACTCACCTGCTTGATGTGATCAGTCGTCGATGACAACGCCGACAAAAGGCAGTTCGCGAAACGCATGGCCAACATCCATGCCGTAACCAACAACAAATTTGTCCGGACATTCGAAGCCAATATAGTCGGCGGATATATCCACCTTGCGGTTGATCGATTTGTCCAACAGGGCGACGATCTGCACTCGGTTGGCGCCCCGTGACAGACATATTTCCCTGACGAATTTAAGCGTGTTGCCTGATTCGAGAATGTCGTCGATCAACAACACGTCGCGGCCACTGACATCGCTATCGATATCACGCAACAGCCGCAATTCGCCCGCTTGGGTACCAGCGCCGTAGCTCGAAACCGAAATAAACTCAACTTCCGGCGCCAGGCCAGCGCGGTGCAATGCCCGGATAAGATCGGCAGCGAATACGAATGATCCCTTGAGCACAGAAACAACCAACAGATCGTGCAGATCGGCGGCGGCAATCTCAAGCGCCAGGGCGTCGGTGCGTTTGGCGATCATGGCTTCGTCGAACAGGGGCTCGATCCGCTTGCCACGCACTTCGATCATTACCGTAGTCCTGCCATGTGTTCGGGCTTCGATAATCTAACTTCGATGATTTGTGCGTTGCTCGGTGGGCGCACAATCGATGTGGAAAAGCGCAGGGATTCGCCGGCTGCGATCCGGCGCACCGCCGGACGGTACGACCATTGATAAACCTTATGCCCGCCCTCCTGGCGCAAAGTCAGTTCGACCGGCGGTACCAGCCGTTCCTCGCTGCCATTGTTGGCGATTTGGCCATAGACGAACAGCAAATCGGCACCGCCATCGCGTTTGCGGTTAAAGGTGACATCCATCAATACCAATTCCTCGTGCGGAAAAAATAGGTTGCTCAATGCGGTGATGGCATAACCGGCTGATCCCCGCCCTGTATCATTGAGTTTAGCGAGCCCGGTAACGAAGACAATCGTAATCAACGCCACCAACAACATTGATCCCCAGCGATCAATCAACGCCTCAGGGGCGAACCGCGCCGCCTGGCCGCCCGCTTCAGGAATAATTTCGATGTCGGTCACACCATAGCGGTTTGCACCCTGCGGGTCCGGACCCCAGCGGGAGCTGTTCCAAGGGCGTGGTCGGCCCGGCAGCCGCTTGCCGATCGGCGCTTGTAATATCGACAGGTCGGTTGGTTGTGTGGAAATCGGCATCCAACGCTGGTTGGTGCGGCTGTCGCATCTTGCGCATACGGTTTCGTCGCTGTTTATAAGAATTTCTACCGTGGCCGGTCCGATACGGTTTGATTTGCATATAGAGCAGCTTGGTTGCATTGATTGTCTGTCCGCGTGTTTGCGTTTCCAGGGCGGGTGCCGCCGGTTGTGCCAGCGTTCGGCCCGTCAATGCCAGACTTATAGAGAGAATTGCTTAAGGTACTGTTAACCATAACCTTTTCTTTTGCGTTGCAATGGTCGATCACGTTACGGCGGCTAGCGTTGGATCGTCACTTTCCGGGAGGAAGGCTTGATCAAGTTCGAAAACGTCGGATTGCGTTACGGAATGGGACCGGAAGTCCTGCGTGATTTGTCGTTTACGATTGAGCGTGAATCGTTCCAGTTTCTCACCGGCCCGTCTGGCGCTGGCAAAACCAGCTTGTTGCGTTTGATGCTGCTGTCGCTGAAACCGTCCCGTGGCCTGGTATCGATTTTCGGCAAGCCGGCGGCATCGATCAGGCGCGACGATATGCCGGGAATTCGCCAACGGATCGGTGTGGTGTTCCAGGATTTTCGCCTGCTCGACCATCTGACCACTTATGAAAACGTTGCCTTGCCATTGCATGTGCAGGGGCGTGAGGAACACGTCTATCGTGCCGACGTGAGCGAATTGTTAGACTGGGTCGGGCTCGGCGAACGCAAAAACACCTTTCCACCGGTGCTTTCCGGTGGCGAAAAGCAGCGCGCTGCGATTGCCCGAGCGCTGATCGCACAGCCGGAAATCCTGTTGGCCGACGAGCCGACCGGCAATGTTGATCCGCCGTTGGCACGCCGCTTGCTGCGCTTGTTCGAGGAGTTGCACCGGCTTGGAACCTCGGTGATTATCGCTACCCATGATCTCGGTCTGATGGACCAATATTCTGCCAAGCGGTTGGTCTTAAACGAGGGGCATCTGCAAATTTATGGATAGGGATGCAATCAATTCCGCAGTGGCCATGGCGAGGCGAAAGCCGGTGGCCCAGACCGCAAAACAAAAACGGCGAAAGACCGCGCCAGTTAGGGGCTTTACCCAGCACCGGGCTATCGTGCCGCGCGACGGCATTGCCGGCCGGGCACTGACCGTGGTGATCGCGATCATGTCGTTTCTGGCCTGCCTGACCCTTGGCGCCGTGTTGATGATTACCGAGGCGGCGCGCGACTGGACCAGCGATGTTGCCGCCGAAGTGACGATCCAGGTCAATCCGGTTGAGGGCAACGATATAAATCAAGCAATCCGCGAAGCGAGCCGGATTGCGCTCGATTTTGCCGGTATTTCCAGGGTCGTCGCCATCAACGACCGTGATGCGGCGGCGCTTTTGGAGCCGTGGTTGGGATCGGGTTTTGATATTGCCGAACTACCGATCCCGCGCTTATTGACGGTCTCGATTGCGGCCGGCGCCGATCCGGACCTTGTTGCCCTCGAAAAACGACTGCACGATGAGGTTCCAGGTGCCAGCCTTGATGACCATCAGGCCTGGGTCGATCGGTTAACATCGGTGGCGATGGCATTGGTCAGCCTCGGCATCGCCATTTTGGCGTTGGTGCTTTGCGCCACCATCGTAACGGTGGTTTTTGCCACCCAAGGCGCAATGGTCGGCAATCGGCAGATCGTCGAGGTGCTGCACTTTGTCGGTGCGCATAACCGGTTTATCGCTGCCGAATTTCAACGCCACTTTCTTTTTCTTGGCCTGCGCGGTGCGGCGATCGGCGGGGTGGCGGCCGGGTTCTTGTTTCTAATGTTCCTGTTTGCCGGTTGGCAACGCGGTGATGATCCTGGTGACCCGTTCCATGCCCTGTTTGGCTCCTATTCGCTCGGCATCACCGGCTATGTGGCGATTGCGCTGGTTACTGCGGCAGTTGCTGCCCTGACAGCTTTTACTTCGCGGCTCACCGTATTGCGGCATCTTGATCGGCTCGACCGGCTGATCCGACGATAGACCCATGGTCATGCAGCATTGCGCGTCATCGGAATACCGTATTTTGCCGGCACATGTTGCCGATAGGTCTACAGCTTTGGTCGCCACCCATGCGGATTGATCCCGCCAGCGGGTGAAGCAATGTCATGTTATTGAAAAGGCTTATTTATGTTGTGGTCATCGTCTTGCTGGTGCTGGCGATCGGCTTCCTGCGCTTTATTTCTGGGCTGGGAACCGTGGCAAGCGAGCAAGTAACTGCACCCACTGACGCGATTGTAGTTCTGACCGGGGGTCCGTTGCGGATCGAAAGTGCATTGGAACTGCTGCGGGCAAAAGCGGCGCCACGGATGCTGATTTCTGGGGTTAATCCAAGGACCGCTGACAGCGCTCTGATCGACATCCACCCGAACATGGCCAAATGGATCGATTGTTGCATTGAGATCGACCGGGTTTCCGCCGATACCATCAGCAATGCTCGTCAGACCGCAATTTGGGCCGCGCGCCACTCGGTCAGTTCGGTGGCGCTGGTGACTTCGGCCTATCATATGCCGCGGGCGATTGAGGAAATGAATGCGGCGATGCCGGCGGTGCAAATGGTTCCGGTCAATGTGCCAGACCGTCGGTTTGCCAATGCTGGTTGGCTCGAAAATTCGCGCAACGCATTGTTTTTGGCAGGGGAGTATTTGAAATTTTTGTCGGCGGTGATCCGCATTCAAGCCAGTCAAATGGTTTCAATTGGATCGGAAAAGAACTAGACCTCAAAATGTGCGGCCACTAGTGGTTCGATTCTAACATTTGCGTCCCGTTGCAACACTTAGGTTTGCAAATGTTGGAATCAAAAGAACCACTAGCAAGGTATTGAATCTAGTGGAATTTTTAAATTTGACATTTGACAAACGACGATGCTGCAAATGGGCACCAAATGTCAAATTCTTTCCACTAGAGCCCTTTTAATGAATTCGGAGCCATTGCTATTCGGCTCGACAGGTTTCCGCCATGCTGCTGCTTCGATCTATGATCTACAATTGTCTGTTTTTTGTCGTGACCGCCGCACTGTTGGTTTTCTGGGTTCCAGTATTTTTTTTCTTGCCGCAGCGCGATGGCTGGAAGGTAGTCAAAACATGGGGCTATTTGATATTGTGGCTGCACCGCAATATCACCGGCTGCGAGGCCCAATTCCGTGGGCTGGAAAACCTGCCGGATGGTGGGTTTTTGGTCGCGGCCAAGCATCAGTCGACCTGGGAAACTGTAGCCATTCTTTTGTTCATGGATGACCCCGCCTACATCTTGAAACGCGAACTGATGTTCTTGCCGCTGTTTGGCTGGTACGCGGCCAAGATGCGCATGATCCCGGTGCACCGCGGCAAGAAAGGGGTTGCCTTGACGGCAATGACTGCGGCTGCCCAAAAAGAAATGCGCAATCCACGGCAAATCATTATCTTTCCCGAAGGAACCAGAACCGCGCCCGGCGCCGAACCGCGCTACAAGATTGGCATTGCGCGGCTTTATGAAAAAATTTCCTGCCCGGTGGTGCCAGTGGCGTTGAATTCCGGCCTGTTATGGCCGCGTAACTCATTTTATCGTCATCCTGGAACCATCACTATGGAATTTTTGCCGCCAATCATGCCTGGCCTCGACAATGCTGAATTTGCCAAGAAATTGCAGGTCGACATCGAAACCGCAACCGACCGGTTGTTGGCGCAATAAGGACCAACAAATTCAGGCCAACATAGCGGCTATTTCCTCAAGATGGGGATCGTGGATGCCCAGTTCGGCCAAATGGCGTCGGGTAGACAATACGTAATCCCTGTTGATACCGGAACGACCCTTGCCCTGACGCACGAAACGCACCATTTCGTCAATCGCCATGCGGCCGGCATATTGCTGATGTTGGCGGTCAACCACATAAGTTAGCGCCTCGACGGTGACGCCACTGTCGAGGCGCAGTCGGCGCCAGGTTTCGTAATAGACCTTGGTGACCAATTCGCGCGCGCGCAGATAGTCGATCACTTGTTCGCGCAAGCGCCCATCGACCCGCATCGCCATCCCCCGGCACGATCCGCCACGGTCGAGGCCGAGCACCAGGCCCGGCCGTTCTTCGGTGCCGCGATGGACCCAGGAATAGATGCACAACGCGCGGTGGGTGCCATACATGGTGGCAAGCGTGGTCTGTACCGGCTCGAACCCCGGGTTCCACATCAAGGAACCATAGCCAAATAGCCAAAAATCATCCATCGTACGCTCACAAATTTTAGGTGAACAAGTAGCCCAGGTAGCCGCGCCACGCAGCAGCATCAGGCAGCAGCGCCACATAGGAGCGCCACATAGGAGCGATAGCATGGGGGATCAGAAATCGAAACGCTTCTCCAGCCGATGGTTGGCCCGTTGGTTCGTCATTTTGATCGTGCTGGCGATCACAATCTATTGCGGGGGTTGGTATGTGCTTGCCGGCCGGCTCGACCGATCGATTGGCAATTGGATCGCGGCCGAGAAAATTGCCGGCCGGGTGTTTGTTTGCGCCAACCGCCAGGTGGTCGGGTTTCCGTTTCGCATTGGTTTGTTGTGTGACGCGACCGGTTTTGACGAAGAACAACGCGAATTGGTTGCCGAAGCCGGCGGGTTTCGCAGCGCCGCGCAAATTTACCGGCCAAGCCACACCGTTGCCGAACTGCAAGGGCCGGCCAATTTCTTGCTTGCCGGCGGTAGCGGCAGCGCACAGTGGGCACTGCTTAGAGCAAGTTTGCGCTTGGGGTTCGACGGACCGGAAGCAATTTCGGTCGAAGGCCGGGCACTCAACATCGCCTTTGACCGCAAAATGGCAACCGAAATCGGCGGCACCACGGGCTTCACCGCCGATCGGGCCAATTTGCATGTTAGGCGTAACCCGCAAAATGGCACCGGTCTTGACCTGGCCTTGACCGTAGACAATTCTCTCACCAACCGGATCGGCGGCGCGCCGATCATGCTGGCGATGATCGACGCAAGCGCCACGCTTGCCCAATTCCAGTTGGCAATGTTGAACGAATTAACCCTTGAACAAATCCTTAGGCAGCAAGGCGCGTCTGGCATCGTGCATTATGCAAAGGCCGCAGCCGCCGACCAGACCGCTATTGCGCTTTCCGGGCCGTTTGCGATTGCCACCGATGGCCGGCTCAGCGCCAAGCTAAAAGTTGAAATCACCCGGCCGGAAAATTTGTTCGTGGTCGTCGCCGAACAAGGTGGTGGACTTGGCCTCGAACAAGCACAGCTTGCCCAGGCGGTTGAATTATTACGCTTGCAGCAAACTGCAACCGGCAACGGGCCGTTGAAACTCACTGTGACCATTACCGATGGTTTTGCCAGCATCGGATTTATTCCACTTGGGCCAGTGCCGCGGCTTTTTTGAACGCCAAGAGTAGCCGAGCAAACGGGGAACCCACCTTGCTAAGCGCCAGCAATGAGTATCGGCAAAACCATCTTTGCCACCAACTGCATCAGCCAACCACCGGGCGGGCCGGCGCGACTTTCGCCCGATTGCCAGATGGTCGTACAATGTCATTCGGCGAGTTTTTTGATGGTGTGGAACGGCTGGCGGCAGCACTTATGAAATTTGGCCTGGAACCCGGCGACCGGGTCGCGGTGCAAGTCGAAAAAACCATCGAAGCACTACAGCTTTATGTGGCGAGCGTATTGGCCGGCGGGGTCTATCTGCCGCTCAATCCGGCCTATACGGCAGCCGAAATCGACTATTTCCTCAGGGACGCCGAACCAAGGATCGTAGTGTGCGACCCAACCAAACAGAAGGCGATTTGCGCCGCTGCCGGCCCCGCTAATGTATTGACGCTTGACGGCAATGGCGCCGGCAGCCTCGTGACGGTTGCCGCGGAACGTGACGAGAAATTTGTGCCTGCTGCGCGTGGCCCAAGCGATCTTGCCGCGATTTTATATACATCTGGCACCACTGGGCGTTCGAAAGGGGCGATGATGACCCATCGCAATCTTGCCTCGAATGCAGCTACCCTGGTCGAAAGCTGGCAGTTTACCAGCGCCGATGTGCTAATCCACGCCCTGCCAATCTTCCACACCCATGGCCTGTTCGTCGCCTCAAATGTGGCGTTGATGGCCGGCGCACAACTGATCTTCATGGCGCATTTCGATGCCGGCGCGATTGTCGCGGCGCTGCCTGGCGCCACCGCATTGATGGGGGTGCCGACCTTTTATACCCGGCTCTTGCGGGAACCGGGCCTGGCGACGGCAAGCAGGAATATGCGGTTGTTTATCTCCGGCTCCGCCCCCCTATTGGCCGATACCCATGATAATTGGCGCGGCCGGACCGGCCATGCGATCCTTGAGCGATATGGCATGACCGAAACCAATATGAACATTTCCAACCCTTATGAGGGTGAGCGGCGCGCCGGCACGGTTGGATTTCCGCTACCGGGGGTTGATGTGAAGATTACCGACGCTGAAACCGGCGCCGAACTGGCAGCCGGTCAACCGGGCATGATCGAAGTGCGCGGCCCCAACGTTTTTGCCGGCTATTGGCGGGTGCCGGAAAAAACCGCCGAAGAACTGCGCGAAGACGGTTTCTTCATCACCGGTGATATCGCGGTGATCGACGGTGATGGTTATGTTTCGATTGTCGGCCGCGCCAAGGATATAGTCATCAGCGGTGGCTACAATGTCTATCCCAAAGAGGTCGAAATCCTGATCGACGGCGTTGCCGGTGTTGCGGAAACCGCAGTAATTGGCCTGCCCCACGATGATTTCGGTGAGGCGGTGGTCGCATTGGTGGTAGCAAAGCCTGGAATTGATCTCGATGCGGGCGATATCCGCTCGGCGATTGCGCACCGCCTTGCCCGCTACAAGCAACCCAAGGAGATCATCATCATCGACCAATTGCCACGCAACACCATGGGCAAGGTGCAAAAAAACCTACTGCGCCAGCGCTACCAGGATTTGTTTCAGGCATGAATTGTGAGCCGGCGAATTCTATTGTCCGGTTGGCCCGGCCGACATGATGCTAGCGGTAGAAAATATTGACCTTTTTGATGATGGCTGATGCTGGCGGGCGATCACCAGGTTCGTTTTGGCCCGGTATCGATGTGGTAAAACCCTGCCCGATAGCGCTTATATCCGCCGACATGGGGATGGTTCCTAAGGTATTTTATAACCCCGTTGGGGTCGCCAACAATACGAAAATCGCTTGCACGGCAGGACAAGTGGTAGGAGCGTGGCTTGCCGCCTTTGCGTTTATTTTCCAGTGGCCAGCGGTGGGTCGATGAAACAACAACCGGGCCAAACCGCCGCGAGACCTGGCGCAGCACAGTCTTCAGGCGTAACGGTACGCACCAAGACGTGTCGTGATAGGTCACGCTCGGCGCCCGCAATATCGACCAACCGAGCCAGGCGCATGACGAAAGCGAAAGCGGCAATAGCAACAATAGTGCCATTGCCAGCAATTTTTGCCGCAATTGGCCCCGGTGCCAAATGGTTTTAAGTGCCGCCAACGCAATACCTGATGAGCGGTTGTTATCGATGATTAAACTTCGACCGAAATGATTAAGATTTCGCTCATTCGCCGGCCTGCCGGCTCGCTACCGCCAATTGGATACGGCGATTGTCTTATGGACTTCACCGCGGCAATTTGTTGAATAGGGAAAATTTGTTTGCACACGTCGGCTTGCGGCCGCACGATGGAAGGAGTGACCATGTCCGAAACCCATGTTTATCCGGTAACCGATGCGGCCAAGGCCCACGCCTTGATCGACAAAGACCAATATTTGGCGATGTACAAACAAAGCATCGACAATCCGGAGGCTTTTTGGGCCGAACATGGCAAGCGGGTCGATTGGATCAAACCATACACAAAGGTCAAGAACACCACCTTCGAATTACCTGAGGTTTCGATAAAATGGTTCGAGGACGGTTCACTCAACGTAGCGGCTAATTGCATCGACCGGCATTTGGCAACCCGCGGCGACCAGGTGGCGATCATCTGGGAGGGCGATGACCCGGCCGACGATGCCAAAATCACCTATCGGCAATTGCACGGCCATGTGTGCCGGCTGGCCAACGCCATGAAGTCGCACGGCGTCAAAAAGGGCGACCGGGTGACCATCTACATGCCGATGGTGCCGGAAGCCGCTTACGCGATGCTGGCTTGCGCGCGCATTGGCGCCGTCCACTCGATCGTGTTTGGCGGATTTTCGCCGGACGCGCTGGCCGGCAGAATTGAGGATTGCGATTCGCAATATGTCATCACCGCCGACGAGGGCATGCGCGGCGGCAAGGCCGTTCCCCTGAAAGCCAACACCGATGCCGCGATCAAGATCGCTGCCAAGGATGGCGCCAAGGTCGACCATGTGTTGGTGGTGCGGCGCACCGGCGGCGATGTCAATTGGGTCGAGGGCCGTGACATCTGGTATCACGACGCGGTCGATCAAGCAGATGACGATTGCCCGGCCCAAGAGATGAACGCCGAAGACCCGCTGTTTATTTTGTACACCTCCGGCTCGACCGGAAAACCCAAGGGGGTGTTGCACACCACCGGCGGCTATTTGGTGTGGGCGTCGATGACCCATCAATATGTGTTCGACTATCATGATGGTGATGTCTATTGGTGCACCGCCGATGTCGGCTGGGTCACTGGCCACTCCTATATCGTCTATGGTCCGCTCGCCAATGGTGCCACCACTTTGATGTTCGAGGGGGTCCCAAACTACCCGACCACCTCGAGGTTCTGGCAGGTCTGCGACAAGCATCAGGTCAATATTTTCTACACCGCGCCGACCGCGATAAGAGCCCTGATGCAAGGTGGCGACGAGCCGGTCAAGTCAACCTCGCGCAGTTCCTTGCGTTTACTCGGCAGCGTCGGCGAGCCGATCAACCCGGAAGCCTGGGAATGGTATTATCAAATAGTTGGTGACGCCCGCTGCCCGATTGTCGATACCTGGTGGCAGACCGAGACCGGCGGCATCATGATCACCCCATTGCCCGGCGCCATTGATCTGAAACCCGGTTCAGCCACTTTGCCGTTCTTCGGTGTGGTGCCGCAATTGGTCGACAATGACGGCAACCCGCTCGAAGGTGCAACCGACGGTAATTTGTGCCTGACCGCCTCTTGGCCAGGCCAGATGCGGTCGATATTTGGCGACCATGAGCGCTTCGCTCAGACCTATTTTTCCACCTATAAGGGCAAATATTTCACCGGCGACGGCTGCCGCCGCGACGAGGACGGCTACTATTGGATTACCGGCCGGGTCGACGACGTGATCAACGTGTCCGGCCACCGCATGGGCACCGCCGAGGTGGAATCCGCCCTGGTCGCCCATGACACGGTTTCCGAAGCTGCGGTGGTCGGCTACCCGCACGACATTAAGGGCCAGGGGATTTATTGCTATGTGACCTTGATGCATGGCCAGCAATCGAGCGATGAATTGCGCACCGAACTTAGAAACCATGTGCGCGGCGAGATCGGACCAATCGCCTCGCCGGACAAGATCCAGTTTGCACCGAGCTTGCCGAAAACTCGTTCTGGCAAGATCATGCGGCGAATCTTGAGAAAGATTGCCGAGGATGATTTTGGTTCGCTCGGCGACACGTCAACCTTGGCCGAGCCGGCGGTGGTCGATGACCTGATCGAGAACCGGCAGAACAAGAAGGGGTAGTTGGCGGCGTCCCAAGGAGCTAGCGCTTGTCACGAAGCGTTGGAATAGCTTCGTCGCGCGCGCTCTTTGTTTATGCGTGTCATTTTTCCCAAAATCGGTGCCCACTTTTGGGTGACACGCTCTAGAGCTGAATTGGGTTTGGCTTGTGGACCCCCGGGTCGCGCTTTACTTGCCCGATACCCTGGCCCGATACGCGAACATCGCGATGCGTTTTGCTTCTTGCCGGATGAACCGGTTTGCGTCCATCAAATGAGCCAATATCAAGTTCCCTTGGTATAACAATAGGGATTGCGCCTACCGGTACAAATCTTCGCGGGTCGCCGGCACTGGGCTCGCGCCTTTGTGGCGTTTACTGGCAAGGGTCTGATTGATCTGCACCGCACCGCGCTCGAACGCCAGCGCGCAACCGGCCAGATACAAATACCACAGCCGCGCCCGCGCCTCGCCAATCTCAGTGATCGCCTCGTCAAACCGCCCCCACAGGCTTGTCGCCCAAAGCCTACAGGTTTGGCCATAATGTTCGCGCCAGTTCTCCACGTCGTGGACCTCGAAACCGTGCGCCTCCAGATTGCCAATCGACATGGCGAGATGGTCGAGTTCACCACCGGGGAAAATATATTTGACCAACGCCTTGTGCTCCGGGCTTTTGCGGCCGAACGCCTTGTTATCGCGTTTCATGCGGCGGGTGATCGCATGGTGCAAATATAACCCGCCGGGCTTCAGGAGCCGGTTTATCGACGAGAAATAAGTGTCATAATTGGCGATGCCGACCGCCTCGAACATGCCGATTGAAGCTATCTTGTCGAACTGGTCGTCTAGCGCCTCGTAGGACTTGATATGAATGGTGATCTTGTCTTCCAGGCCCTTGGCGCGGATCCGTTCACGGGCCAGTTCGGTTTGCGCCTCAGACAATGATACGCCGGTGCCGGTGACCCCGAAATGTTCGACAGCGTGGATCAACAGCGCTCCCCAGCCACAACCGATATCGAGCAACCGCTCGCCTTGCTTTAGCCGCAGCTTGCGGCAAATCATGTCGAGCTTGTCGGCCTGGGCCTGGTCGAGGCTATTGTTCCAATCGCGAAAATAGCCGCAGGTATAGACCATGCGCTGGTCGAGAAAGAGTTGGTAGAAGGCATTCGAAACGTCGTAATGGTGGCGGATGTCGGCGCCGGACGATCCACTGATAAACGCTTCTTGTCCGCTTAGTGACTGGTAACCGCTAGCACCACCTTTGGAAAACAATGTGCCGAGGTTTTTCAGGAAAAACCGCTTCGGCAGTTTTTTCAACGCCTGGCGCGCTTTCAGACCCGGTTTGCGTGCGGCAACCAGATCGAACAAATCGCCGCCTTCCAGATCGATGCGCTTGTCGATCCATAACCCTGCCAAGGTTTCGAAATTCGGTTTGCGCGACAGCCGGCCGGCCACATAGGGATCGTTGATCACCAGCGCCACGCCGTCGGCCGCCCCGATCCGCTCGCCGTTCCACAGCCGGATCGCAAACCCGGGCTCTACCGCGTCGGCCAATTCACGGTAGAAGCGGGCCTGATTTTCCATGGGTTTTTCGGACATAATTCACCACCGGGTCACAACAACAAAGCTCAGCTTTTAGAGCCTATTGGGTGCAAATGGAACCAAACATCAGCACCGGCGCGACTAGCGCTTGTCACCAAGCGTTGGAATAGCTTGGTCGCGCTATCTGAGCACCTCCAAAAACCCTTCTTTTGGGTCCTGGGAGCAATTTTTCGTTTCTTCGTTCCTCAAATATTTCAACATATTATCCGGTACTCGAAACTTCAAAATTACACCCACCCCAACAAAATTGAGAGTTTTTAGAGGTACTCATCTTTTTGTTTATGCGCGTCATTTTTCCCAAAACCGGTACCCACTTTTGGGTGACACGCACTAGGGTCTGTGGACATTCAGGATTCCCAAAAGCGTTGATTTCTGATTCAAGCTTCCAAAAGGGAGTTTGTAATGGACGAAAAGCGATTTGTTTTGAATGACCGGGTCTGGGAACGCCTTGCGCCTTTGCTCCCCGGCAAGGCAACAGACAGTGGCCGGACAGGCGGCGACAACCGGTTGTTTTTGGAAGCGGTGTTCTGGCGGGTGCGCACGGGGTCTCCCTGGCGCGATCTGCCGACGAAATTTGGCAACTGGAACAGCCAGTTTCGCCGGTTCCGACGATGGGCCGAGCAGGGTGTTTTCGAGAGTCTTTTCAAAGCCATGAGCAATGACCCAGACCTCGAATACGCCATGATTGATGGCACCATTGTTTCGGTTCACCAAAAGGCAACCGGCGCAAAAGGGGGACTCAAAATCAGGCCATCGGGCGCTCGCGCGGTGGGTTGACCACCAAGATCGTGGCGCTGGTGGACGCGCTTGGTAATCTTGTGCGTTTCATGCTGCTACCGGGACAGGCGCATGACATGAGGGGCGTGGCACCGCTGATCAAGGGCGTGTCATTCGCCGCTTTGCTGGCGGATAAAGCGTTTGACGCAAACTGGCTTCTGGAGGAGCTGGAAGACCGGGGCGCAACCGCCGTTATCCCGCCCAAATCAAATCGGATTGTGCAGCGAGAATACGATGAAGAGGCCTATTGTTGGCGGCATTTGGTTGAAAACTACTTCGCCAAGATCAAGGAATTTCGTGGCATCGCAACGCGTTACGATAAAACCGATAACAGCTACGCTGCCAACTGGAACCTTGTCGCGGCGCTTATCGCATCAAGGTGAATGTCCACAGACCCTAATACCAAGGGAACTTAATATTGACCCATTTGACTGCCGCAATTTTGTTCGCTGCCAAGCGCTAGTGGTTCGATTCTAACATTTGCGTCCCGTTGCAACACTTAGGTTTGCAAATCTTGGCAACAAAAGAGCCATTAGCAAGATATTGAATCTAGCGGAATTTTTAAATTTGACATTTGACAAACGACGATGCTGCAAATGGGCACCAAATGTCAAATTCATTCCACTAGGTGTGAACTGGTTGCCTTGCAATGATCGGTGCGCGGTTAAAAATCGACGGCGATACCCTTTTTCTCCCAATCGCCATAGCGGGTCGGATCCGGCCCTTTGCGGCCCTGTAATTCCTTCGGCCTTTCGGGCTCGTACTGGCGTTTTTCGCGGCGTGCGCGCGCTTCTTGTAGAGCCCGTTTCGCCGCCGCCGGCAGCTTTCGACAATCTGTCTTGTTCTTCTGTGTACAGTCAGCGGTCATGCTGGTTCCAAAATGCGGTTTTCTTGTCACCAAGATATAGGGTATTGGAGGCCGCCGATCCATACCGTGCGAACCTTGGGAGCAAAGCAATTGGTTAATGACGATAAGGGCGCGGGTAGTACTGCCAAGGGCGGTTATCGGCCCTCGGGCCGCGACCGGGCCGGTCTTGCCGCGCGCCAGGTTGCAGCAACCATCCTGGAAAATGTGTTGCATGAAAAACGCAATTTCGATGGCGTGGTTGACGACCGGTATGGATTTGCCAACTACCGCGCCCTGATTGCCAAGGATCGGGCGCTGGCGCGCATGATCGCCGCCACCGTGTTGCGCCGGCTGGGCCAGGTTGATGACGCGATAGACCGGGTTTCGCACACGCCATTGCCGGCCAAAGCAGCAAAAGTGCGTCACATTTTGCGCGCCGCGATCGGCCAAATCCTGTTCATGGAGGTGCCGGACAGCGCTGCGGTTAATTTAGCCGTTACCGCGATCAGCGAAGATCGCAAAGCGCGCCACTACAAGGGGTTTGCCAATGCGGTATTGCGCAGGATTGCTCGCGAAAAGGCGGAAATTCTTGCCGCCCAAACCCCTTGGCGGCTTAACATGCCGGACTGGCTGCATGATGAATTGATGGCGGCCTACGGTGCGGAAATGACCGAGGAAATCGGCGCGATGCACCTGTTGCCACCAAGTTTGGATTTCACAGTAAAATCCGATCCGGAAAAATGGGCCGGGTTGCTGGATGCCGCAGTGTTGGCGAACGGTACCCTGCGCCGGGTTCAACCGGCCCGCATATCCGCCTTGCCCGGTTACCAGGACGGCGAGTGGTGGGTCCAGGACGCCGCCGCCACTTTGCCGGTGCGCCTTATTGGTGATGTGACCGGCGCAAAAGTGCTCGATTTATGCGCGGCGCCAGGCGGCAAGACCGCCCAATTGGTCACCGCCGGTGCGTCGGTGACCGCGGTGGAAATCTCCGAGCACCGGGCGACCAGATTACGCGAAAACCTGACCCGGTTGCGGCTCGACGCGGAATTGATCCGCGCCGACCTATTTGCCTGGGACGATCGCCGGCTGTTTGATGCGGTGTTGCTGGATGCCCCATGCTCGTCGACCGGAACCATCCGCCGTCACCCGGATATCGCCCGCACCAAGAACCTCGATGAGGTTGCCACCCTTGCCGGTCTGCAATTGAGGATGTTGCGTAAAGCGGCACAGTTCGTGCGACCTGGCGGTATGCTGGTGTTTGCCAATTGCTCGATCTTGCCCCGCGAAGGCGAGGATATTTGCCAAATATTCGTTGGCGAACAAGGTCGGCTGCGGTCAGATCCGGTGTTGAAATCAGAATTTTCCTTCGCACCAGAATTGATCACGCCCGATGGGTATTTGCGCACTTTGCCCAACATGATGGCGCGCGAGCCAGCGCAATCGGGCGGTCTCGACGGGTTTTTCGCCGCCCGGTTTATTGCCTTAGGGCGTTGACTCTGCGCAAATGCCCAGCATTGATTGCGTGCCGCATCCCGGACCCACAAAAAGATCAACCGGGCTTTGCTCAATGAAACCGGAACCGGTCATGGCAATCACGGAACAGATCAGGCTCATATCGGTTCTCACTGCTGAAACCGCGCGCCGGATGCGCGGGATCAATCGCCTGTTTTCCGATTGGCGGCAGCGCTTCATTAGCAAGGTGCCGGAGCGGGTGGCGATGGCGCCGCAGGATTTGTGGACCGCTGATCCGGTGGTAGCCCGCGAAATATATTCCGGTGAGTTCAATCTGGCCTCAAAAACCGTGTTTACTGGCGCGCAAAACCCGTTCACCGTTGTCCCGCCGAGCGAATATTGGTCACGGGAATTGCATGAATTTCGTTGGCTGCGCCACCTTGATGCGGCCAATAATGGCATTTCCGGTTCCAATGCCAAAGCGTTGGTCGAGGAATGGATCATCACCTGCGGCCGCCATAACACGGGCATTGCATGGCGCGCGGAAATAGCCGCGGTCAGGCTGATTTCCTGGTTGTGCCATTGCCCGGCGATCCTGGTCGACGCGGATCGCGAATTCCACACGGTTTTTCTAAAATCGATTGGCCGCCATGTCAGCTATCTGCGTGCCGCCCAGTCGAACGTCACCGATGGAATGCCGCGCCTGCTGGTTCACATCGCTTTGGCCCAGGCGGCATTGTGCGTGGTCGGCTTGGCGGCGCTCAATCGAACCGCGCACCAGGCACTCGACCGGGAGCTGGAACGGCAAGTCTTTGATGATGGGGTTCATTGCCAGCGCAATCCGGAGGATTTGGCAAAATTGCTTGCCGAACTGATGCCGCTACGACAATCGCATTTGAGTGCCGGTCGGCAGCCGTCAGCGGTTTTGATCGGCACCATTGACCGGGTATTTCCAGCAATCCGTTTCTTTAGACACGGCGATGGCAGTCTGGCGCTGTTTAACGGCTGTTCGGTGACCCGGCGCGATCTGGTTTCAACCGTGATGCGATACGACGAAGCGCTGGGCGAGCCGGCCAGTGCCGCCGTGCATGGCGGCTTTCAACGTATCGATCAAGGGGGTTCGGTTTTGTTGATGGACGTCGGTCGCCCGGTCGCCGGGCAATTGTCGGATAAAGCACACGCCGGGTGCCTGTCGTTCGAATTTTCCAGGCCCGATGCCAGGCTGGTGATCAATTGCGGTCAGCAGGAATATCCCTCCACCGAGATCCGCAACCTTGCCCGCTCGACTGCGGCACACTCTACCGCCTGCGTCAACGATACATCATCAAGTCGATTTCAGGCGCCAAGTGCGTTCGCGCGCTATCTTGGTGCCCAGATCGTCTCAGGGGTTAGCAAGGTTTCGTGCCGGCGTAGCCAGGACGACAATCGCACCATGATCGAAGCGGTTCACAACGGATATGAGGCGCCGTTTGGCCTGCGTCACCGGCGAACCATCGAAATGGCGGATGATGGCACAATCTTGGAGGGCCTAGACCATCTGACCTATTTATACCCAAAGCCGGGGCGCAGTGACCAAGTGTGCATTCGTTTTCACCTGCACCCGGATGTCAAGGCGGTGAAAGCTGGCGGCGTCATATTGGCGACCATGCGCAATAGCGAAGTCTGGAAATTTAGCTGCACCCAAGTAGAGCCGCAAATCGAGGACAGTATCTTTTTTGCCTGCTCAAGCGGTATGCGGCTGACCCAGCAAATTACTTTATCCTACACCGCCAGTGATGCTGGCGAAATCAGTTGGCGGTTTGCTCTACATTCCGCCGAATCATCGGCTAATACCAAAGTAACTTGATATTGACTTTATTGACCACGACAATTTTGTCTTCTGACAGAAAACCGCTCTGTGCGGATTGCGTGCCGGGTTGCCAACCCAATACAAGGGTGACCCAACAAGGTCTAAGGGCAAAATTGTGTGGCCATATTACTTTGCAATATCAACGTATGATACCAAACCCAGTGATCTTTGGTCTACCGCTATTTGGCGTTCTTGCTCACGGCAATTCTTCGCTTCGCTCAGGCCGCGCGGGCGCGGCGCATAAGCGCCGGTTCGCTCTTCGCGAACTATTTCCAGTCAATAGGTGAAAAGCAAATGCGGCTGGTATTAGAACTTTTCCAGGTGAGGCAAATGAGCACCTGCCAAAAACCCTTCTTTTGGGTCCTGGGAGCAATTTTCGTTTCTGCGTTCCTCAAATATTTCAACATATTATCCGGTACTCGAAACTTCAAAATCACACCCAACCCAACAAAATCAAGGGTTTTTAGAGGTACTCAAATATCAACTTCTCTTGGTATAAGTGGCGCAAAACATTGGAATATTAGCCACGGTTGGTATTAAGACCGCCGTGGAAAAAGCGCGGCGGTCGATCTGGATACCCTATTGATGAATTCTCGAAAACCTGAAAGGATCGCTGGTTTTGCGCCAAAACCTTCGCAATCAATCTTGGGCCTAGCAACAGATATGGCCCGGGATTGCTTGCTTGACCTTGTCACATAATCGCTCGGCCACAATGGTTCGATTTAAGCAGATACGCTCTAAATCGCATATCCGGCGGCGGTAGCATCGGCAAGAAACATCTGTACGGTTTCAAGCGAGAATTGGTCCAGGTCCTTGCCTACATTCGCCAGCTTGGCCAGGATATCAGGGGTTGCGGTGATGATGTGGCATCCGCAATTGTCGGCCTGAAACACGTTCAAAAGTTCGCGCGGGCTCGCCCACAGAATTTCCTGGCCCGGACGCTCAGCCACCATCGCTACCGCGTCACGCATCATCGGTTCGGGGTCGATGCCAGTGTCCGCAACCCGGCCGGCGAAAATCGAGATGATCGCGTCCACCCCAGCCGCCAGGCTGGCGGACACCTCTTCGCTTTGGCCAAGGGTGAATATGGCCGTCACGTTGAGGCGGATGCCGTCACCGGAAAGCTGTTCGATCAGGCCGCAAGTTGAAACTCCCTTCGAGTTGGTCACCGGGATTTTCACATAGGTGTTGCCGCCCCACCCGTGGATGATCCGCGCCTCGCGTTCCATATCTGCGATTTCGTCGGAAAACACCTCGAAGGAAATCGGCTTGTCGGGCATAGCTGCAATCGCCGCACGGGCAAACCCGGAATAATCCGTCACCCCGGCACGGCGCATCAAGGTCGGATTGGTGGTGAAGCCGGCAATCTTGTTGTCGCCATATGCCGCCTTCATCGCCGCCAGGTCGGCACCATCTTGGTAAAGCTTTATCTTCAAACTACCGGCATCCATTTATTTACTCCTTCATGGCGCCCAAAGCAGGCTACAATTTCTTCGAGACCCAGCCGCGCTCTTGGCTTTTGTTATGGCCCATTTCCTTGCCCTTTTGATATTCGAATCAAAAGAAGAATATTTATAGACTGCCGGAATCCGCCAAACAGGCCGATTTGCCTCATCTATCGAAGTACCAGTACTTTGATATTGCTGAGTAAAGTGGCCACCCGAATTTACCCTGTGACTTTGCTGGAGCCCGCTTGCGGTGGGTCGACACCATCGCGCGAGTTTCGCCCCGTCAGAAGACAAAATCGTCGTGCTCCAGTAGGTCTATATCCAGTTCCTTTGCTATTAGTGAATTTGATCGAGCGACGCAAGAACCAAAGCCACTGCATCGAGAAGCGAACTACAAACTGTAAATTCGGGACCGCTGAAAGTATTTCCTCCAGGCCTTGCGATGGAAATCGTCGACACACCGGCGGCTTTTCCACTCAGCATGTCGCTTGGCCGATCACCGATCATCCAGCTATTCGAAAGATCAATCTCATGTCTTTGCGCCAAGTCCAAAATCATGTGCGGCGACGGTTTGTAGCAAGGGCACGGCGTGCCATATCCGTCCCGCACAGCTTGAGGATGGCAATAGCAATAGTAGCTTTCGGCGATCGGCACACCGAGCGCGGCAATTTTTCGATCGAACGCGGCGCGCACCGATTGCAGATCGTCAAGCATGCATTTTGCTTTGGCATGATCCGGCTGATTGGTTACCACAAAAAGTGTAAAACCAGCACTGGCCAAGCTTTTTAGCGCTGCGCCGACTTCGCCGAACAGGCGCAATTGGTCCGGCCTATGAGGCGGACCATATTCACCAAATCGCTGATGATAGACCAGCTCATTGAGCGTCCCGTCCCGGTCGAGGAATACGCCTGGCCGCATTTTGTTTACCGGCACATCAACCTGCGACGGTTTCCCATTTCATTTCCCCGGTCAACAATAGCGGATGAGAAATCATCAGGTGCCAAATCATGACTTGAAACGATTCCGTATGGGGCGTCACAGTCGAAGAATTGACCGGTGGCACGACCACGCAGGCATCAGCCACCACTGCCGTATAGCCGCCATCGCGCCCAATAATACCGATTACCTTTGCACCTACCTCTTTGGCATGAATTAGTGCCTGAACCAGGTTGACGCTCACGTTCTTTTCCCGATTTCCGCCGCCGACGGAAAACACGAACACGCAATCATTGGGACCAAGCCGGCTGACCTTGAGCCAGTTAGCATAACTGGTATCCCAACCATCATCATTCACCCGCGCGGTCAATTCCGATACATTGTCGGACACCGAATAAGATTCGATACCGGCGAGTTTGCGGAAATCACAGACAGCGTGATTGGCGTTTCCCGCTCCGCCGCCGACACCGACGAAAAACAACCTGCCGTGACGTTTGCGCACTTCTAACAAGATCGCGATCATATCTTCAATCGCTTGCTGATCAATCTGCTCGGATATGGCGGCCAAATCCTGGAAATACTGGCGCGTGTGTTCAGAAGCCATGCAAACTCTCTTTCAATTTGTTGGGTCAGGACCCTAAGGGCCTATTGCTACGCGCGGTGATATATTGCTCGGTTTTCTGCAGTCCCTTGATCGAACCAACTTCATAGAAGCGGTTGTGCACTTCATATGCCGCCAACCGACCGGCGTTCGCCGCAGCCTCTAGCGCATCGGCAAGATCAAAGGTTTGCCCGGCTGGAAAGTCTTGAAACAACTCGCAAGATACCAAGCTGATTCCATAATCGATGAATGGTGCATCAGGCAACGGGTTTTGCTTGGAATATCTCGTTAAACCGTTTTCGATAGTGGCATTGCTGGTATCCCATTTGCCGTTATTGCGATAGAGCGCCATAACGCCAAGATGGCAATTGCCATCCATAACAGAAACCATGCCGCGATAGTCCACATCCAGATATGTATCACCATAGGTGACGAAAAATTTCTGACCCAAATGAGGCAGCGCTTGGACGATCGCGCCGCCGGTACCAAGCGGCTTTTCGCCGTCATTCACATAGCTAACCGCAAGACCGTAATCGGCGCCATCACCAATGTGAGCCACGATCATTTCCGAAAGATATCCCACACACATAACAACTCGGCGGAAACCCTTCTCACGCAGCAGATTGAGATGATGGTCCACGAAAGGCCGGCCTGCTACTTCGAGCATGGATTTCGGTATGCTTTGTGTCAGTGGACGCATGCGCGACGCCAATCCACCGGCAAGAACCGCAACCGGATAGTCGGCGATATCGCACATTGGGCACCTATTCTACCAGCGTTCAGCTGCGGCCAATCAAGGTCTGGGTACCAGCAAAATCAAACCGCACCGGCACCTCGCGCAGCCCAAGGCCGGAAAGCGCGCGCCGGGTGCGCATTTTGTCGGTGGTCACGAACATCAAGAAACCGCCGCCGCCGGCCCCAATCAGTTTGCCGCCGAGTGCGCCATTGGCCATGGCGCGTTCATAAGCTGCGTCGATTGCGGGATTAGCCATCTTGGGCGAGCGCTGTTTTTTGTGTTGCCAATGCTCGTGCATCAACCGGCCGAAATCATCGATCCGTGAATTCTCAATCGCATCGCGGCTTAAACGGCCAATTTCCTTTACCCGATCCAAATTGTCGAGCATTTCAACACTGGCTTGCCGGGTTTGCTGGTCCTGCTCGCGCAAAATACTGCCGGCGCGCCTGGAATATCCGGTAAAGAACATTACCAAGCTGTCCTCCAAATCCAGCCTTTGGGATTCGGACAGTTTCAACGGCTCAACATCGACCGAATTGTCGGGATTGAATGTGAATGCGGTTAGACCGCCAAATACCGAGATGTATTGGTCCTGCTTGCCGGTCGGTTCCCCAAGCCGGTCGATTTCGATGCTACAGGCCCGCTCGGCAAGCTCGGTTCGGTCGACCTGAATGCCACAATGCTCGTGCATGGCTTGCAGCAGCGCACAGGTAAATGTGCCTGATGAGCCAAGTCCGGTGCCAGCGGGTATGTCAGCAAAAGAAGTGATTTCCAGGTGCGAGGGATTGATGACGGTTGAAAGCTTGATGTTGTAATTGCGGCCAAGCTCCGCGTAGCTGAAGCGAAGCCCCAAGGTCTTTCGAAACCATCTCCCAAGATAGCTTTCGTCCTGCATGATGTCGTTATAAGCAATCTGTCGCCAGCTCTTTGCGAGAATGGCTTTCGCTACCAGTGAATTAAGCTTGATATAGAGTTGGACACCTCGAATTACCTCCCCATTTTGTCTGATCTGTGATTCACTCGCGTTGTTGAATCGCGGGAGGTTTTGTGATGGCGGGTCAGGTGGGTTTTTGGGATGTTGATGAGCGTTATGAGCGGCTGAGCAAGGCCGGTGATCCTCTTGAGAAGCTTGAGCGGATCGTGCCCTGGCGGGTTTTCCGCATGCCGCTTGCGAAAGCGTTGAAGCGCTTTGATGGTTCGAAAGGTGGCCGGCCGGCCTATGACACCATTTTGATGTTCAAAATTCTGGTGCTGCAGGCGCTGTACAATCTCGGCGATGATCAGACAGAATTTGTTATCAATGACCGCCTCTCGTTTATTCGCTTCCTGGGCCTGTCGATCGGCGATGATGTGCCGGATGCCAAGACGATCTGGTTATTTCGTGAGCATCTGACCCAGGCGCGTGCGATGGACAATCTGTTTGCCCGGTTCGACAAGCATCTGGCCAGGTCCGGATACCTCGCCATGGGCGGGCAGATCGTTGACGCCACGATTGTTGCCGCGCCCAAGCAGCGCAATAGTGACGGCGAGAAGGCCGACATCAAGGAAGGCAAGGTTCCCGGGGCCTGGAAGGACAATCCCGCCAAGCTGGCCCAGAAAGACACGGACGCTCCCTTACGGCGGCGCTTCGCTTGCCTGCCGGGCAATGGATGGACGGTCAAGTATTCCAAGGCCAAACAAAAGCCTGATGGAACCAAACACGCGATCGACATTGCCATTCCGGCCTTTGGCTACAAGAACCATATATCGATTGACCGGGAACACGGGCTGATCCGCACGTGGAAAGCTACCCATGCATCGCGCTATGACGGGGCGCAATTGTCGGATCTGGTCAGCCGTGACAACACCGGTTCTACCGTGTGGGCCGATACAGCCTATCGCTCCAAAAAGAACGAGACCTGGCTGACCAAAAACGGATTTGTATCAAACATCCATACCAAGAAACCGAAGGGCAAGCCGATGTCTGAACGTGCCTCAAAGGCTAACGCAAAACGCTCCAAAGTCCGCGCCTTCGTCGAGCATCCCTTCGCTAAACTGAAAGGCCCGATGGCTTTGTTCATTCGCACCATTCACTGCCCGGCAGTGGTTTGCTAGCAAACCACGAGAGGGGCATCGCCCGCGCCACCACCAAAATCGGCATGGCCAATCTCGTCTACAATTTCCAGCGCCTCGCGTGGCGCAACGGGAAAACTGCGCCCGCATAGAGCCAAACTCGGGCAATTGAGCTGCCGGAACAAACAATCCGGCGCTCAAATGACCAAGAAATACACGTCAATCCAGAGAATCTCGCCCCGTCACACTCGCAAAGCACACAATCGCTCTCAAATCACCGGAAATTAGAGGTGTCCAGCTTGGTGCTCTTGCCGGTGCTATCCTTCCCATTCCCTGTGTTCATATGGCCGAACTCGACAATGGGAGAAAAGTTATAGCTGTCTTCCTTTGTGTCTCCACGGATGGTGAAATTCGTCTTCTGAAGGGTGGTAAGAGCCTCAATGATTTGGGAGTGGTTGTAGGAACCGTGCGCGGTTCCGTGACGTTTTTTGAGCTCTTGACGAATTTCATAAAGACTGGTGATAACCGTGTAGCTATCTGTCTTGCGATTATTCCCGTCTGGACCGTCGTAAAAATACCCCTGCTCTATTGCGAGCTTGAAGATGATGAATTCGATGATTTCCTCACGCACTCCGGGGAAAATGGCTCGGTATTTCCCTTTCTGCTTGAGTGTCGCAGGTGCTATTTCTAGCGTGTAGGATTTTTCCTTGTATTCATAAATTTTTTCAATCGGGAGCGCCGTTCCATCGGCGTTCCGCTGAATGCTTCCAAAGCTCCCATCAGGCTTGATATATCGCGCCTTATCACCCCCCACGAGAAAGCGCGGGATAGCTTCATAAAACTCAAAAGCATTTGTGTAAGGAACGTCTGTGAGGCGGAATAGTTCGAGTTGAAAGGGCTGATTTCCAAGCTCCCCTGCCCCGCCCTCTACGATGTTCTGTGGGTCTTTAGGGTCCAAACTCAATCATTTTGTTGAATTTCTGTAGCAAATCAGATTGAGATTGAACGATCAAAGGATTGGAGACCTGGATGGCTCATTTGTTTTGGCTTTCTGACGCCCAATGGGCGGTGATTGAACCCCATTTACCCATGAACCAGCCCGGAGCACGTCGGGTGGATGACCGCCGGGTGATCTCGGGCATTATTCATGTGCTCAAAACAGGATGCCGATGGTGTGACTGCCCTGGCGAATACGGCCCTTCGACAACGATCTACAACCGCTTCAACCGTTGGTCCCGCCGTCGGTTCTGGGTCGATCTGGTGGAGGCATTGGCTACCTCAGGTGCGGTGACGAAGAGCACGTCCATCGACTCAACCTATATCAAGGCGCATCGTTCGGCACATGGCGGTAAAGGGGGGCGAAAATCCAGGCCATTGGCCCCTCGCGCGGTGGCCAAACCACCAAAATCCATGCCCTCACAGACGTCATAGGCCGCCCCTTTGCCTTCATGCTCACAGCAGGCAATGTATCGGACACCAAAGCCGCACCCACTTTGCTGACAGGTTTGAGGGGCGCACGATATGTTCTGGGCGACAAGGGATACGTGCGGATGCGCTTCGAAAAGCTTTGCGCAATGCGGCCATGGTTCCTGTGATCCCCGGCCGCTGCAATCGAAAACGCAAAATCATCTACGACAAAGCCCGCTACAAAGAACGCCACCTCATCGAAAATGCATTCTGCCGTCTCAAGGACTTTCGAAGAGTGGCAACCCGCTACGACAAACTCGCAAGAAACTGGACACTTCTAAAAACCTCGACGATGGCACCAATATGCGCTCGTCGGTGCGAACAGGTCAGATTCGAATAGTGAACAAACCAGAATCAAGCGGCCTGGCGCTTCGACGCCTTGAATCGGTTCAGGGGTTTTTAGAAGTGTCCAACTTCCTGTCCGCCGTAGCGCTGGCAACACTCGTCGCCTTCTGGTTATGATTGAGTCTGGACCCTAGTGAGGTCAGAATCATACTCGCACACCTTAAAAATCCAAATCGAGGAACTTTCCAATGAGTTGGTCGTCAAAAATATTTGCAATTGATGCAGACTCACTAAAAGGAAAGTTGATTCTACTGATCTTGGACAAGGTTTTGATCAGCGCAATTGTCGCTGCTGTGTTTGTTACCTATGACCAATATCGGAAGTCGGACCAGCAAAATTTTGAACGAGAGTTAGTTGAGTTAACAAGTCAGCTCGAGCAGGAGCGAAGAATTCAAGACGCGGTGCGCCAAGAACGCGCCACTGAGATTCAAAGAAAATTCGAACGTACTCGGTTGGCAAGAGAACTTTTACCGCTAGTTCTAAAGAAGGACGAGAATGTTATTGCGAGAGGATATGTTCTTCGATCTTCCCTCGAAACCGGCTTAATTACAAGGGATGTCGCTGTTGACGTATTACAAACGCTTTATAGACAGGGGCTTCCGGCATTAGACGTTACACGAATTGCCAGTGCGACGATGCCAAACGGTCTTGCAAGTATCGCTCGAATTGGGGAGCGATTGAAAGAAGCGTGGATCCTCGAGAACCACAGCCCAAGTTCCATATATGCTCATAAATTGGGCCTGGAAAGATTGTCTGCAAAGTCATCTAAGATCGCTAGGGAACGACTCGTTTGGAGGGCAGTGCTCAAAGAGACCTTGCCTAGGTTAGCTACAAACGGTGAGAAAAATCACATTGAAATCGAGTTTCTAGCAAAAAACTTATCCGGTTTGTTTTTCATGATGATTAACAATGATTCAGGTAGTACCACGCGTTTAATGCAATCCAACAGCCAGGTAATGAGGATTTTGGGTAGCTTGGATGCCCTCGTACACAATTGGGGGCCATTGGTTGAGGCGGGTAGAACCATCAACGAAGAGCTTGGAAATCTAGATTTCAGTAAAATTCATCACATCCGCTATGCACGAAACATCGTAGATATTCTCAGCACTTACAGTGACTATGGCTCACAAATCTCCCCTTATGTTGCCGATGCTCTCGCGAAGTTGCTCATCGATGGCACATTTGCTGATCGCATTGCATGGATTCCAAAAGATGCCACTGATGCCGATCGAACGAAGTATTTTGCGACCGATGAGGCAGCAAATGGACACGCAGGCCTTCAATTCCGCGCAGGCGAATTGCTCGGAAATATGGGGAAACGGGCGGCTAAGGCACAATATTTGCTGATCGCTTACCTTGACTCGGTCCGTGGGAAACTTAATGGCATAGGAGAACAAGAAGATGTACAAATGCTCAGGGCAAAGCTCGGAAAATACTCTGTTCGACATGCCATCGAAATACTCGCTCAAATAGATTCGGCGCAGAGTAATGCTGCAATTGAGCGACTCTTGCAAGTTGACGAGAACAAGCTCCGGGCTTTTGGAGAGGCGATGATGGTATTAAGAAATCTCGATCAATTCCGAGGCAAATAGATTGCTACGTATTTGAAATTCTCGAACGTCATTTTTGAAGTTTGCCCGAGTGAACGCGAGCCTACCGAGCGGAGTGTACAATCGACGGATTTGGCACATTGTGACTGCGGTGGCATATCGCTCACCGGGCAATGATTCAATCGGAAGACAGTACAAAGTCCGCATCTCGGAAATGAGTCCAAAACTGCCAATGACCGCTCCGGGCCATCATTACCGGTGGCGGTGCTATTCAGCAATTCAGTTCGCGACACGCGCCGGAGGTCTTAAGAGGGCTCGCAACTGCCACTCGCTGCCAAATCATGAACGGCTGCTTTTGAACAGCCCCTAGTTTGTCGGAGGCTCTAACTCCTGAGTAGGATAGAGCAATGACAAGCAAAACAACGAACAAGTTTTCCACCGAAGTTCGTGCCCGTGCGGTGCGAATGGTTCTTGACCATGAGGGTGAGTATTCTTCGCGGTGGTCGGCGATTGTGTCGATTTCTGGGAAGATTGGTGCCCTGCCCCCGAATTTTCATCCAGTTCTGATTAGAGTCACAACCTGATTTACGCCGTTTGGCGCGGTGGTAGCAAGCGGGCGGGGAGTGGAACCCTCATATCGTGGAACGGGAGGCACGCTTGCGGTTAGTTTGGCGGCATAGGCTGCCGGTGTTTGATAGTCCAATGCTGAATGCGGTCTTTGTTCGTTGTAGTCACAAACCCATTCGGCAATCTCCTGTTTGGCGTGGGAGAGACCGAAGAACAGGGTCTCGTTCAGCAACTCGTCACGCATGCGGCCGTTGAAACTTTCGACAAAGCCATTTTGCATGGGTTTGCCTGGCGCAATGTAATGCCAATTGATTTTGTGATCCTTCGACCATGCAAAGATCGCATTGGATGTCAGTTCGGTTCCATTGTCAGAGACAATCATCCCGGGTTTGCCATGCCGGTCGATGATGGCCGTCAGTTCCCGGGCAACACGCCGCCCGGAAATCGATGTATCGGGGATTGCCCCCAGACATTGCTTGGTCACATCATCGATGATGTTGAGAACCCGAAACCGCCGCCCATTGGCGAATTGATCATGAACGAAATCCAACGACCACCTGGCATTGGGCTTGACTTCCACCACAATGGGTGCCCGCGTTCCCACGGCTCTGCGGCGCGCGCGGCGCTTGCGAACCCCCAACCCTTCCTCCCTGTAAAGCCGGTAGATGTGGTTGATGCCCGAGGGTTCACCCTCACGGCGCAGCAGGACAAACAGACGCCGATAGCCGAACCGGCGTCTCTCATTGGCCAGATCACAGAGCCGCTGGCGCAGTTCGCCATCCGGTGCACGGCGGGATTGATAGCGGATCATTGAGCGATCCGCATCAACAAGACAACAGGCCCGCCGCTCTGACAGACCCATCCCGGCCTTCAGATGCGCGACGGCTTCGCGCTTCACGGCGGGCCCTACCACTTTTTTGAAAGCAGCTGGACACCCGCAAAAACCTCCAGTCCAAATATATAGCCGGATGTGGAGATACATTTGGTTCCGGTTCGTTCATGGCTTGATTCTGGAATGTTCTCTTTATCAGACGACCTTCAGAACGACCGCTGAGGTTTTTGCGGGTGTCCAGCTCGCGACCCAACCTTCCAGTTGGTGCGATCAAGTGCCAGCAGCCATGGTCTGGCATGGGGTCCGCACTGGTTCAACAGGCGCACCATCATCCGCGCCACCCAATCATTATCAAGACGGACACACTGAAAAAACCGCTGCAGGCGGCGGTAGTTGGATGCGTGTTTGGCAGGACCGCAAAACTGGCAGGCAATGTGGCTCAAATTTACCGTGCGGCCATTCACAAGACCAACAATGATCACAATAAGCGTCTCAATGCGGCTCTTGTTCAAACCAAGATGACACGATAAATTCACACCGAGAGCGTGGGTTAATAACGGTATCGACATCGAACGACGCCATTGCAAATGAATCGTTCAAAATACCATCAATTCACGCTCTCAACCAAAATTGTCGGGTAGTGTGATTCCAACGCTTCGTGACAAGCGCTAGTGAATTTTTGGTACCCTTAAGAGGGTCAATCAGCGTGCAGGCCAAGCTGGACTTTGCACACAACGAAAATCTGCGCGGCAAGCGTTTCAAACACCCGGTACGATGAAATTCTCAGAAAAGGTGCCACGATCGCACACCGGCCATTCGCCGCGACATGCCCCAATGACGGCGGTGCGGACAAAGTGAACCTTCGCTGTAGCCTCGCCAATGCCCGCTTTCGGTTAAGCCAAATATCAATATTTCTCGTTGTCTCCAGTGACATGACGCGACGTGCGTGACCAGCATTGGCCAAGCTAGCAATTTAGCAATTGCTGAGATGTCGTTTCTAACTCAAATTTCCAGTGCGGACTCGCTCGGCGCGAGACGAAACAAGTTTGCCACTGTTTGCAGGCCGTGTTTGAACCGTGTCTCGTCAATTTCATGGCTCAGACAGATCCGTATCGCTTCGGGTGCGTCGTTTGCATGGGCGGCAAAGCTGCGTCCTTCACTTACCAACACACCATGGCGTGCGCATTGCGCCCGAAAGATATCGGCTCTCCAATCATCTGGTAGAGGCATCCAAAGATGGAAACCCTGCGGGTCGGCTTTGAAATCCACATGGCTCAGGATAGATCGGGCCAGTAACTGGCGGCAAGCTGCGGCTTCTCTCTGCTGAGTTGCCAGTTTTGTCGCCGTTCCACCAAGGATCAACCGAGCCGCAACCTCCAATGTCATTGGTGGCGTCATCCATACGCTGAGATTAATTGCATTGCGCAACGCGGGGGTCAAAGGTACGGGTGCATGCAGAAAACCAACGCGCAATCCGGGTGCGACCGATTTTGAAAGGCTCGTAACATAGATGGTATGCTCGGGCGCTAAACTTGCCAATGAGGCCGGTCGATCTGCCTTGAGCGGTGCGAAGACGTCATCTTCGATCAGGATCACGCCATACCGCTCTGCAATTTCGGCAATGGACCGACGCCGCGTGTCTGAAAGGGTTACAGTGGTCGGCGCTTGCAGGGTTGGCGTCAGATAG
Source organism: Rhizobiaceae bacterium (assembly GCA_965248715.1). Lineage (GTDB taxonomy): Bacteria > Pseudomonadota > Alphaproteobacteria > Rhizobiales > Rhizobiaceae > CBDFKB01. The sequence continues at coordinate 940,130 of CBDFKB010000007.1, forward strand.
AAGGCTTTGGGTTTTGCACGACGGCAAAGCTCTGCAAACGCCTCGGGAACAACACCTTCGTTGTCCATGCTGACGGTCTGGGTATGCAACCCCAGCCGCTCCGCCATCGCACGGATTGGCGTGTAGGTCAGGGTCTCGGTTAGCAACAGATCACCGGGGCGCAAGAGTGACATCAGCGTGCAGAGCAGGCCATGCTGTCCGCCCATCGTCGTAACAATTTGATCTGGTCGTGCCTTGACGCCACAGTTATCGAGCCAGATCAATCCCGCTTCACGGTGATGCACGAGGTCTTCATCTGTCTGGTAATCAAGCAGCGCTGGAAGCCCATCGCCGCGAGCAATTTCACCAAGAACACGCCGGATATGCGGTTCCGCAAATCCGGGCAGCGGCAGGTTCCGGGACAGATCAATCGGTCCGGTTCTTTCACGGCGCAGGTTGCTTTCTTCATCTGCCTGCAAGGCTGAATAGGGAGATCGGACGAAGGTGCCGCGCCCAACTTCCCCTCGCAATAGCGCCCGTTTGACGGCTTCTGCATAGGCACGGCTAGTCGTATTGACTGACATGCCAAGTTGGTAGGCCAACTCGCGATGTGGCGGCAGCCGTGTTCCAATCGCCAGACGCTCCGAGGCGATGTCTTCGGCCATCGCTTCCACGATTTGAAGATATTTGGGGCCGCGCCGCCCATCAAGCTCAGGTAGCCAAATTGCCATCAGATCAATGTTTCGATTGCATCAGTACAATAATGAGAGCAATTTTCTGATACGTCAATGCAATTTATAGAACGATTCCCATGGCACTCACATCTCCCTCTGTTGGCAAAGGCATCGCACTCTCACTGGTCAGTCTGATCCTGCTCGGTGTGATGCCGATCATCTCGAACCTCCGCCCTTCCGAGGTGGGGGCCCTTTCGTTTGCCTTTGCCCTATCCGTCTGGCAGGTGGTCTTTGCGTTGCCGGTCTTTGGTTATGAGCTTAAAAGCGGTACGAGGGGCATCTTTGGTATCGAGCTCTCTCAGCGAGAGCGCAGGCGTATGATTGCTGTCGCGCTCTTCACCGGGGCATTATTTGGCTTGTCCACCTATCTCTATGTCCTGGGTGTTGGGAAAGCGGGCGCTGCCAATGCCGCCATTGCCATTCAAGCCTATCCGCTCTTTGCCATCCTCTGGGAGAGCCTGTTCCTGAAGCGCAGAAAGTCAGCTCTCGAACTGATCCTGACGGCAGTGTTGATCTGCTCACTTTATTACCTCGGGACGGGAGGCACGTTTCGGATGTCAGGCATGTCATCCTGGTTTCTCGTTTCCTTAGGTGTGCCATTGCTCTGGAGCATCGCACATGTGATCATCAAGGAAGAGCTAAGCCGAACGCCTATCACCCCTGCACAGGTAACGTTTTTCCGTGTGGCGATCTCGGAACGCTGTGTTCTGTTTGCGGTTCTTGGCGTTGCGGTGCCATCGGGAATCGCAACCGGAGTGAGCGCAATATTTCAGGCCATGTCGGCAGTGATGGGGCCTCGTTTACTTCCTTGAACTGATCGTCTGGTTTTATGCCGTGCGACACATAGACGTGTCATTGGCCAGTTCGATTACAACGCCATGGCCCGCCCTAACCATGGTGCTTGCAGTCGCCTTTCTGGGCGACACGATCGAGACCTATCAGATCGTTGCGCTGCTTATTGTTGTTGCCTGTATCTATGGGTTGACGTTTGCTAGCTTGAACAAAGGATCAGCTCCACAGTAAAAAGAAAAACAAGGGAGATAAGGCAATGTGGCAAATCTACGCCAGTTCAATGATGACAGCGGCGAAAACCAACGCATTGGACTTTGCAAATGGCTCTGATTCTCCTTTCAGACAGCATCTCAATCTGTGGCAGTGGACATTGGTTGCACCGCAAAAACTTGTCAATTAGGGTTCAAAGCAGTCATTCTCCCGTGCAACCGATAGTTTTTGCGACGGTTTTTGTAGAGCAACAAAAGCAATCACTTGGCTGTCGTGAAATCTTGTTGCAAAATATCCGCATGAAACTTGGAAACTCCGGGTTTCTGATGCGCTGATCATCATCAACGAGTGGCCGCAGTTTAAGGACTATGATTGGGCCGGGCTGCGTGAGTGTATGCGGGCGCCGGTATTAATCGATCTGCGCAATTTGCTCGACCCGGCGCAAATGGCCAGGCTCGGCTATGAATATCATTCACTTGGCAGATAGCCGCCCGCCGGGACTTGCGGGTTAAAAACCACGCTCTAATTAGCGGCGGTTGGCGCCTGGGTGCTGGAAGCCGCCTCGGCACCGGCTAGAGCCGCGCCAGCATCCGGCTTCAAGGTGAAATAATCAGCCCGGCCCAGTGGCGGCGACGGCCGTTCGCCATTGACTACCATTTGGTGACTATTGCTATTTGGCGTGACCACGCCAACCACAAAATCGGCGCCACCTTCCAATGCTCCGCCGCCGTCGGCGACCGGGGCATTGAGTGGAATGACTATGGTTTCGCCGGTTTTCGCCGGATCATATTCCGGTTTGATTTCGCGTTGGATGTCCATCCCGGGCAACGCCGACAGCAATAAGCCAGTAGTGCCGATGCCTATCGCCCGTTTGATCGGTTTTTCGACATAAAACGCCATCTTCCGCATACCCTGGCGGCTCACATTAATGCCGTCCGAACCGCGCAACGTGGTGATTTGCCCAGTGACATTGGGGCCCGAGCGGGAATAATTGCCATTCTCATCGGTAAATCCGACCCAAATGTCGACGAAAGTGCCGCCGACCCTTTCCGTAGCGGTGCGGAAGATTTCGTTTGCCACCAAAAAGTCGGCCGACATGGATTTGCGGCGCATTGGCGGCAACCCGACCCAGATCAGTGGCACACCATTGTCGCTAGCACCTTTGGCCAACCGGTTGGCGCGAGTTTTATACTCGGCCAGCCAGGCTTCGCTCGAGCGTTTGTGGCGGGTGCCGGCGACCCGCATCTGCTGGCGATCATTGGTGCCGAGCATCACCACCACAGCCGCCGCCGACGTGGCTTTGACAGTTTCGCCGATCGTGCCGGGCCAGTCGTAATGGTCTTCACGCACCAGGCCCGAAGAACCCTTGGTCAGTTTGACGAACCGTAGTGCTGGCTGCTCGGCAAACGCGCGTTCCAAACCCCAGTGCAGGCCGTTGGCGAGAAAGTCGCCAGCTACCAATACCACCTTGGCATCGGGGTTCTTTTGCACCGGCTGCACTGTTGGCGCGCTTGCCACTGCAGTTTTCTTGCGTCTGCTTTTTTTGCTGGAGCGTTTCTTGGTGCGAGTAGAAATTTTCGCGCGGGTTCTTGTTTTCGGTTTACCAAACAGGATTTGCAACAGGCTGCGGCGCTTTTTCTTCTTAACCTGGGCGTGCGCTACATCGACCGCGCTAGCGCCGGTTCCGGTCATTACCAGGGCGGGGATGGTGGCAAAACATACGCCAAGACCAACGATAAACAACAATGTGCGAATGTACATGCACTTCTCCGTTGCCGCGCGAACAAAAAATGGCGTGACAGACCGTTTATCCGTTCACCGACGCTCTTATGCGTTTCAGCAGTTTTTTGGAAGGGATGCCGTCTTTCTTGAGCCCGATCCGGTGCTGAAAGGTCTTGATTGCCGATCTTGAGCCCGATCCGATCCGGCCGTCGATCTCGCCGTCATACAATCCCAACCGCGAAAGCTTGAGCTGTAGTTCCTTGCTTTCGTCAAACGATAGCGGAATATAGCCGCGCGGCCACTTTTTGACCAATTCGCCATAGCCGGCAATCCGGTCGGCAAGATGGCCGACCGCAAGCGCATATTTGTCGGCATTGTTGTAGCGTTTCAAAATGTAGAAGTTCCGCATCATCAAAAAAGCCGGTCCATTGCCGCCGGCCGGCAGTTTCAACACCGCTTTCTTAGCTGGCCATGGAAATTGCCGGCCCTTGACCCGGCGCACACCCTGTTTGGCCCACTTGCCCAATGTGCGGGTCTTGTTGCGGTTGGCGCCGGTAGCAAAATTTGCCGGCAATACCACCTCATAGCCCCAGGTTTTTTGGGTCTGCCAACCGTTTTTACGTAGCAAATTGGCGGCAGTCGCCAGTGCGTCGGGTGGAGAATTCCAGATGTCCGCGCGACCGTCGCCGTCCATGTCAACCGCGTATAACCGATAGCTGGTCGGGATAAACTGGGTATGGCCCATTGCGCCGGCCCATGATCCCACCAATCCCGCTGCTGAGACATGACCGGCATCGACGATTTTCATGGCCGCGATAAGCTGGCTGCGAGCGAACTTGGCGCGTTTGCGGTCGCCATGGGCCAAGGTTGCCAAGGAACGAGCCAACGGCTTGACGATTTCCCGATTGGCGAGAACCGCGCCATATTGGCTTTCCAACGACCAGATCGCCAACAGCACGTTGCGATCAACGCCGAACTTGCGCTCGATCCGGTCAAGCCATGGCTTGTAGGTTTTCGCCAAGTGCTGGCCGGTTTCGATCGATGTCTGGTTGACCCTGGCATCGAGATAATCCCAAATCTTGGCAACAAATTCCGGCTGATAGTTGGCCTTTTTCAGCACTTCGGGGTCCGGCTGGTCGATACCGGCAAACAGTTGGTCATAGGTGGATGCGCGCACCCCCTTGGCGATTGCAATGCCGCGAAAATCGCGAACCCATTTGCGAAACCCGGCATCGGCGGATGCGGGCTGGCTGGTCGTGACCATCACTGCGATGCCCAGCACCGCGATGATTACGGTTTGCACACGACGCATCGCCGTTATCCAATGCGAGGCCATGACAAGGAACTTGGCGCGGCGTTCAACCATCACGGTAACCGGCGCACGCGAATCAATATGGATTTGGTAGGGCATAGTTTAACCGTTTACCTCGAAAAATGGCGGCGAAATGGCCGACCGCGCCGGTGTTTGTCTTATTCGCTCGATTACAGAGCCAACGCTGGCGTCACGGCGCAATTTCGACCGCATCGCGTTTTTGTTCCCAGGCAAGCGCGTGCGCAACAATTGTGTCGATGTCGGCAAAACGCGGTTGCCAATTGAGCCGGCTGGTCAGGCGAGACGCATCGGCAACCAGTGAAGAGACATCGCCAGCCCTTCGTTGACCAAGCTTTACCGTAAAGTTGACACCCGACACACGTTTTACGCTTTCGATCACCTCAAGGACCGAATTGCCGGCGCAATACCCACAATTTGCAGTAAATTTCTGGCCGCCATCAATCAAATGTCGATAGGCCAGATAGTGGGCATTAACTAGATCGGAAACGTGGATATAGTCGCGCACGCCGCTGCCGTCCGCCGTTTTATAGTCGGTGCCGTACACTTCTATGTGTTCCCGTTTGCCGAGCGCCGCCTCGCAGGCGATCTTGATCAAATGGGTGGCGTTGCGGGTCGACTGACCGGTGCGCCCGGCCGGATCGCCACCGGCAACGTTGAAATAACGCAGCATTACATAGCGAATACCATGGGCAATTGCCGCATCGCGTAGCATGATTTCGGTCATCAACTTGGAACTGCCATAAGGTGACATCGGCGCCAGCAACGCGTCTTCGCGGATCGGCCCACCGTTGACCGGCTCGCCATACACGGCGGCGCTCGATGAAAATATGAATTTGTCAACGCCAGTATTTACCGCAGCCGCGATCAGATTGCGCGAAACCCCAGTATTGTTGGCGTAATATTTAAGTGGATCTGCAATCGATTCGGATACTACCACTGAGCCGGCGAAATGAAAGATCACATCGATGTCGTGCTCACGGATTAATTGTTCGACAAGTTCGCTGTCGCCTGCATTGCCGACCACCAACTTGACGCCTTGCGGCACCAACCAGTCAAAACCGGTCGCCAGATTGTCAAGCGCTACCGCTTCAATGCCGTGGTCGATCAATTCCCACAACATGTGGCTGCCAATATATCCGGCCCCGCCGGTCACCAATGCGGTCATGATTATTTTTCCATCGGCCAATTTACGGTGCCAATTGGCAATAGCCGCAAACCGTTAGGATTTCTTATCCGTGCTGTACGTCGCCAGCGCAAGCAATGCGAGCCAGTTGACTTGGAATTCACCAAAAAGGCTCTATGTCTCATGCCCTGAGCCTAAATGGCCATTGGCGGGATAATTTCGGTCATAATACGGCAAACCGACATTGCGATTCAACGGAGCGCAGCATGACGAAAAACAAAGATGTAAGGAAGGCAGTGTTTCCGGTCGCGGGCCTGGGTACCCGGTTTTTGCCGGCGACCAAGGCAATCCCCAAGGAAATGCTGCCGATCGTCGACCGGCCAGTGATCCAAATGGTGGTCGACGAAGCGCGCGCCGCCGGCATTGAACATCTGATCTTCGTCACCGGCCGCAACAAAGGTGTGATCGAGGATCATTTCGACATTCAGATCGAACTGGAAGGCACACTGCGCGAACGCGGCAAGGAAAAGGCGCTGGATATATTGGCACAAGCATTGCCAGCGGCAGGACAAACCAGTTTTACCCGCCAGCAGGAGCCGCTGGGACTGGGCCACGCGGTATGGTGCGCGCGCAATATCGTCGGCAACGAACCGTTCGCGCTGTTGCTGCCGGACATGGTCATGCAATCGGAAAAGGGTTGTCTTTCCGCTATGGTCGAATTGTACCGCGAGACCGGCGGCAACATCATCTCGACGGAAGAGGTCGACTGGGCTGAAACCCACAATTACGGCATCATCGAGCCTGGCGAACCGGTCAATGGCGGGTTCCGTATCACCAACATGGAGGAAAAACCTGAGCCCGGCACAGCCCCATCCAACCTCTACATCAATGGCCGCTACATCTTGCAGCCTGAAATTTTTGATATCTTGCGCGATCAGGGCACCGGCGCCGACGGGGAAATCCAGTTGACCGACGCCATGTTAACCCTCGCACGCATCCAGGACTTCTACGGCATCGAATTTACCGGCCGCACCTTTGACTGTGGCACCAAAGATGGCTTTATCCTCGCCAATCTCGCTTTTGCCCTGGAGCGACCGGATATCGCGCCGATAATCCGCAACCGGCTGGAGGAATTGTTGGCGGAGTAGAGTTGCCTTATCGCTGCAGGCGCAGGCCGAGGGTAAATTGGGCGGCGTCATAGGTTTGGCTGTCTTCGTTACTGTCCTGGAGAAAATACGATACCCCCGCGCTTGCCGACATATAGCGGCTGAACCAATAGCGCGCCGCCGCCGTTACCGTATATTCCAGATCGGTGCGGGCGGAGCCGACATAGTCCTGATAGCCAAAGCCGAGCCCTGCCGACAGGGCCAGATTGTCCCTGACCCGGCGGGTCAAGTTGGCGGCGGCGCCATAAGTCACCGACCCGCTTTCACCAGCGCTGGTCGAACCGCTGACATTGGTTGTTGCACTCAGCGCCAAAACCGTGTCGCGCTCAGGCGACCAGTTTAACCTGCCATCGACCACCACAGCGCCGATCGCCGCCAGCCCGGTATCGTCAAATGTTTCGCGAAGGTAACCAACTGACAGTTCGCCGTTTAATTTGTCTCCGCGGTTGACGGCGATGCCGGCGCGCAGCGCCCAGGTGCGCGAATCGCGCTGTTCGCCATTTCGGTCAACGCGCTGATCAAAAACTGTCCAGCCATATCCGCCCTCAACGAACGGGTCGACCAACCCCGGCGCATGATAAAGCACGCGCGCGGTTAGGCCAAAATCATTGTTGTTGCGGTCGTTTTGATCAAACCGGGTGTTATCGGTCAGTAACGCGGTCTCATATTCGTTGCGGATAATCGCTCCGCGCAGCGCAAGATCAAGCTGGCGACCGGAACGCAGTACCTCGAGATTGCCGCCGTAAGTATGGACACCTGGCCGCTCGGCCGCGCCAAGTGGCAGGTTGGAAGATGAGAACGCCTCGGTGGTGTAGCCGTATGCACCTCTTAGATGGACCTGGTAGCCGTCCCGCAGATCGAACCTGAAATCACCGTTGGCGCTGGCCGTCGGGATTTCGGCGCCACTGATCGTGCCATTGCCGAGCGGCAAATAATAACCGGCGGCAAGATCGATATCGAGCGCGTGGCGCGACCAATTGGACCGGATCGCCAGCGACCCATCGGTTTGCGAAATAAAACTGCCTTCACCACTGCGAATCCCGGCGGTGTTGGTGTTGTAACCGACCGACTGCTCGATCACCGGAAACAGGGTGAACGAACCCCGGGTGATGCCGAGCGCCGCGAACGGATCGGTGCGCGGCGAGGGCCGGGTTCCTGGTTCGACCTGGGGTGCTGGCAGATTTGCCCGTGGGTCTGGGCGATCGTCGCGGTCTGGAAACAATACCGGGGTCGCGGCCCGTACTTCGCGCGCGCGCGATGCTGCCTGGTTTTGCCCAGCGATAGCCGCTGTGGTCGCCGGATCGGATGACGGCAAATTGTCCAATTGACCGGTTACGGCGGTTTGTTGGTCTGTTGGCAATTGACCGGTTACGGCGGTTTGCTGGTCTGTTGGGAATTGACCGGTTTCGGCGGTTTGCTGGTCTGTTGGCAACGGACCGGCAACACCGGCAGACGGTAGAAGGGTGTCATTGCGGTCGAGGGTATCGGCTGGGTCCTGATTGCCGTAAATCGGTTCACGGAACGGATCGTCCGGCGCACTTTGCGGCATGTCGCCAGGGATCGGGTAATTGCCAGTGTCATTGATCGGCAACGGATCGACGATGGTTGGCATAGCGACCGGTCGGGCCGGCACCGACAAGTCGTTGGTCTGGTCGCCCCCAGTCTGGTCTCCCCCAGTCTGGTCGCCCCCAGTCTGGTCGTTCGTGGTCTGTGCCGGCGCGATACTGACCATTGCCCAGGTCCACACCACAAGCCATGCGATCCGGAACCGGGCCGGTCTATGGGCGAAATGGAGCAATAATTGCATGGGTTACGTGGTCCGAAATAATTCTTTCCGAACCGTAAACAGGCATGGTTAACGCTTGGTTTCCACGACACAAGAGGCGCCGCTAATATGCCCGCCCTGGCGCTGGTTGGTTGCGACAGCATGTTTTGTCCAACCGGGTTTGCTTGATGCACTCCAAGTGTTTGTTTTGCAGCCAATTCTTATTCGATAACCGCCACATACTTTTTGGCAACCTCGGCTAGAACCCGATGACAATAATGGTTGTGGCGCCGGCGAGGCCGATTTGACCGCTGGCAAGGCGCGAGAGGCGCGGTAATCTTGGCCACTTCAAGCCTTTCGCAACACAGTCCAGGGGCCAAATGGGTAGCGTCCTTCGAAGGGATTTGATCAAATTGGCCCAGTTTCGCGCCGCTCGTCGTCGAATATGCCCAACATGTCCTTCCTTCTCACACTACGAAGCTGAACCAATTTGATCAAACCGACACTACAACCATAATTGTCAACGGACCCTAGGGTAGACATGGGCGGAAATTCGTTACATGCATGGCGCGACAACCCGCAATTCGGGCGGCAAATGTCAATCACCGGCGTTGAGGATGGCAGGAGATCATGGAAGCGACCAAGGCCTCAGCAATCCGTACACTCGACACGGAAATTGCCGGCTTGCAAGCGCTGGCCCGAGCACTTTCCGGCGAGCTTGGCGCCGCATTTATCGATGCGGCAGAGCGTATTAGGGGGATTTCCGGCCGGGTGATCGTCACCGGCGTCGGCAAGAGCGGGCATATCGGCGCCAAGATCGCGGCGACGCTTGCTTCCACCGGCACCCCATCGTTTTTCGTCCACGCTGCCGAGGCCAATCATGGTGATCTTGGCATGATCACCCCGGATGACGCGATCATAGCCATTTCCTGGTCGGGCGAGTCAAGCGAACTAAAGGGGATCATCGCTTATTCCAGCCGGTTCTCAATTCCCTTGATCGCTATCACCGCCAAGGCCAAATCGGCGTTGGCCGAAGAATGCCATGTGGCGCTGGTGCTGCCACGCGAAAAAGAGGCCTGCCCGCACGGGATCGCGCCGACTACGTCGACCATCATGCAACTTGCGGTCGGCGACGCCATGGCGGTTGCGTTGTTGGAGACGCGAGGCTTTTCGGCAAATGATTTCGCGACTTTTCATCCCGGCGGCCAGCTTGGTGCCAATCTCAAGCATATCGGCGATATCATGCATGCCGGCGACGCGGTGCCTTTGGTCACCGACAAGACTTCGATGCGCGAGGCGATCCTGACGATCTCAAGAAAGGGTTTCGGCTGCGTCGGTGTGGTTGATGGCAAAGGCAAGTTGGCCGGGATTATTACCGACGGGGATTTGCGCCGGAATATGGACAACGGCCTGATCGACAAAACCGCCGATCAGATCATGACCCGCGATCCGCGTACAGTGGCGCCAACTACCCTGGCATCGGCGGCGATCGCGATCATCAATGAAAGCAATATTACCGCATTAATGGTGGTCGAAAACGACAGTCCGATCGGCATCGTCCACGTGCATGATTTGTTGCGGATCGGTGTCGCCTGACAATTCCGGCTATGAAGGTTGCTTGGTCGGCAGGTCATGGGCGACCACTTCCAGGGTGCTGGAACTCGCGTCGACAATATCCACCCGTGACCCTGCCGGCAGGTCCGGTCCGGTGACCCGCCAGGTGGTATCGCCGACCCTGGCCCTGCCCACACCCTGAACAATCGGATCCTCCAACAGCGCAGTGCGACCGATCAATTGCCGACCGCGCTCGTTTATGTCTGGGTGATCGCTGATTACATCGCCGGCAGCGCGCATGAACCGACGCCCAACCACTACCAGCACCAGCGACAGGATCACGAACAATAGGACCTGTATCTGCCAGGTCCACCACTCCCAGCCGCTGCCAATCGCCAGTGACAAGGTGCCGACGATTACCGCAGCGATGCCGAACCAAAGAAAGAAAGTTCCAGGCGCGATGATTTCCAGGCCGAGCAGGATCAGCCCGGCGATCCACCAGTTCCAAGGTCCAAGTTCGATGAATATCCGCGCAATCATTCTCTAGAGCTCTTTTGATGAATTCGAAGTCAATTGCGTTTTTTGATTTGCTAGGTAGAGCGCAGCTGAAACGTGTGCAGCGCGATGTGCGTTGCATCGGGCAAACCCGGTTCGGCGGCGGATGCCGGCCAATCAGAAACTGGAAAGGATGGGCGATTTTGCGCCAATATCCGCGCATCGCCGCATGAACGTACCGGGGGGTATGGCCATGGGCGTCGCTGCTTGGTCTTGACGCAAAATCGCTCCATCACAATGGCTCCGAATTCATTAAAATGGCTCTAGGCGTTCGGCTCGTCGGGTTCACTCGGCGATTCGAACGGATTTTGTGCGCGGGTTTGCGGTACCCGTGGCCGTGGCGCCTGACGCAAATCGCTCCGAGTTGCCTCATTGCCAAACATCCCATTCCAGATTTCGCCGATACCTCCAAGCGAACCGATCAGCGAGGTTGCCTCCAATGGCAACATGATAACTTTCTGGTTGTCGGCACTGGCGATTTGGCCGAGCACCTCAGTGTATTTCTGGGCCACGAAATAGTTGATCGCTGCAGGATTGCCATTGGCGATCGCATCGGAAACCACGGTGGTTGCCCGGGCTTCCGCCTCCGCCAATCGCTCTCGTGCCTCAGCTTCGCGGAACGCCGCTTCGCGCTCGCCTTCGGCCTCGAGAATTTGCGACTGCTTTAGCCCTTCTGCCTTCAATATTTCCGACTGCCGCATGCCTTCTGCTTCGAGAATTCGTGCCCTTTTTTCACGCTCGGCCTTCATCTGCCGGGCCATGGCCTGGACCAGATCCTTCGGTGGGTTGATGTCCTTGATCTCAATGCGGGTGATCTTGATGCCCCATGGCGAAACCGCTTCGTCGACCACGCGCAGCAACCGGGAATTGATCTCGTCGCGCTTGGACAGCAATTCGTCCAGATCCATCGACCCCATCACGGTCCGGATATTGGTCATGGTCAGGTTGAGGATCGCGTTTTCCAGGCCGCGCACTTCGTAGGCGGCGCTGGCGGCGTCGAGGACCTGATAGAAATTGACCCCATCTACCTCGATCGTCGCATTGTCGCGGGTAATCACTTCCTGGGTGGCAACGTCGAGTACCTGCTCCATCATGTTCAAGCGGGCGCCGATGCGGTCGATGAACGGGATAATGATGTTGAGACCGGGTTTAAGGCTGCGCACATAGCGGCCGAACCGTTCAACTGTGTAATTGTAACCTTGGGGCACCTGTTTGACCCCGGCGATGATGACCAAGATGACCAGAATCGCGAAGATGATGATTACAACCCCAATCGCGCCGACGCCCGTGGCTTCCAACATTGATCTCTCCTAATTGCGGTATTTCGCCCAGCGCATCTAATACCAAGGGAATTTAATATTAACCCATTTGACCGCCACGATTTTGTTTGCTGACTAGGCGGAGACCGGGCCGTGGTGCGGACCCACCACAAGCGGGCTCTAACGACGTCAGCAAACAAAATCGCGCGGCCAAATAGCGTCGATTTTTCAACCCAATGCAACCTCTCCTGGTGGAGCAAACCGGCCCACCGGACACTGTTGCAAAGCTTGCCCGATACCCCGGCATCGCGCTACGCTTCGCGCCTCGCCGGAAGAACCGGTTTGCATCCATCAAATAGGCCAATATTAAGTTCCCTTGGTATAATTCGTAACCTTGCGGTTTATGTAGGGTGTTCAATTGCGCAACGCAATCGGCAACGACCCGCAGGCTTGTTTCGACCAGAACGAATTTTGCTCTAGATCCAGCCGGCAAGTTCGTTGCGAACCATGGCCTCGATCACATCCATGCCGTCGGCGCTGTCGTTCAAACAGGCGATGTGGGAAAATTGCTTGCCGCCATTTATACGAAAGATTTCCGCCACCTCGCCGGCGATTTCTTCGAGTGTTTCCAAACAGTCGGAGGCAAATCCAGGATTGATCACCGAAATCCGTTTGGTGCCGGACTTGGCAAGGTCGGCCACTGTTTGGTCGGTGTAAGGTTGCAGCCATTTAGCTGGTCCAAACCGCGACTGAAAACAAGTAATCAACCGATCTTCATCCAGGTTGAGCCGCTCGCGTAGCAGCCGCGTGGTCTTGTGGCAATGGCAATGATAGAAATCACCCTTTTCGAAATAATCCTTTGGGATGCCGTGATAAGAGGCGATAATCTTTTCCGGTGGATGGTCGAGTGCGGCCAGATGGTTTTCAACCGATTTGGCAAGCGCTTCGATATAGGCTGGGTGGTCGGGATAGGCCGGCACCACCCTTAACGCCGGCATTGCCCGCAGTTTCATCAGGCTTTCGAATACCTTGTCGTTGACGGTCGCGGTGGTGGTGGCGGAATATTGCGGATAGAGCGGAAAGGCGAGAATGCGATTGCAGCCGCGCGCGACCAAATCATTGATCCGCGTGTCGATCGACGGGTTGCCGTAGCGCATGGCCCAGTCGACAATGATGTGACGATGCCCGGCCAAGCGTTCGGCGAGCTTGTCGCTTTGCGAACGGGTAATCGTGCGTAGTGGCGATTCGTCCAGTTCCTGGTTCCAGATCGCGCGGTACAGAGCACCCGACTTTTTTGGACGGGTGTTGAGCACGATGCCGTAAAGGATCGGATACCAGTAAAACCTGGACCACTCAATCACCCGCCGGTCAGATAGGAACTCACGCAGATAGCGTCGCATCGATGGTGTGTCGTGACCGTCTGGAGTGCCGAGATTGATCAACAGCACACCGATTTTGCCATAGGCGATATTGCGATGGCCTTCAGGCAATTGTATCGGTTCGCCGGCAAGAAGTGTTGAGGCAGGCTTTTTCATCATGCAGCTCGTGTCGCGGTGCATTGCGGCATTGATTGCCGGTGCGCCCGATCAACGGATCGGCAGGCCAGTTGCAACGAGCAATCCGCGCTAATTTTGCGGCAACAACTCCGGCAGGAATGTGGTGATTTGCGGGAAGAACCACAAGATCGTCAGCGCGATCACCTGTATTACCACAAACGGCGCCACGCCCTTGTAGATGTCGAGCGTGGTGACACTGGGCGGCGCCACGCCGCGCAGATAAAACAGCGCAAAACCGAACGGCGGGGTGATGAATGAAGTCTGCAAATTGACCGCGATCAGGATGGTGATCCATGCCGGTGGCATGAGGTTCGGGTCGGCGGCATAAATGACCGGGCCGACAATCGGGATCACAATGAAAATGATTTCGATGAAGTCGAGCACGAAACCGAGCAGGAACAGCACCGCCATCACCACTAGCAGTAAGACCCGCGGGTCATCGAACGAGCGCAGGAATTCCTGAATATAATGCTCGCCGCCAAACGAGCGGATGGTCAGGCTGAGGATCAGTGAACCGATCAGGATCACGAACACCATCGACGTCACCTTGGTGGTTTCTTGAACCACCGCCTTCATGATGCCGTCGCGGATCAAGATCCAGCAAGCATAAAGCAGCCCGAATACCGCCACATGGTAGGCGACCAGTGTAACCCAGATCGCGATCTGGTCAGCAAAGCCAATTTCTTGCACGGTCAAACGCAGGTCGAAATTGCCCCTGGCCAGCAGCATGATAATAACCGCGATCGAGGCCCAGATGATGATCTTGCTTTTTTCGCCGGTATCGCGCTGGCGCCTGGCTGCCGCCAACATGACCGCGCCGGCGGCACCAAGTGCGGCAGCGGCTGTGGGGTTAGTGACCCCGCCGAGGATCGATCCCAGCACCGCTACGATCAAGATCACCGGCGGCGATACTACCCTGATCGATTCCACTTCCAGCAGTCGCGGTAATGCACTGCGTAGACCGTAAACGATCAAAGCGCCCGGGATTAGGAAATAGAGGAAGCGGGTTCCGCCACTTGCATCGCCGGCCACGAACAGTGCATCGATTATGAACAGCAGGGCCACGCCGGTGATCCCGATCAACAAAGGTCGGCGCTCGTGGTGTGGGCGCAGCGCCAGCGCAAGCAGGATCAAGAACCCGGTCAACACGACCATCGACATCACGCCATGGGATATCGCGCCGTAGGTGGTGATTTCGCCGACGGTCTGCGAACCGACAATTCCGGCCATCGACAACAGCACCCAACCAACGAGCAGAACCAATGCCGGGCAGACCACCGCACCGGCCATCAGCCACATATTGCCACGATAGTACGACCGCAAATTGTAATGCTCATCATCGACCAACTCGACCGGCGGCGCATCTTGTGGTCGCAACAGCGCGAAACCGAATGCGTAGGCGGCATACAGCAGGGAAAGCACCAACCCTGGAATGAAGGCCGCCTTGAACAAGGTGCCGGTCGACAATACCGCCGGTTCGCCGAGCATTTCCAAAACCGTGATGCCAAGTTCCTTGGCGCGGGATTCTTGGCCAATCGCATACATGTCGCCGACGATTGAGCCAAGCAACACGATAACGATGGAAGGCGGGATGATCTGACCAAGGGTGCCCGAAGTGGCGATGACGCCGGTCGCCAGCGCCTTGGAATAACCGTATCGCAGCATGGTCGGCAGCGAGATCAAACCCATGGTAACCACGGTCGCGCCAACGATGCCGGTGGAGGCGGCAAGCAGGGTTCCAACCATAACCACCGCGATCGCCAGACCGCCGGGTAACGTACCGAACAGCCTGGCCATGGTGGTCAGCAAATCTTCAGCGATATTGGAACGTTCTAGCGCTATGCCCATCAGCACGAACAGGGGCACCGCTAGCAGGGTTTCCACATTGCCGCCAAAGGCCCGGGAAAACACCCCCTGGGCCCAGGTAGACAAGGTGGATAACATGGCATGTTCCCAGCCCTTGGCCAGCACTGGGACTTTCTCAATTTCGCCATTGTATTGCTCAAAAACATAAAGCAGGCCGTTTTCGCTCAATACAGCGATGATGAAGAAACTGATAAATGCGGCACCGGAGATCGCAAACCCGACCGGATAGCCAGACAGGATACTGCTGAACAGACAAATGACGACGATGATCAGCGAGAGTTCTACACCGGACAGGCCAAACAGCATCAAAATTCCCCGTGTTTGGAGGCGTTAGCGCCATTTTCGACCAAATGAAACCATTTGGAGCGTTCACGATTATTGTTGTGGGTTGTTTGGTTCATGAATCAGCCGACCGGATGAGGTTCGCTTTGGCTTTTGTCGTCGAGCGAATAATGGGACGGAAATTCCCTGTTTCGCTCCAGCAATGCCAAAACATTTCTGAGCAGGAACGATACGGCGACAATGAACAACAGACCGGCAAACACCAAGATTAGCACCTTAAACGTCCATACCCAGCTAAATTCCGCGGTGCCGGAGGCCTCCAAGCGCAGCGAGCGCCATTTTGCCTTGTCGGACCACATGTTCATCGGCCGCTGCGCGAACATGGAATTTGCCGCGATCGGCCAGGCGAACCACCACAACAATATAGAAGAGGGAAACAGAAAAATCAGCGTGCCAATCAGGTCGATCCATTTTTTGGCGCGGTATTTGGCGACGCTGTAAAACAGATCAACCCGCACATGGCCGCCTTCGATAAAAGTGTAGCCGGAAGCGACCGCGATTAGGATCGCGTTATAGAATTTCAATTGCCCCGACAACCATTGCAATTCATTTGATGTCATGACCAAGCCGAGCGGTGCGAATATCAGTTCATTGCCACGGAACACTTGGCCCATGGCAATGATCAGCACCTGCTGCAGCATCATGATGATCGCAAACCAGGCGGCAATCTTTCCAACCGTGCCGTTGAACCGCTCAAGAGCCAGCACGATCCCTTCCAGGAACCGGTGGCTGTAGATTCCAGCAACCAGCACCACCACGATTGTCGCCAGCAAAATGAAAAAGAATTCTCGCGACATGCCTGCCAACAGCAAGATGTCCATCTTTTCTTTGAGGGTTTCCAATTGGACCCACTGGTAGATGCGCAGAGGCAACAGCACCAGGTCCACGAAACCCATCAGGATACCGGTGGTCAATTGCATAAGGAATTCCATACGGTTCCTTCCTGGCATTTCAAGGAGCTGGTCCGAACCCATCCGCGTTCAATCAGCCGCGCTCAACGGCGCTTGCCCTGCGGAGAAACCGGCTTGCGCCATCCACTCCCCTTTGGAGTATGGCTGCCCCTGCGGCTGGTACTTAGCCGCAATTAGCCCCAAACCAAGCCGGGCCCGAAGGCCCGGCCGGACTTTGTATCACAATCAGGTTGGGTCAGCTACCCAGTACGCGGGTGCGTTGGCGGGTATAGGCACCGGCCGACAGGCTGTCCCATGAAGCTGATTTCTTCATGGAATCTTGCACGGAATCATGGACCTTTTTAAACAGCGGGTCGCCCATGCTTTCTTCCATGACCTGGGCTGAAGCAGAACCGAATGCATCCCAAACACTGTCCGGGAATTCCAGGGTTTTCACGCCGCCCGCTTTCAGCCTTTCCAACGCCTCTGAGTTGTTGGCGAGGTATTGGTGCAGGTTCCACAAATTGGCTTCCCCAGCGGAAATTTCGATTATTTTCTGGTGCTGAGCGCTCAGTGAATTCCACCGCTCGGCATTGGTGGCAAGCGCCAGGCCGGCGCCAGGCTCATGAAATCCGGAAGTGTAATAGATCTTGGTGATTTCCTGGAAGCCGGCTTTTTCATCCGCCCACGGACCGATCCATTCGGTACCGTCGATCTGGCCAGATGCTAGGGCCTGATAGATTTCCGATCCCGGAAGGGTTTGTACCGAAGCGCCGAGCTTGCCAAGCGCCTTGCCACCCAAGCCGGGCATGCGGAATTTCAAGCCGTTCAAATCTTCGGCGGAATTGATTTCTTTGTTGAACCAACCGCCGGCTTGGGGACCGGTGTTGCCACAGAGCCAGGTAACCAGGCCAAATTCTTCACCGAGCTCTAGGTGCAGATCGTGGCCACCCATATGGTAGTACCAATTGTGTAATTCATTCGGGGTCATGCCAAACGGCACTGCGGTGAAGAAACCAAATGCCGGGTGCTGACCGACATAATAATAGTCAGCGGCGTGGTACATGTCCGCCTGGCCCGAAGTCACGGCGTCGAATACCGCCGGCAGACCGGAAACCAATTCGCCCGAAGCTTTCACGTCGATGGTAAGGGTTCCACCTGACATCGCATTAACCGAATCGGCCAAACGTTGGGCGGCATCAAAAACGCCAGCAAGGCCCCTGCCCCAGGCGGTAACCATGGTAAGCTGCTCGCGGCCCTGCGACAGCGCCGGTGTGGCGAGCGCGGTAGCGGTTGCAGCAGCGCCACCAAGGCCTGCCTTCTTGATAAATGAACGACGGTCCATAAGAATTCCTCCGTATTGTTGTTACCGGCCAGTGCCGGATCGGGTCTAGGGCGCCGGCATGACCCGGCGATAGCGTTCCCGGCGGCAATACACGACAATTCGCCGGATTCCGCAAGAGGGCAAGCCTGTAACAGCCAAGACAAACACGACCATTTCGCCAAAATTGCTGAAATCATGAATTTCGGCTCAAGATTCGCTGGTAAATTCATTGTGTTTGTACCAATCGGCGACGAAATCGACGAATGTCCGCACCTTAGCCGGCACATGGCGGCGATGCGGATAGACAACATACAGGCCACGAATGTCGGGTACGTGATTTGCCAGTAATTCGATCAGGCGACCTTCTCGCAATTCGTTTTCGATCGAGAACTTTGGTAGATAGGCAAAACCGAGACCAGCCAGTGCTGCGGCGCGCACTACCGCCGGACTGTTTGCCTTGATCGAGCCGGAAACCGCCACCGCGTATTCCTTGCCGGATTGGTCTACAAACGGCCAACTGGCCTTACTGGCCAAATTGGTATCGACGATGCAGGGTTTATTGGCCAGGTCGGACGGTTTTTGCGGTTGGCCAAACGCAGCCAAGGTTTCCGGCGCGGCACACACCACGAGTTTGATGTCGGCAAGGCGCCGCGCGATCAGGCTGGAATCCGGCAGGCTAAACGAGCGGATTGCAATGTCGAAGCCTTCCTCGACCAAATCGACCACCCGATCATCAAGATCGATATCGAGGGAAAGCCCGGGATATTTCTGGGCAAATCTCGTCAGCGGCAGCTCCATCCGGCTTTCGCTCAAGGCCTGCGGCGCGGAAATGCGCAACTGGCCGGTCAATTCGCTGCCGGTGTCTCGCACCTGGTCGTGCAATTCCTCCAACTGTGAGAGGATTTCCTGGCCGGTGCGACAATATAACCGGCCGGCCTCGGTTAGCGACAATTGCCGGGTCGTGCGATTGAGTAGCAGGGTGCCTAGATCGTCTTCCAGTTCGCGGATCAATTTCGACAACAGCGCCTTAGAGCGGCCAAGTTCGCGCGCGGCGGCGGAAAACCCTTGCGCATCGGCTACCGCGATAAACGCCTGTAGGCGGGTAAAGGCGTCACTCATCATCTACTCCGTCGGCATCGACTGTACCGAAAAGGCAATATTTTGCTCATACGCATGACCGGTCAAGACAATTGATCGACATCAAAGCGATCGATGTCGCGCAGTAATTCGATATACCCTCGTGCCGCATTATCAATCAGCATGCGGCCGGTTCTGGGATCGCCTGCGGCGGCATCGCCAACCGCGCCAACCGGATTAAGGTCACCGATCTTCCAGCCGAAGCCATGAGCACCATAGGCACGCAAGTGCTTAAATTGACTGGCGAACCGTGCCTGCGCCGAGGAGAATTCCTCGGCCTTGTCCATCGCCACTTTGTCCGACGCTAACGCCAACATTACCGAAGTTTCGATCGCACCGCCATGAATGCCGAGCGCCCGTTCGTCGTTATCGATCAGCGCCGGTGGAACCGCGAATCTAGTCCAGCTCGAGGCCACGCACAGCATGTCACGTTTTATCCGCAATTCCTGGGAGACGATCGCCATCAGCGGGGAATTACCGCCATGGGCATTGAGAAATACCAACTTCTTAATACCGGCATCGGCGAGGTGTTCGCCGATACCGATCCAGCGATCAATCGCCTGGTGCCACCCAAGGCTCACAGTCGATGGAAAATCGCTATGTTCCGGCGAATAACCAAACGGCTCTACCGGCATGAACGTCACCGGCAATTCGTCAGCCAATTGCCTGATCACTGCCTCGGCAATTCCTTCGGCGATAATCGTGTCGGTGTCGGGCGGCAGGTGCGGACCGTGCTGTTCGGTGGCGCCGAGCGGCAGCACTGCAATCCACGCGCTGGTATCGGCACCAGCGATGGTTTCCGCGGACATATTAGCCCATTTGCGCTCCGGCAGCATCACACCGCCTCCAAAAAAGCTTTGGCCGCTTCGCCATGTTGATGGCGCAAGCGCTCGATGTCGATGCCGACCGGCACCCCGTCAGTCAACCGCCAGTTACCGCCAATCATCACCCGATCGGCGCGGTGCGCACCACACAACACCAGCGCCGCCAGCGGGTCGCCAGCGCCGGAAAATCGTAATTCGTCGAGCAGGAAAAGCGCCAGATCGGCTTGTTTGCCGGTAGCGATTTCGCCGATATCTGTGCGGCCGAGGCATCTGGCCGAACCCGTCGTCGCCCATCTAAGCGCGTCGAAATGGCTGACCGCGGCAGCGCCATAGGTCAAGCGGTTGATCATCAGCGCGTGGCGCACCCCTTCCATCAAATTGGAACTGTCGTTGGAAGCGGAACCATCAACACCAAGCCCGACCGGGGCACCGGCCCGCTCCAATTCCAGGCTGCGGCAGGGGCCAGACGCCAACACCATGTTGGAAGTGGGACAATGGCAAATCCCAGTGCCGGCAGCGCCAATGCGTTTGACTTCGGCGTCATTGAAATGAATGCCGTGGGCAAGCCAGGTATCGGCGCCTAGCCATCCGGCGCGTTCGAGATAGTCGAGCGGCCGACAACCGAACCGCTCCTCACAGAATTGGTTTTCGTCGTGGGTTTCGCCCAAATGGGTGTGCAGCCGGCAACCGCAACTTTTTGCCAATATTGCGGTGTCGCGCATCAATTCTGGCGTCACCGAAAATGGCGAACAGGGCGCAAAGGCGACCTGAACCATGGCGCCGGTGGTTGGGTCATGGAAGGTTTTTGCGACCCGCTCGCAATCGGCGAGGATAGTGTCAGCGCATTGCACCAGATTGTCCGGCGGCAGGCCGCCATCCTTTTGCGACAAATTCATCGAGCCGCGGTTGAGCGTGATGCGCATGGCAAACTTGGCCGCTTCTTCGGCTTGAATATCCATCGCGTCATCAAGTTCGCCGGGATAGACATAATGGTGATCAGCGACCGTGCCGCAGCCCGACATCAAAAGTTCGGCCAGCGCCAGCCGGGTCGCTAGTTGGAACGCCTCGCGGTCGAGGAAACGCGCCCAAAGCGGATAAAGCGCTTGCAGCCAGGGGAACAATTCCTTGTTGATCGCGTCCGGATGTGCCCGGGTCAATGTCTGGTAGAAATGATGGTGGGTGTTAATGAGCGCCGGGATCACCACGTGCCGGGAAGCATCGAATATGTGATCGACCGGCAGCACCGGCTCAGCGCCTGCCGTCACACATTCGCTGATTACCGGACCCTCGACCACAATACCACCGGCACAATCGGACCCATCATCAGGTGCCAGAATTGCCAGCGGCGATTTCAGCCAAGTCCTCACGACAGCGCTTCCCTGATTTTCATCAATCCGCGTATCTGGCTGCCGTGCGCATCGAAATTAGCCGGATCGAGCCAAGCCTCAAATGCCTGTTTGACTAGCGGCCATTCGCTGTCGATCACCGAATACCAGGCCGAATCGCGGTTGGCGCCGCGGCAGACCGAATGTTGGCGGAATACCCCTTCGAAAGTAAATCCGAGCCGCACCGCCGCCTTTTTCGAGGCTTGGTTTGCGTTGTGGCATTTCCATTCGTAGCGGCGGTAGCCATAGGTCTCGAACGCTTTTTTCATCATCAGGTATTGTGCTTCGGTCGCCGCCGCAGTGCCGGCCATCGCCGGACCATGGGCGATGCCGCCGATTTCCA
Organism: Rhizobiaceae bacterium; assembly: GCA_965248715.1. Lineage (GTDB taxonomy): Bacteria > Pseudomonadota > Alphaproteobacteria > Rhizobiales > Rhizobiaceae > CBDFKB01. The sequence goes on from CBDFKB010000007.1 coordinate 961,989, forward strand.
CCACGCCGTTCTTGGCGTCGTTGTGCATATAGTTTGCCATGCCGAGCACGGCACTGGAAGCAGCATCGGTGATGATGTTGGTGCGCCAGTCGCCCTGGTTAAGGGTGGCAAGATGGGTGGTGAACTGGTCGCCATCGGCGAAATCTGGAAAGGTGAAATAGCGCAGCAATTGGTTGGTGCCAAGGCCGCCCAATGCCTGCCACAGTGCTTGGCCATGGCGGGCCGTGTCAAAGGAAATGATCGCCACCCGGTCACCCGCCATTGCCCCCGGTTCAATCGGTTCACAGCCCTGCCAATTGCTCAAATCGCCCAAGTCAGTCTCCTTTGTTTTCGCTCGCAAATGGCCGACCGACTAAGGTCACGCCGCGCTCTAACGATGCTGTCTTTACCAGCGCGAATACCGGATCGCCGGAGGCAAGTGCTAATTCGGCCAGCGCATGGCGGGTGATCCCGGCCCGCAAACACTGTTGTTGCAATTTAACCATAATCTCCGCCATCCCGTCTTCGGCCGCTGCTTCAATCGAGCAAACAGTGCCCGATAGCACATTGCGCACGCTGATATCCGCCGGCCGGGTCTTGGCAAGAATAACATCGCGGGCGCGGATGCGGATGCGCAATTGGGTGCCGGGTTCGACCCGATCATGCAACACGTGGAAAACCTGGCCGTCAACGGTTACCGCCTGCATGCGGTACTTGGCGTCATGTTCGGCGCCAATGCCGCTTAAGATCGAACCGGTCATGCGCAATCCGGTCAAGGCGCCGATATTGGTGGTGGCCAGCACCTTGGTAATCTCGCCATCGGCGGCCACCTTGCCGTCGCGCAAAATCACCAGATAGTTGGCGAGCCGGGTTACCTCCTCCATCGCATGGCTGATATACAGGATCGGCAGGGAAATCTCGTCGCGCAGCTTTTCGATAAACGGCAAGATTTCCGCCTTGCGCCGCTCATCTAGCGATGACAGGGGCTCATCCATCACCAACAGCGACGGGTCGGACAACAACGCCCTGCCGATCGCTACCCGCTGGCGTTCGCCGCCGGACAATTGATGCGGGCGGCGCCCAAGCAAATGGTCAATGTCCAGTAATTCGATCACCTTGTCAGTGCCAATCGCACCCCTGCGACCCCCGGCCCAGATCGGGTAGGTCAAATTACGCGCAACGCTAAGATGGGGGAACAACAATGCGTCCTGAAACACCATGCCGATGCGTCGTTGGCCTGGGGTTAAGGCGACATTTGTTGCATCGTCGAACAGTACCCGGCCGGCAACCGAAATCCGACCCCGGTCCGGATCGGCCTGGCCGGTGATCAATTCGGTCAAGGTCGATTTGCCAGCACCAGACGGGCCGAACAGCGCGGTAACCCCTGGGCCGGTGGTAAACTTAGCTGAAAGCGAAAAGCTGTGCCTGGATTTGGCGACATCGACCTCAATCATCGCGTTGCCCAATCTGCCGTGCGGCGCGACGTGACAATGCTTCCGACAACAATACGGCAGCGATGGAAATCATCACCGATACCGCGATCAATATTAGCGCCGCGCGGTCGCCTTGTGGCGATTGCAACAAGGTGTAGATGGCAAGCGACAGGGTGCGGGTTTCGCCTGGAATATTGGAGACGAAAGTAATAGTGGCGCCAAACTCGCCCATCGCCTTGGCGAACCCGAGAATGGCGCCTGCCAATAGGCCAGGCAAGGCAAGCGGCAACACGACAGTGGCAAATATCTTCGCTTTGCTGGCACCAAGTGTCTTAGCCGCAAACAGCAGCCGGTCGTCGATCGCCTCAAACGACAAGCGTAACGGACGCACGATCAACGGAAACGCCATTATCGCCGCCGCCACCGCCGCTCCGGTCCAGCGAAAACCGACCTCCAAGCCAAACCAATTAGCCAGCACCCGACCGCCGAAGCCGTTCGGGCCGAGAAACAATAATAAGGCATAGCCGGTTGCCACCGGCGGCATTACCAGCGGCATGATGGTGATTGCGCTTAACAGGCCGCGGCCGGGAAACCGCCATTTGGCCAGGATATAGGCGACCGCGACCGCCGCTGGTAATGCGATCACGATTGCCGCGATTGCCACCTGCATCGACAGCACCACGATCGGCCAGATGTCGGCAGCGGTCATTGAGGCGGTCATTGCTTTGCCTCTGATTGCGGCACGGTTATAGCTGGCAAAAAGCCGTGGCGGACAAAAATTTCCCCCGCATTGGCGGCAAAATCCACGAACCGCGCTGCCTTTTCACCTGCGCCTTTAACGGGCGTCGCGAGATAGCGGACCGGGTCATGGCTGCCGTCGGCAAACTCATGACTGATCGCCAGTTCCGGCACCGCCAGCGCGTCGGTGCGATAGACGATTGCCGCGCTTGCTTGGCCACGACGCACCATTGCCAAGGCGACACGAACGTTTTCTGCGTAGATCGCACGCGGCGCGATCTGTTGCCACCAGCCGGCAGCGTTGAGTGCCTGGGCCGCATATCGGCCAGCCGGCACGCTTTCGATTTCAGCCATCGCCACCCGCCCGGTTGCCGGCAATCCATTAACACCGGCATTGTCGCCGCCGACCGCGACCACCAAACGATTACGCGCAATCTCGCGCACCGCAGCGCGGTCGATCATGTTGTTTTGCGCTAGCCAATCAACCCACGCCTGGTCCGCCGAAATGAACGCCTCGGCCGGTGCACCGTGGGCGATCTGGCGCGCCAGCGATGAGGTGGCGGCAAATGCCAGTTTCACTTTGATGCCGGTTTGTTTGCCAAACGCGTCGGCAATCTCCTCGACCACTTCCTTCAGACTGGCGGCGGCAAATATAAGCGGAGCGTCGGCCGCTTGCGCCGGTGACCATGACGCCACGCTCAGCACAATGGCAATCGCCGCCGCGCCGAACCAGCGAAGCACCACCGATGCCAACGCGGCAAACACGAGATTGGTGCAGGACCCAAGGTCGATCATCCAAAGTTTCATAAAATTCCTATAGCGCTTTGCGCCGCCAGGTGCACTGAGGCGTTGCGATTGCCGCAGTTTGTGTCCTATCTGCTCTAACGCGAAGCGAAAACACACTTGTGGGGGAAATGCCATGGCTGGACCGCTGAAGGATATCAGGATCCTAGATCTAACGCGGGTTCTGGCTGGCCCGTGGTGCACGCAAATATTAGCCGATCTGGGCGCCGAAGTGATCAAGATCGAGCGTCCTGGCATGGGGGACGATACCCGCCATTGGGGTCCGCCATGGCTTGTCGATGCAGATGGCAACGAGACCGCCGAAAGCGGCTACTTTCTTTCAACCAATCGCGGCAAGCATTCGGTGACCGTCGATATTTCCACCGCCAAGGGTCAGGAAATCATCCGTGCCCTGGCGGCCAAATCAGATGTGGTGATCGAAAATTTCAAGGTCGGTGGATTGCGCAAACAAGGCCTTGATCACCAAAGCCTGTGCGCCATCGACCCCAGCCTGATCTATGTGTCGATCACCGGGTTCGGCCAAACCGGGCCGCTCGCCGCCCAGCCGGGCTATGATTATCTGGTCCAGGCGCGTGGCGGGCTGATGAGCGTTACCGGAGTGCCGGACGAAATGCCCGGCGCCGGGCCGCAACGGGTCGGAGTGGCAATCGGTGATATCACCACCGGGCTTTATGCAGCAATTGCGATACTGGCGGCGCTCAACCACCGCACCGCCACCGGCCAGGGCCAATACATCGACCTGTCGCTGCTCGACACTCAGGTCGGCTGGCTCGCCAACCAAGCGCTGAACTATTTTCTTTCCGGCGTAGCGCCAACCAGAACCGGTGAATGGCACCCCAATCTTGCCCCTTATCAGCCATTTCCGACCATGGACGAGCCGGTGATCATCGCGGTTGGCAATAACAATCAGTTCGCGAAATTGTGCCGTTTCATTGGCCGTGGCGAACTGGCGGCAGACGAAAAATTTGCCACCAACCCGGCAAGGGTTAAAAACCGGGCGGCGCTGATCCCGTTGTTAAGTGAAGAGATCGCCAAAAAACCCAGCGCCTATTGGCTGCAACATTTGCCCACCCAAGGGGTGCCGGCGTGCCCAGTTAATACCATCGACAAGGTGTTTGACGAACCGCAGATCAAACATCGTGGCATCAAAATCGAGCTTGACCATACCTCCGGCGTCAAAACGCCGGGGCTCGCCAACCCGATCCAGTTTTCCAAAACCAAAATCGACTACAACAAGGCACCGCCAATGCTGGGCGAGGATACCGACTTTGTATTAGCCAAGGTGCTAGACCTGACGCCGGCCGAGATTGCACGACTGCACGATGACGGGGTGTTGTAGGGGAGCCGACACTTTACTTCCCCCTTGAGTGGGAAGGTAGGCAGACCGTAGTGTTCTCACCCCCATTCTCGGGCTTGACCCGGGAACCCAGAAACCAAACGCAAGTTAGCTCTAGCGCTTGTCACGAAGCCTTGGAATAGCTTCGTCGCGCTATCTCTTTGTTTATGCGTGTCATTTTTCCCAAAACCGGTGCCCACTTTTGGGTGACACGCCCTGGATCCTTGGGCCGGCGCCCAAGGATGACTGGTGTGTGCGGGGCGCTTTTCCCCTACAGCGCTGCGCGATAGATCGCGGCCGCATCCTTGCGGGTGACCTCACGCGGATTGTTGACCAGCAGCCGGGTCTGCTTCATTGCGTCATCGGCCATCATCTCCACATCGCTTTCAGCAATGCCGACTTGGCTAAGCTTAGTTTGCAACCCCAGTTCTGGGATCAATTCCTCAAAACCGTCGATCAGGATTTCGCCTTCGCTGCGGTTGGTTTCGCGGGCGGCGTCGGGAAACACGATCGGCGCCAATTCGCCGTACAATTGTTCGGCTGCCGGCAGGTTAAAACGCAGCACGTGCGGCAACACCAACGAGTTGGAAAGCCCGTGTGGCACGTGGAAATGCCCACCGATCGGGTAAGCCAGTGCATGCACGGCGGCAACCGGCGCATTGGCAAAGGCCTGGCCGGCCAGCATGGCGCCGAGCAGCATGTTGGAGCGGGCGGTTATGTCGTTACCGTGCGTAACGGCGCTGCGGATATTTCGGGACAACAATCTAAGTGCCTCGCGGGCGAGCGCGTCGGAGACCGGGTTTTTCTTGTGCGCCGTAGTATAGGCCTCGATCGCGTGCACCATTGCGTCGACCCCGGTGGCGGCGGTGGTGTGGGGTGGCACGCCAAGGGTCAAGGTACCGTCGAGCACGGCGATATCGGCGTAAAGTTGCGGCGAGACAACCCCCTTTTTTTCGTTCTCGCCAGTGGTGATAATCGAGATCGGGGTGACTTCCGACCCAGTGCCAGCAGTAGTCGGCACCTGGACCAGCGGCAAGCGTTGGTCTTGGCACATGTTGACGCCGTAGATCGCATCGAGCGCTTGGTCGGATCGCAGCAGATAGGCGGCCAGTTTGGCAACATCCATCGAACTGCCGCCACCGAACCCGACCACGCTTTTAGCGCCGGCCGCGCGACCGGCCGCAACCGCAGCGATCACCACATCAACCGGCGGATCGGCAACAACTTCGGCAAACACAGTAGGCTGAAGGCCCGCTTTTTCGAGCCCCTCAAGCGCCGGCGCGGCAATACCGAGATCGATCAAAAGCGCATCGGTGACGAACAGCACCGGGGCGACAAGCGTGTTGCCACAAAGTTCTGCCAGCCGCGCCGCGGCACCGGCTTCGAAGATCATTTGCTTGGTGGTCTGAAAGGTAAAGTCGACGGTCATTTATGCAGCTCCGATCAATAGTAATAGTTGAGACGGCATCCCGTGCTAGAGTATCCGTATTAATCAAGCGATGTTTTTGCTCCACATTCGTTGATCCCTTAGGAGGGCGTTTGCGAGTACGATGAGTTTTCGCATGACAGCGGTTATGGCGACTTTTGACGGTTTTCCTGCTGCTTTGAGCTGATCATATTTGGCCTTCATATCTGGATTGAACCGGGTTGCCACGAGCGCCGGCATATAGAGCGCCTGGCGCACGTGCGAACGACCACCTTGAACGAAGGCCTGTCCTTTTCGTTTTCCGGACTGTCGTAGCATTGGGGCCGTGCCGGACAGACCGGCCGCAGTCTGGCTGTTCAAGGTGCCGAGCTCGGGCATGTCGATGAGCAACGCCATCGCGGAACGCTCAGCGACACCGGGAATGCTTGTCAAGATAGTGAACCTTGCGGCTAGTGTGGGGTCGTTTTTGATGATGTCCATGATTGCCTTCTCGATCTGGGCCAAGTGTTCTTCGATCTGCTTCAAGCGCTGTTCGACTTGACGTTTGAGGATCGTCACGCAAAGGTTTTTCTGACGGTTCTTGGCGGCGGTCCGGTCCTTGATGAGAGCTATGCGGGCGACATGCATATCCTTGAGATTACACAGGATCTGCGGCACAGCCGGGCGTGTCCGGGGTTCGATGGCAACGCCGAAGCGTGCCAACAGGGCGGCATCCATCTTATCCGTCTTGGCCAGTTGACCAAGCGCCTGGCCAAACCGCTTGGCATGGAGAGGATTGATCTTGGCCAGAGGCAGGTCAGCCCGGCTCAACGCACGCTCAAAGGCGCGGTGATAAGGACCGGTTGCCTCGAAAACAATTCGGGAGACAGGCTCCTTGCCCAGCCATTTGACCAGGCATCGAAAACCTTGTGGATTGTTGGTGAACTGGCGATGCTTGCCTTCGGGATGGCGATGAACGTCCAAAGTCTCTTTCGAAATGTCCACGCCGATGGTAGATTGTGTCATCTTTTCCGCGCCTTTGCTTGTCATGCGGGCCTTCATGCCCTGGTATCCATTCAGGCCATTGGAAAAGACGAGGGTGATCATACTCTAGCTCGGCCCGTAAAACGGCCAGCACTTTCACGATCCATCCCTCGCCGCCGCAAGGGAGGTGGGCCTCCCCGCGGCGGAACCAAGTATGCCCGAACAACACGGAAAATCATAAGACAAGCACTTTTCGCGATTTGTGAATCGCAAATAATTTCTCTATCTATTTGTTTTATCGCACAATTTATTTGAAAACCGGCCATCACTTTTCAGATTGTGCTCTAGCCGGTGCCAAATTGCACCGCCAGTTCGTCAATCCAATTTAACTGCTCGGCGGTAAACCGTTCGCTGGGCTGTTGGCGCTCAAGGCGCTGGCGCAGCGGATCGGGCACCTGGATATCAGTGCCTGACAATTCTTCTATCACCGCATGACCGCAAAAAGGTACGTGCAATTCCGAATAGCCGCCCTCGTGAACCGCGACCAATTTGCCGCTGCACACGGTATCAGCGACCGCCATCATTTGCCTAGTCATGACGCGAAAGGTTTCAGACGTGGCCAGCATACGCGACAAGGGGTCGATGCCGGATGCGTCAAATCCGCAGGCGATGATCACTACCTGCGGCGCGAACCGGGTAAGCGATGGCACCACAATGCGCTCGAAGGCATGGCGATAGGCCAGGTCGCCGGCGCCCGGCGGCAGGGGAATGTTGATGTTGCAACCCTTGCCAGGGCCTATACCAACAACCGAAGCACTGCCGCTGTCGGGCGGGTAATTGTTTTCCTGGTGTAGGGAAATCGTCAGCACATCATTGCGGTCAAGAAAGATCGCTTCGGTGCCGTTGCCATGATGAACATCCCAATCAACCACCGCGAACTTCTTGGCCTTGCCGGCAGCGATCGCCGCCTCGATGGCAATGGCGATATTGGCCAACAGGCAGAAGCCCATCGGATAGTCGGCCAAACAATGATGGCCAGGCGGGCGCGACAGGGCATAGGCATTGTTCGCCTTACCGTCCAACACGTCGAACAATGCGGATTTGGTCAGGCCGGCGGAAATCAACCCGATCTCATAACCGCCAGGTCCGAACGGGGTGCGTTGGCCTAGTTCACCGCCATCCCCAGCGCTCAGGGCTTTGAAGGCGTTGATATAGCGCGCGGTGTGGACCCTAAGCGCGTCTTCGTCGCTCGCAGGCCGGCAGTGTGGGGTCGCAAGCTCGGCCATCAGGCCCGACACTTCGAGCAGGTTCTTCAGTCGCCGCTTGGTCTCCGGGTTTTCCGGCAAGCCGCCGGCTCCCATCGGCTGCACGAAACCGCCGACCGGTGCCATCGACGCGTAATGACCGCCGCCGTGCCAAAAACATTTTTCGTCGCTGTAAAAACCGGTTGGTGCCATGGGTCAAGAAATCTCGATTGCGGTTGACGTGGTTGGAGGCCGATGAAACGATATGACAACGAAATCAGAACTGGCGCGGGCAGGCAAGTAGACACAATGTCAGGCGACACAAAGAGCGGCAAAAAATTCGAAGGGCACGATGCGAAAAACCGCTCGGTGCTGGTTATGGGCGCCGGCGCCGCCACCGGTTCGGCAATTGCCAGGCGGTTTGGCATCGAGGGTTACCAGATATGCCTGGCGCGCCGCGACAAACGGGTCGCCGGTGCCTCGAGCGATATTGCGGCAACTTTTCGTGACCAGGGGATCACCGCGCACGGCTTTACCTGCGACGCCCGCCACGAGAGCGAAGTTGCCGGCCTGATCGACCGCATTGAAGCGGAAATCGCGCCGCTTGAGGTGGTGGTGTTCAACATCGGTGGCAATGTACGGTTTCCGATCCGCGATACCACTACGCGGGTATTTGAAAAAGTGTGGCAGATGGCTTGCTATGCCGGCTTTTTGACCGGGCGCGAAGCGGCCAGGGTGATGGTGCCACGCCAGCGCGGCACAATCCTTTTTACCGGCGCCACCGCGTCATTGCGTGGTGGCAGCGGCTATGTGGCGTTTTCCGCCGCCAAGGCCGGCTTGCGCATGGTGGCGCAATCGATGGCCCGGGAACTGGGGCCACAAGGCGTTCATGTCGGCCATGTTGTGATCGACGGTGCCATCGACACCGAATTTATTGCCGAGCGGTTTCCCGACAAATATGAAACCCGGGACCAGGATGGAATATTGTGCCCGACCGAAATTGCCGAAGCTTATTGGGCTCTGCACGCCCAGCACCGAAGTGCATGGACGTTTGAACTCGACCTCAGGCCGTGGATCGAAAACTGGTAGGAGAACCATTGATGTCGAACCAAGTGGAATTCTTTTTCGACTATGTTAGCACCGCAACTTACATCGCCTATCAGATCGGATTGCCGAGAATTAGGGCTGCCGGCGCAAAGATTGTGTGGAAACCGATGTTGCTCGGCGCGGTTTTTAAGGCGACCGGCAATTCGTCACCGATATCCGTACCGGCCAAGGGCAAATGGATGTTCGATGATCTAAGCCGCACCGTCGCCAAGCACGATATTCCTTTTACCATGAACCCGGCCTTCCCGATCAATACGGTTACCGCATTGCGCGGTGCGTTTGCGGCCGAGGAATTAGGTGCCGAAACCTATGGCGCCTATAACGACGCCATGTTTGCGGCGATGTGGCAGCAGGCCAGGGACATTTCCAAGCCGGAAATATTGATGGAAGTCCTGCATGCGGCCGGCTTGCCCGCCGACAAAATCGCCGCCCGGGTGCAGGATCAGGCGATCAAGGACAAATTACGCGCCACCACCGATGATGCGATCGCGCGTGGCGTGTTCGGGGCACCTAGTTTTTTCGTCAACGGCGAAATGCATTGGGGCAGCGACCGCATTGACGAAGTAATTGAAGCGCTCAACCAAGTTGCATAGGGAGGCCGAAATGCCAATTTCCGACCAGCCATTTGCCAACAAGAAATTCGCCGATATTCACGGTGCGTCCATGGCCTATATCGACGATGGAGAAGGGGACCCGATCGTCTTTCAGCACGGCAACCCGACCTCGTCTTATCTGTGGCGCAACGTCATGCCCCATTGCGCGAACCTGGGCCGTCTTGTCGCCTGCGATCTGATCGGCATGGGCGACAGCGCCAAACTGCCCGACAGCGGTCCTGAGCGCTACACTTTTGCCGAGCATTGCAACTATCTATACGCGCTGTGGGACTTTCTGGCACTTGGCGATCAGGTGACCTTGGTGCTGCATGATTGGGGTTCGGCATTGGGCTTTTACTGGGCGATGCAAAACCCGGACCGGGTGAAAGCCATCGTCTATATGGAAGCGATCACAGCTCCGGTAGCCTGGGCCGACTGGCCGCAAGCGGCCCGCAATATTTTCCAAGCCATGCGCTCTCCGGCCGGCGAGGAATTGGTGCTGGAAAAAAACATCTTTGTTGAGCGGATTTTACCCTCGGCGATTATCCGCGATCTGACCGAAAGCGAAATGGCGGAATATCGTCGCCCGTTTCTGGAAGCTGGTGAAGGCCGGCGCCCGACCCTGACCTGGCCGCGGCAAATCCCGGTCGAAGGCGATCCGGCCGACGTGGCGGCGATTGTCGAAACCTATGGCCCGTGGTTGGCCGGATCGGATATTCCGAAATTATTCATCAATGCTGAGCCGGGCTCGATTTTGACCGGCAAGCCGCGCGATTTCTGCCGTACCTGGCCCAACCAGCGCGAGGTGACAGTCGCCGGCACCCACTTCATCCAAGAAGACAGCGCCGATGAAATTGGTAAGGCGATTGCCGAATTTCTCGATAGATTAGGCTAAAGCTATCCAATAATTCTGCCAAGGGTTTGTAAGACCACATCAATCTCATCATCGTTTGCACACCGTCATTGGGTATTTTTAGAGCGTGTCACCCAAAAGTGGGTGCCGGTTTTGGGAAAATGACACGCATAAACAATCAGTTAGCGCAGCGAATCGAATCCATCGCTTCGTGACAAGCGCTAGAGCGTGTCACCCAAAAGTGGGTACCGGTTTTGGGAAAATGACACGCATAAACAATCAGATAGCGCGGCGAAGCTATTCCAATGCTTCGTGACAAGCGCTAGAGCGTGTCACCCAAAAGTGGGTACCGGTTTTGGGAAAATGACACGCATAAACCAAGAGATAGCGCGACGAAGCAAATCCTACGCTTCGTGACAAGCGCTAGCGTCTGACATTGAATTTTCACCCTCCGTTACGGTGTTGCTCACCTTCTATATCGTGTGGTTTCCATAACAGGCAAAAAACTTTGATTTGTAGGCTCTGTTGCAACCATTTAGAATTGTCACTTGTTTAGCAATTCAGAAATGTCACCCTGGTTCGGTTTGAGCGCGGGTTTGTTGGCGAAGACCTCAATTATCGCAGCCCAATCAAACCGCGCGAGCGGCTGGCTCAGTGTGTGTTTTTGAGCGACGCGGGCGTTTCTGGTAATTGTTCTTGGCACTGGATGGGCGCACCGTTGGCGGTGGCAGGTTCTTGCCTTGCTGGTCTTTTATGAAGGCCAGCACCTCGCCCAGTCGTTTATTCTCGGTTATTGCCGCATGGGTGACACGCTGGTTTTTGTCAAAGACCGAGAACGGCAGCACCATTCCCTTGGAGCGCACCTGCAACCGCCCATCGGCGAAAGCGTATGTGTCGACATATTTGCCGACCAGTCCACGGCTGACATCATTGACTTCCAGCATGATCTTCTTGCGCTCGTATGAAAAGGTCAGCTGACGCCCCACATAGCGTTGATCGCGGTAGCACAGGATATCGCGCAGTCGATCGACTTCCACATTCAAAGACCGGTGCAGATTGTCAGTGCGAGCAGGGCCCCTGGCAAACTTTGCGTTGAAATGTTCCACAAAGGTAGGGAGGAATGCATTGGCCGCTTCCATATCCGATATGCCTGCAAGCCTCAGCGCCTTGACCAGACGATCCTGCAAAGTGCGATTGGCCCGTTCCACGCGACCCTTGGCCTGCGAGGAGTTTGCACACAAGATCTCGATGTTCAATTGCGCCAGAGCCCGGCCAAACTGGGTCATACCCTCATCATTCGGGCTCGGCTTGGGATTGCGAAACACCGAGTGTTTGTCGCTGTAGAAGGCAACCGGGCGGCCATGGGCAAGCAAATACCGCTCAAGCGCATCGAAATAGCTGAACGTGCTTTCTGAAACCACAAACCGTAATTGCATCAATGTGCCGGTCGCATCATCAATGAACACCAAAAGCGTGCAGGGTGGTGCTCGATCCTCAAACCAGTAATGGTCTGACCCGTCGATCTGGATCAGTTCACCAAAACACTCACGGCGCAATCGAGGCTGGTGAAAGGTTCGGCGATGCTTGCGTGACAGCCAGATCCCATCCGAAATCATCCACTTGCGCAAGGTCTCGCGCGAAACTGTAATTGAATGATGTTCAGCCAGCATCTCGCCAACAAGCGTTGGCCCAAAATCATCATAACTTTCCCGGACCAGGCTCAATACATAATCACGTTTAGCGCTGTGTATCTGGTTATTTGGAGAACGACCGCGAGCCTGATGGCGGGTCGAACCAGCACCGTTGAGGCGATACTTCTTCAACAGCCTGAACAGCTGTCGGCGACTTAAGTTCAATATTCCAGATGCTGCATCAATCGTTAACGCGCCATCATCAATTTGTGCCAGAACCTCAACACGGTTCAACTCTCGTTCGCTCATCATCAACCATCCCATGTACAAACTCCCAACAGCATATTATTGCCGCCAAGAGTGACACTTCTGCTTTGCTAACGGGTGACATTTTAGCTTTGCTGTTACAGGCTCGGAATCAGATAATGTGCAATATGGAACTTTGAAACAAAATGGCCAATTCTTCTCTCATGAGAGCGCATGAATTGGTTGGCGAATATTATTTCTTCAAGGCACTCAATTCTTTAATGCACCGCTGAACTGTTTTGATCGCAATATTATAAAATGAAACATAAGCGTATTCAGCGTTAGTTTGCTTCATAAGTTCACCGGCTTTTTGCTGGAAGTCACTCAGTATCTTTTCGCGGTCAGCTTTTTCTTTTCTCACAAGCTCATCCGTTGTGTAACCTATGCTTTTGCCAGAGGTCAGATAAATGTTGTAAGTCGTCAGCCAAAGTGCATCTAGCTTTTTAATTTCAGCGCTATCAATTCCGCCAAATTTTCTATTGACCACTCCCGCAAGGACTTTAGCCGCCGCAATACGTGGGCTACAAACAGCTGTTGTAACATAATGCTCTCTATCAAATGCATAAGTGATCGTGGCGGCTGTAGGTAAAAACGTGATTGCAAGAGCTGATAAAAGAACTTTCATGACGCATCCCATTTTATTTTTGCCAAAAATGTAGTTTCCCCTTGTGACTATGCCACAAGATATTGTGGGTGCCAATTTGTGGAAATGGAACCAGATTCCGGTCAGGAAGTTTGATAACGTACATTATGGAATATTTTGATTTCGGTTCTACACATCTGATTATGCGACACTAACGTACATCGCCAATCATTCGAACGCCAAAGATTATGAGAAATGAGCCTGCTACGCGATTGATGACCTTCGAAAATCGAATGTAGGGTGTGCGAATAGTTTCTGTTGAAAATAGAACAGCAAGAGTGACGTGCCATGCAATTGAAATTAGAAAAAAGCAACCAATGAGAGCACCTAGCATCCAAAACGGCATACTATCGGAAAGAAATGTCGCAAAAATACTGCCAAAATAAGCGGCTGATTTAGGGCTGGTCAGATTGACAAAAAGCCCTCGTTTGAAACCGCTACTTGTAGGTGTGCGTAAAGATGGTCGGGCACTTCCTTTGGGAGCGCCTTTAGACCGCCACAACTTGATACCTAGATAAATTAGGTAAGTGCCACCAATTACCTTGAGAACCAATCCGAGGGCTGGCAATGCCTGTAGTATGGCCGAAATGCCAAGCGCGGCGGCAACCATCCAAATCAACGAGCCAACAGCGACACCAAAAGCCGCTTGGACTGCGGCCAAACGATTGATTGAGAGTGCCATTGTAGAGAGTAAGACAAAATTCGGACCGGGGCTAACCATCACAGCGAAGTGAATGGGAAGTAACAATAATATGCTCGCAAGATTGTCCAATTTTGTTTCTCCAACTTTTCATTCTCATAACTGATTATATCTTGGCGTGATGCAATAGGCATCCCCAAATAAATGCCGGTACGAAAAATAGGTTAGCGAACAGCCTTCAAGGCGCGATAAAGCGTTGACCGGTTGACCCCTAGAGAGGCAGCAACAGCCGTTGGCCGTTCACCGGATTCAATTAGCTTCCGAGCGTGTTTCACTTGTGCTGTTTTGAGCGCAGGAGTGCGTCCTAGACGCACACCACGTTTTTTCGCGGCCACGAGACCAGCTTGAGTGCGTTCGACTATCAGGGAGCGTTCAAACTGCGCCATTGAGGCAAACAGATGAAATATCAATTCACCGTTGGCCGTGGTTGTGTCGATAGTTTCATTGAGGGATTGAAAACCGACGCCTCGCGCCTTCAAGTCGGCCACCACATCGAGAAGATGCGGCAATGACCGTCCGACCCTATCCAATCGCCAGACTGTCAAAACATCGCCAGAATCAAGGGAGCGCAAAAGCTTTTCAAGCTTTGGCCGTTTCAGTGATGCTCCCGACACTTTCTCGGTGACAATTTTTTCACAGCCCGCCGCCTTGAGCGCGTCACGTTGCGCGTTCGGGTTCTGGTCGATTGTTGAGACGCGGGCATATCCTATTTTCATGCAACCATTTTGCGACAATATTTTGCGACAGCCAAGTGATTGAAATTATTCATCCCCAAAACCGTTGCAAAAAATTGGGAGTTTTGCGACTCCCCGGCCCTTCGGGACAGTGACGCAAAGCATTCCGGAAAGCCCAACACTCGAAAAATTTGGTAATTTGTAGGGAGTAGTATATGCTACTAAGTAGGAAGAATTTACAACCTTTGGAGGGCAGAGCATGCCAATGGTCAAGAAAAGCATTTCAGTAACAGACCAGCAGAATGACTGGATTAAGGCGCAGATCGAATCCGGTCACTATGGGAATGAAAGCGAAGTTTTGCGCGAGTTAATCCGTGAACGACAGATGCGGGAGCAAGAAACCCCTGCCGAGATTGAGGCCATCCGTGCCGCATTGATTGCAGGTGAAGAAAGTGGGTTTACCGATCAAACCGTTTCGGAAATTTGGGAAGAAGCTAGGAAGCAAGCCAAAGCCCAATGAAAAAATACATCGTAACACAGGCCGCTAAGCGCGATTTAATGGCTATTGCTCAATACGGCGATGATAATTTCGGAATCGAAAAATCCGACCAATATTGTGACCAGCTGGAACAAAAATTTGTATCCATGGCCGAGCAACCGTATTTATATCCTGCGGTTGACCATATTCATGACGGTTATCGTCGCGGTGTGTGTGGCGTTCACTCGATTTATTACAAGATTGAGCAACAGGGCATTGCAATCATACGCATATTGGGCCGACAAGACCCTGATAAGGCACTATAGGGCACAAGTGACTTGCCCAATAAAACTATAATCCTAGGAATTTATCGCGCCGCGCCAAGATTGCTGGCTGCCCCGCTCATCGCACCGGCGACGGCTTGCGCCACGGTTTGCGGCACCTGTGTACCGGCCGGATTGTCGAGATATATGGTGCCGGCATTCGGTCCGGCGATTGCCGGATATAACGAGCGGATCGCGCCAATCGGGTAAGGCGGCATGGGCATATTTCCCGAGGAGGAGGATTATATTGCTAAAGAAAGCTATTTCAATATGCCGGGCTATGGTCAATAGCCGGCTCCATTACTGTTTGATGGCATCGAGCAGGTTTTTGTTGGGGGCAGCGGTTTAGGGAATTTTGCGCCATAGAATTGCCGAACAAGATGGCGCCGATGGCGCGTGGTCCGCGATAGCGTGGCAGCACTCAGCTATCGCGTCATTTGGAACCCACGGCACCGGCGAATTCGCGGCGAAATGGGTTGACTGCATGAATGCGAAACGAAGTTCCGCCATCGCCGGGAGCCACCCATGGCGGCATATAGCGGCCCCGCACACATTTTTGCATACGATGCCGCAAAAAACCTCACTGCGACCCTTTCCTTTCGCCAATTGATTGCTTATATCAGCGCCTTGCGGACGCTGACGACAACCGGCTTGGCCAATCTCAAGCATCAGGTTGTTAAACAACCCGGAGGCGCCGCAATCATCAGCCCAATTGGCCGATTTTATTCGGCTATTTCGGTTTTGGCGCGGGGTGGAGCAGTCCGGTAGCTCGTCAGGCTCATAACCTGAAGGTCGTAGGTTCAAATCCTACCCCCGCAACCAGCTTGGCTGGGCCTTGTGAATTTCCTTGGCCCAGCATTTTCCTTTCGGAAATTAGGTCAAACGTGTTGCGTATCCCCGCAACCAGCTTGGCTTGGCCAAGATCGAAACCGGCCTTAGTGGCCGGTTTTCCCTTGTTTGCAGCCATATCAAGGATGCCTGCAAGGTTTCCATGAAGATCAAGGACTAGTTCTCCTGATTCTGGATCAGGGGTCAGTACGATCTTCTCTATGAGTGAGCGAATCAGCTCCGAGGCTTCCGCACGGTGATTCTCATCATTTAAGGATGTCACAAGCGATGTAACCTCATCCCGATAGCGTTTTGCCATGCTGGGATGCAAAAGCGGCGGGGCTTCATCAGCATTCTCCAGCAAATCTTTGAGTTCCTGACGCCGAGCATAATTGGCGTTCATTTTGATTTTCAGGTCCTCGTTGGCGAAGCCCTCTTCAATAGCTATTATATGCTTATCTTGTGCTCGTTGCAGTTTATCGTATTCAGCCTGATAACCCGTCCGCGACGCATTGTGCTCCATGCGAAGACGGTTCATGTGATTTGTATATTCTTTACAAAAAATCTCGACATGCTTCGGGTCCATTAGATGGTTCTGCAATGAATTGAGAACCGCTTCCTCAAGCCTTTCTTGCATAATCGTCTTGCGATTATCACAGGTGCCTTTGTTCCGCGCTGTCGAGCAGCCATAGTGTTTTTGGGAAACTTTGCTGAATCCACCACCACAGCAACCACATTTCAACAGATTTGAAAAAAGGTATTTAGGCCGTGTCGTGTTCCAGAACTCGGGATTTCTGTCATTGAGGTCTTTCTGCTTGGTTCTTACGCTATCCCAGAGGTCCTGATCGATAATTCGCATTTCTGGAACATCCGTGATGATCCATTCGTCTTCAGGATTAATGCGAGAGATGCGCTTTCCTGTATCTGGTGCTTTGATGTAACGCAGGCGGTTCCAAACCAAACGCCCAACATAAAGTTCATTATTGATGATCCCGGTTCCGCGTCTGCGGTTCCCGTAAATTGTGCTTGGCCCCCAGTCCTTGCCAGATGGCCCTTCAATACCCTCCTTGTTAAGTTGAACGGCAATTGCTTTGGGAGATTTTCCAGTTACGTATTCTTCGAAAATGCGGCGAACAATGAGAGCTTGTTCCTGATTGATTTTACGTTCGCCTTTTATCAACTCGCCGTTGCCATCAAGCTTTCGAACAATGTCGTAACCATAGGTAATGCCGCCGCCAGATTTACCTTTGAGAACGCGGCCACTGAGACCTCTCCTTGTTTTATCGGCGAGGTCTTTTAGGAACAGGGCATTCATCGTGCCTTTCAGGCCGATATGAAGATTGGAAACCTCACCTTCGGAAAGCGTAATGATTTTTACGTCGGCAAATTGGATGCGCTTGTAGATGCCCGCAATGTCTTCCTGATCCCTCGACAGGCGGTCCAGTGCTTCGGAAATGATAATATCAAACCGTCCCGCCGCTGCATCCTGCATTAGCATCTGAACGCCGGGGCGCATCATGCTTGCACCAGAAATACCGTGGTCTGTGTAGTGATTATAGACTTTCCAGTCTTCACATTCCGCGCGCTCTTCGCATAGACGGATTTGATCCTCGATGGATGCATCGGTTTGAAGGTCGGATGAATATCTGGCGTAAATAGCGACTTTTGTCATGGCGTTTTTGGCTCCTCGTTTTTGTCGAATTGATTTTTGCTTTTTGCCAAAAGACGCTGGAAGTCTTCGTCGGCTGCCCGCCGCGCCAGAAATTTGACTATCGCATCAAAGCTGGGGCCGGAACCGGAAGCGTTGTTATCACCACTTCCATTCCTGAAACTATCCCGCAATTTGTGCTTCTTAGTCAATGTTTACCTGTCATTCTTTGTTGTTTTTACACACAGCTCCGCTGTTCCCCGAGATGCCTCTCAAGGTTTAAATCTATCACT
Organism: Rhizobiaceae bacterium; assembly: GCA_965248715.1. GTDB lineage: Bacteria > Pseudomonadota > Alphaproteobacteria > Rhizobiales > Rhizobiaceae > CBDFKB01. The sequence continues at coordinate 979,989 of CBDFKB010000007.1, forward strand.
GCGTGTATTTTTCATTTGGCACTGGGCAATCACGGTGATTGCCACAAGTGCACTTCCTACAGTCCCAATATCAGGGAATGCGCCAAGGCCAGGCTGATTGCTTTCAGCAAACCTGCCTTGCATACGGTGTTCTCTCAAATAAAACAAAATAGGAAAACACACATAACACTTCCATAATACAATTATAGATTTTATAAATTCTTTATTTTCAAATGAATTTAAGATGTATTCGATACAATACGTTTCATATTCTATGTTGTTTTTCGTGGTATGGAAGTCTATCAATTTTGGTTTCTTAATAAGGCTGAGGGCGAGCATTAGCGTTCCCCCGTCTGAGATTTGAGCAGCTGGACACTTCTAAGTACCTATGCAAATCACCTGTTCTATGATTCACTGGGCGTATGGCTCAAAAGAATTTATTTGGAATAGACAATCAACTGAAACGCCTGAGTGATTTGGGTGATCAACTGGAAACTTTGGATACGGTCGTTGACTTTGAGGTCTTTCGACCGGATTTGATCATGGCTTTGCATCGCAGTGATGGCTCGAAGGGCGGTCGTCCACCCTATGACGTTGTCACGATGTTCAAAATACTGGTCATACAGGCGATGAATGATTTGTCTGATGAGCGTCTTGAATTCCTGATCAATGATCGGCTGTCGTTCATGCGGTTTTTGGGGTTTGAACCTGGCCAGCGGATGCCGGACGCACGCACCATATGGCTCTACCGCGATCTTCTGACCCGGGCCGATGCGATTGATACCTTGTTCCAAAAATGTGACGCGATGATTACTGAAAAGGGCTATTTGGCAATGGGTGGCCAGATCGCGGATGCCACAATTGTACCTGCTCCCAAACAGCGATTGAAGGATGAAGAGAAGGCTCAGATCAAAGAAGGCAAAAGTGCTGACGAGATTTGGGGCAACTCCCACAAGGCACGTCACAAAGACACCGATGCGCGCTGGTCGATCAAATATTCCAGGGCCAAAACTGCCGCCGATGGCAGCAAGAAGGCCGGGCATGTGGATATTGCCATTCCCGCATTTGGTTTTAAAAATCACATCGCCACAGATCGGCGCTTTGGTTTTATCCGTGGCTTTGAAGTCACCGGGGCCTCTGCTTATGACGGCCGGTATTTGCGTGATGTTCTCAGCAAAGATAATACGGCATCAGATGTGTGGGCTGACAGTGCTTATCGCTCAAAGAAGAATGAAACATGGCTGGTAAACAATGGGTTCAAATCCCGCATCCACCAAAAGAAACCAAAGGGTCGCCCCATGCCACAGCGGACAAGAATAGCCAATGCAAAACGCTCAAGCGTTCGTTCCAAAGTCGAGCATGTGTTTGGCGATCAGAAAACCCGCATGGGCCTGTTTGTCAGAACCATCGGTATAGCTCGTGCGAAAGTCAAAATCGGCATGATCAATATCGCCTATAACATGCGTCGCCTGATCTATCACGAAAGACTGAACGCAGCATAAGTGTGTCCAAAATCTACCAAAATGGCTCAAACCGACAGGGTTTGGGCAAACTCCTTTGCCCCGTAGGGAAACGGTAATTCCAAAAACCAGTAAATCAAGCCGTCATCGCTAATTCGTCGGTTAATAGAACCCTCCAGCTTGATAAGTGGACAGCGCCCACCGCGCGGAATAATCCGTTGGCTATTCCATCCGACATAGTCACAACTCAAATAGTAGGGTTGTTCATAAGTGTTGGTATAAGTGTAGATGTAGCGGAGATGGGGCGTGCCATAGAGTGCAACCCCAATTCCAAGAGCAGCAAGGACCGCCAGCCATATAAAATGGCGAAGCCGGATTGGCACAATGCCGCTTGTTACTGATTTTGATTTGCCGTTTGAATCGTCTGGATATGACAACCCTTCTATACGCATATTGTCAGGCATCACTCTTTCCCTTCTGGGTAATGGATATGAAAGAGTGGTTCCTCGCGCAGAGCCTTGCCCTCAATTGGGTTGTCTCCAACCCAATCTCGCCACGGGCTCACCTGCCCGTAATGGACCATTGAAAGTTCCATGGGCTGCATATACCGCTTTGGAACACCCAGGCCTTCCCGCGCTCTTGTGTGCGAACCTCATCGGGTTGGCGGAGCTTACGTGCGAGTTCACGGCTTGATATGCCGATCTGCTTGATTTCGCTTTGGTACGAAAAATCCTGCTTGCGCAGTGTCGTCTCGCTCAACATGTCGGAAATAAACTTTGAGCGAGCATGAGAATTGCTGCCCGCATATATTTTTATGTCCGCGTAGGATTCTATTGCGGCAGCGTCCTTGCCGTATTGACGCTGGAGCCCTGCAAAGGACTGGATATAAATGTCCATGCTTACGCCAAGGCCGCGCATAAGCTCCATGTTGGATGCCAGATTGTTGAAGTGGTAATTTAGAGCCTCTTCCGCAACGATATGAACGCGGTGGCCGGTAGGGTTAGCTTTGCAGGCCGAAAGAAGATTGTCGTTCAGCAATGATATGAGAGAAGAAAACTCTCTGACGTGACTAAGCGGCGTCATGATAAAAAGGACAATCTGGCGCTCGCGCAGATCGGCAATATTCTGGATTGCCGCACGGCCATAATTACCGAGCCGTCCCCCAGGCGAGAATGAGATCAAACGCTGGGTTGCTCCTTCAAGGAAAGACGAAAAATTTTCTTCGTTTTTTGCCGCGCGGTGTAAAAGATTTGCTGCTTCACTTTTTAAGTGAGCAACAATCGGATCATTCTCATGTCCGGTTTTCAGCTTGTCCCGGATGTAAACCAATCGCTTGAGAAATCGCTGCGGATCATTGAGGCCGAGATAAGTGCCCGTCGGAGTGCAATTTGCCGGATCAATTACAGCGTCGCTCAGAACTTCAATTGCCAAGGTACGGCGAGAGCCTTGTCCGAAATATGGGTTTTTCTCGTCTGGCCTTTCTGGCAGATGCAAATTTGCATAGTCTGCTGCGATTTTGACGGCGTCGAGCCGTCTATCATCTTCGGCAAGAACAGCATCAAGCAAAGATTGATACGGATTAAGCTCTACATTTCCGGTCAGCTCGATATATTCGCCCGTTGGATTTACCGCCCAGCATTCAATGCCCATATCCCGCAAGGCAGGAATGAGCATGGGACCAAGTTCCTGCTTCACATCGGCAATGGATAGTGAATAACCCTGTTTGGCTTTGTGCAGAATGGAACCCACTACATAACAAATCGTTTTACCGACGCCAGGCGGCATTTCAATCAATGAAAATGGTGTTTTTGACGGTGAGAAAACCGGAAACTTGCCGTCAAAGAGACCAAGCAGATTGCCGTTTTCCGGTTTATGCATCCCGCGCTGAATGACATCTTCCCAAGTAGCTTGATGAGAAGAGCCGTGGTCATCGCTGACCTGTTCGCTAAGAATGATATCGCGGCGCATCCGGTAGTCCTGTACAAGCAAATTAACGCCACCCATAAAACCCGCAGCTGCGCCAAAACACGCTATGCCAAAGAAGAAATGGTGAGGCCATGTATCGCCGGATTCCGGCCATAAGGCCCATGTGGCAACGCCAAAAACACTGCCTATCAAGAACTGGGCATTGATCGGGCCAGAACTAGCGCCAATCTCAATCGACATTTTGCGATTCTGTAGCATTTTTGCCTCTACTCAAATTCAGCGTAAGCGGTAAAGCTAGTGACGCCCGCTGCTGTGAAAAATTTTGTCCATTGTGTTCTAAGCACCGGGAACCAGCGGCTATCCGTGCCCAGCCTTATGTTTTGCTGACCAAGTCCGCGTATTTCGACATCACAATTTTTCAGGATTGCTCCAGAAGGTGACGGAAGTTCCTCCTTGCCGGAGAGCAATTCATTGCCATTCACTTGCGCCGACCATTCAATCCCGTCCGAGAAAATGACGAGTTTTGTCGGTGTATTTTCGCAGTCCAGTGAAGGCGCAAGCGCTTCGAGAAAACCGACAATGTTTGTGCGAGGCTGGATTTCGATTTGCCCATTTGTGGCAAGGCGCGGCAACGAGCTTACAAGTTCACCAATTCTCCGCGCAATTCGGCGCGGACGGCTGTTGGCTCTCTTACCGAGGTTGGCATTTATATAGACTTGTTGTGCGGCAACGCCCGCCGTCCCGAGTGTGCGGATTCTGACCGTATTGCCTGGACGCATTACCCTGATAATGGACTGAACGTAATTACCAGCAGACCTGGCGACGTTTGAATTGACAGCGATTGGCGCTGAGTCCGACATGTCGAATGCGAATACAACCGTTTGTGGCTGCTCTGCACTTGCACACATTATAGAACTGCAAAGCAGTGCGAACGCCGATACGGAATGAATGAGAGCATTTCTCATGATTACATTTCCTCTTTGGGTGGCGTTGAGCCAAGATTGTTCAGAATCGCGTATGGGCTGGTCTCATGCTGAATTTCAGCGATGATCCGAAGCCCATTCTCGCGGGTTTTGATATGAGCGGGGATGGAGGCCTTCTGCTCAAAGACCATCTTCAGCACGACATTCGTCTCGGTAAGGCCGTTCAAGGCCTTCTTCATCATGTGCAGGGCGGAATAGATGGCAGCAGATGCAATCTGTGAGAAACGTGTTTCAAGGTCGCGCGGGAGCTGTTTTTGCAACGCTTCCAAATCGGCATCCAGATTCTTAATCTCAAGGATAAGCTCTTCTATGTCCGTGAAGAGTTGTTTGAGTTCCGTTGAGCGCCGGGTCGCGTTGTTAAAGAATTCGTAGTGGCTTTCGGTTTTGGAAATCAGGCGATGAACGACATACACCGTTACAAACAGGATTAAAGTCATCTCGAGAAAAAATATGATTGGGGGTATGCCCGAAAATACGCTCGCAAATGCCGATGATAACCACGAAGTTTCACTCTGATTGCTGCCGATTGCATTAGTCCCAATCGTACCTTCAATGGCAGAAGTTTGTCCTTGTGACCCCAAGCCGTCTGACGCATCGAGAAAAACAAGCGAAATCATGCTCGCCATACCAAACAGGAAGACCATGACTCCGACACCAGCGAGCCGCCGCAAGCGGTATTCGAATGTTTGTCCTCCATCATCAGCAATTAGAAGGTGAACAGCTACAACCGCGATTGGAACGCTCAAGGCCAGAATAGTTGGCCCCAAAGAGATCCCGCCTAGTGTCGGGTCCATGTAGTCAAACATTGTTCTGGCCATCAAATAGTCGACACCCAGGATGATCGCGACAAGACAGCTCAAAAAGACAAACCAAAATTTGGCCTGTCGAAGTCGGCGGGTTTCGAGAGCGGATTGATGGTTTACATCGCGCAATATGCGCATGGTTTCCCGATCTGCAATCAGATCAGGTTTTCTGATTCTAAGTGTTCTTTTCGTCATCAGTCTTTCCTCGTTCAATAAAGTAACCCGTCTCAAAAGCTGACCTGCCCAGCGCTTTTTCAAAATATTCGGGGGCAAGTTCGATCATCCGCTCCACCTTGTGCGTGACGAGGACAGTCTTCACTTGCCGGATTTTTTCTAGTTTCAGGAAGGGCTGCTGGAGGTGCTCGACGTAGCCCTGACTGTCAATGAGCGTTTAAAACTGACCCCTGTTTGGCATTTAAAACTGACCCGCCCTATGGGTGTCAAAACGGGATATTAATAGCCAATGATGTTGCGGAGGGTTGTCCATAGGTCCCGCTTCGCGAAGTGGCCCCATAGCAGGCGTAGCGGAGCGGGGGCTGTGGTCAAGCCGGGCTTGTGAGCGTTTTCTTTTTACGGCTGTGCGAGAAGCGGTATGAGTTGTTGCCGGTTTCAATGATTGAGCAATGATGTGTGATCCTGTCGAGGAGTGCTGTTGTCATCTTGGGATCGCCAAAGACGGAGACCCATTCGCCAAATTCCAGGTTGGTGGTAATGATGACACTGGTATTTTCATAGAGTTTGCTGATGAGATGGAAGAGCAGTGCTCCACCTGATTTAGGGAATGGAATGTAGCCCAATTCATCGATGATGACGCAATCGGTCTGGCTGAGCTGGCGGATAATTTTACCGGTGTTTCCCTCAGCTTGTTCCCTGATCAGCGCATTAATGAGATCAACCGCATTATGGAAGCGCGCTTTTTTGCCCTGAGCGATAAGTGCCGTTGCCAGTGCAATGGCGATGTGGGTTTTACCGGTTCCAGTACCGCCGACAAGGATCAGGTTGTGGGCATCGTGTGTGAATTGACCGGTGCATAGCTGTTTGATCTCAGCGGGCTTCACAGCCGATGCGCCATAGTCGAATGTGGCAAAGTCTTTATGATGAGGAAAGCGAGCAATGCGCATCTGGTATTGAATGGAGCGCACACGCCGCTCAACAGTTTCCGCATTGATCAGTTGTTTGAGCGCTGTTGTCAGATTGAGCGGGGTGCGGGCCGTTAGCAAGTCCTGTGCACTTTGTGCCATGCCGTGCAGGCGCAGGGCTGTAAGCTGTTCAATGATGGCATTCATGACATCACCCGCGGCGTTGCATAAAGCAGCTCATAGCGTTTGCAATCGGCTTGTGGCATTACCTGCAGCTGTGGATAGCAATGGGTCCGGGGCAGCGGATCAATCACTGGTTCCACAAGCTGGTTGATCAGGTTGGTGATTGCCGGCAGGCGCGTTGTTTTTTGCTCAACAGCCAGATCGCAAGCTATTTCCACTGTCTCGATCCCGTGTTCCTGGGCTCGTTGTCGGCAGGCGATGTTTGCATCGCCGAGAGGGGCATCAAAAGTTCAACAAAGTCTCGGTCACCGCCTTTGGTATCCATGTAGCGGGCCTTGATTTTGTTCATGGCGGCGGGAAGCTGCCATTCCATAAAAGGTGCACCATTGCGCAAAGCTCCGGGTTTGCGCGACAGAAGCGGCACATAGTGCCAAGGCTCAAAGTAACTGATGTTCTTTGTAAAATGACGTTTGTGTTCGGCGATCACCTCATCGGCGGCAACCAGGACAATTCGACTTGCATAAGCCCGCAACGAGACATGGCGCCCGGCATACCGGGCAGGAACGCTGTAACGGTTACTGTCATATTGAACCAGGCAGGTGGAGCGCACACGCACTGCTTTCTCAACATAACCGTCAAAGCCAAGCCCCAGTGGCCGCAGTTCGGCGCGTTCCAATGCAAGGACTTCATCAATGGTTTGCTCTTTTTGTTCGGGGTGGCGCCGCGAACCCAACGCGTTACAGCGCGCAAACAGCCAGGTATTCAAACTTTCCAGATCATCAAAGCACAGCTTGGGGGTGAACAATTGGCGGCGTAAATCCTGAACCTGGTTCTCAACTTGGCCTTTCTCCCAGCCAGCTGCGGGCGTGCAGGCAACCGGTTCCATAACGTAATGGTTCATCAATGCCAAAAAGCGCGGATGGAATATCCGCATCTTTGAACGCGACACATAGGTCACCACCGCCTTTGGGCTCTGCACAAGGCAGGAGCCGGGTGTCTTGGGATTGTCGATGATGACCCGGCGCGGTACCCCGTCATAAAATGCCAATGCCCGCATAAAGGCATCCAGCACCATCTCCTGGGATTCACCAGGATAAGCCACCACAAAAGGCTTGCGAGAATGGCACAAACGGAAGTGCGCAACCTTGATCTTGTGCTCTACGCCACCCAGAACAACATGCTCCTGGCTCCAGTCAAACTGCAGCGCATCACCGGCTTTGAAGTGTAAAGGAATAAAGGCTCCGGGAAGTTGTGATCCATCGGCTTTCAATACCTTGATGAACCGGCAGACTGGTGAGTACGAACCGGTATAACCTTCCACAACCAGTTGTTCATAAAGCTTCACCGCAGTGCGGCGCTCCCGGCGGGGGTGGCTTAAGTCCTGTTTGTAAAGCGACCGCAAACGAACTTCAAAACCAGCAAGCTTGTGCAACACAGGTGGTCCACTACGATGATAGTTCGGCGGTGACGCGTCATTCAGATATTTTCTGATCGTATTGCGGGATAAACCCGTGCTTCGACTTACTGACCGGATAGAGTGGCCATCGCGCAAAACCAGACGACGAATCTTTGCTGCACTTTCCATTAATATCACCTGCTCATTCTCCGCACTTAAATGCACGGATGCTAACAAAACAGGCGGGTCAATTTTAAACGCCAATTACCCACCTAAGTGGGTCAATTTTGCATGCCAATTCACAGTACAAGCTCGTTGAAAATTTTTCGGTAGAGCCCTTTCAGTTCGTTTTTGTTGCGTGAAGCCAGCTCAAATCTTGTGATGAGTTTCATAGTCATTTCCTTTCGTCTTGAGGCTCCGACGACCGGAACCTTTTCGGCACCCCGACAGACCATTGCCCAAGGAAAGGTTCACGGCGGCGGACGAAAGACGATCCCGGAAATGACTAAGAATCAGGCATAAGGAAAAGAGCGCCGATGCACGGCGCTCAAAAACTGAAAGGAAATATCGTATTAATTAGAAAGAGATAGAGGTGGTGAATTAGACAGGCCGCCGCGTGCCACTATCTGTGTGTCAGCATCTCGAAAGAAATGCTAGTTTTGGATCATGGCTGGCTCACGGACAAAAGATATTCAGAAGTTTTATTCTCTAATGGAGACACTTGAACAAGTTACTGCCGGTGCTCGTATATTGGGGAATTGCAATGGAAAAATGAATTGGCCTAAGCGCGGCGTATATTTTTTCAGAGAAAATGGCGAAATTCGAACAGATAGCGGGACAGGTATGCGCATTGTTCGGGTTGGTACTCATGCTTTAAAATTAGATTCAAAAACAAAATTGTGGACACGGCTATCACAACACCGAGGCACTCAACGTGCCGGCGGCGGCAATCACCGTGGTTCAATTTTTAGACTGATAGTCGGCACATCTTTAATTAGGCGGTTTGGTTACAGTTTCCCATCATGGGGGGAAGGAAGTTCTGCTCCCAAGCAGTAATTACTCACCCCCACGTTGCCGTCATTTGGAGTTCGGTTTCAGGCCAGCGTTGATAGGATTGTATGGAATGGGGGATGTCCGCTCAGCTTCGAGGTGTCAACGACTGTTCGTACTGCACAATCGCCCTTTGCTGCCCACATGGAACGGAAGCCGTTGGTTACTTTGCGTTGGATGACTGCAGGTCGCAGACCTCTTTCGCATCCGTTGTTTGTCACGTCGATTTCACCGGGATAGTCGAGAAACGTCAGTAACCGTGGGCTGGCCCAATTTACGCCATTTGGCCATTTTTCTGCTGATTGTATGGGCAATTTCACAGCTTGGGGTATCGGCGAGAATATCCGCCAGAGTGTTTTCCAATCGCCGCTTCTTGGTTTTCACCGTGCTGGCCGCGAAGCCTTGCAGGAAACGGGCCAATACAAACACCTTGTCCAGCCACAGTTTCAGCCGTACCGGCACCATGTCGTCGCTGGCCTCCACCGCGTAAGCAATATCCCGCGCCAGATGGGCAAGGCAGGTCTGATGGAATTGGCCATGGCCCTGCTGGGCCGAATATCCATCCGATAACCAAAGTTTAGGTTGATGGTCGCCCATCACATCGCGCACCACTTGCGCCGCGCGGCTCAGTTGAGCTTCGTGCACAATCGCCGTTCCGCTCATGAATATCCAGTGATAACCGTTCAAGCCTTCGATGCGTATCCCTGTTTCATCGGATGCCACGGCTTCGGCTTGGCGCAGGTCTTTGATGATATCCTTCTTGCGGGTTGCAAACGGCACATGAGAGCGCTTCAACATGTTAGCCAGTGCGCCTTGGCTGACTTTGGCGCCAAATAAGTCGGCCAGCATCCCTTCCAACCGGGTAAAGGATACTGCGTGATACGTCTTTAGATAAAGCACCAATCCATGCAGCCGGGGACCGAACGGCGAACCATGGGCTGAAGCTGGAACAGGACCTTTCACCGATGTTGAACAGTGCGGGCAGTTTACACAAATCCGACGGTGACGGGTGATATGAGGGTAATTACTCACCCCCACGTTGCCGTCATTTGGAGTTCGGTTTCAGGCCAGCGTTGATAGGATTGTATGGAATGGGGGATGTCCGCTCAGCTTCGAGGTGTCAACGACTGTTCGTACTGCACAATCGCCCTTTGCTGCCCACATGGAACGGAAGCCGTTGGTTACTTTGCGTTGGATGACTGCAGGTCGCAGACCTCTTTCGCATCCGTTGTTTGTCACGTCGATTTCACCGGGATAGTCGAGAAACGTCAGTAACCGTGGGCTGGCCCAATTTACGCCATTTGGCCATTTTTCTGCTGATTGTATGGGCAATTTCACAGCTTGGGGTATCGGCGAGAATATCCGCCAGAGTGTTTTCCAATCGCCGCTTCTTGGTTTTCACCGTGCTGGCCGCGAAGCCTTGCAGGAAACGGGCCAATACAAACACCTTGTCCAGCCACAGTTTCAGCCGTACCGGCACCATGTCGTCGCTGGCCTCCACCGCGTAAGCAATATCCCGCGCCAGATGGGCAAGGCAGGTCTGATGGAATTGGCCATGGCCCTGCTGGGCCGAATATCCATCCGATAACCAAAGTTTAGGTTGATGGTCGCCCATCACATCGCGCACCACTTGCGCCGCGCGGCTCAGTTGAGCTTCGTGCACAATCGCCGTTCCGCTCATGAATATCCAGTGATAACCGTTCAAGCCTTCGATGCGTATCCCTGTTTCATCGGATGCCACGGCTTCGGCTTGGCGCAGGTCTTTGATGATATCCTTCTTGCGGGTTGCAAACGGCACATGAGAGCGCTTCAACATGTTAGCCAGTGCGCCTTGGCTGACTTTGGCGCCAAATAAGTCGGCCAGCATCCCTTCCAACCGGGTAAAGGATACTGCGTGATACGTCTTTAGATAAAGCACCAATCCATGCAGCCGGGGACCGAACGGCGAACCATGGGCTGAAGCTGGAACAGGACCTTTCACCGATGTTGAACAGTGCGGGCAGTTTACACAAATCCGACGGTGACGGGTGATATGAGGAGCAATCGGTGGAACTTCAATCGCATCATATTCACCAATAATATCCCCTGGCAAATCGCTATCAAGAGAACCGTCGCAGTATGGGCAGACCTTTGCTCGGTGGTCGAAAACTTCATCCGGGTTCTCATGCAAAGAACGGAAATGGCCCTTGTGACCGGGCTTCGCGCCGCCTGGTTTGGAATGCTCACGACGCGCCTTCTTATCCGTTGAAGGTGGCTTGGACGACGTGCGGGACGTCTTGACCGGCTGTTGCAACCGCAAAACCATATCCACAAGCGCATGCTTACTTAGCTTTTCCAAATCACTGCGTTCCATACCCACATGGATTCAGAACTTAGCCAAGTTGGCAAGGGGGTGAGTAATTACATATGAGGAGCAATCGGTGGAACTTCAATCGCATCATATTCACCAATAATATCCCCTGGCAAATCGCTATCAAGAGAACCGTCGCAGTATGGGCAGACCTTTGCTCGGTGGTCGAAAACTTCATCCGGGTTCTCATGCAAAGAACGGAAATGGCCCTTGTGACCGGGCTTCGCGCCGCCTGGTTTGGAATGCTCACGACGCGCCTTCTTATCCGTTGAAGGTGGCTTGGACGACGTGCGGGACGTCTTGACCGGCTGTTGCAACCGCAAAACCATATCCACAAGCGCATGCTTACTTAGCTTTTCCAAATCACTGCGTTCCATACCCACATGGATTCAGAACTTAGCCAAGTTGGCAAGGGGGTGAGTAATTACCCCAAGCATGATCATAACGGTGAACAATCATTGGAAATGAAAGTTAGCTCACAGATAGGCTCAATGCCATTTCTTTGGCTTGCCGTTGGCGATGATGCTAGGCCTGAAAGCAAGCGTGGTTATATAGAGCGCAATGCAATTGCATTACTCAGTAATACCAGTAAACCACCAATTGATCCTCCATCTTCAACCTGGCTTGGACATCACTGTGATAGGCCGCTTGTTCGACAATCAGGTCTATGGAACAACAATCATGTGAATGAAAACTACGACCCAGAATTTTTAACAGAATTGGAGCAACTCATTGCAAGAATGGGCTGTCCATCATGATTGTCGTCATCCAATGCGCAGCAAAAAAACAACCAGATGCAGGATACCTTCGAACATCCAAAGGGAAACCGGTTTTATTCGTAGCCGATCCAGATATTGCTCCGCAAACAGACCAATATTTCTACGCAGGACCCGATGACATTTCCGATAAAGGGGAAACCTGGAGAGATATCCTTCTTCACTATAATCGCAATCCTGCGGATAATCCTCTTGGCTTACTAAAAGCCTATGAGCTTTACAAAAACCCAACTTATCACCAGCTCGCTGAATGGAACGGCATCAATAACACCTATATTCTCTCCGCTGGTTGGGGATTGATAAAAGCTTCTTTTTTAATACCAATGTATGACATCACTTTCAAATATATGCCGAAAAAAGAAGAGCGATTTAAGCAGCGGGGAAAAAAAGACATTTACAATGATCTATTAGCATTGCCAGAGCATACCGATGAACCGATAGTCTTTTTGGGCGGCAAGGATTACATACCAATGTTCTGTTCTCTAACATCAGCTATTATGGCTGATAAAATGGTGGTCTATAATTCTGACGTTCAGCCCAATACGCCTGGGTGTTCCAGTGTTCGGTATCAAACAAGAACAAGAACGAACTGGCACTATGAGTGTGCAAAAGCCTTAATCAATGACGATTTCAAAATCTAATAGTATTACGCCAATCCAAGGGATTTGAGAATTTTCAAAGCCGAGGCGAGCGTAATGCTTGTCTTGCCCTGTTCAAAGCTGTTCACGGTCGGACCGCTGACGCCTGCGAGAACGGCCAGCTTCTTTTGGGTAAGCTTTTGTTGTTTGCGGCGGCTTATTGCTTCTTCGACAAGCTCTTGCCAATCAAGGCGAATGTTCCGTTCCATCGTTTTTCCATGAAGTTGATAAGTTTATCTTTAAGCGCGTTGCTACCGGTATCAGCAGCATAAATAGCTTCTTTAGCAGCATCGATATTGGCGGCCAGATCATCACTGGCCATATTGACTGCCTCTTTGGAGAGCTGAAATTCTTCACCCATCTTGATGAGTGAACGTGGTTTCAAATCTCCAATCCGCAGATCACGTGCTCTGCCAATGGCCAACGCCATTGTCTGATAGGAATATAGCGCCGCAGCAACCTGATCGTAGGACGGGGTCAGACGCAGGCCAACATCGGTATGGAGCATGGCAAAGTTTTTCAAATGCATATCCGTGTTACCAAGAAGGATGCCTGCCAGAATGCGCTGGTAAAGGCGGTAAATCTCGACAGGAAGGCACCCGTCGGTTTTGGCCATGAAATCAGCCATGTCCTTGTGGGCACCATCATATTTTGCATCGGATGGAAATCCGAGAAGTTGATTGAATTCTTCAAAATGGAAGCGCTCACCATCAGGTCCGCGATCAAAGCGTTTGATAATCAGAACCTCTTCCGGCGCACCTTCAATAGTGCCCAGATGCAGATCAACAATATCTTCTTTTGGCAGTAAGGTTTTGAATGCCCGCATGGTGAGATATTCATTGATAACCAGATCATCGTGATTTCTGGATGGGAATTTTGCAATATGTGTGCTGAGTTCCCCGACTTTAGCTGGAAGATATTTTCCATCCCGCTCGATGATCGCCAGCTTCGGCTGAACGCCGGACAAAGAGGCACGGCTTGTCATGACAGCAAGCTCTTTCGGATCGCTCAGATCAGCGAGCGCTTCTGTAAACGTCTTTGGTTCGGGATCAATGATGGAAACAGCGCCCGCGCAATCAGAGCCAAAAGCCAGTAGCAACTCAAAACGTGTTGCCTTGCGTTTACCCAAAAATCTGGACTGTGCTTCTTCCAGCCAACCTTCAGATACCAGATTGTCGAAAAAGGAATGGAGACCAGATTCGCTGATATAGGGTTGCTCGCGTTTGGAGAGAGTGTGGGCAATTGCCGGATTGCCGGAATCAAGATATGCTTCGTCATAGGAGAACGAAGTCCGTTCGCCCGGCTCTTCTCGCAAGAATCCTGCAAAATGCTCCTTATAATAAACTCTGCCCCATAAAAGGTCTGCCACGGTAAAGTTCCTTTTAGTTTTTCTTCTAAATATATCATACAGTAAAACATAGTTTACTGACAAGTGGCTTTTCTTCACTTGCTGGTAAAGTGTAGCTTACCAAACGGGCGAACCTTCCCTATGGAGTCAGGCTGGGGCCACGTTTGCGGAGGCGTTCACGCTCCTGCCGTTGCTGTTTGATTTTCTCTTCTTCTTTATCGTTTTCCAGTGCCGGTAAGTTCATGCGCATGTAATGAGCGACATCTCTGTGAAGGTGCATCAAGGCTTTGGAGTGAGCTTGATGTGAATGGTGAATTTCACTTTGGAGGATACGGCGCTCGCCGAGTTGTGCCTCAATCAAGTCCTGCCGCTGCGCTTGGTCGCGTTTCAAGCCGTTGTATGCTTCCAGCTCATTCTGTTCACGGATACTGGCATATTTGCCCGTGAGACGATCCCAGATACCCTGAAAGCCTCGTGACATTCGGGCCGAGCGTTCTTTTGTTTCTTGCGCCCAGCGATTCTCCTGACCTTCCTTCATACGTTTTCGTTCGTCACGATGACGTTGCACCATGTCGGCTTTTCTGAATGCAAGCTGCGCCGTATGTTTTTGGAAGGCCGTTTCGGTTTCCCTGATATAGGTCTTGATCTGATCGTTCATGCGGAATGCAATCATGGCCTTGGTCTCTGTGACCGAGAGTAGGGATTTCGGATCGCCTAGCCTGGCTTTGACATCCTTAGTGCGAACACCTGTCCATTTGGCTATGGCATAGATTTCACCCTTGAAATCTACTGCCACAAAGCCACGCCGATCTCCGCGCGCTAGATGAAATCCCCGCGCGTTCAGCGCTTGCGCGAAGGCTTTGCGCGAGTCCGAAACGGCCCAGCATTCTTGAAACATGGCCTTCAGGGCTTTTGGATTGTCAATGAGCGTTTAAAACTGACCCCTGTTTGGCATTTAAAACTGACCCGCCCTATGGGTGTCAAAACGGGATATTAATAGCCAATGATGTTGCGGAGGGTTGTCCATAGGTCCCGCTTCGCGAAGTGGCCCCATAGCAGGCGTAGCGGAGCGGGGGCTGTGGTCAAGCCGGGCTTGTGAGCGTTTTCTTTTTACGGCTGTGCGAGAAGCGGTATGAGTTGTTGCCGGTTTCAATGATTGAGCAATGATGTGTGATCCTGTCGAGGAGTGCTGTTGTCATCTTGGGATCGCCAAAGACGGAGACCCATTCGCCAAATTCCAGGTTGGTGGTAATGATGACACTGGTATTTTCATAGAGTTTGCTGATGAGATGGAAGAGCAGTGCTCCACCTGATTTAGGGAATGGAATGTAGCCCAATTCATCGATGATGACGCAATCGGTCTGGCTGAGCTGGCGGATAATTTTACCGGTGTTTCCCTCAGCTTGTTCCCTGATCAGCGCATTAATGAGATCAACCGCATTATGGAAGCGCGCTTTTTTGCCCTGAGCGATAAGTGCCGTTGCCAGTGCAATGGCGATGTGGGTTTTACCGGTTCCAGTACCGCCGACAAGGATCAGGTTGTGGGCATCGTGTGTGAATTGACCGGTGCATAGCTGTTTGATCTCAGCGGGCTTCACAGCCGATGCGCCATAGTCGAATGTGGCAAAGTCTTTATGATGAGGAAAGCGAGCAATGCGCGCTGGTCGATCAAATATTCCAGGGCCAAAACTGCCGCCGATGGCAGCAAGAAGGCCGGGCATGTGGATATTGCCATTCCCGCATTTGGTTTTAAAAATCACATCGCCACAGATCGGCGCTTTGGTTTTATCCGTGGCTTTGAAGTCACCGGGGCCTCTGCTTATGACGGCCGGTATTTGCGTGATGTTCTCAGCAAAGATAATACGGCATCAGATGTGTGGGCTGACAGTGCTTATCGCTCAAAGAAGAATGAAACATGGCTGGTAAACAATGGGTTCAAATCCCGCATCCACCAAAAGAAACCAAAGGGTCGCCCCATGCCACAGCGGACAAGAATAGCCAATGCAAAACGCTCAAGCGTTCGTTCCAAAGTCGAGCATGTGTTTGGCGATCAGAAAACCCGCATGGGCCTGTTTGTCAGAACCATCGGTATAGCTCGTGCGAAAGTCAAAATCGGCATGATCAATATCGCCTATAACATGCGTCGCCTGATCTATCACGAAAGACTGAACGCAGCATAAGTGTGTCCAAAATCTACCAAAATGGCTCAAACCGACAGGGTTTGGGCAAACTCCTTTGCCCCGTAGGGAAACGGTAATTCCAAAAACCAGTAAATCAAGCCGTCATCGCTAATTCTCCGGTTAATAGAATCCTCCAACTTCTTGCGGATCGCGACTTCCGAATATGACCGAGCAGTACCCACTTGTGTCACAGCCGGATAATTGCATCCCTCCCGAAACCGAATCAAAGCTCTCGCCGGCCAATATCAATGCTCGGGTTACCGCTGGAATTGCCCAGTAACTGCCAAATTTTTCAACAGCTACAGCATTTCCGGCGCTCATGGAATCGCATTACGATTTACGTGCATGATTTCTTCTGATTCAAGGTATCAGGAGGAATTGTCATGGCTTTATCTCAGGATTTACGACTTCGTATTGTTGATTTGGTTGTGTCAGGAGTTTCACGTCGCAAAGCTGCGGTTCATTTCCAAGTCAGCGCCAGTTCGGCCATTCGGTTTGTCAAGCAGGCCGAAGAGGTCGGTCATGTTGATGTGAAAGTGCGCAAGAAGCGCAAGTCCAGGCTTGATCCATTTCATGGCGACCTTGTTGACTGGATCGGTGAGCAGCCCGATCTGACCCTGGCCGAATTGTGCAGCCGTGTATTTGACGCCGATGGCCTGCGTGTTGGTTCTTCGACACTGGATGACTGGCTGCGCGCCAATCAGATTACCTATAAAAAAACGGCTCACGCCAGTGAACAGGAGCGCAGCGATGTCCGGGCCAAACGCTACCGCTGGCGCAAGCGTCAGGACTGGCTAAAACAGCATTTGCACCTGTTGGGCAGGATTGTCTTCATTGATGAAACCGGGTTGAACACAAAAATGGCCAGACCCGCGGAAGGTCTGCAAAGGGCCAGCGTCTGGTGGCTTCCATCCCTCATGGTCATTGGAAACCATGACGTTCATTGCCGGTCTGCGCTACGATGGTATGACGGCACCGTGGGTGTTGGATGGTCCCATGGATGGCCCAGCCAGTGTCGCTATGGACTTTAGATCGACCCCGCTCAGCCAAACGCGTGATCATCGTCCTGCGGCCAGAATGACTACTCCCACCATCAATCCCAGCTAACCCATGCAAATGTCTGAGAAGATGCACTGTTCCCCGTCAGCACCAATGGGATCAATTAGGATGATTGCTTAAGGGAGAGTTTTTGGCTCATCTTCACCACACAGGAGTAAAGAATGAGACATACACCTAAACGCCATACCGATGCGGCTGATCGCACGGTCAAGGACATCCGGCGCAAGACGCGCAAGCGCTATTCGTCTGAAGACAAGATACGCATCGTCCTTGCCGGACTTCGTGGCGAGGACACGATTGCTGAGCTTTGTCGCCAGGAGGGTATTGCACAAAGCCAGTATTATTCTTGGTCCAAGGAGTTCCTCGAAGCGGGCAAGAAGCGCTTGGCAGGTGACACAACACGCGAGGCCAACACCGGTGAAGTACAGAGTCTGCGCCGTGAGGCGCGTGATCTGAAAGAGGTTGTTGCTGAACAAACGCTTGAACTGCGCCTGCTCAAAAAAAGCATGATCGCAGATGGGGAGGATATCGAATGAGGTATCCTGCATCAGAGAAACTGGAGATCATACGGCTGGTTGAGCAATCACATTTACCGACCAAGCGAACTATCGATAAACTGGGCATTCCTCGAACCACGTTTTACCGATGGTACGACAAGCATCTTATCGGCGGTGTCGAAGCTTTAGAAGATCGCTCTCCCAAGCCTTTGCGTGTCTGGAACCGTATTCCGGACGAGGTTCGCCAGCAGATAGTCGATCTTGCACTGGAAGAGCCAGAGCTATCACCAAGAGAACTGGCTGTGCGGTTCACTGATATCCAAAGATACTTTGTCTCGGAGGCCAGCGTTTACAGGCTGTTGAAGGCCCACGACCTCATCACCAGCCCAGCCTTTGTGGTGATCAAGGCTGCCGATGAGTTCC